>NZ_AP028127.1:30000-1230000 GCF_037076425.1 Turicibacter faecis | reverse complement strand
AAAAATATTTAATGATTGATTCGAGTCAGTATAAAATCTTATACTCCATTGCATCGTGTTTAAATAGGATGGGGATAACGGGTGAAACTTTGGCTCATCAGCTAGAGGCCTACCTTCCGCAAGTTCAAACGAGTTATCAAGTCTTATTAATTGATTTGTTAATGAAACAAAAGTGTTTCGAAGTTGCGAATGGTTACCTAAAGAAAAGTCGTCCGCTAGAAAAAAGCTCGCAATTAGTTTATTTGTATGGGAAAAATCAATTTTACCTGGGAAACTATGAGGAGAGTGATCAATATTTTAAAAAATATATGGCATTAGATTGCTTTAATACGGTCGAACGTTACTATTATTTAATGTATTTATTTACGGGTCACTTAGATTATAGCGTGGAAACTCTCCCATATGCTCCGGTTTATCACGAAATTGATAATCGTCTTCAGGGGAGAGGGAGTGAATCCTTTGGGGCTGAGGAATTTAAAACGATCACATATCTGATTGAAGAATTGCTACTCCTTTCTCAGATGGAGTGGATTTTGCGAATAGAGCAAGTGATTAATCCGATGTTGTCATTAAGTCAACGGTTAGAACTTGCTCAAATTTATTCGAAATATCAAGCTCATGATCAAGTTCAGGCGCAGTTAATGACTTACTTCGCCCAAGGAGGAGAGCCGAATTTACAAGTGATTCAACTCCTTGATCGTTGGCAACGAAAATAAAAGGTAGAAGGGCGTTATTTCAAGAGATGCCAAAAAATAGATAATGGATGAGAGGATTGGCAAATCTCAACAAATGGGATCATCCTTTTTCTGACTTCCCCTTTGATCAATCAGTTGTGTAAAAAAGGAATCTGCTATAGGATTGATCAATCAGTTGTGTAAAAAAGGAATCTGCTATAGGATTGATCATGATAGATGAGGAATTTGGATGGGGCCTCCCCCTAAGAGACAGAAGCAATGAGATGACTGATTTGTCTCTTGTCATTAGTTAAAGGTGTTTTATAAGAGCTTTTCTTAATGAAAGGATGAGAAGTGATCAAATGTAATTAGTTAAAGAATGTTAAACCATTCAAGACAAGAGACGCCATTTTGAAAATGATTTACTAATTTAAAAGGTTCCCCTTTTACGGCCTCTTATGATAAAATAGAAGAAATAAGAGACTTTTTAGGGGGATGGCGTCATGAATGAGCATTCAAAGGTGTTAGAGATTATACCATCGTATTTATTAGACCTCGTCTATTTTTTAGAGTTATTAGCGGGTCCACCATCGGTATTGACAACAGACGAAGATGAAGTATGTTTACATTATTTTGAGGACTGTTTAAGCGATTATGCGAAAGAGGAGATTAAGCGTATTCAGAAAGTTTTGCCTAAAAATAAAACGGTATCTGAACTTGTTCTTCCGCTGATTTTAGCTGATCAAGATTTTGAGAATTTTCAAATGACGGAGTTATTAGAAGGGCATCGCTATTTAATTTCTTCTTATAAAAAATCACCTGATTATGCGAAGGCGCCAAAAGCCTATAAAAAATTTGTGGCTAAGGATGCCCAGGAGTTACTAGGGGCTCTTATGATGATTGTGGCTGAGCTAGAGCGCGTTAATTTTAAACGTTTTTGGCTTGAAAAGCGCCTGCCACAAATTAATGATAAAATACGAACGTATGAGCAAGGAACGGATGTCATGGCACTGCTTGATAAAGTCAATGCGGAATTTCATACGCCTTTTTTATCAGGGCAACGCATTTATTTGTTAAGTTTTAATGTCAATTCATTTGTGGTGAAAGTCGGGGATGTTGTGGTTGGGTCGTTACGTCTTGATCAATCGGCCTTTATCCATTCCCTACTTGAGTGTTGGATGAATCCAGTCATGGTAGAACCTGTGCTAAAACCATTGCTAAGAAGGTTGAGAAAAAATAAAGAGCTTGCGAAACAATATAAATTAGTAAAATCAATCCATCGGACGTTGGACGGGTATGTCGCTTATAGTTTAAAAGTAGCCTTTAGTGCATATCTTGCTGAAAAATTTGGTGCGTTAGAAGAACCACTTACTTATTTAACGCATAAAAGTCAGCGGGCCCTCCTATATTATGATTGGATGACGTTATATCCAAAAGAAACTTCGCAGGCATTAGAGGATTATTTTGTATCGGTGGTGACGGCCATTGAATTAAGTGAGGAAAAGAGGCGATAGGATGCCATCCCCAATTATTCATTTGGATGTATTAGTAAAGCTTTGCCGCTTAATGAATCGGCCACTTTCATCTGCTCTGGTGCTTGGTGTGATTAGTCCGGATGCGATTCATAGACGTTTGAAACAAACATGGGCGGATAAGGCGAAAACGCATTTTTATGAAGAGACAAGCGTGAGTTATGAGTATGCATTGCAGGAGGCCCGCCAACTGCTTCAAGATTCGCCCGCTGATTTCTTAATGGGTTATTTGATTCATTTGTACACGGACTATGTATGGCGTGATCAGGTTTATGCCCCTTATTTTCATGCGTATAAAGATCAGATGCCAAAGTCACTGCTGTATGAACATTATTATCATGATATGGATCAGTTGGATCGACGTGTTTTATCTCAAGCAACGTGGATTGATGAAATTCGTCAACGGTTTATGGAAATCGATTCTGCCGAATGGGCGATGCCATTATTGACTTCACAGGAGCTAATGGGTTGGAAGGATAAGGTTTTAACCCAGGATTTAGTCAATCAACGAGACCTAGAAGCGCTCGATGTGCTTTCTTTGAATGACGTTCATCGTGTTTGCGAGGATCTTTTAGACCAATTAGTTACCTTTTTTGAAAAAACCTAAGTATCCCGCTTAGGTTTTTTTCTTGCATAAAGGGATGGTGCATGATAAACTAATTTCATCAAATTTTGTTGATAAAAAAAGTCAAATGTCGGTGGAGGATAGATGCTTGAAACATTATGATGTGATCGTGATAGGTGGCGGACCCGCTGGATTATTTACCGCTATTGAATGTGCTAAAAAAGGTCAGCGAATTGCCCTTTTAGAAAAAAATAAATCATGTGGTCGAAAACTGTTGATGGCCGGTGCTGGGAAATGTAATATTACACAAGCAGGAGATATGGCTCATTTTTTAACATGTTATGGTGAGAACGCCCGTTTTTTAAAGCAGGCGCTCCTCGCTTTTTCTAATGAGGAGTTGCTCTCCTTCTTTAGAAAAAGAGGATTAGAATTTGTGACGACGGACAAGGGAAAGGTTTTTCCAAAATCATTGAAATCGCAAGATGTGCTCCGTGTCTTGCTTTCTGAATGTGAGCGACGAGGGATTGAGATTCTTTATGAGCAAGCTGTCGAAGAGGTGTTAAAGAACGATGAGACTTTTATGGTGAGGACTTCAAAGGAGTGCTTTGAGAGTCGCGTCGTCGTTGTGGCAACGGGTGGGCTTAGTTATCCGCATACCGGTTCAACGGGAGATGGTTATGTCTTCGCGAAGCGATTTGGCCATAAAATCATTCCAACGAAACCGGCGTTAACGCCACTTAAAGTCAAGAATTATGAATGGTCTGATTTGTCAGGAACGTCGTTTGAAGCGTTATCATACACGCATTGGCGTGGAGGTAAGAAGTTAGGAGCTTATCAAGGGGACTTCTTATTGACGCATTCAGGGGTCTCAGGACCAGGCATTATTAATTACTCGCGTTATATGCAAGCGGGGGATGTGATTAAGTGTAACTTTGTTGGAGCCGATTCAATTGAGTTGTTTAGAAGCAAATTAACGAAACGATTAAGTGAAGGAAAGAAGACACTCGTAAAAACCGTGGTACGTGACCTTCCATTAACGAAGCGTTTTGCGGATAAAGTTCTTGAATTATGTGGAATAGGCGAAGAGCTGAAGTGTGCGGAGTTAACGAAAGCAACGCGACAAAAGTTATTGACAACACTCACCGAATATGAGATGGAAGTTAAGGAACTCGGTGGGTACCATGTGGCAATGGTGACAACGGGAGGGGTATCCCTTAAAGAAATTAAGCCAAAAACGATGGAGTCGAAAAAGATTAGCAATTTATACTTTGTCGGGGAAGTGCTAGATATTGACGGTGACACTGGTGGATATAATATTCAGGCAGCGATGTCGATGGCCTATTTGGCGGCAAAGGCCATTAGTGAACAGTAAACACCCTAAGTTCGGTGAGATAGCATTGACAGAACAAAAGGGGATAGCTATACTTAAAGATAAGTTTTAAAAAGTTTCTTATATCATAGATTAGCTAAAAGGTAGAATAATAGTGATGTTGATATAGAGATGGAGAAATTTGTCGTTTAAAAGGAGTTACCAATATGAAAAAAACTCATTCCATTAAAACCGTGGTTGCGATTGGGATTGGCGCGGCAATTTTTGTTGTGCTTTCTCGATTTGCATCCATCCCTTCAGGAATTCCAAATACAAGTTTAGAAACAGCTTATGCTGTTTTAGCATTGATTGCGGTGCTTTATGGTCCCCTTGCTGGTTTTGCGACGGGATTCATCGGCCATTTTTTAAAGGATGTTCTTATTTTTGGGTCCCCTTGGTTCAGTTGGATTATCGCCTCAGCGATGATTGGCCTAGTTCTTGGATTGGCATCCCGTTTGCTCAAAATTGAGGATGGTTATTTTGGGTTAAAAGAGCTAATCCTTTTTAATGGGGCGCAAATTATGGCTAATATTGTTGGGTGGTTTTTAGTCGCCCCAACGCTTGATGTACTTATTTATGCTGAACCTTTGGATAAAGTTTATCTACAAGGGATGGTAGCCGGATGTGCGAATATGATAACGGTTGGAATTTTAGGTTCGCTTTTAGTGAATGCTTATGCGAAGACGCGGGTAAAAAAGGGAAGTCTAACGATGGAAGATTAGCCATCAGTACAAAGTGATTCATTCTTCAAGAAAGGATCACTTTTTTTATGTTAAAAGGTTAAATCGTGATTAAAGGAGGAAGCATTTGGCCATGATGATAGTTATCATGGTTTTTTAAAATCCATGTTTCACGCATTTAAAGAACAAAATTATGTGTTATTCGACAAAGGTGTGTTATAATATGAAGGTTGACGCTAATTAAACGGGCGTTCTTTTTGATTTAGTGTATCGTTTATTCTTTTATGGTAAAAATCTATGGTTTATAGAGATGTTAAATGTAGTTGTTAGAGTCGAGAGAAAGGATGGGACGGATGAAAAAACCGATGATTGAATTTGAAAATTTTAGCTTTCAGTACCATGTCCAATCATGTCCAACCCTTAAGCATATTCAGTTAACGATTTATGAAGGTGAAAAAGTCCTGATCGTTGGGCCATCGGGATCAGGAAAAAGTACGTTGGCTCATTGCATTAATGGGTTAATTCCTCATGTATACCGTGGAGAAACAACGGGATCTTTTAAAATTAAAGGACAAAATGCCCTTACGCAATCCATTTTTGAACGATCAATGGTTGTGGGAACGGTATTACAAAATCCAGATGACCAATTTATTGGGTTGACAGTCGGAGAAGATATTGCGTTTAAATTAGAAAATTTAAACGTCAATAAGAAACAAATGGAGCAAATGGTTCAACAAGTTGCTGAGCTTGTCGATGTAGATACTCAATTGTCAGCCTCTCCTCATGAACTTTCAGGAGGACAAAAGCAACGGGTGACGCTTGCTGGTGTGATGGTCGATGACATTGATATTTTATTATTTGATGAGCCGTTAGCGAGTCTAGATCCAGCAACTGGAGTGAAAACGATGGCCCTTATTGAGGAAATCCACCAACGAACAAATAAGACCATTGTCATGATTGAGCACCGGTTAGAAGATGTTCTTTCGCAGAAGGTTGATCGTATTATTGTGATGAATCATGGGGAAATTGTAGGAGATTTAACGCCTAATCAATTATTGGCTTCTCCTTTGCTTCAAGAGGTGATGATTCGAGAACCGCTTTATATAAGTGCGCTAAAAGAAGCAGGGTGTGAGATTCATGAATCGATGAATCCACAGTCTCTATCCACCATGGATTTAACGGGATGTATCGATCGATTAAAAGATTGGTTTGAAACAACAACAGCACCGATTGGGCGAGAGCATTCTGACGTTATTTTATCTTTTAATGAGGTAAGTTTTGGCTATTCACCGACCCATCAGGTGCTAAATCAAGTCTCATTTGAAATTCACCGTGGGGAAATGGTCAGTTTGGTTGGGCGAAATGGAGCAGGGAAATCGACCCTTTCTAAACTTATTAGTGGGTTCTACCAACCATCATCCGGTCACATTTGGTTTAAGGGCGAAGATTTAACCCAGGCGACGATTAAAGAACGTGCAAGTAAAATTGGTCTGGTGATGCAAAACCCTGGACAAATGATTTCAAAAACCATGGTTTTTGATGAGGTGGCATTTGGACTTGTCGCAAGAGGCGTTGATCAGGAGGAAATCAAGCGTCGAGTTTATGAGACATTAAAAATTTGTGGGTTGTATCCTTTCCGCAATTGGCCGATTTCCGCTTTGAGTTTCGGACAAAAGAAGCGGGTTAGTATTGCTGCAATTCTAGTCTTAAATCCAGATATTTTAATTTTGGATGAACCAACTGCTGGGCAAGACTTAAAGCATTACACTGAAATCATGGAATTTTTAAAAACGCTCAATGAGCGTGGAATGACGATTTTAATGATTACACATGATATGCATCTGATGCTTGAATATACAACCCGTGCGCTTGTGATGGCTGAGGGACGTTTAATTGGTGATGCACCCACTTATCAGGTGATGAGTGATCCGGCGTTAATAGAGGCGGCTCATTTAAAACAAACCTCTCTTTATGAATTGGCTAACGCGACTGGTGTCGATCCAGAAGCCTTTATTTATAAATTTATTACCCATGAGAAAGGAGGGAGATAAGCTTGAGTCCAAAATTACTCGCTTATATTGAGAAAGACTCGTGGATTCATCGGTTGACGGGAAGTACGAAACTCCTTTGTTTTCTAATGTGGTCGATGACAGCGATGTTAAGTTACGATACGCGTGTGTTAATGGTCATGCTTTTTTTAAGCTATTTAATGTTTAAGATTTCAAGAATCGATTTTAAAGAGATTGCCTTTGTGTTTTACTTTATTTTAGCTTTTTTAGTGATTAATAATCTAGCCGTTTTTTTGTTCTCTCCTTATGAGGGGGTTCATATTTATCATACCCGACATGATCTGGTAAAACTAATCGGACCGTATACGCTGACGTGGGAACAGTTGTTTTATCAGTTCAATATGACCTTAAAGTACTTAACAATTATTCCAATTGGGTTGATTTTTTTAGCAACGACGCATCCAAGCGAGTTTGCGGCTTCCCTCAATAAGATTGGAGTGAGTTACAAAATTGCGTATTCCGTTGCGATTGCTATGCGTTATATTCCAGATATTCAACGGGATTTTATTGAGATTTCACAGGCCCAGCAAGCACGCGGGATTGATTTATCACGAAATGAAAAATTATTAAAGCGTCTTAAAAATATGGGAGCTATTTTAATGCCTCTTGTGTTAACAAGCCTTGATCGAATAGAAACGATTAGTTACGCCATGGAGTTACGTTCATTTGGAAAGTATAAAAAACGGACGTTTTATAGTGAACGCCCGTTTCGAAAACAGGATGGATTTGCCCTTTTAGGAATGGGGGGGCTGATGATTCTCTTTTTATGGATTACGTTTTCTAATGGTTCACGTTTTTATAATCCATTTCTTTAGGTTGATCTATTCAAGTCATGTTGTCCTCCGCTTAGAAGGGGGACTAATTTTTATAAAATACTAAAAACCACTCCCGCAGACGAGTGGTTTTTAGTATTTTATAAAGATATAACGAGTCGGTTAAATGAACGCGTTAAAACGCCTTCTTCTTCTACCTTAGAATTTCTTATACTTTTGGGAGGACGCCATTCTTCTTCCAATTATAGAAGACGCTGATTTGAAAAGTGGGGGCGTCTTTTACCTTCTCTAAAAATGTTGCTGCTTCTTCATCGGCCGTGTAAATGGCTTTGACGCTAGGATAAAGCTTAAGCACTTGATCGTAACGGTAAGTGTTGTCACATATCGTATGCGGTCCAGCGTGCCATCGAATGAGCATGATTTCTTCAATTGTGAGTCGAATATATTGCTGGGCTATCATGACGCTTTTTTCACCGTGTCCAAGCGGTAGTTCGTCGATATACTCGTAAGTAAAATAACATTCACGCTCTCCCTTTTGATTAGTTTTAAGCTTGAGTGTCGGATGAAAGACGTTAACCTTACATAGATCATGGAGATAGCCGGCTAAATAGATGGTTTCACGTGAAAGTCCGAGATGAAACATCTCATTTTTTTGTAGTAATAATTCTACTACGTTATGACAGTGAATGGAAAGTCCATGGGGATAGTTACCGTGTCCTTTGACACTCGCTGGTGCCGTAAAATAATCACTTTCTTGGGTTAAAAAATGGATCAGTTCGTATATTCCCTCTCGATTCACTTGATGAAGGCGACCTAAGATAGTTTGTTTAATGCTCATAAAATCGATACTCCTTTCTTCATATGTTTTTAAAATATGGGACAAACGCTTCGAAACTTAAGGTGCAAATGTTGACAAAAAATACACTCATCAGTAAACTATATATAAACCATATAAACAGAAGTGCTTTCTACATTTCATATGGCAACTGAAAGATTCGATATAGAGGATGTGCAAGACAAAGGATGGTCTAGCTAAATCGTTTACAAGGTAAACAGGTTTAGATTCCTTTTTTAAACGTCTCTCACTCTTAATTCATATTCCATTGTCTGATAAAGGAAGCGTAGATTGGTAGGAAAGGTTTAGAACCTTAGGAGGAGGAAAGTGATGAAATCAGATCAAAGGAAAGGAAATCCATGGGCGTTATTGCCACTTGGTCTCTTTTTAATTTTATTCATTGGAAGCGGAATCATGACAGGAGATTTCTACTCGATGCCCGTTCTTGTAGCATTTTTATTCTCGTCAATTGCCGCGTTCGTCATGAATCGTCAACAGTCGTTTCATGAAAAGGTAGGTATATTTTGTAAGGGTGCTGGCCAAGAAAGTATTATGATGATGGTCATGATTTTTTTATTGGCGGGCGCATTTTCCGGTGTGGCCAAAGCGATGGGGGGCGTTGATGCGACTGTACAATTAAGCTTATCGTTGCTTCCACCTCATTTAGTGGTGGTTGGACTATTCATTATTGCAGGATTTATCTCCGTTTCTATGGGAACATCGGTTGGAACGATCACGGCTTTAACGCCTGTTGGACTTGGTGTTGCGCAGGCAACGGGAATTGATGTTGCACTTGTCGTTGGAGCCATCGTCGGTGGTGGAATGTTTGGAGATAATTTATCTATTATTTCAGATACGACAATTGCGGCGGTGAGAACGCAAGGGTGTGAATTAAGAGATAAGTTTAAAGTTAACTTTTTAATTGTTTTACCCGCTGCGATTTTAGCCCTGATTATTTTACTGGCGTTAACCTCACAGTATGAGGTTACGCTGGATGCTGTGTATCAAATTGAGTGGTTAAAGGTTGTTCCATATTTATGTATTTTAGTTGGGGCTTTAATGGGAATCAATGTCTTTATTTTACTTGGAAGCGGAGTGGCCCTCGCAGGGGTGATTGGATTTATGACACATGCCTTGACGTTACAACAATTCATTGACGCTATTTCACAGGGAATGGCGGGGATGCAGGAGTTAGCCTTACTTTGTTTAGTTGTAGGTGGTGTGTTAGAACTCATTAAACATCATGGTGGAATTGATTATTTATTGTATTTGATCAAATCACGCGTTCGCTCTAAAAAAGGAGCAGAATTTGGTATTGCAACGCTCGTGAGTGTGATGGATTTAGCAACAGCGAATAATACGATTGCCATTGTCATGGCAGGACCATTGGCAAAGGAAATTGCTGAGGAGTATGAAATTGATCCGCGTCGTAGTGCAAGCTTACTTGATATTTTTTCATCGTGTTGGCAAGGGCTTATTCCGTATGGAGCGCAAATTTTAGGGGCGGCAGGTCTTGCAGCTATTTCTCCGATGGAAATTGTAAAATATGTTCATTATCCAATGCTAATGGGTGTATTCGGAATTTTGGCGATTATTTTCGGATTTCCAAAATTAAAAAAATAAAGCGTTTAAGGGCAGTATCGCGTATACTGTCCTTTTTTGGTAACCGAGCCGTTGAAATAAGTGGGAAAATGCGCCTATTTAACGCATATTTACCTGATGAATACACATATACTGTTAAAAAGAAAGGGGGATAGAGAGGATGAGACGAACTCGATTGGTTGAAAATCGGGAAGTCTTTTTGGCCTATGTGTTAGCAAGATATAATTTTTCAACAATTGAAGGGTTATATCATCGATTTCCACTTGTTTGGCAACGCCGGGATAAGTATAAGTATTATCGTCATGTGTGTTTGGAAAGGCCATTGTTAAAGGAAGAATATAAAGTGAAGTTTGCCTATTGCTTGTTTGAAGCAGCAAACGACGATCAGACTATTTTCAATGCGTTATTTGATGAATTATATAAACAAAATCCGCGTTTTTATAAAGAGATAAAAAACAAGCTTGGAAAGCATCCTGTGCTAAAGGAAGTAGAGCTTAAAAAATTTATCTATCAAGAAAAACCTGATGAACAGGAGTTTTTAATTTATTTGTCTGTGCTTGATTTTTTTCTAGAAAAACAGGGGGTCAACTACGAGGTAAAAAACACGTTTAATACATTAAAAAAGAGTGTATTAGAAAAGGAACAAATCTTTTTTGAGTTCGAGGAAGAAAGTTATTTTTACTTGAAAAATCAATTGGTCAAATCCAACTCGCTCTTCTCAAAGCGAATTAAAAGCTTTTGTCGCGGATACTCTGACTATTTAGGGAAAAATGTGGTTGATTTTTTGAATGCCAAACTGGAGTCGTTTTTCCAATCAGCTGAATCTCATAAAGTGATTCAATGGTTAAAAGATTTAGGGTTATGGACACAGAAGATGGATTATCGCTTAACACAAGCAGACGTTTATCAGTTGGTGGCATTGCTACTTTGCACGGATGAAGATGAGGAGTATGGAACGGATGAGGAGCAGACGGTACGGTTAGGTGAATTTGTATTACCGATGCCTATTTTCGTCGCTTTTGAACAATCGTTATATGAATTATTACCGTACTTTGTCCTAAGTAATATTATGCAAAAAAATCGGGAGTTTTTTTTACAGTCCTGCCATACGAAGGATCCATCTATTTCTAAACAATTAGAAAAAGAGGTGAACCGCCTTAAACACGAATTAACACGGGTAAAAGAGATGAATACCGATTTAAAATCTTTATTAGGTAAGCAAAAAGACGCTTTGGAAAAAGCTAATAAAACAAAAATGAAGGAATTAGAATCGACGCTCATAACAACCTTAAAAGAAAAGGAGCGTCTGGAACAGGAGTTAATCAGTTTACAGGGAGAATATGCAACACTCAAGCTATCCATAAAGGAAGGGTCTCCATCGGTGAATCACATGACGGAGATTGTTGTGGATGAGGCGCTCGACATTGAGAAAATAAATTGCCCTGAGGTGATGATTGTCGGGGGCGCAACTCCAACGGTTCAAAAATTAAAAAAGATTCTTCCAAATTGTAAGTATTTTGAGGTTGATAAACGATATAATGATCAATATTTTAATGGCGTAAAATTAGCCATTTTGTTAACAAATATTTTAAATCATGGAATGACGCGAAAGCTAGATAAACATTGTCCTCAGATCAAGAAAAAATCGTTGAGTATGACAAATGTTGATCTTATTGTCAAAGAGATTGCGAAACAATTAGAAGATATTTAATGACCTAAGAATAAAACAAAGCCTCTTAGCTATGAAACTAAGGGGCTTTTTTATATGGTTCTTTGTCAAATCGTGTGGGTGAATAAAATCTATACATGTAATCAAGAGGAATTAGGCCATTCTTTAGACGGCTTGGTTCCTCTTCTTTTTTTGTTCAAAAGTGTATTTATGAATAATCAAAATTCTTGCTTTGAAATGGTAGAAACTACGGTATCCGAAGGCAATACGTTTAATGACTTTAATGTTATTGTTAATTCCTTCGAGTACTCCATTTGTATAAGGAGTTTCGATAGTATTTTTGACATAATCTTGATAATGAGTGAGTGTTTTTAAAGCTGTTTTCATTTCGTGTGAAAGCAGATCAGAGGGGTGTTGAATGGCATGATGAAATATTTCAAGGTTACGAAGTTTAATAGCCTGTTGGACAGTTTGGTAGAAATCATAAGTCTCCTTTAGTTCAGGGTCTAGGGCTAATAAAAAGTCAATAATTTCTTGTTGAGAGATCATCTTTTTGAAGCAGTTGGAATAGAAGTAATGAGTGGCATTAAGATCTTCTTGGGCTTTTAAGAGAAGTCGCCAATAATGTTTGAATTTATTATAAAACTCTTTATTTTGATTCATGAAACGAATGCGTGTTTTATTAAGAGCACGAGAGACTAGTTGAACGATATGAAATTTATCTAAAACAATCTTAGCCTTAGGGAATACCTCTTTAATGAGTGTCATATAAGGGGCGTACATGTCAATGACGACGTGGGTTACACCTTCACGAGCTGCTTTAGAAAATCGCATAAAATAAGTCCTTAGTGTACTTAAGCGACGGTCTTCAACGATATCAATTAGCTTTCCATTGGACGCATCACAAAAAATGAAGGACATTGCTCCCTCGGCCGATTTAACCGACTTAAACTCGTCAAAACAAAGAACTTTTGGGAGAGAATTAAAGGGAAGCGGCTGTTCTTCATAGGAAGAATGAATGACGCGGTTAACGGTTGAATGAGAAACGTTAAGCTCACGTGCAATATCTGTTTCGGATTTCTTATGACTAGCTTCTAAAAAGATGGCTTGTTTTACGGGAGTGGAAATAAAACAATTAGGGTTAACAAGAGATGTTTCTAGGGTAAATGTTCGGTCACAATGACGGCATTTATAACGTTGTTTTTTTAAGTCTAGATAAGCATCAAATCCGGAAATTTTGACTAGCTTAATACGTGAAGTTTTGACTAGCTTAATACGTGAAGTTTTGAAGCCGTGTTTAATGATATTTGAGTCAAAAGAATGACCACAGTGGTAGCAATGAGTCGGTTGAAAAGAAAGAGTTCCCAAAATAAGTTTAGAACGAACATTCTTAATCTGAGTTTCTTGGATACAATTTTTTGAAAAAGTAATATTTTTATCTTTTAAATCAAGTAAAGTTGAGATACAATTAGTGTGAGACATAAAACCAATCCTTTCGTGTTGTTTTAGCCGATTACATTGTATAGGATTTTGGGGACTATGTCTCTTTTTTTGTCTCAATATTTATGGCAATCAAAAAGGTGTGAGTAATCCCACCCACACCAAAAATTATAGAACCTTTTATATAAATGAAAGCGACATTTCTCATTGAAAAATGCGGTCGTTCCATGAAGGGTTAGGTGTTTTTTGAAAGAGTTTAATTCTCATGAGTCTGGATAACTCTTGTAGGGGAGAAGGAGAAATGGTCGCTAAATTCAGTTTATTATTGATAATGTTTGTTTATGAAAGGGTTCTAGTATTGATGCTTATTTGGAGGTAAAAAGTGATACTTTTTGGCGAACTTTCATATAATGTCATATATTGAAGGTTAGGAGGGGAGTGCGAAAAATGGAAACGAAAAATTTGGAAGCTGCCTTGGAAGTCATCCCATTTTTAGAACTACCTGAAGGAATTAGAATCCTTGAGGTGACTCATTCCTCGCCCTTATTCACTCCGGTGTTAGGGTGTGTAAATCTTTTAGATAATAAAAAGATTGATTTATGTGTTGTAAATAGTGGGGAGATGACATCCAATGTTTTAGGCTATTATGAAAAGATTTTTTTTCACTCGTTAGGGGGGACGCATGAAACGCACTGGAATCAAGCGTATGATGTGGTCCTTATTCCCGATGCGCTAAATACGCTTAGTAAACAGGAGGGGGAAGCATTATTACATTGGCTTATTCAACGTGGAGTTTCTTTAATTTATGCCCTAGTTAAAGACGATAATTTGGATCAAACGTGGACAATACCGGATTTTAAATCTTTTGATATTTCATTCTATCGATTACCTAAACTAAATCAGAAATTAATTAAAATTTATCCCGCTACTTCTAAAGCGGTGAAACCCTTACAACCCATGATGAAATCAAGGAATCCATTAACGATCCTTTATGTTATTACTCACCGATCGTTAACCGGAGGACTTAAAATTTTATACGAACAAATGAAGTTTTTACAAAAACTAGGATACCGGATTAAACTGATGATCCGTGGAGATTATGATCGTATTGTACCAACATGGGTTGAGGATTTCGTTCCGGATGAGGAGATTATTCGTCGACCTTACGAACCTTACTTAACTGATGATTTAGAAGCCGATATTATATTTGCGACTTTTACCGGAGAGTTTGAAGAATTGGTCAGTGACCGCATCCCTGTATTTTATTGGGAGCAAGGGCATGAGGCGTTATATGGTGATGTTCAATCATTGCAATCTGAGGTGATCCTAAGAAATAGATTAAAAAAACAATTTTCACACGACATTTACTATGCGACGAATTCGTTATACGTGCATGATATTGTTCAAACTCGGTTTGGAAAAAATTCATATATCTTTCCTATCTATATCGATACGTCTTTCTATTATCCGGAAGTTAAAAAGGAAAAGGAAAAGTTAACTATCTTATTAGTAGGAAATCCGGTGCTAAAATTTAAAGGATTTGTCAAAGCCTTAACCGTATTAGTTAATGTTTGGAATCGCGGATTACGTTTTAAAGTAGTGTGGGCATGTCAAGTCAAACCAGAAGTTAGTCCGGTTCCTTTTGAGATTGATTATCAGGTAAATGTTTCTCAACTAGAATTGGCAAAAGTGTATCGAGAGGCGGATATTTTACTTAGTTGCTCTGATTATGAAGGAGCTGCTATGCCGCCACTAGAAGCGATGGCTTCAGGTGTATGTGTGGTGGCAACCAATTGTGGAGGGATTATGCAATACGCCCAACATGAAAAAAATGCCCTTATTTCACAAACGCATCAAGTCTCTGAATTGGCCGATGGGTTAACACGGTTACTTACGAATCCGGCGTTAAGAGAGAGACTCATTCAAAATGGATTAAAGACAGCGCAGTCTTTAAGTTTTGAGCGTGGGATCACCCAACTTGAAAATATTCTTCAAACAATTGTGGATGATTTTCAATGGAAGAAGCAAGTGAATTATTCTCCATATAAAGTGAGTGTTATTATTCCGGCTTATCAAGTAGAGAAATATATCTTAAGATCAGTGTCATCGGTTTTACGGCAAACATTCAAGGACGTAGAGATAATTATCGTTGATGATGGGTCGACTGATTTAACGGCTAAACTAAGTGATGATATTGCGAAGGCCTATCAAAATATCCAAGTTATTCATCAAAGTAATTTAGGATCGGCGAAAGCGCGTGAAGTCGGGGTTCAGATGGCGAAGGGGGAATATCTTTTATTTCTTGATGCAGATGATTGGCTCGATAAGGAGGCCTTAGAGAAATTGTATACGCAAGCGACGCTCGAAGAAGCGGATATTGTCCTTTTTCAAGCGGTACTTGTTATCGGAAATAAGGGGTATGAACTGAATATTTTTAGTGGATGTCCCGAAGAGATTGCAGCTACACCAGTCCTTCATTTCCTACAGGATAAAATTAAACCTTCGATGTGTGCAAAATTTATTAAACGAAGTTTTTTGAATGAACATCAGATTCATTTTCCCGACATATCGTATGCAGAAGATGTTGTTGTAACAAGTCGTTTACTACGATATCATCCTAAGCTTAGCTTTTGTGATCAACGATTTTATTATTATGACCAACGAGAAGGGAGTTTAGTTCATTCGGTGAATGAAACGCGTTTAGAAATATTCAAGGCCTTAGAAGAAGTGGCTAATGTTTTAAAATGTTGTCAATTATATGATCGCTATGAAAAAGAATATATTAACTTTGCATTCCAACACTTATCACCTGTAAAAAAAGTATGTCTAGAAAATCAAGAATTAAAGGCGGCATTTGATTCGCAGTATCAGCATTGGCATGAGAAATATTTGAATGGAAAGTTTATTATCGAGCAGAAGGAGGGAATAGATAGTGATTAAGGTGAGTGTTATTATCCCGGCTTATCAGGTAGAGGATTATCTGATTAGAAGTGTTTCATCAGTCTTAAAACAGACACTTCAGGAGATTGAAATTATTCTTGTTAATGATGGTTCGACCGATAAAACCGCTAATTTATGTGATGAGTTAGCACAAATGTATCCATCGATTAAAGTGATTCATCAAGAAAATCAAGGATCGTCTAAAGCACGTGAAGTCGGTCTTGCCCAATCTACGGGCGAGTATATTTTATTTTTAGATGCAGATGATTGGTTGGACCCTAAAGCCTGTGAAACCCTTTATCAAAAGGCAGTAGAAACTGAGGCGGATATGGTCATTTATCAGGCCTTTTTAAAAGAGGGTGGACGCGATCATCCCCTACGAATATTTTTTACTTCTGAGGATGAGATAAACCGAGATCCAATTTTCTGTTTCCTAAACGCGCAACTTGCTCCTGCTGTTTGGGCGAAATTTATGAAACATACTTATTTAAAGGGAACGGGATTGAATTTTCCCCCACTATCTTATTCGGAGGATGTCATCATCACGTTGCGTTTACTATTAGCTAGACCAAAAATCACGTTGTTAGAGGAACCTCTCTATTATTATTATTATCAACGTCCAAATAGCCTTGTCCATGTGATAAATGAGCATTGTCTTGAAATTTTTGAATCGTTAGCTTTAGTGAGATTGGATTTAAAAGCGAAGGGACTCTATGATCAATACCGTACACAATACCTTCATTTTTCAGAACTCCATCTGTCTCCTGTCCGTCAAAAGGTTAAACGCAACCCGCGATTAAAAGAAACGTTTAATCAATTATATGAAAATTGGAAGAGAGAGAATGTGGAGGCGTGAAGATGAATCAAACGTGTATTTTAGTATTAAGTTGTGATTGCTATGATGATTTATGGGATATCTTTTATCACTGTTTCAAAAAATATTGGCCCAACTGCACATTTCCAATTTATTTAGCGACGGAAACAAAAAGCTATGATAAAATACCAACACTTTGTGTAAATGAGCCTGTTTGGACAACGCGTATTAAGAAAACGCTCGAATTACTTGATACCAAGTATGTAATTATTTTATTAGATGACTTTTTTATTCGGAGTCAGGTGAATGAGGAACGCATTCAGTATTGCATCGATCATTTTGGAGAAAATACAGTGATGTTTAACTTTGAGTTAGAGTATAGTCCGAATATTAAAACCGATTTAACTGGATTTAATTTACGGCCACCAATGGCTCCATACTTACATAGTTGCCAACCGGGAATTTGGAAGCGAACAGAGCTCATTAATGAATTAAAAATTCCTCAAAATCCGTGGCAATGGGAGTTGATGCGTTTTTCGACAACAAAAAAATACTACATTAATGCAACGAGAAATCCGATTATAGATATTGGAAATTACCATCAAAATAAATTTAGCATTGTTCGTGGAAAGTGGGCGCGTGAGGTGATTCCTTTCCTTGAAAAGGAAGGGATCAACGTTGATTATTCTAAACGTGGTTTTTTTGAGGAATAGAAAAGAAAAGGTTGATCGAATGAGGGATGTGAGATCGATGTTTAAAGATAAAGTATTATTGATTACGGGAGGAACGGGGTCATTTGGAAATACGGTAGTTAAGGCGTTTCTTCATCAAGGATTAAAGGAAATTCGTATTTTTTCTCGCGATGAGAAAAAACAAGATGATATGCGGAAGAAGTATCACAATCCCAAATTGAAATTTTATTTAGGGGATGTTCGTGATTCAGATCGTGTCAAAGAGGTGATGCGTGGAGTTGACTATGTGTTCCATGCGGCTGCCCTAAAACAAGTACCATCCTGTGAGTTTTATCCCATTGAGGCAGTAAAAACGAATATTTTAGGAACCGAAAATGTATTAAATGCAGCAATTAGCTGTGGGGTCAAAAAAGTAATTTGTCTTTCAACTGATAAAGCTGTTTACCCTATCAATGCGATGGGGATGTCCAAATCGCTTATGGAAAAGACGTTTATTGCCAAGGCCCGATTGCTTGAAGCGGGACAGACCGTGATTTGTGGAACTAGATATGGGAACGTTATGGCTTCCCGTGGATCTGTAATTCCATTGTTTGTTGATCAAATTAAAGAGGGGCATCCTGTGACAGTGACGGACCCGCATATGACACGTTTTTTGATGAGTCTTGATGAGGCGGTTAAGCTTGTCATGTTTGCGTTTGAAAATGGGGAGCAAGGAGATATTTTTGTTCAAAAGTCCCCTGCGTGTACGGTCGAATGTTTAGCTAAGGCTATATGTGAGATTTTTGGTGTTGATCCTCTCATTGACATAATAGGAACGCGACACGGAGAAAAGTTATACGAGACCTTAGTTTCGTCGGAGGATATGCTTGTTGCCGTGGATTATGACTCCTATTATAAAATTCCATGCGATAAAAGGGATTTGAACTATCATACGTCGGTTAATACGGCCAAATCGCTTGTGGAACAGCAAGCCTATACGTCGCATAATACGTATCGGTTAACTATAGAAGAGGTAAAGGAAAAATTGTTAAATCTTCCTTATATTCAGGAGGCATTAAAAACTAATCGAGGGGATGATTTTAAATGAACGTACTTGTAACGGGGGCGAACGGATTTATTGGAAAAAATCTTGTGGCAACTCTTAAATCTTATCAACAATATAACATCCTTGAGATTGATAAGGGGGGGACCCCTTCTGAATTAGATCAAGCGGTACTTCAGGCAGATTTTATCTTTCATTTGGCGGGGGTCAATCGCCCATTAAATGAGAGTGAGTTTTTTGAAGGAAATGAGGAATTAACGAAACGAATAACGAATGTTTTAATGGCACATGAGAAAAATACTCCCATTTTGTTTACTTCATCCATTAAGGCTGGTGATAAAACTGCCTATGGAAAAAGTAAGTTATCCGCGGAAGTGGCGTTACAACGCTATGCTGAGAGGAATTTAGCGAAAGTATATATTTATCGGTTACCTAATGTTTTTGGAAAATGGGCACAGCCCCACTATAATTCGGCTGTCGCCACCTTTTGTTATCAAATAGCAAGGGATGAGCCTATCTGGATTAAAGATCCAAATCTCCTATTAAATTTAGTGTATATTGATGATGTCTTACACCAGTTTCTAGAAATCTTGCATGAGGATTGTCGTAAAAAGAGTGGCCTGTTGACTGTCACACCAGTTTATTCTTTGACACTAGGGGAATTAGCAAACATCTTAACGGGGTTTAAAACTAGTCGTCAAACAAAAGAGGTGATTCAAACAGATAACTTATTGGTAAAAAAGTTATATAGCACCTACCTTAGTTACTTACCTGAAAATGAATTGAGTTATCCCTTAATTATGCATAAGGATACACGTGGGTCGTTCACTGAATTTATTAAAACATCTAATCGAGGGCAATTTTCGATTAACTGTTGTAAACCGGGTGTCACTAAAGGGAACCACTGGCATCAGACCAAAATTGAAAAATTTCTGGTCGTGAGTGGGTATGGATGTGTGCGATTACGTTCCATTTTTAGTCATGAAATTTTGGAGTATGAAGTCAATGGAGAGGACCTAAAGGTGATTGATATCCCTGCAGGATATACTCATCACATCGAAAATACTGGGGAAACGGATTTAATTGTTATTATTTGGTGTAACGAGTCTTATGATGAAACTCACCCAGATACCTATCCCTTGGAGGTTTAAAGCGACAAAGGGTTTAGAATTGTTCATTTTTATGAAGACTTCGGCAAGTAAGATTAATAATTTCCGTGTTGATAGTTGCTTTCCCCCATTTTATAAGGAAAGTGAATTTGATTTTTGCTCATTCATCCTTGGTGAGGTTATAAATAAGAAATGTTGTTACATACTAACAGTGTGTTTTCAAGTGGAAAATACACTGTTTTTTCATGCTCATTGAAAGGAGCGATAAGATGCAAAGTTATCTAGAGAAATTATTTCTTGTAGAAGGAATTGCCTTCGCGATTATTGGCGTCTTCTTTTTTATTTTCCCGCTTCAAAGTATTATTAGTCTGAGTGCGTTAATCGCGTTAATGTTTATGGTTATCGGTGTGATGACGATTGTACGAAGTAAGGGTCGTGAAGGACGTTTCTTTTATATTTTTAATGGATTAATTAATATTTTATTCGGATTAACGCTATGGCTTTATCCAATTTCAACGCTCGATGTCCTGGTGTTAGTTTATGGGATTTGGGTGTTAGTCCGAGGAATCTATTTAACGTTTTTATCGATTCGTAACGGTTACTTTGGACTCAATATTTATACGGCGGCCAATGTTATTTTTGTTATTTTTGGGGCGTTGGTCGTATTCCAACCATTTAAGGCGTTGATTTCTGCCCCATATTTTATTGGAACGGCACTTATCATTACAGCTTTAGGTGAAATTTATTTAGGAATTAAACTAAAAAATACATACCGTTAAAAAAGGGAACCCAATTTGGTTCCTTTTTTTGATCTCATTCTTTTATATTCGTCAAAATTATGCTATGATGAGAATATTTCAAGTAGAGATGGTGATGATGGTGGAATTAATATTAAGTCGAAATCGGGCGGTTGGGCCAGAGAAAAAAGTTCACTTTATTCGACATTTTTTGAATTTAAAAGCAAGCAATAGTCGGTATACGGCGATCTCGTATGAACGGGATATTTTAGATTTCTTTCAAGTCGAGACAATAGAACAGATTACACTTGAGCAAATTATTGCGGTTAATATGTTTGATGTGGAGCACTACTTGTTAGATTTGAGGGGAAAAGGATGTGCAACAGCGACAATTAATCGAAAGGTGTCTTCGTTAAGTTCACTTTATAAGTGGTTGTTAAAATATCAGGATAACAAGACGGGAACAGCGTTGCTTCGGTTTAATCCATTTGGTAATTTAAAAGAAGAAAAGCCTAAAGTGACATCGAAAGAGACCGAGTTCTTAACGGAACAAGAGTGCACGCAGTTGTTGGCGATTTTTGATACAACCAAATTGGTCGAGTTAAGAAACAAGGCCATTATCTATTTAGCCCTGACGACCGCCCTACGTAAATCGGAATTGATTCATATTCGATTGAAGGACCTTGCTACTTATGGGGAATACGAGGTCATTCATGTTGTACGAAAAGGAAATAAGCGGGACATGGTGAAGGTGCAGGCACCGGTGAAGGCGTTGATTGATGAGTATGTGGCACGAACAGGGCGTGATTATGACAAGGATGCATCCAGTTATTTGTTTGTGGGGCATTCACGAAATAAACGTAACAATGAAAAATTAGATCCGAGTTCGCTCAATTATATGATGAAGACGGCGTGTCAACGGGCGGGGATTTCAAAGCATTTGAAGGTGCATTCGACACGGCATACGGCGATTACTCTCGCGATTCGTGGAGGGGCAAGTATTGAGAAGGTGCGTGATTTTGCGGCCCATCAAAACATTGCGACAACGAATCGATACGTTCACTCCGTGGATAAGTTGAAAGAAAATGCGGGAGATTTAATTCAGTTTTAATGGTGAACTGAATGGTATGGCTGGTATGGATCCAGGAGTGATTGGAGACATGCGAGCCATTTTTAAATGGAAAAATTCACTGTGCCCCCATGAATCGAACAGTTATATTTAGTTAGGGGGACTCCCCTTTAAAGGTTATTCATAACTTTTGTTTTAGCTTAATCATGTGTACGAATTGCTTGGGGCCTACGGCGGGTGAAGTCCTTTTTTTGCCTAGGGAGGGAAGCTCATTTTCTATAAAATGTTAAACAAGAGGGATCACACCTCAGATGGCGGGAGCGTATAAATAAGATAGAAGACTCAATGAAAGGGAGAGAAACTATGGCAACATTTACTTTGGATAATTGGGATTATGATGACACAAGCCCAGATAAATATATACTGAATGGATGGACGGGAAGTACCACGGAAAAGGAAATCTATATTCCAGGGGGGGTATAACGGACGACAGATCAGTTTAAAAGACCTTAAAATTTTCCCATCTTCGATGACCCACCTACAACTAGAGGAAGTGAATGGTAAAAAAGTACAATTAGAGACAGTGGATTTATTGGACTCTTTTAAAGAAAATCGAACGGTTATTAATTTAGATTTAAGCGGTTTAGATACGAGTCGAGTAACGAATATGAGTGCAATGTTTTCCTGGTGTTCTTATCTAAAGAGCCTAAACGTAAATGGCTGGAATACAGAGAATGTGCAAAGTATGTTTGAGATTTTTAATTATTGCAGCAGCTTATCAAATTTGGATGTAAGTGGGTTTCAAACGGGAAATGTGACCAAAATGGGTTCGATGTTTTCAAGATGTATCCAATTAAAAATTATTGATTTCAGTCAGTGTCATTGGGTAAGCGTTCCAAACAACGTATTTAACTTTTCATCAACTGCCCCCCTCGTATAATAAGTTTATGCCCTTCTTTATGGGCGTTAATTGTTCTTTGAAAACTAAATGATGGCTTAATTCTTCTTTCCGTCATTTCAGTTAATTGGTTACCCTCTTTTTGTCTGAGATTTTATCGGACATCCCACCATATAGGTAATGGAATTGGATCCATCAGGAATATACTTTCTCCCCCCTGTAGTTTGACTACTTTTAAAGACTGTGACCCAGACCAAAACTGTTCGGCATACGCACAAGCTGTATCGATTCGTCCCATGTTCCTCTTCTTAGTAGGCTGGGGGCAGCACTCATGGGGCGATTCTTTAGAATACTTATACACGAGGTTGTCGCCATGTTTTGGGCCCTAGGGATATCCGTCCGCATCCAAGTTTATTCCAAATTTATCTCAAAGAAAGGAGGTCCTTTCCATGAAATTGTTTGTCGGTATTGATGTGAGTTCTGAAAAGCTTGATGTTTGTTTTCTAGATAGTTCAGACACCACTCTGAAGGAAGTCACACTTCCTAATAATCTAAACGGTGCCTCATCTATCAAGGAATCTGTTCTAACGTTTCACCACTCTTTTAACTATGAAAAGATTGTGATTGGAATGGAGTCCACCTCTATTTACAGTTTTCATCCTGCCACATTTTTATCTGAGGACACTGACTTAAAGTCCCTTGGATGCGTGGAAGTTGTCGTTCAAAATCCGAAGTCTATCCATCGATACAAAGGCCTTTTTGAAGAGGATAAAACCGACCGCATTGATGCCTTTCGTATTGCGGATTTCTTACGCATTGAACGCTTTAATAAGACGGTTTTAAAAGAGGAGCGTTACATCGCTCTTCAACGGTTGACTCGTTCGAGATACCAACTCGTTCACCAATTAACCGAATGTAAACAACACTTTCTTGAGAACCTTTACTATAAATGTAATACGCTCTCTAAGGAACTTGATACTTCTGTTTTTGGTGCCACCATGCTTGATCTTCTCTCTGACTCGCTTTCACTTGATGAAATTGCCCAAATGGAGTTAGAAGATTTAGCCCTTCTCTTACAAGAAAAGGGGCGCGGTCGCTTTAGTGACCCGCAAAAGATAGCTAAAATGATTAAGAAAGCGATTCGCGACTCTTATCGTTTAGCCCAAGTCGTCCAAGAATCAGTGGATATGGTTTTAGCTACTTATGCGAGATTAATTCAAACATTGAAAAAACAAATTAAAGATTTAGAAAAAAGCATTGTCGCTTTATTTGAGATTGTTTCAGAGGTCCAATGCTTAAAAAGTATTCCAGGAATCGGTGTTGTCTATGCCGCTGGAATTGTCGCTGAAATCGGTCAAATTGAACGCTTTGAAAACGAAGCTCAATTAGCCAAGTATTGCGGCCTTTATTGGAAGAAGAATCAATCTGGAAACTTTGAATCGGAACGAACGCCCATGACACGAACAGGTAATCAATATCTTCGATATTATATGGTTGAAGCTGCCAACTCTATAAGACGTCATGAAGACAGTTACCGTCTCTATTATCAAAAGAAATATGATGAAGTTCCGAAATTTAAACACAAACGAGCCCTCGTCCTTACCGCTAGAAAATTTGTGCGTTTGGTGGATACGCTACTACGTAACCGCCAACTCTACACGCCAGAAAGGAGCGTATAACTCAAAGGCTAACAACTGTTGCTTTTGAATCCTTTCTGTTCTGGCGCTAGGCTAATTTTTTTAGAGATTAGCTGAGGGTCTAGTTCAGTGCGCCTAAATTTTTAAAATCTTTAACTATTTTTATCAATTAACTATTTGACTTAATACCACAAGTCTTATTGTAATATCTCCGTCTCAAGGGATTAAAGGCTACAATTTTTCATCCATTCGTCCCTTATCTTGGGCAACATTTAAGGCGAACGATGGAGTTTTTTCGGATGGATCAAAGGAAAAATCAATGCAAGTTAATCAGTACGTCTATGAGAGTCGTGAGGCATTAGAGACTGTAGGCTCCTCGCAAAATCCGGCTTGTCCTACGCGGTGTTTCCTAGAATGGAGGTCAGATGTTTCGTTATCTGATCTTCCACTAGAGGAGTTGGTAGGGCAAAGCTACCATGCTGTGTGGTGGCCGTATAGTTCAAGGGGGCGGACCCAACATCACAGGTAAAAGTGAAGAATAATTCATTTCTAACATCAAGGAGGATTTCTTTTAATATGAAGAAGTCCTTTTTATTTAGGCTAAGGGTGGCACGCTCAAGATGGGGTGAGCGTATAAATGAGATAGAAGACTCAATGTAAAGGAGAGAAACTATGGCAACATTTACTTTGGATGATTGGGATTATGATGACACAAGCCCAGATAAATATATACTGAATGGATGGACGGGAAGTACCACGGAAAAGGAAATCTATATTCCAGGGGAGTATAACGGACGTCAAATTAGTTTAAAAGACCTTAAAATTTTCCCATCTTCGATGACCCACTTAGAACTAGAGGAAGTGAATGGGAAAAAAGTACAATTAGAAACCACCAACTTATCGGAATCTTTTCGTTATAGAAGTAAGATTATTCATATTGATCTAAGCGGATTGGATACGGGAAACGTCACGAATATGTATAGGATGTTTGATGGCTGTAGTGGGTTAACAAGTGTGGATGTGAGTGGATTTGATACGGGAAATGTCACGAATATGAGTTGTATGTTTAATGAATGTAGTGGGTTAACAAGTGTGGATGTGAGTAGGTTTGATATGACAAATGTTACGGATATGAGTTACATGTTTAGTGATTGCGGGGGGAGGGGGGGTAACGGACCTAAGTTTGAGAGGATTTCAAATGGGAAATGTCCTGAATATGAGTGGGATGTTTTCGGGTTGTAGCGGGTTCACAGGTTTAGATGTGAGTGGGTTTGATACGAAAAGTGTCACGAATATGAATTCCATGTTTGCTAGTTGTAGTAGGTTAACGAATTTAGATGTAAGTGGGTTTGATACGACAAATGTCACGGATATGAGATCCATGTTTAATGAATGTAGTGGGTTAACGGGTTTAGATGTAAGTGGGTTTGATACGATAAATGTCACGAATATGAGTTGCATGTTTGAGGGATGTAGTGAGTTAACGAGTTTAGATTTAGGTAGATTTAATCTGGAAAACGTTCAGTTTAAATGGGATACGTTTAAAGGATGTACTCAATTAAAAATTATTGATTTAGGGCAATGTCAGTGGACAACTGCGGATAATTTATTTGGATTTCAATCTAATATTCCGCTTATTATAATCTCCCCGTCTATCGGTATTCAAAACTATGATTTTTCAAACATTCGCCCACGATCAGGTTTAAAATATAAGGCAGGTCAGGGAAGTTTTCTCGGAGGATTAAAAGAAAAAACGGAATATCCAGGTCAATATGTCTATGAGAGTCGGGAAGCATTGGCAAGAGCAATCCCGGATATAAATTTGTCTGAAAGACCAAACTATGCAACATATTTCTTCCTACGGTGGGACGCTAAACCCTTATCAGCGTCTAATTCTTTGGAGGAATTGTGGAACCGAGCGAATGGTAGCTATACGGCAGTTTGGTGGCCCGCCGATGTGAAACTTCGTTCACGTTTTTTCCGCTGACCAAGTTAAGGGTCGTTTGTATTTAATGCCAAGGAGGATTTCTTTTAACATGAAGAAATCCTTTTTATTTAGGCCAAGGCTTGCACGAGAAGGGGAGGTTGACCATATAAATACGATAGAAGATTCAAGAAAAAGGAGAGATATGATGGCAACATTTAATTTGGATAATTGGGATTATGATGACACAATCCCGGATAAATATATCTTAAATGGGTGGAAGGGAAGTAGCACGGAAACGGAAATCTATATTCCAGGTGAATATAGTGGGCGCCAAGTTAGCGTCAAAGATCTTAAAATTTTTCCAAGCTCTATGACACACCTACAACTGGAGGAAGTGAGTGGGAAAAAAGTACAATTAGAAACCACTGACCTATTAGAATCTTTTAAAAATAACCAGACGGTCCTTAACCTGAATTTAACTGGACTAGATACGAGTCAGGTCACGAATATGTCTCAAATGTTTTTCGACTGTCAAGAAATGACGGATTTAAGCTTAAGTGGTTTAGATACAAGTCAAGTTACTGATATGAGTGCGATGTTTTATAACTGCAGGGGATTAACAAGTTTAGATGTGAGTGGATTTAATACGGGGAAAGTAACGGATATGTCTAACATGTTTAATAGCAGTAGCATAAGGAACCTAGATGTAAGTCAATTTGATACGAGTCAGGTCACGAACATGAATTCCATGTTTTATGAGTGTGCGGGTTTAACAAGTTTGGACCTGACGAATTTTCAAACCGGGAATGTGACCGATATGAATTCCATGTTTTATGGGTGTTCGGGTTTAACAAGTTTGGACCTGACGAATTTTCAAACCGGGAATGTGACCGATATGAATTCCATGTTTTATGAGTGTGCGGGTTTAACAAGTTTGGACCTGACGAATTTTCAAACCGGGAATGTGACCGATATGAATTCCATGTTTTATGGGTGTTCGGGTTTAACAAGTTTGGACCTGACGAATTTTCAAACCGGGAATGTGACCGATATGAATTCCATGTTTTATGAGTGTGCGGGTTTAACAAGTTTGGACCTGACGAATTTTCAGACCAAGAATGTGACCGATATGAATTCCATGTTTGCCTATTGCGGTAACTTAACGAGTTTAGATTTGAGTCGATTTGACACAAGTCGGGTCACGGATATGACGGGGATGTTTTTAGACTGCTCTGGCTTAACGAGTTTAGATGTGAGCCAATTTGACACAGGTCAGGTCACGGATATGACGGGGATGTTCGATTACTGTAATAGCCTAACGAGTTTAAATGTGAGTCAATTCGATACAAGAAATGTCAAAGGTATGAATGGGATGTTTTCCGACTGTTCGAGTTTAACGGATTTAGATGTGAGCCATTTTGATACAGGGAATGCGACGAATATAGGTCAAATGTTTCAGAGGTGTAGTCGTCTGACTGCTTTAGACGTTAGCCATTTTGATACAGGGAAAGTGACGGATATGAGCTCTACGTTTCAGGGGTGTAGTCGTCTGACTGCTTTAGATGTGAGCCATTTTGATACAGGAAAAGTGACGGATATGAGTTCTATGTTTGCCCAATGTTCCGGGTTAACCGATTTGGACTTGAGTCATTTTCAACCCGAGAATATCACAAATATGAGTCAAATGTTTAGTGGGTGTAGTGGCGTAACAATCCTGGACTTAAGTGGATTCAAAACGGCTGTGGACCCAAGTGTGGATGAGATGTTTAGTGGGTGTACAGCGGTAAAAATTATTGATTTTGGTCAATATAAGGCAAATACGATTCCAGATACTATGTTTTCAAACTTCACATCGGATGTTCCATTTATCATAATCGCCCCTTCTCAAGGGATTCAAAATTACGATTTTTCAACGGTTCGTCCATTATCGATGATGGAACTAACGACGATTAAGGGGAGTTTTCCAAATCAATCGAAGGATGAAACAGCACGTCTTAATCATTATGTTTATGAAAGTCGGGAGGCATTGGCGGATGGCATTAGCAATGCACAGGACGAGCATCGCCCCTTCTATCCAACATATTATTTGTTGCGATGGGATCCTAACGGGTTAAGCTCAGATTATCCAGTGGAAGAACTATGGAACCGAGCGAATGGTAGCTATACGGCAGTTTGGTGGCCCGCCGATGTGAAACTTCGTTCACGTTTTTTCCGCTGATGATCTGGTATTCAAAAATATAGACCTCCCTTTTGTTTTATTTTCTTAAGTATATTATTTTTTTCCAGGGGGCTGAATAAGTTAAAGAGAAAGCTAATTTGTTTTTTCGGGGGGAAGTAAGATGACGCCTGCTAAGGAACTGCTAGGGAGAGCCATTGAAGAAATTAAGGAAAATTATTTAGATTATCAATTTATAACTCATCGCGATGTGACATGGGTGTTGCAAAAAACAATGAGAGAACTCATTAAGAAAGAGGGTTACCCCCTTGAGGTTTATCATAACTATCCACTTGGGCGTGAGCGTCAGAGCCTTAAGGACTATGAATTGGTCATCGTTGCCCAAGGGATTAATTATCGCCATGTGTTGTCTAAAGAAGCATCAGTTGAGCTCGTGGTCCGACTCCTCTTTGAACCATCACGTCATCGTGAGGACATTTGTGAGTACGCCTTACCCTATGTGTTATCGCCTATGCTTGTAGATGAAAGAAAGGAACTCCAATCATTAAAAGAAAATCGATTGACGAGGGAGACGCAGCTCCTTTTGATTGACGAAGGTTCCCGTCATGATTCGGCGTTTTTTGAACCAGGAACCATACGTAAGTGGGGAGACTACGGAGATCATGGATTAGATGTGTCAGTTATTGAACTCGACTGATACGCCTCTTAATTGAGGGGGAGGATCTAAAATATGTCCGGCCGCTCAATAAAAGGAGGACATCTGGCCTTAAAAGACAAGACACGGGTTTTAGACGGTTATCCGAAGGTTAATTATTCGGACGAATCACTAGAAATGGAGACTAAAAAATAGCGAAAGACTACGAGGCCTTCCCCTTTCTGGGAGGGCTCATTTTTTTAGATGCCGTTTCCGATACATCGTGATATGGGAAACGTATGGAATCGATGCACGCCTTGATTTCATATTATAGACCGGGATATGTTATAAGGGCCAATCTTGGGGCAGCTAAAACAACCCGGCTTACGAAAGGATAGGGCCCATTTTTTTGAATGATGAACAAATCGTTAGTTTAGGGGTAGGACATCTTATAAAATTTTTTAGTGTTTATCGCACGTTTGTGTCCTCTCAGAGATTGTCATTAATTTAGATTTAACAAGCTACCTGTTAACACAAAATCTCACTCTCGTTCGACTTTCAGTCATGGCCATTTGATGGGGAGTAAATTTCTCTATAAGTCAACGGTACGGTTTAGTGATGGAACAACCCGCGCAAACCGTCTAAAAACAAGGTAAGGCGGTGGGAGAGTCATTCATGAGGTATAGTTTAAATTGAACTTAGAGAAGCTCCACTCTCAAAGAAGTGTAAGTGAATCTGTGCAACGGATATCAAGTTCTTACCTGTGTATAACGGCTCAACGCTATTCGAACCGTTTATCCTTGGTTTCCAACGTCGCACTTATCCCAATTCCCTTTTTTACACGAAAATCTCAAATCGGCGAAGTTTTTTTCTGTATAGGGATAAAAAAACCTCTATTTCTCTTATTCCAATATTTAACTCATCTCTTCACTTTTTTCTCGCTTATTTCATTCCCCGTTCCACCTTGTTTTTTTTGGAAAATTAATCCTAATACCATTATATTCAATATAATTAAAGTTATATTGAATACAAAACTTATTGGATTGAGTGTATACTTTTTGTTTACATAAGTATACTTGTTGTATATTGATACAAAAACAAATGTTTACGCATGTAAACATTTGTGGCGCGGATAAGTGGAGGGGTAGAAAAAAGAATAAGAATGAGGTATAATAGAGAAAAAAGAAATAAAAAAGGTGAGAAAATGGCGGATACAGTATTAAGTGTACGAATTGATGAGGAATTAAAACAGCGATTTATTGAATTAGCACAGGAAACGGGAGTTAATAATAAAGATTTAATGCAATTATTAGTGGCGCAATTTGAATTGAATCAAATGGGAGGAGAATCCCAACAATTTCAACAAGAAGTTGAAGAATTACAACAAATTACAAAACGCATGACGGATATTTATATTCATCTGATGGAGCGCCAAAAGATTCGGGAGTTAGCTCTTAAAAATAAGGAGAATCAACAATTAATTAAACAAGAAGAAGAAATTGAAAAGCTAAAAGAAAGTCTCGAACAATTAAGCGAAAAAGAAAAGGTTATTCAACAATTAAAAGACGAGGTAAAAGGGTTAAAGCAGACCGTGACGACGTATAAAGAAGAAGAAAGGAACTTCAAGGATTTAAACGATTTGTTGCGTCAAAAAAATACAGAATTAGAGCGAGAAGCGGCGCAAACCAAAGTGATTCTTGACTCAGCAAAGGCCACACGAGAAGAAGTTGCTAAACTAAAGGCAGAAGTAGCAGATCAAATGGAGGAGATTAAGCGGTTAACGACTCAATTAGAGTTAAAAAGAAACGAAATCAAAGCGCAAGAAGAAAGACAACAAGCCTTACTCGTAAAAGAACGAGAGGCATTAAATCAACACCTCGAAATTGTAAAAAAAGAGCAAGCATTAAACTATCAAGAACTAAATCTCCAATTAAAAGCAGACTATTTAAAAGAAATAGAACAACTAAAAAAAGAAGAAGAGGCCAAAAGAGCATTGTTACAAGCGGAGTATCAAAAAAAACTTGAAAAAATGAGAAATCTAACTGAAGAAGAATCGTGAGATGAAAAAAGGTGATTCCGTCCTTGAGAGAATCACCTTTTTTCATCTCACGATTGGAAGTATTCGGATGATAGTGCTGGATTAAATAGCTAGAAGGGAGACAGTGCTGATACGAAGATTTATATTGTAGGGAAGTCTGAGAGAAAATAAAATAATTTAAAAATATCTTGAAGACAAGTTTCCTAGCTCACCGATGGCTCTTAAATTTGAAACGGTTAATTACTAAAAAGTAATGTTAGAAACAACGGATTTAAGGAGCTCTCTTATTAGCAGAACACCATTAAACATCATTGATTTAAGTGGTCTAGATACAAGTACTGTACAAGATAGGAGTTATATGTTTAATGGTTGTAGTGAATTGCAGGAGTTCAATCTTGCATCATTTAATACGACAAGGATGAGCAAAATGGATGATATGTTTACGGGGGAGTAACCTTAAAAACATTGATTTAATGTTTCGAATGGTTCACCTATACATTTGGCTTGAAATATAATACGAAACTTCTAGTCTTACCCCCTTCGACTGGAATAAAAGTCTATAAATTTTCATGGGTTCGTCCATGTTAAGTGTCACGTTTAGTGCAAACAGTGTTTTTTGGAAGATGGAATCACGATAAGAACAGCAGATTCGAATTATGTGTATGATGAGGGTGAGGCGTTAAAGGCGACTCACCTTTTCTATATTCCTTTCTTAAGAAAAAGATTGAGATTCATCCCTCAAGTATCATAGTTTGTGATAAGTTGGCATAGATTAATTAAGGGAACAGGGTTTAAGTTCAACAAGCGTCTAGATAATGTCTCTTTATTTAGACGGATTTAATCTGAGGTGATGAAAATGATTTATAAGTTTATTAATTATTTGAAATCAGTATCAGTTGAAGGAGAGTACGGGGTGGAACATTTACGACACAATCCGCCTTATTATGAAAACGATCATGTGTGTTTAGAAATTAAAGAAGTCGCTCATAATGAAATCTCAGTCCAAGTGAAACGATGTATGTTTCCAATCCATCACATCCATTTAGAATTTTTAAATCCGATGGAAAATATCAAAGCACAATTAGATTTGAACGGGGACATTCATCCATTTTGCGAAGAAGCAAAAAACAGTCCTTGTTATATTTGTTCTGATTTAGGAATTTACGCGTTGGGGATGGAAACTAGCGAATCAAATCAAGCATCCTTTTGGGTGAATGCCCGTGAGATTTCGGTGGATATCCCGCTACATGAGATGAATCACACAAGCGCACGATTAGTTTTTGAAAAATATTTATCGGTTCACCCTAATCAAGAGATTATTTCACGCTTTAACCAATTGCTCATGACTGGAGTGGCCCAATAAAGGCAACCGTGGGAGGAATTATGAAAAAAAGAGTCGGGTGTATTTGTTTAGTGGCAGTCCTGACCCTCTTTGGAGGATGCGCGACGACCACTCATTTAAACGAAGAAGCACGGGAGAAATCGTCCAAACAAGTAGAAGAACAAGAAAACACCACAACGGTAATGTCTGGTCATTATCAGACACTGGCTCAGTCCTTGGATGCTTATTTAAAGGAACGCGCTTTCAATGGTGTCGCCTTAGTGGCAAGCGAAGGTGAAATGGTTTTATTACAACCTTACGGAATGGCAAATGTCAAGAATCAAGAAGCGATGAGTGTCGATCATCAATTCCACATTGCCTCGGTTTCTAAATCATTTGTCGCTGTGAGTATTTTACAATTAGTCGAAGAGGGGAAACTCTCCCTCGATCAAACGATTGAGTCGTACTTTCCGGATATGCCTCACGCCGATCAAATTACGATTCATCAATTACTCACACATACCTCGGGACTTTATTCTGGCGATGATTTAACCGATTACTCACGAGAAGTCTCGGTGATGGACGTCATTGCACCGGCATTTAAGGCATCAAACCTTTATTACGAAGAACCCGGAACCCAGTCTATTTATTCGAATTTAGGGTACGACGTGTTAGGGGCGATTGTTGAACAAGTGAGTGGACAGACGTATTCAGATTATTTAGAAGAACACATCTTTCAACCGGCAGGGATGACGGATTCTGGACTGAATGTTTCAGGTGAAAAAATTGAGCATCTCGCCACCGCGTATAATGGAAACATTGCCAATGGGGACGAGGCTAAAGTCTTACACCCCTCGTTCGGTTATTCATCAGGAGGTCTCCATTCAACTGCGATGGACTTATACAAGTATGATCGTGCCTTACGGGAAAATACCCTCATTTCAGGCGAAAGTTATCGTCTCATGACCCAGGCGTATTCAACCATCGGAACCTCGGCTTATGGTTATGGATGGTTTGTCAATGCAGGGGTTGAAAATACCGTGTCACACACCGGAAATCTTATCGGTTGGCATTCAATGTTTTTGCGCCATCAAGAAGATAAAGTGACCGTTATTCTCTTAACGAATCATGATGAGAGTGATATGTATATGGCGTATAACTTTGCACGTTTAGTTTTAGCAGAGAAAGAAACTTCTTAAAATAAAAGAGCGCCGGTTGATGGAAGAATGTTAATCAACCGGCTTTTTCTGTCAAAAAATAAACACAATGACTTGTCATCATTCGCTAACTATGGTATAAATAGGAGGTTCATTTTAATAGACAGTTCATTCAGACCATCCTGTCTTAAAACAAAACTAGGCTCATATCGATAAAAACAACGGGTGCCTATAGGCGCCCTTTTTTATAATGATGACGTTCACTGAGCGTCTTTAGAATAAAAAAGTTCCCTTTTATCTGTCTAGTTCAGGATAAACGGGAACTTTTTTTAGGTAGGAGAGAGACAGATGTTTACATTAAAAAGTGAAATTCAATTTGATACTGCGCATTATTTAAGCGGATATCAAGGAAAGTGTAAAAATATTCATGGGCATCGTTATCGATTAGTCGTTAAAGTTTCAAGTCAAGATTTGCATGAAACGGGTCACTTACGAGGAATGGTCGATGATTTTTCATCGGTCAAAGAAGCCCTTAAAAAGATTCATGATCGCTTTGATCACAAGTTAGTCGTTGAGGCGAGCGAAGAGGGGAAAGAAGTCGCCAAAAAATTAGAAGAATCAGGACTTGCGTTTGAAATCGTCTTTGTTCCCTATCGACCAACAGCTGAGGAAATGTCACGCGACATTTATCGAAATTTAAAAGCAGATGGGGTAGCCGTCACTGAGGTAGAGTTATTTGAAACCCCAACGAATAGTTGTATTTATACGGAGGAATATTCATGTTCAAAGTAATTGAAACGTTCGTCTCGATTGATGGAGAAGGTCCGACATCAGGCGAGTTAGCCGCCTTCGTCCGCTTTTCTGATTGTAATTTAAGATGTGCTTGGTGCGATACTACCTACTCATGGGATGGAACGAGTTGTGTTACAAAAATGGGAGTAGAAGACATTTACCAGTGGATTCAAGAGGCGAATGTTAAAAACGTGACCTTAACCGGTGGGGAACCGTTAATTCAACCCGGCATTGGGCACTTGTTGGATCGATTAGTCCAAGATGATCGTTTAGTGATTCATATTGAAACGAATGGATCCATCGATATCACCCCATTAAAACATCGATATAAGGAACAAAACGTCCACTTTATTATCGACTATAAAGGTGGGGAGAGCCGAATGAATCGTCACATGTGCCTAAATAATCTAACTGTTGTCGATCAAAAAGATGTTTATAAATTTGTTATTGCGAGTGAGACGGACTTACAGGACGCGCTTTCGGTAATAAAACAGTCGCAGTTATCGACACGTTGCCCGGTCTATTTTAGCCCAGTCACGGATTTGATTTCCCCGGCAGAAGTGGTGGCGTTTATGAAAGAGAAGCAGTTAAATGATGTTCGCTTGCAACTCCAATTACACAAATATATTTGGCCAAAAGAGATGAGGGGAGTTTAACATGAAACGTCAGATTGATACTGAAAAAATTGAAGCATGTATTCGAGAGATTTTAGTTGCACTCGGGGATGATCCGACGCGTGAAGGACTAAGAGAGACACCGAAACGGGTGGCCAAAATGTATGAAGAGGTTTTTGCCGGGATGACGGTGAGTAATGAGGAGATGGTTCACTTATTTGGGACCACTTTTGAAGAGGAAGAGGTCGCTAACTCCCCCCATCAAGTCGTCATCGTGCGAGATATTCCGATTTTTAGTTATTGTGAGCATCATTTAGCCTTGATGTATAACCTGACGGTGAGCGTTGCTTATTTGCCAAAAGACAAGGTCATCGGGTTAAGTAAGATAGCGCGTATTGCGGATATGGTTGGGCGACGATTACAACTTCAAGAGCGCATCGGGGAAGAAATCGCCGAAATTATCGAAAAAATTACGGGAAGCGAAGCAATTATGATTAAAATTGAGGGAGAGCATAGTTGTATGACGGCCCGAGGCATAAAAAAACCAGGAACCTCGACTACCACCCTCACGTATCGAGGGAACAAAATCGAACAAGACGCAAGTTTAAGACAAGAGTGGCTTATGCTACTGAATTAAGGAGAGAGAATCATGAAACAAAAAGCAGTCGTCGTATTTAGTGGGGGACAAGATTCAACCACCTGTTTATTTTGGGCGTTAAAACAGTTTGATGAAGTCATCGCGGTTACATTTGATTACCAACAACGTCACATCGCCGAATTACAGTGTGCAAAAGAAATCTGTCACGAATTAGGAATTGAACATCATGTTCTTGATATGTCTTTATTGAATCAGTTAGCTCCAAATGCATTAACACGTTCAGAGATTGACATTACACCAGGGGCGGAAGGGGAACTTCCTTCAACCTTTGTCGAAGGGCGAAATTTATTATTTTTAAGTTTTGCCGGTGTGTTAGCTAAAGTTAAAGGCGCTAAACACCTCATTACAGGGGTCTGCGAAACCGATTTTTCCGGCTATCCCGATTGTCGAGATATCTTTATCAAATCGTTAAATGTCACACTCAATTTAAGTATGGATACGGATTTCGTCATTCACACGCCCCTCATGTGGTTAAATAAAGCCGAAACGTGGGAGCTTGCCGACCAACTCGGTCAATTTGACTATATTCGGACCAAAACATTAACATGTTATGAAGGCATCATCGGAAGTGGGTGTGGGACATGCCCGGCTTGCCAATTACGCCAACGAGGGCTTGACCACTATTTAATGAAAAAGAAAGCGGGGAACTAAGATGAGCGGTCGTCAAAAAGAAGAATTAAAAGAAATTACCTTACTAGGAAATCAAGGAACAGCCTATGTCTATCAATATGATCCAACGATTTTAGAAGTATTCGATAATAAACATCCGAATAACGATTATTTTGTGAAATTTAACTGTCCTGAATTTACGAGTCTTTGTCCGATTACGGGGCAGCCTGATTTTGCGACGATTTATATTTCCTATATTCCTGGGCAAAAAATGGTAGAGAGCAAATCGTTAAAACTTTATTTATTTAGTTTTCGTAACCACGGAGATTTCCATGAAGATTGCATGAACATCATTATGAAAGATTTAATTCGTCTTATGGATCCAAAGTATATTGAAGTTTGGGGAAAATTTACCCCTCGTGGTGGAATTAGTATTGACCCTTATTGTAACTATGGACGTCCAGGAACAAAATACGAAGAAATGGCTAACTATCGCTTGATGAATCACGATTTATATCCAGAAAAAGTAGATAATCGCTAGAAAAAAGCAAAAAGATGTCTTCCAATCAAGGAGACATCTTTTTTTGCGAGCTAAAACCCTTTTCACCTAAAAAAATGTCCTTTTTGTGTCTTGCGAACTTGTTGGGATATGTTACAATACCCGTAGTTGCCTTAAAACGGTAAATTTTATTGAGAAAAGAGAGAATTACTGTAAAAAGGGGACTAAATGATTGAAAAAGGGGGAATTTTGTATGGCACGTCAACAATGGAGTTCGAGACAAACCTTTATTATGGCGGCAATCGGATCGGCTGTCGGACTCGGAAATGCCTGGCGTTTTCCGGGAATTGCCTATCAAAATGGAGGAGGCGCATTCTTAATCCCTTATTTTGTGGCCTTGCTAACAGCAGGTATTCCATTATTAGCACTTGAGTTATCAATTGGAAAAAGATTTCAGTCTGGTGCACCGGGTGCACTAGCCAAACTTAACAAGAAGTTTGAATGGATTGGTTGGTGGGGGGTGGTTACTGCCTTCTGTATTTGTGCCTACTATTCGGTTGTTTTGGCTTGGGTGATTGATTATGTTGGATTATCTTTCCGATCACCTTGGATGGAAAAAGCAGCTGCTGATGTTTTTACGGGGGATGTTTTACAGGTTTCAAGTGGTATGTTTGACTTAGGTGGATTTAGTCCAATTGTTGTTATTGCATTAGTGATTGGATGGTTTTGTATGTGGTATTGTATTCGTCATGGTGTCACATCAGTCGGAAAGATTGTGAAGTATACCGTTATTTTACCTGTCATTTTATTAGGAATTTTAATTGTTCGTGCGGTGACGCTTCCAGGGTCTTGGGAGGGATTAAGTTACTACTTAACACCTGATTGGTCTAAGTTACTCGATGTTAATGTTTGGGCGGCTGCTTATGGACAAATATTTTTTAGTTTAAGTATCTTATTCTCAATCATGATCGCTTACGGAAGTTACTTAAGTAAGGATGCGGAAGTAACTAAAGATGCTATGATTATTGGGTTTGCTGATGCCGCAATCAGTTTTTTATCTGGATTTGCCGCTTTCGGGACTTTAGGTTATTTAGCACAAATTAGTGGTGTTGCAATTTCTGATATGAGTCATACGGGAATTATGTTAGCCTTTGTGACCTATCCAGAAGCGCTTGGGCAAATGCCTGGAGGAAGTCTTGGGGTCATTTTATTCTCATTAGTCTTTTTCCTTATGTTATTCACGCTTGCGATTGATTCAGCCTTCTCAATTATGGAGGCGATTATTACAGCAGTAGTTGATAAATTTGGGTGGAACAAAGAGAAAACAACACTTTGGTTATGCGTCATCGGATGTTTAGCTAGCTTAATTTTTGCAACACGTGCTGGACTTTATTGGTTAGATATTGTCGATCACTTCGTCAATGATTTTAATTTAATCGCCATTGGCTTCGTTGAATGTCTCGCCTTGGGATGGATGTTTGGTGCTAAAAAATTACGCGGGTATTTAAATGAAAATACAGATTTTAAATATGGCGTTTGGTGGGATATTGCCATTAAATATATTTGCCCTGTCATTTTCTTATTTATTAGCATCACTTACTTAATCACAAATCTTCAAACGCCTTATTCGGGATATCCACTTTCACACCTCGTTGCCGGAGGATGGGGAGTTGTTGTTTTAACCATTGTTGTTGGGGTAGTAATGAGTTTTATCCCGGGTAAAGAAGATTCATATTCAAATCAACACGTTCACAATGAAGCATCAAATTTAGTCGAAAGTGAATAGTAAACGAATAGAAAAAAATGGTCCACTTCATCAAGTGGATCATTTTTCTGTCAGGGGGTTAGAGGATGATTTTAATGAATCAGCTTATAAGTGCTTTATTACAAGTCGGTTTGCTAATGGCGATTCCATTTCTTTATTACGTGTGCTCTCGTCGAGCATTTAGCGGCTTCTTTTCTTGGATAGGACTTAAAATAGGTAAGGGATTGCCACTCAAATGGATGTTTATCTTGTTTACAGCTATCGGCCTTGGGGTCTTTATTCCGTATCTTTGGCTTTATCAGACAGGATGTTTAACCTATAGTGGATTTGTTGTGGATTCTTTTTTAGAAAGTGGGTGGAGCGTTCAAAACATTTTAATCCTTGTTTTGTGGGCTTGTATACAAACAGCTCTCTCGGAAGAGATCTTCTTTCGGGGATTTTTGTTAGAATTGTTTGGACAATGGATCAATTGGGGATGGGCAAATCTGTTACAGGCCACGATTTTTGGACTGATTCATTGTTTTTCAGTCTTAAATCAGAGCATTGGGCCTATTTTTTTAGTTGTGGGATTAACGGCCGGTATCGGGTGGACACTTGGCTGGTTAAAGAAAACGAAGTCAGACGGGAGCCTTTTTGCGGGTATTTTGATTCACGCGGGCGCAAATCTCCTTTCAACAGTTCTTGTCTTTTGTTTCTTACTGTAAAAGTTGAGCATTCGCCTGACTAATAACTTTAGTAGTTGAGGAGATGTAAGGAGATAGACTGTTGTATTAGGTATCCTCTTAGTGTCAAAAGAAGAGTTAAAACATCTAATAAAGCGTGTTTGTTCTATGAATAGCCGTACCGGATACGTGTACGGTGGGCTCAAGGCTTCAAAGATGAGGGAGATAAATATTTAAGTGGTGATGTAAAACGTCGTCGTTGGGCATCTAGTCGTGTTAATGAAAGGGGGAAGAAACGTAAAGTTTTTTAAACAACGGGCTCCTCTCCCTTTTTTTCTCTTTAGAAATGAGTCAACTGGGTCCGACTAGGTTATTTTTAAATCAAATTTGACAAAATAAGTGAAAAATGTTACAATGATATCGTTTACTTCTTTGGTTTTAAGTAAATGGGGAAGAATATAATTAAGGGAGTTTGTTATGAGAGAGATAAGAAGACAGTTGTTACAAGCCCAACGGGATTTACAATCGCGTTATGAGGCCCCGCAGGATCTCATTGACCGATTACGTTCTGAAGGGAAAAGTATGAGTGAAATTGAGGGGGCGCTATTTGAGATGAATCGTTTAAAAGGGGTTTATGAATCCGTTGAAACTGCATTAAGGATTTTAGAATCATAAAAATAGGAGGCAGATGATAAATCATCTGCTTTTTTTGTTGCTTTTTGACGTGTATATATAGATAATTATCTATATATATGGATTTAATCGATTAGCTTAGGCTTTAAAAAATGGTTGATTGATCAATGAATAAAAATAGCAATGAGCATTTGCTCTTGAGTTAAGGATTCAAGAAGGAGGGATAGAGTGAAGGAGGAAGAGGCAGCCCAGTGTTTTAAGGCATTATCGGATACGAATCGGCTAAAGATTATAGGCCTATTAGTACAACGGGAACGGTGTGCGTGTGAGTTATTAGAATTTTTTCAAATTTCACAGCCGACGTTATCTCATCACATGAAGATCCTGGTTAGTTGTGGTCTTGTTCAATCAAGAAAAGTGGGGACTTGGAATTATTATCGAATGAACGAGGCAGGTAAAAAGGAACTTTTAAGACAATTAAGTCAACTGCTTTCAATAACAGAAGAAGGAAAGGAAAGTTAACAAATGAAAATTATTGTAATTGGGGCCGTAGCAGCGGGAACGTCTGCGTTAGCAAAAGCAAGAAGAAATAACGAGCAGGCTGAGATTAGCGTTTATGAAAAAGGAGAGCTTATCTCCTATTCGAGTTGTGGTCTTCCTTATTATATAGGAGGAAATATTGATTCTTTTCAAACCTTAACACCACGGGATGTCACCTTTTTCAAGGAACGCTATGCTGTAGAAATTAAAACAGCTCATGAAGTTCTTGCAATTGACCCTGAAAAAAAAGAAATTCAGGTCAAAGACTTAAAAACAAATCGTCAGTTTACGGATCGTTATGACGCACTTATTTTAGCGACAGGAGCGACGCCGTCTTTTCCACTTATTAAAGGAATGGAGCAATCGCATGTCTATGCGTTAAAAAGCGCACAGGATGCTTTAACGATTAAACAACACTTAATGTCCTATCATCCTAAAACGGCTGTCATTGTAGGGAGTGGGTTTATCGGGTTAGAAATGTTAGAAGGACTTATTTCAGCGGGGCTCTCTGTCACATTGGTTGAAAAAAATCAACAGTTGTCGATCGGACTTGATCCGGATATGGCGCATTATTTTGAACATTTACTTTTGGAAAAGGGCGTGAATCTTTTAAAACAAACAACGATTCAAGAAATTTTACAAGATCACGTGGTGTTGCAAGATGGTACCTCTTTATCAGCCGACCTTGTTCTTTTGGCCACGGGGGTTCGTCCGAATGTGACCTTAGCAAAAAAAGCAGGCATTGAACTGGGAACAACTGGGGCCATTAAAGTCGATTCAACGATGAAAACGAGTCAGGAAGCTATTTACGCCTGCGGTGATTGCATTGAAACGTTTTCGCGATTAACGCAACAACCGATGTACCATCCGCTCGGGTCAACAGCGAACAAGACGGGAAGAATCGCGGGAGATGTTGTGACTGGGGGAACGCTGAGTTATCAGGGAAGTCTTGGCACGAGCCTTGTGAGCGTGTTTGATTTAACAGTTGCACGAACGGGACTTTCAGAAGACGAGGCGAGACAGGCCGGGTTTGACCTTGAAATCTGCCATACCATTAAGCCGGATAAAGCTCTTTATTTTAAAGGAAAGGAGCTAATGATTAAAGCGATTGCCGATAAAAAAACGCAAAAATTGCTCGGTGTTCAGGCGATTGGATACGATGGGGTGGATAAACGTATTGATGTCTTTGCTACATTGATCACCTATGGAGCGACAGTCGACGAACTCTTCCACCTGGATTTAGCTTATGCTCCGCAAGTTGCAACAACAAAAGATCCTGTCCATTACGTTGGAATGGCACTAGACAATGCTCTAAATCACGGTCGTCCTCTGATGACTCCGACGGAACTTCATCAACGATTGCAACAGGGGGAAGAAATTCAGGTCATTGATACGCGAGTTCGAGCGCAATATGAAAAAAATCATCTTCCTCAGGCGCGCCACCTCGCTCAAAGTGAGCTTCGTGATCAGTTAAAGACACTGAATCCACAACAACCTGTCGTGACGTATTGTAATAAAGGTGTGACTGGAAATGCCGCCCAAAATATTTTAATTAATCATGGATTCAAATGCGTTTATAACCTGTCAGGGGGACAAAAATGTTACCAAAAAACGCAGGCTCCTCACCGAGCTAGTCAGCAAAAAAAGGAGGAGTAGCATGAAAAAAATAGACATGACACAAGGGAGGGTTTCTACCCTCCTATTGACGCTAGCTCTTCCCATTATCGGGAGCTCACTTCTACAGTTTACCTATCAATTAGTAGATATGCTATGGGTGGGGCGCCTTGGAAGTGAGGCCGTTGCAAGTGTAGGATCATCAACCTTTTTCATTGGTCTTGGCTATGCGATTCAATCCTTTGTCGTGATTGGAACGGGGATTAGCGTGGCTCATGCTATCGGAGAAAAGAATAAAATAAAAATTAAAAGTTATATAAACGCTGGAACGCTCATTAACTTAATAGTGGGGGCGCTTTATGCGCTTTTCCTTACACTCAGTGCCAAGCGACTGATTGGGTTTTTAGATTTAAACCATGCGGGCGTTTCGCAAGGGGCGACTCATTATCTCTTAATTAGTGCCCCGATGCTCTTTTTTAACTTCTTTAATTTATTATACGCCCGTCTACTCAATGCTCATGGAAATAATCAAGAAGTTTTGAAAATTAACTTAATTGGAATCTTATTAAATCTCACGTTAGATCCGATTTTAATTTACGGATGTGGGCAAGGGGTGAGCGGTGCCGCGTGGGCCTCGCTAATAGCTAATGGAGTCATGACGCTTCTTTTTTATAGCCGTTTCCGTCCGCTATTTCGCTTTCAACCCTCGATTGGGTTTGAGCGAAAAGCGGCATGGGACATCGTAAGACTTGGGTTTCCGATGGCATTACAGCGCATATTATTTACATTTGTTAATATTGTGCTTGCCAAATGCATCGCGATATTCGGACAAGAGGCGATTGCTGCGCAAAAAATTGGTCTCCAACTAGAATCCATTGTGTTTATGGTTATTGGAGGTATTAATGGTGCGATTGCAAGCTTTGTTGGACAAAATCACGGGGCAAAACAAAACGACCGTATCCGAATTGGAGTTAACTATGCATTAGGGCTTGCCGTAGGGTATGCCGCTGTGGCATCGCTACTGTTTATCCTGATTCCGCGCCCCTTGACGTTACTTTTTATTCAAGAGGAACACCCCATTAGGATGACGTGTCACTATCTACAAGTCATTGCTTGTTCACAACTTTTCAGTGCCATTGAAATGGTATTAAACGGTTTCTTTACAGGAATTAAGCGTCCGAACATTCCTGCACTGATCAGCATTATATTTACCTGTCTTCGAATTCCACTTGCCCTGTTACTCATGAAACCCTTTGGAGTCACTGGCATTTGGTTATCAATTGCAATATCAAGTCTATTAAAGGGATGTATGTCCTATTATTTATACCGACGAATCGTAAGGAGGCGATTGTTAAGTGGAAAAGATACGACTTCAGATGATCAATCCGACCATCGACATGACACCGATCATTCAATTGACGCGAAAGGGATATGTTGTGAATGAAAACGGGGAACCTGTTGAGGCAACCTGCTCATTTCTTCACACCAAGCATCCTTATTTTAAAATGGATCCAAAGGATGGGGGAATCATCCTCCAAACACCTGCCCTTTTAGGGACACAGGCAAGCTACGCGTTTTTACTTAATTTGCATCATTTATTATTATTAGAGTTACCTCATCATAGATACTTCTGGCAGCCACTTACGTTGCAACAAGGAGAAGAGGGCATACTTTCGTATCATTATTCTTATGCGAAACCGTTACATCATTTGATGAAGGGGTCATTAGAGGAACACGGTTTTTATCAGCAGATGACTCAGCGCGCCAGGTATTATCGCTGGTTTTTGACGGCTCTCTTTCGTTCAACGATTGAAATCGCTCAAGGGGAAGGGCCATCTTTAACGATTAAGCAGTTACAAGCAAATCCTTTTGATCCGTGTGGGATTTCACAAGGGGATCTTCGTTTCCTTCATCTATTTATGATTTACCTTTTAACTCAGGAAATCGATGAATCATGGGGGGAAGAAGGAGAACAAAATCAAGAGCGGGTGTCTAAACGACTCGATTACAATACGCCATTAAAACGCCAAGGGCATACGATTAGTCAACGGGAGTGGACGTTAGCCATCTTCAATGAAATGGAGCAGTTAAACAAAAAACTCTCACTCCAAGGGGAAAACGAATTCTTACTTATCAAACAACGCGCGTTAAGTTATCCCTTTACGTGGGCCTATTCCATGCGTAAACGCAAACAACAAATGGGCGGGGTCGAAGCACCACTTTCGTTAGCGCGGGAGTATAAGCAACAGGCGAACGATGGCCGATTTCGATTGTTAGGGTATGAAGATCTTGAGTTATCGACACAAATTTTAATGAAGGAAGCAATCAAGCAAGGAATTTGCGTGGATGTTTTAGATGCCTCTGAAAATTTTATTTCTCTTGGACAGGGAGAGCGAATGGAATATGTGAAACAGGCGACTAAGACATCAAAGGATAATTATGTCTCTGTCTTAATGATGGAAAATAAATTAGTCACAAAAAAAATTTTGGAACAAGGGGCGATTCGCGTTCCCAAAGGAAGTGAGTTTCATCACTTGCAAGATGCCTATCAATCGATTGGAACGTTTAGCGGGCATCCACTTGTGATTAAACCGAAATCGACGAACTTCGGACTTGGAATTAGCATTTTTCAAACGGGGGCTACAGAGGAAGCTCTTAAAAAGGCATTACAGTTAGCGTTTTCTCATGATCAGACGGTTCTGGTTGAAGAATTTATTCCTGGTAAAGAATATCGTTTTCTTGTGATTGATGATCAAGTGGTAGGTGTCCTACACCGTGTCCCAGCCAATGTTATCGGAGATGGAATTCATACCATTGCTGAATTGGTGGCGAAAAAGAATGAGAATCCTTTACGCGGACAAGGGTATAAAACGCCACTTGAAAAAATTAAATTAGATGAACAAGTTGAGCTTTTCCTAAGTCAAAGTCATCGAACGGTTCAGGATATTCCGGCAGAAGGTGAGACTGTTTATTTGCGGAAAAATTCTAACATTAGTACGGGTGGAGATAGTATCGATTTTACAGATGTCATGCCTCAACGATTTAAAGAAATTGCTGTTGCGGCCGCCCAAGTGGTCGGTGCGAAAATTTGTGGGGTCGATATGATGATTGAACGTGAGGGCGATGAGGAATCCCCTTATGCGATTATTGAACTGAACTTCAATCCGGCTATCCATATTCATTCCTATCCTTCGATTGGGGTGGAGCGGAATATCGCCCAACATATTTTGAAACTATTAGAATTTACGTCGTAAGGAATTAAACGAAAAAAGCAGCGGGAGTGATGTCCTCTGCTTTTTTTCATGGTGTTAAAATTTAAAGTGTTCGAGTGTTTTTAGTGTTGTTTTGTAATCATTTACAATTTCGGTCATTCCTTCAGTCACCTGAGTTGGAGGCGTTAATTCTTTTAACGCTTTTAATGACTTCTCACTATTTTTACTTCCCATATCGATCGCTTTAACGGCATGTTCAAGGATTTCTTTATCAGTATCTACAAAGACCTCTTTTAATTTTTCAAACATCAGGGCCATTTCACCTTCAATGCCTAACGAGTCGTGGACTTTTCCGCCCAATTCTAAAACGGCGGTAGAAATTTTTTGATCGTGTGAATGAAAAATCGAAAGGATATGACTTAACTGGTGTTTTAGTTTTCCATCCTGAGCCTTTTCTTCATATTTTTTAAATGTCTCGGTCCCCATTTTAATTCCTTTTAAAAATTTATTTAACTCTTTAAGAATTGCCTTGTTATTTTCCATTTTTATCACCTATCCTGCTTAATTTTCATTAACTAGCATAACCGGCGGGCACAAAACTATACGGCATGGACGCTGTTTGTATAAAAATAAACAGTTTTTCTATATTAAATAGAGGTCAACTTTTCATTTTTATATCTTGAATGAATCGTTGCTTTAGTCCATCGAGTAGGGAGGTCTTTAATTATGTCATCAAGTCCATCTTATGTTCAGTATGTGTTAGAACAATTATCTGAGTTAGAAGACATTCGCTGTCGAGCGATGATGGGAGAGTATCTCATTTATTATCGTCAAAAGTTAGTCGGTGGTATTTATAATAATCAATTTTTAGTAAAACCCATCCTCTCAGCCATTAATTATGTTCAAACACCAGAATATACGATTCCTTATGCTGGAGCAAAACCGATGCTTCTCGTTCCTCATCTTGATTCTCGATCCTTTGTGGCGGGATTATTAGAGGTGATGTATCCGGATATTCCTCTGCCCAAACCTAAAAAGAAAAAAACGTAGAAAGGAACGAAATAACATGCAAAAAGACTTATCAGAAATGAGCTTAGAAGAGTTATGGCAACTCTTTCCCATTCAATTAAGTGAGCCACAACCTCATTGGATTAACTGGTATGAAGAAGAAGCTCATTATTTAAAAAAACTCCTTTCATTAAGCGAAGAGGTGAGGATAAGCCATATTGGGAGCACGGCCATTTCAGGCATTTGGGCTAAACCCATTATTGATCTTTTAATAGAGGTGGCCGATGATGTGGCGCTCGTGCAGGTTGAAAAGACATTGATTGCGTCAGGATATCAGTGTATGTCAAAAATGCCGGGAAGGATTTCCTTTAACAAAGGGTACACGAGTGAAGGATTCGCAGAAAAGGTCTTTCATCTTCATTTGCGTCGATTGGGGGATCACGATGAACGATACTTTTGTGCGTATTTAAATCAACATCCCGAAATTGCTAGCGCTTATGAACAACTGAAATTGACTTTATGGAAGAAATATCCTAACGACCGGGATGCGTATACTGAAGCTAAATCCGAATTTGTAACTAAATACACGTTAATGGCGAAGGAAGAAGGGATTTTAATTCGTTAAAAAATGTCAATGAATTCATTGACATTTTTTAGTTGTTTTTAAGTCAAGGACGGCATTCAGTTGTTTTTGAGCCTGAAGTGGGTGATTCAAGAGAAGGAAAATTAAATAATCATCATGTTCATAAATAAGGGCATTTTGGGCTTTATTAAAGTTAGCCTCATCCTGATTGAGAAGACTTTGATTCATCCGATATTGTTGATGAATCTTATATGCGTCAATGACAGCTTTTTTCTTCCCATGAATCGGTTTGATAATAAAAAGATCACTCATTTTTAAGTCATCGGTTCCATACGATAAGTAGCACTCTTCAATGAATGAGGGGTTGAGAGAGATAAAATTTTGAATATCTTCCTTGCTTATCCAATGGATGGTATCATACTCCTGTTGTTCAATGATTTGAATGATTGTTTGTTGGATTTGAGTAGGCCGCGGCGTAGGATTAGTAGGGGATATTGAATCCTGGGTTAAGGGGTGACAGGCACAAAGTAATAGGAAGGTCATCGTTAAAAGTAAACCGTTGCGTTTCATGTTAGGTGCCTCCTCTTGAGCAACAATCATATGCTTACAGTATGCCTAAAAGAGTCCTAAGTCATACATCAGGAAGCGGAATTTAAATAAACGGTCTTTATTTTCTTCAAAAAAAAAGATGGACAACTCGTGCCCATCGTTTGTGTGAAAAAATCAGTTATGCCGACTTTTCTACTATATGCAGGGTGTGATAGAGAAATGACATGTTAACTGATAATTTTAAACGAATTAGTTCATAAATGGGGGGGGCCGTGAATAATTTATTGAGTAGGGAGGGTTAGTTATGGAAGAAATCGCAGTCATTGTTTTAGCACTATTCGGAATTTTAATTATTGTCAGATGTAATCTTGAAATGAATCAGGAGGCGCAATCTCGCGCGAGGATGACGGAAGAGAAGTTACGCTGGATGCATGATATTAAGGGCGCTGTTTCGAGGTATTGTTCGCTTATTGAGCAATATAAAAATAGTCGAATGTTAAGTTCTGATAAGAAAGCATCGAGGGGGCAACTTCATCAGATTAAAGAGGAAGTTGTGGAGTTGGATGCGTATTTAAAGTTGTATTTAAATTGGGCCCAGGATGGAAAGATTTTAACTCTTTTGAATGAACTGACGACGGCGGTTTTAACAGAAGCTGATTTATCAGACTTTGCTTATCGCAAGCTGCTTGATGAATACCAAAAAATGTTGAAGGTGGAGTGGGAAATCGTAAAAACAGAAGTGTCCAAAGGGCGCGAATTAAAAAAGGAAGAAAAAGGCCGCTTTATGAATTAGTGTATCATCGATTATTGGGATCTCAAATGGAGGTCCTTTTTGTATGCCACAAGTTTAAGAGGGAGTCTTTAAAGGGAATTCCCCACGACTTAATAAAAGGAGGGATTATTAAATAAAGGGAACCACATTCAAGGGAATAAAAAACGCAACAGGTTACGCACGTTTTATTACGAAATTACCGAAGTAAGAGGCGTGATTCCAATGACTCCATCTAGTTTTAAAAAAGAGCAGAATCATTTTAAAATATTTGAGTTTTGACCCCAATTTGACCACGGTTTTTATAAAAAAAGGCGAATTTAACGGATTTGATGAACTCATAAACGTTGATATGACGCTGTTTAATTTTAAACAGACACAACTACCGATAATATATATTATGTTAACTTACTAATAGTTTTACTATTAGTAAGTTAACATAATGAAGTTTATGAGAAGTTATGGATAGATGATCAAGAAATGGTTATTTATAAAGGGAAATCTTTTATGAACGCTCAGTTTATGTTTTTTTTGCAAAATAGTAACTGATCATACATAGTTTAACAGACTTGTTTCACACTATTAGATAAACATGTCCGTCTGATCCAGTTCTTTTGGGCATATCTCTATCTAAGTCTCAATTCGCTTTTCAGAGGTTGCCAGATGAATAGACGAAGCAGATGATAGCCTGATTATCTTTTAGATAGGCTTATAAACGGTGAATGGCAGGTCTAGTTAGCTTAAGACGGATAATGATTAATAGTTAGGAGGTTTTACCGATGCATCAGTCTTTATGGTCTTTATCTCAGAAGACATCAACCTATCCCCCCCTTTCCCAACATACAAAAACTGACATCTGTATTGTCGGTGCCGGCATAACCGGGATCACGTTGGCTTATTTATTAAAAGACACCCCTCTCACGATTTGTTTAATAGATTCAGATCGTGTTTCAAGCGGAACGACAGCTTATACAACGGCCAAGGTGACAGCCCAACATGACTTAATTTATCATGAGTTGATCCACACATTCGGCCATTATGATGCAAAGTGTTATGCAAATGCTCAACTTGAAGCGTTAGACTTTATCTCCCAAACCATTAAACAGCATCGCATGGATTGTGAGTTTGAACGAAAGTTTTCGGCGATTTACACTCAAAACGCCCACGATATTCCGTTATTTGAAAAAGAATACGCCGCTTATCAGGAACTAGGATTAAAGGGACGATTAGTTAAGACATTGGATCTCCCCTTCCCCATTGAATGTGCATTGATATTAGAGAATCAGGCCCAGTTCAATCCGGTTAAATACACGACGGCTCTTTTAGAAGAAATCCAAACATACCCAAACATTCGGATCTATGAGCAGACTGCGGCAACCGATATTAAGAAAAAGGACGGGACCCTTACCGTGTGCACGTCGTTAGGTTATGAAATTGAGGCACAAAAGGTTGTTCAAACGTCGCACTACCCTTTTTATGATGACTTATCTTTCCTTTTTGCTAAGATGGAGGCACAAACATCTTACCTCATGGCGTGTGAAGGTGTAAAAAATATGCCTGAAGGCATGTATCTTTCTTACGGGCAACCTACCCGATCCATTCGAACGTATCAAAATTATTTATTAGTTGGTGGGGAAGATCATCGCACCGGAACAGAAAAAGAGACAAAGACTCGATATGAGGCGCTGACAAGGTTTGCAACGCAACACTTTGCCCCTTCAAATATTTCGTATCGTTGGTCAACAGAAGATTATGACACCGTTGACCGTCTTCCGTATATTGGTCAGATGAAACAAGGCGATCAGATTTTTGTTGCAACTGGATTTAAAAAATGGGGGATGACGACTTCGACGGTTGCTGCGCTTTTATTGAAAGATTTAATTTTAGGACAAGAGTCGCCGTATGCCTCTCTTTTTAACCCTAACCGTCAACACATCGCCCTTCAAATCAAAAACCTTATTCGTTATAATGCCCAAACGGCGTGGGAGCTCGTTAAAGGAAAGTTAAGAGCGGAAGAAGACTTATCCCAACTTACCCCAGGTGAAGCGGTTGTTTTGAAACTGGATGAAGGAAAATATGGGGTTTATATGGATGAGCAAGGTGAAACATGGATGGTTGATCTTACGTGTCCTCATCTGGGATGTGAACTATCCTTTAATCGTGCCGAACGAACTTGGGATTGCCCTTGTCATGGTTCACGACTTGATGTAACCGGGGCGGTCGTATCGGGACCCGCCCACTCTGCGTTAAAGTCTACAACCAATCGAATTGACCCTAACCTCTTTTAAAAAATCTACAAAATCCCCTATTCTACCGAAGAGTAAGAATAAAATGTGTCCTTTTTGTGTCGAAAGCGAGTTGAAGTTGTAAGAAAAGGGAATCCTCTTTCAATTCCATTAGATTTGTTTAGTTTCAGTCACGAGATTTTATTGAAGCCTTATCCAATTGAACGTATAATAGATTTGAGCCAATTTTGTGCTCACACTCCTTATCTTTACCTACATTCCTAAAACACCATTGACCGGCAATGGTGTTTTTTTTTGTTTTAAAAAGATCGAAAAAACTTTGTATTTTATTGAAAAAAGGTGTAATCTTAAAGAGATAGTTCTTTAAAATAAAATGATGAATGTTAGGTGACCCCATAATACTTAGTTGATGCTCTGATAAAGCTATAGGGTACCGCTATTGAGGTAGAATCCTTTTTGGCTCGCGGGTCGATTTCGGCGTCTATATATAGTTATTTAATATAAGGAGGATTTTACACGATGAAGTCATTTAGTAGTTTAGATGTTGCTAAAGCTGCTGTCCGAGTTTCAATGACGTCTAGTCGTCAGGAGGAGGAGCAGCTAATTAAAGATTTAAATAGACAAGGCATTCAAGTAACAGCTGTTGATATTGGTGGCAATTTGATTCAGTCTATCCCAAAAATCATTGAACGTGCGATTATTGCCGCACGGAAAACGCATGTGACAAAGGAGTCCTGTGTGTTAGATGGGGCTGTTGCAGGTGCTGCTCGTGATGCAATTATGCAAGTTTCAATGAAAGCGACAGGACTGAATGCTGGAGGAAAGATTTCCATTGCGCGATGCGGAGAACATTTAACGGTATGCGTCTTTTTAAGTATTGGATTACTTCATCTTGATGATGTGGTGATCGGTTTAGCTCACCGTTCGGTGCCTGCTACCCTTTAATGGTTATGCCCCCCCTTTTTTCTCCCGCTGCTTTTTCGTGAACGTCATGATGAATTTGTTCTTGGTTATCAAAAATAAGGGGTTAAGGAAATTGTTTTCTATTTTTTGACAAATAGTTGCAACACCTATGTATAATGAGTACAATATTATGTAGTACGATAAAAACTAATGAACGTGGAGGCTTTTTTTATGGCAAACAAAGTAGCAGTGATTTTTACAGGTGGAACCATTTCAATGAAAGTAGACCCACGTCTGAAGGCCGCGATTCCTTCGATGTCAAGTGAGGATATCATGTCAATGGTCACGAATATTGATCAAGTGGCTGAACTTGATATTGTCGAATTTGGTAAACTTCCGGGTCCGCATATGACGCCGGAAAAAATGATGGAATTAAAAGAGGTCGTTGAATCTAAATTGTCACAAGAAGACATTGTGGGGGTTGTTGTGACACACGGAACGGATAATTTAGAGGAAACAGCGTTTCTTTTAGATGTGTGCATTGACTCTGAAAAACCAGTTGTTGTCGTCGGTGCGATGCGTAATGGATCAGAACTTGGTTATGATGGACCAAGTAATTTAGCAGCCGCTATTTGTACAGCCGTTCATCCTAATTCGCGAAAAAAAGGAGTTTTAGTTGTCCTAAATAACGAGGTGAATAGTGCTCGATCGGTAACTAAGACCCATACGATGAGCCTGGATACATTTAAATCGTTAGAGTTTGGTCCAATTGGGATTGTTGATCAAGATGATGTCATCTATTATCAGAAACAATCTACTCCAACGAAACATGTGAATACACATGCCATTGAAACGAATGTTCATTTATTGAAGGCTGTTTCAGGAATGGACAGTACACTTTTAAATTTCTTGGTCGACCAAGGAGCAAAAGGAATTGTCATTGAGGCGATGGGACGCGGAAATGTTCCCCCAATGATGATGGACGGAATCAATCGCGCCCTGGCTTGTGATATTCCAGTTGTGATTGTTTCACGTTGTCCAATGGGGCGTGTGTTAGGATCATATGGATATGAGGGTGGAGGTGCACAGTTAATCGAAGCTGGAGCTATTTTAGCAAGTAATTTAAATGGTCAAAAGGCTCGAATTCAACTGATGCTTATTCTGAGTGTGACTCAACAACATGATGAAATAAAATCATACTTTATGGATTAAAAAAAGCAAAAGCGAGAAATCGCTTTTGCTTTTTTTATGATAATTCTTCAAGTAAATTTTGCTTAAATTCTAAAAGGACAGTCTCTTCCTGAACGAGCCATTGATCATAGGTGGAAATTTGTGAGGTAATATCACGTAAAGTTTCCGCCATAATAGACGTGACCTTCGTTAGATTATGTTCATAAATACATTCTACATCATCAATTAAAATAATGGTATCTGCTAAAGTCTCAATTAATGTATCCATAATAAGTGGTGCTTTATCCCCAAACTGCGAGGATAATGTCTTTTTTAACCGTGTAATGGCAGGCGATGTTTGATAAATTTGTTCTAAGAAAGATAAAAACTTTTCAAAGTCATCGACACTATCTTGCGGTTCGATTTCAAATAAGATTTTGAAAAATAAATTCCAGTGAAACTCTTTATTCATAACCTCTCGAAAATAAGGCCCCACGAGTTGTGAGAAAGTTGAATGATAAACCGGTTCTCGTGAAAACACAATCGGAACGTTAAATTCAACCTTATCATTTGAAATTTCTGACAGACGTTCAAGCGCCTTAATTAAAGAATCACTAACCGTTTGGATCTCAAACATTCCATTTGGAAAAAACGTATACTTCATAATCGTTTGACATGCCTTTTTGATATTGACATTCATCCCTAATTGCTCTTTAAGTTGAGCCGCAAAAATATCATTGCACATTTTAGCCATCGCCTCTTCGAGATTACGACGTTGGTAATCCCCATCGGTTTGGCGTTGTTCAACATTGCGATAGATTGAGAGCAACTGTTTATCAAGTAACGCGAGGTTATTTTTAATCGAATGCATCATTTCAACGAGTAAATCGTCAACTAATAACACATTATAGTTTTTATAAATAATTTTATGTTCAATTTCACTCCAAAACAAGTTAACGAGCGATTTAATTTGCAACTCAAATGGCAAATCGTGATCGGTATCCGTGATCACTCCGTCAATTCTAAAAATTTTAAACCCGTTCTTTTGACGTTGAGGTTGTCGTTCATCGAGATAAAGCTTAATATGGGGATTATTTTCGTTATAATATCCCCCCTCTTTATTTCGCACATCGAAATGTTTTTTAAGGACTTTAAAAATCTCGCGTTCATCTTGTTCAAATCGGCATTCAATGCGAACGCCAATCAAATCCGATAATTGATAGATTAAATGTTTTGGATCATCAAACTTTTTATAGTACCCCTGGCGAAGAATCTTTTCCTTTAAACTATCATGTCCTTTGACACGTGTCGTAATATTTAAAAAATCCTTCGAATACAATTTCATAATTTCATTAAATTCTATTTTCAATAATTTTGAAATAACTTCAAAATGATCCCGCTTCTTATCTAATGTTAATAAAGCAGTATCGATATACTTTAATTCTGCTAATGGCACTTTTAAACTCCCCTTCTTCCCATAAAAATTGCCCTCATCTATTTTAACTTAAAATGCATTCGGATGCTAATGAAAAAAACGTATGAATTTCACATAAAAAGTCAGAAATTACGACCAACCTCCTTCAGTTTCAAAACCATAGGACGCGATTTCAAAAAAATAAGGACTCTTTGCAATATCTTTTGGGGTCACAAAATACCCGCCGTTACTATCTACATCGATGCCAATCTGATTAAAAACTTTCCACACAATATCGGCGCAATGGGTCGCCGATAAATCGGCTTTTCGAGCAAAAAGATGATAATCAATGCCTAAAAAAGGAGTGAAGTTTTGAGACATTAACCGATCCCGTTGACTAGCATCCTTTAATCGAAGAACTTTAACTGTCGGATAATAGTTCCACTTTTCTAATGGTTCAAGCGTGGAGCTTTCTCCGTAGCCTAGCGCCTCTAAAACAAGTCCCTCTTTCGCATCAATCACAACCCCAGCGTGTCCGTGACGGTAAAATAGCGTGTGATTAGATTTAGTGATTAAAATATCTCCTTCTTGAATATCCGTTAATTGGTGACAGATCACCTGCTGGTTTTTTTCATCCACACATCGCTCCTCAAGCGTTAATAAACCGACGGAGTAATCAGCGACCTGAACCGTCGGAATGCCAAGGGTTGATGGCGTGTAGGCTCCTTGCTCCACCCATAGGCTTAACCCACTCATAAGGAGAGTAAAAAGGACGGGTAATAAATAAGGCTTCACGTACGAACGCCCCCTATCATTGTCAGCATGTTGTTTTCTTAGTTATTGCACGCCTTTTTATTATAACATATTACCGCTTCGTGTCTGTTGATTTTGTTTACGAACGTATGTTTGACATCATGAATATCTGTTATACGAACGTGTGTTTGTTAATGAGTTGAACCTCCTTCCTCTGTCACGAACGATCATTTGTTTTTTGGGTTCTGGGGAGGGAAAAGACCGGATTTTTTTGTGTTTAACGCTCACTGAGGGATAGTTTTTCACACACGAGGTGTGAACGAATGTTCGTTTAGCTGTTAGTGATGGTTCCCCCATTAATATGAATTGTTGTTCCCGACATATAAGATCCTTCAACTGAAGCGAGTAAAACATAAGCCCCCGCCAATTCAACAGGATGTCCCATACGCTTCATAGGAACGCTTGTTCCATGTTCGGCGACCTTTTTCGCATCGAAAGATGCAGGGATTAACGGGGTCCATATCGGCCCAGGTGCTACTGCATTGACGCGGATTCCTTGAGGTGCTAAATTCATCGCTAACGAGCGGGTGAATGCTGTTAATGCCCCTTTGGTGGATGAATAGTCTAATAACATTTCATGGCCTTCATAGGCGGTAACAGAAGTCGTATTGATAATGCTATCTCCCGCTGTTAAATGGGGAATGACCTCACGTGTTAAATAAAAGGTTCCAAAATAATTCACATCGAATGTACGATGTAACTCTTCATCTTTTATTTGGGTAATATCAGCTTGGGGATATTGGACGGCAGCATTATTAACTAAAATATTAATTTTTCCAAACGTTGTTAATGTCTGATTAACAATGTCTTGCGCAAATGAGGCATTTGCCAAATCTCCTTGAATTAATAAGCATTGTCGGTTTAATTTTTCAATCTGTTCCTTCGTTTTTTTTGCATCCTCGGTTTCGTTATAATAAACAATGGCAAGGTCCGCCCCTTCTTTGGCAAAAGCAACAGCTACCGCGCGACCGATTCCTGAATCTCCACCAGTAATAATCGCTACTTTATCTTGTAGGCGGGCCTCCTTTTGATAGTCCGGATGCTCATAAATAGGTGCTGGATCCATGACAGACTCGATTCCTGGCTGTTGATGTTGAACTTGTGGCTTCGCCTTTTTAGGAAATGGTATCGACTGATTCATCACTAAAAACCCCTTTCGTAAAAACAATCAATGTTAGTGTGGCCGAATAAACAATTTTTATCAAAATTTTGTGATATTTTATTGATTCCTTGAAAAATCAGTAATATAGTAGTAAGTAGTCAGTTTTTAAAGGAGTCAAAGGAGCGAAAAAGATGAGAATTAGTTCATTTATTGGAATGCGAACATTTAAAACGGGAATTGCGGTTGTGATTACTGCCGCCCTTGGCCATACTTTTTTAGTAAGTAATGCTTTTTATGCAGTCATTGGGACGATTTTCGCATTGCAAAATACGATGAAAAGTTCGCTCGTTGCCGGAAAAAACCGTTTATTAGGAACGGTTCTAGGTGCAATCATTGGTTATTTATTTGCCCTTTTTCAGTTAAACTCTCCCCTCTTTGTTGGAATTGCGATGATTGTAACGATTGTTTGTTGTAATAGGAGTAAAATCAGTGCATCGATTATCATCGCCACCACGGTTTGCTTATCGATTATTATGGGAATTACCGCCGATCACGATCCGCTGGTGTACTCGTTATTAAGAACAACGGATACGTCGATTGGAATTATTGTTGGAATTGTGGTGAATTATGTCATTGCACAGCCTAACTACCTCGGGCGACTCACCTCAGAGATTGAAAAAATCGAATCTTTAACGCTTGAATTAGTAAAGAATATTTTAATTCATCAAGATTTAAATATGCAACCATTAAATTTAGAATTAAATCGCTTAAATGCAATTTATCATAATTATTGTGAAGATACAAAATTTCATAAGCATCCCGTTTCCCTTCAACAGTTAAAATGTTCGATTGATGCCTGTCACGATATTTATTTCCACGCGAAGTGTATTGCTAAACTCAATCATGAAGAAACAGAGATGACCTTTGAAAATAAGATGGAAATTATTGAGTTCTTTAATACGGGGTGCCAAAAATCTATCCAGTTAGAACAACCGATCGATCCTATTTTTGAGTATCATATTTATAAAATGTTAGCTCAGGTTGAACTATTAACTTTAACCATTCAAAATTTAAGCTTTCATTTAGGAACAGAAGAAAAAGAATAAGAAAAAAGCGACGCCTTTAAATAAAGAGCGATCGCTTTTTTATATGCCTGATAAACGAGGAAGCTTCTTTCTTAGGGAAAGTTGAGCGGGATTTGTCCGTAACGAGGGATCTCTCCCTTAATCTTCAACTTTTTCTTCAAGAATGGGAATCATGACCTCTGTTAAATACTCCTCTTCTCTCTCAATGACAAATTCATTTAATCCCCGCTCATAAGCGTATGCCCCTAACTGAAGATGATGTTCCTTTGCAAAGTGAAGCATCCGTTCATAAACAGCGGGAATCCCTTCCCACGTCCCCCGGTGATACCCACAAAGATAACGCCCCTTCGGTTTTCTTAATGAAGTAGAAGGGATCGTCTCTTCAAAGCATCTAAAAAAGAATCCTTCATGAGAATTAATCCCCTGTTGACGCACGCCATCTAATGAAATAACCGTTCCTATTCCTAATGGTAACTGCTCCATTGAAAAATGTTCCTTGATTTTTTTGAAAAATTCAGTGTCCTCCAATCCCTGACGCACCTCTAAAAGAACAATGGCGTCTTCTTGACAATCAACGATCTGAATCTTTTCCTCCACCGGGTGAAGACTTTTTTCTACTTGCTCTTTTTTTAACTGTAAGATCTCGCATTGACGCTGTAATTGCTTTATCTGTCTCGCCAACTCACCTAACTTTTCATCCGCCAACTTTAAAAAGTCTTGGGCATTGGGCTGCTGTAAATATGTGCGAATCTCATCTAAACTCAACCCTAATCCTTTGAGAAATTGAATATACTCGAAATGAACACTTTGGGTCGTGTCATAATAGCGGTACCCATTTTCACCTTTTTGTGTTGGGGAAAAAAGGCCGATGGTATCATAATAGTGCAAGGTCCGTTTATTCACCTGATGTAAATTTGAAAATTGTTGGACCGTTAGCAAATGGGATGGTTTCATTTTTTTATTTCCTCCTTGACCTTACAGTAACTGTAAACTTTATTATATAAAGTGTTCAAGATAAAAACAAGGAGGAAATCAGATGGACTTAAGCTTTAGACCGTATCAAGAAAGAGATTTTAAACCTTTAACGAGGATCATTCGACAAACTTGGCACTATGACCAGTTAACGGACTCAAAGACAGCCGGTAAAATGGCGGCCGTCTTTTTAAGAAGTTGTTTGGCTAATCAAACCTTTTCAATGGTTGCCTTATATAAAGGAACCCCGGTCGGAATCATTTTAGGTAAAAATTGTTTTACCCATCGGTGTTCTATTTATGAACGATTGCGACAGATTCAGGCCATTCTTCACCTTTATGCCTCACGAGAAGGACGCCAGGTAGCCCAATTATTTGGCAACGTAAGTACTGTTGATCAACAGTTACTAAAAGAATGTAAAAAAACGTATTCAGCTGAATTAGCGCTATTTGTGGTCGATTCGAGTTACCGAGGAATGGGACTCGGGCAACTGCTTTATCAAGCATTTTTAGATTACCTTCATCAAGAATACTTACACGACTTTTATTTATTTACGGATACAAGTTGCAATTTTGCCTTTTACGAACGGAAAGGGATGACGCGCCGTTGCGAGCTAAAAAAGAAGGTGACAATTAAAGAGGGCGTACACGACATGAATTTTTTCATTTATGATGCGACTCTTTCCAACTAACGTATAAGGACGCCAGTTTACCTTCTATCAAAAAAAGGGAACCGAAGTGAGATCCCCTTTTTTGATGCCTCATTATAAAATTGTATCTGTTAATTTAGTTAAAACATCGCGCAACTCACTTAAGACAGTAGGGTCGACTTCAACAATCCGCTCCCCTACTCGAATAAAGTATTCATCGTATAACTTACAGTGATAAACCTGTAACTCTACCCCATCTTTATCCGTATATTCAAATATGCTTTCCCCCATTTGAACACCTTCTCTCCTCAATGATTAAACAATCTTTAACTCAAATCGATTGATCACATAATCCTTTCCGCATCCATTCATCTGCATCGCAAAAAGGAGTGCCTCCTGCTTCGTTTTCCATGCTGAGTAGTGGCAAACCCTGATGTCCCGCTCGTTGACCACATAAAGACAGAGCCAATAATGGTTTGGAAGTTGAAGGACGCGTTCTAAATCATCGATATCAATCACCACATCCCCGTCTAAGTGTAACCTCACAATCGCCTGGGCTAATATATATTTATTGATGTCTATGTCCCCTTCATTCCATTTTTCCTCGATGCATTCAATAATGTCATTAATTTTTTTAATCAGTTCATGACCTTCTAACGTTAAATCAAGGACATAAGACGTAAATTCTGTCTCTAAATTGGAGTAAATATAAAATAACGCGTGGCGAACCTTCGTTAACTTGGCACATTCTCCTTCTAATTTATGATAAAGTTCCCCATTAATTAAAATAATTATATTATTGTTTTCAAGCAGTCCCTGACAATGCTCAATAATTTCATCGATTTCGGAGAGACACGTTCCAATATTTCTTTTAATACGCAACATTGTTTGACTAAGCATACACAAACACCCCCCTCTTCTATAATATATGACAAGCCCCCCTCGAATGAGAACCTAAAATGGCAACCGTTTCAGACGAAAAAAAGAAGATTCATTCTGTTTGGAATTGACATGCTTTGTTTTCTATGTTAAATTACTGTGTATTGAGGGAAACAAAATCACGATGAAACATCGGCCTTTCTCACTTTAGGGATCGGCGGTAAAGACCTAGTATGCGTCCGATGAAAATTGATTCTAAAGCGCCGCGTGGATAGGATACCGTAGATGTATAGTGACATGCCCCTGCTGACTTTTTTTAATTTGAATCGAAAGAGGTGGAAAGATGATTAACTTTTTTGACAAAGAAAATAAATTAACGGTCTATGTTGTGATGGACGCGTTGTCTTTACGTCAAAAAAGTAATCTTTCGATCTGATTCTTCCCATCAAGTGCCCCCTTTTGGGCATCACATGTGAAAAGGAATCCTAAGAATGAACTTTCTTGGGATTCCTTTTTTATTTTAAGGGAATCAGAACCTCAAGGGACAAGCGAACATCCTGTAAGAATCGTTATCTTTTAACCCAAAGGAGGAATTTTGATGTCCATGATTAAAATTGAAAATTTAACTTTCGCTTATCCAACGAGTGGCGATTATGTGTTTGAAAATCTTCATTTGCAAGTTGATACGGACTGGAAACTCGGTGTCATTGGGCGAAATGGTCGTGGAAAAACGACGTTGTTTCGGCTTTTACAAGGATTGGAGTCCTACACGGGAACCATTGTTCATTCTGTTTCTTTTGATTACTTTCCGATGAATGTGCCAGTTCCTCAACAATCGACGGAGGAGGTGTTACAACAGTTATGTCCGATGAGGGAAACATGGGAATTTATTTGTGAGTTTTCGCAACTGGATCTTTCAACTGATATTTTAGCGCGCCCGTTTCAGACGTTAAGTGGCGGGGAGCAAACAAAAGTTTTACTTGCCGCTCTTTTTTTAGGAGAAGGAAACTTTCTTTTAATTGATGAACCAACGAATCATTTAGATGCACATGGAAGATCGTGCGTCGCTGCCTATTTAAAACGTAAAAAAGGATTTATGCTTATTTCTCATGATCGGCATTTTCTAGATGCGTGTGTGGATCATATTCTTGCCCTAAATAAAGAAACCATTGAGTGTCAATCTGGAAACTTTTCATCGTGGTTTGTCAACTTTAATCACCAGCAAGAACAGGAACTTGAAAGGAATCAACAATTAAAAAAAGAGGTCCTGCGACTTCAACAGTCGATGCGCCAATCAGCCAATTGGTCCCATCAAAAAGAGGCGACGAAAATTGGACCGGTTGATAAAGGATTTGTCGGCCATAAGGCGGCTAAACTTATGAAGCGTTCCAAATCAATTGAGGCACGGCGTAAAAAGGCCATCGATGAAAAAGCGGCGCTTTTGAAAAATATAGAGAAACACGAACCTTTAAAGTTAGTTTCTTTACCCTATTCAGCTGGCCCTCTCCTATCACTATCCGATGTTAGTCTTTTCTATGATCACCGTCGTCTTTGTTTCCCCATTTCTTTTTCTCTTTCCGAGGGGGAGCGTCTATTCATTGAGGGGAAAAATGGTAGCGGGAAAAGTAGTTTGCTTCGTTGTATTCTTGACTCGTCGGTCTCTTACACCGGAACCATTAAACGATCTTCTCATCTTATCATTTCCTATGTGCCACAGACGACAGATCATTTAAATGGAACACTTCGCGCATTTATACAGGAGCACCAACTAGATGAAACACAATTTAAAACTATTTTGCGCAAGTTAGGCTTTGCTCGACAACAATTTGAAAAAAAGATAGAAAATTATTCTTCGGGTCAAAAGAAAAAGATATTAATTGCAAAAAGCCTCTGTGAAAAGGCCCATCTTTACATTTGGGATGAGCCTCTCAATTTTATTGATCTTTATGCACGAATACAAATTGAACAACTTATTCAAGAAGTTAAACCGACCATGATTGTCGTTGAACACGATCAGGCGTTTAAACAAACCCTTGCAACACGCGTGCTGACACTCGAAACAAACGCCTCGTTATTTAACACTGACCCTAGCTGCTAGGTGGCGTTCCTATTTGCAGTGTCTACGAAACATCGCAAACTAAGGATGTTGAACAAAATCAATACGCTTTTGGGAGAAAGAAGAAAGTATCCTTTTGAAAAGGTAATTTTCTCGTTTTACAGTAAGATATAAAAAAGTGGTCCTGAATTGGACCACTTTTTTTAGGCTACAATTTTTGCCCACAAAACGGACAATAGATAAAGGTTCCTTCTACAATTTCATGACAGGCCTGACAACGTCGCTTTCTTTTTTCAGGTGATTCAATGATTTCCTGATCCCAAAGCGTTAATTCAACCGCTTCTCCCGCTTCTAATAAACGACCTTTATCTAATGGGATATTTGCTACCATCTGACACGATGAACACCGGATAAAATAACGAATATTCCACTTAAAAATGGGTAAGAAAAAGAAATGAAATTGCTGATAACACTTCATTAACGTAAATCGTTCCGTTTGTCGGCAAGACTTACACATCATCGGAGGTAATTCTTTAATTTCACTCATCTTTTGATTGATTCCAAACACACCAATAAAAAACATGGTTTTCACTCCTCATCTTTCTAGCACTTATTGATCATTTTCAAATCTATCTTATTATCGTTGACCAAGACACGTTCATGATATCCATGAAAAATGGGGTAGGATTTTCCTACCCCATTTTATAGTCCAAAACAGATGTCGACTTTTTCTTTGGCTTATGTGCGAACTGATTGGGGTCAGATTCTGAGTCATTGAAGCCGCTTAAACCAATTGATTAATCCATTTTTTCGATTTCACTCGAACAATTCCTAAAAGGACTTTAACGACTTCCTCGAATTGAACAATCATTGCAACGACAATGAGTGGAGCACGGAAGTACTTGACAGCAATAAAGGTTCCAAGGACACCGACGCTCCATAGAATTCCCAGTTCAAGAAGCATGGCGTATTTTGTGTCACCACCCGCCCGAAAAATTCCGACGATGTTAATAATATTGATAAATCTAAAGGTTAAGCCTATCGCAAAGATAATTAATACATAGGCCATTGTTTCCAATGTCGAGAAATCAAAATCGCGATATAAGCGAAGCATCACAGGAATGCACATGACAAGTAAAATTCCTGATAAAACTCCGAGTACGACTCCAATTTTCAAAAAGAGGATCGCTTCTTTATACGTTTTTTCTTTTTCACCGGCACCTAGTTTTTTCCCAAGCATAACCGTTGAAGCATTTCCGACCCCTATTGCGGCGATGAAGAAAATATTAAAAATTGAGTTGACGATGTTCATAATTGAAATCGCCTCAACGTTAATCATTCCGTAAATCACCATATATGCGGTCGTTCCAAGCCCCCAGAAACACTCGTTAATCACAACAGGTAAGCTCGTTACCATCAATTTATTAATGAGCGATCGGTCAAACGAAAGTAAAACCGATAACTTAGGGTTCATGGTATCGGTCTTTAGATAAGCAAATCCAAGAACTAAAATAAACTCGACGACCCTTGAAACAAGCGTTGCAATGGCTGCTCCGACCACGCCAAGCGCAGGACAGCCAAAGAGTCCGAAAATTAAGACTATATTTAAAACTGTATTAAGGGTCAAGGCAATGACCGAGGCAATCATCGAAAATTTCGGTTTTTCTACGGCCCGCAACCCCATGCTATAACCGAATGATAAAATCATAAACGGATAACTTAACGCTGCAATCTTTAAGTATTTTGCCCCTAACACCATAACGGTCTGGTCATTAGTAAAAATACGAATAATTTGTTCCGGAATAAATAAAGCCATCCCTGTAAATAAAACAGCTAGACCCATTCCGAGCACGAGCGTAAACCCGAGTAGACGATGAATATTACGTAGGTCCTTTTTCCCCCAATACTGGGCGAAGTAAACCATTCCCCCGCTATATATTCCAAACATCACCATATTCAATAAAAAATAATATTGATTGGATACCCCAACAGCGGCAACCGCATCCACCCCAACACGACCTACCATTAAGGTATCTACCATGTTTAGACTTGAGGTTACTAACTGCTGTAAGGCAATTGGCAATGCAATGATCCATAAATCCCTATAAAAGGAGGCATGTTGCCTATAATGTTTCATTAACTTCATTTCATTACATCCTTTCCCTAACGACAAACATCAATAAAAAAAGAGGAAGAATCGACATTCTTCCTCTTTCAACTATATCAAATCAAAAAAACGGTGTCAATCCTTCCGCGTAAGTTTTATCTCCTCTCCAAGTACCTCTTGACGACGACTTAATTGCTTGAGAGAAAGACAGGAAAATTCCCTTGGCTCTATTTTAACAAGAAGTTTAGTCTCATTTACAAATTGAGTTTCTACCCGCTTCTGATCGATAAACAATTGAGAATCAATGTTAAAGCCGGTTCCCTCAACAACTAACCCCTCGTCAGTAAAGGAATAGCCACTGATATGCTGTTCATTTAACCCAAATACCATCGGTTGTTCAGGTGATAAATCAAAGGATGGAGTTAAATAACCCTTTCCTTCTAATAGGTCATATTGTGCGAGTCTTAATACCTCGCGATAAGCAGTGTCATGACAATAACTTTCATGCACCTGTTGAATGATAGATAAGGGACAGTTTAAACTATTCATTAACCATGTTCCAACATCATAACAATTTAAAGGTGGCAACGGATTTAAATCAAAACTTGGATGGAAATGAGCAGCAAAATAATCCACTTCAAAGGGATCCTTTGAATAGTATGTTTCATCCGTTAAAATCGGTAAATTAGGCAGATGATCAGAGAACATAAACAATACTGTTTCCCTCTTAGAGGCAGCTAAATCATCCATTAAACGGTTTAACTGAAGATCGAGTTGATAAAGACGCGTCACATAATTTTGTAAAGTTTGTCTAACTGGCTCTTCAAGATCTCCAAACACCTCTATAGGAGAAAGGTGGTCTGGAAGTTTTTCATCATACGGTTGATGGGTTCCTGCTGTAATTCCATAGATAAGCGCTGGTTCATCGTGTTTCAACGTCTTGATAATATAATCCATGACCCATTGGTCATTCATTTGTGCTAAATCGTGTGGCGTAGCAACCCCACTCATGTATTCAATCGGGATATAGCGTGAAAACCCTAACTTCTCATAAGCTAAATGACGGTTATAAAAATTCCCCTCATAGTTATGAATTAAGGTTGAAACATATCCCTGACGTTTAAGCTGTGTGGCAAGTGATTCCACCGACTTTTTCCTAAGAACAGACAAATGTGGGATCTCCCCGGGCTTTAAAAGTTCGGCACTCATAGAAGTTAAAACGGAAAATTCAGTTTTAGCTGTTCCTCCCCCAAAGGTTTGAACCTGCATCTTTTGGCTTTGATTCGCTCGTTTCAATCGCCGAAACGTCGGAATTGGATCTTGACTAAATGAGACCCCTTCTAATAAGAGCGGATCAAAAAATGATTCTAACTGTAAAAAAATAATATCTGGTTTGATCGCGTGACTGTTCACCTTTGCTGTCTGATCCATTCCTTTTAAGATATGCTTCATCGTCGCTTCACTATATGCGGTTGGTTTTCGATTTAAATAAGGATATAACGAATTCATCATTGCATAAGCAAACCCCATTGCCGCATATTCCTCTGACGAAGGATGAGAAAGACGTTTTTTTTCCAAGCGATTAATCCCCCAGATTGAAAAAACCAAATAAAACAACGCAAAAAATGCACAACCACTATGAATAGACGTTTGAAACGTAAACACATAACCACCGGCAAACATTAAACCAATCATCGCAATCAGAATCGATCCAATTACGGGTGGAGTAAAGTAGTGGGAAGAAAGACTCAGCCCCTCTTTAATTAAAAAAATATCTGAAAACATCAAGGCATAACCACGAAGAAAGGTTACGATGGCATTAACAATCGATAAAAATAACCAAAAAAAGATGACACAACTTAAAAAGAAAAGTTTTCGTGACATGAAAAAAACAGGGACTAACGTCGCCGATACAATGAGCAAATTAATTAGCGCGTATCGAGGACTCCGCTTGACAAAACAAAAGGCTTTGCGTATGGATTGAAATCGAATGATTTCCATTATTAAAGTTAACAAAGTAGAGAGAATCAACCATTCGATTAAATCTTTCACCTTAATTACCTCCTACTTGACCATTTAACATAGATTTTAACGTTATCATATAATAGCTTATCTTTCAACACCTCTTACATATTTCCTACAATAAATCACAAAAAAAGCCGGTAATCTTCCCCTAAAGGAAGAGTGAACGGCTTTCGTTCAGAAAACTTCCTTCCTTACTATCTATGCATCATTTCAATCATTTATCACACAGACTGTAAGTTGGAAGATCTATTTTCCATTATTTTAATGATTTTTCCCCTGACCTTTCCTTCCTCTACACGTACCTGATGGATTCTAAAGGCCACAGGCGATCCCTCCTTAATGAAGTTAACCATGGGAATGGGACAAATAGCATCTAAATTAGGCGCAATATTAACAAAACATGCCCATGGTTTAATACTTCGGACCGTTCCATAAACAACGGTATGTGGTTCAAAATCCTCAATCGTAATGGTCGACGTTTGAACATATTTATTAACAGCTTGGACATTAATTTTAAGGTTATTATTTGCTTTTAAGAAACAGACTTCAAGTTGATCGCCGACCTGATAAATATCAGAAACCGTTGTGTAATCGGCTGCAAAATCACGATTTCTTAAAATAACGGAAATACCTTCAATTGTTAAATAAGCTCCAAAATACGTCAATTTAGTAATCGTTGCTAAATATGGTTTTCCCGTTTCTAATTCTTTAATCAACTGGCGCCTTTTTTGGCGCTTTACCTCAAGGCATGACCCATAGTAAATATTTCGTAAGGAATCGTAACCGATTATCACATACTCAAGCATCTGCCCCCTATAACGATTGAGATTTCCTTTTACCTCATACAGTTCTAAATGTGAACGTAAAATAATAACTCGTTGTTCCTCGTGTTCAATCTCAACAGAATCCTCTTCTAAATAATGATCATATCGAACATCCTTTACCTTTCCTGTTTGGACATTGTTTACATCTATTTCTACTGTGAAAACTTTCTTCATTTAATGAATCCCCCCACTTGGTCTAAGTTATCAAAGAAAGCGCTTTATACTTATATTTTATCAGGAAAATCAAAAAAAAGAAATAAAAAAAGATGCCTTTAGCATCTTTTTTCTTGTAGACTCACAGACTCTACTGTCTCATGAGACATTAATTTTTCAACAAAAATAGCCATGGCACCGTCCCCTACCACATTAGTTGCTGTTCCAAAACTATCTTGGGCCGCGTGAAGGGCAATCATAAGAGGCGTTTGTAGGGCACCAAACCCAAGCATGGACTGTAATAACCCGAGAGCAGCCATGACTCCACCTCCTGGAACTCCAGGAGCAGCAATCATCATAATACCAAGCATCAAAATAAAGGGAACATAGTGCCCAAGTGTTGGCGTTTGGCCATTCATCAACATGAGCGCCATTGACGTTAATACAATCGTCATCGTATCGCCCGCAATATGAATCGTTGCAGATAGTGGAATCACAAATTCGCAAATATCTGGACGCACACCATTTGATTTCACACAATCAAGCGTAACTGGAATCGTCGCAGCTGACGATTGGGTTCCTGCTGCTGTAATGTAAGCAGGAATCATGTGTTTCAGTAAAGAGAAAGGATTTTTTCCTTTAATTCCCCCCGCTAAAGTATACAAAATAATTAAATAGCCCACCTGAAGTAAAAATAATACAAGATAAACGAGAAGAAAAGATTTTAAGGTGACAAAGATTTCACCACTATAGCTTAATTCTGAAAAAACTGACCCAATGTAGAGTGGGACAAGAGGAATGATGACGTTTTTGATGAGGGCCATCATTAATTCACTAAATTCGGTACATAGTTTCAGTAGTGAACTTTTAGGTTTTGAGGCTAATCCGATCCCTAAAATGAAAGATAATACTAAGGCGCTCATCACGCTCATCAATGCAGGAATATCTAAGGTGAATAGCGGGGTAACTCCCTCGCCCTCTGTCATCAATGTTTCAACATGTTGCGTAAGATGAGGGAGGACAGTACATCCCACAATAAATGCAATGATTCCCGCACTAATCGTTGATAAATAGGCCAATGTAGTTGTCAATAATAATCCCTTTTTAGATTGCTTTCCAAGAGAAGCAATTCCAGGGACGATGAGCCCGATAATAATGAGTGGAATCACAAAGCCTAAAAATGTACTAACTAATTGACGGAAAGTGGCGGTGACAATAATCGGTCCTGCAAAATGGGTCGTGCGACAAATCACCCCTAAACTAATACCAATGAGTAACCAAATAATAATACGTGCAATTAACGGTAACTTTTTCACGTCATCCGCCTCCTTTTTAAATTAAATAAGTACTCTTATTATGGCAGAAAAACACAAAAATTCAAGGGGATTGCACGAAAAAAAAAGAGGGTTATCGATGAAAACCCTTTTTTGGAGGATGAGCAAAATCAGGGAGTTTGATTTCTGGGCACAGTAGATTAACAGATCACAGACCCCAACCGTTTGTTCTTAATGAAAAAAGAGACAGACTCGTCTCTTTCTTCCAATACTTATTTAAAAGAATAATCCTATTAACTCATTTCTTTTTAAGTTGAAGGACCTCATCAAGGGATAATCCTGTTTTAATGGCAATGGTTTGGACATCTAGTACATCCATTAACTGTTTAGCAATTTCGACCTTGTTCTGTTGAATGCCACGTTCAATCCCCTGCTCAATTCCCTGCTGAATGCCTTGTTGGATTCCTTTTTTCTCCGCATAATGCATTCGATTAAGTCGATCCATCCACTCTTTAAATCTTGCTTCATAATGAAGGCGGTATTTTCGGTCACAACTTAACGCCAATAATTCCTCTTTTGCCTCACGAATTGTTTCATGTTGATGTGCTAACTCATAACTCACACGACTTTCTGGATGCTTAAGAAATTCAATCCAGGCTTCAAGCTGAGTCTTCACTTCACTCACATCTTTGATATCTTTCATTTTCTTTAATTCAATATAATGAATTTCTAGTAAATCAGTTAACTCATCGTTTCGATCACGCTCTTTTAGTCGGTAAGAACTATGATAATCATCGGTATCCATAAGGTTAAAATCAAGGATATTGATACAAATAGTTCGTTCTAACTGATCATAAAAATGCCCGCTTTCTAGTTGCCCAGAAAACAGTCGACTCCAATAAAATAAACTTCGTTCAATCATGTCATTTTCATCTGCTAACTGAACTTCAACATTGACGAGTTCTCCTTTATCCGTTTGAGCCAAGAGGTCAAGAACCCCTACCTTATCTTTTCGATACCTTCTATCGAGTGTTCGATCTTTGAAAGTAATGGATGTAATTGGCTCTTCTGGTGTTAACACCGCATTTAAAAAGGAAATTAAAATCTCAGGTTTTTTTTCATTTCCAAATAATCCTTTAAAAACAAAATCCATGGTTGGAGGTAATAATACAGGTCCCAAATCTTCCTCAACTCCTATCGTGTGGGGGTTTTGACGTTTTATCTCAGTCATTTAAATCGCTCCTATCTGTTATTATAATAAATATTTGGGAATTTTAACATCCTCCCGTTTTAAAATACGCCAAAAATACCTCATTTCCTTTTTCATTTTTAAAATAAAAAAAGGAAGCCCTAGGTGGCTCCCTTGTATCATTAATGATCAATCATAAATTGCAACATTTCAAGTACCTACTCCAACCGTCGTGATACTTCATAACAATCGACCCATTTCCATCATTCAAACTCATCGGGAAGCGGGATGTCGTTTAACTAAACAACGCGCATAAAAAGGCTAAGCGCGCCCCCTTTGAATAATGATCCACGTTTACAGTTCTTTCAGATGCACGATCTGAATTATTTAGGTTCTATAATATTTAGTGTTGCTGATTAAGCAGCACTTTTTTCATAGGATAAAAAAAAGAGACTTCAAGTCTCAATCCTGTTACAATGTTATCGACTAAAACAATATTGAAAGGATAAGATTTAATGTCTCACTCATATTTTACTAGAAAACTTTTAAATATTAAAGATAAAAATATTACATTTTCAGAAGATTATCTTGAGGAAGTGAAGTTGAACGGAATTACTAGCTTTATCTTTAAAGGTATTCTTACGTATCAACCGACTCATTGTCAAAAATGCGGAACCCTATTTGATTCAAAATTTAAGAAGCATGGATTTAAAACCTCTCGAATTGTCATTCCAAAAGTCTCTCTTCACGATACCTACTTAGACCTAAAAAAACAGCGTTATTATTGTGGGCATTGCCAGTCTACTTTTACACTAAGTACTTCAATTGTTGAAAAGAACTGTTACATTTCTTATCATACGAAACACGCCATTGCTTTAGAGGCCAAAATAAAATTTCTGAATGTGATATCGCACGTCGCCATCAGGTCTCTCATTCAACCGTCAATCGAATCATCCATAGCTTTTATGAATCTCAAACCTTAAACCTTAATTATTTACCTGAAAATCTCTGTTTTGATGAATTTAAATCCGTTAAGTCTGCTGAGGGGCATATGTCTTTTATTTTTTGCGATGCTGACTCAAAACAAATCATCGATATCGTTGAAGATCGTCGTTTAAACTCCCTTCAAGCTTATTTTAAACGATACACAAAGGAAGCACGTCATCGAGTAAAAAATATTGTGATTGATATGTACGCTCCTTACATCAGCCTCATTAAGGATCTTTTTCCTCATGCCCAAATTATCATTGATAAATTTCATCTCGTTCAACATCTCTCTCGTGCACTGAACAAAACTCGAATCCGATTCATGAAAAAGTTCAAAAAGCATGGTCGTAAATTCAAACGTTATTGGCGCTTATTTTTAAAATCTCACGCTTTACTTAATACCACCACTTATCGATCAGTTTACTGCTTTAAACAACCCATGCGTGAAATTGATATCTTAAACTTTCTACTTGATTTATCTCCTGAATTAAAAGCAACCTATGATTTATATCAAGAGTTACTTTTCGCTCTTCAGACAAAAAACTTAAAACGATTTAATCATTTACTCGAAACGGAACATCCGCTTGTTTCTCCTGAGTTTCAAACGGCTTTCCAAACCTTTAAAACTTATCAATCCTATATTAAAAATACACTCTCAACTCATTACACAAATGGTCCCATCGAAGGAATTAATAATAAAATTAAGGTCATTAAGCGTATTGCCTTTGGATATCGTAGTTTCTATCACTTTAAATCTCGTATTCTCATGGTTCAAAATCTAACAAAGCCTAAAACGAAAATCCTAGCAGCATAGCTACTAGGATTTCGATTTGAATTTTCGTTGTAACAGGTTACAAATTAATCAGCAACACTATTTGACAAAGAACCATTATTTATAAATGACGAATTGTCAATACAAATGCGACAGTTTCTCATGAAATAGCTCGAATGAAGTTTTCCAACCTAAGCATTTTCGTGGTCGATGATTAATGAGGAGGAGGGCTTCATCAATCTCTTTCTCACTAACTCGTGCTAAGTCCGTCTTCTTCGGAAAGAATTCTCGAAGAAGACCATTGGCATTTTCATTACTTCCTCTTTGCCAAGAGGAATAGGCGTCAGCGAAGTAAACAGGAACCTTTAAATCTGCTTCTACTTTGGAATAACAAGCAAACTCTTTTCCTCGATCAACGGTATAAGTTTTAAAGGTGTCTTTAGGAAAATGTTCATATAACTCACTAATCGCTCGGTACATTTCAGATGCTGAGCGATTTTCGATTTTAACGGCGACATAAAATCGTGTTTGACGTTCAATAAATGTAGCTAAACATCCTTTACTTTTACCACGGCTTGAAACAACTGTATCAAGTTCCCAATGACCAAATGCCTGACGTTTTTTTACCTCTTTAGGACGTTGATGAATTGATGTCCCAATGTTAAATCGTCCGCGTGTTTCTCGTGGTTTTCGGCGTTTTCCCTTTTGCCTTAAACAGCTTAAATCCCCTAACAAAATCGTTCCGTCATAAATCCAACGATAAATAGTTTTGAATGAAATAACACCCTTTAAAACCGTATTAGAAATTTGTTCAGGCGACCAGGTTAACTTTAAATAATGTTGGATGGTTTGAATAACTTCTTCAGATTTGGTCTCTGGACGATGACAAACTAAGCGACGTTGCTCGGCTAATTCATCTGCTAGCTCTGCTTGATACGTCTTTTGAGTATTTCGTTTTAGTTCACGAGCAATAGTTGAATGATGACGATTTAATTGCCCCGCAATTTGTCTCGTTGAATAACCCATTTTTGAAAGAACTTCTATACGTGTACGCTCAAATGTGTTAAGATGTTTATAACTCATAAATAGATCTCCTTGTTAAGAATTTGGTGTGGTAACTTCATTCTATAACAAAGAATTCTATTTATGAGCTTTTTTTATTTGTCGCACTTAATATTACAATCTGTCAAATCAAAAAAAAGAGCACCGACGGCCATTTCGATGCTCTACAAGTAAAAAGGATGTATGATGAGGACATACAAAGTTCTTACCTGTAGTCCACGAGATAACCGGTCGTGGGTAGAAACTAGTTAACCATATCTTAACAATTATACAAGTAAATGTTTCAACTATTTGGAGTAGGAAATGTTTTATCATTTCCGGACTTATATCATATCATAATTTATCATCTAGTGCAAGCCTTTTTCAAAAGAAATGAATAATGCGTGACAAAGAGTCCTTCTTGGCGAAAAATAAAAAAAAGAGGTCGTAAGACCCCTTCAATGGGATTATTTAGTTAACGCTTTTTTAACTGACGCAACTAACTCGTCCAAATCTGCTTGGTTCGGGTGATGAGCTGCTTCAGCTAATACTTCTTTAATCTCCGCGTATAACTCAGGAGCCCCCTCCTTAATGTGTGTCTGCATTTTATCAGTTACCTTTCCAAGGCACATATAGCTTCCAATTAGTTCATTTGATGCTGGAAGATGTGTTTGCGCACTTTCTAAAATCTTTTCATAAAATTCCTTTGTATCGCCAAAGCCAGCCGTTCCAAATAAAAAGACCTTTTTCCCTGACAATTGCTTCATGAAAGCTTGAATATCCGCCCCACAAGAATAACGAGTCGACCAAAATCCAATAAAAATCGTATCAGCCGCTAACGCCTCATCAGATGGTTTCCCACAATAAGTTGCCCCAACCGCCTGTTGAATCGCTTGTGCTAACTGTTCTGTATTTCCTGTCACACTACTATATACAATCGAATAAGTCATTTTAACGTCCTCCCGGATCCCTAATTTCTTTTACTATATCATAAAGAATCTAATTATTCAATAAAAATAGGAATTATTATTACATTTGGAACCTTTATCACTTGAAAGTCGCACCAATAACTGCAAGAAAACAGAACCTAGCTGTAATACATCATCATTTGTTTAGAGGTGAACGATTCCAACACGTTTGACGGTCTTCCTCCGTAATCGGACGGATAACTCGACAAGGATTCCCAACTGCCACTGAATGATCGGGAATATCTTTGACAACGACACTACCGCCCCCAATCACAACGTCGCTACCGATTGTTACACCTGGCATGACTTGAACCCCGGCTCCAATCCAAACATTGTCGCCTACTGTAATCGGATACGCATACTCTAGCCCTTGATTTCGACGTTCAAAATCGATCGGGTGACCCGCTGTATGAAATCCGCAGTTTGGGGCAATGAAGACGTTATCGCCAAACGTCACCTTTCCTCCATCTAAAATGACGGTGTTGTGATTGGCAAAGAAATTTTCTCCAACTTCAATATTATAGCCGTAGTCACACCAAAAAGGGGCCATAATGCAAAAGGAATCCTTCGTTTTTCCAAGCAACTTCTTCATCAATTGTTGCTGAGCATCGACATCTGAGGGTAACAACTGGTTATATTGAAAACAAAGATCTTTCGCTACGCTCCGTTCCTCTATTAACTTTTGATCATAATTGGCATCATATAATTGTTGCTGTAACATTTTTTCTTTCTCTGTCATTTCCTCTATCCTCTCTTTTTTATGATTTGTTTTCCTCTTTTTAGCTTAACAAAAATCTATCGTTTTCCCAAGATAGAAACCGATTACCGGCGATTAATAAAATCTCAAACAGGAGCACCCTCCTCGCTGTTTAGCCGGCCACTTTCTACAACTAGCTTTATCTTGCTACTCCCCCCTCCAGTTATATTTTCTCACTTAATAGAGTTCATGCAAAAAAGGCGTTAAACGAAAAGGATAAAACGCCCCCAACGAATCCCCATTAACTGTTAGGACACATTCCCCCGATTATCATTCTATTTTTACGTTTTATCAATAACAGGTATAGCCGTGGGAGCTCCCCTACTCATTCAGTTGTTTTAAATAAAAAATATGTTCTTCTTTTATAAAACCTTCATTATCGGGTATCCTAAATCACATAGAAAGGAGAATGATCATGAAAAAATTACAGTTTTTTATAATCGGTTTCTTGTTATTGATGTGTGGTCTCACTGGGCAAGCCGCGACGACCGATCCGTATCTGATGGAAAAGGATGAACAACAGTTCATTAACGTCGAATTTGACGATTCCTTTTTTACGATTAAAATGAAAGTGGGAACGGGTGAAATCATCGGATTTAGTCACATTGCCCATCCAACGAAAAAAATGACGGATCAACAATTTGTCCAAATGTTGCTTGATGGGGTGGAACTCCTTTATGGAAAAGACAGTGAGGCTTACACCTTAAATAAAATAAAATTCATGACACTTCTTAATCATCAAACTTTTCATCGTGCTGATTTTGAGACCTATCAACTTAAAACCATTCAACCGAGATACGAACTTCATAAAGAGAAAGACCAGTTTATGAATGTAACCTTTAATCACTCTGCCTTTGCAATCGCTATTCGAGCCAATGATGGGGAAATTACAGGAACAGGGACCCTCCCCCAAGCTCAACCAGGAATGACCGATGAAAAATTAGCCCAAATGATAATTGACTGTGCAGAATTGATTTATGGAAAGGATACGCCCCGATACAACCTAAATAAGGAAAAGTACGTGACCCTACTTCAAGAAGGTGGCATGCATTACTATGACTAGCTCATTTATTTATTAATTTTAGGTGGGGCTCTTTTGTTGGTGATGAAAAAAATTCATCGCCTTCTATATATATTTATCATTTCATTATTTAGTGTATTATCTAATTTTTATATTATAATATTAGTTTATAGACGCTATCTCTCTTTTTCTTGACAGGGGTTCACGTGCAATACGTTAAAAAAAATCCTTAGTTAGTTACGGAGCGGCCTCCTCTAACTAAGGATTACATCTTATTCTTTCTGATCGTGTCGGCTTATTCTTCTAGTAATAAAGTATTTTAATTCAAACGACAACATAAACAACGTCGCAACTAAAAATCCGACCATAAAAATATGATTATGAATCGCGAAATAGCCGATATAGGTGACAATGGCCAACAAGTAAATTAAAATCGCGAGGTGCCATTTTTCCAACGATTTCGCCGATAGTACGTGTTTTTTAACGGCTTCGTCCTCTTTTACAAGTTCATCGAGCGTTAATCCGAGTTCGTCACTTATGGTTATGAGATGTGATAGATGCGGAATGCATTTTCCTGACTCCCATTTGATGATTAGCTCCTGAGAAACAGCTAACTTTTCGCCTAATTGCTCTACCGATAAACCTAATTCTTCACGGCGCCCCTTAATTTTTTCCCCTAAACTCATACTTAATCCCCCTTTTTTGAGAATCTCAAGTATTAGATACTTCCTTATATTACATTTTATGATTTAAACAGATAAAAAATGCTTTTTTCTCGGCTTTTTTATACATTCAATTATTAGAGTATTATCTAATTTTTATATTATCGAGCGATAAAAATACAGCGTCGGTTGAGCCAAAAAGTCCGACTCCTGCTATGGGTGAAAATTTTCTGCGATTATTCATCATCTGATCGAAGTTTAATGCTTTCGCGCGACGCTTTTTTCCATCACCAAAGGAGTGGAATAAGTTTATATCGCACCCGCTTTTTATATGCCGAATATCCCGTTAACTCCTTTTCAAGCACCTGTTCCTCATTTTTAATTCGCATGACGAGAATAAAGGGATACATCAAAAAAATAACAAAAGAAATGGGTGAACCTAATATGAGTGGAATCGATAAAAACAAAAGGAGCGTGGCACTATACATCGGATGACGAACCATTCCATAAAGTCCATGATCGATGACCTCTTGTCCATCCTGAACTTCTACGACCCGTGATAAATAACGATTTTCTCTTAAAACTTCCGCATACATTCCATAGGCAAACAAAAACAAAACAGCCCCCATCCAAGAAACCCAATCCGGTAACATCACCCCATGCCAACGATAGGTTAACCCTGCGACAATAAATCCCATCGTAAACATCAGCCCACTCAGACGAACCAGCCATCGTTGCTTGACTTGCGTCTCCCGTGCGTTTAACCGATTTCTGAGCAAGTCAGGATTTTTTACCATCAATAAAAGTCCTATCCCTAGCATGGGAATAAATAAAATAGCCATGAGTAGCCAACCTTGCCAATAATGAAACGACCCTGCAGCAAGAAAGAGTAATCCCCCGACCATCAGTACCCCAAAGAAAAATTTCAACCCTGCTTGACAACACAAACTCTTTTTCATACGTCTGCCCCCCTCCAACAAATTCTCTTAAACCTACTACCAATATACGACAAGACTCAACTAAAAATGACCTAAAAACTTGATTCACCTCCTCAAGCTTTTAGGTCACCTGTTCAAATTTATTTAAAACCGATCATTCTTCTTATCCGCTCTTTTTAACGAATAATTCTTATCTTTATTATAATTCAATCACCGAGCTCTGTTTAATCCGTTGAATCGATAAATAAACAGTAATCATAACCGAAATAAAAACGAACAATCAAATAATCATCAATGGCACGATGGGAAGATACCAACTGACATAAAGAAAATGAGATTCTATTAAGATCGCATTCACCATCCGATGCCCCTCTTTCACCACTATTCACGAAATCCGACTCCTCTTGCAGAAAACTCATGATCACTTCACACCAAATCGAAACGAATTAAACTCTTTTTTGACACATCTCCTCCAAGTCATCCAGGCGATGACGGCAGCCCCCAATCCGCCAACACTTGGGACGAGGAAAAGTCCATAAACACCCATGAACTTTGTTAAAACAACCATCAAAAATAACGGAAGCAACACAGACTCCACTAACATGACAACAATCGATGCCGTCGCCTTCTCGATACCAGTTAAAAAACTCCCAACCGTCAAGCTATACCAATTAACTAAATAAGACGGCGCACTTAATAACAAAGCGATTTTCCCCATTTGGATCAGATCACCCTCCGATGTTGAAGAAAACAAACCGACTAAAAAATCTGGAAACATCACCATAATCAATAGCGTCACGATAGAAAGCACAAATCCCACTCGACACGTGAGGTGAAAAAATTGAGTAATCCGTCGGTAATCTTTAGCTCCATAACTATAACTAATGACCGGAAGGATGGAATCGACCATTCCTGATAAAATAGGAAGCATTAAGGCATCGATATACGTCACCACTGAAAATGCCGCAACGGCCACAGGCCCGCCATAATAAAGCAAAAATCCATTCGTAATAATGGCCATAATTGATCCTGAGATATTGCCTAAAAACACGGAACTCCCATTGTAAATCACATATAAAAACTCCTTTACATCGACCTTCGGTTTAGTAAATCTTAAAGCTACCTTCTTCATGATAAACGGATAAAGAAAAATGAGCGTTCCGATCAACATACTTAAGACACTCGCCCAAGCCGCGGTTTCTATTCCTAATTTAAAATAACCGATAAGAAGTGCATCTAATACAATATTAAGAAGAGACACTGCGATATTGACCCACATACTCAGCGTGGCTTTTCCGCATAACCTTAAATAATTATCCAAGGCAAAAAAAGGAGCGATAAAAGGAAACGCCAAAATAAAGACATAAGCAAATTGATAGGCTAACGTCGCAAGTTCTTTATCCTTAATTAAAATAAAAATCAGGTCCTTCGCAAAAAACAAACTGGCAATCATAAACAGACCATCGATCACCAACATTAGTAACAGGGCCATCGAAAAAATACGACTCGCCTCATCCTCCTTTTTTTCACCGAGCTTCATCCCTATCTTGACGGATGCGCCCGCTGCAATCATATCTCCGACCGCAAACACAATCATGATAATAGGAAAAACAAGGTTAATCGCCGCTAACGCTTTCCTTCCTATCATCTTTCCGACAAACATCCCATCAGCCATCATATAAAGCGACGAAAACAACATACTAAATAATCCGGGAATCGCCAACTTCATAAATAACTTTTTCGGCGGTGTTGTTCCAAAAAATTCTTGATTCATCATTCGCCTCCTTTGACATAAGCGCCATAACACTCTATAATGACTATAAAGTATCTCCTTAGGGGAGAGTCAAGGTGATTCTATGAAAAATAACTTATTAACCATTGGAGAATTAGCAAAAAGAACAGGATGTAGCATAAAGGCACTTCGATACTACGATTCAATCGGACTGCTCCCTCCTACCTACATTGATCCAGATAGCCATTACCGCTACTACACCGTTGAACAAGCACGAATGGTCGAGCTCATCCAAATCTGTATTAACTTATCTATTCCCTTAAAAGAAGTCAAAGAATTAATCCTAACAAAAGATCAGACACTTAATTACAAACAATTAATCGAATATGGCAAACAAATGACAGAAGAAAAAATAGCCGCCCTCCAAGAAAACCTAAACGTGTTAAATAATTTACAACAAGAGATCGACCGCATTAATAGTTATCGTGACGATGAATCCAAAGTGTTCACCTTTAACGAAACCTACTATTATACACTCCCGTTAGAGGAAGAAGAAATGAATGATCACTTCTATAAACGCCTTGAGACCATGTTTAACGAATGCTTTCATCAAAACTTATCCATTAAACCCGACTACAGCGTCATTATCCAGCAAAACAACGAGCACGTGAAAAAATTTGTTGCCTGTGAAATCTATCAACACGATTCCACCCTTCCAAACCTTATCAAAGTGAACAAAGGCCCTTTCCTTTGTAAAAAAACAGATTGCTTCCAGTTCAAAGAGATTTGTAAACTGTTTTCAGAGATTGAGGCCGACACCAAGACGATTATAATTAGTCCAGGGTATAACTATAGCCTCTCAAGCCCCTATTTCGAAGTCAAATGTACCCTCTAACCCGCATTTTCGTCTTATCTTCCCCGTGTCGGGGAAAAGAAATCGACCAGATTGCCCCATATGAGTGACTTTACCAAATCCCGTGACCGCCTCGCAAACGATTGCACCTCAATCGAATCGATCCCGTGGCACCCCTGGAATGAAATGTTCCATCTTTAAGATCACACCTCACAGTGAATACAAGCCTCGAAAAGGTGACTTTCAGAAGAGAGATAGAACTTTTTAAAAAATAATCCTAATTTTTTGAATAAATATTATTCTTATAGTCCATAACAATACTGTAAGTGAGATGCTTACACTCTTCCTAAATTTCTCATATTAAAAAAGACGTTCACCCCCCATGAACGTCTTTTTATTATATATAAGTGCTAAACTTAACTTTTCCTAATGAAGTTAAAGGACCCATTAAATGTAAGCACGTAATATAAACATGTCTATTTTGACCTCCATCTTTGAGCTATACTGTAGCTATCAAAGATTAGGAGGTCAAGTTTTTATGAAAGAAAATCCTATTATAGTTCCAGTCGCATTGAGTGACTCTAATTTAAAGTCTCATTCAGTATCTGAGACTAATAAAAATACACCTGTTTGTCACTTTAAAATTAAGGATGCTGAAGTCACGTTTTATAATGGTGTGAACAAATATATCTTACATGCTGTTCTAGCGGAGATGTCTAAGTATGCTCGTTAATTTTACGGAAGTTTCAAATATTTTTATCGTCTGTGGTCACACCGATATGCGCTGTGGAATTGACGGTTTAGCCAGTGTCGTCTCGGATAAATACAACTTAGATTTATTTAATGATGCCATCTTCTTGTTTTGTGGAAGAAAAAAGGATCGATATAAAGCTTTGTACTGGGATCGTGATGGATTTATGTTATTGTACAAACGAATTGAAAATGGAAATTTACAATGGCCTAAAGATCAAGATGAAGTTAAGAAATTAACGGTCCAAGAACTCCGTTGGTTATTAGAAGGTCTCTCTATCCAACAACCAAAAGCCATTAAACCTGCTAAAACAGGATGTTTATACTAATAGAAATAAGGGATTTTCGACAAAAATCTCTTATTTCTATTTTCATAAGTTGTAAGATTAGGTATACTAATCTTACAACGAAACCTTTTTGAAAGCAGGCGAATTTGATGACAGAACTTGAACAACAATTAATGAAACAAAACAAAGACTTACTTGCGCAAAATCAAGAACTTTTAGAACAAGTTCGCCAATTAAATGAACAAATTCAATGCATGACTAAAAAACTATTTGGATCTTCGAGTGAAAAGACTAAAGTAGCCGACGGCCAAATTTCATTATTTAATCCAGATAATTTTTTGAAGGGACAGAGACAACTGAAGACCAAACCGTCGAAGAAATAACCTATCGACGTAAAAAACAAAAGGGAAGGAAGGCAGAATTAATCAAGGACTTACCGATTGAGGAAATCCATTGTCAATTACATGGAGAAAACTGCTTATGTACAAATTGTGGAAACGAAATGAAACAGATAGGAAAAAAGATCATTCGTAACGAAGTTTGTTTCGTTCCAGCCCGATTATATAAAAAGCGATACATTAGCTACGCGTATGCATGTGATTGTCATGATGCATCGATCGAAGCTAAACCGATTCGTTGTGCCGAAACTCCAAAAGCTCCGATTCAAAGAAGCTTTGCCGGAGCGAGTGTGTTAGCTGAAGTTTTTCATCAAAAATACGTCTTAAGTATTCCTTGTTATCGACAAGTATCAGAATGGGCACGCTATGGATTAAGTGTGAGTGATAAGACGCTCTCAAATTGGATAATCACTACCTCTTATGATTGGTTACTTCCGATTTATGAGCGATTGAGAGATGAATTGGTTCAACAGACCGTTTTACACGCAGATGAAACACCGTATCAAATTTTAAATCGAGCGGATGGAAAACCTGCCACCTCTCAATCAAGGATTTGGTTATTTAGAACCATCAAAAATGCCCAACATCCTGTAGCTTATTACCACGCTGATCTAACACGTGAACGCGCGGTGGCAACCACTATCTTAGAAGGATTTAAAGGTTATCTTCACTGTGATGGGTACTCTGGCTATAAAAATATTCCCAACGTGAAATTAGTTGGATGTTGGGCTCATGTCAGAAGAAAGTTTTTTTGAGATACCTGGGAATAACGGTAAGGCAAAAAAGGCAGTCGAATACTGCGATCAAATCTTTCGTTTTGAAAAGACGATTAAAGATTTATCTCCTGAGCAACGTCAAAAACAGCGCCAACTAATCATCAAACCAGTCATCGAAGAATTTTTCAAGTGGCTCGAATCCTTCTATGTGATGAAAGGAAAACTTCAAACAGCGGTGATGTATGCCCTCAATCAAAAGGTAGAGCTTTTGCGCTTTTTAGATGATGGAAATCTTGAAGCCTCGAATAATCTAGCTGAACAAGCGATTCGCCCCATCGCGATTGGTCGTAAAAACTACCTTTTTTCAACCAGTATGAAGGGTGCGACTGCTAATGCGATGGCATACACAATCATGGAGACAGCCAAGGCAAACAGTCTAAATCCATCCAAATATCTCACTTATCTTTTTGAAAAACTACCTAATACGGATTTCATACGAAATCCAGGCGTATTGGTGGACTTTTTGCCATGGGCAAAAACAGTCCAAGAGATTTGTCAGTAACAATATAAAATAATAGCTACCAACTCTGTACCTTTAGTTTACAGGATTGGTAGCTATTTTTGTATCCGTGTTATTATTACGTGCTTACCATTAAATCTCCTATAAGAGCAGGAAGAATTCTCACAGAAAAACCTCTTATTCATTAAAGTGGTAACAACTTTTTATCATGGATCAGAAAATCAGTATACCTTATCCATGATAATGACGCGTATACCCTAATTTTCTGAACAAGTAAATTTGGAATCAATCTTTTTAAATTACATAAAAGAAGTACCTCCATCATAGACTCTAACGCCATTCCAACATAGTTGATATGGATAGCATCGCTTTCACTTTTATGTCTATTATGTAGGTACTATACCACCACACAGCCAGAACCGGTTGTTTTTTATCTTTTATTTAAGTATCTAAATTTTCTATTCAATTTATCGTAATCTTCTGTTGTTAAATATGCCCGAATTTCATCCAATAATTGATTCATTTCTGGAATCATTTGAAACTCATCCATTTGTTCTAAAATGGTATCTATACACTCTATAAAATAATAGTCAACATTCACCATTTCCTTTTTTAACACTATCATTACTAATTTCATTATATGCACTAACGTATCTTTTTCAAATCGTTTACGTAATACATAACTGTAGGAATAACTCTTAAGTTTCCACGTATGAATAGGCATCCCTTCCAACAATGATAATATTCTCTCTAATTTTTCAGTTTTAATTTTTAATAATCGGAGAAAAAGATTTTTTATTAAGGACTCCGAATATGTCTCATCATTAAATAGATAAATTATCCAGTCTTCACCATATTTAAATTTATAATCATTTTCTAAATAACCAGCTAACATTTTTAATGAGAGTTTATCAAAATATTCATGATTACGGATTAGTATCTCTTGAGGAGACGTTGTTTCAAATAAAATAATCATTGAATTAAATACTGTTATCCCATCATCAAAATCATCCTTCTCTAACACTTCTCTTATGATTGGTTTAAAGAATTCTAAATCATTTTTTCCTATTCTATATTTATAAGAATACCCTTGATAAGATTCTATAGTGAGTACAAATCCAGGAATTTTACTCCATAAAATTGGAAATTGACCAATAACATATTTTTTATATTTTTCAGGGGTTTCATGAAACTTCTGAAGTACTAAAACTTGAATATCTTCCTCATTGAATACTTTATCATCTAATACTCGCAGTGCTTCAAAATATCTTCCAACCTCCGTATTAATGTATATATTAATATCTATATATGGGCCCTCTTGTTTATTACGAAAAATATTTTTTATTGAAAGCTTATCCACTTTATACCCAAAGAAGCAATCCTTTACTCGTTGTTCTTCAATATAATCATTTTTAAATAAAAAACAATATAATTTACCCATTTCAATATTAAAATCATTGCTTATTTTAAATTTTTTTATAAACTCTATTAATAAATCAATATTCTCCTTCGTTCTATCTTTCGAGGAAACAAAAAATTCTACGATACTTCCACAATATCTTACACATAAAGTATCATTTACAATGAGTTCCTTCAAGAAGGCAATAATTTGTTCTTTATGATCTACTACGTAACCTTCTGTAAACAATTTCGATAATTCTTTTCGTTGTCCCTCAACAGACTGTTCCTTTAAATCATCAAGATCGATTGCCTTCTTATGTTCTAATAAAAGCTTTACAGTTTTCTCTAGAGGTTGATTTAAAATCATATTTATAGACAAATAAGGATATTGTTGAATCCATCCCCACTCTCCAAATTCTAAACCATTCATAAAATAATCTGAAGAAATTGATTTTGGAAATAATTCTTGGTGTTTCTTTACGAATTCATTCATTTCTTTCCCATAAAATTTAAATGAAACATCAATATTTGCTATAAGATTTGTTAATACACTCTCTTCTAATCCCTGTTCTAAATCAATATTAATCAACAACCGTTGGATTATTTTTAAACGGTAAAACTCTTCAGGAAAATTCAACGTTCCTTGATAAAGGATTTTATTTTCTTTTAAACATAAAAATAATAACTTCATTTCTTCATTTTCTAAAATAGATGCAAACGAAAAATACACCATTGTTTCGTCTATACTAGTTAAATATTTAATTAATTCTTTCCATAATGAGAAATTAAAATCAAATTGAATGGTTTTGAAATAATCCGGTTTTATATAAGAACTTTTCTTCGATGTAATTTTCTCTATCAACCATAAACATTTCAATTCATTATCTTCTATAAAATCATAAAGATTATTAGCTTTAATTAAAAAGCTTAAATATTCTCCTTTTTTTTCAATATCCGTGAATGCATTAATAATAATATTGTAGATAGGCTTAGCTGTTATTTCATTATATTGTTTTAAATTTTTAATCAATTGTAGAATATCTTCTTGTTCTTCTTTATCAAACTGATTATAGTAGTGAGCAATTTGTTTCCAAAAAAATGGATAATCGGCTGTATATGTGGCTGCTTGTTGTTTTACTAAATCAGACTTTAAAGCTTCTTTTAATAAATTTAATGCTTTCTCACTAGAAAGATTATCATAATTTTTAAACACACGGTCTAAGAATAAATAATTTTTATTTTTTATATGTTTATTGATAACCTCTATCACACTATTCCCCATTTAAAATCCTCCAATCGCTTTCAGGGTTAGATATATTGTCCTCCCTTTTTAAAGACACATCTGTAACCAGTCTTTCACAGAATTTTGGCAAATCACTAAACTCATCTCCGTACCAAACAACAGTTACACCTTTTACAGTTTGCATATAATCCTCAAAATGACTATGATGAGGTTCCTTTATTTGCGGGTTAAGGTGATTATCATATTTCAAAAGTGCATAATATTGCATTTCTTTTCTTTGGTCTTTTTCTACATCGTGAGCTAATCGTAGAATAGATAAAACTTCATCTTCCTCCATACTACAACCAATAAAAATAATTTTGGGGTCGCTTTTATCTTGAATAATTTGTTTAAAATTTCGTAAAACTTCCCTATTTTCATCATTAGGATAATACAAATTAGTATACGAACTAGCCGAACTGATAAAATAATCAGGATTTCCATCAGGGCTCCCATGTAAGTGAATCACGCTATTGGCCTTAAGATTAGAAGAAACCTCACTTAGATCTTTGAGAATCTCAATATCCTTTTTTGCATATTTTTGAAAATGATTTTCTATCTCTAAATCATAATTGGTTGTGATATAGGTTGCGTTTAAATTTAGCAAATGGAATAATATTTCATTTTTTTCAATACAAACTGGCAAGTCTTTAAAATAAAACCTTTCAAAATTCAATACATTTTCATTAAACCGTTTCGTAGATCCAACTTTATCTCCACTAATTTTGGTATATTTCCTAATCATATGGTGAACTAAATCTACTTTTCTTTTTTTATCCATCCTATTTTCTAATAATTGATCCAATACTAACATATCTTGCCTTTGGACCTCTTTTTCTGTTGTAATCTCCTCGTCAATTAAATCCTCAAGATGAAAGGTCCAATATTTAATTAATTTATCAACATACTCATTCCAATTAGGATATCCTTGAGAAATAGAGACCCCGGCTCCTATAAAAAATACTAGATTATTACTACTTTCGGCTTCTGATATAACCTCTATCATTTGGTTGTACTCTGTTTTTGAATACTTAATCTCATATTTTTTTTCTTCGTTTAAATGATTGTCCATATTCCCTCCTGAATAATAATCTATAATTTTTAACTTATTTCATTTATAAAAGAAAATCTCCTATAATGCAAGATGCATCTAAATTTCATCATTACTATCCCCATTTTTTGTATAGAATATTCAAAGATTAACATTATTATTCATAAATTACATTTAAAGATTTATCTAATTTTTATAATATAAAAAGAGCTATTAGGCCCTCTTTTTGATGTATTTAGTGTTCATCCTAATGTAACCCGCTCAAACATCTTGCAATATATTTTGAATTTTTCCAAACAAATAAGCGATAAATATTTTCAAACCTTTCTAATAACATAGAATTCACGCTACCCTCAACAGAATCCTTGTATCTTATATTTACATAACCGGGTAACTTACCCTATCCCTAAATTATATCTTTCCCAATAAGCCTTATCCCTTCAGTTTTTCAAGTCTTGTTTTGTAAAATTCTTGAGTTCTTAGGTCAATCGCGTCTTTTACATGAGCGATAAATAAAGGGTTATCTTGATAAGGTTTTAAGTCCGAATGAAGGTAGACCTGTTGATCGTCTTTGCTAAAGAAGTCAGATTCACTTTGGCATAAAAAGTGAACGGGATTTTTTCGGGCGAGTTTAACGTATTCCTTTTTGCCCCATTCTTTAAAATTGGCTGTTCCCTTATCTCTTAGCAAATCTACCCCATTTGATCCTTTTGAATAAAAGTCCAAAAAGGCTCGGTATAAATCATCGTCATCAATTTTTAATTGAAGGACCCCATTTTGGATAAACGCTAAAAAGGTCGGTAGCTTATATGTTTTTGAAAGGGATGTTTTTTCAATCATGGTTAAGAAAGCCCCGGCCGGGGTTGATAACCACACCTCTTCCTCTGGTGATAAATCGTGTTGTCGTTGTAAAAACGCTAGATAATTTTTAAATGGATTTAATTTTGCTTTACTTTTAACGAGATGGTAAATGCCCTCATTCATCAGTGTAAAAAACTCAACACGAGTCGGACGATGTCCGAGTTCATCCTTTACCCGTTCATATTCTTCTACCACTAAATCCTCAATTTTTTGAGTTGATTTCTCCATTTTTTCAAACAAATCAATTAATTGAAAATCGAAGTCGATAAAGCACCCTTCTGGTAACAGCGTCTCCTCACGAATAACTTCACTTGCCCGTTTAAACTCTTTTTTAGTCGTCCCAGTAATTAAATACGGAATGAGATTGGCTTTTTTATAATTTCCAATAAAATCGAGCACATTTAAATACTGTTTATCCTTCGACAAGCGGAGTCCACGACCGAGTTGTTGCATGAAAATCGTTGGCGATTCAGTAGGTCGTAGCATAAGTACCATATCCAGTGCGGCAATATCGAGTCCTTCGTTAAACATATCCACTGAGAAAATCACCTGAATCTCACCCTTTGAAAGTTTGGTAAGGGCCTCTTCTCGTGGAAGTGTCTGCGCCCCTCCATCACCACTATAAACGGCACAAGCTAAAATCCCCTGTTCATTAAAATACTCACTCATAAAATCCGCATGCCGTTTACTCACACAGAATCCAAGTGCCCGAACCGAACGGTACTTTTTATAATGATTAAATACTAACTCTGCACGTTGGTGAATATTTAAAGCATCTTCGAGTTCCTCAGTTTGATAACGCCCATTACGATACGTTAATTGATCATAGTTAATCGTTTCATCATAAATCGCATAATAGCGAAATGGCACTAACCACCCATGATTAATGGCCTTTTTTAACGGAGCCTCATACACCACATTATAATCGCAAATAGCCAAGACGTCCTTACTGTCAAGCCGGTCAGGTGTAGCCGTAATCCCTAGTAAAAATCTCGGTTTAAAATATTGCAAAATCCGCTGATAATTAGACGCGACTGCATGATGAAACTCATCGATCACAATATAATCAAAGTAATGAGGATCAAATAAATGTAAATTTTCTTCCTTTCCTAAACTTTGAACCGAGGCAAAGATAATATCCTTGTGCGTTTCTTTCATGCCTCCCATAAAAAATCCACGTTCACTTAGCGGGCGAACATTTCCAAAACTGCGGTACGCTTGTCTTAAAATTTCCTCACGATGCGCAATAAATAAGATTCGTTGGTAGTCTCGCGAATCAAATGCAGCTAAATACGTTTTACCAATTCCCGTCGCCGCAACCACGACGCCTTTATCAAATCCTTCATCCCGTGTTTTCTTCAAATGATAAAGTGCCTCGATTTGGGCCCCTCGGGGTTGATACAAATCAACCACATAGGTTTCCTTTTCCTCCTCAATATCTTCCGTCAATTTTTGTTGCAAAAAGGTCGGAGTCTGATAAATCTTATTCTTTTTCCAATTTTTAGAATAAAAATCTAACTCCGCATCCGTCACCACAATCGAATAATTATAAAATAGATCTTCAAAAACCCGTGCATATTCGGCAAATTCCTGAGGGTGCGTGTCTTGGTCAAGTTTAAAATTCCATTCCACCCCTTCAGTGAGTGCCGATTTGGATAAATTAGATGATCCAATATACATATCGGCCCCTTCATCGTAGTAGAAGAAATAGGCCTTGGCATGAAAACTGCGCCGAGGTTCATTAAAAAAACGGATATCCGCAACATCACCAAAAATTTCTTTCAAGCGATACAAGGCAGAGGGTTGTGTAATATTTAAATAGTTTCCTGTTAAAATACGGATAGGAATTTGTTGATGACGAATCTCTAAAAATTGTTTTTCTAAAAGTTTAACACCTGATTCCATCAAAAAAGAAACAATAATATCAATCTTTTTTGCTTTTTTGAAGCTTTCTTTAAAATGGTCATATAAATAATCATCATAACCTGTAATACTGCGAAGTTGCCTCATCTTTTCACTCCCAAACCTTCTGTTTTCTTTATTTTATCACTTTTTGAGGTCTTTTGACAGATAGCCACTAATTAAACTATAATGAAAGTAATTGAAAATAAAGGAGCCGATAGCATGTTAACTTATGATAAATTAGTTCGTGATCTTATTCCAGACATTATTCAGGCCTCAGGAAAAACGGCGGAAATTGAAGTCGTTAGTGATGAAGTGGCATTTGACTATTTAGTTAAAAAATTAGACGAGGAAGTTGCCGAATTTAAGACGGATCAAAACCTTGAAGAATTGGCAGATGTTTTAGAAGTTTTATTTGCCCTTGCCCAAAAACTAGGTTATGAGGAACAAGACCTTTTAGCCAAACGTTTAGAGAAGAAAAACGCCCGAGGCGGCTTTGAAAAAAATATCGTCCTAAAATCAACCAAGTAACAAATTCATCTCAAAAAGGGCCCCTGATCCAGGGGCCCTTTTTGACTAGATAGGTGGCCATCTACCACCAAAAAACGATCCATATTAACACAGTAACGCAGACAAATAAGTAAAGCAGCATATAAATGAAGCTCCAATCCAAAGTAGGTGATGGGTGAGCAACGTCTTCCTCTAATTTTCCTAAAATAGCCGTTAAATTTCTTAATTGTCCCTCGCTTGGATACTCCTGATTGACCTCCCAGTTTGCCACTTTCCAAGAGGGTACGCCTAATTGATGGGCGAGCTCTTCTAACGAGAGGCCCATCGCCTCACGTTTCACTCGAATTTCTTCCCCTAAATGCATCTTGTATCCCTACCTTCAACAAAATCTTTTTTATAATCTCTCACCACTCCCTTCTCTTTAAGATATGCCACCTCCGTTTTTTATCATGCATGCTAAACAAAACTAAAAGGCAATCCGACGATGGTTCATCAGGTTGCCTTTTTATGTTGTTTAAAAGATGACGCCTTTAATAGGACCAAGGATTTTTCCAAAGGAATTTCCTTATCGCAAGTGCTGTTTTCGGTTCATCCCCATAGGGGCTCCCGCTTCTTCGGTTAAACGATTGTTAAAGAAGGTTTTTTGCTAAAAGACGCTCGATCATCCGTGTTTTATCGGTTTCATCCTTAAAAATCAAATCGATAAACCGGTCATCTTGCATCCGAACACAACGTTTTTTTTCTAACTGGATGAAATAGTAGTCATTCATCGGTTTGACTCCTTTGACGAGGTCATGTTGACACAAATGTAAAATGAGTTTTTTATTCTTTAGTTCACCCCATCGACACGTTAAATAATAATGCATGATGTCTTCTTCGTGTGGTCCCTTCTCCATGAAGGCATTCAACGTGCGATGGAGTCGTTCATTCTTTAGATACGGTTTAATCGAGCGAGGGCGCGGATTAATGCCATCACACGGATAAGTATTGATGACAAGCATTACCTCATCATCCATTGAAAAGACACATTCAAAAATACCGAGCGCGCGTTGATAAACGTCGAACAACTCCTGAGCATCCGTCATCGCTTCCTTGCCAAGTTCAACCGTTAAAACGTGGGCTTCATAACGTTCTAACGGGAGATAATAATAAAAATTAATCCATTGTCGCACGCCACTCCCCCTTCACACGTTTAAATCTATTCTAAATCAAACTCAACAATGACGTCCCCTATTTCAATTTCATAATGGGTCTGATCCCCGACGACCGCCAACGCATCTGATCCCGTTGTTGAGCGTCCGATTGAGACCTCTCCACCATAACGGGCTTCCATCGATGGGTAATTTTTTAACAAATGCCCGCTTCCATCATACACTTGATAATGAATGCCTTCAAATAACGAAAATCCATCCTCAACCGCTAAATTTTTATACTCATACTCAATAACCAGCACTTTATCCGCCTTCACGTCACAATACTCATTGCGATCATCCGTATAATAAGCATTTAAAAAGGTCACTTCAATTTGATCATTCCCAATGGTTTCCCCTAATTTAACCCGTTCAGCCTCTTTTGGTGCCGTTGGTTTTTCAGCTTCGGTTTTTTGCTCCTCAACGACCGGATCCTTAACCTCTGATTTTTCCTGAACCACAGGCGTCTCTTTGACCTTTTTCACCTCATTCGTCTGATCAAAATACTCACACGCCACTAATAACACCGAACAAAAAAGAACACTTCCAGCGAATAACCACTTCTTCACATCCATCCCACCCTTCAACAAGTTACTATATCCTATGCCTTTACCTAAAAGGCGTGCCTCTTTTTATCAAATTTGATTTCAATCACATTCAACTTCCCTCTTCATCGATAAAATAACCTTAACAAATGAAAAAGAGGTGAAAGAATGACTATGTTTTGTAATCAATGTCAAGAAGCAGCAAAAGGAGTAGGCTGTACCGTATTTGGGGTTTGCGGAAAATCACCCGAACTGACCGCCTTAATGGATACTTTTATTTACTCCCTTATTGGATTATCTTGTTTAGCGCTTGAGGTGAAAGAAGAGAAAGAACTCGTCCGCGAGGTCGATTTATTTGTCACAGAAGGATTGTTCGCTACCATCACGAACGCCAATTTTGATGAAGAAGAATTCGTCACACGTATTAAAGAAAGCATCCGCTTAAGAAACCAATTAAAAGAACGCCTAATCCACACTAATCTTCCTATTTTAACACACGATATCGTCAACTTTGAGGTCGACCATAAACAAAGTATGATTAAAAAAGCCTTATCGGTTGCGATTCATTCCACAACAGAAAATGAAGACATCCGTTCCCTACGCGAACTGATTTTATTCGGACTTAAAGGGCTGGCTGCCTATACGTCGCATGCCGAAAAATTAGGATTTACTGACGATGAACTATTTAATAACCTGCATCGTTTCATGGCTACCTTAATCCAGCCCGACCTAGATGTTAGCGCCTATACAACGCTTGCCCTTGAATTAGGAAATGTTGGGGTTTTAGCGATGTCACTTCTTGACCAAGCGAATACCTCATCATTTCGGCACCCGGAATTAACAAAGGTGAATATCGGCGTTCAAAACCGCCCCGGAATCTTAATCACTGGACACGATCTTCACGACCTCAAACAACTATTAGAACAGACGCAAGATACCGGGGTTGACGTCTATACACATAGCGAGATGCTACCTGCCCATTACTATCCTGAACTAAAAAAATATCCACATCTCGTTGGAAACTACGGAAACGCTTGGCACGAACAAACAAAAGAATTCGAAACCTTCAATGGGCCGATTGTCTTTACAACTAACTGTTTAGTTCCCCCACGTCAAGGATGCACCTATACTGAGCGCGTCTATACAACTGGAAATACGGGGCACCCTGACTTCAAGGTGATCAAAACACTCGCTGATGGGACAAAAGATTTCAGTTGCGTGATTGAACACGCCTTAACGTGCGCCGCTCCGACACCGCTTGAAACAGGAGAAATCATCGGAGGATTTGCCCACCATCAAGTGTTGAGCCTTGCCGATTCGGTCGTAGGTGCCATCAAAGAGGGGGCGATTAAGAACTTCGTCGTCATGGCCGGGTGTGATGGTCGCCATAAAGAGCGTACCTACTATACTGATTTCGCCAAAGAATTACCCCAAGATTCCGTCATTCTAACAGCCGGATGCGCCAAATACAAATACAATAAATTAAATCTGGGCGACATTAACGGCATTCCACGCCTATTAGATGCCGGACAATGTAACGACTCTTATTCATTAGTCGTCATCGCCTTGAAATTAAAAGAAGCCTTAGGGCTTGAAGACATTAATGATTTACCTATCGCCTATAACATTGCCTGGTATGAGCAAAAAGCGGTCATCGTTTTACTAGCCCTACTAGCCCTCGGTGTGAAAAACATTCACCTAGGCCCAACCTTACCCGCCTTCTTATCCCCTAATGTCCTCCAAGTCTTAGTTGAAAACTTTGCCATCGGTGGCATTTCAACCGTTGAAGAAGATTTAAACGAGTTCTTAAAAGCTTAACAAAAAAACCACTCTTTGAATTCAAGGAGTGGTTTTTTATTAGCACCTAGAGCAGATCCTTCAAATACGCGACGTCTAGGATTTCTATTTTCCTATGACCGATGATGTTGATGATTCCTTTTTCACTCAACTGGTGTAACTTTCGACTCACGGTTTCCCGTGTGAGCCCTGTATAATTTGCCACTTCTTCACGTGTAAAGGGTAAACGAATCACCATTTTAGATCCAACTTGGACGCCCTCTTTCTTGGCTAACTCTAAGAGTAAATAGGCCAACTTACTCTCGGGGTCTTGGTTCGATAACATAAGTGTTAACTGCTCTAAATGAATCAAGCGTTGGCTAAGGACTTCTAACACTTTTAAACTCATTTCTGGTTTTTTAAGCATTAACTGTTGAAAATGCTGTTTCGTAATCAAACAGAATCGGCAATCTTCAATCGCTTTGGCATAACAATTAAACGTCGTGTCTTGAAACAATTGGAGTTCGCCCCAAAAATCACCCTCACCCAACAAATGAAGAATTTGTTCTTTTCCATCTTTCGTATAATTAAAAATTTTGAGTTTCCCTTCGTTTACAATCCAAAGCGTATCGGCAGGTTCACCCTCACGAAATACCATCTCTCCTTTTTGATAGGTTTTGCGTTTAATCACCTTTAACAACGCCTTCGTTTCTTCACAATTAAACGCTTGGAAAATAGGCACCTTATACGTGCAAGATTGGCCCACGCCACATGTACAACTCATCTCATCCACTCCTTCTCCACTTTAACGGCTAGTTTAAAAAAAGGTACCCATCAAACGACCTTCCCTACTAGTATGACTGACCCTCTCCCTTAACATACCCAACATGATGACCTTCATCCCCCAGTCAAATCAAATGAACGGTCGGGTCTTAGTCAAGCGAGCCTTCATGCACCGGATCGAGACATTCGATGGTGAGGATGTCCATAATAGGAATAAAAGCACCCGATTTAAACACGAGTTGTTGGTGATACGCATCAATTTTTCGCACGCGTTCTTGAACGGTCACATAGGTGCCTCCTCCCTTTTTATCATCGGGCTTAAAATACGTCACCTTGACTAAAGGCGCGTTCTTTATTGTTAAAGCAACCGTATGAAGGGCGGCATGAAGCGCCCCTATCCGTGTTTCATCTAATTCAACTTTTGCATCGGTTAGTCGCGCAACTTCTTTTATGGCGGCCTCATGTCCTGTCAAGGCAGCAAAAGGCGCGAATTGAGCCGCCCGCTGCCTATTCGTCATCTGAGGGCGGCGGGTTGATTTGCGATAAGAAAGATGAATGATATCTTGATAATGATTCGTTGTCATTTAAGCGCGATGTCCTCCTATTTGATTATTGCGATCTCTTCCAGTAGCTCCTTCTTCGAGATTCATTCCTTTTAAAATGGCGTTCTTTCCAAACTTCTGACGGATCTGTAACATTGCCTCTTGTTGCCGACGTTCCTTTTGACGGTCTGCCTCCTGTTCTTGCTCCTTTTGTTGCAACACCTGAACGTTTGTAAATAAATCGAGTTGTTGAACCACAGGAGCGTCGTTGATTTCTTGCGCGTTCCTCACTTCAGAAAAAACAAGAGATACTCGACGAACGCGTTGTCTTTGATCCACGATATCATCAAATAAAGTGGTCACGGCCTGCTTCAGTAATCGGGTCGAAGACGTGTACGACGCCAATTTTTTAGTGCCTCGACTTGCGTTAGGAACACCGCGCGTGGAATCGTAACAAAGGGTTAATCCAACGGAAGGAGTCACGAGTCCCTTTTCGAGCAACTCAAACACGAGAGATTCGACCATTTCGCGGACGACTAATCGTGCTTTATTAATCGGATACCCTGTCGGTAGAATTTGACCCGAGCTGATGCTGTGATGTTTAGGTTCATAGGCTTTAATATCCGCCATGGTACACGACTCAACACCCCATGCGTGATCAATCAGGAGTTCGGCATTCACACCAAATAGGTGATACAGCAATTGTTCCCCGCGCTCAGTTAACGACATCCGAGCCACATCCCCCATCGTATACATCCCATGGGCCTCCAGTTTAGCGGCATAACCTTTTCCAACCCGCCAAAATGACGTGAGCGGACGATGATGCCACAATAAGGTTCGATAAGATGTTTCATCAAGCTCAGCAATCCGCACGCCAAAGGTATCGGGAGGCATCTTCTTCGCGACAATATCCATCGCAACTTTACATAAGTACAAATTAGGGCCTATCCCAGCAGTTGCCGTAATGCCGGTTGTCTTTAAAACGTCGTGAATGATGGTCCTTGCTAACTCGTGCGCCGTCATTTGGTAAAGTGTTAAGTAGTCGGTGGCATCGATAAACACCTCGTCAATACTATACACATGAATGTCTTCCGGTGCGATATACCTCAAATACACCTCGTAAATTCGGGTACTATACTCCAAATAGTAAGCCATTCTTGGCGTAGCAACGATATAGGAAATCGCCAGTTCAGGCGATGCCCTCAATGCTTGGGCATCAGATGAGGCCTGCGTCAAATATGAACAACGGGCTCTTTGTTTACGGATGGCATTTGCCTCTTGAACTTTTTGCTCGACCTCAAACAAACGCGGACGCCCCGAAAGGCCTAATGATTTGAGCGAGGGAGTAACCGCTAGGCAAATTGTTTTCTCACTCCGACCTTCATCGGCAACAACTAAATGGGTCGTCATCGGATTGAGACCGCGTTCACGACATTCCACCGAAGCATAAAAACTTTTCAGATCAATCGCCATATACACCCGCTGTTTCATCCAATTCCCTCCTTTTCTTCCTTTATTATAAACAAATTCGAACAAATGTTCAATCTCTTTTTATGATTATTCGCCACATTTCCCCAGCAGGTAGCGATTGTAAAAAGTTCCCATCGCCTTGAATAAAGGCCTCTCGCTATCATTTTATGGTTTTTTGAAGCGTTCCCGACATTCTCAGATTTAAAAATAACGCCCCGATTATATTGTCCTGCTTCATAGGAAGCATTTCCTGTTTAATCCCGTGGGTCACAAGTTAGATTACCCTCAGTAAAAAATTCGTTCCTTCATAGTTTTTCTAAATAATAGTCGTGTTGACCGATGAGATAAATAAAAAAAGCTCACCGCCCTCCATCGGACGATGAACCTTTTGACGATGATTTTTAGTCTTTAACCACCGATTTAGCGCTCGTTGTTCGCGGCTGATTCTAACTGTTTTAAAAGACTCGAATATTTGACATTCGGCTTAAACTCTTTCGCCACCGCATAGCCGTCGGCCACCAATTTCGCATTTAACATGTTCGTGGCGATATCATCTGGATTGACATCATCGGTTAACCACACATAGGCTAGCACGCGATGATAACGATCCGTTTTTTGAACATCATACTCCAAATATAGCGTCTGTCCAACGGTTAACACTGACTTCGTATACTGGCTCGCCAACTCGCCCGCTTCCGTATTTTTTTCTTGATCCGGATGCACACTTTCAGGCGTATCCATTCCGATGAGGCGAACTCGAACTTCCTCCCGATTTGCATTCGTCACGACTAACGTATCTCCATCGACGACACGTTTTAAAATCACCGGCTCAAGTTCAATCCCATTCGTTTCAAACACTTGAAGCGACGCCGCAGACCGTGAAGAAAGATAATCTTCAACATAACTACCGGCCAGGGTTGCCACGATAACAAAAATGACCCCGATTAAGCCATATCGCTTCTTAACTTTAGCTAGCTTTTTCACATTCAATTTCTGACGACTCATTCTTTACCTACTCTCCTAAACCGCCATTTTATGGCGTAACATCTTGTTGCACTCCTTCAATAAAGCACCAATATGTCTATTTTAATATGTTTTTCGTCAAATTCAATCATTTTTTTCATTGAAGATGAGGAGGCTTGTTCACCAGATGACTTTTCTTGTGAAATTCGATTCCCCCACTTATCCGCTCTCTTGTTTGAATCACGAATCATATCTTCCCCAAAAAATCCTCTCGAATCTAGCGATGAACCTTCTTCTTTGATTCAGGGAGGCTTCTCTCAACCTAGCGGTTAAAAAAGCGCATCAACAAGCCGGGTTGCCACTCAAAAAAAGAACCCGACAGTCCCCCCTACACCATCGTCAAACAACCTGCCGACACTCCCTATTCATCCCCCCGCACCAGCGTCATCCAAATAAACAGATTAATTGAACTCGCCTACCTACAATGGTACCCTAAATCGCCAAATTATGATAAAATGAAATGAACAAGCATTTAGAAAAGAGAGGTATCAGTCATTGTCTAACAAACGAATGGGGATGATGATCATCCTATTAAGTATTTTTTGTCTTATCCTACGGATTCCCAAATTGTTTACTACCCCATCCGCATGGGATATATTTTGGGGCGCCATAAGTTGTCTCAACCTCTTCATGGGTGTTCGGATCATGAGATACCCTTGTGTGATTGAATATGAAGACGACGATGAAGACGAATATGAACAGTAAAAAAAGGAGCCCGATGACACTCACAAAACGGTAGCAGAAGCATAAAATATATTGAATCGATCGCCAAGCGATTGATTCATCACCCTCTGTTAATCTTATTTTTATCAATCCCTTAACCGTTTTCAATCCCCATTCTTGTTACCGCCCAACAACAAGAATGGGGATTTTTCTATGTTTACCTCTAATAAAAATTAAGAAAACTAACCCACCTCATAACATCGCTTGAAGTGCGTATGTTTGTTATAATAGAGGGATATTTCAATAAAGGAGGATACCGTGATGGATTCATTGACAGAACAACAAATGAAGGACACTTTAAAAGTTATTGAATCATCGATTGTGAATTGTGAAAAAATACAGCCTAAATTAAAGGAGGGTTCTCCTTCATTTTCGCTCTCTAAAAACAGGATTAAGGCTTTATACATCGCCCAGAATCTTCTACTCAATAAAACATGTTCCTATTCAAAGGAGGATCTAGAGCAAGCGATTGCCCAAATTACCTCTATCAAAAATAAGAGTACGTCAGGCCTTAGTCGCGCGAAAGAAGGGAGTTCCACCTATACCCGCTTTTCTAATCTGATTCGCGCGATGAACATCATATTGGCCCATTTAAACGAGGCGATGAAAACAGCAAAAGAAAGTTGCTAGCTAACTTTTTAACTCTTCCTAAATTTCTTAGATTAAAAAAGACGTTTATTCCCCCATAAACGCCTTTTATTAAACAACGGATTCCCCTACAACCCGTTGTTTTTTTATACATCTGAAAAACGAGAACGGATGAATGCTTGATGCAAGTTCAAGTTTACCCCTTAAACTATCGGCGTCATTTCCTCTCATTTGATCTTCTCATTAGCGATAGTTAGTCCATCGTCCCTTATTCGTATTGACATTAAATCTATTCGAGGTAGGTGTTTACTAATTCATAACATCGTTCTTTTGTAAGGGTAGCTAATGTGCTATTGTAGACGACGGTCGTTAGGGATCCGCCCCCTGCTGCATTTGCTTCATTCTCGGCAGTCTTATCTCGATATTCGATCCAAGCTAGTTGTTTACTCTTTAATTCTTTCATCTCACTTTCTGTAAGTTGAGTTTTTAATAAGCTATATATTTCATTTAGCATGTCATCCCATCTTTTAAGGCGTGTTCCTTCTGCCTCAACGAAGTCGACTGTTGTTCCACTATCATAGAGGTAATCTAAATCACTCATGCCTTCTTCTATAAAGTCTAGTTTATCTAGGTAGTCCTTTTTATAGCTATAGGAGAATTCTTCGTTATTGCTCGATTCACTCTCTACCCCTTCGTCGCTCGGATAATACTTAGCTTGATAATCTTCAATAACATAATGGTTTAATTTATCTGAATAAACGAGCGTGGTCGTGATATTTCCGATTAATTCACTTTCCATTGAAGGACTCCATGTGGATTTGGGTTGCAAATACTGTTCATAAATATGAGTGTCCATAGATGATTCAAATCGATAAACCAGCCCTTCAACTAAAAAGCTATTATCCCCATTATCATATATACGATCAACTTGAGTGACCGTATTGAGCGGATATTCGCTTTCTAATAACGGATGATAATAATTATTATCTTGAAACAGCCATTCATCGTTGCCTTTTTTCTCTAATTCACAATCAAAATATTGACTTATTTTATGGCTAAACTCATCATAATTAAAAACGCTATAATAAACGCCATCTATTTCTTTAGATTCTACTTTCACCATATTCCCCAGATATAACCAAAGGCCGAACTCTAATAGTTGATCATGATTGAGATTTTCTTTATTATACGTTTCAAACCCACTATTACTTAAATGACTCAAATAAACATTTAACTGCTGTAAATCAGAATTCGTTAAAGTTTGTGTGATCTCTTTTCTTTCCTTAACCTCCTTAGTTGACTCTTTCAATTCACTTTGCTCCTGTTTGGGATGCCAAAACCTTTCTACGACCTCGTCCTTAAGCCTTTGACATCCCATCAAGGTTAGAAGTAAGCATGCAACTAAAACTTTTTTAATCATCTCTTCGCCTCCCTTTTACATTTCACCTATCGGCATATTCATCCGATAGGAAGAACTTCATCTTAAAGTAAATAGCGCTTGATTCCAGATTTAATGCAGTTCATTGCTTCAATGGGTACTTCTATTTCCTCCCACCCTATTTATCCATCCTGAGATCCCTCATTTAACTCACGGCTACTTTATTAAACTCATTTATAGTACGATCGTTTTCACGCCACATCCCCGTTGAAGCCCGATAAAGCTCCTCCTTGCTCGTCAAATTTTTAAATTTCTCGTTCGAATATGATCATCCTATCCCTACAGTGAGTCGAAACACATGATAATTTTATGTTTTTTGCACCCTCAATATGACTTATGATCATTTTTTCAAAAGAACCCTTTCAAACGCGTAAAAAACAATGAATAGCAGTTGTTGAAAAATAAAGGCATGATGCGAAGTCTTCTGCTCGTTTTTAAAATCCTTATAATGGAAATAAAAAGGAGACGTTGAGCGTTCTGTGGACTATTCATCGTAGAATTTTTAGTTCTTCCCATCTCTTTTGGATTTTCATCCTCTCCGTTATTTAAAAATTATCTAATTTTTATATTTTTAAAAAAGCTTCTCACGCTTTAAAGAAGAAATTTCATGATAACGGAAGTCCTCCTACGCCTGCGACCACGTGATTGATAGCCGTTTGATGCTCTAAACAGCATAAAAAAAAGCGGAATCATTCCGCCTTAATTCTTGTATTGATTTTCATCTCGTGCTCCCATGCACAATGACTTCCCTAAGTTGTCAAATCTCGTCAATATTGAATCATCCTCTATCTCTTTTTCCGAAAAAAACGAATCCAATTCACTTAACAATAACTCGGCTTGTTCTAAATCAAAATCATCTTCATTTCTTTAAACTCATGACTCTTAGTCTCCTCACAGGTGGTGAGTGGTGCCACTTCCTACAACGGTGTTTCTATTTGAACACAAAACCTCCTAGTATGAACGCAAAATTTACTCTTCCTCCCCCAAAAAAGCTTCTTTACTCAGCCGTTAATAATAGTTACGCCAATACAATGTCGTGTGGTGATCCTCGATATATTGTATTGAAAATTGGTCCATGGATTGAGAGGCCTCAGACATCTCACGATTTACGTCTGTAATGGTTTGACGGAGGACATCGTAGTCGTAGTGCAAATTATAAATATGATCGCTATTATTAATCGCTAACACCTCGACTGTATGCGTATAGCCGGGAAAATCTTTTCTTATCGCCCACTTATTTTTTTCATACTGTAACGTTGCAAGTTCTAAGGATAAGCGTGCGAGGCTATCCTTTTGTTCATCGGTCAGATTTTCCATCGAGTAACGTAAGGTCACATGATCAGTGATGGTTCTATTTTCATGATCAATCCAATAGCTGAGGGAATCCCCTGTATCCTCAACAAAGTCATAAATAACATCAATTTCAGACCCTACTTCTTTTTCGTACCTTTGAATTAACTTTTCGTCCTCAGGCGCATCAGGATCATAAGCGTCAAGCGAAACGATGAAATATACCGACAGCAATGACACGAGGCAAACAAACAAAGCGACAAAAACATACCAGTACTTTTTCATTCCCAATCCCCCTTCTTTTCGATACATTTTATGTCTTTATAAATAAAAATATTGCAATTTCTCTTTAGTTTTTTTATTCGTTTTGGCACATTATCGCCGAACGAGTCGCAATAAAGATGAAAAGAGCATGCATCTGTCGATGTAACATCAGGATTTTTTCATCCTCTCACCCGGGAACAATTATCTAATTTCTTAATAAATCTATAAAAAAGGGCTATGAGGGGCACTCTAGCTCTTTCATCCATTTAACAGGTATTATCACAACTCTGGATTTCTAACAGACTTGTGAGATTCCATGACGATAACACGATTCTCAAGAAGTTGATCTAGACATTCGTTAATAACAATGCCCCCTACATAACTAGTAGGCGTATCATTATGAAAGGCAAAATCCGAATTACCTCTCGTGGTTCCCCTAAGAAACAAGCACAATTAATACTAGGGCAACGCGATACCATTAACTGAGTTTGAATAGGTAAATCATTAGTGTTTTCAATATAGAGTGTTTGAGCATACGAGTGCGCTGTATCAAATAATACTGTCTACCATCCGCCGTTTGGCTCATGCATCGAGATATTTGTATATGCTGCCTAGAACATATTTGAATCATTAACTGTTATCACTACACGGCCATCGACGGTGATACTCAGTGCCCCTGCTCCACTTGCCGATTATAGTTCATGCGGAATTATCATAACCATCATCACTTTTGAAATTTCAATGTCTAGTACCATCATAACTACGCTGCCATTAATCGCTACACTAGCCATTCCATCACCATCATCAACGACTAATGCCTCTTCTTCTATTCGAGCAACAACTAGAGGAAACGTTGCCTCACTAACGACAATTGCGATTTAACAACCATTCCCCAACAGCTAACGCACGCATTCGACAAGATCTATCGGCATCTATCAATGAAAATAACCTTGATAAAAAACCTTCTTTTCAACTGTCACGCAAAGCCTATTCGCTCATAAGATATATTGAATAGTTCATCAAACGAACTATTCATCCCCCTCTGTTAATCTTATTTTTATCAATCTCTTAACTGTTTCTAATCCCCTTGATCCTGCCCCTGTTGGCAACGATGAAGGGGATTTTGGGATGAAGTGCTTTGTTCCACTTCATGATAAAAAAACTAACCTACTCTGTCTCTTTTTCAAAGAAAAATACAAAAATAGGTTAGTTTGAGTTTTACTGATTATAAAACAAACGTTGTTAGATAAAAATACGGAAATTTAATTTTTAGAGACCTTAATCGTTAAAAATTGGAAAAGTATTGATCCGACGTCCTTTATTATCAGGTCCCGTTTTAAAATAATCTTAATCTTACCTGGTAAATGTAAAAGAGTGGTGAAAATTTCACCACTCTTTCGTTCGTCAACGATTTAAATGATCCGTCCTTATCTTCATTTCATATTCCAAGCAAGTATCCCAAATACCCCACCTATTGCTAAACATAATACGAACTAAACCGAGTTATTGGAATCCATCCTTACTTTTTATTTACCTCGAGAAACTTCTCAATAAATTAACGTTTTTCATCACTATCTTCATCGTCAAAAAACTTATCAGGCATAAAAGCTAATAAAAGAACGAGTAAAAATATAATGACACTCTTTAAGACAGTCGCTTTCCCAAAGCCTATAGAGAAGATGAGTAAGATCATAGTTACGGTTACGATTGATTGACCATATTTTTGGATAAAGTTATGAATACCCTTCAATAAAATTTCTCCCCTCATCCTGTTATAACTAGTTTTATTATACATAATTAAATCAAAATGAAACTATTTTCAGTCGCATAAAATCCCGCGTCTTCTATCCTCTTAAATATTAACCCCTAATTAGTTTGGAAAAAAGTCAGAATAAGCAAGTATTTTCCCTTTTATATGGTCCTTATCGTCTTTAATGTACTCACATCCCTTGAATCCATATAACTAGTTGGTGGTTTACTTCGTTGAAACATCATTAAAATTATTCCATCACTTTTTTAAATAGCTATGAAAGAAATTCAATCTTTTCATAGGATAAAATTTTCTACCACATAGCAGCCTCCGTTCACTTTTTTTAAAATATGAATTTACCGCATTTCTAAGTGTCGATGAAAATTTTAATGTCCACATCTAACAGAATCTAATATAGAGGCAAGAACTAGAATTTCTCCTCCCTATTTCCTGCCCTCTTTGTAGTAGCCCATCGCCATGCCAACCATCATCCCCGCTAACTGGCCATAAACAACCCAGATAAAACCAAAAAATGGCCATAAACAAGTCCCTATCATTAAACCGAAGGAGCATCCGTACGCGATGCCTAACGCGAGATGATCCACCTTTCTTTTGTTTTCAACTTCTTTTTTTACATTAACCTCTTCTTCTGATGTCGTATATTTCACGAAATCACCCTCCTATGATTAATAAAAGCTAGCTGGTTTTATCGCTCACACGCCCAGCCATCTTTATCGCGATCATGCTTCGACTCATACGCCGGATGCCCTTTTGGAACGCCGTCGGGATGAACCTCTCTTAACTTCGTACAATTTTGATACGATTCCCGTTGCCCTGTTGGCTCTTGGTCATAAATTCCATTGGGATTATCATCTTTATATTGAGGGGGCTGCGAATTCGAGGGGTTCGTCTCTGGTGTTAAACGCCCTTGACCTGGCGTGTAAGATCCCGGGCTGAGCGCCGTTTCAAACCCATGTCCGGTCGATTGAAAAACGAGATGCCCTTGTTCATCTGTCCGATAAACCAAAATTCCTTTTGAGGCAAATAATTGTAATGTTTCTTCATGTGGATGACCATATTGATTGGGTTGCCCCGTCAAAATAACCGCATATTTCGGCCGAAGCTGATTAATAAAAGAAGAACTTGAACTCGTTTTAGATCCGTGATGGCCCACTTTTAACAATTCGACTGTGCCAACCTCTAACGTCTGCTCAATTTCAGCTTCTGCATCCCCGGTAAACAACGCCCGATCGTCGCCATGTTCGTATAAAACAACTAACGAATTATTATTTTCATTGCTGTGCCCCCCTGACGTATTATACAACGTCAGCGTGGCCTCCCCTAAATGAAAGGTTGCCCCTTCTAGCGGGACACTTGGCTTCAATCCCTTCATCGAAAGTGCCTCAATATACTCCCGATAAACGTTCGTATTCGCATCACCATTTGGAACAAGCGTCGTCTCAACCTCAAAATCCCTTAACACCGTATCAGCTCCCCCAATATGGTCCGCATGGTAATGCGTTAAAATTAAATAAGACAATCGCGTCACACCCTGCTGTCTCAAATAAGCACCCACCGTTGCATCATCATCCGTATCCCCCGTATCAATCATCGCAAATTCGCCGCCATTCTCAATTAAAATAGCATCTGAATTGCCCGTATTGATAAAATGGATTTTCCCCACTTCCGTTGATTGCGTGGGCACCTCCTCAACATCGTCCGGTTCTACTGAATCAGCAACGACCGTATTTTCCTCAAGTACAGGTTCCAAAGCCTCAACCTTCTCGTCAGGCACTGGATCAACCGCATTCTGACATCCGCTCAAAAAGACAAGGAGGCTCACCATAAGCCCACTTACTTTCCATAACTTCCATCGCATTCAAACTCCTCCTATCTCTTCCAATCTTAACCCTTTACTACGACTCGCCTTCCCCCAATCCCATTGGGTTGAAAAAGACGACAAACATCCCCTAGCATTGGGTAACTTCGGGGACGTTCCCAATTGGAACGTTTCCCCTCTGTTATCTCCCTCCTAATTTACTCGCCTTTTTCATAATGACATTTAGCCACCGAATCTCTTCACGTCCAGGAATGACATCGATTGTAACCTCGAGTTCTTGAAGGGTTAAAGATGGGAAGTCATGTAAAACATCCCTCCATTTTTCTTCAGTAAAATCATTAAAGTAGCGTCCATCCCGCTCCCCTTCATAAGTTCCATATTTAAATGAAGCATAAAAATATCCACCCGGTTTTAAGGCACGTTCTACCCGATAAATCGTATCCTTTAAAACAGGGGTCGGTAAATGAAGTAATGAGGCACACGCCCATACTCCATCATAAATAGCTTCATCGTCTAGCTCTTCAAATCGTTGACAACGAACAGGGTGTCCTAATTGTTCACTCGCTATTTTACACAGTTCAATAGAACCGTCTATGGCAGTCACGCGATACCCTTGGGCTAAAAAGGCTCGACTATCCCGACCAGATCCACATCCCAAATCTAAAATATGAGCGCCCGGTTGAAGATACTTTAAGAAAAAGGCGCGTTTTTGGTCAAATTCTATCGAAAACGTCATTTCATTATAAAGCGACGCTTGTTGGTTATAATAATCTAACGTTTTGTTCATGTGTTAACGTCTCCTCAATAAAAAAATACGCCCTTAACGTTTAGCTAAGTGACGTTTCGTTCTAAAAAATAAAAAAAGAAACACCGACGGCCATTTCGGTGTTTCACAAGTAAAAAGGATGTATGATGAGGACATACAAAAGTTTTACCTGTAGTCCACGAGATAACGGTCGTGGGTAGAAACTAGTTAACCATATCTTAACAATTATACAGATAAGTATTTTTAACTATTTGGAGTAGGAAATTTTTTATCATTTCCATGGCTTAATCATATCATCCTCATCCCCTAAATGCAAGCCTTTTTATAAAAAATTAAAGAAGATTTTTGTAAGGCGACAAATCTAGACCTTCTTCTACCCTTAATAAGAAGCGAGCGATCAATTCAATCGCTAATTCGACATCTTTTAAGGATCCAACTTCACTTCCAGAATGCATATAACGAATCGGAATTGAAACAAGCGCCAATGGAATTCCATCATTTCGAAGATGAATCGCATCCCCATCGGTCCCCGTTCGACCCGGGGCAGCCTCATACTGCAATGGGATGGACCACTGATCGGCTAATTGTTCTAACGTTTTATTTAATAAAGGATGAATAATCGAGCCATTGGCTAACACAGGGCCGCCCCCTACTCGAATATCTCCGACTTCCTCAGAAAAGGCATCCTCATAATCTGTTGCATACGTCACATCAACGACAATGGCCAGTGTGGGTTTGACATGTTTAGCCGCCCAAATCGCCCCTCGCAACGTCGTCTCCTCCCCGACCGTTGTTGCCGAATAAGTTCCAACCGTCGTGCCCAGTTCCTTCGCACGACGCAGTGCTTCAATCACAATAAAGGCCCCTAACCGATTATCAAGGGCTCGCCCACAAATACAGTCATTCAAGAGTTCACGATAATCCGTATCTGCAACGAGGTAGCTTCCCGGTTTCACAAACTGACAAGCCTCCTCCTTCGTGGTCGCTCCGATATCGACAAAAAGGTCATCGGCTTGCAAATAACGATCATCGAGCAACGAAGGTGTCACACCAACCACTCCGTGAACAACCCCTGATTCCGTCAGGACACGCACCTTTTGTCCTAAATAAAGGGGAACGCGAATCCCTCCAACGTTAACTACCCGAAGTTTTCCACTTTCCGTTATTTTAGTTACCATTAACCCAATTTCATCCACATGGCCCGCAAGGAGTACCTTACACGGTGAGCTTGGATTTAATACACTAATCACATTTCCCGTGGCATCACTTAAAAACGTATCTACATGAGGTTTCATGTAGCGAATCACCTTTTTTTGTAATTCATATTCTGCTCCTGATGGAGAGGGTGTTTGAATCATTTCGTATAAAAATTCTCTGTTCATCACTAAGTTCCCCCCTAATCTCCGATTTCAAAGACAACCGTCACCTCATCACTCGCTTCGATCTCCTCAGGATAAAGCTCCATCTTTTCAGTGACATCTTGGACGGCTAAAAGCCGGCCGTGCTCCCCACCTAACCAGGCATTTCCCTGATAATCAATCGAATGAATAGATTGCAGTGAAACGTTTCCTGCTGTCGCGAGGACGCGAGCGGATTCGATCGCTTGCTCCATCGCCGCCTCTAGAAGTAATGAATGAAGACGCTTCCGATCCTTGAGGCGGTACGTTACGTCAAACTCTGGATGCGCCGAACAGTGTTTAAGTGCTAACACCACTTGACTCAGTCGCTCAAGGTCTAAATCAAAGGAAAGATGTTGAACGCACTGTGCGACGTAACCGATGATGACAAACTCATAATCTCCCGCTTCATTTTTCACCTGTTCGCGATCAAGCGAGACATCTAATCGTTGCGTTTTAATTTCCGTCTTTAGAAATCCAATGCTTTCTAAACAGGTCGCCACCCCCTGAATTTGATGCTCCATCTCCGCTAACGTTTGTTCATAAGTTGCGGCCCGTGTGGTTAGGCGAAGTTGAAGGTCAATCCAATCCGGTGGAAGTGAAACCGTCGCCACGCCCCTGACCGTCAATGTTTTTGGCTTCATTTCATCCCTCCTTTTCCTGAAGATGTCTTAAAAAGTCATCCACTGCCCGATTAAATGCCTCAGGCTTCTTCCTCGCAATAAAATGATTCCCACGAATGAACACGAGGGTTGAGCGTGGAATGGCCCGAGCTAATGCCTCTGTATGTGACCGTTTAATCATATCCCGCGTACCAGCAATCACTAAAACTGGAACCTCAATCGTTGCCAGTTGCCTAGGTGTTAAACGAGGCTCGTTCACCATCAGACCAAGCATTTCCATGTTTCGTTGGGCCTCCGATGAATAGCGTGAAAAAAAGCAACAGAGACGATAGCCAACTTCAATCGGAAATTGCACACTACGTTTGACCCCGGTCGCATCGTAATTCCCTCCATTTAAAATTAACGCTCGGACATGAGTGGGGTACCGAAATGCAAATTTCATCGCCACATTGGCACCATCAGAAAAGCCTAAAATAATCGCCGACTTGATTTTCCGATGCGCCATCCAATGCTTTAGATCCTCAACAAATTGATCCATCGTAAACGGACAACTTCCCCGTGAGGACTGACCGTGCCCCCGGGTATCAATCGCAAAGACGTGATACGAAGAAGAAAAATAGGCAAGTTGATGCTTAAAATAAGTCCCATCCTCCCCGTTTCCATGAAGTAACAACAAAGGTTCACCTGAACCGGCCTCTTGATCATGTAATAAAAGGTTCATCCCGCTCGCCACCTCCTTAAACAACCCGTTGCTACTATCGTATTCCACTCCTAATTGAGATATGCCCCTTATCCTTCAGTGTGACCCCTGCTTGCTTAAAAAAAGCTGATGCCTTGCATCAGCTAGACCTTAGTTATTGCTTTTTCCAAGGTCGTTTTTTCATATCCCACCCTTTTTCATGCCAATAAGAACAATCGGCCTCCGGCCAGCCCTGACGATGAATCTTGCAGACTAAATAAAAAAAGGCTTTTGTTTTTAATCCCGGTTGAACTTTTTTATCACGCCGTCTAATGGTTTGAGCAAGTTTTTTCATATCTCGTTCAAGGCGTGCTTTCATTTTTTCATCGACGTCTTTCCACGAAGTCGCCCGTACGGCCGCCCCATAACGATAAGTCTTCGCGATTCCCCAAAAATAAGCACTGTCTGCCAAATCTTGATTCGTGCGCTTCATTCCAGCTCCTGCCGCTGTTGAAAGGCAGACGAGTTGTTTTGAAAACATTTTTTCTTCTGGCCGATGAATCATCCAGCGATACGCATAATGATCTAGAAATGATTTCATCGCCCCCGTCACATGGTAGACGTAAACAGGACTTGCTAAGATGATGACATCGGCGGCATCGAGCGCCTCGGTGATTGGTTTAAGTTTTGGTGCATGTGGACATTTTTCCTCGGACGTTAAAAAGCACTGCCCACATCCGATGCACGTCGCATTGAAATCTTTCGGTAAAAAGAATTCCGTCACCTCGGCCTCTAAGTGATCGGCTAATAGGTGTGCGAGATGATACGTCGATCCTTTATGATTTTGTCCATGAATCATCGTCACTTTCATCTTCATTCCCCCTTATTCTCCTCATCGAGCGGTTCCCTTGGAATAATAATCATGCAAATAAGGTAGGCCAAAAATCCTCCGCCATAAAAGAAACAAAACGCCACCCAAAGCAGACGTATAATCGTCGGGTCTACCTCTAAATAGTTTGCGATTCCTCCGCACACCCCATCAACCATATTTCCTTTACGCGTTTTATAAAGTCGCTTCATGCGACCACCCCCCTTTTGATGCCTCCTGTCCCTGCATAGTGGCAGAGATAAAGGTTCGTAACACTGGATGGAGCTCTGTTGCCTTTTTCATGACAAAATCATGTCCCGCTCGTTTTAAAATGATCGTCTGACAATACGGATTTTTCGCCAGTAGGCGAAGGGATTCCTTCATCGCACGGATCTCTTGATCACCGCAGATGGCAAGCATCGGTAATGATAACGTGTCATACTCCAAAAGGTCGGCCAACACGACCGTATGCTGAAAAAACGAGCGATAGACCGCCGGCGTGATGTGTTGAGAATACTTACACATATAGGCGATTTGTTGCTGTGTTAAATGCCAATACGTTCCTTGAAGTCGGATGGCCCATTTTAAATGTAACCATTTTGCCCCTAACGGAGCGACACTCTCATACATCTTTACACGCCAGGCGCTTGGATTCACCCAGGCGCTTAAAAAAATAGCGAACGCGAACCGTTCGGGACACGTCGTCACCAGTAACAACGCCAGTTGGGCACCGAGTGAATGCCCCATCACGCCGATTTTTTCTTTTGATAAATGATCCATTAACGCAATCAGTTCTGCTACCATTTGCTTCGGTTCATATGGAAGATGGGCCGATTCGCCAGCTCCAGATAAATGAGGCACGACTAAATGATAATCATTAAACGCTTCATATTGAGCAGAAAAGGTATCCAAAACGCCAGCGCCATGTAACAACAATAGCGTCGGATTCTCCCAGTTTCCGTATTCATCAAAGACTAACATTTCATCCTCTCCATTCACCACTTTGATTCCATCCAGTTTTGACCCTTTATGTTTAAAAAAAATCTCTCTTGACGACTCATTGTTTCTTTATATTCTATGCTAAAACTCTTCATTTTAGTTGAAAAGACATCGATTTGCTCCTATAAAATTAAAATTCTTACAAAAAAAGTGACCCCTCATCAAGTAAGACCACTTCTTCACAACCGTCTCACATTCCTCAAACGGTTCGTGATCTTTCCAACCTATCGTCTCATTTGACGTAAAAAGAAGAAGATGGCAAGCAGAGCCGCCCCCATCGCATAGGTGGATACTTACCCGAAGAAATCCCCGCCTCTAACCGAGACTCATATCACTGATTAGCCGTTTTAAGCACCGCTTCGAGGACTTCCTCCATGTTCTCAAAAAGGCCAAAAATAGGTTCACTGAACACCCTAGTCGCTCTGCTAATCCTCTTGCTGTCACCGAGCGAATCCCACCTTCTCGTGCGAGATCCAGTGCTGCCCAAATAATCTCATCCTTTGTATATTTAACTTTAGGTGGCACACCAAACACCTTCTTTCTTCATTCATATCATCCTAACGTACTCACCTCTTCATTTTTTAAGAAACAAATGTTACGCAACCCTTGTTACCTAATACTATTAGAGTATTCTCCCATCATTTGTAAACCCAAATAAAATAAAAAACCCTAACTCAGCCTTAGCCCCCCCTATTTTCTTCAAAACACCTTTATTGGAAATAAAAAACGACATCGCCTTCACTAGCGACTCGCAGCGAATCATGCCTCTACGACCCGTGGATAGTCTTTTAAATGCGTCGATGGTATACTTTTCGAGGTTCATCAAACCGCTCATTTAGCAGTAAAAAGGAGGAAACTATTCATGAAAGTTACTGTATTTAACGGTAGCCCTGCAGGTAAGGCGAGCGCTACTCACCTCATCGCCGCGTCTTTTTTAAAAGGAGCAGCCATTGCAGGAGCCGAAATTGAACACGTTTATTTAAAAGATTACAAAATCCTTCAATGTCAAGGATGCTTTGCCTGTTGGTTTAAAACACCAGGACGTTGCGTACTTGCCGACGAAATGGAACATCTATTAAACCTATACCGGGAATCAGATATTATCTGTTTTGCAACCCCGATTTATACGTGGAATATGACCGCCCTTCTCAAAAACTTTATTGATCGACTCATTCCATTAAAAGTCCCACAAATGATGGAAACCAACGGTCACCTCGATATGAAAAATCAAGACTCAACCCCTAAAAAAATCGTCATCCTCTCTAATTCTGGATTTCCAGGAGAAAATAACTTTGATGTCTTACGCGCCTCTGTTGCGTGTGCCGAACCGATTCTTGAAATTTACCGAAACTGTGGAAAATTACTAAAAAGCAAAAATCCAGACGTCCTTCAAAAAGTCAATGTCTGGTTAGAAAGTGTTGAAGCCGCAGGCCAAGAACTCGTGTTACAAAATAACGTCTCTGAAGAAATAAAAACTAAGCTACAACAGCCCCTCATGACCATTCCTGAATACATGGACTACCTTGGAATGTAAAAAGATGATCCCCCCGAATCATCTTTTTCTTATCTTTATTTATTCTTACTCGTTTGTAAGGAGAATCCAAATGTTCCACCGACTAATAGTCCTAGGAATATTCCAAGGCATACATTAAAATGAAGCACACTCGCTAAAACAACACTAAGACACATTCCTAAGTACATCCCTTCGACAACAACACCTTCGTCAAGATCCCGTCTTTTTTTAATTGATGAAGATCAATCATGACACAACTTCCAGTCAGTAAGGCAACATACATCATCCACATTAGCCCACGCATTGTACCCCTTCCTTTCACCAAATAAAATAGAATGTTAGCGTTCTATTATTAGTCTATGCCATTTTTTAATCATTGATACGTGACGAGTCACACATTCAACAACGTTGCATCATCCAATTCTCAAAATTTTCATACTCTGTTTATGACAACAAAAGCGAGGCGGCATGCCTCGCTTTTTTATCTCGGTGATTTGATGATGTATTTTTCACACCATACGACGCCGTTTTCTCCCTTTGGATTAGGACGAAGACATTGACCACACGGTTGAAGTCCGCATTTTTGCATCACACGTCCAGAAGCCGGATTTTTAACATCGTGATAGGCCTCTAGTTGGTCAAGACCTATCCGTTCAAACCCAAAAGAAATCATCGCCTTGAAGGCTTCTGTTACGATTCCCTGATTCCAATACGCACGTCCAATACAGTAGCCCGCTTCAGCGCTTGCCGTCTCGTTGTTAACGTTCATTAAACTCAAGCTTCCAATCACTTGTCCCGTTTTCTTTAATACGATGGCCCATTGATAATAGTCCCGATTAGAATAGGATGACACCCACGATTCAAGCACTTGTTTCGTTACTTGTACCGATTCGTGGGTAGGCCATGTTAAAAAGCGTGTCACTTCCTCATCGCTCGCCCAATTTTCAAACATCTGTTGTGCATCCTGTACCTGAAAGGGGCGTAAGACTAACCGCTCGGTCTCCATCTTTCGTGTTCCGACCTGTTGAAGGGTCATGACGCATTCCTCCCTTGATCTAAATTTTTATTATCGTATCATACTTGATTAGAAGATTCAATCAACAACCTGTTTAAACCTACCATCACCCACCGTTTTAAAAAGCACCTGCTCCCCCATGATGGAGTTGACTACTAAAAATAAAAAAAATAGGATTAAAAAACCGTCCTATTTTTTCCTATCTTCTATTTTAAACCTTTCTGACAGAGCGATTCAAAAATTTTCCCGTTGTTCTCCCTGAATAAAAACCCCAAGGTCTTCTTCAAAACGATGAAATATCGTACAAGTTTTTAAGGCAATCACCAATGAAATGGCTCCAGCCATCAGACAAACGATAAACTCAATGCCCTGGCATGCCTCAAAAAGGATTCCGTATAGGGCCATGCCAAGCGGTTGCGCGCACATTGAAAGGGTCATGATTAGGGCGACCACCTTTCCAACGAGGTGAGAAGGGGTTTCCTTTTGAACGAAACTCATCATTTGTACCGTACAAATCGTTGAAAACATCATGATAAAAAAGCAGCATCCCGTTAAAACGAAGTAGTTTACAAGCCCCGAGGAGCAAACAAGAAGAAACACACTGAGTGGAAACACGCAACAGACGCAACAAACGAGCATCGTTCCCGCCGTTTGAACGGGGAGTTTTTTGGCAAAAATTCCGGCACAAATCCCACCGACAAGTCCCCCAGCAGCTAGGGCCCCTTCAGCAAATCCATAAAGACTATTCACCGGTAAAGTTCCAAGATCCAATACTTCGGTGATTAAGTAAGGCAGGGCGACCATCACCATGGACGCTAAAAACAAATTAATCCCGCATGTCATGACTAGGACTTTCCCAATGATGGGCTTGTCCTTTTTGATAAAGTGAAAGCTTGTTAACAGATCCTCGCGAACCGTCTTCCACAACCCCATTCTAGAGTCCTGTCGTTCAAATGGAATGTTGATAAAAACTTCCATGATAGCGGATATCACAAAACAGGCCATGCACATCCATAAAATAAGTTTTAATCCGTAGACACTGTACAAAATCCCCCCAACGACAGGTCCGACTAACGATGAAAAAAAGCTAATCGTATTGATGATCGCATTGGCAACCATCACCTCATCTTCATGAACAAGCGCGGGGATACTCGCCTGTACGGATGGTTGGTAAGCCCCGGCGATTCCATATAATATCATCAACGTAAGAGCAATCAAAACGACAGGATTCCATACATCGACGATTCCTAAAAAAAGGACGAGAAGGAGCGCCGTCGCAAAATCTAACAAAACCATAATATTGCGCTTATTCACACGGTCCGCCACGATTCCACCAATAGGTGATAATAAAATAGCCGGAATAAACGCACAAGCTGTCACCGTCCCGTAAACTGCCGAAGAGCCCGTTAAGTTTAGTAAATACAATGGCAAAGCAAACCTTAACGCCGCATTCCCAAATAACGAAATGATTTGTCCGATGACCACTAACATAAAATCTTTCGAAACTAACGTTGATTTCATCACCCATTCCCCCCTGATGTACAAGATTAAGCGTCCATCCTTCATCAAAAAATTCGTTCGATAAAAAGTATTCTTAAAAAAAGCCGAATCACGACATTGAACGAACACAAAATCTTCCATAAAATACGCATTCTCTTTATACCTATGTCAGATTTTAGCAACCTATACCCATCTTTTTAAAAAGGTTCTATAATATTTGGTGTGGGTGATGCCCACACCTCTTTTATTGGAATTAAAAAATAAGTACAAAAAAAGAGACATAACGTCCCAAATTCTATACAATGTAATCGACCAAAAAAACACGAAAGGATTGGGTTTATGTCTCACACTAATTGTATCTCAACTTTACTTGATTTAAAAGATAAAAATATTACTTTTTCAAAAAATTGTATCCAAGAAACTCAGATTAAGAATGTTCGTTCTAAACTTATTTTGGGAACTCTTTCTTTTCAACCGACTCATTGCTACCACTGTGGTCATTCTTTTGACTCAAATATCATTAAACACGGCTTCAAAACTTCACGTATTAAGCTAGTCAAAATTTCCGGATTTGATGCTTATCTAGACTTAAAAAAACAACGTTATAAATGCCGTCATTGTGACCGAACATTTACCCTAGAAACATCTCTTGTTAACCCTAATTGTTTTATTTCCACTCCCGTAAAACAAGCCATCTTTTTAGAAGCTAGTCATAAGAAATCCGAAACAGATATTGCACGTGAGCTTAACGTTTCTCATTCAACCGTTAACCGCGTCATTCATTCTTCCTATGAAGAACAGCCGCTTCCCTTTAATTCTCTCCCAAAAGTTCTTTGTTTTGACGAGTTTAAGTCGGTTAAATCGGCCGAGGGTCACCTGCCATGCGAAGCATGTATCCTCCATTGGTAGGGAACGGAGCAATGTCCTTCATTTTTTGTGATGCGTCCAATGGAAAGCTAATTGATATCGTTGAAGACCGTCGCTTAAGTACACTAAGGACTTATTTTATGCGATTTTCTAAAGCAGCTCGTGAAGGTGTAACCCACGTCGTCATTGACATGTACGCCCCTTATATGACACTCATTAAAGAGGTATTCCCTAAGGCTAAGATTGTTTTAGATAAATTTCATATCGTTCAACTAGTCTCTCGTGCTCTTAATAAAACACGCATTCGTTTCATGAATCAAAATAAAGAGTTTTATAATAAATTCAAACATTATTGGCGACTTCTCTTAAAAGCCCAAGAAGATCTTAGTGCCACTCATTACTTCTATTCCAACTGCTTCAAAAAGATGATCTCTCAACAAGAAATTATTGACTTTTTATTAGCCCTAGACCCTGAACTAAAGGAGACTTATGATTTCTACCAAACTGTCCAACAGGCTATTAAACTTCGTAACCTTGAAATATTTCATCATGCCATTCAACACCCCTCTGACCTGCTTTCACACGAAATGAAAACAGCTTTAAAAACACTCACTCATTATCAAGATTATGTCAAAAATACTATCGAAACTCCTTATACCAATGGAGTACTCGAAGGAATTAACAATAACATTAAAGTCATTAAACGTATTGCCTTCGGATACCGTAGTTTCTACCATTTCAAAGCAAGAATTTTGATTATTCATAAATACACTTTTGAACAAAAAAAGAAGAGGAACCAAGCCGTCTAAAGAATGGCCTAATTCCTCTTGATTACATGTATAGATTTTATTCACCCACACGATTTGACAAAGAGCCTTTAAAAAAATGCCGTTTCAAAACAAAAAAAGAACCTTCCCGTAAGAAGGCTCTACCCACTCTATGATTTGTTAGCTAACTTTTTAACATCGTTTATAACTAACCCCGTCATTTCTGAAATAACCTCGATCGCCATTCCCTAGCAGTTGAGGATATGTACGGGCTATGCCTCGTACGCCAGGGGACCCATTCCCTAGCAGTTGAGGATATGTACGGGCTATGCCTCGTACGCCAGGGGACCCATTCCCTAGCAGTTGAGGATATGTACGGGCTATGCCTCGTACGCCAGGGGACCCATTCCCTAGCAGTTGAGGATATGTACGGGCTATGCCTCGTACGCCAGGGGACCCATTCCCTAGCAGTTGAGGATATGTACGGGCTATGCCCCGTACGCCAGGGAACCCCCTAGCAGTTGAGGATATGTACGGGCTATGCCTCGTACGCCAGGGGACCCATTCCCTACTAGTGGAGGATAGCTAAGAGTTCGTTTCTCTCACTCATTAGCGCAGGGGACCACTCCCTACCAGTGGGGGATAGCCACGATGCCAATCAAAGATTGTCCCACGTGGCGCAGGGAACCCCCTAGCAGTTGAGGATATGTACGGGCTATGCCCCGTACGCCAGGGGACCCATTCCCTACTAGTGGAGGATAACTAAGAGTTCGTTTCTCTCACTCCTTAGCGCAGGGGACCACTCCCTACCAGTGGGGGATAGGCACGATGCCAATCAAAGATTGTCCCACGTGGCGCAGGGAACCCCCTAGCAGTTGAGGATATGTACGGGCTATGCCCCGTACGCCAGGGGACCATTCCCTACTAGTGGAGGATAGCTAGGAGTTCGTTTCTCTCACTCCTTAGCGCAGGGGACCACTCCCTACCAGTGGGGGATAGCCACGATGCCAATCAAAGATTGTCCCACGTGGCGCAGGGAACCCAGGTAGCACATCATGAGGAGGTCTTCTTTTCTTTCTTGGAGGGTGATAAATCCGAGTTTTTGGTAGAGGTGGATGGCGACGGTATTTTCTTTTGAGACGGAAAGGGAGACGCCGGTATATCCCTTTTTCGCCAGTAGATCGAGCATGGCTTGTAGTAGTTGATGACCAATTCCTTGATGGCGATATGGCTTTAAAACGGACATGGCGAGGGAAGGCGTTTGGTTATCAATGTGGCCATAATCCTCCATTATTCGTACCCATATGGCGCCAACTACTTCGCCATTTAAGACATAACAGAGGGCCTCGTCGTCACTAGATTCACCAAATTTATCAACATAAAGTGACAGTTCTGGCTCATAAACAATGGCGCGATCTGGAGGGACATCTCCCTCTTTAATAAAAATGGCCTCATATAAAAAGTCGGTTAATAGCCCGTATTCATCTGTTTGCACTTTTCTTATCATTCACTGAACCTCCCTTATTATTATTTTAAAAATCTCATCCCGTGGACGATAAAAGGACACTCCCCAATAAGTGTCCTTTTTCATTTATGCTTCTTGTGCTTGCATATCTACGAGTTCATCAACAAGATCACGACATAACTTCAAAATATGTGCAAGTTCCTTTTTATTCATTCGAATCCCCTGTTCATTTAAGTTTTCAAAGATATACGATTGAATAAATGCTGACTTTTCTTCCATTGAAAGTCCTTGTGTTAACTGATAAAACTCATCCTCATTAAAGGTAGCCACTAATCGGTCAAGAAGACCATTTAATGATTCATGAATCGAGTCTCCTTCAACTAAAGAAAGTGTCATTGGTGTCTTGGATACTTTAATTTCTGATAATAACAAATGAATCCCCCCTCGTTTCATCCTGATGCAAATCATTGATGTTATTTTTTCATTTGCATCCCTTCTATATATATGTTCTTTTTTACGGTGACATACACATCTCTCATAAAATAACCGAATAAGTCATTCTCCGATGTTGTCAATCCTCTTTCCTCTCACGATATTCATCAAAATTAGTCAACGGGTTAAGAGGACGGTGGGGCTCATCCTTAACGCATCATGAGCCCCACCCCCATTCTAGTGAAATAATTGAATAAGCTTCTCCCAAAATGAAGTCTGTTTCTCTTCTTTCACAACGGCTTGTTCTTGCTTTTCTTTCAATAAGGATTCTCCCTTGATGACAAATTGAACAGATTCAACATGGGTATTTTTATCCGATACGAATGAAGCAATGTCTTCGCTCCCCCCCCCGTGATTTCTTCAAGCAGCGCATCAATCTGACGAGTGATTTCTTGATCCATTCCCGACGTTTCATTTTTTAAGGTTTCGGTTCCGGCTTTTAACGTGTGCGTTCCATTATTTAATTGACTAATTCCCACTAAAAGCTTGGCGACACCTTCATCTAATTCACCTGCACCATTTCGTAACGATCCAGTCCCTTCATACAGCGAGGTGATGCCATTTAATAATGCTTCAGTTCCCTGATAAAGTGTTTGACCTCCTGTTGCTAGGTCACTACTTCCTTGAACAAGTTGACCCGCTGCCTTCACAAGCTGGTCATAGTTGGCCAATAGTTGAGCAACCCCATCCGTATAAGCTAATATCCCTGAATCTAACGATTCGTAAGAAGAAACGAGTGTATCAATTGCCGTGGATAGTTCTGTCAACTGATAGGCCATGCCACCTAAAAGTTGAACAAGTTCGTTGATTTTTGTATCAAATGTCTGATAGCTTGTCTGTAAGGTTCTTGCCCCTTCAACCCATTGACTCACGGCGCCATTTAGCGTTAAAAAATAAGTTTTCGTTCCCTCAAAGGCCGCAGAATTTGCACGTAATAAACTCGCGACTTGAGTGAGCTGTCCAATTTGAGATTCGAGAGCACTTGTATCCATTCCGGCTTCTTGTAACGTCCCTAGTTGGGCTGTTAACGCACCCACGAGTCCCTCTACCTGATTGGCAACTTCCATGTTATTTTGCCCAAGTGCTTGAATATCAAGACCATTTTGCCCCATCGCTTGAACGAAACTCTCATAACTAACCGATTGTGCTAACGTATTAGCCCCGGTAACTAGCGTATCAATTCCTGTTTGTATCTCTCCCGATGCGTTGCTTAATGCACTCAAATCATCCGTTGTCACAGAGACTTGGTCAAGTGCCTGTTGAATCTGGGCTAGGGCTGACTTTATTTCAGAAGATCCTTCAGTTAAAGATGATGACTGGTTATTTAATGTAGTTAAAGCTTCCGAAACAGAGAGAATCCCTTGATTTAAAGATTCAAGGCCCTCATTTAACGTTGTCGCTCCATTGCTCATCGTTTGGGCGCCCCCTTTTAATGACGTTCCCCCATCTTTTAGCGTGGCGGCCCCATTTTCTAAGGTATGGGCTCCTTCCTCAAGGGCCGAAACCCCTGATTCTAATCCACCCGTTGCCCCGCTTTTTAAATCACTTGATCCCTCAACTAATTGTGAAGCTCCATCATCAAGTTGCTCAATCGCTTCCGTTAACTGCGTCACCTTATTTAATAACTCCTCATCCTCCACTTCAATATTTAAATTTAAAGGGACACCATTAATTGCCATTGCCTCCATTTCAAAATCCTCGACCGATGCCGTTATCTTAAATTCGGCCCCTTTACCAGGCAGTAGCGTATAAGTTAACTGTTTATTATGACCAACATTCGCTATGGTTGCCCCTTCAGCCACCAGATTTTCACAGCGATTCGTATCTAATAAAAAGGTCGCCTGTAACGCGTATTGATCAAAGAAATTCGACGCCTGTGACTCATTTTCCTTAATAGAAACGTGAATCTCTAACTCCCCACTTTTTCCAATTACCTGATTCGCCTCGTACTCTTTTCCATTTAAAAAATAACGAACTTCAATCTTCCATGGAATTTCCTTTGTCTCAAGTTGCCCCTCATAATATAACCGTTCCTTAGAGGCGTTTATGGTCACCTCATCCGCTTTATAGTGAATCTTTTGAGTCCCTGTCATATTACGAACGGTTTTATACCGTCCATAATCATAAATTTTTCCGGTTTCCGACGGATTAAAAATATTCACCACATAAATATCGTCCACCGATCCATCCCCATTTAAATTCACATAAACAACCTCTTCTTTATTCGTATTTTCCTCGTAGGCTAACACTGGAGACAGCATAGGTACAGACACACAAGCTACCAGTGACATTCCCACTATTTTTTTTCGATGATTCATGCGAGCGCCTCCTCAACTTCTTCCCCTTCTTTTTCTGTTAAAAAGACAGGATTAGATTTAATAATAAAATGATCAAATAGATAAAGAATTCCCGGTAAAACAAAGAGCACAATAATGAGTGAAAAAATAGCCCCTCGTCCGATAAAAAGACCTAATTGGCCAAGGAGTTGATTACTTGAAATATATCCCATCAATAACCCGACCACTGTTAACGTACTACCTGATGTTAAAATCGAGACCGTTACATCCATTATCGTTTGAATGACGGCTTCTTTTTTAGACCCTTGCATCCGATTTTCTCGATACCGATCCGTCATTAAAATTGCATAATCAACGGTTGCGCCTAATTGAATAGAACTAATAATTAAATAAGCGATATAAAAAATCGGTGTGTCTGAAAAATAAGGAATTGCTAAATTCAACCAGATGGCAGTTTCGATACTAAGAACTAAGAAAATAGGAAGTAACACCGATTTTAATGAAAACACTAGAACAATGAACACGGCTAAAATTGCCACTAAATTCACCTTCGTCATATCTGTGCTAATTGTCTTCATTAAATCATAGGTGCTCACCCCTTCCCCGGCTAGATAATAATCATCAGGATAATACTGGTTGGCAATATGGCGAATCGTCTCCACAACCGAAAACGTTTCTTCACCTTCATAGGGCACATTGACAGAAAGTACCATGCGACTATAATTTTCAGACATCAATTTGGCTCGCGTCGTCTCATCTAAATAGCTCAATGGAATTTCTGCTCCCGCTAAATCAACATACGAGATGATACTTTTCACTTGAGGTAATTCATTCAATGCCTGAGACAGCTTTGTTTCAGTTGCTAAATCTCCTTGGGGCAGAAGCAACACGTAGGTATCATTTTGCCCAAACCTTTTTTCAATCGCTAAGGTATCCGCTCCTAACTGTGTCGTTTCATTAAAAATGTGTGACGCCCCGTAATAGTAGTCATTGGCATTTGAGGCTAAATAAGAGGGAACAATGACTAAAGCAAAGAGGATAACAAGTGGCATCGATAGCCGACTCACCCATTTTCCAAGCGATTGGAGTTTTGGAACAAATGGACGATGTTTCGTGCGATCGATTTGACGGTAAACAAGTAAAATAAGGGCCGGCATAAACGTAAACACGATGATTAAACTAATGGCTACCCCCTTCGCTAAAGCAAGGCCAAGGTCTGGCCCCAACCTAAACTGCATGAGAACGAGTGCTAAAAACCCAATCACGGTCGTTAATCCACTCGATAAAATAGACAGGGTTGATTTTCCCAATGCCTCAACCATGGCCGACTTCACATCGCTATTTGTTTGACGACACTCCTCAAATCGGTGTAATAAAAAGACGGAGTAATCCAACGACACCGCTAACTGCAAAATACTTCCGGCGGCATTGGTCACAAACGAAATCTCACCAAACATCAGATTTGTTCCTTTATTAATAGCAATCGCCACCCCGAGCCCAACTAAGACAATGATAGGCTCTACCCACGAGGTGGTCGTCAAAACAAGGACCACTAAGACAAATAACACGGCAAACACGGAAATTAATTGAACTTCAGACACTGTAGCTGTTGTAGAAATCGCCGTTGAGACAGCACTTCCGCTCATTGCCTGATCCTCTCCAATCAGCTCACGTAAATTTTGAACCGCCTCAATACGCATATCTTCTTTAATCGTTACAGTAAATAAGGCTGTGTTGTCTTGGTAATAAGTTTGAACCTGCTCCTGATCAAGGGTAGCTAACGGCTGTAAAATATTAACGGCGTCATCTAACCAGGTGACCGCTTCCACCCCTTCTACACGAGCTAACTTTTCCTTGTACTCCAACGCCTCAGCAATCGTTACATTTGAAATCATAACGCGCGCATTAGGAATTCCTCCTTCAAACTCTTCCTCCATCACCTCTAAGGCACGACTTGATGGACTATGAGATGGGAGATAATCCGCAATATCATAATTGACTGCCACACGTTGTCCGACCCACAAACAAAGGAGGGCACTGAAAGTAAACAAGACCACTAAACATTTTTTATACTGGACAATTTTTTCATAAAACCTTTTCATCTTCTCCCCTCTCTTTCTAAACTAAGGACGAAATTTCTTTAATCAGTTGCCACCGTCTAATCATAAACAGCGCTTCATGCCTTTATTCACCCTTTTTCAACTTGAAAGACATCTTTCTGTGAAATTCCCGTCATTTAAAGACCCTTCATAAATTCCCCACAAATTCGTTAGATTGACCATTGCCAAATGAAAGGAAGCCTTCTAAAATACCTGTAAGGAGGCCGCCAATGAACCAAGAAAAACATTCATTTATGACGAAAAGGGCGCTCGCAAATGCGCTAAAGGAAACGATGAAAGACAAACCTTTTAATAAAATTACTATCAGTGAACTCATTAAAATTTGTCACGTCAATCGAAAAACTTTTTACTATCATTTCAATGATATTTATCACCTTTTAAAGTGGCTTTTTGAACAAGAAGCCATCGATATCCTTCATCAGTTTGATTTAATTGCCGAATATGAAGAAGCGATCACTTTTATGATTCATTACATCGATGAAAATGAGGCGATGCTCATAGGGGCCTATGACTCTTTAGGTCATACTGCCTTAAAGAAAATCTTTTACGACGATTTTTATGCTGTTGTCACCTCTATTATTGAACATGGAGAAAACGTTACCCATCAGCGTTTAGAATTAGGCTACAAAGATTTTTTAACCCATTTTTATACAGATGCTATCGTTTCCACCTGGGTTGATTTAATGTAAGCGGGTAATTATAATACGGATAGAAAAAAAGCAAGGTTCGTTGTACACTAAAGGCACACTGAATCTTGCTTTTTATTTACAATTTTCTTGAATTATTTTTGACCAGGGTAAAAAGTCCCCCAATAGCTGTGGATTTACTAAGAATTCGCAATTTGGAAGTTTTTCAAAAAGGTAGGTTAAATAACGATAGACATTTAATCCGTTGGCTTTGGCTGTTTCAATTAAGGTATATGCCATGGCGTTTGCTTGGGCCCCTTTGACACTCGTTGAAAAGAGGTAATTCTTACGTCCAACGACAACGGGTCTAATAGCTTGTTCGGCTAAATTATTAGAGATCTCTAAACGTCCATTTGACAAGAATTCTGTGAGTGCTCGTCTTTGGTTCTGGGCATAAACAATCGCTGTTTGTAACTTACCTTTAACCGTACGAATCCCTTCAATAAATTGATAAAAGGATTCAATGATTGGCCGAATTTTTGATTCTCTTTGGATTTGACGTTCCTCAGGGGAAAGGTGTATCAACTCTCGTTCTAACCGAAAGATTTGATTACAGAAGTGAACGGCTTGTTTGGCTTTCCCATGTTCCGTTGAAACCTCTTGAAATTTCCGGCGTGCATGTGCCCAACACCCCACGGTGGTCACATTTGGCAAATCTTTGTAAGCTATATAGCCATCACAATGAAGCCATCCTTTAAACGACCGAAGTAGTTCTAAAATAACAGACTTCGCGCGTGTTAAATCGGCGTGATAAAAAACAATGGGATGGGACACATCTTTGATGGTACGAATCAACCAAATTCGAGCCTCTGATGTAGCAGGTTTTCCATCCGAACGATTTAAAATCTGATAATATGTTTCATCCGCATGTAGGACCTCTTGTTGGCGTAATTTATCTAGAAATAGTTTATATAAAGGTTCTAGCCAATCAAAAGAGGCACGGATAATCCAATTAGAGAGAGTTTTCCGACTTACTTCTAATCCATAAGACGACCATTCTTTCTCTTGGCGATAAGTTGGTAATCCGAGTTCAAATTTTTGATGAAAAAGCCAAGCCAATGTTGTTGGTCCTGCTAAGCTACGTTGGATAGGTCCCTTAGGAACCTCGGCACAACGAATGGATTTAGCTTCAAGATTAGGATCATGACAATCACATTCGTAGGCATGTGAAATATAAACTTTCTTATATAATCGTGCAGGTACAAAACAGACTTCTTCACGAACAACCTTTTTCCCCATTGGTTTCATGGCCTGACCGCAATGGTCACATGTACAATCCTCTCCATGAAGTTCACAATGAACTTCTTCAATAGGTAAATCTTTCGTTAATTCTGCTTTACGACCAGATGTCTTACGACGGCGATACGTAATTTCCTCTGTCGGTTCATCCTTTGTCAGAGGTTCTTCTAATACAGGATCCCCAAAAAGGGTAAGCTGACCTGGATCAACCTTAGTTTTCTCGCTTGAGGATCCAAAAAGCTTTTTTGAAAGAAACTCAACCTGTTCAATAAGCGTATCAATTTTGTCGGTCTGCTCCATCATTTTTAATTGGAGCTTATTAATTTTTTCCTCTTTTTGGGCGAGTAGTTGAGCTTGTTGATCCAGTTTCTTTAATAGTTTCTGATTTTCTTCGATTAGTTTTGATTCAAACGTGTTCAACTTGGCTCACCTCTTTTCTAAATGATTTTATTAGTCTTAGTATGTCCAACTTTATATAGAAAATACAGGATTTATTACCATTTTTAATTAATGCATCCTTTGCGGGCGGGTTTGATAGCTTTAGGCTGTTGGATAGAGAGTCCCTCAAGTAACCAGCGAAGCTCCTGACTCGTTAACTTTTTGACTTCTTCTTGGTTTCGTGGCCATTGAAGGTTCCCATTCTCTAGCCTTTTATATAAGAGGATAAAGCCATCCGTATCCCAATAAAGTGCTTTAAATCGATCCTTTTTTAGACCACAGAAAAGAAATAAGGCATCATCAAATAAATCTAAATTATATTTATCCGTAATAATTCCCGCGAGACGATCAATCCCACAACGCATATCCGTCCGACCACAAACGACAAAAATATTTTTAACATGAGTGAAATCAACTAACATTTTTCATCAACTCCGTCAGAACTCTCCTTAAAAGATCGTCATTAATCCCAGGATAAAAAGTTATTTCACTTCCATTCAGTTGAACACAACAGATGGGAGTTCTTTTTTTAGTGGAATCTGTTTCAAGTTGAATCGGAACAATTAATGGACTTTCCTTCATAAAAATGACCTCCTTTTCTTTGATAGCTAAAGTATAGCTCAAAGTTGGAGGTCAAAATAGACATGTTTATATTACGCGCTTACGATTTAATCAAAAACAAGGAAAAGCGAAAAGAACATCAATTGACCTCTTATTTGGCAATGACCATCAAATATTCGCTAGTTGGTGTTTTAGCTGCCAGCAGTAACACACCTTTAACCCACCCCAACCTCAAAAAACCTAGTGAATAAATCACTAGGTTTTTCTTTCGTTAAGTTTCCATTTTTTACTTCCTGTACAAGCCACTCCAAAGGCCCATCGTTAAAAAAATCCTTATCCTTTCACCCATCAATTAACCTCATGAACTCCTAAGCCTCCCTCTTTAATCTCCGCATTTCTTCCCCTACTTTTTAATGTGCTTAACTTGTGAGACCTTATGGTTCAACATCTTTATTAACGAACGTTAGGATCCTTCGGCATAACCCACCGTGATGTTTCGCCTACTCTTCAATAAATTTATGTCGATAAACCCGAACCACAATTCCGTAAAAGAGGAAATATAAGACGAGAAATAAGGTACTGTATTTCAAGGATAATGTTAAAATACTAATCGCTGTCTGCGACTCAATATAAAACACTCCAAGCCACATCATCGAAAGAGCGATTGAAAAAGGAGCCCACAAGAGCCAACGAACTTTTCGCCCGATTGTTTGGTACATCTCTTGTCTTGAAAACCCTAATTTATATAGGGCGTGATATTTTTGTTGCTCGCGATCTAACGAGGTATAAAGTCTAAAATAAATGAGGCTCACAGAGGCCACTAAAAAGATAATACTGATTGAGACCCCAACGAAAAGGCATAGTTTTTTCGTTAACAATTCTGATTCGTAATAACGCCCTAACGTACTAAAAGAATAGCTATAATCCCAATCTATTTCGTCCTGTGCTAGCTCTTTTTCTAATTCGTCTGCTACCTTTAAATGATTCAGCCACTGTTTGTCCTGGTAGGCTGTATACGATTCAATCGACAGATTGTCTGCCGCTTGATCTTTCAGTTGTTGCCAAAGGGGATCATCAATCACATAAATATAACGATAGGCACCTGTTTGACTCACCATTTGTTCTACTTTTTGAACCTCTAAATCGCCCGTTAAAAATTCGTTCAATTGTTCCTTTGCCTCCGGCAATAATGAAAGATTTTTTAACTTCATATTCTTATCCCCGGGTAATATAAGCACACGTTGCGACGCTAACTCCATTGGAGGGGTTCCTTTTGCGATAAGAATTTGATTAAAATCACTTGCTTTTAAAAATCCATAGCCATATTCCTTTCTTAAGATCTCATACGAAATTTTTTCCACTCCTTCCATTGATAATAATTGATCATCTAAACGTTTGATATCCGTTAAGGCATGTGTATTTTCCGGACGTTCAATATAGATATACGGAAATGGCATAATTGATGTTACCGATTTAAGCACATTACGTTCCATAGAACCGAGCGCGCAAATCGTTAAGAAGGCAACCGTTAATAGTAGCGTATTTAGCGAGAGCATCGTTGTATTTTCCTTCAACGAAGTAGAAACCTCAGATGTGGCGAATAGATTAATTCCCTTTAAATAATCCTTTGAACTTTTCTTTACGTTCACATAAATGGCTCCTAGTTGCGGAGTTAACAGAAAAATAAATCCCACACCACACGCTCCAAGAAGCGGAGTCCACATTTCCCCAAAACGACTTCCAATACTTGGGGTTAATAAACTAATTAAACCACCTAACACCAAACCAGATAAAATTATTTTTAGTAAAGACAACTGGATTCGTTGCGCGTAAGAGCGATCGCTTTTCAAAAAGTAAAGAATCTTTTGATGCGACACAAAGCGAGGCGTTAGCCATCCAATGATTAAAAACAATCCGAAAAATAACACGGTTGTTAAAAGAACTGGAACAATCGGAACGTAAAGTTGGAAATCCCCCATTCCAAATAAATTGCTAACTAGTTTAAAGAATAGACCCGAAAAAAGAATCCCCCCTATTAATCCAAGAGCAATAGCAACAAGTCCAATTAAAACATTTTCCCAAAATAGCATTTTTTTCATTTGTTTTGGGGACATTCCTAAAATGATATATGTCCCGAGTTGTTTTCCACGAGACATTAAAAATGCCCAGGAAGAGTAGCCAATAAATAAGAAGGAAAATCCATAAATAATAAAATTTCCGGCCCCCAATGCAATAGATAATGTTGATCCATTCTCAATAACCGTTAGATTAGGATGCATCGCTGCCGCGCTAAAAAGATAGAACAACAAAATGGTCACCGTACTGCTCAGCAAATAAGCCAAATAAGTCCTTTGACTGCGCTTAATATTTTTATAGGCGATTTGCATTAACGTCACCGTGATCACCTCCTAAAAAGGTTAACATATCAAGAATACGTTGGTAAAACTCAGATTCATGATCCCCTGCTACGATTTCCTGGTAAATCCGACCATCCTTAATAAATAAGACGCGATGACACATACTTGCCACATAGGCATCATGCGTAACCATTAAAATCGTGCTATCCATCTCTTTATTTAAAGTTTTCAACAGGTTCATGACATCCTTTGTCGCCTTAGAATCTAAGTTTCCTGTTGGTTCATCAGCTAAAATTAATGAGGGCTGATGCGCAACAGCACGTGCAATAGCAACACGCTGTGCCTGACCACCTGATATTTCAAAGGTCCGTTTAGGTAAGAGGGCTTCAATCCCTAAATATCTCGCCACCTCGCGTGTCCGTTTAGTTATTTCGTTAGCAGGAACGCCTTCAAGTGATAACGGTAACATGATGTTTTCCTCCACCGTTAACGTATGAATTAAGTTAAAATCCTGAAAAATAAAGCCGAGCTCACGTCTTCGAAATGAAGCTAACTCCTCTTTCACCATCTGATGTGGATTTTTCCCATCTATTAATACGCTTCCCCCTGTAGGCGAATCAATCGTTGAAATAACTTGCAATAATGTCGATTTTCCACTTCCACTCGGTCCCATAATGGCGACAAACTCGCCCTTTTTCAATTTAAAATTTATATCCTTTAACGCTTGATAGGGAACTTTTCCCTCATAAACCTTCTGTAACTGATTAACACTTAAAACGATAGTCATTAGTTATTTCTCCTTACGTCTAGCCCTATTTTACTAGCATTCCACTCCCTTAACCATTTATACACATGAAAAAAAGGTGACAACACTGTCACCTTTTTTATCGTCTCCACATCAATAACTACCCTCTAGATGAATGAGTTTTTCGTAAAATTCCTCTTCTCATTTAAATATTTTTTAAATTAAATAGAAAAGCTCATCTATCAAACCCTACTTCACTAGCTGCCACATATGCCCAAATCATTCAACGTTAAATCTAGACCACAGCATATGCTTTTAAACGCTTAAAATAATAAATCCTCTGTATCCTCAAGATGTTCTTCGATGTAAACCCGCGAAGGAATGAGCAAGTGTTGGCCGATTTCCCCTTTAATATGTTTACTTTTCATGTAGGAACAACCTTTTTTAAAGCTCGATGGAACTAAACTTAATGAATAAATATTTTCAAAACGACTATAAATGGAATCTCCACCAAGTCCGGATAAGCAAATCAATTGGGTATTATTTTTTTTTGCCAATTCGATAAGGGGCTTAAGCAAATGGGCAGCATTCGTTTGCGCAAAAGGATTATCCATTAGTAAGACTTTTCCCTCTTCACAACTTGAAAAAATATCGGTTTCATCCTTTCTCATAAAAGACAGTAAACTTGTTAAAATCACAAACGCGGATAGGAAGCCTTCCCCTCCGGAATTTTTAGCCACTTGTTCCCAAGTAATCGGATATTCCCGCTGCTCTTCAATTTTAAATAAGCGAATTCTAATATTAGCCGTTCCAACGATTGTATCGTATAAGAGGGTCGTTTTCAAATGCGTTCCAATAAACTCCTCAACCGGCGTGTTTTCTTCCATTAATGTTAGACAATGTTCCGTCACCGAATGAACGAACTCGTTCATCCGTCGATAATAAAGACGCTCATTTTCTTCCCATTTTGGAATTTCAATTTCTAACATTTTAACACGCTTACCGCGAATAGGAATACTTGAATTTCGATCGATGAGCTTTAATTGTTGGTTAACTTCTTCGACATAATCAAGTAATAATTGAATGACTGTCTCCTTCTCTTGCTCAATCATCTGAATATTAACCGCTAATTGACCCATTAGATTTTCAAGCACCTCATTTTTCAGTTCATACTGTTCCATAAACACGCGAGGATTATATTTATATTTATCAAAATGCGAAAGAATCTTTAAGAAAAATTCATCTTCAACTAAACTCAGACGATTTAATCGATGAAACTCATCACTAACCTGACGTTCAACCTTTCCACGACTTTCTTTTTCTGTCCGGTAATCACGGATGAGCAATTTTCGCTTTAATTCCCAATCCCTTTCTTCATATAGTCGGTAAGAGGTGTCCATTACTAACGCTTGACTCAACGGTTGCTGATAGTCAGATAAACTAGATTTTTCACGTTCGTAAATTTCCACTTTCTTCTCAAGATCCTTGACCTTTTGTTCCATCGACGCTACTTGTTTATTATTGACAACTAATAACCGCTCAAAATCACGCACGATGACTTGTGATTTATCCAAAATCTCTGTCTCACCTAATTCACGTTTTAATCGACTGTACTCTCCCTCTTTTTTTGTTTCAATTTTTCCTTTAAGGATATCCAACGCATGAATAACTTGCTTTTGCTCTTCATACTGTTGCTTTAATCGGCTTAATTCATGTAAATTTTCTTCTTCTAACAAACAATCATAGGTTACAAAACGATAGTCTGCATCTAATAACTCATAGCGTTTAGTTAATGTATCTAACTCACTTTCAGCAGCTTTAAAGCGCGCATTCGCCCGAGATAACTCATCCTGAGTTTGCTTAAATGCGCCCTCCATTTGTTTTTCAATCGCATCGTATTCGGATAATAAATCTTCTACATCCTTTTGAATGAGGGTTCCTTCTTCATAGATAACAAATCGTGTAAAAGACTCGTTTGTTTTCTCTAAATCATAATGTAATTTTTGCTCGCTCGATTTTAACCGGTCAATCGATTGATGAAGATCTTGTTGAAGGTCCGCCAAAGCTTCTAATTCTTCAACTAATCGTTCTTGATTCTCCTTCGCCTCTAAATACAATCGATGATTTTTTAAATAGTCCGCATAGCTTTTTAAAAACAAACTAAAGTCTTTCTCTTTCATCTCTAACTTAGAAACTTTATCCTTTAGCCTCCTTAGATTTTTTTGAAGCGATTCAGATGTTGCATTTAGTCGCTCTTTTTCCTGTTGTAACTCAATAATTTGTTGATGTAATCTTTCTTGAGACTCCACGGCCTCTTTCACTTGCCGTTTCGCCTTTTGATAACTGTCTTTCGATAACTGTTGGTAACTTAAAGTTGCTAATTGGTTGTCATAATGATTCAGGGTCTCGCGACTTCTGTCACACTTTTGCATGAGTTCTTCAATGGAATGATCTTTTACAAGCAGTAATTGTGCTAGGCGTTGCTCGTCTAATAATTCTTCATTAAACCAGACATAAAATGGAAAAGTATCTAACTGACAGTAACCTGATGCGTGAACAAAGACCGGTGTTGATTCTAATGATTCACGTAATAAAAGCGGAATAGGAAATGAAGTGCTCACTTCAAGGGATAATTCCTTTAATTGTTTCATCTGTGATTCATTTAAAATGAGACTATACGGTAAAAAAGGGTTTTTTCTAATCAACGCTTGATTGACTTCCATCGTATTTCCGTTTCGTTTTAACCACTCGATTCCTCGAATCGGTTGAATCCCAACGTCTTTTAATCGCTGTGATAATTCTTCTGGTAATTCTTCCACATCCCCTGCTTGTAATTGTCGTTTTTCTTGCTTTAAACGATCTATTTCACGTTCATAAGAACGTAATCCTTCTTCAATCACTTGACGCTTTTGGCGGAAGGCCTCAATCATTCCATCTTTATCAAATACGTTATCTTCAGGCCATTCAATATAGCGTCCTATGTTATGGCGAATTCTAAGTTCTTCCTCTAACCTCTGCATTTTTTCGTGGCTCGTTTGGACACTAGCTTTCACCAATCCTAACGATTCTTTTAAATCCTCTAAATCTCGACTAACCTGATGGTGTTGTTCCTTAAGTTTAAGCTCTTCCTCTAACAGTTTTTTGTTTTGCTTTTTCGCCTCGTCTAATTCCTTTGTAATCTGTTCAACCTTTGTCTCGAGCCAGCCGTTTAAATAAAATCCCTCTAGATTTCTTTCAAACGGTTCTAAGTAGCGAGTCGATAATCGCTTTTCTTCTTGTTCAAATTGAGAAAGCATCGCCTCTAATCGGCCGATTGTTTGCGAAAGGGTTTGCCGCTCCTCTTGTTTTAATTGGATCTCTCGCTGCGCACGTAATCGTTCCTGTTCTTTATCTTTTAAATCCCAGCCAATTTTTTCAACTTCTTTAGTTTTTCGCTCCAGTTCCTCCTCATACACGACACTTAAACTATAACCCAAATCCTGTAGGCGTGGAAGCAACTCTTGTTCACTTTTTTTCGCCACCTCTAACGCCGACTCTGCGCGCTGAACGTCCTCTGAAGCTCGAACATACGTCTGATAGCTTCGAGCAGCCTCATAAATATACGCCTGCTTTTGTATTTTTCCTTCTTGCGCTTTTAACTGCTCTAATTGTTGAATTTGTCGCTTTTGTTCCTTTCCTAATTCCACTAACTCATCCATCAACCCATGAATGATTAATGACCTTTGTTCATATAGAAGTTGATGTGTTTGTAATTTAAACTCGGTTAACTGACTTTCTGCCTCCTCTTTGAATTGAAGCGTTTCTTTCCTTAATAGTTCTAAAATCTCATATAGCTTTGCTAACTCCTCTTGATACTTAAGCATCGTCGATTCATGACTTAACAGTTGCTCCTCAAGTGTCAGTACCGTCTCCATCTCTTGACGAAACAGTAAAATTCCTTCTTGGCGTTTAAAATTCTCTTCATTCTTTTTATACTGATTCACATACTTTGTCATTAACTCTTCAAAAGCCTTCACCCGATTTTGATGCTGATTCAATTTATCTTTAACTGCTTTTAAAAACCACGTTTCAATAAGCCCTTTCTCATCCTTCGCATCTTTAAACAACTCTGAAAGTCCAGACTCCTTTAAGTTAACCTTCTTAATAATGGTCTCCCATTCCTTTGAATAAATTTGATACTCCCGTAGCTTAGAAAAATACTCCCGGCTTCTCGCCGGTTGGTACATGTCATAGTAATAAAAGTTTAATTGTTTATTTTGTTTACACGACTCGAATAATTGGCGGCACACATGAAACCCTTTTAAAGACTTCTTATTTCCTTCTTGAATAAGAATGGGAATGTGTTTAATATCGTATTCATTTTCACTCTCATACTCGTAAATAAAGTTGATCATTTCAAGTTCAGGACTATTCTCCTCATCTTTTATCTCTTGATTTTTCCGTACCATCATTCCAGTTAAAACATAACCTGCCCCCTGATCAAGGCACCACTCGACCATAATAAACGTCGGTTGATTCGTCGTAAAATAACTTTCAAACTTCCGATCTCCCGCATGACGATATCCTTTACGAACAAAAAGGGCGGTTATCATTTGAATAAAAACGGACTTTCCTCCCCCATTTCGTAAAGAAAATAACGTATTTTCAGTCGCCAAATCAAAGCACTCATCATCAATCCGAAAGGCCTGATGATTATAATTTAAATTAACAATCCGAATTCGATTAATGCGGCTCATCTGAAACCTCCTTTAAAATCTGTTGAACCCGCTTAAAATTATTTTGACTTAAAAGATAATAATCCATTAATTGATCTAATTTTTTCGTTGTCCAAATCATTTCATCTTCTTCAATATAATCAATGAGTTGCTGATCTTGTAAAAACTTTAAAATTCCAGACAAAAACCCTTCTTTTGTGGTTTTTTGCCGATTCATTCGATCACTACTTCGAAGTGACTCAAAAGCTTCTAGCATATTTTGATAAGCAATTCCTAATTGTTGTTGCTCCTGTTCATCGTAATAACTAGCCCCTTCTTTCAAACGTTCAGAAATAATATTTTGCAACTCACCGGCACGAATGAAATCGCGGCTTTTCGCACTTTGTCCTTGTCCGTCATAAAATTCAACTAATAACGTTAAAATAATAAATTGTGATAAATAATAATCTTTATCCGTTGCCTGAGATTTACATAACAGCTTTTTCAATTCTACCTTAGAAAAACCTAAAAATTCATTTTCTTCCTCGGGAATTAAATAAATACTACTCCCATAACGTTGGATGAGACAACTGGCAATTTCACCTTGACCTTTAACCAGTTCAATGACCGCCTCATTTGCCGTATAAGCATAATAAAGTTCCTTCTCCTTCTGTTCATTTAACTCTCGATGTTTTAGTAAATAATAAAAAATCTGTTGGCTTAGCCGTATCTCTTCACGCGTATAATCCATCTAGCTCACCTCGAATCGAATATTAGAACATTGAATGCTCTTTTTCCACCCGTTTTCGTCTACGACCTCTTCAAATCTAACGACTTCATTCTCTTTTGTTCGCATCACTTCTATTTTTTGAATCTGCTGATTAATAAAAGATTCTTCTAACACATCAAGTAAACACCGATTGAGTTGAAATTCCAACGTTTGTTCAAATGTCCGCTCAAGTTGTTCTCTTTTTAATTGTTCGATATCGATTTCTTTTGCTTGCAATAATTCAATCACAATTTCTTTAAAGATTTCAACCGTCGGAATTAACACCTGGATATCTTGTGGTGTTAACTGTTCTTTTAACTCATTCAACTCAAGGCTTCCTGATTTAATCACAAAACTTAAAATTAGACATAGACTCTCTTTATAACGAATCAGTCGTTGCCTTTTTTGCTCATCCATAAATTCCTCGAATGACTCCTCTTCAAATGTTTCAAAAAACTCTTCTTCCTTTTTCCTTTTATAAAGGGGGCGCTGAGGGGCAAAACTTTTCGTTAAATCGTATGTTTTATGAAGGGGGCGCATCCAGAGTGGTCTTAAAAAATCGTCCATCGATTCTAAAACATCGGGTTTTTTTAATAAAACGTCATAAAGCTCTGTCCGAAAATTAAAGCGCCGAATCCCACTCATTTGAATCAGCCCTTCTAATTCCTTTCCATACAGAATCTTTAAATCAAAATGAGAATTTAAAATTCGTTGATGTTCATCAAGCGCTCGGTTTAAGTACTGTTCAATTGTTTTTAAGTGTTGTAAGTTTTCACGCTCGTCATCCATCAATTTTTGTATGGCAATATCTTTTTCTTCAAGTTCTTCCACTCGATGTTTAATATTTTCCCGGTAACCTAAAAATTTCGTTTTTGTTTCTTGAATCATCGTTAAATCTTGTTCAATCCGTTCTTGGTAATCTTTGGCAGAGTAAAGCAAGGCATTTTGTCTAATTTTTCGCATATCCCCTTCAATCCTTTGACACTGCATGCGTAATAAATCAAAAATCCTTTTCACATCATCGACAGCTTTATCATACGTCGCTTTTTCTAAATGTAACTTGAAAACCATCTCCTGAATCGTTAACTGTAAATGACGATCCACCTCAAGCGTTGATAACATTAACTCATAGCCTGCATCCGTTAAAGAATACGATGTTCGCCGAACACCTTCCTCAAGGTAAACGATCTCATTTGCAATAAAACTAATATGAATCGGTTCATACCCCTTTTTCTCATAATTATAACTTTCAAAATACATCGGGCGCCCCTCGTTGCAAAATACGACATCCACAATAAAATTAGCCAATTCCTTAGCTTCTTCATACGATAACGCCTTTTGATAAACAGAGAGGTTTAACTGATCAATAAAATTAGCAATATCATCCATTGTGCAAGGCTCTTCTTTTAAAGAACTCTCCATAATGTAGAGCAACACGGAAAATAGTAAATTAACTTGTTCAAACGACTCCTCAAATCCGTACGTTTTCCATGTTGTTTTTGCTAAACTATTCTTAAAAAGGACAGCATAGGCTCCAACTTTTTTCATCCGTGTTTGAAACTGTCGTAAAAAATCATATTGCATTTACCAGACCTCCTAAAAATCACTCATTGTTACGATTTCTTGTGGAATATACAAACCAGCCTCTAAAATGGCCCTCATCTGCGATGTCTCTTCAAAATAACTAAAAAACACACCTTTCTCATTCCGATTTTGCCCTTCTTTTGTTTTTGGTAAAGAGAGACTAGCCCCCCTTTTAACCATGGCCTCATAAGCTGACACTAAGGGTTCACAATAAAACTCGGCACATAACTGTTCAAAAATTAAAATTCCCTCATAATCTAAATCTCCAAAATAATAAAATCGATTTAATTCATGAAGCAAAAATGGCTCAACACTTTCCTCAAAATGACAAAAGCCTTTCCAGACCTTTTTTCCACCCCCATAAATGAGCGTCTGAACCTCCTCACCAAAGATGGTTGTCTTTCCAGACATCAAATGCTTCCGTAAACTATAAAAGGTATCTTTATTTTCAATAATTAAAATGGTTTGTGGTGTCTTCTTAGATAAGCTAAAATAAGCTAACGGTTCCGCCGTTTCATATAAATTTAAATCTTCTAGAGAAAGACCTAAATTTTTTAATAGGCGCTTTCCTTCAGTTGCTAAAAACTTCTCTTGGGTAAAAATTTGAAAACTGCGTTCGTTTATCGACGTAGATTTTTGTAACAACTCTCGTTTATTTTTAAAAAAATCATTTATTTTCAAGATAGATTCTCGATCTAATTGGTATTGCTTAAGATGATTTAAATAATACTCCTGATTTAATAGGGGGTGAAACACATACGTCACCTCGTCCTGTAAAGTTTTTTCATTTTCAAGAGAAATCTTAAGGCGATAACTTTTATACAATGATGGTTTTTTCCCATTCCTTCCGCTACTTTTAATTGGGGAAATGACCTCTTGTTCAATGAGACTTAAAATAAAATCATATAACTCTCGATAATCCTTTAATAGATAATGCTGTTCAATTTCCTGTAACGTAATTTTTTTACGGGGATAGTCTTTTAAAAATTGCATGGTTAGTCCTCCTAGCACTGGCTACTTTTAATAAAAATTATACCTTAAAAATTAAGTAAAAAAATCCGTTTCTCTAAAAATTTATTCATTCCCCTCAATCGATTAATCAAACATTTCATTTCTAAATGCGTTTTCCCGTGCTATTAAATTAACTTTTCCTTACCTTATCCTCTTAAAATTGATAAACCTAAATCTATTATAGATTATTGCTCTTCTTTTAAACACCGCCATGATTGTTTACACCAAATTCCCCTTCACTTCTTTTAATTTATTTTATCAAAATTACACACAGATTAAGAAGTTAGACAATTAATTTAAGAACTAGTCAAAGAGAAACAAGTAGAGTCTCAGCTTCACTCTTCCAGTAATCAACAGAGTCAATTGCTTACCTACTATCAAAAATACAAACTCCGATTGATATGCATGCTTCTAACAAAATGAGAAGAATATTTTCAGTCAATAGTCTTCACCTTTATAAACGAGCACAAAAAAAGAGCCTCTCGCTCTATGACTTTTGAAGATAAGTCATTTTACGACAGCTCCTTCCTATGATCTCCTATTCCATATTTTCGTTCGTTTCTTTCTTTGCAACAATTAAGAATCGATGCCTTGTAACATCTAAATGTCCCTCTTCGTCCATCACCTTTTTCATTGTGACTAAACGATCAAAGTATTTTTCAACGGAAAAATCAGGAATTTGCTCGGTCATCGTCTTCAGGTAATAAACAATTGCCCCTATATCATAAAAACGAGTTTTAGAGATATCCTCTTTCACCTCAATAATCGTGAATCCAGACTCTTTCAATTGTTCTACTGCGACTTGAAGGCGCCAATTGGAATAACTCGTCGGTTCCACGTTTAACCAAACATTTAATTCACCATTACTTAATCCACCAATTTGCTGGGTAATAAAGTACCCATTTTCGCGCAAGACCCGAGAGACCTCATCCACCTGAAACCTTTGATTGCGATTAATCATCACATCAAAGGTTTCGTTCTCAAAAGGTAACAATGCTCCTTCATCACCAAAGACTACCTTAATCCCTAAATTATTTAAAGGTTGTCTCGTCTTTAATAAATGGTCTTCCTTCGTTTCTAGAGCAACTGTCCTCTTTGACAAAGAAGTGAAACTAGCCCAATCAGTTTCATCTAATCTATTCATCTGTACGAGGCATTCTCCATCCCGTAAATAAGGCTTAATCACCTGGGGGAATTTCCATATTAAAGGAAACTGAACCATCCGCTGCGTCTCTTTTAAATAACTATAATCCCACTTTGAGAAGGGGCGTTGTTCTTCCAATACTAATTCATTAAATAACTGCTGTTTCATCTCTTATCCCCAATCCCTTTCTATTTCATCTACAAATGCCATCCCGTTTAACGATAAGGTGTGTCCAAAAATAATGAATGAGGTCACCATTTTCCCTCATAAAATTTTATTTGCTTCTCCCCCATTGAGGCATTACTCCCCAGATGGATGAAGTTCCTTTATTAGACCTTCACCTGATTTCCAATGTGACGGTGAATATAAGAGGTGATAAGTTGTATAAAGATCTGTATCTTCAAATAATAGGTAGCCTTGAACACTTTCTGAAGGTTCGAGCGAACCACTTGTTAACTCTGACTGATTATCAATTAACAATAAGTTAGGTAAAATAAGGCGTCCTTGCTCATTTATTAATTTAAAATCAAAGGCAGTATAGTCCTGCTTTTCAGTCGATTGATTACTCAACTCAACCCCGACAATAACAAATTGCTGATGATCTTTAGCTTTTGTATATTTTGTCTCCTTAACGAATTCCACCTTTGTAACCTCTAAGTGATGGTCATTAAGAGCGTCGCTCGCTTGCCACTGCTCATTTAATTTAACTTCTGGCTGTAGCGGTGTTGCCTCCTCATTCGTTGAGGTTAAATCAATTTCAATGGATTGTGTTGAAAACAAAGAAGGTTCATCATAATGAAGACGTAATTGTTGAATCCCCTGTGGAATTTCAAAAATTAATGTCCCACTAACCATTCCTCCACCCACGAGCTCACTTATTCCAAGTGTTTTTACCTCACTCATATCAATGGTTGGTTTCACCCGCTGGGTTAACCCGTCGGCAGCAAGTGAAAAGTGAAAAGGATAATAATTAACCGTCATATCCGTTGAATTCTTAAGACTTAAGGAAATTAAAAGTGTCTCATATCCCTCTTTTTTTGAGGCCTCTCGTTTAACCTCGTGCACTTGAATCATCGCCTGCTTTGCTTTCACTATATCGCCAATTTGACTCACACTGACTTCCTCTTCTTCAGATGTCTCCTCCTCAGATGACGTTGGCAAATAAGAGAACATTAATTGCTCCTGTTTGGTCGGTTGCAAATAGACGAGTGAAACAGTCTTACTTTCCTGCGGTAATAACTCCAGTTTTTGTGTAGGTAAATGATCTTTCATCGGTAGAAGAAACTCTAATGTTTCAGTCTGTAATTGAAGATCTGCAAGATTTATCGTAGACGGTTCATCCATTTTATTTGTAATGTTTACGTCTAATTGAACGAACTCATAGCCCTCAGGAGCCTTCTCTACCGCACGATCCGATGCCATCTGCTGATTCACAATTTTAATCTCTAACTGATTATTTTGAACCGATGACGTTAATTTATAAATTTTTTGCTGCTCCTCCTCTGGACTAGAAAAAACAAAGGTCTCTACATTGACCCCTTGCCCTTGATGATTCGTCGCGCTATCCTCAACAGATGCAAACTCCGTAAGCTGTCTAATCCCAACAAGCAGTAATGTCATCATCCCAAACGTCCATAACACGCGTTTTCGAGTTTTAACCGAAGGAATCCCCCATCTAATAATCACTTCTGGACTAAAAATCCCCGTAATAAAGCATAAAAAGGAACACAGCAATAAGATCGATTTTATGTCTGGCATATAAACTCCCCATTTCATCTTATTCTTACCATTCATTATATCCTATCTTGAGCCTAACTAGTTTATATCCCTCTTTTTTCGCTAAAAAAAGTAATGGATTGTTTTATTTGAGCTGTATAACTTTGTTCATCTTTGTCATATTTTTAAAAGAATACTCAAAAAAAAGAAAATTGAAGAGTCGAATCTTTCCCTATAAAAAAAGATTAACTCTTTGATAAAGAGTTAATCTTTTAAGCCCCCTTAACTAAGCGAGCAAACGCGTGCTTTTCCTGATGATTTTGAAATAACTTAAACCATGCACAAATTTCTAAGGTGAAATCTAAAAAAGCGATACTTTGTGCGGTAATGATATGACGGTCACGGACCAATCGTTTATCAATATAATTATCTCGAGGAAATGGATCCTGAATCCCATAGACATACTGATATTTTGTCGTCCATGCCGTTAATGGCGTCGTATACGTTGCTTCATCTAAAACCCCTGATTTTGCTAGCATAATGGTTCCCGCTGTACCAATAGCAGCTAATAATTTTCTTTCCTTATCACAACGTTTAATCAGCCTCATTAATGAAGGTTTAATATCTACCTCGCGCCCCCCGCATAAAATTAATCCTTCAACATCTAAATCAACGACTTCTGACAAGGTACAGTCAGGGTCTAAATTAAATCCTGCCTGTGATTTAATCACACGATCTTCGTAGGCAACCGTGATAATATCTTTCCCCGCGTCTGTGCGCAAAACATGACAAATAAATGAAATTTCATAATCCGTCATCCCATCAAATAAAAAAACCAAAATCTTCCCCATATTATGCCCCCATCTAACTTCGTAACTATTATCCTCATTGTAATTTAGGCCAGCTACTATTGTCAATACCTTCCACAGTAACCCTAAATAATAGCAATATTACGTCGTTTAATCAGTTGTTTCGACAACAAAAAGAATCCTATTCCCCCCTTTTATCTCCCACGCATCGCCCCTTATTCGCTAACCTTTTCAAATAAAGTTGTGCCTCGTCCCGCGATTTAAAGACGATAATTGTCTTTTCTAATTTGACAGCTGCTAATTGCTCATACAGATAAGGTAATCTTTTTTGAGGAAAGTCTAAAATGTGTTGTTTAAAATCGGCATCAAACTCCCGTTCAATCCAGGGTAAATCCTCCCGTTGATGGCCAATTCTTGAAGCTGCCCCCAGTAGACAAACCTCTACTGGGTAATCAAGTAAAAACACCGTATCACAAGCTGCTAAGCGCCGTTCGAGGGTCCGACTATAATTTCCATCAATAATCCATTGATCCTTTTGTAATAAGCGTTCTAATTGTTGATCAAATGCCTGTTCCAAAATGTGTGTCCCATCTGAACAATGCCAGATTTGATCTAAATAATAAAGCGGTAAGTCCGTGATTGTACGTAATCGTCTGGCAAATGTACTTTTTCCAGCACCAGGACTTCCAATAATTAATACCTTTTTCATCACCCACATGCACATCCTCTCTTATTTCTCGTTAAACAGTGCCGAGTTAAGTCAAATAATAAAAAAAGAGCACTTTAGTTCAAGTGCTGCTTTCCCTTCTTATTTTTTACGTCCTAATCCCATTTTATGTTCTACTTTTTTAACTTTTTTAAAAGCTAATTGATTAGCTCTTTTTGCCCCCGCATCAAGCACCTCATCAATCACATTCGATTTTAGCAACTCTTTCATGCGTTGTTGGATCGGTTCAAGCTCTGCAACAACAATCTCAGCTAAATCTGACTTAAATTGACCATATCCGCATCCTTCATAACGTGCGACGAGTGATTCAATCGATTCAGAAGTGAAGGCTGAATAGATATCTAATAAATTTGAAATTCCCGGTTTATTTTGACGGTCATAAGCAATAACGCCATCTGAATCAGTCACGGCCGACTTTATTTTTTTACGAATCACATTTGGTTCATCCGTCATTAAAACAAAGTTACGTGGGTTATCATCTGACTTACTCATTTTTTTCGTTGGCTCTTGTAAAGACATGACGCGTGCCCCTCTTTTAGGGATCCACACCTCAGGGACTTTAAACGTTTCACCGAAACGGTTATTAAAGCGTTCTGCTAAATCACGCGTTAATTCCACGTGTTGTTTTTGGTCATCCCCAACAGGGACAAAGTCAACATCATATAATAAAATATCAGCTGCCATTAAAACAGGATACATAAATAATCCAGCACTAATTCCTTGTCCTTTAGCCGTTTGCTTTTGAACCTTATCTTTATATTGCGTCATGCGTTCAAGTTCACCCATTGAGGTATTACATGTTAACATCCAAGCCAATTGTGTGTGTCCTGGGACTTCTGATTGAATAAAGATGGTTGCTTTATTTGGGTCAAGTCCACACGCTAAATAAAGGGCTGTTAACTCTTTAATCCGTTTGCGTAGCTCTAGGCGATCTTGTGGGACTGTAATCGCATGTTGATCAACGATGAAAAATAAACAATCATGCTCATCCTGTAACTCAACGAAATTTTTTAATGCCCCTAAGTAATTTCCAATTGTCAATGTTCCTGACGGTTGAATAGCTGATAAAATTCTTGACATGCTATCGACTCCTTTTCAATATAAATTTCATGTTTTCATTCATTTTCCTGGCCATAAAAAAAGCCCTCTATCTCACGATAGAGGACGATTAAAACCGCGGTACCACCTCATTTAAATAACGATTGTCGTTATTTCACTTCAAACTGTTAACGGTTGTTATCCGGGTTCCCTACTTTTTTTATTCAAGTTCCGCTCCTGAGCCCATTCATTCAAGTTATTTATCGATTCACACCAACCATCGACTCTCTTTAAAATAGGTCTTAAATTACTCTTTCTCAATCAACGCATTCATATTTAGTTTCATTTTATGCAATATTATATCGTTTGTCAATTAAAATGAATAATCATCCTCAAAAAGTTGAACCAATTCTTCGTTACTTAATTGATTAATAAAGGTTTCACCTTCCTGAACGATTGCTTCTGTCAAATCACGTTTTCGTTTTTGTAATTGCTCAATCTTCTCTTCAATCGTATCTTTTACAAATAATTTAAACACTTGAACCTTTTTCTCTTGACCTAATCGGTGGGCACGGTCAGTGGCCTGATTTTGCGCACTCATATTCCACCATGGATCGTAATGAATCACCACATCCGCACCTGTTAAATTTAATCCAGTTCCTCCCGCTTTTAAAGAAATAAGAAAGACGGGCGTGTGGTCGGTGTTAAATTGTTCAGTTAATGCTAACCGCTCACTTGTTTTTGTGGCACCCGTTAACATTAAGTGTTCGATTTCTTTTTGTTGAAGGGCCTTTGACAGAATATCAAGCATCGACGTAAACTGTGAAAAAATTAAAACCTTATGCCCCGTCGCGATACATTCTTCAACTAATTGTAAGCATAACTGCAACTTCGCACTTTCCCCTTTATAATTTTCTAAGTAAAGGGCGGGATCACAGCAAATTTGTCGCAATCTCATGAGTAAGGCTAAAATTTTAATGCGACTTCGCTCGATACCTTGCGTTTTAATTTCACTGTTCATTTCTTCTTTCATTTCGTAAACCATCGCATAATATAAGTCTTTTTGCGTCTTATCCATCTCGCAATAGAGACTCGTTTCAATTTTTTCTGGTAATTCTTTCAGCACGTCCTTTTTCAGACGTCGTAAAATAAAGGGGGCAACCTGTTGATGAATGCGACTCAATAAATTTAAATTTTGATTTTTCATCACCGGAGCCTCATATTTTTTCTTAAATTGCGTATATGTCCCAAAATACCCCGGTAAAATAAAATCAAAAATAGACCATAAGTCAGATAATGAATTCTCAATAGGTGTCCCTGTTAAGGCAAAACGTATCTCAGCCTTAATTTTTTTTACTGCTTTTGAGCTTAGCGTGCTATGGTTCTTAATATAATGGGCCTCATCTAAAATACAGTATCTAAATCTTTGATTTTCATAATGAGAAATATCGCGTCGGATTAAATCATATGACGTAATCACGACATCGACGTTAGCCCCTTGTTCAATCAGTTGCTCTCTAACTTTAGGCGTTCCTTGAACAATGATGGTTTTCAACGTCGGTGCAAATTTATGAATCTCACGTTCCCAGTTGTAAACAAGGGAACTTGGGGCTACAATCAATGCTGGTTTTGTTCCTTTTTCTTGTTCGGATACAAGAACTGAAATGACCTGTAATGTTTTCCCAAGCCCCATATCATCTGCTAAAATTCCTCCCATTTGATACTTAGACAACGTTTTTAACCAACGATAACCTGTCTCTTGATAATGGCGCAGTGTTTTTGCAAGTGATGGCGGAATACAAAACTCTGCATCTTCAACGTGATGAAACTCTTCGACGAGTGCATCAAATGATGTATCGCGTTTAATAGAAAGCGTCGGACTGACCTTCATTAATTGATCTAAATATAGCGCCCGATATTTAGGGATCAAAATTTCTGTTTCATCGAGTTGCCTTTCATCAATGCTTAAATCATCCATAAAAGACGCTAATTTTTCAACATAGTCGTTTTTTAAATTAATAAATGATCCATCTTTTAGACGGAAATATTTTTTATTTTGGCGATAAGAAGCAAGGATTTTTTTATATTCAGCGGCCGAAAATTCTAAGTCATCAAAATTTAAACTGAGCCAATCGTTTTTAAGACGAATTCCTACGGAAAAACTCTTCGGTTCCTGAATCTTAATCGCTTTAAAACTTTCAGATGCATAAACACTCCCTATTTTTTTTAACTCATCAATCCCATCTTGTAAAAAAGAATAAATGAGTTCCTCATCTTCTAGTGCATAGGCATTCGAGGTTCCCTTCTTAAATTGATACTGTTCCACCATTGCTAAAGCCTGTGTTTCCTTTAACGCATCTCGCAAAATGGCCCCTGTTGACGCAGTAGTTTCATGAACCTTGATTATCGTTTCACCATAGCAAAAATGGACATCTAATCCAATCCCCCCGCGTTTTAACGAATCCAGATAAAATTTAACCTCTAGGGGATAAACTTTAAACGTTTCATACAGTAAATCTAATGATGTATCTTTAATATACTCTTTAATATTTGGAACAACGAGTGATAAAAAGCGCGACATGTGAGCCTCGTTCATTTGCAATTCATAATGAGAAGACTGCGTCAATGTCCTTAAAATAGGAAATATTTTTTTAACAAACGCCTCACTGCAACGAAAACACTCATGTTCGCAAAAAATATAAGAATAGTTTAACCCCGCGCCTAATCGAAAGGGCCCCAAGTTATGCGATAAATAGTAATCTGTCCCTTCCTGCGTCAATCGAAATTCAATCGTAGGCTCATACGGATGTAAGGTCATCACCTGCGAGGCAAGGCCACTTATATCACAGGCTAGTGTCTGCCCTTGATACAGTTGATAAAATTGGTCCAACCATCTTGGCGTTAAAGCTAGGCACTTGGTCGCCTTAACGGGGCCAAGCGTCGGTAGTTGTTTCGCATAAACATCGTATTCTTGGATAATTTCACAAATAAATCGAGCAAATGGCCGCGACTGCAAATCAAATTGAAGCATCGAATGCTTAAACTGAAGCTCCTTGCCATAACTCACGACATTCTCATTTAAAATATCCGTCGCGAGTTTATAAATATCGCGCACGACATAAGCGCGTTGCTTTTTTACCGATACCTCAAATCCTAATTCTTGATGCTCATCTCCCATCACAAGTTTGGGAACGAGACTTACATCCTTTTCATTCCATTCCTGATGGATAACCGATGATAATTGTAACTCATATGACGTTAATAATTCATCGATGATGGCATCGGACTCATCGCCTGCCGAATGAATCACTAACTTATTTCTAATTTGATCCTCATAAACCTTTAATAAGACAGCGATCGCATGTTTACATGAGCCAAAATTAGATAAAAATGTTCCACAGTCACACTGGTCATGAAGAATCTTGCTCTGGTCATCTAAGTTAATTAAAATATGATAGGTTTGTCCATCGTCTTCGACTTCTGCAAAGATCTGATATAAATCAGTTGGATCATACGTCACATAGTATTGAATTTTTCCCCCACTGTTATAAAAGGCCTGAGCACGCGAAAAAACAGCAGGATTGGCTGCTCGATTTTTAATCCGCGTTTGATTTAAGTTCACGTTACTCACACTCCCATTCTACACTTATCTCTTTATTTTACCATAAATTGTACTTATAGGAAACGAGAGATGATAGATTTAATGGGATTAGTTTGCACCATTTCGATCCTTTTATGACCCTCCATCCCCCATAAGTTGTCTAATTAGTTCTTTTAAACGGAAAATTTGCCCTTCCTGGGGAAGGGGGCCTTGTCTTCGCTTTACCTCATCTAACAACGTATCGCCCCATTCAAGAAGTGCAGTTAGTTGACTCCATTGTATCCTTTCCTCTCCTAATGCGCGTCTTTCCTTTTCATTTAGCTGCTCATATATTTTCTTTAACTCCCTCTCTCGCCATAGGCAAGTTGACGGGGACCCATTTTTTAAATGTCGCACCCAAACGAGGGCATGCATATAAAAGTTGTGTGCTACTTTTGCAAATTCATTAGCTTTCTTTTCTTGTTCCATTCTATCTAATTTGAAGGATTGTTCCTGATAAACGATGGGATGATGATCGATAAGCACTCGCAAATCTTCATCTAGCGATGGTCTTTGAGCAATAAATTGGAACAGACACTCCCATCCTGACTGAAAAATAATTCGGCAATGAAACTGTTTCCCTCGACTCCACTCCTTTTCCACGTGTAAAAACGGCCCCATTGCCTGGACCCAATCGAGCTGTAAAAAAAAGAAAACAGGCTCGTGGCATACAATTAAAAACAGGTCGTTCCCCTCCATCATCTGTTTATAATAGAGCGCCTCGACCCCCGGTTGCTTAGCTGCCATTTGATACACAGCCCATAAATGATCCCCATACAACATTGTTCTCTCCCCTTTTGATGATAAAAGCCCTCTTCGTCCCTATTTTCCTATAACTCCTTTGATTAAAAAGACAGGGTTTCTCTTTTAGACTATGCCCCTACTCCTAAAATGCTCCTTTTTTTAAAAAATTCGCCCCTTTATTTGGATAAGATAAGATACCTTTAATAAATCGAATATTAGAGAATTGTCTAATTTTTAATTTTTTTAGTTATCGAGCAAAAAAAAGGATACCGTGGCTGTTACTTACGGTCACGATATCCTCTAATACGAGCAAAATAGGCTTTTCTTTTTTGTTCATCAACACTTAATTTTAATTTAAATGTATGATGAGTTGTGGCAGAAATCACCCGTTTTGTTTGATTGGTTACTGTTGGTTGATGTTCTCTCATGATTTCACACGCCTTTACTTTTTTCTAATTTATCGTATGCAAAAGGCCCCTTTTTGGTCTCTTCGTCATTGCATAGAAATAAAAGAATGTCTCTTGATTCAAGTGACATTCCCCATTCTTTTTTATTTTTAACAAATAAAGTCATATCATTCATCTTTATACAGATAAAATCAATAATTTTATCAACTTTTAAATAATTTGTTAAATAATGTTCCTCTTTAATTCGTTTTTTCTGTTTGTTTAGCTGGACAAGGTGCTTTAAAGCCAATAAATTGTTTTTCTTCTCGAATTTTTTCCGACATTTCTGCCATATGTTTTTGAATGTCCTCTACTTCTTCTTCAGTCATCAGTTCAAGCTCAACATATTTATCTAATAATTTTACTTTAGCAACATTAACTTTATCATATAACTCATAAATTTCTTCTTTTTGATCATCTGTTAATTGATTAAATTTTTCTTGCATTTCTTTATAATCGGCTTCAAATTGTTGCTTCACTTCCGCTTTTTGTTCCTCTGTTAATTGAGGATGATTAGGAACTTCTTTAACCTCATCTTTAGCATACGCTGTAAAACCAAGTGTTGCGGCTAATAAAGCCGTACTAAAAACCATGTTTAATTTCTTCATCTTCTTAATCTCCTTTCAAATTCTGTTACACCCTTAGTGTTCACCAGTTTTCCAAAACTTTGTATGCCAAGTTTATGAAAATATCGTATCTATTTCCAACTTTGTTGTTTCACCCTTTTATTAGGGTAATCAAGTGTTCCACGTAACCCTCCTTAGGACAATCCTAGATGTCTGACATGGTGACGACTGCTCGACCGATAGCCAATTAAACGAACGAGCGTCCGATGCCTATCTCCATTGCCTTCTAGTCTCCTAATAAAAGTTTATCTCTAAACCTTTATCTTTAATCCTCTGAGCTTTTTCCCCTCCTATGAAGTTCCCTACACGATAATTGGAGGCGACAAAAAGGCACCCTAACGTTAAACATAGCGTCTAACCTTTTGGGTGCCGAGGTTTGTTTGGATCAGCAACTAAGTCTACCACAACTAAATGGGGACGATTAAATAAGCGAAGCTTCCCTAATCCACGACTCACAATGAGTGTCATCCGATTCATGGAATAGATACCACAGCTATACGTAGGGAAAAACTTCCGTTCGGGGGAGAGCACACCACCTACAAAAGGAAGTCGCAAAATCCCTCCGTGAACATGCCCTGAATAGGTGTAATCAAATCCGTGCTTTTCATACAACGTTGCTAAAAATGGGGAATGTGCCAATAAAATATTGATTGACTCTAACCTAAGTGGTGAAAACACCTCAGATAAATCAGTAATCTCACGGTGGTTCGCTCGATCTTTTATCGCCTGAGGAACTGCCTTATAATGCGTTAAGGGGAGCGTTAATCCATAGATAAACAGTTCCTCCCCATTCACTTCTACTTGTTGGTAAGCATTGTCTAATCGGCAAATGCCCTTTTCTTTTAACTGCCTTAAAAAGTCATCATACCAACCACTTTCATTATTCATCTGGTCATATCTAGCTGTCGTTTCGTGATTTCCTTCAATATAAAAGATGGGATATTGACCTTTCAGCCCATCAATAAGATCTAAGAAAGCGCCACCGTTGGTATCTGTAGATGAGATCAAATCACCCGTTGCAAAAATTAAATCTGGATTTAGCCTTTTTATTTTGTTGATTAATCGTTTATTCTTCCGTCCAAACGTTTTAGAATGTAAATCCGATAACTGGACGATTCGTATCTGTCCCTGTGTAGAGTGAAATTTATGCGTTGTTAATCGATAAAAAGTCGTCGAGAAGGCATTTTGTTCCCTATAAAAAAACAAGATAACCGCAACAACCACCAACACGAGCATCTTTTTCTCCCCCTTCCACTATTACTTTGTTTAAAGAAGCATGGAGACCAGTCGATAGACCTTTTCTTCAAACCGAATCCAAGCTGATTTATTTTGTTCATAGGAATCATCCACTAACAAACAATTTTCTAAGTCCAGTTGAAACTGATGAACCGCTTGACGCGTCAATGTTTTATCATAAATAAAGGCATTAATTTCATAATTAATTTTAAAACTTCGTTGATCTATATTTGTTGACCCAATCGTACATAACTCTTCATCGATAATAATAATCTTTGAATGTAAAAATCCTTTATAAAAATAAACGTCAATGTTGGCTTCACGCAATTCTTTAATAAATGAGGTCGTGGTGCGATACACATAATGATGGTCCGCTATCGTTGGAATCATCACCTCAACTTTTACCCCTGAATAAGCTGCAATTTTGAGCGTCTCTAAAAACAACGAATCAGGAATAAAATACGGCGTTTGAATTTGAATTGTATGAACGGCACTTTGAATCATTTTAACAAATGTTAACTTAATATCATCTGTCGTCGTATCAGGGCCGTCTGAAACAATTTGCATTGGACACAGAGTCGTTGATAAAGGAGAGGCAAAATAGTGATTTAAGTGATCTTTAATATATCTTTCATCTTCTTGATGATCACACACCATGTAATAGTCCTTTAAAAAGCGATGTTGTAACTCCCAAACAGCATCGCCTACTAAACGTAAATGAGCATCTCGCCATGGTGAAAATTTAGGGTCCAAAGACATATATTCATTTCCAATATTCATCCCACCTAAATACCCAATTCGACCATCAATCACGACAATTTTACGATGATTACGATAATTATAATTCAATCCAATTAAGCGAAAGGTTGGAGGATGAAATTGATAGACCTGTCCCCCTGCCTCCATAAGGGAAGCAAAGTATTTAAGTCGGGTCCCAAAGCAACCAGCACTATCAAAAATCAGGCGAACTTCAACCCCTTGTGCCGCTTTTTCAGTCAATAACTGGACTAATTGACGACCGACCTCATCTTCTCGAATAATAAAATATTGAAGATGGATGGATTGCTTAGCTCCCTCGATATCTTTAAATAATTGTTGATATTTACTTTTTCCGTCTGCAAAATACATAAAATCTTGATAGAGGTAGAGGCGGCTACTGTTATAATTTTCATTAAAATGGACCAGCGATGTTATTTTATCATTGAGGGAAACCGATGCTTGGCGCCCCCTGCGCTCGTCTTTAATATCATTTAAAAAAAGTCCGGCTTTTCTCGGCAAGGGGGTCCGTTCAAACAATAAGTACATCACGCAACCAATTGGAGGAAGAAAGACTAAAAGAAGCAGCCAGGCCATTAAGAGCGCTGGCTCCTTTCTTTTATAAAAAATTAAGACAACCATTAAAAACAGGCTGATCACACGGGAAATAAACATTAAGATTGCCATGATAGGGGCGCCTCCTCTTACTTTAAACTCCCCCGGTTCCCCCTATTTTAAAAATAAATGACCGAATCCATAACCGGCATAAATAAAGACAAAATTCCAAATGATAATTCCGAACGTCGAATAAATCGTAAATTTCAAGACATTCATTCGAACAGTCCCAACCGTCAATGAGACTAATGTTCGTGCTACCGGAATGAGTCGTGCAATAAAGACTCCCTTATCCCCGTACTGATCCGTATACCGTATCGCCCGCTCAATCGCCGGGCGCATTTGCTCAAAGCGTTCATAAAACCATTCCAAAATGGGATGGCCTAGGAAATACCCAATCAAATATAGGACATAACTTCCAAGGAGTCCTGCCAATACAGATACTACCAAAGCCATCAAAAAGCTCATATCATTAGCCGCGACTAAAATACCGACCGCTGGCATAATAATTCCTGCAGGTAACCCTGGTAAATTAAGATATTCTAAAAAAACAATGACAAACAAAAAAAACAATCCATACTCGGATAAATAATCTAAAATAACCTGCACATTATCCAATGATACTCCCCCTTTATCTTTCTTAAAATTAGTATAACAAAAAAGGCAACATCCATTCGTGATTCCATAAAGTATCCTTTATTTTTTTACAAAAAAAGTCTAAAGCACCGCTCTAGACTCCTCCTCATTATTTTAAAGTCGATACCCAAACTCATAAAACCAACCAACAACATCGCCAATCACTGTTGTATTCAACGTATAAACAACAAATTGACCTCGCTTTTCACTCTGAATTAAATTGGCATTTTTCAAGATATTTAAATGATGGGTAATCGAGGGTTTACTCATATCAAAACACGCGGCAATTTGCCCCGCTGTCATCTCCCCCTTATTTAATTTTTTTAAAATCGTTCTCCTTGTTGGATCTGCTAATGCTTGAAATGCTTTATTCACAATACTTCCGCTGCTAACCCTATTAGCAAACGGACACCTCCTTTACCTTCTCTTAATATCCCGCCTTTTGGTAACCCTCTAGTTCAGGATCCTCCGGTTGTTTTAAATCTTGACGATAAACTTTTAATTGTTTTAGCATAAAACTAACAAATAAAATAGCGACAAATGTTACAATCCCTTCTACAACATAGACATTCGATACGCCAACTTGGGCCAAAGCTGCCGGAATATCGAGTAATGCGTGAATGACAATCGCTAAGATGTAAAAATATTTTTTTCGTTCCTTCACCGCTTTAAACACTAAGACGCTAAGACCGACTTGAATAATAAAGGTCATGAAGCGCTCATACCCCGCTAATCCAAAAATAAATGGGGGAAGTTGTGTTAATTGGGTTACAATCTGTTCCTCAACTTCTGCTCCTAATCCGAGCATCGAAAGTTGTCCTTGATTAATCAAAAATGAGACAATTAAATTATTCACGTACGTTGTTCCGACAATAAGCATGGCTTCTATTCCACCATGGCCGATTCCATAACTTAATGCATCTTGAATCCGAGTTTCTTTTTTCAAAAACCATTTAAAACTGACGTAGCGTCCGGTTTCCTCAAATACCCCTGCCATTAACCCACCATAAATCGCATAAATGAATGGTTGCATCAGCCATGCTGCTGTCGTTTGATTGATTTTTAATAAATAAAGATGAAGTAGTCCTTCTAGGATCTGAACCATCACAATAAACATGACCATTCCGACAAGAAAACTTTTCAGTGATGCCTGATACCGTCTTCTAATCCAGTAGAGTGTCCCAAGTGGTACTAAAAAACAAATGATGGCTGTTAGGCCCATCATGATCATTGCAAATGAGCTTACCATGTGCTCTCCCCCAATCCCCTATAATTAGAAAATTATTTAATGATATTCTTTATTATAATTTCCAATGTCTGGTCTGTCAATCTTTCTATTTAATCATTTTTTCATATGATTTCTCGGTTTCATTTTCTGAAATTTTTTTAAACCCACACGATTCAAAAAGGCGAAGGGACGCTTTATTATAATGGTAAATAGCTGGCACTGAGATTTTTGTCATTCCAAGTTCCTTCGCTCGCTTTAATAAGCAGTTGATCACTGCCTTTCCAATTCCTTGACCCCAATACGCTTCGACACCGATCGCAATCGGTAAGTTTTCTTCCCAAAGCGTCACGTCGCCAATCGCTAACCAGCGATTGTGCTCAAAGACCTCAATAAAATAAAGCTCGCCACGCGTACTTAAATATTCATACATATTATAAATTTGTGATAAGTTATAAGTTTTATTTTTAACTCCCTCAGAAAGGTACATCACTTTCTCATTTTGATACCATGGATGGGCAAGCCTCCACTCTTCCTTCTTAGGTGTTCTCAGTCTTAAACCTGGTTTAATCTCAATCAATTCTGGCTGTCTTTTCACAGTAATCTCCTTCTTTTTCCTCATTCGTATTCCGTCTGATCGTCTCCTCCTCATGAGACTTCGTCGGTGAGACTTCTCCCATTTTTACCACCCGTAAAATAGAGATAATTTCCTCAAATTCATCCGGACTCAACTCCTCAAAGTGAACTAAACGATCCACTAGGTCTAACACGTAGGCCGGTCTTTTCTTCTCCTGCCGACGATTTAAAAAATAGGTTGAAATGGTTCCGGTAAAAACCCCTAAAAATCCAATTCCACTCATCATAACAAGGGCTGCAATTATTCGCCCCATTCCCGTTTTAGGGACAATATCTCCATATCCTACCGTTGTCACCGTTACGACACACCACCAAAGAGCATCTTTAAACGGCAATCCCTCAACGAGCGACAGACTTCCTGAACCGAGTAAAATCACGATAAATGTCACACCCGTAATATAGTGAAAATTATTCGTTTTAAAAAATTCCCCCATTCGCTTAGAAAGCCGACTTAACATTGCGCTTGCCCGTAGCACCTTTGCAAAATGTAACAAGGAGAACACACGTGTCACTCTAACAATTCTCAATAAACGAAGAACAGAAAAATAGGGAATAATCGTTAATAAATCCACTTTATTTTCCTTTATAAATTGCTTTTTATTCGGACTTTTCACCAATCGATATCCGTAATCGAACAAAAAAAACAACCAAATCATTGTATCAATCCGATTAAACCATCGATTCCAGGTCTCACTCAGTGGTACAGTCAATTGAATAACCGTCATGATGACGGCAAGAAGCGAACAAATAATAATCGCCCAGGAATACAAATTAACTTTCTTCACTAAAATCACCCCATGTTCATTTAGCCTTAGTATACCTCAAAAGGTGTCGGCTTATTTAAACATTTCGTGATTCCTGTCATGACAGCTCCTGAAATTTTTCACTGTAACAAGTTAGAAATGACATCCCCAACCGTTTGCTCTTCATCAGAAGCCTCGTTAGTGTGCGCTCCTTTAATTTTTTCTTTCATCCAATCATACATCTTCGTCTCATCCTCTACCGAAAAGTAATGAGCTGAATGTTCAAGAACTAACAATTCTTTTTCACTCGACGACACTTGATTCATAAATTCCTCGACTAAGGAAACCGGACAAATATAGTCATCCGCTCCCGTTACAAAATAAAGCGGTATTTGAACCTGCTTGATTTCTTCAATCAAGTTAACCTCTTGCAATTGCTTCCAATAGTTTCCCTGATTCAACATCTTATCCGATGCTTGAAATAGTGTATCATAAGCCTCCCCAATAGATAAATCTGGACACGCAAAGACTTGATAAAACCACTGTAACACATTCACATTCGGAAGCCCCTCATTCCATTTCACATAAGCATTACTTTGTGTTAACAACTCCTGAAAGGCCTGTTGACTACTCTGCTTCTCATAAGGGGGAAGCCCAAGTTGCCGCAGTTGCGTAATAAAGTGATGGTGGCCCGTTGTTTCAAATTCTTCAAGCAACCACTCATAAAGCAATCGTTCAGAAGCCTTTGGATTAACAACTTGTGACAAACCAAAATAGCCTGCTAACTGATCCGGTAAAGCTTTCGCAAGTCGCAGACCCAATACACTTCCCCAAGAATAACCTACCAAATAAATTTTATCTTGTTCAAATTCCTCTCTTAAATAGGCAATTAATTCTTTTGCATCCGACTCCAATTGTTCATACGTAAAATCAGAGTCCCCTTTCTGATCACTGAACGTCTTCCCAGCACCCCGTTGATCCCAATAAACAACATTACAGTGGGAACTGATCGTCTCAATTTGATGACGGCCACTTATGCCGTATGGAAGCGAGAGTCCGGGTCCCCCATGTAAAAAAAGGCAAACGGGATTATCCCGATTTTCTCCCTCAATCGCAATGTATTGAGAAATTCCACCTAAAGAGACTTCGCGCATTTCACTAATCCCACCTTGTTTGTTCAGTTGGTCAGCTTGTGCTAACGTGGATTGAAAGGAGAGTTGTCGCATAACAAAAAGGCCGCCTATAATAATTAAGAACATCAATGAAACAGAAGCTAATAAATGAAGCACCGTTTTAAACAAAATTTTTCGCAACAACATCCCCCCCCATCTCAATCTCTTACAAACGTATGAAAGGACCGGTTTAAATATGCCAAAAGCTCTCACAAATCATCGGAGAGCTTTGAGCACTATTTTTTTAATTGAGTTAAAAAACGTTCAATTCGCACGAGTGCCTCTTTAATATCTTCGTATGAAGCCGCATAACACGCACGAATATAACCTTCACCGCATGCACCAAAGGCATTTCCTGGAACTGCTAATACCTTCTCACTCAGAAGTAATTGTTCACAAAATTCATCGCTTGATAATCCTGTTGACTTAATACATGGAAAAACATAAAAAGCCCCTAACGGTTCGAAACAATCAAGTCCTAACTTTCTAAACCCATCGACAAGAACACGTCGACGGCGATTATATTCCTTAACCATCATTTCGACACTTGCATCGCCATTTCGCATCGCCTCAATGGCAGCATATTGTGACGTAGTTGGCGAACACATAATCGCGTATTGATGAATCTTTTTCATGGCTTGAATTAATGTTTTAGGCCCACAGGCATACCCTAACCGCCACCCTGTCATCGCATATGCCTTTGAAAATCCGTTAATTAATAACGTTTGATCTTTAACTTCTTCAAAACTTGCGATGGAAACATGTTTCGTTTCGTACGTCAGTTCTGCATAGATTTCATCTGAAATAATAACAATATTCCGATCTTTAATCACGTCAACAATGTCTTGGAGCTCTTCTTTTGTCATAATGGCTCCTGTTGGGTTATTTGGAAACGGCATGATCAGCACCTTTGTTTTTGGCGTTATCGCTGCTAATAGCTCTTCCTTTGTCAATTTAAATTCATTCTCTGCTTTTAGTTCAATCACCTTCGGTGTCGCCCCTGTAAAAGTCGTGCATCCTTGGTAAGCAACAAAACTTGGTTCAGGAATAATAACTTCATCTCCTGGTCCAACTAGGGCGCGAAGCGCTAGATCAATCCCTTCACTTCCCCCAACGGTCACCAAAATCTCATCTTCTGGATGGTAGCTTAACTCAAAACGTCGATGTAAGTAACGTGAAATTTCATCACGCAACTCTAAAAAACCTGCATTTGATGAGTAATGGGTATGTCCTTTTTCAAGCGAATAAATCCCCGCTTCTCGAATGTTCCATGGCGTGACAAAGTCTGGCTCTCCAACACCTAAAGAAATAACCCCTTCCATTTCATGCACCATATCAAAATATTTACGAATCCCCGATGGGGGCATTTTTTTTACGCGTTCTAAAATCATGTCTTCCATCATCATAAGAAAATCACCTCGCGATCATCAAATTCTCGTTCTTTAAAAATGGTTCCGTGCTCTTTATATTTTTTAAGGACAAAATGTGTTGAACAACTAAGCACATATTCCTGCACCGCTAATTTCTCTGATACAAACATCGCGACGTCCTTCATTGTTTTACCCTCAACAATGACCGTTAAATCAAAACCGCCTGACATTAAATAACACGCACGTACTTGATCAAACTGATACAAACGCTCCGCAACTTTATCAAAGCCTTCACCACGTTGAGGAGTTACTTTCACCTCAATCAAGGCCGTTACTTTTTCCTTCCCTGTATTTTCCCAGTTAATCAACGTTGTATAGCCCGCAATGATGCTACGCTCCTCATAATCACGAATCGCCTCGCGAACTTCTTCCACCGTTTTTCCTGCCATAACGGCAATTTCTTCATCCGTATAACGACTATTTTGTTCTAAAATCTCTAAGATTTCTTCCATGACATGACCTCCTTTTTAAAATAAAAAAAGCCTTCATCCCAAAAGGGACGAAGGACAACTTCGCGGTACCACCCTCATAAGTCATCGTGCGATGACCCACTCGACACCCGTAACGTGGGCAACCGGCAACACCTACATTAAGAAAAATTCTTAGTTCTCAGTGCGCAATTCAAAGACTGCTTCCATTTAATGACTCTTACTGAATTTTCACCCTCATCAGCTCGCTAAAAAGATCGCTTAAATGTACTCCTTCTTATCATCATCTTTACTATTGTTAACTATTATAACGAGAAATCCCTCACTTGACAAGAGTCAATCCAAACTTTTTAATTTATCTTTCACTAGAAAGGGACGCTGAAGCAATCAAAGAATCTTTCCACACGCCAACCGTCCAAACACTTGCCCCCATGATTAAGCTATCACAATCATCCAAGCATACGAAATGAATGGGGCAAAAACAGCGGCTAAAAAAGAACCCAGTGGAATCATCCCCCAAGTTAAAGTCGTCATCATTCCATTCATTTCCCCTCGAATCGTTGATGGAACCTTCAATTGCCACACCGTCGTTCGGCTGTACTCCCCACACTTCGTGCAAATAAAGAAAGAGATTGTCCCATCACCAAAAGAAACATCCAAGCCTTCCCTAAAGGAAGAGCTATCAATAAAACACCAATTCCACCTAAGAGGGGCATCAAAAACATCGTCCTGTTCAAACCGACAACTTGAATGAAACGACGAGATAAAACAGCTCCTAAGATCGCTCCTATCCCACTAATCGAGAGAACAAAACCGCTCAATGACTCTCCTAAATTCAACGACGTCATGAGATAAAGAAGAAGAATCGTTTGATAAAGTGACATGGCTAAATTAAGTGTTGCCGTTGTCAATAAAACAGCCCGGAGGGAAGGCTCCCTCAAAGCGAGCTTCACTCGACTGAAAAAATGAGTGCTAAACGGCTCAGTCCCCTCATTTATCTTCACTTCTTCACGCTCTACTGATTTAATCGTGCTTAACATCCCCATTCCTACTATTAATAACACCGAAAGAATCAGCAGTGACACGGGCACTTGAAAAGAAGAAACCATCATCCCACCTAAAAGCGGCCCCACTAAATTGGCGACAGATTTTGTTCCCTGAATACCCCCATTCACTTTCAACCACTCATTACGACTAAACAACTCAGGAATCCAAGCACCCATTGTTGTTTCCTTACTCACTACTGCCACACCCATCCCTAAAACAATCAAAAAATACTCCCACTTAAAAAAAGAGTCGACTCCGATGGACAGTGAGCATAAGATAAGTAAAAATGAGGCCACACCCAAGGCAATTAAAATCAATCGTTTCTTCCCAAACCGATCAGCAAGCCTTCCTAAAACATAGCTAAACAATAAATAGCCGAGACTAAATAACATGGTCGCAAAAGAAATTTCAGACGTCGTTAACTGCAATACTTTCAATCCAACAATCGGAATCAAAAACTAAAAATCTCACTCACGATACACCGTAGGGACTCCTCTAACAAAAGGAGAGATCCTATTTTATTAAAGAACATATAGATTCGCCTCCCTCAGGCTATCATCAATCAAATAAAATCTTTTATCCTATAACTAGCTAAACTAAAGACACTTCTATTGCATCAATGGACCTTTCATTACGTCTCTCAACACCCAACGCTTTAATATCGGGAACCATTCACGCATGGCTCTTCTTACGCCTTCCTCCGTCAGATTAGAAATTGCAGCGGCCGTATGAGGAACACAAATTCCAATCATTTCTTCCATTGTTCCATTAAACGTAAACCCTCCGTTTTCAAAACAATAAGAACCATGGTCTTCATTTTTACTACCATCTGCATTCACGTCCATTTACCTAACCTTCGTGTTTAAAATTGATGTTACTCTCACGTCACACCATTTTCCTTTCATAAAAAAAGCTTGTAAGGATGCGACGCTCCGCCTCATCTTTACAAGCATGATATGAAAATAGGATGTAGAATATACTACTAAGCCATATCTTTGACCATATTATTCATCCATTTATTTGATTTAAATCGGTGTCTTAAAATAAAGAAACGAAGGACCTCTTCTAACGTCGAAAGGAAAATCACCGAGGAAATCGACCATTTCAACCAATAAGCGGCGATAAATGCCAGCGGGATTCCGACTAACCACATCGATAACCCTTGGGCAATTGATCCATATTTCGCATCGCCTCCACCTCGTAAAATTCCGACAATTTGCACCCCGTTATAAACACGCGGCAACATAAAAATCGCATAAATAATTAAAATCTTAATCGCATCCGCTCGAACTGTGTCTGACACATTGTACATTAAGACAATGGCAGGTGATAAGGCCGCAAGCGTCACCGCCATCACTAAACCAACAACAACAGATAAACGAATAATCTTCTTCGCATATAAAAGCGCCTGTTCCTCACGATTGGCCCCAATTTCATTTCCAATAATTACAACCGACGCATGGGCCATCCCGAAAATAACAATCGTAAATAAATTTAGAATCGTCGACGTAATTTGTGTCGTTGCAATCGCATTGACCCCGATATGACCATAAATCATCGTATACGTCACATTCGCCAATCCCCAACACGCCTCATTTAACACAACCGGTAACGCCGTTTGATATAACAATTTCACTAACGGAAGTTCAATGGTTTTAAAGTCTTTGAAACGAAGACGCAAAGGCTTTACTTTAATCGTGACGACGGTCAAAATAATCGCACACTCCACCACACGTGCCACAAGGGTCGCCATCGCTGCCCCTTTCACGCCAAGCGCAGGCGCCCCTAATAAACCGAAGATTAAAATCGCATTTAAAACGCCATTGACAATTAAACCAACTAAACTTCCCCACATCGGCAACGCACTATTTCCGATACTTCGTAAAGCGCCTGCATACACAAAGGAAATGGCTGAAACAAAATAACTAAAAATTGAAATGCGTAAATACTCACTTCCTAAACGTACAACATCGGGATCCGTATTAAACAACCCGATAATTTTTTGTGCCATTAAAAAGCCCACAACCATGAAGACAACCGCAAAGGCAGTTGCCCCAAGTAATCCAAGCTTTAACACGGCATGAATCTTTTCTTCATCTCGTTTTCCCCATAACTGGGCAATCAAAATGGCGCAACCTGCACCCACGCCCATCACTAACAAACTATATAAAAAATAAAATTGATTCGCCACCCCAACTGCCGCCAATTGGACTTCACCTAAACTTCCAATCATAACCGTGTCTAACATATTAAGCGATGTCGTAATTAAATTTTGAATGACAATCGGCAAGGTTAAAATAAATAATCGCTTATAAAATGATGTTTCTTTTTTCATCGTTCGCCTCTTTCCTCTCCATGTGTTTTTTTTAGTATTGACCATTTTACATAAAAAATCCCCCAGTTTGAAGTTTTTTCAAAGTGGGGGTTCAACACTTATAATGTAATTTTTACACTCTCATAGACAATTTATTATATCTAAAATTTATTAAATAATCAATCTTTTTTAACGAACCACTAGGATAAATCGACATTTTTCGGTAAAATAATAATAAACTAAACAAAGGAGACGTTCACTATGAGCCAAACCAAGCAAGCCATCAAGGCCCTACTCGAACAAAAAAAACAACAGACGGCAAATCAAAAAACGCAACTTATACCAAGCCGTGAAATGGTCAAAGGACAAAAAGGAAAAAGTTCACGCAAAAAAGCCGGTGTTTTAGGCTAATTTATTTAGGCAACCTTGATCAAGGTTGCCTTTTCTCATGCTCGAAGCATTAATTTTACTAACCCCAAACGAATGATTTCATTTTATGGGTTTCTCCTGTTCCATTTAAAAAATATCTTTAATGACTTCCTCCACACTCACATCATAGTTAGATTCTATAAAATTAATGACGTGATCTAAAACAGAATGCAACGTTGCTTCTGAATTAGATCCTGTTGTCACGCCTAAAACTATTTGTTGATGGACATCAAGCGCCCCAACCTCATGAACCGATACATTAAACTGATTTCTAATCTTCGCGACCAAACTTCGAACAATCATCCGCTTCTCCTTTAAACTCGTGACAAATGGAACACCGAGCGTCACTTCTAAACAACCAATTTTCATTTCAAACCACACCTTTCATTTTTTTTCATCAGACATTAATCGTTGCCTTTTCACACACCGCCCGCCTAAGCCCACCCTTTTATTCTTACCACTGACACCCCTCATCCAAAAATACTTGTCGGTTTTTGTATAGATAAAACGTTGTAAATGGTATAAAATAAAAAGAGGTCATCCAAAAGAATATCATTAGTTTATATGGAGGAAAATGAATTATGACAACAAATATGGAGTTAATGAAAAAAATCATTGAAGAAAAACGACAAAAAACGAAACAACAAGATAAATTAAAGCGACCAGATAAACAAATTGGTGAAGCACGCAAACGCATTAAACGACACAAAGGTGGCGGACTATTCGATAAATAATCTTGTCGCACCCAACTTTAATTAAAGGAGAACAACTATGTCTTTATCATTTGAAACACTTCAATTAACTCCTTCTCTGATTGAAGGATTAGCAAAACAACAGATTACAACCCCAACTCCCATTCAAGAACAAGCCATTCCCCTGATTTTAAACCACCAGGACCTGATTGCTCAATCGCATACCGGAAGCGGGAAAACACTCGCCTTCCTTCTTCCCCTTTTTCAAAAAATCGATGTAACCAAACGCGAGATGCAAGTGTTAATTTTAGCCCCAACGCATGAGTTAGTCATGCAAATTGATGCCCAAGTGAAGTTATTAGCGGCTAACTCGGGTGAGCCTGTCACTTCAACAACGATTATTGGCGGAGCAAACATTGATAAACAAATCAAAAAATTAAAAGAAAAACCACACTTCATTATCGGTTCCGCAGGGCGAATTTTAGAACTCATCAAAAAGAAAAAAATTACGGCCCATACCATTAAAACGATCATCCTTGACGAAGCAGATAGCTTACTTGATAATACAAATACTAAAACGATCCAAGATATTATTAAAACAACGTTACGTGACCGTCAATTATGCTTATTCTCAGCGTCAATTAGTTCACAAACAGAAGAGTTAGCGAAAACATTTATGAAAGAACCGGTCGTCTTAAAAATGACGGATCGTATTTCAATGAATCCGAATATTGCTCATTTTTATTTAAAAGGCGATCGTCGAGATAAATTCGAATTATTACGTAAACTGATCGTTGCTGAAGATCCAGAACGTGCCCTTATTTTCGTTAACCAAAACGATTCCATGCAAGAAATTGCAGAAAAATTAAATTATCACCAAAAAGAAACGTTTATGATGCGTGGTAATATAAAAAAAGAAGAGCGAAAACGTGCATTAGACGCCTTCCGCAGCGGTAAAATCAAACTTTTAATCTCTTCTGACCTGACCGCACGTGGACTTGACATTCCCGCTGTGACTCACATTATCCACCTTGACTGTCCGTCAAATCCAAATGAATATTTACATCGTGCCGGACGTACCGCCCGCGGATTCTCTGATGGAAAATCAATTTGTATTATTACCGATAAAGACCTTAGCACTTTAAAAAAATACCAAAAGAAATTTGATATTCAATTTGAAGAAATGCAAGTCAGCCACGGTCAATTTATCCCAGTTAAAAAATAAATAAAAAAATCATGTTCAACCTTTCATTGAACATGATTTTTTTTACCCTCCAAACTCCGCAACTCGTGATAAATTCATTATTTATTTTTCATCCAAAGAGCAAGACGCCTCCGGCTTAAATTTCTGAAGTTGTTCCTCCGTTAAATTCATCACAAATTGACGCTTAATTTCTAAGAGGTGTTTGACATCATTCAAGTATTGAAACAACATGGCGCGATTTTCAAATTCTTCGCGTGTTTTTGGTAATGATTGATTTCTGAAGATGTGAAGCACTTGTGTTGTCTCAACCATGAGCTCATCTGTCGTATTAAATTCATGCAAACTACTCGCAATATGCTCGGTTAAATCCGCCAGTAAAATCGATTGATCGAGTGTCATCTGCAACTTTCCAAGAAGCTGACGCATCCCAATTAAAACTTGATATTGCATCAGCCTCATTTCCATATATTGTGCATAATACGTCATCTCATCATATAAATAATTTTGACGATTGTGCTCAGCCCGTACCTTTGCTAACTCTAACTGATCCGCAAGTGATTGAAACAATACTTCCTCATCAATTGTCACGGAACGACTACGAATCGTTTTGGCCAGACAAAACAAAACTTTACGAAACTGCTCCTCAATTGTAGCTTGATCGTGTTTGATCTGTTGAACCATTTTGGGCATATAGAGATTAAAGATTAACGCAATGCCAGCACCAATAGCGACTAATAACAGTTCATTGACGAGTAAATTCCAATGGATGTATCCCTCACCGAGCACATGCGTCACTAAGACAGAGCTCATGACAATCCCATCACTCAATTTAAATTCAACCGCTAACGGAATAAATAGCAGTAAATACAGACCAAATGAAACCGGATGAAATCCGAATGTTACAAAAAGAATCCCACTCAATAACAGAGCGAGTACAGTTGAATATAAACGTAATTTCGCTATTTCTACTGATTTTTGCTTCGTATTTTGCACGCTTAACACCGTAATAATCCCTGCCGATAGCGCGTATTTTAATCCTAGTGCCTGCGCCACTAAAATAGCTAGGGTTGCCCCTAGCGCCGTCTTAATGGTTCGCATCCCTAAACGATACTTCATTTAAACTTCTCCTTTTTAAAACCTTACATAAGCATGGATAAAAGACGATACACTGACTCTTCCGCTTTCATCCACCACGATTTATTGTTCTCATCTGTCAAATCTAATAAACGGCACCGTTGCTGGTCCGCTTTAAACTGCTCAATTAGCTGATGGGCAACTGATTCGTGATAAATAAATGCCGCCAACTCAAAATTAATACTAAAACTACGAACATCCATATTGACGGACCCAATCGTCGCTAATTGACCATCAATAACCATCGTTTTAGAATGTAAAAAGCCATCGTAAAAATAAACCTCAATCCCCGCTTCTAATAGTTCTTTAATATATGAGGTCGTGGCACGGTGGACGAAATGATTATCCGGGATAATTGGAATCATAATTTTAACGTCAATTCCCGAATGAGAAGCAATTTTTAATCCATGTAAAAACTCACTATCTGGAATAAAGTAAGGCGATTGAATCCAAATGCTTTCCTTCGCCATCGTGACCCACTTAATATAAGTCGCACGCATGTGGTCCCGTTCTTGATCCGGTCCATCATAAACAAGTTGTAACTCAATTTCAGCATCCTCGTGATCTTCTTCGGGAAAATAACGTGAAAGATGCGTTTTAATCTGTTCTAAATCTGACAGACGTTCAATAACAGCTGTATAGTCCTTTAAAAACCGAAGTTGTAATGAACGAACAACCTCTCCCGTTACACGGACGTGGGCATCTCGCCAAGGGGTAAACTTCGGATTTTTCGATAAATACTCATCGCCAATGTTCATCCCGCCAAAATAACCAATCTTCCCATCAATAACAACAATTTTACGATGATTACGGTAATTCCAATTGAGGGTAAAAATCTTTAACTTTGCCGGGTAGTGTTTGACAACCATCCCCCCAGCCTCTTTTAGTGGACGAAATAAAGAAGCAGGCGTCATAAAGCTGCCCCCATCGTCATACACAAGTCGAACTTGTACACCTTCGCGTGCCTTCTGTGTCAATGCTTGAATCAACCGTTCCCCACTCTCATCCCCACGAATAATAAAGTAAAGAACATGAATCGAATCTTTGGCATTTAATATATCCGCAAGCAATGCCTCATATTTCTCCTTTGCATCGTTAAAATAGGTAAATGTCTTTGCCCCCATCACCAGTGATTTATTATAATTTAAATTAAATATTATAAACGATAAATAAGGAAAATGAATGCGTCGATTCATCAATTTCTTCAGTTGCCACTCCACCGTTTCCTGATATTCCCGCTCCTCTACCTCATCGAGAAACGTCGCTTTTTTAGCCATGATTGGACCATGACCAAATAAAAGATACAATAAAAATCCGATAAACGGAATAAAGGTCATAATTAATGTCCATGCAATAATATAAATAGGTTCATCTTTGCGCTTAAAAATCATTCGTAAGATGGTCCATAAATTGATAAACTGTATCACAAAAAGTGATAAAGCAATCATCCACGTTAGCATCACACAGCCGTTGCCAAAAGATTATAAAACTCTATCCTTACTTGTTAGGTCCTCTGTTCACCGTTTCCGATTTAATATTTTCACAACAAGAACAAATTTTAAACGAAGGATTGCACTTATTAGCTTCTACGAACTCGTCCCGATACTTTTCACCGTTATAGTGAATTTAGCGCTTAAATGCATAGGAGACTTGCTTTTAAATAGCTTTTGATAACCGTTTATTTCTCATCATACCAAGAAGAGTTGAAATCTCTATAGCAAGACGAGAAGGTTTGGTTTTCACTCTCTAATTCGTTATGAGGTGAAGTAGGATGACTTCTTGTTTTTTTACCACCGGTGTCGTCATCGAATTTCACGTGCGAGTTTTATAATATTTGCTGTTTTAACAAATTGACAACGGGTTTCACCTCCTTTTAATTATTTTTATTCCTTCTATATTTTCAAGAAATATGTTTTTGAAGTCGTTTTAAACGCCTCTCTCACTTACGAACGACGGGTGTTTGATGGATATTTTTAAAAACATGTGCGTCACTGCAAACAACTAAGTCTTTAATGACCATCTTCATTCCAAAACTGGCGTCCGTTAAGTAGATAGTTTCTCATGCTTATTCAAATCCAATTGATAAGTCCTCATATTTCCCATCTTGATCATATGAGGATTCGGATATTTTTTATGGGAGGTTGTCCATTGGTTTGAATCCCCCCCCTTTTTTCAAGCAAGCCAACTTTTTTTAACTTTTAATTCAACCTGACATTTTAGTCTCAAAAATACTATTATACCTTAAATTTCGCCATTTGATAAGTTTATCTAGAACAGGTTTCACAAATTTCGGTCAAAAATGTCGTCAACGCTTTTACAAAATGAGCCGTATCTTCCTTTGAACGTTTCCTAGGACCTTTCACTCGCTCACCCGCTTGCCTTAATTTCTTTAATGTATGCCGACGATAAAGCAGTTCATCAATATTATTTTCATCGTACTGCCGTCCATTTTGATTCAATGCATAACCACGCTTGGCTAACACCAACGCCGCTAAGCCATAATCTTGCGTAATAACCAAATCGCCAACTTCAAGTCGATTCATAATCTCGTAATCAACAGCATCCATCCCCCGCATGACCGTCACAACTTCTACCCCGTCAAAAAAAAATTCATGGGCCACATCGCAAACAATCACAACAGGAATCAAAAAAGCAGTCGCCACCTCAATCGTTTCCTTCACTACCGGACATCCATCCGCATCAATATAAATCTTCATCTTGCCCGCTCCTTTTATCAACCATTAACCATAATATTCTATTGTAGACGAAAATCTTTTTCTTTTATACAAAAATATGGTTCTTTTTTCTTCTTTATCCCTTGTTCCTTAAGATGCTCCCCTTAACCTTTCTCCTTAGAAATCGAATAAAAAAAGCAACTTACTTTCTTTCCTCATTCATCACACCAAATTTTTAAATTCCTATATTGAAAAGTTAAAATAAGAGTGTTATAATGCTTAGGCTTATAATAAAAACTAGTAGAAATGCGAAGTGAAAACATGAAAAGTTCAGCTATTGAAAAACGTATTGTTAAAATTGATCAAGCCGTTCAAGCGATGAATATTGCTAAAAAATATTTAACGAATCATGATGAAATTAAAGCGGTTGTCTTAGAGTTAAATCGTGAGCGTCAACTATTAGTCAACGATTTATACCGCGATGATAAACAAAACTATACCACTGTTCGTGAACATTTAGAAACATTAATCGATAAGCCACTAGATGCAACGATGCAAAAGGAGCTCCTTGAATATATTAAAGAGGTCTTTGGGCGTCAGGCAGCAACAGACGGTAAAACTGCAACAGGATTAAATGCCTGGTTAAAAAAATTAAATGTCACATGTGAATGGAAAACAACTCCTGATTCAGATTGGGCAACACTTGTTCTCACAGGATTTAAACCTTTCCAAAACTAAATGAAAAGAGCAACTTCTTTCTTGCAAGTTGCTCTTTTTAAATTGGCATTTTTTTCATTTTGTTTCTTTCTTCTTCCATTTTCATCAATTTTACGATATACTTATTGGCGGGAGTGTCAGAATATGACAATAATATAACATCAAAAGGAGGACATTATGGAAATGTTACAAGTTATCGGGGAAAAGATCTTAACCTTCCTTAATGCAATTATTAGTTTTGGAAATACGTATATTGGTACGTACTTACTCATCGTATTACTGCTCATCGCAGGATTTTATTTCACTTTTAAGTTGAAATTCGTACAATTTAGAATGTTTAAAGACATGATTAAATTACTCGGAGATGGTGCCTTACAATCATCAAAAGATGGAAAAGTTTCATCTTTCCAGGCGTTTTGTATTAGTACTGCCTCACGTGTTGGAACAGGAAATATTGCAGGGGTTGCCTTAGCGATTGCCGTTGGTGGAGCAGGATCTGTGTTTTGGATGTGGATTATCGCCCTTATTGGTGGTGCTTCAAGCTTCGTCGAAAGTACGCTCGCACAGATTTATAAAGTAAAAGATGCTTCTGGTGCTTACCGTGGAGGTCCCGCTTATTATATTGAAAAAGGATTAAACAAGCGTTGGCTTGGATTACTCTTCTCTATTTTAATTACGATTACCTTTGGATTTGTCTTTAATGCCGTTCAGGCCAATACCATTACAGAAGCATTCCAAACGGCGTTTGGAATGGACAAATTATTCATGGGAATTTTACTTGCGATTATTACCGCGGGTGTTATTTTTGGTGGTGTTCAACGAATTGCGAAAGTTTCAGAAATTATCGTTCCTGTATTAGCTGTCGCTTACGTTCTTGTGGCCTTATTAGTCATCGTTTTAAACATCACAAAGATTCCAGCATTAATTGGTCTGATTATTTCAGAAGCCTTTGATTTTACATCATTCGCCTCAGGTGCCTTTGGTGTGATGTTTATTCAAGGGGTTAAACGTGGATTATTCTCAAATGAAGCCGGAATGGGATCAGCGCCAAATGCAGCCGCAACTGCTGAAGTTAGCCACCCAGTTCAACAAGGATTAATCCAAACACTTGGTGTTTTTACAGATACAATTTTAATTTGTAGTTGTACAGCTTTTGTTATTTTATTATCTGGAACACACGCTGATCCTAATTTAACAGGAATCCAACTGACACAAGCTGCATTAACTTCACAAATCGGAGTAATTGGAAACTACTTTATTGCCCTTTGTATTTTACTTTTTGCTTTTAGTTCTATTATTGGAAACTATTATTATGGAGAATCGAATATCGAATTTATGAGCACGAAAAAAGGGTGGTTAATCGCCTACCGCGTTGTTGTTGTTGCAATGATTATTTTCGGATCTCTTACAAAGGTTGCCATCGTATGGGATTTAGCTGATTTATTTATGTCATTTATGGCGATTGTCAACTTAATTGCTATCTTATTACTTGGTAAATTTGCCTTTAGAGCGCTACAAAATTACACGATGCAACGTAAACAAGGAATTCAAAACCCAACGTTTAAAGCTTCAGACATTGAAGGCCTAACAAACGTTGATGAATGGAACTAACCCTTCAAGTTTAATTGAATGATCTAAAGAAGGTCCCCTGATTGGGTGACCTTCTTTTTAAAACGGCTCTTTGTCAAATCGTGTGGGTGAATAAAATCTATATATGTAATCAAGAGGAGTTGGTTCTTCCTGACTTTGGGTGATAAAACGCTTTACCTGATATAATGAAAAGATATCTTATAGGCGGAAGAAACACATTTATTTTAGCATTCATAAAAGAGTGGCATAAAAAATTAAATTTAGATGATACACAAAATGATGATTTAATTCATATTGATTCTGAAAAGGATGAAGAATTAGAGAGTGAAATGACGCTTGAAACATATGCTCGGAATGTTGGTTATATGAATTATGTAGGGTTTTGAAAGAAAAATAAAAAAAAGTAGAAATATTTCTACCTTTTTTTATTATTTAAATTATGCAATATTATTATGTTGTATACACATTTTTAATTTTCTGTTGGATGATGTTCGAATTTAATTTCTTTTATTTTTAATGGGGAAAAATTAATAATATCGTATACTGCTATATTATCGTCGTATGGTTCACTATGCGCCCCAGCAAAGGTTTGAAATTTCACTGTTAAACGATAATTAAATGGTGATGGATAATAACCTCGTTCAATTTCTATAATTTCAAAATTCCAATATTCTCGTTGATTTTCACCATAAATTTCATTTATTGATTTTTGTATAGAATCAAATAATAGTAAATCTAGTATTCGATTGTATTGTGAAAGTTTTTCTTCATTTGAGAGATGACTAAAAAATAAATTTTTATTTTCAGCTAAAATTTTAGTTGAGTTATAATTTAAAAATAAAGAAATTGAAATTAATAATAAAGACAGGATGTTTTTTGTTTTTTTCATTTTTTTCCTCACTGTTTGATGATTTTAAGATAGTGTTCATTTAGAATGGATATTTATATTATACGCTTTAATATAAAAACTATGGGAGTTGTTATTATAAAAAGCAGATTGTTATTAACATTGAGGTTAGTGGTTATGTTGGTTGTTTTTCTCAGAAAATGATATAAATATTAAAGTAGCAGTTCGTTATAATCAAGATGTTAATGCTTATAGTGGAACCAATCGTACTGCTTCTGGTAAAGTTCCGGAAGTTGGATATGCATCAGTCCATTGGGTAGGAAGTAATCGGCAAAATCCAATAATCTCTTTTGGTACATATATTTATATTGATAGTAATAAAGAATTACCTTGGAGAAACCATTTATCTCCAAGGTAATTCTTTGTACTTTTTGGGTGGGAGATTTATGAGATTTTATAATAGGAAAATAATAATACCCTTTATTTTTTGTTTTTTTTATAGTTTGTATAGGTTATTATTTTAATTTAAATCTTTCAAAAAATAATACTTCTCTTTCGTTGAAGGAAGCTTATGAATTAGCATTTAATCAAAGTAGTGAAGAAGATGTTTATCTTCATACTATGACGAGTGTTGATTTAGAAAATGTTTTTGATTTAAAAGGTGAAGAAAAGTTAATAGACAGTTCTTAAATATTAATATATTCTTGTGAAGCTTTTAAAAATTTAATCATGGGATAGAATGGGCTTCAGGTCATCATTTTATGTTAAAAGCCCTTCATTTTCAAACGAAAATGAAGGGCTTTTAACATACCAAACGAATAAGCTAATGCCGTCTCACCTGTTAAGCTAGCGCTACAAATACGGTCCCAATTGCAATTAAAACAACGCCGATGATTCCCTTCATGGTTATTTCTTCTTGGAAGATCAGCAACGAAACAACAACGGTAATCACAACTGATAATTTATCAATGGGCGCGACCTGCCATGTTTTTCCCGTTTTCAATGCGATGTTTAAAAATAACCATGAAAGTGCCCCACAAATTCCAGCCCCTATTAAAAATGCAACATCCCGCTTGTACATCACAAGCTCTTTTAACTGGTGAAAGTCGCCCCGACTGAACGAAACGGCCACTAAAAATATAGCCATAATAACTGCACGCACACTCGTGGCTAACCCCGGCGTTAAATGATGAATCCCGATTTTTGTAAAAATCGTCACGAAACTTGCACTCACTGCGGCTAATAAAGCAAAAATCAACCATTGTGCCATAAAAAAATCACCTCTTTCTCTCTGGAGGTGATTATATCAAACAAAGCCCCTTATTTCTAGAACTCCATTTAGGTCTTTTATCGCATCAAGCGAAGCACCTGAATTAATGGCTGATTCACAGTTTGTGTCGTTGTTACTCGTGGAAAAACAAGGACTTGATCTTGTCCATCAAAACCATAGTGAAAGGCCAATGAACCAACTGCGCAACGTTTAGTCATCTGATCCGTTTCAAGTAAAACGGTGACGTATGGGCGGGTTTGACGAATAAAGGAAATATGCTCCTCTAAGTCTTTGAGCGCCTCATGACTCCATGGCGCCTCCGTTTGCCGTAATGAAATGACATAACCATTCAAACGCGAACCTTTACGAATGAGCGGTAAAATAAATTCATCTGTTGTCACCTGCGCGACATTTTTGGGTGTCACTGGCGTTAAAATACCGAATAAAATGCCGTTTGTTTTCATGATATCAAGGGAACGTAAAACCGTTTGTTGTGTCGTTGAATCCAAGGCTTGGGTCCCCTCTAAAATAACGAGCGGTAACACATTTCCAAGTTTTGCGATGCGTTGTGCAACAACTGAAGTCACGGCAAGTCCTGTTGTTAAGACGATAAACTCGACATCATCATAAGCTTCATACACACTAAATAATCGTTCCTCTAAAAATGGGTCCCCTCCTGTTAACACCACGATATGAACACCTAAGTCCCGTGCCTCCCCTACTAAACGATGAACCTCAGAGACAGGCATCACATTTCCCGGTTGAGGTCGACAGGTACAACCACGCCCCGACAGCGGACACGTCATCCCAAGGTCTAACACTAACGCATTAGGAATCGCGACCGAATACTTTTTAGACATCTCCTCACGTGTTGAAATTCCCTCCCACAACTCCTTCACCGCAACATTTTGCAAAAAATGATTCAAACACGTTTTATTCGTATTATACATCATATTTTTGACGTATCGTTTAATCGCAGGATGCGTATCATAATACATTTTAATTTGGTCAATCACACCCTTAATCTGCGGATCGGTGATAAACGTTCCCGACATTTCATACAACTTATCAACCCCGTTATCCGGGTCTTCTTTCAAAATTTCAACAATATTTGCAACGATAAAATTTTTAGGTAACAAATTCATATTATTTAAAAAATTCATCATCTCTTCCACCCCATTTTCCCATCGATAAAACCTATATTCATTTCATTATATTGTCGATTTTTTTGATTCATACCATCTGTTTCATGATTTGCACAAAAAAAATTAACAGTCTGATGGCGACAGGAATAACGGCTACCGCCCCTCTTTTTTCAGAATCCTTTAAGAAATGTGTGATAAAATGAAAGTGAGGTGATTAAAATGCGACTTTTATTAGTTGAAGATGAACGTCATTTATCGGATGCCATTGCCCATCTGTTAAAAGCGAAAAAGTATATCGTCGACTGTTGCTACGATGGCGAAGCCGGACTTGAATATGGACTCCGTGGGATTTATGATGTCATCATCCTAGATGTGATGCTCCCTAAAAGAAATGGATTTGACGTATTGAACATGATTCGTCAGTACGATGTAACGACCCCTGTCTTACTTTTAACTGCCAAAGATCAAGTTTCAGATAAAGTCCATGGTCTTGATTTAGGCGCTGATGATTATTTAACCAAGCCGTTTTCAACTGAAGAATTGCTTGCCCGAATTCGGGCCCTACTACGTCGGCAAGGCAACGTCTTAACGGAAGATTGCCTTCGGTTCAAAGAAACGTCTCTTCATCTTTCAACCCACGAACTTTGCCATGGGGAGAAAAAGATTCAACTTGGGCTAAAAGAGTTCAACTTGATGAGTTGTTTATTGCATCATAAACGGCAAATTGTCACGAAAGAGATGCTCATCGAAAAGGTTTGGGGATATGATGCTGATGTCGATTATAATAATGTTGAGGTGTATATATCCTTTCTAAGGAAAAAGCTTCAATTCATAAAGTCTCCTCTTATGATTAAGGCTGTCCGTGGCGTCGGCTACACGTTAGGAGGAGGGGAGGAGTGATTCCACATTTAAAACGACGTTTTCTTCTCATCCATCTCTCCATTTTACTGACCGTATTTTTATCTATTTTTATCAGTACCTACGGTTTGATGTCCAAAGCTGAAACGAGGCAAGCGCTAAAAATCATGGAAGAGTTGGCAAGAAACGATGGAAATCTTCCACCTCCTTTGATGAATGAGCCGAAAAAATGGGGACCCTTGAAAAAATCTCCTTTTAATCCATTACTGCTTCAATCAAGCTTCATTTTTAAAATCAATGAAGAGGGACAAATCGTCGCCTCTATTTCCCATTTGCCACCCGATACGTCCATCGAATCTCCGCAGGAACTTGTTGAAAGGGTGCTAGCCAAAGATAAGGAAACTGGAACCTTTTCCTTTGAGGGGTTTAAATTGCGTTATCTTATCCAACCACGACCGGACGGTGAAAAGCTACTTGTCTTCTTAGACCGTTCCGCCGAATTGGCAACGTTGACACAACTGACGATGATTCTTCTGGCCATTGGTGGTCTCTCACTCATTGTCCTAACCATCATTAGCTACTTTTTAGCCAACTGGGCCATTCGCCCCATTGCCAAGTCTTATGAATTACAACAACAATTTATGGCGGATGCTTCCCATGAATTAAAAACACCAATTGCTGTCATTAAAACAACACTCGAAGTGCTAACCACTCACCCTAAACAGACCATCGAGGCCTCAGAAAAATGGATCAATTACCTTCAGACAGAATCCAATCGGATGGAAAAGCTCGTAAATGATCTCCTTTTTTTAGCGAAAAGTGATAGCCAGGAAATGGAGATGACGCTTACCCCATTCTCACTCAGCGACGCTCTCATGACCGCGATTCTTCCACTGGAGTCAGTAGCCTTTGAATCCCATAAACAATTAGCGCTTGACATCGAACCTGAACTGATCGCATATGGCGATGTGACACGAATCCAACAAGTCGTCGTTATTTTACTCGATAATGCCATTAAACACGCCTTAGATGGTAGCACCATTCACATCTCTCTCAAACGACGTCCTTCTGTTTATGAACTGACCGTCCAAAACACAGGAACAGTCATTGCAACTGAAGATCTTCCTAAAATCTTTGATCGTTTCTATCGTGCCGATGCGTCGCGCACACGAGAAACAGGCGGTCATGGACTTGGACTCGCCATTGCTAAATCCATTATCACGGCACACCACGGAAATATTTTCGCAACCAGTACTTCATCTGGAAAAACAACCTTTGTTGTCACCCTACCTATCAAACCTTCCTAGACACAAGATAACGACTCTTGATTAACTGAGAAGAAAAGCGAACTGCAAAACCTATCATCGGGAAAAATTGATCATCCATGAGATGACTCCGTTTCTCCCCTTTTTATAGCGAAAATCAAACTCATCAAAAAAGGACCCCTACTGTTTACAACGATAATGTATCCTCCATTGCTAGGGCAGTAAAAATGATGCATTCAAATCTATTAATCGAACAATTGAAACAATTAGAGGGAGATGGGAAAGACGTGGGTTCCCTGCGCCAAGTAGCGAAAGCTCTTGGCTATCCTCCACTAGTAGGGCTGGGTTCCCTGCGCTAAGAAGTGAGTGTAACGAACTCTTAGCTATCCTCAACTGGTAGGGAATGGACCTGTGTTATTACCGCCGACCATGGACTTTGTGTTCAAGGGGCTGTTTGGAAACGGGTCCCCTGCGCTAAGGAGTGAGTGTAACGAACTCTTAGCTATCCTCCTTTGGTAGGGCTTAGAAAAGACCAGAATTATTAATTTCATTTTTAAACGCTGTTTTACTTCCAGATGAACCGATTACTTCGATTACCTTTAAGGATCGAGTACTCGATAAACAATATAAAAATGATAAGCTCGGATCGTTAGATATTTTAGCTACAACAAACAAAGGGGAACTGATTAATGTTGAAGTTCAGGTAGCAGATGAAAAGAACATGATTGAGCGTAGTTTATATTATTGGAGCCGTTTATTTTCTGGACAACTTCAATCCGGAAATCCGTATCAAAAGCTTGGGCGAACGATTTGCATTAATCTCCTCGACTTTAATTTACTCGATACGCCCGAGTATCATAGCTGTTATGTTCTAAAAGAAAAAGAGCGCAATGAGATACTTAGTGATTTATTAGAACTTCACTTTATCGAACTTGATAAAATAAAGGATATAAAGCAAGCAAGTGACATTAAAACGCAGTTAGAAGCGTGGCTTGAATTTATTAAGCATCCAGAAAGTCAAGTGAGCTACGAGTTAGCCCGTCAAGATGAAACCATTCGTGAGGCAAAAGATGACCTCCTAATTTTAAGTTGTAATGAGCAGTTCCGTTTATACTATGAGGCACGTTTAAAAGCTTTGCTTGATGAAACGAGTCGTTTACAAACCGCACGCGATGAAGGCATTGAACAAGGAAAACTAGAAGTCGCAAAAAAACTATTATCAACGGGAATGGATATTGAATGTGTGTCGGAAGTGACAGGAATATCGATAAACAATGTTAAAAATCTCGTCCATACATCCTAGCATCTATCCCTAACATTGAGATTGTTTATCATGAACCTTCTAACGAGAAGGTTCTTTTTTCTTTTCGATGCTCAAAGATAGCACTAGCTTGAAAGAAAGGCTCATTTTAACCCCCGCATCGTTTTAATCCTTTTTTATAACTGTAACTCTATTATTCTTACGATGTCAAGATGGGGATAAGTAGGCACAAAGTAAATGACTATTCACGTTGCACATTGATAACATTTGAAATCTTCTCCTTAACCTCCTCACCTCTCTAACTCTCCTTCTTACCACAAAGGCAGTCCGCATTCATCGGACTGCCTTTATTCATTTCGTTTAAAAAGAATTTAACGTAGGGGTTTTTAAGTCCGAATTCATTTCCATTTTTGGATGATCCTTTATTTCCGGTGCTTCCCTCATGTCTTTGGTCCCTCTCATCCCAGGTCCTTCTTCCATTCCAGGGCCGCGCATCCCATCACCAGTTAAAGTCCCGTTACTCGTAATCAAATCTGAAAGGGCGACTTGGAATCGTTCCTCTCCTTCGGTGTAGGTTCCGTCTTGATACACTCCGTCTGTCGCCTCTACCGAATACGTTCCCCCACTTAGCACACGATAGGTCGATTCCATCTTAAGGTCGGGTGAACTGATGATCAGGACCTGTGACGCTTTCGACGGAGAAAAAGTCACGATTTCTGCCCCCTCTTCGGACTGAATGTGAATCAACTCGCCACTTTCAAATGAATCTTGAATCACCAACGTCGGTTGCGTTGAAGTCTCGCTCGGAGTTTGCAGCATTCCGACACCTCCTGAGGCTATCAACTGTCCCCCTTGAAGATCAAATGTCTCATCAAAATCAAGAATGCCATCATGTCCACTCGTCGGCCCTTCAACAATGACCACACCGCCCGTCATGATGATTGAGCCATTTGCATCTAAACCATCTCCCGAGGCGTTGACGTAAAGCCATCCACCATTAAGTTCAATCCATCCCGATTCGCCCTCTTGTTGTGATGTTGTCGTTGGATTAAAAAAAGACATAAATCCAGAGCCATCCATTCCACCCGCGGCATTTATCCCATCATCGGTGGCGACTAATCGAATCACCCCATCATTGACTCGGACGACTTGACCTTCTAAACCTTCATAAGACGTTAAAATATCAACCGTTCCACCATTCACTTCAACCGTCTCATCTGCATGCAACCCATCATCCCCCGTTGAAAGTGTCACCTCTCCCCCATTCATCCATAATGAGCCGTTCGTGTGCAACGCATCATCCGCTGAATTAATCGTCAAACTTCCGCCTTCAATCACTAACTCCTGGCCTGCTTTCAAACCTTTAGCGCTAGGAGTAGTAGCCGTCTCGGCCGTCGCCGAGGCTCCACGATTAAAAGGAGGTTGCGACGTCGTTTCCTTTACCGCGCCTGCTTCATATCCACCACCCGTTTCAATCTTAAACGTTCCACCCTCGATGACTAACTTCGTTTGAGCCTGAATTCCATCTTGCTCTGCCACTAAATCAAAATCTCCCCCACGAATCGTAATAAATCCCTTCTCTTCATCTGCCTCTTGATCCGATTGAATGGCATCTCCCTTCGTCGTCATCTTAAACGTCCCCTCTTCAATGACAACTGAATCTTTCCCCTTTAGCCCGTGATTAGCCGACTCGATGACAAAGTTTCCATCCTCAATCACCAAATCATCCTGACTCACAATGCCATTATACGTCTTTGCATCCACCGTTAAAGAACCCGTCCCCGTTATCATTAAATCATCCTGACTAAAAATAGCCGCCTTTTCTTCCTTACTCACTTCCTCCCCATCATTCATGACCATTTGATGGGAAATAACATTTTGTGTTCCCTCCATTAGCGTGATCGTTGTCTTTGCAGACTGCGTGATTAAAATAGGCGCACCAGTGGTGGAAGAAATCTGAGTCTCATTCAAAACCAAATTCACTTCTTCTTGATTGCCAACTTCCACTTGAATCTGACCATCCTCAAGCGTTCCACTAATTAAGTACGTTCCCGCCTGTGTAATCCTCACGGTTTGGTTCGACGCCGTCGCCCCCTCCCCATCAATGGTAATCGTTTCTCCTAATTGGATGGCAGTCCCTTCTGTTAACGTCGATGACAGGGAATCTTTTATTTCGTCCGCCGAAGAAGGGGAATCCTTTACCCCCTCACATCCAGCGATTAAAGCTAGACTTAAAAACATACCTCGGTAAATTCGCTTGTTTTTCATAACAAAGGCTCCTTTATTTTCACTTTAAACCATTAATTCAGATTGAATTAATGTCACATTTAAATTGCCGTTTCGGCATCGAATCTCATCTATCAACTGTTTCTGAGACGTCGATTCATCGAGACTTAGCGTATAAGTTAACTCAAAAAGCGCCCCAAAATCCCGCGTCCGCACTTGATCTAAGTGATAAGTTAACGCATAATCCTCTAAAATTTCATCAAACGTTCCCTCATAATTCAAATCTTCTGGAACGACAATTTTTAATTTCATCGTCTTCGTTTTCATTCGCGCAAAATTTGTTACCTCAACTCCCCACATCACGACACACATGATTGCCGTAAAAATAACAGCATATCCGAGGTAGCCCATCCCTGTACAAAGTCCAACGGCCAATGTAAAAAAGACGTAAGCAATATCTTTAGGCTCCCCTGGGGCACTGCGAAAGCGAATGAGCGAAAAGGCTCCCGCTAAACTAAACGCACGAGCGACATTATTACCAACGAGCAAAATAATCACCGAAATAATCATCGGTAACATGATCAACGTAACAGCAAAACTTGGGCTATACCCCGTCTTTTTCATCGTTTTCATATACACCACACTAATGAGCGCCCCTAAAAGAAATGACGTTCCAATAATGATTAACGTATTTACTAACGTCAATGATGTCCCATCAACCGTTTGAATAATCGTTTCTAACATAACTGTTCTCTCCTTTTTTCACTAAACTGACAATGATTTAAATACTCCTGACCGTATTTTGAAAAATGTGTCGGATAAATACGAAGCTCCGATAACAGCGACGTAAACCAACTAGGGATTGCCCCTAAAATCTTAACCTCCATTAAATACTCAGAGGGGCCTAGCAATTCTGTCCCAAAATAACCCGCTTCTAGTTTTAACACCTCACGTCGTGTCAAAATATTAAAATCGAACGTCAGACGAAAATCGGGATTATCTTTTGCAAAATAGGCATATCGCTGATACCCAACATAAACCGCTTCTCGCACGCGATGATGTTTTAAATAGTAGGCGATTTCTGCCATCACTTGACTCGATTTCTCATCTTTAACTGTCGGTAAAATCCCACACTTTACAAACGCCTTGGCCTCTGCTAACGAGAGCGCCATTCGGCGTTTACTCACGATGCCCTTAATTTTTTTCTTCAACTCTAAAAAAACCTCTTCCTCCTCACTCCCCGGGATACGATAACTTCGTAAACGCAACTTTTCCTTATAATAAGGCTTCGAAATCGAATGGCGAATCACATCAAAATTCACCGTATCATAATAGACGTTATAAATGGAATAGGGCCGATGATTCTTACAATGATGATCCAATTCCATATAAACTAACAATCGTGGAATCAGTGCCTCATATTGCGCCCGGGTTAACATAAACTTTTTCTCATACCGTCTAAACGTCATTAGTTTTGCCATTGATAGACCTCCCATCTCATTTGCGATATGACTCATTGGGCCTTTCCTAACCGGCGTGTATGGATTTGAAAAGCCGCCTTCCTCTTTCATTATACCGACGAACCTTAAAGAAAACTTAAAGGTCCAATCCTTTCTCTCAAAAGTAATAAAATGGTTATAATTACCAAACAATTCTTGCCCCCCTAAAAATCTGTAATAATAGAAAAAAGAAAACGCCTCACCGGTTGAACGGGAATCTCCTCCCTTTAATAGATGCGGAGCGTTGCAATAAAAAGGGGGAACCTGCCATGGAAACATCCATCAAAAAAATTAAACACGCGTATTTTATGATTAATATTTCTTACACGAGTTCGCTCGCTATTTTTGGTGCTATTTTCTATCTTTATTTACAACAGCTCGGATTTTCGTTTTTACATATTAACTTATTCGGTGGGACCTTTTGGCTCGTTAACTTTTTAACCGAGCTACCTGCCGGCGTTTTTTCTGATCGCTATGGGCGAAAAGCATCAATGATCTTAAGTGGTCTCATCCGTGCACTCGGATTATTTCTTTTATTAGTTTCTCATCATCATATCGGACGACTATTGACCGCCGCGGCTCTAACTGCTATCGGCGAATCACTAAAATCAGGGACATTAGAATCTTGGGCCTTAGATCGAATCCATGCCCTCGATCCGACTTTTGATTCCACCCAACTCTTTTCAAAGGATAAATTCTACTTAAGTGCCGCGAATCTCATCGTCACCTTCCTAGGTGCTCAACTTCTTGCCAAAATTAATCTCCAACTCCCCTTCATTCTTGCTCCCCTCCTGTTACTCCTCAATGTCCTTGTTGTCATGTGTAAAATGGATGCAAAAACTCCCTATCAGACTCAACGGCAGGCAGAGGAGGGTGAGCGTCCGACACTTCTATCCGGCATACAGGCATTTAAAGCCAACCCTTCTTTTTTTCATCTCGCCCTTTCCCTTCTTCCCTTGCAGTTCATCTTAAGTGGGCCCGCCTCACAGTGGCAACTGTTCTTTAGTCAAAAATCAGAAACACTCATCACTGGATATATTTCAATTCTCATTACACTTTGTGCCATGCTCGGACATTATTTAACGCCTAAAATAGCCTCACGATTTGAAAATAAACTTTCCTTCTTTTTGCTAACAACGAGTTTAAATGCAGGCGCTATTCTCCTAACGGCATGGTCCCGCTCATTCACGCTCGCCCTTATCTTTTTTGCTTTGCATATTGTCGCCATGTCGTCCGAACAAGTTTACCGTTACTCGGTCTTAAACAATGAAATCAAATCCTCTCATCGTGCGACTCTCCTCTCTACCTTTAATACACTTGAATCTGGATTTACCGTTCTTTGCTTCGTCTTCGTTGGGTGGTTATCCGATCAATTTTCACTTTCAACCTCATGGATCATCTGCTCCATTCTCTTGCTCCTTTCTGCTCTTCCGCAATTCCTCCATTTAATGAAACAAGAAACGTTCCAAACAAGGGACGATTCTACTACAAAAATCCCGCATAAAAAAAGAGGAAGAGCTTTCTTCCCCTTTTAATCTTTCTTAATAAAAAGTGACATTATGATAATCGATATCCACTGATACCGGTTGCGTTTTGTTACCAAGGAGCATTGGCTTAAGCAGTTGATAAGCGTAGGCACGGGCCTCTTGCTCTTCTTGATCAAAAAAGACAAAGACGTAGCGAAGCCGTTTTCCCTTTGCTTTTTTCAATTCGTAAGAGGTCGATGCATTAAAATGATTGACCGCCACCATGTAATTGACATCATCTTGCTCGTCACTAATCGTTGCCAAATGATGCGCCACGATACACGCCTCATTAATTCCAAACCAATGTTGATATAAATCATTGATTAAATCGCTGCTCGTTCCTTCCTGATAGTAACGAATTGCCTGACTATTACGCCCAAACTTTTTAACTGCCTGCTCCTTATGATTTAAGATTAAAACCTCCACTCGATTAATATTCACCAAAACCCCATCCCTTCCCTTTCCTGTCGGGGCTGACTAACTATTTAACACGTTTCACTCGACGATGGATTGACACTTTATTATATGCTCTCCGTGTACATTTGGGCACAAAAAAAGGCAAAAGACCGCCTCTTTTCATCAAATTCTCACCACCTGTTACACACCACACGCTTTAGGAATACTTTTCCTTGCCCCCCCACTATCTCATGTGTTATGATTAACTCAAACTTACAAAGGACGTGAATCCAATGAAAATACTCCTTTTTTCATTTCAACTCTTTATCCCACTTACTATGCTAATAATAGGTTTCCTCTTTTCTCAACACGTCCCCAAAACCATCAATCCGGTCTGGGGATATCGCACGACACGTTCGATGAAAAATAAGGACACTTGGGTTTTTGCCCACTACTTCTGTGGGCGTCTCTTTAAAAAATGGGGCCTCTATTTACTCGTATTCACCCTTTTAATGGGATTGATCCTCATGGGCGCAAAAGACATCCCTTTCGCTATCGGCGGTGATCTCCTTTACATTCCTCAACTCATCGTCCTCTTTATTCCAATTTTTCTAACCGAACATGCGTTAAGAAAAAACTTTGACGCCAAGGGCCAACCAATCACAAAAACCACACGCTAATCCGTGTGGTTTTTGTGTACTGACTTTAAAATTAACGTCCCTTCGGTGAGTTCTATCACGTTTAATGCTTCAAAATCACGAAGAGGTTCCTTTTCATGACTCGTCAAAAGAATGTTTCTCCCCTGACGAAGGAGTGCCTTCATCATGTTTATCATGACTTTCTTTCCCGCTTCATCCACGCCCGCAAACGGTTCATCAAAAAGATACCACTCACGTTCTAAAAAACAAATGACGATAAAAAAGAAGCATCGACGTTCTCCCCCAGAAAGTTTACCGACTTGTTTATTCTGGATTGATTCATAAGTTTCTACCCAATCATACGTTTTTAAAAAAGCGTTAAATAATTGTTCATACGCCTTTATGCCTTCTAATTGACAAATAAAATCGAGAAAATCACGCGCTCGTAATCGCGGAGAAAAGTAAAGCTGTTGATTTAAATAAACGACTGACTCATTCCCTAAAATGGTCCCTTCATACGCCGGATTAACCCCACTTAGGCAATCCAATAACGTGGATTTGCCAGCTCCATTACTTCCCGATAAATACGTGATTCCTCGTGGAATTGTTAAAGTGACCTCCTTTAAACTAGGAGGATATGATACGCGCCCAAGTTTCATTTTCATTACCTCACTTCATTAGACATCACAAAGTTCTTGAAACTTTTTCTTTGTCTCACTTTCCTCATGTCTCTTTCATGGCATCACACCCAACGAAAAAACAAACAAACCTTGCTAGGTACACCAAACTAAATAAATGATTGAAGGAGTCAGCTATTCCAACTTGTCTCCCCAATACTCCTATGATAAGATAAAAATTGAAACGCTTTACTAAAAAGGAGAATGGATATGGATGACAAGGAAACCTTAGAACGCATGCATCATCAAAAGTTATACTACTGTCATAACGAAGAACTTTTAGCACGGCAGGAACAATGTTTGGACCGTCTATATGACTTTAACCAAACACGTCCAACTGAGTTTCAAAAACGAACTGAGTTACTAAAAGAAATGTTTGCTGAAATTGGGGAAGGCTGTTATATTGAACCCCCACTCCGTGCCAATTTGGGGGGACACCACGTTCATTTTGGAAACGGAGTTTATGCAAATTTCAATTTAACTTTAGTAGATGATACCCATATTTATGTTGGAAATCATGTGATGTTTGGACCCAATGTCACGTTAGCAACGGCTGCTCATCCTATTCACCCCGAGCTTCGAATCAAGCAAGCTCAATTTAATCGTCCCATTACCATTGGAAATAATGTTTGGATTGGAGCGGGAGCTGTCGTTTTACCGGGTGTTACCATTGGGGATAACACGGTCATCGGAGCGGGGAGTATCGTCACAAAAGATATTCCTGATCATGTCGTAGCTGTCGGAAATCCATGTAAAGTATTACGAGCGATTAATGAACGCGACTATGAATACTACTTTAAGGAAATGAAAATAGACATCGATTAAATAAAACGTGAGACTCACCTCGTTATTTTTTGAATGATTAAAAGGACAAAACAGATTGTTTTGTCCTTTTTGGGTTTAATTATTTCCGCCTGTTGGAAGATAGGGAATTAAACGTCCCGCTACATTTTGCATGGTTAAAGTTTGTAAGTAAACAGTCCCTGGCCCCGTTAACTTTGTTAAAAAGAGCCCCTCTCCACCAAAGAAAATATTTTTAAATCCTTTTACGGTTTCAACTTCATATTTAACTCCGCGACTAAAGGCAACCACATTTCCAGTATCCACTTTAAGAACCTCATTTGCCTTTAGTTCTCGTTTAACGACACTTCCTGCCGTTTCTAAAAAAACCTTTCCTTTCCCGCTAATTCGTTGTAGGATAAAGCCTTCTCCACCAAACAATCCCGATGAAAAACGTTTGGTCCATTCCACACTTAAGTGGATGCTTGGTTCTCCAACTAAAAATGAGCTCTTCTGACAAATCCATTCCTCACCATTTGATAAATCAAATGCTAAAATTTGTCCGGGAAACGTTGAAGCAAACACAATCTCCTGAGCCGCAGCCATTGAAGTATAGGTTACCATGAACAGAGATTCCCCTGAAAACATTCGACCAATCCCCTTCATGAGGCCCCCTTTAACGTTTGTTTCCATTTTCATTTTATCTGACATCCACGACATCCCACCGGATTGCGTATACACCGACTCCCCCTTATCTAACAAAATCGATACACCCGGTAAATCGTTTCCGAAAATTTCATACTTCATCTTATCCCCTCCTCCGTTTAACATAACACATTTGCCCTAGTTATTCCATACAAAAAAACACCCAACCTACATAACTTACCCGAGTCCCCTACGCTAAGGTGTGAGCATAAAGAACTCTTAGTTATCCTCGTCTACTAAGGCTTGGATTCCCTAGTGCATGTGGCAAAGCCCATGCATACCCTTAACTACTAGGGCAAAGGTTCCCTGCCATTTATAAATGTTCCTAGCTCTTTGCCTTTAGCTACATAGATGCAAAAGGAATGAACTGGGGCGTCCCATCAAAGGATTGACACCATAACCCGCCCTTTTTGCTCCTTATGGCGCACACGCCTTCTAGGAGTGTTGTTTGTTCCTGGGTTAATAAATGGAATTTCTTTACGGTTTGTTCCGTTAGATAATACAGTTCATAACCAAAAATAGTAAAGTCAGTCGCCTCAAGTGGGTATGTCATCGCGAGTTGTGGTCCCTGTAATAAGACGACCTCACCTGTTTCCTCACGTAAAGCAAACGCCATTTGGTTCGCCTGCACCAATTTTTTAGAAATAAGGTTATGAACGGGCCCGTGATAACCACCCATTTCTTTTTTGACTGCCATCACTTGGTTCGTTTCCGACACCACATAGTAGACATACTGCTTATCTTCAACCGATGTCAACGTCCCCTCTTCATTTTCTAATGCGTGGACATTCATCAATTGCTTCACCTGCACAAGCGATTCATACGTTTTAGCGACTTGATCTAAATGGTGATTCAATTGTCCCAGTTTTTGATTACTTTGTTCCGCTAATGTCACAATATTATCTAAATAAACAAGTTCAAGTAATTCGTCTAAATGATGATGCAACTTTTCTATGACATCATTAAACGTTAAAATCGTTTCTTCCAGTGTTTCTAGACGTCCCGCTGCTCGATCAAACGTCTGAATTAATTCTAAAAACTCACGATCCATTCATCTCACCCCTTCATTTTCTCTATCGTGTCTATCATTCGATTGATGCCTTTCATTTGTTCAAACACGTATTTCATGTAGAGACGATTAAATCGTTTCACCCAACTAATGGGCTCCTCTCGGTCATAGACAAACGATACTAAATCAATCCCTTCCTGTTCAAACTCTGCTTTTAGCGTTTGAAACGGAATATCGGAAAAAACCCGTGCCTTTAAATACAGTAGCTGATTTTGCGCCTGACGATAACATTTCGCTGCAAGCTCGTATGCCTTTAACTGCATAAGGGCGTGACCGGCCTCTAAGTGGTGACCTTCCTTATTTAACATTAACGCCCGGCATCGCTTCACATCTTGATCAGCTCCTGCAAGATTCGAGCGCTCATACTCTAAAATCGCCTGCTCATATAACTCATGCGCTTCATATCGTTTCGCCTCTTTATAAAACTCATTATCCGTTGAAATTTGATTTAACTTCAACTCCGCCTCATCAAATGCCTCAAACATTAAAAAGTGCGGACGAAAATATTCAAAAAGAAGTGAGGGCACCCTTTCCTCAATGAAACACAAATGATGTCTCGCGCGCGTGAGCGCAACATATAGAAGATTAAAATAATATCGATATTGATTTTGATATTTTACATCTGTTGTTAAAATTCGTTCCCATTCTTTGTGATAATAACTCATTACGTTGTAACAAATAATATAGTCCTTTTCAATCCCCTTAATTTCTTCAACCGTGAAAATCGCCCCTTTTAATTGGGTTAACTGTTGAAAATTACGTTTTTCCGCTTCATTTGGAACAACGATTGCCACATAATGACGTTGAATCGCCGTCTCAAGTAATCGCATGACTTCTTTAGGTTGGGCGGGATTAAAATAATAGATCGAATGTTTAGCCTCACGAACGGCAACTTCATGATAATCATGTTTCTTTTGACGCCCAAGGTGTTCGACTCGCAAGTCGACCACTTGATTGGCCAAATCAACAACTTCTTTCGTACTTCGGTAATTTTTAATCAATTGATGTTTAATAAACCCAAGATGCGTATTCGATGTTTTTAATAAACTTTCAATTCGTCCCGTATGAAAATACGTCGGGCGAATTGTTTGATTAATATCTCCGCTAAATAACAGTTGATTTTTATTTTTAGCGAGGCGAATTAAACAATAAATTTGAATTTCTGTTAAATCTTGAATTTCATCGGCAATCACAAAATCAAACAAAGCCATCTCTTTTTGACTAACTTTTTTTAAAAATTCACGCGCCAGATCATTTTCATCAAGTAGCCCGGTTTCTTGTAGAAATGCCTGATAACGTAAAGTTAACTCATATAACCATTCGCGAGATTGCCTCGAATACACACAATATTGTTCATCAAGGGCGTAGTAAATGTTTTCGTCAATCATTGGATGGGTGAGTAAATATTCATCGAGCAATTCATGCATTAACAAAATCGCCCGTGTTTCATAAGCATCTAAAAATCTTGCTTTCGCTGCGTAGAGTTTTTCAGCTTGGAGTTGAAGATCGTCCCCGCTTCGTTTCGCTAATCCTTTTTGGATTAATACATCGACCAGGTCCATCGGTATCTTTTTTTGATGGATATTGACACGATAGGTCAGCCACTCTTTTGGAATCATTCCCTTAATCAGCCCACGTATTTCTTTCCAAATATCATAAATCGGGAGATCGAGTTGACGAAGAAGGAGTGGTTGACGCTCGATGATCCACGTCCGGAACTGTTCGTAAGTGACAACATTATACTGATTGATGGTGGCCGACATGTACTCGTTAAGGGGATGAAAATTCACACGTCGAATAAGGTCATCGGCTCGATATTCGGGTGACTGTTCAATAATTTTGTGAAATAACTTCTTAGCATCCTCCACTAAATAGTTCGAGTACGTAAAGTATCCGATGTTCATCGGTTGGGTTGCCAAGATAAAAGCCTTATGTATATTAATCGTTGTTTTCCCGCTGCCCGCACTTCCAAAAATAAAGGTCGGGGCATCCTGTTCTTTTAAACACGCAAACTGTTCATCATTTAAATAATAAACAGCCCGATCTTCACGATCATCAAGAAGTTGAGCCATCGTTTGAACATCCATCACTCGGGTAATCACTCGATTAGGATCATAATCAAAATCTGCGTAACGCTGGTCAATTTCAAGTTCAATGCGCTCTTCGATCGGTTCGTATTCCAAAACGTCTTGTGAATGTAACCCAATGGTTCGACCTTGCATCGCTTGATCATCGTGATGACAGTAATCTAAAAAAATAATGGATTGGCGATATTCAGGGCGGATTCGCATCGTATCAAAGGTAAACAACAACCGATCGCCTTTATTAATTCGTAATTTAAAAATTCGTAAGCCATTTTTATTATGTTTAATTTCACGAACAGATACCCCAGCTCGCATCGAAGACATGTTAAACTTTGATGCTTCATACTCTTGCACAAACTGGCTCATTTTTTGCAAGACAAATGCCGTCTTCCCCGTCGGAATATGACTCAAAAATAGCTCGGTTATTAATATTTTGATAAAAATCCCCCTCTCTCGTCAGATTCTTTTATTTTATCAAATTCACCATAAAATGTATATGCCCACTTTATTTTTCAAGTGAATTTTAGTTCCTCGTTGATAACGAATCTTTAAACAAAAATCATACACGCATGTCTCATTAAATTATCGACCATTGATGCCCCTTTTATTCACCTCCTTTTTTAGACAAAGGCAGTGTTTTCTATCACCGTTCATCATTTATTAGCAGGAAAAACCTAATCCCCCCCTTCCTTAAAGGGGATTATCATTAAAAAAAACAGGCGATTAACGCCTGCTTTTTTGTACTTTATTTTCATTTAAACACCATTAAACAGTCGTGATGATTTTATAATCGTTTAAAAAATCTCCTATTGGAATCTTTGCGTTCGTCTCTTAAACTAAGGGGCCCTCCTATATCATGAATGGATGTATCCTTACAGTCTTTCTTTTAACTTACTCGATTAATTTTGATCTGTTCGGTTTTTTTAATATAGAACAACACTCAGTCTTAGTTACTTTTCAGTATCAGTTTAGCTATTTCAAGTCTGTTATTTATTCTAAGCGGAATTTTATAATGACCTCGTCCCCTACTTACACCCATTATGGAGTTTTCCTTCTTCGTCACTCCTCCATCATATTTTAGAAAAAATCCTTCTGTTGAAATAACTCCCCCACTCATAGGTAGACGTCTACTTATCCCAATAGATACTTAAATTTATTTAGTTTGACTTCTTCATGCGTTGAAAACTAATCTCAAAAAATCCTAATAAATACAGACCCTAAACCCATTACTATATTTTTACCCAACTAAAGAGGACGTGATCGACGATGATGCATCAAACTGTTTAAGGTTATTGATACCAGATGGAAAAGTTCCCCCCATTTTTAAACGGGGGCCTAAGTAAAAAAGGTTAGCACCCATGAGGGATGCTAACCTTTTTAGCAACGTTTTAAACGTTTAATTATAATTTAACAACGTTAGAAGCTTGAGCTCCACGGTTTCCTTCAACGATTTCGAAAGAAACGTTTTGTCCTTCTTCTAAAGTTTTGAATCCTTCTCCTGTAATTGCTGAATAATGTACGAATACATCGTCTCCACCTTCAACTGAAATGAATCCAAATCCTTTTTCTGCGTTAAACCATTTAACTGTTCCTGTCATTATCTGATACCTCCAAAAAAACTTCAAAATTTAATACTTAATGCAATTTTGTTCCCCACACAATTCCCCTTCGTTATAAACCCCAAGAAACTCAATTAATTTGATGCTGTGAAAAATACCAAAAGAACTATTAAGCATAGTTAAACTATACCATATTTTTTCAGGATAGGCAACCTTAATATCTAATATTTACGTGTTTTAAGGGCTACCCTTCCTCTTGATTTCTTTAAAAAATTAATTTACATCCTCCTATTTTGCATGATATAGTAATGTTTGACAAAAATCAATTTTTTAAGATATTATTTGTGCTTTTTAGATATGATATAAATAGAGTTCTATTGAAAAAGGAGTGATGAGCGTGAAAAAGGCCCGCCAGGCAACGCTAGTTGAAGCACTAATCCCGATTATCTTTTTAATTATTATTTTAGGTTTATCCTTAACCCTCTTTAAAGTGGACCCTCAAATCCCGCTCTTACTTGGAACGGTCGTTGCGGCCCTCATTGGTGTTTATCGACTCGGTTTTAAGTGGGAAGAGCTTGAAAACGGAATTATTCAAACCATTACGATGGCGGTTCAGGCAATTTTAATTTTGCTAATTGTTGGAACTTTAATTGGAACTTGGATTTTAAGTGGTGTCGTTCCTTCGATGATTTATTGGGGGCTTAACATTTTATCGCCAAGTATTTTCCTAGTAGCCACCCTTCTCATTTGTTCAATCGTCGCGGTTTCAACAGGTTCTTCTTGGACAACAGCCGGAACAGTGGGGATTGCGCTCCTTGGAATTGGACAAACGCTTGGGATCAGTGCCCCTATTATTGCAGGGGCCATCATTTCTGGCGCTTATTTTGGAGACAAAATGTCACCGTTATCTGATACAACCAACTTAGCGCCCGCTATGGCCGGGGCCCATTTATTCGAACACATCAAGCATATGCTTTATACAACCGTCCCCGCCTACCTTATCTCGCTAGTTCTTTACGCGCTGATTGGAATTAATTTTGCGGGAAAAAACCTCGATACCGCACAAATTGATTTAATTCAAACGACGCTTTTAAACCATTTCCATACGTTATCCCCTATTCTTTTACTCGCTCCGATTTCGGTCATTGCCATGGTCATCTTAAAAGTCCCAGCATTACCAGCCCTATTAACGGGAACCGTTATCGGTGGTGTTTTAGCGATGATTTTTCAAGGGGCAAGTTTAGCCGATGTGATGTCAGCCATGCATTACGGCTATGAATCTCATACCGGGGTGCAAGCCGTTGATGACTTACTAACCCGCGGTGGATTAAATAGTATGTTATGGACCGTTTCCCTTGTTCTTTGCGCCCTTTCTTTCGGTGGGGTGTTAGAAAAGACCGGGATGCTTGAAACCATTTCATCTCATATTCTAAAATTCGCTAAAGGGACCTTCGGTCTCGTTTTCGCAACCTTAATGACCTGTATCTTCACAAATATTGTGACCGGTGATCAATACTTAGCCATTGTAATGCCAGGACGCATGTATAAGGAAGAATATGAAAAACGCGATTTAGCAGCTAAAAATTTATCACGCGCGATTGAAGATAGTGCTACCGTTACCTCACCCTTAATTCCATGGACGACATGCGGTTCTTATATGCTAGCCACGCTTGGCTTAAATCCGATCGCCTTCTTACCTTTTGCCTTCTTCAACTTACTTTCTCCCATCATTTCTTTAATTTTAGCGGCAACAGGATGGAGCATGGAAAAGCGATCATCTCATCATTAATTTAAAAGACGTCTCCTAAAATAGAAGACGTCTTTTTTACTGTAAATAAACAAACGGATGAAAGCAACTCATCCCTGTAATAAGCCCTTTAAATTCCCAACCGACGCGAATAAAAGCTGTATCTGTTGGAATGGGATAGGTGACACAGATTCGCTTAAAATGGGTCTCAATCTCAGGAGCAACGTTTTGTACGTATATATCTAGACACGTGAGGTTTTCATTATAAAAGGCGACCTTATAATTAATTTCATCTAAGTCGTTCCCTCGAACAATGAGCCCCATCGTCAAATAGTTGCATCCTTGTGTTGCAATTTGTTCTGTATAGACTAAGCGTTCATAATCTGACATATTAAAGCTTAAACTCGCTAAGCGATCCCCCTCCCTCATCGCTTGATCAAAATGAAGTTTCCCTTCGGTTTTAAATAAGCGTGGGGATTGCTCCTCCCCTTCTAGCCACGAGCTATTCTCAATCCTGTTTTTCATTTCAACCCTCCTAAAAATTCATCACATACAGTTGATATACCTCTCCAAATGGCGTTTTATGAAATGAGTGAACGGTAAAACCGAGTCGAGTGTAAAGTCTTAGCGCCCGTTGATTAGTTGCAAAGACAAACAAGTTTAAACGTTTTAGAGGACCACTTGCAAAACAATCCTGAATGAATTGCCCTAACACCTTCGTTGCAATTTTTTGTCCCCAAAACTTCGGACAAACACCAATGCTTAACCATGCCTCTTCTTTTGTTTCACTAAAATCCGTTAAACTCATAAAACCTGCCCATTGTTTCTCTTCCCCCACCTCAATTGAAAAATAGGCGGTCTTAGGGTCCAAAAGATTAGCCTCATACCAACTCAGAATTTGCTCCGGTGTTGTTGGCCAATCCGTTGTCTGCCCATATCCTGCTAAGAAGTGGGGATCTTGAGATAATTCCAATAGCCCCTTTAAATCTGATTTAGCCATCCGTCGATAACAAACCGTTATGGATTCCATCTTTTAAACTCCTTTTAACGTCCTTTTAAAAATAAAATGCGCAAATCTAAACAAATAAAAATAGTTAAGACTAAATTTAATACCCATAGGCCATAGCTTAAAAATAAAATAAACCCCGCATTAAACCAATAGGCAATGAAAAACTTATAGATAACAATTGCCACTAAAAGACCGATCACAATACTTCCAACAAGGGCAATTGGCGTTAAACATTTCGATAAAAACTGCATGTCGCCTAAAAAAATAAAATAGGCTAATCCGGCAAGCGCTGCCCCTGTAAATAAGAAATACAAAAGCCCGCCAAACCAGTAATTACAACAAAATTGCATTAAGACCTGTGAAAGCAAAAATAAGGATAGAACGCTCGCCGCACTCGCACAAAGGTAACATTCCTTCATCACTCGTCGTCCCTTTCCTAAATTAGAGTTTAAAAAGAGAGCCAAAACCCCAATAAGCGGGATGATGAGGGCCAAAACCTCTAAAAAGCCGACCTCAAAGCGCAAAAACAACATACAAATAAACGTTACGACAAAACAAAAGGCGTGAATCCCACAATGAAGTTGCAACGCCATTTGCCGTTGATACTGAATTGGATTTTTCATTCTCCTCCCCCCCCTATACGTTCGTCTACTAAAGTATATTCCACATCGAGGCAAATCATGAAAAATATCTCGAGTCAGAACGATGATTCCCCCTTTTTTGTCCTTCATCCTCACGTCAGTAAGATAGCCCTCCCTTATTTCCTCTGACCTTAACCAACGTTTAAAAAAATTAAACTCCCACAGACACTTCTTTTAAACTTGCATGTGATTCTTAAATTTCAACGTTTATCGCACCAAAGAAAAAGACCGTTAAGAACGGTCATCGTTTGGCGTCACCTCTGTTGACTTTTGGCGAGTAACAACTCCATAAACAGCCGCAATGGTCATTAAAGCGAGCGTTCCATATCCCATCGTTTTCTTGTGGCGCTCCACGAGGGCCGCTTGTCCTTGTTGATCGCATCCCTCCATTTTAATCGTCAATTCCTTTAATAGCTCAATCAACTCTAATTTCAATTCCTGAGCGACATCATCCCGCTTAATTAACTTCATGATTGCTTTCGATAATTTATAATAATATTTTTTTGTCTGCTTCGCCGATTTTGTTAACTGCTTCACTGTTTTTTGTGTCGACTTAAACACTAACTTGTTTTGCTTCACTAAATAAGGAATTCGTTGAACGGCATCCTCATAAAGCTCGGGATCGACTTCTCGTAATTGTGTTAACAGTTCCCATAACTCACTTTCTTCTAATTCTTTCCATTCTTCTTGCATGGGTGGCGTCGCTGTCACTAACATTTTCTCTGTCATCATTCGTCATTCCTTTTCTATCAGCATCTTTTTCTTTATTTTACCACATTTTTTGCCTCGTTTAGAGAGAGTTTGGACTTTTTTAGGAAAATAACAACCGATTCCTAACGGTCTACGCATTCTTCAATAAACGAGCACGGAGGGCTAATAAATGTCGTTTTTTGTGTTATAATTTAAAATGAGGTGTTACAACATGAAACAATTAAAAATTTATTTTACATCAGATTTACACGGATACGTTTATCCGACAGATTATACGGATCGCACCGAAAAACCGATGGGGATGCTAAATATTGTGTCTAATTACAAAAAAGACGGGAATACCCTCATCATTGACGGTGGGGATACCATTCAAGGTTCGCCTTTTATGACCTATTTAAGTTCACGCCCCTTAACAGCCCACCCGGTGGCCCAAGTCATGAACGGAGGGGGATATGACTACATCACCCTTGGAAACCATGAATTTAACTATGGTTATGATTACTTAAAATCTTACTTAACTTCCCTTAACGCTAAATGCCTCTGTGCAAACATCGTTGATAAAACAGGGCAACTTCCCCTATTTTCATCAGACATTAAAGTGATGGAAAATGGATTAAAAGTAGGAATCATCGGATTTACCACTGATTTTATCCCCATCTGGGAAAAAGCGCACAACCTTGAAAACTTTGAAGTGCGTGATACCTTTTCATCGATTCAATCCATTCATGACGAACTCAAACCTCAAGTCGATCTTTTAATTGGAATCTACCATGGTGGATTTGAATATGACTTAGCGACGCACGAACAATTGAGTACATCATCTGAAAACATTGCCTATAAAATTTGTCAAGAACTTGCTTTTGACGTTCTTCTGACGGGGCATCAACATGTTCCATTAAAAGATCATGACTTATTCGGAACCCACGTGGTTCAGCCCCCACATAATGCCAGTCAATATGCGGAAATTATAGTTAAAAAAGACGATCAAACCGCTTCATTTAAAATTACCTCTGATTTAAAACCTGCTGGAGATACCCCTGATCCGACGCTTTATCAGGCATTAATGCCCCTTCAACAAAGCGTTCAAACCTGGCTAGATGAACCGGCAGGCTTCTTAAATCAGCCTTTACAACCCGATGAGCGAATTCAGATGGCAACTCAAGGTTCCCTTCTTGCAAACTTTATTAATCAGATTCAGCTCGAGGTCTCTGATGCGGATCTCTCTTGTACCTCTTTTGCTAATGTCGTTAAAGGGTTTAACGAACGCGTGACAGTTCGCGATATTGTTTCAACCTATGTGTATCCAAATACACTCGTTGTTCTTGAAGTGACGGGGGCCATTTTAAAAGAAGCGCTTGAAGTCTGTGCCTCTTATATTCATTACGAAAACAATGAATTATCCGTTGCCCGTCGCTTTTTACAGCCGAAGGTGGCTCACTACAACTATGACTTCTTCTCGAACGTCTTTTATACGTTTGACTTAACTCAACCGGTTGGATCACGTGTCGTGTCAATGCGTGTCCATGATCAAGAAGTTCAACCTCATGATTCCTTCAGTCTCGTGATGAACAATTACCGTGCGAGTGGCGTCGGGGGTTACGAGTGCCTACGCGGTTGCAAAGTCTTAAAAGAAATCCCAATCGAAATGACGGAAATTATTATTAATTATTTTATGAAACATTCACATGTAACAGTTGATGACCGTTCTTTTATCCACATTATAAAATAGAAAAACAGCTCCATGAGCTGTTTTTCTATTTTCCTCACCTTACTAAATTTGTTGATTTTTGGTTTAGTTTTTTGTAAAATGGTTATTATTTAACTATAGCTTTCTATTTTTGTCTTCAAAAGGAGAATACGATGAAACGAGAAACAAAACTTTATTTATTAGGCGGAATCGCCTTGCTTATTGGAGTATGCTTACTATTCTTCAACCAAAAATCACCTTCGGTTGAGGAAATCGATCATACTATGTCTCATCAACACCAGATTGACCAAACGCTTAGTGAGACATTAAAAAACACGACCTATACATTTGAATCCCCTTATGTTAGCTTAAATCCCTACGGCAATGCACCGCTTTCTGCCTTAATTGCCTTTCATACCGACGAAGCCCAACCGGTGACCTTGACCGTTAAAGGGAAGGATGAACAAACAACGTTCACCCATACCTTTGATGCAACAACCTCCCATTTAATTCCAGTTTATGGGCTATATGCAGATACGTTAAATCAAGTTACCTTAACGCTCGGCGAGGAAAAAACACAAACCATTGAACTTCAAACTGATCCCCTTCCTGCTGATTTCCCCCTACCAACCCATACGTCTGCCGATCGTCAACAATTAGGGAATGACCTTTATTTTCTGACCCCTGCTTCTACTGGCTATACGGCTGCCTACGACATAAACGGGGATGTTCGTTGGTTCTTAACAACTAAAAATATTTGGGAGGTATCTCGTCTTAATAATGGGCATCTCCTATTAAGTGCCGATCGAACAAGCGCTCCTCCTTACTATATGACGGGACTTGTTGAAATGGATTTGATCGGAAAAATTTATGTTGACTATCAATTACCCGGAGGCTACCATCATGACGCCATTGAATTACCCAACGGAAACTTTTTAGTTGCTACCAATACACCGCATGCATTAACCGTTGAAGATGCAATTGTCGAAGTTGATCGTCAAACGGGAGAAATCATTAAAACATGGGATTTAACAAAAATCTTACCGATGGAAGCCGCTAAAAGCGAAAACTGGACGAAAGAAGATTGGTTCCATAATAATTCGGTAGCCTATGATGAAGCCAACCGTGCCATCGTTTTATCGGGACGTCACCAAGATGCAGTGGTCTATTTGGATTACGACACAGGGGAGCTAAAGTGGATTGTTGGTGATCCTACGGGTTGGCCAGATGACATGCAATCTTACTTCTTTACCCCTATCGGTGATGATTTTGAATGGCAGTGGTCGCAACACTCCGCTAAAATTCTAGCCAATGGAGATTTAGCCCTATTTGATAACGGAAATAACCGTTCAAAAGATCCGTTCACCTATCTCCCTGCTCCGAACAATTACTCACGGGGCGTTGTCTACCATCTCAATCCTCAGGACATGACGATTGAACAAACCTTTCAATTTGGAAAAGAGCGTGGAAGTGAATTTTACTCCCCTTATATCTCTGAAATCGACGAGTTAGAAACCGATCATTACCTCGTTCATTCAGGAGGAATTGGTTCAGTTAACGGGGTGGCGACGAACCAACCGGCCTTCTTCTATGATCACCCGACACTTTCAAGTCAAACCGTAGAAGTTAAAAATGGAGAAACCATTTTCGAACTCACTTTACCGGCCCACTTTTATAGAGCATCAAAAATGAGTCTTTATCCACCCCATCTTAGCTACTCCCTTACACCTGGAGAAATACGCGGAACTTTAGGAGAAACACCAACCCTTCCTATTAAAGTAAAACATCTCAATCAGGCTAATGCTCTAACCGATGACACTTATGCAATTAAACTATCTAAAGAACCTGATCGTCTTATTTTTACAGGGGACTTCCATGAAGGGCAAAAGGTGAAACTCATTTTAAATAAACTTGGAGAACAGAAGGTCTATGATATTCGAGTATCTAGCAAAGCTTACTCAGCCATGTGTGTCGATTTATTTGATAAAGAGCAGATTAAGGACAACGATCGATTAAGCGTCACTAAGTATATTAACGCAGCGGGATTATCAGGAACCTATGAACTTTACCTTGAAATTGATGGCACCCTTTATACGCTCCATCAATCTGTTACCTTCTAATCTTGCCATCAAAAAAACCAACTCCTCATAATGAAGAGTTGGTTTTTTGTTTGTCATGGACATTAATTAAGCATTTGTCGTTGCGACGCGACGTTTTTTCGCTCGACGAACACGGCGACGTGTCTGATTAATTAATCGTAACACCCATTTTAAAATTTCATTAAATAAAACAACGGTTGAACCTACTGCTACGATTTTAAGCCACATCACGGCACTTAATGGAACCGTATGGAAGAAACCTCCTGCTAATTGCGTCACAATCACCTGAATAATGAATGTTCCGGCTAAAATTAACAAGGCAATTTTATTTTTTAAGAAGTTTTTGAAAATGCTCACTAATCCAAATTCACGGCAATTAAGGGCATTAAATAAAACTAAACTTACAAATAAACTAAAAATCACCGTTTGTCCTTCGCTTGCTCCATGTGTGACATGATCTAAATTAGCTCCTAAGAAGTTGTATTTCAACTGAGCGAGCAACACTAGGATCATAAAGATACTATTCATAACAATCGTATTAATCATTAAACGATTGATAATACTTGCATTTTTAGACGTTGGTTTACGCTTCATCACCGTTTGACGGACAGGCTCTAATCCTAACGCTAGCGCCGGTGGACCATCCATAATAATATTTACCCACAGTAAGTGAATCGTTGTAAATGGCAACGGTTGGTCTAATAATTGCGAAATAATCGTCAGTAAGAAAGCAATAATATTAACAGTTAAAGTGAATTGTAAGTAGCGTTGGAAATTATTATAAATTCCACGTCCCCACTTGATCGCCTCAACAATCGTATTAAAACTATCATCCGTTAAAATAATGTCTGCTGCATTTCGACTAACTTCTGTTCCGGCAATTCCCATAGCGATTCCGACATCCGCCTTCGTTAATGCGGGAGCATCATTGATTCCATCACCTGTGACGGCAACAACCTCTCCATTCTCTTGAAGAGCAGAAACGATACGCATCTTTGTATTTGGCATCGATCTTGCCACAATAGCGATACTCTTTACCTCTTCGCGTAATTGCTCATCCGTTAATCCATCGATATAACTTGCCTCAACTGCTCGTTTATCCGGCGTTAAGATTCCAATTTCATTTCCAATTGCAATTGCTGTATGGATATTATCCCCCGTTAAAATCTTTGTTTCAATTCTTGCATCACGTGCGCATTCAATTGACTCCTTTACCCCTTCGCGTAATGGATCATTAATTCCGACAAACCCTTGGAACGTCAGTTGATGGAACCATTGTTTTTTATTCATGAAGTCCTCTTTACGCGTTGTTTCCGCTGATGCAAATGCAATAATACGCATTGCATTCGATTGAAGTTCTTTCATCTGATCTAATATTGCCTGCTCACGCACTTTTGTTAACGGACGAATTTTCCCGTCTACTAATTCACTCTTACATTGTTTTAAAATAACCTCCGGTGCACCTTTTGATAAAATATGATAACTCATCGAATGTTTGGTCACCGTTAACATATATTTATTTGAAGAAGCAAATGGAATTTGATACACAATATTTGCTTTTTCACGCACATGTTGATAACTTGGGTTATTCACCATGGCAATGATTGCTCCTTCAGTTGGATTCCCTAAATAATTATGATGTGTTCCATTGAACTCAACTTCAGCAGAACTATTCACTAAACAGTTCTCTACAAGTAATGGATAGTCATTCACTTCTTTAAATAGCGTTTCATGACCGTTGGCAAATAATTTTCCAACCTTCATTTTATTTTCTGTTAATGTTCCTGTTTTATCGCTACAAATCACACTAACAGAACCAATCGTTTCACAAGCCTCTTTTTTACGAATTAAGACGTTGATTTTCGCCATTTTCGCCATTGTCATAGCTAATGTAATATTAACCATCGTCGGTAATCCCTCCGGTACTGCCGCAACAATTAATCCTACACAGACAATAAAGGCTGTCTTAATACTTGGAAACACAAAGTGAACCTCTTTTAATGAATCAATAAAGGCACCAAAACTTGAAAACTCTAATTGAATATGACTATCCTTTAAAATTTGGATTAACATATAGACAAATAGAATCGCCGCAACCCCTGAGGAAATCGACGAAATAATCTGCCCAAGCTTTCCTAATTTTAATTGAAGTGGCGTCATCTGTTCCTCTTGATTGAGATCTTTAGCAATTGCCCCCATCTCGGTTTGATCCCCGATTTTAACAATTTGAATAAGTCCCTGTCCATTTCCGACCAGAGTCCCTCCATAAACTAAATCCTCTTTGTCCTTCTTAACTTGATCTACTTCACCCGTTAACATATCTTCACGTAATTTTAAATCTGTTGACTCAAGGACAACCCCATCGGCTGGAACCATATCCCCTGTTTCCAAATAAACAAGGTCATTTGGAACAATATCTGTTTTACGAACCTTTTGTTTCTTTCCATCGCGTAAAACAGTGACTAATACATCCTCTGTCATCTTCGCCAATGACTCTGCCGCCTTTTTCGAGCGTCCCTCTGTTACACGCCCGATAATAATTCCTAGCAACACGGCCATGCAAATCCCAATACCGTCTTGATACTCACCGACTAGAAAACTAAGTCCACTGGCAATAATTAAAATCACCATTAACGGCTCTTTAAATACATCAAATAACTCCCAAAATAGGCCACGCTCTTTTGGCTTTGTAAATTCATTTGCACCATGTTGCGATCGTAATGCTTCGATTTCTTGTTTCGTTAAACCTGTCTTCAAATCTGTAACAACAATGTTAGCTGATTCTGCGATGTTAGCTGATTTTGCTTCATTTGCCAAATGTTTAATGACCGACACCTTCTTTCTTTTTGTTTATACAATTCACTCTATGTCATTACCTCGATGATTAGAACAAAAAAACTTCTCCTGAGAGAAGTTTTTTTATTCGGTTTGTAAAAATGAACGAACTAATTTAACAATCATTGCCGTCGCTACTTTATTTTGATGGACCGTATCAATCGTGAGTTGAAGCCCCGCATCGTTTGAAATGTCTTCCCACGATTTTCTTAAAACATAATGTTTAAATGACGGCATAAAATACGCAAATGGTGAACGAACGACTGAACGCTTCGTTTCCGGACGACTTTTCTGTAAATAGTTCAACTGACATTCATTAAGTGGAAGGTAAGTCACTCCATGAATCTTCGCCACTTTATAAATATCGTGACTATACGCAACCGCTGTTTTAAAAGCAACAGAATTTTCATCTTCGCTAATAAGTGGTAATGATAAAATAGCAATTTTTGCCTCTGTTCGTTGCCGCAATTCCCATAACAATTGATTTAAATTACGTATAAACCAATCCTCCGTCGGTTTTTGAGGTAAATGTTTTTTTAATTCAAAGTGAATTTCATTTGACTTACTTAAGCGCGCCAAAATATCATTCGTTCCAATCAAAATAATAATATAATCGGGATGCGTATCAATCACTTCCCCCATCCGATGCAAGGCATTATAAACTAAATCCCCATTGACCCCTGCATTAATAAACTCGTATCCTTCTGAACCTAATTCCTTAGCTAAATCGTCTACAAAATTATGCGCCATCGTCCCCTGAGTATGGCTATCCCCCAAACAGGCAACGATTTTTTTATAATTCCCTTCCTCTTTAAAACGATCTGCCCTATTTTTTGGACGACGGCTAAAGCGATAAATCGTATATCCTGCACTCGTGATCGCCAAAGTTCCAAAGGCACCTAGCAACCATTTTGATCTTTTTTTCATCAACCTTTTGTTCTCCTTTCCTGACCGTTCTTCTATGACTCCTATGATATCGAAAATTGGACCGGGAATAAAGTCCCTTTTTAATAAAAATTAATCCTTAACCTGATTCAGTAGTTGAGTCTTAAGCTCTTGTTCATGTGATAAATGAATGCCTATATGGCCAACCCCTAATAAAAAAGTTGCAAAACCTAAAACGAGCGCACGTCCATATAAAGCCAAGCATAAAAACGAAAGGATAGGAAAAGTTGCTCCTGGCACTCGAACCCCCACTAATGGGCGATAAAAATCAATTAAATTTCGATCACTTCGAAAATATCGAACCCAAAACCACTCATACAAAAAAATAAAGCAACTAGCTAAGATAAGCCACCAACACCGATTGGACCATCCGTGCCAATTTAAATTCCCATCGATAAGAAGAGCTATTGTCGTTAAGACCTGCCCAAGCTGTTCACACGTTTGTAACCAACGATTCTCCCTTTCTGCCGTATCATCTTTTGGCTTTTTAAAACACCAGCAGGCATTCGGAATCAATACCAACAATAAAAATAACACACCAAGCGATGAAAAACTAAAATTCCCCATTTAACTTCCCCCTTCCTCTCTATTTTATTGTAATCCATAAAAAAAATCCTAGACGGCCTAGGATTCTTTTAAACTATTTTAGTCGATTTACATTTTTCACAAATTCCTTTGAAGGTCATTTCACATTTTGAAACATCAACTCCCGTTGATTGCTCCACGACCGAGTCAATTCCATACAATTCAGGAATAAATAAATCCTTTACTTCACCGCATTCTAAACAAATAAAGTGAAAGTGATCCTCTAATGTTCCATCAAAACGATCCGGATAACCTGGGATACTCACTTTTTTTATCATGTCATGCTCTGCTAACTGAGATAAATTGCGATAGACCGTTCCTAAACTTAAATTTGGATGATCTTTTTTTAACATTTCATAAATAGCATCCGCCGTTAAGTGACAAGGATTATCCTTCACACAGTTATGAATCATTTCACGCTGTTTAGAGTATTTCATCTCCATCACCCCTTTTTTTATAAATTATAATAATAATGATTACTACTTAAATTGTAGATGCTATTTTTAAATTTGTCAAATCACTTGCTTTGAGACATTATTAACTCTATTTTCTGTTGCCGCGTCATCTTTTTTATCTGATATTCCCGCTGACAAGCCTCTTTCCGTGTTTCATAACTTGCTTGATAACATAAGGTCACCGGCCGTCGAGCCCGCGTATACTTCGCCCCCTTAGGTGATTCATTATGTTCTTTCAACCGACGCTTGACATCCGTTGTATATCCCGTATAATAAGTCCCATCAGAGCACTCAACGATATAAACCCAGTGCATGAATCCCTTCCTTTCATCAAACATTAACCAATGCCTTTAATTATACCACGCCTTTCTTTATTAAAAAAGATAGTTTTCTACAATAATCGACATTGTTTTTAGGTTAGGGGCAAGACAGGTTTGTTTCTACAACTTTGACTACTCTGATAATAGTAAACACCCAGCTTTTCGCACCATTCAAAATGAGGAGGAGACTTAAATGAGCTCAACAATTCAAATCTCTATCGCTAAGCCTGAAGACGCTTTAGAATTACTTCATATCTATACTTATTATATTCTACATACAGCGATTACATGCGAATGTCATCTTCCATCCGTAGAAGATTTTTATACCCGAATTCAACAAACCTTAGTAGCTTATCCCTATCTGATCATCAAACAGAAAGATGAAATTTTAGGATTTGCCTATACGAGTCCCTTTAATAAACGTGAAGCTTGTCAATGGGCGGTAGAAACAAGTATCTACCTTAAACCCAATCTCCAACAACGCGGACTCGGAACCCTTCTTTATGAAAAAATTGAACAGATTTCTCGAGCACAAAACATCACTTATTTAAATGCTTGTCTCACGTATACGGATCAAGAAGATAAGCGACTCCCAAAAACGAGTTATTATTTTCACCTACACCGTGGCTTTAAACAAGTAGCTCATTTTCATGACCATGCCTATAAATTTCATGACTGGTACGACATCATCTGGATGGAAAAAATGATTGCCACCCCGACTACTCCTCCAACACCATTTATTCCATTTAATAAATTAGATCCAACTGTCATTGACGCGATATTAATGTCAAAATAAAAAAAATAAAAAGGGAATCCCCTTTTTATTTTTTTATCATTTTATTTTTTATGTTCCGAATGAGGTGATTTCCGATATTTTTCAAAGGCCCGATTAGCATCCCAATGAACGTCTTTAAACGCTAGAATCAACCATAAAATAAATGCTACCAGCCCAAAATAGGGTGAAATAAAATAGGATAACACGGCACCCATACTCAAAATAATCGCCCAAATCCATAATAAACGAGCTTGATCGCTTACTAACTTCCGTTTATCATACATGTCCCGCTTAGACTTTGGCCAGGTATTAAATCCACTAATTAATATGGCACCCTTTTCACCTAGTAACATTAAAAGTAGTGCTAAAAGGAAAAATAGCCCCGCTAACGACAAACAACTATAAAAAGCTACTCCATCCATATTCATTACCTCGTCCACCTTTCCTTTGTCAACCACTAAACCCACTAGCGCCCGAGTGACGATATAAGGACACCAAGTGCCATAAAACTTTACCACCAACATCTTATAAACTGAAACGGCCGATTCACTTAATGTCCCAAAAGGTATCTATTACGGCATCCCCCTTCCACGCGCTCTCATGATAAATGTTGACTTTTATCCACGATATAATCGATTAATGTTTCTGTCATTGGAATCGCGTCTGAAAGATAACAGTCAAACTGCTCATATTGATCAACTGTCCCCTCGACCTCCCCAAGTAAAAAGCGATATCGCTTTCCGTAGGAACGCGGAACATATAACAGTTGAATATATGAGCCAAAATGATTCCAGCCTTTAGCAACGACCACATAGTTCACTAATGCCCCGTCGCTTGCTTCGTAGGTTCCCATTTCGAGTTGTTTCAGTTCTGCGAGTTGATCTAAATATTCAATTAATAGCTTCACACGAACAAACCCTCTTCGTTGATGACGAATTGTCTCTAAGTCCTTCATCATCCCCCTCACATCCCTTCTTGCACCTTACCTTAATTATATGCAAGGATGAGGGTGGCATGACCTTCTCTGAAGAAAAAACTCTTTAACTAAGGCCGGATCCTGTATACAATTTTAAGATGATCCAGGTTTGCATCGCCATTAAAAAGGGAATCCAAACTTGAAACGATCGATGCTTTGTCTTATGCCGACAACTGTGCATCCCCGCATAAACGCCAAAACTCCCAAAGCAAAACGCGCACAAAAATAATGATCGCTCGCTTATTCTCCATTCCCCACGACAAGCTTTTCGCTTATCAATCGCCATGAGGGCATATCCTAAACAGTTAACCGTAAGTAAAAAAATCCAACCCATGTATTAATCCTCCATCGTCACCTCTAGAAACTGGGCATCTAATAGTCGACTTAGAACCTGTGGATCGAGCTCTAATTGAAAACCGATTTTTCCGGCACTTACAATAAAGGTCGGAAGCGCCATCGCCGTCGAGTCGATAAGTGTCGGATAAGACTTCTTCATCCCAATAGGTGAACATCCACCTCGGATATAGCCCGTTAGTTTATTGATTTCGTTGACAGCAATGAGTTCAATTTTTTTCTCGTTGACCGCTTTAGCAGCCTTTTTTAAATCGAGCTCTTTAGCAACGGGGATGACAAACACATAAATAGCTTTACTCGCCCCTCTTGTCACCAATGTTTTAAAAACAACTTCTACGGGGCGGCCCACCTTCGCTGCCACGGAAATCCCATCGACAGCTCCATCTTTAACCTCGTAGGCCAGTACATCATAACCAATTTTGTGTTGGTCCAACCATCTCATCGCATTTGTTTTTACCTTTGACACTCTATTTCCTCCAATCTGTTTTCATTCTATCTATGAAACTATCTTTCATCTTTTTACAAACAGGCCCTTAATCTTAATAAAGGCGTTAAAAATCTCTCACCGATTGATTGCTACTTTTCTATTATATACCGAATATAAAAAAAACGCCTTCCTTTTATTTAAAGGATGGCATTTTTCTCTCATAATGTAGACGGATTATTGCCCGTTTTTCCAATCATTCGCGTACTCCTCGAAGAGCTCATTAATCGCCTGACCAATTTTAGTGTAATCAACGTCATTTAAATTAGCCAGTGACACACGAATCGACCAAGCAGGACCTTCAAACCCGCTCCCGTTTAATAGGACAATTCCATAGCGTCGTGCAAGGTCAAATAAAAATTCAAGCGCACTCCGTTCGTTTTTTAAATATGTCGCAAAAGATTCCCCGTACTTTAACTTCGCCCAGACAAGTAAATCATACTTATTATAATAAGCCGTATTTAATTCATTTTCTAAGTAAGGATAATCCTTTAACTCTTGATAAATTAACTGCTCGCGATGGCGACAAATCGCCTTCGTTTGCTCTTTATAGCGATTTTTTTCATCAAGCAATGCAAAAACTGAAAAAATAGCCATCTGAACCTGTTGAGGGGTTGATAGTCCCGCTGTATGATTTAACGCCACTTGACGACTATCTGCTACAAGACGGTCAATAAATGAGATCTCTTTCGGGTTAGTCGTTAACGCCTCATATCGTTCTACTAACTTTTCTTGTTCTTCCTTACTTAATTCTTTAATCAACTGATTATAAACATTCTCTTTTGCTAGTGCAATCAGACCTAAACGCCATCCTGTCACCCCAAAATATTTAGAGTAAGAATAAACACCTAGTGTATGATAAGGCATCGTAATCATCAATGACTTAAATCCATCGCAAAACGTTCCATAAACATCATCTGTAACAATCATTAATTTAGGGTGATGCTTTGTTACGATTTCTTCTAAATACGCAAGCGTCTCCTCATTCATGGCGACGGCAGGTGGGTTACTTGGATTAACGACAAACGCTAACTTAATATCCGTATCCTTTAATTTATCTAACTCCTCTTTTGGATATTGCCACGTCGGTACCCCTTCCTCATTCACCGCCGAGGCATGAATGAACACCATTTCAAATTCGTTTGATGGTAACGTTGCAATTTCAAGATAAGGAGTAAAAATAGGAACAAATAATGCAATCTTATCTTTTGGTTTTAATAAATAATTTGACTTTAACGAGTCGATGATATAACACATCGCTGCCGTTCCACCTTCAACGGCAAATAACTCATGCGTCGCTGTTTGAGAATCGCCCCCCATTTCCTTAATTAAATAGTCCTTCACCACACGCTCCGTTTGGACAAGCATACGATCAGGAACCGGATAATTATCACCAATAATCCCATCTACTAACTCAAATACCCATTCATCCGGATCAAATTGATGCACATCAATTCCATACTCTACAACCTGTTTTAATAAATCCATCCCATATTCATCCGGGTGCTTCGCAAGATAAGCCAAAAAGCGTTCATAGGCTCCCTCTTTTTGTGGCATTCCCGCCAAATCTCCTTCACACCATGTTAATTGGGACTCAAGAACGGCAAATTGTCCTAGTGAAAAGAAGGCCTGCCTTGGTGTTGCCGCTGTCCAGTTCGGATTTCCACGTCCGGCATTTAAAATTTTCGGGGTCCCCAACTCCTTCGATTTCTGCGCCATTTTAATAAATTCATCCTTTAATTCAAATGGGCTTAACATCTTTACTTTTTCAATCAGTTGTTTCATCTCTGGTCGTTTTAACATTTTCTTTGCTGTCATCTTTTTATTCTGCCCCTTTATTCTCATCATATCCACCACACAATGCAACATCAATCGCATGATGAATATCCATTGTTTAATTCAATCTAGCATAACTAATTTATCATATTCTTAATAGAATGCAAACTATTTTAAATAAATATTCGACTTTTTTAGCAACAAAAAGGGACGCCTGACGCATCCCTTTCTTGCAAGTATCCCTTACTTATTCAGAACGTATTTTTTTGACGGCTAAGCATTCTGCAAAGCGCATCATTAATTCATCCATATCGATGTCACTTTCCTCAATTTTTAAACGTCCTTCAACATAGAATAACGTATTTTTATACACACGTTTCGGATCATTGACTGTAATATAACAATCATTTCCAAGATAATAGAATTGATCCAAATCATTATGCTCAATTAATCGCTTAAAAATCGGGCGTTGTTTATGTTCCTTCGTTAATGTCGCAATGGGTAACACGACAACAAATGGATACTTCTCATTATGGTTATACTGATCTTTTTGAATGACGATACATGGGCGTAATTTAATACCTGTTACAACTTCTAGATTTTCCGAACGGCGCTTCCCGGTCTCAGGTTCAAAAACCCCCTTAAATCCATCTGGTCGCTCAATAATACGATACAAATCCTCGTATTGTCCGTCCTTTTCAACAAACCGAAACGGTCTTCCCTGCGTATACGGTAAGGCAACATAAAAGATTTTCCCTCGATGAATATCTTTACTTTGAACAAGTCGAGGGAGCTCCATTATTCATCCTTCTTCACAGCATCTTCAAACTCTTTGACACCTGAACGATTTTCTTCTAGGTCAATAATATCAAACAAATTTTCCTCGAAGAAAGCCGCGACATCAAATTGTTGAAGAGGCGTTTTTTTTACGCTACGCGTACTTTTGGAAGACGTTTTTTCTTTTTGTAACATTCCTTTATTCCAGCCGTCTTTGCCTCGATTAACCATTGTTTCACCTCAAATCAGAGAGTTCCTAGCTTCTTATCCTACTTTAAAATAGCTACATTTTCTGCCTACTCTATCCTATTCAATAAAACCTTAATAATAATAGATCAACGCCTATTCTTCCGTTAAATTTTCAGTTAATCACATACATGAGGTGATTTACTTTAACAGAATTTCATTTATAATAGATCGCCTCTTGCAGCCATTTCAAAGCACCCTAAGGAAGAAGAATAAGTTTCTCCCCTACTACTATATGACGCCTTCACACTTAAGTTTTCATTTTGATAAAAAAAGGAGTTAGCCATGAAGGCTAACCCCTTACCGTTTTTTTTCATCACGGCAGATGAGTCCATAACTGAGGGCGCAACTTAGTACCGCAATAAAGACAACCCCTATCCGAATAGCGGGATTTGAAAGATGCGGAACCACTAGTCGGCAAATACCGATCAGTACTAACGCCAGTAGTGTCACTAAAAGATGAGGTTGATGTGTTTTTTTATACTGTTTAAAAAGGATAAAAAAGAACACGATCGCAACTAATAATTGTAAAATATGATTCATCGTAAACTCCTTCACTATTCAAATAAGACCTTCACATGGATGCGCTCAAACGTCCTTTTATGTTTTATGGATGAGGGATGTCTGCTTAAAACACAAAAGGAACCCCGCCTCTATCTATCTAGCTACACAATCAATCTTATATTGGGCAACTAAACGACTGTTCACCTTGATTGGCTAAAAGCCTTGAGCGTCTTCTTGAGTAAAATTATCTCGGATTTCTCTATTATACGCAATTCGCGCTCATTTACCAACAAAAGAAAATACAGTATCAAGTCAGAGTGTATTGATACTGTATTTTCTTTTAAAATAATATTAACTATTAATGTGCAATTTTTAAGAAAAATTTTCCAAGGAATGAAAATACACTTACCCTATGCAATTTTCAACTCTTCAAAAATGGTTTTTAATTCCACACCTTTTTGAGCTTTATGATAAATTAATTTCACTAATTCTTGTTTTTGCTTTCGTTGACACTGGCGTAAACTGTCACCCAAACAACGATTATTTAACGTTATTCGTTTTAAATAAAGGTAAACGAATTGAATCATTAACATCAATCGTTTAATCCCTTGTAAAGTTCGAATTTGATAGTTCCCCATTCCGAAATTTTGCTTCACTTCTCGGAAGAAAATTTCAATAGGCCAACGTTTAGTATAGTGTTTAAGTAGTTGTTTGGCAGACATTTTCAAATCATGACTCATAAAACAACGTAAAGCTTTTTCTTCCAAAGGAGCCGTTTGGGGCCAACTTAAAATGATTTGGACGACATGTCCCCCTCTTATTCGTCCCTTATATAGATACGTATAATAACGCTCAGATCCGACGGTCACTAAGTCGAGATCATGAAGGGATAATGTTTTCGCAAATTGTTTCAGTTGAATTCCGTTGGGACGGTAACCTTTAGGAAGAATGATTCGATTCGTTTTAATCGCTCCTAAATAATGAAACCCGACTTGCTTAGCCGTTTGAAGGAGAGCTTCACACGTATACCAACTATCCGCTAAGACATAGCCTTTATAGGGAGGTTTGGGTAATTCCATCAGAGCTCTTCGAACGAGTTCGATTTTACTCTGTTTCTCTTTTTCATAGGGAATGATTTGATAAGGAAGAATTAAATCCTCACATTGAAGCATCAAGGCGACAAATTGATGACCATAAACGTGTTGATGATGAAGATGAGAAAAGTGCCAGCTACATCCTTGAATAGGATGTGTTGCCCGTGACGAAGGTTTAGTTTTAACACAAGTCGTATCATCAACCATCACGTAAATAGGTTGTTGAGTTTGATAAGAACGCTGATAGATACAGGATAAAACATAGGTTTGAATCTGGTGACTGATCGCCTCCTCATCCCAAGGACTATCCGTTAAAAATCGTCCAAAACTTGTCCGATGACAGTGTTTAACGGCAGAGATTTTCCCCTGATAATTTTCCTGAATCATCAAGTTTAGAAACTGGTTAACATGATTAAACTGAGGTTTAGATAAGAATAAATCTAAATCAAGTTGTTTTAAAAATTTGAAAATTGAATTTGAATCTGATATAATACTATCCATGAACATTAACTTAATTCCCCCTCGTTAATTGGTTGTAGGAGACTTAATTATACAGGGATTTAAGTTAATGTTTTTTCTTTTTTTACTGGTATTTTATAGCTGGAAATTAATTGGAAGTAGTTTTGCACATTAATAGTATTAATTAAACTAATTCAAAAACAATTGATTCATAAGCTCTTAACTCTAAACATGGTAAATGCATTGATGAATCTTTATAGTTTGAGATGACCATTTGTTTAGCTGTTAAATCTGGTAAACAAATAGTTGTTGGTTTTTCAAAGAAGTTTGATACGATTAATAATCGACGATCCCCATATGTTCTTACATATGCGTATACATTTGGATGATGCTCACCTACTAACTGGTAATCCCCATAAACGATGATATCTTTATAGTCACTAAAACGTCTTAACTCAATTAAACGGCGATAGTGATTAAATAATGAATCTTCGTCCTCTAATTGTGAAGCCACATTAATCGTTTGATAATTTGGATTAACTTTCATCCATGGTGTTCCCGTTGTAAACCCACCATTTTCCGTTTGATCCCATTGCATTGGTGTTCGCGCATTATCACGAGAAGTCACTTTAATATAACGTTCAATCAATTCCGTTGGGTGCCCTTCCCCTAATAATTTCTTAATTTTTTCAATTGTCGAAACATCATGATAATCATCAAATGTTAAATGATCCGCGTTTGTCATCCCAATTTCCTCACCGTTATAGATAAATGGTGTTCCCCACATCATTAATAATGACGTCGCTAACATTTTTCCTGATTCTTTATGGTAATGTGTTGCCTCACCGTATTGTGACATCACACGCGGATGATCGTGGTTTAACCAATAAAGTGGATTCCAAGCACGATTTTGTAATCCTAATTGCCATTTTTTAAACACTTGTTTTAAGTCATATAAGTTCACACGATTAGTCCATGTTTCATTTAATGAGTCATATCCATTGTTTGCCCAGCAGTGATCAAACGTAAATACCATGTCTAATTCTTTTGAATCATACGCCGCGTATTTAAGCGCCTCATTAACATCCGCTCCTCCGCCAACTTCACCAACTGTAAAAATATCATAATGAGATAACACTTTTTCATTTAACTCTTTTAAGTAAGTATGAACAAGTGGCATGTTAGAGAATTTTGACCAATCTTCTTTATATTTCCCATGACTTGGCATATGTGAATCAGTAAATGAGAAGTCGCGATCTAAATGGGCTACAGCATCTACACGGAAGCCATCAATTCCTAACTCTAACCACCATTTAACCATTTCATATAATGATTCACGCATCTTATCATTTGCCCAGTTTAAGTCTGGCATTTTACGAGAGAAGATGTGCATGTAATACTCGTTGGTTTGTTCGTCTTTTTCCCAACATGAAGGTGTAAAAAATGAAGCCCAGTTCGTTGGCTCAGTTTCATTTCCCCACTCATCGGTTTTCCCTTTTTGCCAAATGTAATAATCACGGTATGGACTATCTACTGATTGACGCGCCTCAACGAACCAAGGATGTTCATCGCTCGTATGATTTAATACAAGGTCCATTACAATTTTAATTCCACGCTTTTTAGCTTCATTTAATAAAATTTTAAAGTCTTCAATACTACCAAATTCTTTTGCAATTTGATAATAATCTGACACATCGTATCCGTTATCATCCATTGGTGATTGGTAAACAGGACATAACCAAATAATATTAATCCCTAAATGGGCTAAATAGTCTAATTTACTAATAATTCCTTGTAAGTCACCAATTCCGTCCCCATTACTATCGCAAAAACTTTTTGGATAGATTTGATAACCTACGCCTTCCTTCCACCATTTACGTGCTACTTCTGTCATCTATGTCATCCCCCTATAAATAGTCTACTTGTTCTTCACAACACATATTTTATCATAGTGTAATCTGACAAACCTACTAAATTCTGACTGTAATCGATTCCATGTTATAGATACACAGGAATAATCTTACTTTTCTATTTTTTCCTCTCTCTTATGCAAAAAAATTCTATTATTTTTCCCCTTTATTTTTTCTTTATTCATTTTTTCATGCTTTTTGTTAAAAAAAACACAAAAAAACCTTGATATGAAAGAGGTTTATTGTTAGAATATAGCTTGTCTTTTAGAGATAATATTTAGCCGTAGGGGGTACAAACACATGTTAAAAGGTAAACTTTTAATCGCGTTAGCTTCAGCAGTCTTATTTTTAGGAGCTTGCTCAAATGACGCAGAAGCACCAAAAACTGAAACACAAAAAACTGAACAAGTAGCGGGAACATACACTGGAACGGTAACATACAACCGTTTAGTTGATCCTACAGGAGCTTCTACTGACGTTGCTTCAATTGTTATGGAATACAAAGATGGGAAGCCGACTTCAGTATCAATTGATGTATTAACAAACGGAACATCAAAAAAAGAATTAGCTGCTAGTGGTGGATATGTTATGAGTAAAGAAGAAGGTGCTTTACAATGGCATGAACAAATTGCTGCAGTAGAAAAAGCATTAGTAGACAATAATTTTGATACAACAAAAATCAATCTTATTGATGAAGATGGACATACAGACTCATTAACAGGCGTTTCAATGAAAGTCGGTTCATATGTAAAATTAGTTCAAGAATTAATGGATTCAGTTGCAAAAGGTGAAACTGAATTTGGATTCAGTGGAATTAAAAAATCGGAATTTCCAGCTAAATCAGGAACAGATGTGATTGAAGTTGTTTATGATAACGGAAAAGCTGTTAACTTAAATATCGATATGATCCAAGAAGATGGAACATCAAAACGTGCTGCATCAGAAGAAGGAACTTATGACATGGGTGGAGAATTAGCATGGCATGAGCAAATGGACTTATTAGAAGACTTCATCGTTGCTAATAACTTTGATGTAACAAAAGTTACATTAACAGATGAAGATGGACACACAGATGCTGTATCAGGTGTTTCTATTAAAGTTGCTTCTTACTTAGATTTAGTTAAAAAAGCGTTAGAAACAAAATAATAATAGCTATTAAAAAAAGGCAGGATATCCTGCCTTTTTTTATTTCGCTTTACGTAGCTTTTTAAAACAAAAAGAAATCTTCATTAGCTACGGAGTTTGTAGTTGAATTTGAAAGACTTGTGTTAAGTTCTGCTTCCTTATTGCAACAGTTATTCCCTAATCCAAAGCAGTTAGCTGTTCTAACCCCCTGGCAATACCCATCTCTAAATCCTTTACGATAACCTTGACGACACCCTTTCATACAGCCTTGACGATAGCCCTGCATATATGCTTGTCGAACTCTACAGTTATTATTTCCCTGACGCCCCATCTGGCTAATCCCATTTAACTGCACATCATTCGTAACAACTGTATCTGCATCTTTAATTTGATACAAATCACCTGTTAAAAATACATTTTGTGAAACACAAGTCTGATCCGCTTGATTCGAATTTCGACAAGGGCGTTGTGGGCGCATTTCCTCGCTTTGGCATCGACAGCGATTTTGTTGTTGAGGTTCAAAATTAAAAATTGAATTTTCATTGAATTGATTGTTATTCATACCATTAGTGCACATAGTTCTATATCTCCTTTTACTTCATTTGTTAGAATTTCAACTACACCTTAATTTATTCCCTATCCGCTTCTTTTGAATATGCGTTTATCAATAGTAGCAAATTAAGATAAGATTTGTTTTTATAGGTAGAAAAATACATTATCTTTTGTTATAATGGCATAATGAATAAAGAAGATAAATGACTAGAGGTGATTCTAAATGACAACTCAACATAAAAACCAATATGACATCGTCGGAGACGTTGTTAACTTAACTGTTTTTAATAAAAAAGGAAAATCATTCGTTGCTCAATTTGATCTAGAGGATTTAGAAAAAGTAAAGAACTATTCTTATTGGTACGCTCAATGGCATAAAGATTTTAATTGCTATATTATTGAAACAAAAACAAAAATAAATCAAAACGGAAAAGTTCGCTACCTCAAACCAACCTTACAATCAGTTGTCTTAGGTACAAGTAAAAACGCACCTATCCGACATATTAACGGAGATCTTCTAGATAACCGTAAATCAAACCTTGAAATATACAATCGCCAACAAATCAATAGTTACGAACGTCTAGATAATGGGGATATTGCTATTCATTTAAAAGATCGCTATGGAAACATCGTGAACAAAGCACTTATTTCCGCCGAGGATTTAGATGGTGTCGTAAATGAACAATATACTTGGATTTCGAAAAAGAAACCTAATGGTCAACCGTATGTTCTTGCTCATACCCCATCTGGTCCACTTTATCTCGATGCATTCTTAGCAAAACCACAATCGGGATTTTACGTTTATCATATTAACAAAAACCCTTTAGATAATCGCCGTCAAAACCTCGAACTTAAGGAACTTGAAACAGAATAATAAAAGAAAAAACAACTAATAAAAAAATTAGTTGTTTTTTCTTTATCTTCTATATCATTAACCCCTCTAAAGAAAATCTTTAGAGGGGTTAATTTTTATAAATCTAACTCTACTTCAATACCGAAATGATCAGAAACAATTTCTTTATGTTGGCCATTAAAAATAACATGGGATGATTTAACTTTGATATTTTGGTTAGCTAAAACTAAATCAATGCGTAAGTCTTTTTTATTGTTCGACCATCCATCAATTTTTCCAACAACCGTCATACCACTATCCTTCTCTTCAGCCGACGTATACGTATCGACTAACCCTTTACTTAAAAGGTAGTCATATCCCTCATCACGGATATTAGCATCATTATTGAAGTCTCCCATAACAAGGGCTAATTGATTTTGTGGTAACTTGGCAACTAGGCGGTCAACCTGATTTTTAAATGGTTCCTCTTCATCATGGTACCAACCTAAATGACATGAATAAATGCTCATCGGTTGATCCCCGTTCATCACCTCAACCCCCACAACACGACGTGTGCGGAAATTATGAATATCATCTTGATTCGTGATAACAAATGAATCGGCCTTTTTAATAGGGAGACGGGTTAGCACCGCTAACCCCTCTTCATAGATATCAAATCCGATGTGAGCAAAGTCCCATACGAATTGATAATCTGTTACCCCTAACTTCATTAACTCATGAAGTAATACAACCGCATAATTGTCTTTTTTGACCTTTTCATCATCACTTGGGTCTACTAACTGCATGACCTCTTGCAAGGCAATCACATCATAGTTTTTTTCTTTAATGACTTCGGCTAAGTGTTTAATTTTTTGAAGTTGATTTTCTTCTTGCCAAGCATGACAATTTAAGGTTAATACTTTCATAAAAACGCTCCTATAATTATAAACCTAAGATATCTTGAATTTCTGATTTTAATACATCAGCTTTTGGTCCGTAAATTGCTTGGATTCCATTATCTTTAATGATTAATCCTAATGCACCAGTTGCTTTCCAGTTTGGTTGATCTGATACATTATCTGCATTTTTAACTGTTACACGTAAACGAGTCATACAAGCATCTACGTCTAAGATGTTCTCTGCTCCACCTAATAATAAGATGATATCATTTGCTAATTGGCTTCCTCCAGCTGTTACGTTTGAATCCGCCGCAGTGTTATCTTCTTCATTGTAGTTTCCTAAACGTCCTGGTGTCGCAATTTTGAACTTTTTAATAGCAAAGTTGAATACACCGAAGTTTAATGCGAAGAATCCTAAACATCCTAATACGAAGTTAATCATATCTCCTGTTAATCCAGCATTCGCCATCATTGGAATACGAGTACAGAATTCGATAATACCAAATGAGTGAATACGTAAGTTGATTAAGTCAGCTAAAGCAAACGCCGCACCTGCTAAGATAGCATAGCATAAGTATAAAACTGGTGAAATAAACATGAACATGAATTCTAATGGCTCAGATACACCTGTTAAGAATGTTGCTAATGCTGCAGAAACGAACATTGATTTATAAGCTGATTTTTTATCGTTGTCAACATTACGGAACATTGCATAAGCAGCCCCCATTAATGAAGCAGTTGATAAAATAACTTGTCCTGCTTTGAAGCGTGCTGGTGTTACTGAATTTAATAATGTGTTATAGGCTTCCATATCTCCAGCTGCTTTTAAGTTATTTAAGTCAGTTACCCATGCTAACCATAAAGACTCTTGTCCTGCAACGATTTGTCCTGCGTTTGCACCTGTTAAAACTTCATATGTTCCACCTAATTCAGTATAGTTCATAGGAATAGTTAACATGTGGTGTAAACCAAATGGTAATAATAAGCGCTCACCAGCTCCGTATACGAATGGTGCAAGGATTGGCGCAGTATCTTGAGAAGTTGCAATCCATTGACCAAAGTTGTTTAATGCACCTTGAGCGAATGGCCAAATGATTGATAAGATTAATGAAGTTACAACTGATCCCCCGATTACAACGAATGGTACGAAACGTTTACCATTGAAGAACGCTAATGCTTGTGGTAATTTACTGAAGTTGTAATATTTATTAAAGATAGCTGCCCCTAAGAACCCAGAGATAATCCCTACGAATACCCCCATGTTTAAGGCTGGCGATCCTAAAATTTCAGTAAAGTAGTCTGCAACAATCATGTCTGCTCCAAACAGTGATTTAACTGTTGCTGTTGGATCAGCTAACATATCAGCTGTTACTCCAAAGATTGCTCCTGAAATACGGTTAATTAAGATAAATGCGATTAAAGCGGCAAATGCTCCACCCGCACGTTCTTTTGCCCAAGATCCCCCGATAGCAACGGCAAATAAAACATGTAAGTTACCAATAATCGCCCAACCGATTTCTTCCATGATTTTAGCGATTGTAGCAATTACTGCAATATCTCCACCTGACATTGCAACTAATTTACCTAAAGAAATCATAATCCCCGCTGCTGGCATTACAGCGATAACGACCATTAAGGCCTTTCCAAACTTTTGCCAGAAATCAAACGACATAAACCCTGACTTTTTCACAACTATTCCTCCTAATAATTCTTATATCATCATAGCTTAATTTAAGCTGTAGATGCGAGCTTCAAACGGCTTCAATTCCAATTCAGTTACAATTGCGTGATCCTCAACAGGCATATTTGCAAGTAATAATTGTTCTGCCGATACTGATAATTGACCTAAATCAACCATCGTTTCAGTGTCCGTTAGATTACACAATACTAAGGCACTTTTCCCATCCAAGATACGTAAGTACGCGTAAACATTTGGATGATTTTCAAGAATCAATTCGTATTTTCCGTAAATAAAGACATCATCCGATTTTCTTAATGCAATCATATCTTTATAGAAGTTAAGAATTGATTCCGGATCTTCCTCCTGTTTTTGCACATTAATCTCTTTATAGTTTGGATTAACTGCTAACCAAGGTACCCCCGTTGTAAATCCTGCATTCGCTTCGTTATTCCATTGCATCGGTGTTCGACTATTCCCACGGGCTGTTGCACGAATAATCTCCATAATGTCATCATGCTCCATTCCCTGATCGAGCTTAGAATAGTAAAGCCCCGTACTTTGGACATCTTGATAATCCTCAACCTTATCAAAGTGCACATTGGTCATTCCAATTTCTTGCCCTTGGTAAATAAATGGTGTTCCCTTCATCATGAAGTACATCATGCCAAGCGATGTCGCACTTTCTTTCCAATAGTGTTCATCGTCTCCAAGGGTAGAAACAATTCGCGCTAAATCATGATTCTCAATATAAAGCGCGTTCCATCCAACACCTTCTAAGCCATTTTGCCACTTGGTTAAGATTTGTTTTAACTGACGGATATCTAGTTTTTCACTTCCATTATCCTTCCACAGTCCAAGATGTTCGAATTGGAAAACCATATTAAATTTTCCTTCTTTTTCTCCCACCCATAGGTGAGCATCTTCAGGTTTAACCCCATTTGCTTCCCCTACTGTCATAATATCATAATGATCGAAAGTATTCGCTTTCAAATCAGCCAGTAGCGGATGAATTCCTTTCACATTCATATGTTTATCAAACGATGAAACATATTTGAGTTGTTGAGGATTCGGCATATTCGCCAATCCTTCTTCCTTTTTTATATGGCTGATGGCATCAACTCGGAATCCATCGATTCCTTTATCTAACCACCAGTTAACCATCTCGTATAAAGCTTCTCTAACCTCTGGATTTTCCCAATTTAAATCAGGTTGTTTTTTAGAGAATAGATGCATGTAATATTGATTCGTTTCTTCGTCATATTCCCAAGCGGATCCACTGAAAATACTTTCCCAGTTATTTGGCTCTTTTCCATTAATCCCGTCTCGCCAAATATACCAGTCACGTTTGGGGTTATCTAATGAAGACCTAGATTCGATAAACCATGGATGTTCATCACTCGTATGATTAATAACTAAATCAGCAATTAATTTCATTCCTCGCTTATGAACTTCACTGAGTAAACGATCGAAATCTTCAATCGTTCCAAATTCATCCATAATATCTTTATAGTCGCTAATATCGTAACCACAATCATCATTAGGCGACTTATAAAATGGACAAATCCAAATCACATCAATTCCAAGTGATTTTAGATAATCTAATTTCGTAATAATTCCATTAAGATCACCGATTCCATCACCATTTGAATCCATAAAACTTCTAGGATAGATTTGATATGCCACGGCTTCTTTCCACCATACTTTATTCATCGTGTGTCCGACTCCTTTTTCTTTTTCTTGCTGTCTCTTTTCGTTAGTGTTTCTCCCCATTCTTCGTGTTATACCTGTTAAGAATCTCCAAAGTAAACGCATTACTTTTTGCTACAACTTGATTATATCGTTTTCATAAAATTAATACAATGTATAATTCTCATGTAACCGGTAACACTTTATCCGACACAATACCCCACGATTCCGTAATCGGTTCCAGTTCCGCAATAAGACAAAAAAAGGAGCTTTTTTCACAAAAAAGCTCCTCGTTTTGTCGGAAATCGAAAGGTTAAAACGTAGTTATAGACCATTCAATTTCATTAATTTTTTGTTTTACACGATTAAGTTCCATCTCCGGATGAATCGTCTCTTCATGTGAAATGGTAATAATCGACATTGCCTGAGCCAACTTCACTGTATCTAAAATAGATAGTTGATTTAAATAACTATAGCCAACACCTGCAATAAAAGAATCTCCCGCTCCCGTTACGTTTATCACGTCTACCTTGTTCGGCTTCACAATACCTTCTTCTACAGGGGTACAGTAATAAACACCATCTGCATCTAAACTAATAAAAATATTTTGGATTCCGAGCGAAAGAAAATATTTTCCTGCGCGACGAACATCTTCAACTGTTTCTAATTTAAACCCACATAATACTTCTGCTTCATGACGATTAGGTTTCACGGTGTGAAAGTATGGCAATAAATCTTTGATATTTGCTGCTTTTGCTGCAGAAACAGGATCTAATACAAACTTTGTTTTCTTGTTATATTTCTTCACAATATATTCTAAAATTTTCGGATTATCTGCTCCAAAGAACATATATTCAGAACCTTCAATCACATCTGATTTCGAATCAATAAATTCTTCTGTGAGATGATGCTCTACATCAATATCAACAATAGCAGAGACCATTTCACCCTTTTCATCAAGGATGGCAACATAAGTTGGTGTTGAGGCCCCTTCAATAATCAGTGAATCAGACATATCAACGTTGATTGATTCAGAGTGCTTTAAAATGCTTTTTCCTTTTTCATCATTACCTAGAACGGAAATAAATTTTGTATTTGCTCCCATTCTTGCCATATTTTCAGCAATATTACGACATACGCCACCAAAAGATACTTTCACACGCCCCGGATTTGAGTCATGAGAACGGTAATTGTGAGCCGTAAATCCAAAAATATCGTAAATGGATATTCCAAAAACTAAATTATACGCATCGTGATTGTTTTTCATGCTTGTTAGCCTCTCCCTTTAGTTAAAAATAAAGCCATTTAATTGGTATCATTTATCATAAAATAAATCAATTCATCTACTAACTTTCTAATAAAAACAAGCAATAACAAAAATGTTATTGCCCCATTCTTATAACTCGTAATCAGAAACAACGCGTGAAGTTGCCGCAGGTTTTACAATTTCTGTTGCCACTTTCACATGTAATGGATGTGCCTGATAATATTCTAAAGCAGCTTTATCTTCTAACTCTGAATATAATACGACATCATAAGATGCATCCGATTGTAAGAAATCAATTCCTACTTCTAAATGACGAAGACCTTCGATTTTTCCGTTTAATCCTTCTAAAGCTTCTTTAATTTGTTGCGCTGTTTGTTCTTTTGTTAATCCATTTGTTTCTTTAATTTTCCACATCACAATATGTTTAACCATTGTTAGACCTCCATCTCTTTGCTTGTTATCTTTATTTTACTGAAAAACGACATATTATTCAATAGTTCGACGGCGTTTGTATGATTTTTAATCCGCTTTCAAATAAATCGGATTAGAGAGCGCATATTCATAGGATGTCGTTAACACCTCAAATGCAACCCATTGATAATCTGATAAATTCAAATTCAATGTTCCTAGGTTGGGGACATTTTTTGCTAATGGAACTTCCTGTATAATTTCTCCATCTGCAATAATATTTAACTGCATTAATTCAGACTGGTTTGACGTTACTAAATACGCAATCTCAGCATCCGTTACCCCACTTATTTCATCACCGAATGTTTTATCATTTATCGTAATATCCATTAAAGGCCCATTGGTCATAAAAACATGACCTTCTTTTATTCCTTTTAATATTCCTGCTACCGTTAACTCATCCGCCTTAATATAATTCCGTGGTTCTCCGACGGATCCTCCATCTGCTAACCATCGATTATAGTGCTCGTTTTTCGTTATTCCTTCACCTATAAGGGCTCCATTAATATCATAGTTATTTGAATTAGCCACTGCCGTTATTTTCATTCCTTGATTTAACAGTTCAAACCATTTCTCTCTTCGTAAAACGTTAGCGGTCATTTTTTTCTCTAACCCTTCTAAGCTTCTAATTGGAGGCACTTGTTGGCCATTCCAAATTTCAATTGCATCGATTCCTTTCCCCTCTAATAAGGACTTAATTGAATCATTTAAAGCATCGGTGAGTAGGATTCCGTTTGATTCATGAATTTGGTGGCCTAATTGATTAATCGAATCGATCGAAGCTTCTGAATCAAGCGTTAGTTGTTTTGGAACATTTACGGCCACATATCGTTGTTGACGATGCATGACTGTTTGACCTGACAGTGCAAGATAATGGACCTGATCCGCCAATGCATTCCACTCATCATTACCATCAACGGTATTTTCATCGGCCAATGCCCCATAACTTAGCCCATTTGCTAAATTAGCCGTCAAAACTTCCTCAACCGTATTTTGTCCCTCTGAACTAAAATGGGAGTGTTGATTAAAATCACCACCATAATAATCCTTTGCTCTCCAGTCAATCAGTCGGGTAAGAATCGTAGGTTTAACCTGAACAGGCTGTCCCTGACGAACCTCCACAGGAATTGATTTTCGTTCATACTCATATCCCCTCGATAGTTCGATCGTATAATATCCTTCATCTAGATGAATTCCAAACTCCCCTTTTAGATTCGTTTGAATTCGTTTAACAAGGCCACCTTCCGAATCAAAAAAACGAATTTCCGCGACCAGGGGCTTCCCATCCTCATCAATGACCTGTCCCGATACCTTCTCTTGTTGCAATTCTATTTTGAATCCAAACACTGATAACTCCGTGTCTGTTGACTCTAACTGATTAAAAAGACACCACGCTCCGACCAAGATCAAACAAATCAAAAGATACAGAGACCATCTCTTCATATTCATCACCTTTTAAATTATAACATTATTCAATAGTCTTCCCAGTTTTTCCTTTATTATACGTCGATTTTAAAACAACGAATCTTTCAGAAGCACAAATACCAAAAAAAGGGATGAATCATTTCATCCCTTTTTCATCTCTTCTTGTTATTTCATTTGTTTTAAATAACTCTCTCCAATAAGTGGTGCCTTAACTCCAAAGTTTTCAGCGACCGTTGCCCCAATATTAGCAAATGTTTTCCCAATAGGTAATTCTCCTCCTGCTACCATAGATGGAGAATACATAATGACTGGAATATACTCACGCGTATGGTCACTTCCTGAGGCAATTGGATCATTTCCGTGATCCGCTGAAATAATCAGTAAATCGTCTTCTTTCATCTTCGTTAAAACATCACCTAATTGACGATCAAACGCTTCTAAACATTTCGCATATCCAAGTGGATCTCGACGATGACCATACAACGCATCAAAGTCTACTAAATTTAAAAAGGCTAACCCTTCAAATGGCTGATCCATCACCTGAAGTAATTGGTTCATTCCATCCTCATTTGATTTCGTTAAAATGGCTTCTGTAATCCCTTCTCCTACATAAATATCATTAATTTTACCAATAGCAATGATATCTTTTTTTGCATCTTTTAATTCATTTAAAACGGTTCTGTCAAAAGGTTTTAAGGCATAATCGTGACGATTTGGCGTGCGTTTAAACGCTCCTTTTTTGTCTCCAATAAATGGACGCGCAATAATACGTCCGACCTTCCAGTCCTCTTTCATCGTAATCTCACGCGCCATTTTACACATGTTCCAAAGTTCTTCAATCGGAACAATTTCTTCATGTGCTGCAATTTGCAATACAGAATCTGCTGACGTATAAACGATAATAGCCCCCGTTTTCATATGTTCTTCCCCAAGTTCATCTAAAATCTCAGTTCCTGAGGCTGACTTATTCCCAATTACTTTGCGACCTGTACGTTTTTCTAATTCATCGATTAAATCCTGTGGAAACCCAGTCTCTGTGAAGGTTTTAAACGGTTCCGTAATTTTAAGCCCCATAATTTCCCAATGACCAGTCATCGTATCTTTTCCTACAGACAATTCTTCACATTTTGTATAATATCCCTTTTCTGGTTGATGCGGGTCAACCCCTTGTATTTCAGTTAAATTTCCTAATCCTAACGACTGCATATGAGGCATATTTAATCCTTTAGCAGCTTGTGCGATATGTTTTAACGTATTTGCTCCTTGATCATTATAATCTTTAGCATCCGGTAATTCTCCGGCACCTACTGAATCCATGATAATTAAAAATATACGATTATATTTCATATCTAACGTCCTTTCTTAACGACAACTAAATCTTTATTAGTATTTAACAATCTATCCATATTTATTATATGTTATTTTTTTTAACTTGTGGAGTCTCTTTCTTTCAGCGCCTGAGCTCGCGGATGTGTATGCTCAAACAACTCCTTTAAATGCTCCTTACTCATATGCGTATAAATTTGAGTGGTCGAAATATCTGAGTGCCCCAACATCTCTTGCACCAACCTTAAATCCACCCCATTTTCAATTAAATGCGTGGCAAATGAATGTCTTAATTTATGGGGCGAAAGATTTTTAGTAATCCCCGCCATCTGGGCTTGCTTTTTTAATATTTTGAAAAATCCTTGCCGCGACATAGGATCACCAAAGCGATTTAAAAATAAGACATCCGTCGATTTCTTTAATAACTGTGGACGTGCTTTTTCTAAATAGCGCGTTAAAACGTCAGAGGCAACTTCCCCAATTGGGACAATCCGTTCCTTATCTCCCTTCCCACGACACTTAATAAATTGCATCGATAAATGAATATCGACAATGTTTAAGGCGAGCAACTCGCTCACTCGAAGACCTGAGGCATACAACAATTCGACCATGGCGTGATTGCGCAAGTCAGCTGCCGTTTCTTCAGTAAAACTTTCTAAAAGTCGTTCCACCTCAGCCACGCTTAAAACTTCCGGTAAATCTCGACTTAATTTCGGGCTTTCAATAAGATCACATGGATTTTGCGAGCATAGGCGCTCAATCATCAAATATTGATGAAAGGTACGTATGGCGGATAAGTGACGCGCAACGCTTTTAGTATTTAGACCCCGTCCATAAAGCTCAATCAAATACGTTTGAATGTGTTCACGCTTAACCTGATTAAAATGCTCAATGGATTGCTGCTCTAGATAAGTAAGGTAACCTCCCAAATCACGTGCATAATTTTCTTTTGTATTCAAACTTAGCCCGCGATCAATGGTTAGATAGGTTAAAAAATTTTCCAATTCTCTTTCTTTTATCACCTGTTCTGCCACTTAAACCTCGATCTCTTGATATCAATCGATGGAATGGTACATCCTCGTTTAAAAACCAACAAACGAAACAAACAGCTTTGAGCCCCTTTAAATCGATTGATCGCATCCGGTCTAGTGGCAATCCCTCCTCTCTTTCTAAACTAAATAGCCCATAACTCCCCTCTTTCCATCGCTAGGTTTGATGATGACTTCAACACCAACCCTTCAAATGATCCGCTCACGTTTTTTAATAGTGAAAAACCCCTACTTTTGTAGAGGTTTTTCACTATTCTCTAACGATTGACAGTCTGAACAAATGCCATATAGTGTTAGATCATGATCCTTAACTTGGAACCCGTACTTTTGTTCAATAAAGGTCTCATACGATTCAAGTTCATCTGCAATCTCTATAATTCGACGACAATTTGTACAAATTAAATGATGATGAAAATGATTTTCCTCGTCTAAATCAACAACATCATAATAGTTCACACCATCATTTTTTATTTTTACATTTCGAACAATTCCTAACTTCTCAAAAAGTTCTAATGTTCGATAAACCGTTGCAATTCCAATCGAGTCATCGATATGTTTCACTAAATCATAAAGTGCTTCGGCTGAAAAATGTTCATGCGGATGATCAATAATGACTTTTAATATCTGTTTGCGTTGTTTGGTTAGCTTTGATCCTGATTTCATTATCATCGTTTCATATGTTGAAAGTTGTGTCATAATTTCACCATCTTGCTAAATCTAAATTTTGTTATAATTTATTATAACACTTCTCTTTCAAAATTAATATTTATTTGCTTGTTTAAGTGTGAAGTTGCATCCGATGAAGTTGAAATAAAATCATCTGCTGATTGTTGAATGGTTTCAGACTTTCCAGCCTTCTCAAATTGTTGGTAAACAACAGGCTGAATGAGGTAAGTGACACCTGCAGTCAACAGCGTTAGCACCGTAATGATTACTAATTGATAGAAATAGTATAACAAATGCTTTTTCAATAATAATTTATTCTTCTTAAAGAATAAAATCTTTACCGCCATAATGACAAAACGGACACTGAAGTAACCGCTTAAGATGGTAACCCCTAAAATTAACAAATATTGAATTAACCAAAGAAGACTTGTTAAAATGGCCTGAAATGGTGATAATGCCTGAAAAATAAAGAAGACATTAAATCCTGCAATAACCCCTTTTAAAAAGACTAAAAACAAGTTTACGATAACTCCCACTCCAGTTAATCCTAATACCCACATACTTCCTTGATACATAAACTGTTTATAAAATAGTTGATTAAATGACCAACTTTCCTGATTAAAAACATTAACATTTTCATTTACATAGTTCGCCATTAAACTTTGGGATGATTGTTCCAGTTTAACGTAAAGTGAAGCCCCAATAATATCACCAATTATGACGAGTAGTAGTAAGACATATAAAACATATAAGACATACGAGAACGATTTTTTGCGACGTTTTTGTGCGACCATGAGCACTTCCCCCCTTCTTCTTCAACCTTATGAAAGAAGACTCAGGATTATGCCTAAATGAGTTTAATTTTTTTATTTATTTCATTCAGTCTAACATCACCACGTCACTTCTTCATCAAAAAACACCATTCCCTTTTCATGAATGGTGCCCTCTAGCGTTGCCTTCTTACCAACGTTGCGTCAACATTAAATATTGAATCGCATAGACCGTTTTAAAATCACAAATTCGCCCCTCTTCAACGGCAGCTAACGCCTCCTCTTTTGATAAGTGGTAGACATTTAAAAATTCATCCTCATCTCCCTGAACAGGATGCTCTAATTTTTTGGGATTCATAACTAAATAATTTTCAATATTATGTTTTGTAGTTGAAAATTTAATTTATCAACTACAAAACACTAATTTCTTTTCAAAAAGAAGATAAACTCTTTCTTTTGACAATAAAATTAAACGTGAAAATAAAAATAAATAGAAATTTCACACCAGTTTGTGTAACAAACAAAGGATATGTTGTAAGCTATATATGAGTTTAGTTTATAGAAACATAATAGAGGGATATAACTTTGTACTTTATTAACCTAAAAAGGGATTCTTTTTTATTAAATTGCCTTTAGTCTTTGCCTGCATTGTTGACACCTAACAAATTTATTCCTCTAATACTTCATCCACAAAAAACAAAAAGTAACAATTTATCAACGTTAAAAAATTATGCAGTAATAAATAAAGACCTAGCGCCTGTAAAATTGCTTCAGCTACCTTTAGGGGAAATAATCGAAGCTTAAGTAGGTGATGAATCATTAATTCGTGTTTCACAAGATAAGATTGATGGAGAAAATAAATAATGAATGGGGGCATAATCAGAGGATTAAACTTATCATTCCATTGTAATTCTATAAAGAACGATCGGTAATCATGAATTAAATAATGTTACAGTTATGTTTTCAAAAGAAGGTGAATGACTTACTGTTAACAAATGACATGTTATAAAAAACACTGAGGGAAATATGACGGTAAGGATGTATGCAAATAAAAAAACGTTGTTTCTATAGATACTCAAGAGACTTTTATGACAGTTTCAGAGGTTCGTAATCAGGCAATAACATCACGTCCAGTTCTTGGTTCTTGAACTGATTTTATAGAAATTACTACTGAATTAGCTGTTAAAATTGTAACAGGTTGTGGTGTGCTTTGTGCAGTAACTTTAGGAACTGACTGTCTACTATGTTTAGCAGCCATGGCAAGTGCTTTAGTTTGGGGGGCTTATTTGATGTCGTTTATAGTAATATTTAGTCTTGGAGTACCGTTTTTTATTTTTAGAAAATTTAATCATTTAGATAAGGATAGGAAAAAGATTTTATTATTTGTACTACTATCTTTGTTTCTACTCAAACTATCTATTTTAATAAATCATGAAGTTTTCTATTTCATTCCGAATATTTGGATGTGTATAGGATTAATTTATTTATCGAAAAAAACAAGCTAAAAACGGGTTCTACTATCTAATTTTTTGTAATTTTTCTTATCGGCGGGACTTCACGACCAAAGTGTGTCGTGAAGTTTTTTTGTGAACCGATCATGTAAAGATGTCAATCAGTGTTATTCAATTGGCATTGATACTGGCGTGTTTTGGTCCTCTAAATAAACTCTGCCTATTGATACGTTGTCTCAAAAATATTCCTTCCCTCTCCGCACGGTTTAGAGTGATCTTTTCGTAAGGCTTATTGGAAATCTTAAATAATTTTAACCCTAACTCATTCACCATAAAAATGTAAAAAGCGTTAAACCCTTAGTGGGATTAACGCTTTTTACATTTTATGACACATCCAGGACAATATCATTTCAATAAAAAATGAAACTTATTTTCCAAAGAAGATTTAACATCCGATGCAGGACCATTATTAATCTAAGAATTTATGCATCACATGAAGTTTTCAGAACTCTTAAAATAATCCATTTGTTTAAAGACTAATCAGTTGGTGTGAATCCCTACAAATCACAACCTTTATCTCAAAAAAATTACTAAACGATTACTACTTCTCATGGTACTGATGATACGGATGAATTACAATTTGACCCTTTATTAACCACTTTACTTGATAGTCCCCCGTCAACTTTATCCCGTTTTACTCATCAATTGACGAAGGCAACACGTTAGTTTAGTCTCAAACAATACAGTTGCCCCAGTTAAGCGGCCTGTCGCTAAATTTAACAAAGATAAAATTGAAAATAGCATAGGTCACAACGTTCATTAATGGACACCTTTCAACGTTGCGATCCGTGATTTAACTGACGTTCGTATAAAAAATTGCTAGCAAAGCCTCGCCTTCTTACCAACGTTGCGTCAACATTAAATATTGAATTGCATAGACCGTTTTAAAATCACAAATTCGCCCCTCTTCAACGGCAGCTAACGCCTCCTCTTTTGATAAGTGGTAGACATTTAAAAATTCATCCTCATCTCCCTGAACAGGATGCTCTAATTTTTTGGGATTCATAACTAAATAATTTTCAATATATTCATTACAAAAACCAGGCGACGTTGCAAAACGTCCAATCATTTTTAATGAATCACACGTATAACCCGTCTCCTCCTCTAGCTCTCGCTTAGCCGTCACAGACGTTAACTCACCTTTTTCAATCTTTCCTGCGGGAGTTTCAAGTGTTAGCCTTCCAACAGGATAACGGTATTGCTCGACAAGAATTAAACGACGTTCCTCGTCTAAAACAATTAAATTCACCCCACCCGGATGATTGACGACGACGCGCTTCGCTTCTAATTGATTAGGTAATTGCACCTCATCCTCTGTCACACTCAAAAATGAATTACGATAATATTCCTTCGTTGTTAGTTGTTTTTCAGTTAAATTTTTCATTCGTTTTTCTTTCCTTTCTGAATTCCCTTTTGAATCAAATCCGCCCCATATTTATTTTTTATCTCTTCCATAGTCTTCCTAATTTTCCCTTCCCCGACAAATGACTGATAATTAAATAAGTTTAAAGGCTCAGTTGTTTTATTAGTATGCACTAAATTGGAGGTATATACCCCGATTAACCGTAACGGTTGCCCCTCCCAGTGATCATCAAACAATCCCTCAACAAGCGGGTATAATTCATTCATATGCTGGATAGGCTTCGATACAGTTAAACTACGCGTCATCTGCTTAAAGTGTGTATCCTTGAGTTGTAGTGACACTGTTTTTGCATAGAGACCATACTTTTTTAAACGATTGGCGGTTTTCAAACACATTTTTTTCGCTTCTTCTTTAATTTCACGTTCAAAATAATAATCCTTAGAAAACGTCGTCGAATGACCAATGCTTGACGGAACTTCATATCGCTGTGGATCAACAATACTCAAGTCCTCCCCCCTCGCATGCTCTATCCATTTCAAGGCCTGACTTCCAAACAACCACTCTAATCGTTCAACTTCATGAAAATGAACCAGATCCCCAATCGTCTGTATTCCAAGTTGTTTTAATTTTGGAGCCGAAGCTTTCCCAACACCAAACATCTCTTCAATAGGCCGTGGCCATAACAGTTGTGGTAAATCCCGCTTTCTTAAGACCGTAATCCCATTTGGTTTTTTCATATCCGACGCCATTTTCGCTAAAAACTTATTCGGTCCAATTCCTACACTACACCCAATCTTTAACTCATTGAAAATACGTTGCTGCATTTGCAATGCTAACTGCACAGGATGCACCCCACCTTCTTGAAAAAGAGCCGTCACATCTAAATAAGCCTCATCAATCGAAGCTTTCTCAACTTGATCGGTATACGTGTGAAGAAGATCAAGAAATTGCCTTGAAACCTGTTTGTACAAGTTAAAATTTGCGGCAATAACCACTAAATTAGGACACTTCCTTTTGGCCTGAACAAGTGGCATCGCACTGCTCACCCCATACTTTCTCGCGACATAATTAGCAGTCGTTACAATCCCACGCTTTGATGACTTTTCTCCCGTAATCGCTACGGGGACATCCTTTAACTCTGGACGCCTCGCTATTTCACAAGAAGCAAAAAAAGCATTTAAATCAATATGGAAGATAATTCTAAATATAGGCTTTTCCAACGGTAAATCCTCTTCCTTTTTTTAGATATATATATTATAATAGATTCAGTTACACATAACATTATAGCAAAAGTTGTCTATGAGGTGAATTAAATATGGCTAAAAAGGCTCCGCATAATTTAAACAAAATGAAGGGAACAAAAATTTTATTATTAATTCTCGCTTTATCATTTGTTGTTGTTCCTGTTATTTCATTAATCATCAGCATCATCGGCTTACGCGATATGCCATTCTTTTAATAAAAGAAAAACATTTACTTTACGTAAATGTTTTTTTTATTTTTACGGAACATATACAACTGAAACAGGATCGGATTCAACTTGTGCCTGAGATAAAGCACTAACCGCATAAGTATAGGTTTGATTTGGATTCGCACTTGAATCCGTATAATGTTGAATGAGCGACTTTTTATTTTTTCCTACCACATCAAGAATAGACGCGGCATCATTAAAGTCGATTACATCCCGCTGACTCGATTTCGGAGCACGATAGATCACGTAATATTCACTATAATTCTCTGGCATATCCTCAAATTGAACCAATACACATCCTTCATCACAAGGAGTAACCTTTAACTGACTGACAGGGAATGTTTCTCCTTGTTGTAGCCATGGTCGAGAAGGGATGAGTGCATAATTCGTTAAAACCTCATTTTCTAAACTCACAATGGCCTGATTCAATACTTCTTGCCCCGGTAGATGATGGTGTGAAATTAATAAATTATGATATGTAAAAAAGGCATATCCATCGACATGGTCGAGATGCGAAAGATATCGAATTTGATTAACGATCTCTTCTTTATTCTGCCACGCAGGATTTTGTGCATCTTCATTGTAAAGATATAACCCTATCCCCATATAAAGTTGCGTTTTAGAATTTATCACAATCTTATTCCACCAATCGGAAACATCAGCAAATGTTGAAAGTGGATCAATAAATGACCAATAATTTTGAGGAACGATATAATCTATCCACTGTTCGTCAATCCATAGTTTTGAATTAACAAACTCGCTTAATGAGGAAAGTTGATTAGGTGATGTTTGTGAACCAATACCTCCCGTTTCCTCAGCCGAAGCCCATATACCGAAAGGACTAATTCCAAAGGCCACACTTTTTTTAGCTAACCGGTTGTATTCACTAATGGCCTCTGATAGCGTTCGAATAACTTCATTGATGTTTGACTCACGCCATTGGAAAATCGTTTGATGGGGAAGATGATAAGTCTCGTAAGTTTGATAGTCTGGACTTTCATCGGCAAAACTGATAACTTTAATCACTCCGTTTTCTTCCACCTGATAAGAGTATGGATAAAAAAAGTCATCAAAATGAACGGCATCAATTTCATACTTTTCTGTCACTTCCATGACCGTCTGCACAATAAATTCTCGAACCGCAGGAATCCCTGGATTAAGATAAATTTGTCGATTAAAATAATAAACCCAATCCGGGTGACGTCTCGCATAATGCGTGTCGCTAAGTGTCCGTAACAGACTCTCTTTCGTCGAATCACTTGGACCTGTCGGTGTTAAGCGGAATGGATTAAACCAAGCATGGAATTCAATTCCTACGTGATGTGTCGCATTAATCATCCAAGCCAACGGATCAAATTCTCCCCAATTTGGTTTGACTCCTTGTTCGCCTGTTAAATAAACACTCCATGGATTAACACCCGACTCGTAAAAAGCATCTCCTTCCGGTCGAACTTGAAAGAAGATTGCATTTAATTTTAATTCTTTGCATCGTTTAAGAATAGCCAAAAATTCCTGTTTAAATTGTTCCACATTAAATCCGTTTTCATAGACCGATGTAGACGGAAAGTCATTATTCCTAACTGTGGTAATCCAAACGCCTCGAAACTGTTCTTTCTTAGAAACGATCGAGGTGGGGGTGTATACCGTTTTACCTCCACTTGCTATCGGCTCAAAAACCACCTTATTTGTTAACTCTTTTCTCGAAGGAGTAACCTCTTTTCTTATCTCCTCCGGCGTATTTAATTCCACCTTCCCTTCCGCTAACATGCGTTCATTTAAAAACCGTAACTGTCGGCAATATGGACAATTACAAGTTAACTTATATAGATGAATTTTATCATTTCCCATTTTAAATTTAGAAGATTAGAAAGCATCGTATTTCTAATCTCCCCTTCCTCCTCTCACAGCGCATTTAACTCCCTTTTAGGAAGTTCCATTCTGAATTAATATATGCACATTCATCATGAGAGGTTCATCCAACTTAAACGTAAAAAAGCACCGGAAACCCGATGCTTTTTTTAAATCTTGTTTTATGATGCAGCTTTATTTTTATGTTCTAAACGTAATTTATCGGCAATCATCGCAATAAACTCTGAGTTTGTTGGCTTTGATTTTGATACGCTTACTGTATAACCAAAGATGTTTGAAATAGCTTCAATATTTCCACGATTCCATGCCACTTCGATTGCATGGCGAATAGCACGCTCAACACGTGAAGCTGTTGTTTTATATTTTTTCGCAACATCTGGATATAAAACTTTTGTAATTGATCCAAGTAATTCGATATCATTGTAAACCATATTAATCGACTCGCGTAAGTATAAATATCCCTTGATGTGTGCCGGTACACCCATCTCGTGTAAAATATTTGTAATTTCTGATTCTAAATCAAACTCTTTAACCACAGGACGTTGGTTTGTATATAAATTATTAATTGGCTTTGAAACTTCAGTCGTATCAAAACGAACATTAATATCACGAATAATTTTTACGATTTTATTGATTTCAAATGGTTTCATAATAAAATATGAAGCTCCTAATTCCGCAGCACGCATCATAATTTTCTCTTGGTTGAATGCTGTAAACATAATAATATGGCGTGGACGTTTATATAAAGTTGGATTATCTTTTAATTCCTCTAACACACTTACTCCATCTAAGTCTGGCATCACCACATCTAATAATAAAATATCGATGTCGCGCTGTCTTAAAACAGATAAGACCTCATTCCCGTTTCCTGCTACCTCAACAACTTCCATATCTTCTTGTAATGAAATGTATTCTGATAATACAGTGATTAGTTCTTTATTATCATCTGCTAATAAAACTTTTAATTTACTCATTTTTTGGCCCCCTAATTTTTCCGGTTATATATCTATTAAATTACACTTCCTTACATTTTTCAATAATTACTTTATATTTTTTGTGAGATTATAAAATTTCTTAAACCTATTCGACAAATTTTTTTTATCATCTTTTGTCTTTTATTTCTTTTTAAACCCTTTTCACGCTCTTGTGTCAAATAATGTCGAAAAAAGACTAATACGTCATTAAGCTACTTTTGTGACCATTTTTTGAGCTGGATATTCAATTCCTACTTCTTGCAACATCCATTCAATAAAAATTCCATAGCCGAGCGTCGAATCATGAACAAGGACATGGGTAACTGCACCAATTATTTTCCCGTCTTGAATAATAGGACTCCCACTCATTCCTTGGACAATCCCCCCCGTTTCTTCTAATAAACGAGGATCTGTCACTGTGTATTTAATTCCCTTAATTGCCTTTTCACTTTGAACATTTACTTCTGTAATTTCAATGTCAAACGCTTCGATTTTATTTCCGTTTAAGACCGTTAAAATTTGTGCTGGACCCTTTTTCACCTCATTGATATAAGCCATTGGAATTAAGTCTTTTTGGCTCATCTCATTAGATTGCATCAATCCATAAACACCGTATTTATTATTTTTTTCTAATGTTCCTAATTTTTCATCAAATAAGATGTCCGCAACCTTTTCCCCGGGCTTTCCTGTCGTCGCCTTTCTCACAGATAGAACATTAGAGTTGATAATTTCACCATTTTTTATATTAACTAACTGGTTAGTGTCCTGATCAATAATTTCATGCCCTAATGCTCCATACTTATTCGTATTAGGATCGATAAAGGTTAATGTCCCTATACCGGCTAATTTGTCACGTAAATAAAGCCCTGTCGTACAAACACCTTCGGTCGAAATCACCGGATGAACGGTGATATTTTCTGTTTTACCTTGGCGGTTAATCGTTAATATCATTTGATTGTTTTCTTTCGCTAACATCAACTGTTCTTTATATTCCTCAATTGTAGAAATCTTTTGATTATTAACTGCTAAAATCATATCTCCTTTCATAACCCCCGCTTCCTTAGCCGGGTTAATAGTTCCACCTTCCGTATTCACAAGGTAGGTATCGACAACGACTAATCCATCTGTTTGAATCTTAATTCCTATGGCATCGCCTCCAGGAATTAACATATAACGATTTTGATTTTGCTTTTTAGAAGCCGTTCTTTCTGCCTGCTTCGTCGAGACTTCATATATTTTTCGCTTTTCATCAATATGTAAAAGTTGGTCATTATTAGATTGGGCCCATACATATGTTTGTGCTGGAGCGCTAATACTTAATAAAGAGAAGACAAATATTAATATCGTATGAATTAAAAACCTATTTTTATTTATTTTTTGATTCATATTGCGCCTCCTTTCAACTTTCTTCGACACGAACTACATTACTATTATGGCTATTTAAATAACAAATATCTAAAAAAAAGAATTCCAATTTTCTGTTTATGTAAACAAAAATAAGGAATTCTTTTTTTTATTTTTGTAAAAGCAATTGTTCAGCATTAAGGAGTGCTGATTCCGTAATATTATCACTACTTAACATTCGAGCAATCTCTTTCATTCGCTCCTCAAAGGATAATTCTTTCACCCGCGTAACAGTACGTCCATTTTTTTCATGTTTACTCACGTGAAGATGATGATCAGCAAGTGAAGCAACTTGAGGCAAATGAGAAATACATAATACTTGCTTCTCCTTAGAAATGTCTTTCATTTTTACTCCAATACTTGAAGCAACCTGACCGCTTACACCTGTATCAATTTCATCAAAAATAATAGTTGAAATACACTGACCACGATGCAAAATAGTTTTTAGGGCAAGCATGATTCGTGATAACTCTCCACCAGAGGCAATTTTATTGAGAGGCTTTAATGGCTCACCCTTATTTGCGCTTAATAAAAATTGAATATCATAAATTCCGTGTGTAAAAAAAATCGTCTCTAATCTATCTTCTATAGCTAAGCGTTTAAATTCTACATCGAACTGCGCGTTAAATAATTGTAAGTCTTTTAATTCTTTCACTAGCTGTTCCTTAATTCCATCGGCAACTTCCATTCGCCTTTCATTTAGTTCTTCACCCTTTGAAATAACGACATGATACGCTTGTTCTACCGCGGCATATAATGTTTCCTCATAATGTCCGGCATCCTCAAACAGTGATAAATCATTCACAAGTTGCTCATAATAATGAATAATCTCATTAATTTCAAGACGATATTTACGTTTTAATTGTTGAAGTTCATTTAAACGCATTTCAATTTCTTCAAGTTCTTCAGGATAATAATTAAGTTCATCTAATTTGGATGAAATAACATTTACAAAATCCTCTAATCCATAATAGATATCACCCATTTGCCCTACAGCCGGGGTCAAGGTTTCATCTATCGAAGAAAGGTTTTGTGTTGACGTATAGGCGTGATATAACCGTTCTAAGGCTCCACCATCACTCGTTAAAGATTGTAAAATTTGACTATATGTTTTATGGAGCTTATCCGAATTTAAAATAAGATTTCGTCTCTCCTCAAGCTCTTCAAATTCTCCAGATTTTAATTGGGCCTTCTCAATCTCGTTTTTTTGGAAAATCATTAAATCCATTCGGCGTTGGGTCTCTTCCGCATTACGCTTAAAAGAAAGATATTCTTGTTTAGCCTGATTATAAGTTGCAAGAGCTAATTGATAAGCTCTATTTTTTTCAGCCGCCTCACTCGTTAAATCCAAATGATCGATTAATTGATAATTATACTCATTTTGAAAAAGACGGTGTGTATCATGTTGAACATGAATATCCACGAGATATTGACCTATTTCCTTTAATTGAGTAGCAGACAACAGTTCTCCATTCACTCGAATTTGACCATTCCCTACTCGTTTCACGATTCGTTTAATCAGTAGTTGATCTTCAACCTCGATTCCCAACGCGGATAAATATTTTTTTACAGGTTTATTTTCTGTGACTTCGAAAATTCCCTCAATCACCGCTGCCTCTTCGTGATGACGGATAAGGTCCGTTGACGCACGATCCCCTAATAATAAAGAGATAGCATCAATAATAATCGACTTTCCTGCTCCTGTTTCACCAGTCAACACCGTCATATTTTTTTTAAAATCTAATTCTAAATGTTCAATAATTGCCATGTTTTTTATACTTAAATGCGATAACATATTCATCACCTACTCTAAGGGGTTATTCCTAAACATTTGTTCGATAATTTAATCTTATCATAGATAATACCGGGATTTCAAGTCACACTTTAAGAGATTCTTTTATTTTTCAAAAACATTAGAAAACGCGCGCTTTCATCTTATCAAAATAAAAAAAGCATTCATGATATGAATGCTTTTTTATCGTTCAACCATGCTTTATCATGACTGAAATTAAAGTTGTTGATGCGCATCTGCTACAATCCGTTCAATTTCTTTTTCATCAATTGACGTGCAAACCTCATCCTGATATTTAATATAGGCTAAGAATTCGATATTTCCTTCGCCCCCCTTAATCGGTGAATACGTTAATCCGAGTACACTTAACTCTAACGCCGTAATAAAATCCAAAATTTCTTTCACTACTTTTGCATGAACCTTCGGGTCACGAACAATTCCTTTTTTACCGACTTGGTCTTTTCCAGCCTCAAATTGAGGTTTTATCAGCGCAACAACCTCACCATTCTTTTCTAATAACTGCTTTAAAACCGGGAAAATAATTTTCAATGAGATAAACGAAACATCGATGCAAGCAAATTGTGGTGCACCGTATGCTAAATCCTCCGGCGTCATATATCTAAAATTTGTACGTTCCATACAAATAACGCGTTCATCTTGACGCATCTTCCAATCTAACTGATTATAACCCACATCAACTGCATATGACAATTTCGCCCCATTTTGTAACGCGCAATCCGTAAAACCACCCGTAGAAGCACCAATATCGATAATAATCTTATCTTTTAAATCAATAGGGAAAATTTGAAGTGCCTTTTCTAACTTTAATCCCCCACGGCTAACATACGGACACACATTTCCCTTAACCGTGATAACTGCCTCCACAGGAACCTTTTCCCCTGGCTTATCCACTCGTTCTTGATTGACTAGAACTAATCCCGCCATAATCGCCCGTTTAGCATTTTCGCGGGAACTAAAATATCCTAATTGGGTTAATAATACATCAATTCGTTCTTTTTTCATATTTTTTTGACACCGACCTATTTATTAATGACTTGCTTAATTTCCTGTTTCACGTCTTGTAAACTAAGATGTAACTCTTCTAAAATTTCTTTAACGCTTCCGTGTTGAACATAAAGGTCAGGAATTCCTAACCTTCTTACATCAACCTCTTGTTTTGTCTGATTATAATATTCCAAAATGGCCGTTCCTAAACCACCAATGACTGCTGATTCCTCATAAACAATAAGCGGAACCTTTTTAAGTGCCAATTCATCTAGCAATTTCGTATCTAGCGGCTTAATAAAACGGGCATTAATCACGCCGACTTTCATTCCAAGTTCGTCGTCTAATTGTTGAGCGAGTCCTACAAACTCATCTAAAATAGGTCCCATTGAAATAATATAGGCATCTCCCCCTGCTTTCAACGTAGACCATGATCCCACTCGAACACATTGAAGCGACTCATAATTAACATCGACTTTTAAAACCTCACCACGTGGATAACGAATAACAACTGGCCCCTCTATCTGATAAGCGGTATACATTAAATCCCCAGCTTCCTTCGCATCCTTAGGCATCATCATGACTAAATTTGGAACAGGCCTTAACATTGGAATATCATAAATTCCCTGATGGGTCTCCCCATCAGCACCTACAATCCCCGCACGATCCACACCAAAAACAACATTTAATTTTTGACGGGCAATATCGTGGTGAACTTGATCAAAGGCACGTTTAAAAAACGTAGAATAAATCGAGACAAAAGGCTTCATCCCTTGCGTGGCCATTCCACCTGCCATCGTCACCGCGTGCTCTTCCGCAATTCCGACATCAATTAATCGATCAGGATACAACTTTTGATAATCATTTAACGCTGAACCATTAATCATCGCTGGCGTTATCACAGCAACACGAGAATCATGTTTCGATAGCTCAATTAAAATATTGCAAATATGTTGACTCCAAGAGATGCGTTCTTGATCCCGAACCGCGCAAATCGATCCCGTCTCCTTATTAAACTTCCCAACTCCATGCCATATTCCTTGTTTATCTTGCTCTGCGTAAGTGTAACCTTTTCCTTTTTTAGTTTTCACGTGAATAATAACCGGCTTATCTACGGTTTTCGCTACATTTAAATTTTTAATGAGTTCCTCTAAATTATGTCCATCAATCGGCCCTAAATATTTAAACCCCATTGCATCAAATAAACTTTCACCGATTACAAAACGTTTGACCCGCACTTTAGCGCGCGACATGAGACGTTTTAACACCACGGAATTTTTCAATAAACGCTTCACGCGATGTTTCGTTTTTAAATAAGAGGCATTTGTGCGTAAATTTCCAAAAATATTATGCAGGGCTCCGACATTTTGAGAAATAGACATCTCATTATCATTGATAATAACAATAAGTCTTCGGTTAGTATGTCCAATATGATTCAGTGCCTCGTAAGCCATTCCACCTGTTAATGATCCATCTCCAATGACAGCCACTACATGATAATTTTCTTTCTTTAAATCCCGGGCGTAAGCCATTCCAACCGCCGCAGAAATCGAGGTTGAGGCATGTCCTGTCTCCCAACAATCATGAGGTGACTCCTCGCGCTTTGGAAACCCTGATAATCCTTTATACTGTCTTAACGTATTAAATCGTTGAGCTCTCCCTGTTAGTATTTTGTGAGTATATACTTGGTGTCCAACATCCCAAATGAATTTATCTTCTGGCGTATTAAAAACTTTATGCATCGCAACTGTCAACTCGACTACCCCAAGATTTGAGGACACATGTCCCCCAGTTTGTGATAAAGAATCAATCAAAAATGTTCTAACATCATCGCATAAAACTTGCATTTCCTGAATGGATAAATTCTTGATGAATGAAGGATCCGTAATCTTGTTGATGTCGTACATCCTAATCACTCCAACCTTGTTCCATCTATTAATCTTTATCTAATCCTTTATATCATATCATATTTCGACGTTTATTCCTATCTCGGGACCTCTTTTTCTATCGTAGCCCTCGTTTGGGCTTTGGACTTACTATTTCATCAAGAAACGAACACTCCTCTTTTTTTGATGGCGAGATAAACGATTGGGTGGAGTCTCCTCACGCCTTCAACAGAAACAGGCCTCAAGAAGCTATCACGGCATCCCCTATCCTATAGCCTCACAATAAAAGGCGATTATGAATAATCGCCCCCGCTATTAACTTTGACGTTCTTTAATGAATCGTGCAATGGCCATAAGTAGTGTCGTGTCATATGGGATTTTATCCAAAATGACAGACGATGCATTTATCTCCTCATCTAACAATGTTTTAGCCCCAGCTAATGTTGCTAAAGAGACATACGTATTTTTACCATTTTCCATGTCACTACCTACATCTTTTCCAATAAGTTCACGCTCTCCCTCAACGTCTAGGATATCGTCTTTGATTTGAAAAGCAAGACCGATATGTTTTGCAAATTGTCTTAAATCCTGTAGCAGCTCCTGTGAGATACCGGCGATAATTCCTGCAGCCGCAACTGAAAATTCAATGAGACATCCCGTTTTATGTAAATGGACCTCTTTTAATTGGTCAAGCGTCAATTGTTTTTGTTCAGCTTCCATATCAAGTACTTGGCCAGCAACCATCCCCGTCGGACCAGCTGCCTCAGATAGATGAGCAATTAACTGTAGTTTTTGCATGTCAGTCAGCCCGTTATCTTGACAAATTATACGAAAAGCGTGTGTTAATAGACCATCACCCGCCAAAATAGCAATCGCCTCCCCAAATACTCGGTGATTAGTCGGCTTGCCCCTTCTAAAATCATCATTATCCATTGCGGGTAAATCATCATGAATTAATGAATACGTATGAATCATTTCAAGGGCGGCCGCTGTTGGATATCCTTTTTTTGCATCCAACCCTAATGTTTCTAAAACGGCGAATAAAATAATCGGCCTTAATCGCTTTCCACCAACAGATAACGAATAGAGCATCGACTCCTTCAATTCATTCGGAATATTTTCTTTTTCAATTAATCCCATCATATACGCATTAAAGGATTCTCGATGAGAATTTATATATTGTTGTAACATCCCTATTCCCCCGATACCTCGAAATCAGTCATGGCTCCGGTTGGATCGACAAGCTTTGCAACCTCCGATTCAATTTGTTGCAGCTTTTGATGACACTCACCAGACAGTAACATCCCCTTTTTATAAAGATCGATTGACTGTTCTAATGGCAAGTTCCCTGCTTCTAATTGACGAACCACTTGTTCTAATTGGCGCAACGCCTCATCAAAGTTTAATTTTGTTTCACTCATCTTTGCATCACCTCTTTATTAACTTTCACTTGTTTCAATTTCCTTCACGGATGCTCTTACCCTTCCATCATCTAATGAAATTAAGAGGTCCTGTCCCACAGAAATATCTTGAACAGTCGTAACCATCTCATCTTTATCATTCGTCAAGACGGTGTACCCCTTTTTTAAAATGGATAAGGGGTTTAGTAACTCAAGTTTAGTTAGTAAAACCGTATAATCTTGTTTCGATTGAGAAAGGTGTTGAAGCATTAATTGCCGCAATGTTTGATCTTGAAGGAGTAAGGACTGCTTGGCTTGGTCAACGCTAGCTTTAGGATCTAATTGGAGAAGTCGATGATGCAACGTCCACCATTTTGTTTGATTTCTTGTCAGTTGATCCTGCAACACATAATTCAACTTTTCACTCAACTGATCCACATACATCAGCCTCTGTTCAAATAACGCCGCGGGATTTTTCATAATATAATGATTGCAAAGTTGAGTAAGATAATCCTTTTTCTGTTTAAACTGCAAATTAAAGTTGTGATTTAAGCGTGCGTTTAGCTGATTTAAATGTTTTAAAACGTCTGGTAAATTAGGAACTGCTAACTCCGCCGCGCCGGTTGGGGTTGGAGCGCGATGATCGGCAACAAAGTCTGCAATCGTAAAATCTGTCTCATGCCCGACCGCCGAAATAATAGGAATCTTTGACTCAAAAATGGCCCGTGCGACTCCTTCCTTATTAAAGGCCCATAAATCCTCAATGGACCCGCCTCCACGACCGACAATTAATGTATCCACTAGATTCATCGCATTGGCCTGTTTAATACAAGAAATAATTGAGGCCTCTGCTTGTTCTCCTTGAACGAGGGCAGGATAAACATAAATGGTGACCATTGGAAATCTTCGCTTGATGGTCGATATAATATCTCGGATTGCCGCCCCTGTTGGAGAAGTAATGACACCTACTGCCTGAGGATAATCAGGGATTTTTTGCTTAAAGCGAGCATCAAATAAGCCTTCTGTTGCTAGTCTTTCCTTTAGTTGGGTATAGGCGACATAGAGATTTCCGATTCCATCTTCGGTCATCTCTTTTACGTATAGCGAATAGGTTCCTCCCGCTTCATAAACGGTAATGTGCCCCTTCACGATGACCTGCATCCCTTCCGTTGGAACAAATTCTAAATGTGAGGCGGCACTCGCAAACATTACGGCATTGATTTGTGCCTCGTCATCTTTTAGCGTGAAGTAAAGATGCCCACGTGAATGCCGTTTAACGTTCGATAACTCCCCCTTAAGTAAGAGATGCTGCAGATTCTTATCATAATCAAACTTTAACTTAATGTACTTCGTTAACGCTTTAACGGTTAAGGGTTGCCTTTGCTCCATCCATCCCACATCCTACTTAAGCTAAATGCTTACTTATTTGATCTAATACTTTGTTATTGAAACTACGGGCTTTTCCATCTCCCGTATCTGAAAATTCCTTCGTTAATTCAACGGCCTCATCCATAATAATTTTATGAGGAGTCTCCTGACAAAATTTCATTTCATAAACAGCTAAGCGTAAAATCGCGCGGTCTACTTTATTTAAACGTGAAAAGCTCCATCCTTTTAAGTTAGCCTCAATTAATTCATCTAACTCTTGTTGATGAGCCAATACACCTTCAACCAATTCAAAATAAAAATCTTCTAACTTAAATTGACGTTCAATTTCAAGAATTTGATGTGGTGTAACCTCTTCTGCTACAAGCTCTAGCGCTTCTTCCTTTAATCCTTCAACTACTAGTTCAACATTTTCGATGGCTTCTTCTTTAGTCATCTTCCCAACTTCCATTTGGTATAATGTTTGTACTGCAAATTGACGTAATACATGACGAATCACACAAATCCCTCTTTCTATTCAAATCTTCTAAGTTGTTCAATTTATCAACTAACAAATAAATGGTTCATGAGTTAGAAAACCCACGTCGTTTTCTTATCACTCAAACCCTTTGGTCCAACTCTAACTGATAAATTCATCTGGACATATTTATATTGTATACTATTTTTTCAAGTTTCAATTATATATGTTATCATATTTATTAAAATTTTGCCGAAAAAAATAAAAATAAACCACTGAAAGTGGTTTATTTTTATTCAAAATCAATTGAAACGACATGAACATAGATTTCTGATGTTTTAACTGCTGTCATATGATAGATCATTTGGTGAATATTTTTTTGGATTTTTTCCGCAACTTCATTGATTGCGTATCCCACTTTAATACTCACATAAACATCTACAACTAATCCATTCTCATCAAACTCAACTTCAACACCATTTCGATGTTTTTTACTGTTAAATGTATCGGCAATTGATTGTGAAATACTTTCAAACATTTTTGAAACTCCATCAATTTCTGCTGTCGCATTGTGAGCAATCACTTCAAAAACCTGTGAATGAATTTCGATATTCCCAATTTCTTGATTTGCTTCGTCAATACGATAATACTTTGAAACAGCCATCACCATTCTCCTCCAATCATATGCAACTACTATAATAATACTATAGTTTGAACCGTTGTGCAAATACTATCCCTGCAGGAAAGAAAAAACTGTAAATGAGAAGAATGTCCATTTACTATCACCCATTTGATGAAGCTTCATATACTATACCGACTAGCCTTTCATCTGTTAGCCGCGGCTAAAATTTATCCCCCCCCCTATTTAATGACTCGTGAAAGAAATAGTTAATCCTTTTGGATCGATTTCCTTTTAGATAAACGTTAGCCCTATTAAATCAAGTAATGGAGTGATGACTATGCTGAAAAAATTAAGCGAAGTTGAATGCCAAACAACGGTTAAAGTCGCTAAACTTATCGCAACAGGTGTTTTACGTGAGCGATTACTGGCCCTTGGTGTCACAACTGGGGCTTTAATTGATGTGATAAAAAAAGGCCCTAAAAATAATTTAACGGTCTATAACATTAGAGGTGCAATGATTGCCTTGCGCGAGGAGGAGGGAAGCTTGATTATGGTTCAACCAATTCATGATTGATAAGGAGGAATTTGTATGGGATTAACCTATCGTTCAACCAAAAGGGAAGCCTTACAAGATTTATTCGCCATCGATAAAACCGAAGATCAGTTCGTCATTGCCCTTACAGGTAACCCAAATACCGGTAAAAGTACTGTCTTTAATGCTTTGACAGGGCTACACCAACACACAGGAAACTGGCCTGGAAAAACGGTGACAAATGCCCGGGGAGAATTTAAAACGAAGGAGCATGATTACGTGCTTGTTGATCTACCTGGAACCTACTCTTTATTCGCCACATCGGAAGAAGAGTTAGTGGCAAGAGATTTCATTTGTTTTGGACAACCCGATGCAGTTGTCGTTGTCACGGATGCCACTGCCCTTGAACGCAATTTACACCTTGCCTTTCAAATAATGGAACTCACGACCCGAGTCATTTTATGCATCAATCTGATTGATGAGGCAGAAAAAAAAGGAATCGTTGTCGATCGTCGTGCCATTGAACAAGAACTAGGAGTCCCTGTTGTTTTAACCTCAGCCCGCAGTAAATTAGGACTTGATGAACTGACCACAACCCTTGATCAAATCATTAACAATAACTACCCCTTCGATTACCAACCCCTTACATATAACGAAGAGACAGAGCGTCATATCCACCAACTCCTTCCCCTTCTCGCTAACAACTATAAAAATCTCAATCCCAGATGGCTCGCCCTTCGTCTGATCGATGGAAACGAAAGTATTTACCAATCTATGAACCGCTATTTAAGTCCAGAGGAAGCGGATGAATTAATTCAAATTGAAAAAACATTACCTCGATCATTAGCTAAAGATGAAATTCGAGATCACTTGACCGAGATCAGTTACGCTAAAGCCGAAGAAATCAAACGAAATTATGTTTATTTACTCGACAAACAACAGTTAGCACGTGAGCGGGATTTAAAAATTGATACCTGGATTACCTCTAAGCGCTTTGGCATTCCTTTAATGCTCTTGCTTTTACTAGGAATTCTTTGGCTAACGATTGCAGGAGCCAATATTCCATCCGAACTTCTATCTAACTTTTTTGCGTTCCTCGGCCGTTACATCAGCCATTTTTTAACGGCCATTCACACCCCCCAATGGTTATATGAATTGCTTTTAAACGGTGTTTATCAGACACTTGCCAATGTTATTTCTGTGATGCTCCCCCCTATGGCCATCTTCTTTCCGCTATTTACAGCCCTTGAAGATTTAGGTTATTTACCACGCGTCGCTTTTAACTTAGATCATTTATTTAAAAAAGCGTGTGCTCATGGAAAACAGTGCCTGACTATGTGTATGGGGTTTGGCTGTAACGCCGCCGGGATCATTGGTTGCCGGATTATCGAATCCCCTCGTGAAAAACTAATCGCCATTTTAACGAATAACTTTATGATTTGTAACGGACGTTTTCCGACCATTATCGCCATCGCGAGTGTCCTCCTTTTAAATGTGGACCTTGGTCCCATCAATGGAACACTTGCGAGTGCCCTCGTTGTAGGTCTGATTGTTATTTTAGGCGTCTTCATCACTTTAGGCGTCTCCTACCTTCTATCAAAAACCATTCTTAAAGGCGTCCCTTCCTCTTTTACCCTTGAATTACCTCCCTATCGTACACCCCAACTTGGTCGGATTCTTTACACGTCTATTATTGATCGAACACTTTTCGTCTTAGGACGTGCCGTGATGATCGCCATTCCAGCGGGGATCATGATTTGGTGCTTAAATCACCTTTATGTTAACGATTTGAGTCTTTTAACCCATATCGCAAACTTTCTCAATCCCTTTGCGACGTTAATTGGACTTGATGGATTTATTTTAATGGCGTTTATCTTAGGGATTCCTGCAAATGAAATTGTCATTCCTATTCTACTCATGTCTTACTTATCGAGTGGCGTGATGGTTGAATTTGATAGCATTCTTTCCCTTAGCCAAATTTTAACTGAGCATGGATGGACATTACTGACCGGGATCAATGTTTTACTCTTTACGCTTTGCCATTGGCCATGTTCGACAACCCTCATGACAATCAAAAAAGAAACGGGTGGATATAAATGGGCGATTCTTGCTTTCCTCATTCCAACGCTTATTGGATTTTTACTCTGTTTCATCAATACGCTCATTTTTCAACTCTTTGGTTGGGTGTAAGAGGAGGACCCTCACTCATGCCCTAGAAGTCGCGCTTTTAAAAAATTCCCCCTTTAAATCACACGCACGAAAAAAGAAAAAGACACAGATGTTTACCCGCAAAGGGACGTACATCGGTGTCTTTTTAAATATAGCGCCATTCGTTCTATAAAACCTCTAATGAATAAGGGGAGCCTTTCACCTGAGTCATCAAAAACTTTACGATTTTTGGCGATCTTCGTAACGTTCTTGTAAATACAGTGCAATCGCATCATCATCGTGGTGACGAATAACACCCGTTGCAACTTTTTTAATTTCGTCAACCGCATTTTCAGGTGCATACGCCTCGTCGGCTAACTCAAACATCGGGAGGTCATTTAGATTATCACCAAATCCAATGACTTTCTCAAAGTCAGCATATTTCATTAACGCCTTAATTCCATTTGCCTTTGAAGCATTGGTACTATAAAGCTCCATATACCCGTATCCTTCTTCACGCGTACGATAGTAGGTCGCTCTGATTCCGTCGATGGATTGGACACGGCGATAGGCTTCCTCAATGATTTCTAATCGATCAAAAACAAGCATATTTACGATTTTATTCGTTTGAATGACCTCTTCGAACGAATGAACTTGTTTAAATGTTTTTAATTTCGCATCTTTACGTTGATGATAAAATGTTTGTGCTGCAATGTTTGGAAGTTGACGATAAAAAACGGATAATTGATCCTCACAAATTCCGTAAATCATCGGTTCTAAGTGACATTGATCAAAGATCGTGATCGCTTCCTTAACTGCTTGTTTATCCATATCAACAATTTCAAGGTATTTTCTATTTTTTAAATCATAAATTCCTACGCCGTTCATAATCGCAATCGGCATATTAATTTCTAATCCTTCAAGTAAATCAATCACCGTCGCATGCGTACGTGCGGTTGCAACCGTAAACTTTACCCCTTTTTTCATTAAGTCATTAATGATTTCACGACTTTTTGATGAGACTTGACTCGATTTGTTTAATAATGTCCCATCTAAATCCGAAACAAATAACTCCATGTCCTCACCCTTCCTTCATGTTGTTAATTTTAATTATACTAAAAAAGCTATCAGACACCAAGAAAAATCCTCTTATTTTATGACAAGTTTCTGATACCTCGTGCGACAATAGGCCTTATCACCTTCTATGTTAACATCTAATCATTTCTCACCTAACGTGTATAGGCGTCCTAAAAACAAACCTTACCTCGTTCAAACGTTTATAAAAAGACCCCTGTTGGGGCCTTTTCGTCTTAATGAGATTTTTTAGTTTCCTGATTGACGGCTCCCATTTTATTGGTTGAAGCCCATTCGTTACTAAATTCGGTTTTCATTTGATGGTCATCTGTATTTCCAACGGCAGACGCTCCACACCATTGATTATTTGCTTCCGATTTTTTAGCTTTTTTTCCTTTTTCATGGCATTTTCCATTACATTTACAACTCATCAAATACCGCCTCACTTTCTTGTCGAATTCTGACTTTAGTAGTGTGCGATATTTCATCGAAACTATGCATGATACCTTTAGATAAATGAGTTAAGCATAATACCCATGAATTTTAATGTAGCTATGCACGCCATCTTTTTGAGAGAGTGGAAAGTCTTTCAAATCATACGAGTGTTGACAGATTAAGTAATCTGTTAACTCACCGTCCACATCGAAAACTTTTGAAGTCACAATCATCGTGTGGGTAAGGACACCATTAATGCGCTTTTGCACAAGGTCCCCAAGTTCTAACTCCTCATAACGACAAAACGTGGCATAAACACCATAGTTTTTCGTTCCCTGTTTATTATTGCCAATCAAATAAGTTTCAAATGGTTTAGCTGACGTCCAGGAAGGTGTCCGCTTTGCATCACTATACCAATACCATTTCTTAGTCGAATCACTTCCTGATTCATCAAACGGGATTTCTCCTGCCCGTAAGCACTGTGAAATAAAATTCGTACAATCCCCACCGTAATTTTCATAATCGTGATAAACACTATTACGATCAAGCGCCCACTTTCTAGCATAATCAATAGCCTTTTGTCGGTTGTAACGTTTTAGTTGCATGCCTTACTCCTCCCCTCTTTATACCTTATTCCACTCCTGTAGAATTAAAACAAAAAAACCGATGATTTTTCGCAACAATCCCGATACGTTAGTTAAAAATTCTAACCTATTGGGTTTACCACGTGTTTCAATCGGTTTTTTTATTATCCTATCTTCATTTGCATTCTATATCTTTTTTCTTCCGCATCATTTGCCCATACAAAGTGACCCGCTTTTATTTCCTTCCATTTCGGTAAATCCTCTGAATAATCATGTTCTTCCCCTGTATAGACCACTAATTTTTTATTTTTTTCAAGGCGTGGGTCTGGAATCGGAATCGCTGAAAGTAATGATTTCGTATACGGATGAAGCGGATTTAAAAATAATTCTTCTGCTTCTGCCAACTCCACAATTTTACCTTTATGAATCACAGCAATCCGATCGGAAATGAAACGCACAACCGATAAATCATGCGCAATAAATAAATAAGTTAACTCTTTTTCTTGTTGGAGCTTCTTTAACAGATTTAAAACTTGCGCGCGGATGGAAACATCAAGTGCGGAAATCGGTTCATCAGCTACAATAAACTCAGGTTCCATCACCATCGCACGGGCAATTCCAATCCGTTGGCGTTGTCCTCCCGAAAACTCGTGAGGATATCTCGTTAAATGTTCAGGCAAGAGACCAACAGACAATAGCGCCTCACGAACTTTTTGTTGACGCTCTGTTTCATTTTTATAAAGACGAAAATTTCGCAACCCTTCAGATACAATATAATCAATAGTCGCTCGTTCATTCAAAGAAGCAGCGGGATCTTGAAAAATCATTTGCATTTTTTTGATGAGTTCTTTATGAAGACGCGCCCCCACCTTTTGATTAATCTTTTTTCCTTTAAAGAAAATATCCCCTTTCGATGTCTCATGAATACGCATTAAAGCCCGACCAATGGTCGTTTTTCCTGAACCGGATTCCCCAACAAGCGAAAATGTCTCTCCTTTATAAATATCAAAATTCACATTTGATACAGCGACGTACTCATCAAATTTAATTTCAAGATCGCGGATTGAAACTAAAACTTCTTTCTTCTCTGTTCCCACTAACATTTCCTCCTTGATAAATCATTACCATCTTCTGATGAAGCCCTTCAATCGCTTTTGGGCGTTTAAAAAATGGAACTCGCGGATCACATAGCCACGTTTTTGCATAATGAGTCGGTGTAATTTCAAAAAAAGGCGGCTCTTCTTCAAAATCAATACGCATCGCATACTGATTACGTGGAGCAAATGCATCCCCGACAATGTCATGATATAAAGAAGGCGGTGTCCCATGAAGCGAAAATAAACGTTCTCCCTTTTGACCTAATTGTGGAAGCGAAGAAAGCAACGCCCACGTATACGGATGAGCCGATTCATAGAAAATCTCCTCTACCTCTCCGTACTCTACAATTTGTCCTGCATACATAACAGCTACCCGATCAGCCACATTGGCCACTACCCCTAAATCATGCGTAATATAAATGGTGGTAAACCCTTCCTCTTGTTGTAATTGTTTAATTAAATTTAAAATTTGGGCTTGCACGGTCACATCTAAAGCCGTTGTTGGTTCATCACAAATTAAAATTTGTGGACGGCAAGCTAACGCAATCGCGATCACAATCCGCTGGCGCATTCCGCCTGAATACTCATGAGGATACGCATCAAATCGCTCGGCAGCTTCTGAGATTCCGACACGTTCCATTAGCTCAATCGCCAACTGTTTCGCCCACTTTCGTGAACAACGTTGATGCTTCATCATCACCTCTACAATTTGCGATCCAATCGTACGAACCGGATTAAGTGAGGTCATCGGATCCTGAAAAACGGTCGCAATCTTAGCCCCGCGAATCGACTCCCATTCCCGCGGTTTTTTCTTTTGAGCAAGCTCCTCACCGAAAAAACGAATACTTCCACCGCTAACCGTCCCGTTAGATTCCAACATTCCTGTTAGCGACTTCATTAACACAGACTTTCCAGATCCAGATTCCCCAACAATTGCAAGTGTTTCCCCGCGATACAAATCAAATGAAATGCGGCGAATAGCTTTAAGTTGGCGGTCTCGCACTTTAAAGGTGACCTCTAAATCTCGAATGGATAAAATAGTGTCCCTACCTTTCATAACTCATCCCCCTTATCGATGTGTCCTTGGATCTGAAGCGTCTGCTAATGTTTGACCAATGACATATAAAGAAATCGTCACTAACGCCAATGTTAAAACAGGAGCCCAAAATAAGTGGGGATATCCATTAAAATAATTGGCATATTGGTTAATCATTCTTCCAAGAGACGGAACAGCCACGTTCAAACCAATTCCTAAAAATGATAACGTGACTTCTGTTGAAATAGCCGCTGGAATTTCTAGAGATACATTCGTCATAATAACGGATAGCAAGTATGGCAAAATATTACGACTAACTAAACGCAACATCGGTGTCCCAAGACAAGATGAAGCGAGATTATATTCGCGATCACGAATAATCATCACTTGTGTTCGAATAAAATAAGCCGTCGATAACCAGCCCGTCAAACACATGGCTAAAATTAATTGCCAAAATCCCCTTCCAAACGTATACAAAAGAACAGTGACAATTAAAATATAAGGAACACTTGAAATAATATTAAAGACCTCAATCATCACTTTATCAATGGCCTTTGAAAATCCCCAGACGGCCCCTACAACAACGCCAATCGATGTATTAATACAAGCAACAATAAATCCAACTAATAACGAGGTTCTAGTCCCCGCCCAAACAACATCCCAAACTGAGTTTCCAACCCCATCTGTTCCATAAGGATATTGTAATGAAATCCCTCGAAATCTCATTTCTGGACGATTAATATTAGGGGAATTCATCGGATCATAGCCTGATAATTCTGGTTGAATTAAGGCAACAAGTATAATAACGACCATCAGTAATAACAAAATAACCGTGCTCTTCTTTTTAAAAAATTGCTTTGAAACAGACTGCCAATATGAATAAGATGGGGCCTCAATCTCTTCAGCTACCCGTGCATCTACTGCGACAAATTCAAAACGTGAATCTTGCACCGTTAATTCCCTCCCTTATCTTCAAGACGTATCCGTGGATCAATTTTAGTCAATAACCAGTCCCCTAAAAATGTCGATAGAATACTTAAAGTTGTAAAAATAAACGTTAGCCCTACCACCATCGAATTATTATAAATCGAGATAGAATCGGGTAAAATTTTACCCATTCCTGGAATTCCATAAACCCCTTCGGTAATTAAGGCGCCAGAAATACAAAAAATGATGGCTGCAGGGATTCCATGAACCATAGGAATGATCGCATTTCTAAAAATGTGTTTTGAAAAAATTTCGCGCTCTGAAAGTCCCTTTGCACGTGCAAATTTGACATAATCCATCTGGCTTTGGTCAATCATATAGCGGCGCATCCACATCATGCGGCTAGCTGTAGCACCTAAAGTTAACGACAAAATAGGTAAAATGTAGGACCTTGGATCTTCTGCCCCTAACATCGGGAACATCGAAGGTAAGCCAAAATATTTTCCACCGATAAAGCGAATAAAAACAATATAAGCAAGACCAGGAATGGCATTCATGAAGATGATATACCACTGCCCCAAACGATCTCCCCACCGACCTTGATGGCGCGCCATATAAACCCCAAGCGGCAAGCCAATCACATAAGTCAACACAAGCGAGATAAATCCCATAATAAACGAAATCTTCATCATGGATGGATCCGTTCGAATGGCATCGCAATCTGCATAATGATCACTGAAGTTCTTCTTCTCTAGGGCATCCAACGTTTCCTTATATCGACACGTGTAATAATTAATCGAACTAGCTTCTTGGCCATTAATAGGTTCTTTAAGCTCCTGTTTCACCTTTTCTCCCTGAGAACTCGTAATGACCTCTAATACTTCCTGTCCACTATACGTTGGATAAGAAACTCCTAAATTTAGTTTGACTATATTTTGATGGATAAACGGAAACTTTTGATCAAAATATATTAAGTATTTATTTTCGCACCCCGAACACATCAATGCCAGACGATCATTAAAATCTTTTCCAACATAAATTTGGCGTTTTAGGATCGCCTCTTCACTTTTTACCCGATTAGGCGAATCAATTTGAATTAAGTTGGCCCACCAATTAAGTGCACGTTTTAACGGTGAAATCTCTTCAAATGAATAAGCCTGTCCGGATTCTTCAAAAAAGGATACTTCCCATCCTTCCTCTTGTTTAGAAGATACAAACTCTTTTGTTTCACTTGAGTCCGGTAATAAACAACGAACATACTCTCCATTCGCGTCGCCGTAAAGTCCTCTACAATAATCTTGAATCGTCTCATACTTCAAGTAACCCAACTTTTCCCATTGAATATATTTATAATTCAAGTAATCATCCGGTCTTTTTTGCAACTTTTCTATATTTACATCTGAAAAAAAGACTCGATCACGAGGGACTACCGAATAAACAAGCGTAAAAACAATCGTCATAACAATAAAAATCGACAACAATGATCTTAAAAATCTTTTAATTAAATATCGTCTCACTCAGCTTTCTCCCCCTTCACCTTTTATTTAAACTGAGTCATCCAGCTTGATGATCATCACCCTTTACCCAGTTATCATCCTGCCAAGCTCTCATTGACGGATGTTTGAAAGGCCCTAAAAAACCGACCCCTACCTGTAGCTATTCCCCCGTTCAACCCCTTTTCTACTTATAATTTTTTTATTATTTTATACCAAATACGATAGCATTTTTTCATATTTTTTGTTAAACCTTTCGTCAAAATTCATGTTTCCCCATTCCTAGCTCTTAACATCTATGGACAAATAAAAAAGGACAACCGTTACAATGAACGGAATTCTGTCCTTTATTTTTTCATTCAACAGACGTTACTTCGTTTTTTGTTGATTCATTAGCATCTTTTCTCCGACTTCTACTAATCGTTTCGTAATCATTCCGCCAGCTTTAGCTGATAAAAAGGCATGTTGTGCCTCTTGATCTAAACATGATTCTTTTGAGGCAAACTCAGACGCAAACTCAACATCAGAAAATTGATTTCCACCTTTTAACCCTTGATGACTACAATGTTTCATGAATAATCACCTCCAACAGTTATTAATATACCCAAAACAAAAAAACTCATGTTAAAAATCCATTTAACACGAGTTTATTTTCCCCTATCCATCTCTTTTAAAGTTTTTATTTCTTTTTCTAATTGTTCTAAACGTGACATTAGTAATTCAACCGTTTCCTGTAAGCGCACAAGATGTTCAATGTCTGGTGTTGAACCTGAGTCAGTCGACGCTCTTGAAGATTTAGGCAATACGTCATCTTCAGATGAAGCCCCTTGATTGGAGGAAGTCTGATTAGAACTTCCCTGTTTATTTTGACAATGAGGATTATCTACATTAAAACTATCTGGTGTAAAATATCGCCCGGGTCCTTGCTGATAATATTGCTGCTGCGCATTATACGTTTCAATCGCTTGTCCAACAAGTTGTAACCAGTTGCCCACGGCATTTTGTACATTAAATGGTAACTCATTTGAAAGAACGTTACCCAGCAACTCACCGACCACGATGAACAACTCGGGATTCACGTTTTGAAAATCCATAGTATCACCACATTTTTCAAGTAATCTGATCTCTCACCTTAATCTATGATTAAACGTTCCTTCATATGACTAAATGTACTCTTTTTATTTACTTCCATCTAATTGAGCGAGAATACGTGTAAATTTCACTAAATCCTTTTCTGATTGAACCTCTTTCCCTGACTGATAAAATTTCACCTTTGGATCACTTGATTCTATTGCTTTTTCTTCTCGCATTAATTGTTCTAAACGTGAAACTGTCCCCGAACTTCCGTCAACGATATGAACCGTCGATTCAAACAATTTTTCAAACTGAGCACGAAAAAGTGGAAAGTGAGTACATCCCAAAACAACGGCTCCATACTGGTTCACCGCCAACGGACTTAAACATTTTTCTAAATACGGAAGCACTGTTCGATCTGAAAAATCTAGCGCCTCGGCAAAACGAACCAAATCGGGTAATGGAAGTAAGTCCGTTTGATGTTTCCCATCAATTCGCTGAATCAGTTCATGCATCTTTTCTTCTTTCAATGTCAACGGTGTTGCAGTGACTAAGACCCGCTTCGAACCGTCACTCACACACTCTATGGCTGGTTTTACCGCCGGTTCCATCCCAATGATAGGAATATCATACTTCTCACGAAGCGTTGTAATAGCGATACTTGTCGCTGTATTACAAGCAATAACGATCATTTGTGCTCCTTGTTGAACTAAAAAGTCAACGGCCTCTAACACATACATTAACACTTCTTCTTTAGGTCTTTTCCCATAAGGTGCATGTTCAGTATCTGCATAATATAGATATTCATGATGAGGAAGGCGTTTTAAAGCTTCGCTTAAAACAGTTAACCCTCCAATACCTGAATCAAAAAATCCAATTTTCATGTTAACCTCTCCTACACTTTAGGCATCTAAAATTTTATTTAGCTTCTATGTTGTTTTATGTGCATTATATCACGAAAAAACCTTCCTTGACTACCTCCCCACGACGACTCATCCTTAAAACTTTATTCTTAATTAACACTTTTTATCCCCCCCATATTAATATATAGAATAAAGAGCTTTTAATGCCGCGCCATCAAATTCATACGCCTTCAACATTTTAAAAAATTCTATTCTAGCTTTCTATAACAAAAGGAAGGGGACGATTCCCCTTCCTTTTGTTATAGAAGTAACCGGTTACCTCAAGAATAAAAAATCGGTAACCGGTTACTCAGTGGCATTAAAAAATAATTAACATCTCTCAGTTAATTCTTTTATCAAAATTTGTTGGCTTCCTTGTTTAACGTTATTTTCTAAAATCGTCCATCCTTGCTCCCGGTAATAATCACCCGAATTCGCTAATAAATATACATTAGAATATCCCTGCAATTGGGCGTAATGAAGGACGTGATTAATTAATAACTGCCCATAGTTATTTTCGCGATCATTTATTTTCATGTACACTGAACTCACCCAAGGACCTTCAATTGTATCCGTTAACGGAGCATTTTCAATAAAATCACAATAACCAATGATTTGATCATCCTGAATTAAAACAAAAAAACTTTCTAATCGATCTTCAGAGTATTTAACACCGTTTTCCTTCAGATAAACATCCGAGGAATTACTATTTTGTTTCCAAGTCTCCTCAATAAATGGAATAGCCGATTCCTTCACAGCAGAATCTTTTTTAACCTTTACAACTTTTAACATACGTTCTCCCCCTATAAAACTATAGCCATTACTTATTATTTTTTCTTAATGTTCGCCAATCTAAATCACCCTGATCAAGTGCTCTAATAAAGATCTCTGCCGATGCTAAATTTGTTGCAATAGGAACAGCATGGACATCGCATAAACGAATTAATGCTAAAATATCCGTCTCATGAGGTTGTGGCGTTAAAGGATCTCTCAAAAAGATGACTAAATCAATCTCCTCTGTGACAATCATCGCCCCAATTTGCTGGTCACCTCCAAGCGGACCTGAAGCTAATTTATTTACTTTTAGTGACGTTCCCTCTTCAATACGCTTTCCCGTCGTTCCTGTTGTATACAATCCATATTTTTCTAAAATAGATTCATATGCAAAACAAAAATTCACCATTTGATCCTTCATTCGGTCATGTGCGATTAATGCAACATTTAAATTCAAACCATTCACCCTCATTTCATGATTCTAGTTAGGCATAATCCTATCCTATCACCTTTATTTTTAAAATTCCATTTATTTCAATCTAAAAAAATCAACACAGTTAGATATTTTATGAGCTTTCATTACAATAAAAAAGAGAAGTAGATAAAGTTTGTTTTTACTTTATCTACCATTTTATAGGGGGGGAACTCTTTTTTAAGACGATCTACATCTTCTATACGGCTAAATCCCATTTATTAATGGTTAATTTAACTTCTTTATCACTTGCAAATTCCACTTGTGTTGATGTTAAATCCGCATATACAGTTGATGTCATCGTATGCGCCCCTTGTTGCGCAAACAACTCAACTGAATAAGTATCCATTAAGATACGGAGTGATAATTTTCCATCTTTTAATGGAACAGGCATTTCACGATAATTAAGTCCCTCAATGCCACTTCCGCTTTGACGACGATCAAAACTTAGCACCTCACGATCAACATCGTAAGCGATTGTTGTCTCTTGATTTTCGCCCTTCATCACTTTTATTTCAAAACGTTGAGCATCGTTTAACTCTACTGTCAAGTCCATATCGATATGACGCCCCTCTACGCCTGCTAACTGTTGAACACCTGTCACTAACAAGTCCTCAAAACGAACTAAATTAGTACGATAGTTTTCGATTTCACGAACAGGCCACTGATATAAAATATCATCTTTTACCGTTAATTCACGCGGAAGCGTCATCGATGACACCCAACCTTGCTTATCAGTTGGCATATTGCGATGCCAAGATTGCATCCAAGCAATCATTAAACGGCGCCCATCCAAACTTTCTGTTGTTTGAGGTGCATAAAAATCTAATCCATAATCAAGTTCTTCCATCTTACGGAAATCATAATGTGCGGAATCATAGTCTAAATGTCCTAAACAATAAACCGTTGTATTCGTATTTTTATGTCTAAACTCATCTTCAGGTACCCCTTGTGGCGACATAATTAAGACGTCTTCTCCATCTAAGTGGAAGAAGTCTGGACACTCCCACATGTAACCAAACTCATGATTACTTTCTCCGACTAAACCAACATATGTCCAGTGAATTAAATCCTCTGACTTATATAGTAAAACACGAGCACTATTTTCATCACTCTTGCTTCCTAAGATACAATAGTATGTCTCTCCCTTTTTCCAAACTTTTGGATCACGGAAGTCTGTTAAACTAGAATGCGGAGGCATTTCCTCTGTTTTAATGATTGGGTTTTGAATATATTTTTGATAATTTACCCCATCCCCAACTGCTAAACATTGAACCTGTCTAACATACGATTCATCTTCTGGATTAGGATTAGTGTGTCCGGTATACATTAATACATGTTTTCCATCCACCTCGAACGCACTTCCTGAGAAACATCCTCCTGTTTCATAAGATTGATCTGGCGCTAAAGCAACCGGAAGGTATTCCCACTTGATTAAATCTTTACTCTTCACATGCCCCCAATGCATCGGCCCCCACTTAACATCGTAAGGAAAGTATTGATAAAACAGGTGATACTCCCCATCATAAACTGAAAATCCGTTAGGATCATTCATCCACCCAACTTCCGGCATATGATGAAATCTATTTCTATCCTTTAAAGAAATAATCTCGTCTTTTTTCTTTTCCACATATTCACGTGCCTGCTGTAACGGTTCACTTGTTCCCTGAATAAACAATTCTTTTTCCATTAACACGAAGCCTTCACTCCTTCTATTTCCCATTTCTTTAAGAACACTCTTTTTTAAAAGCGTTTTACTTATGATTCTATTTTATAATAACTTTATTTTTTTATCAACCTTTTTTATTAAAATTTTACTATATTTTAAACAAAAAAAGGAACCTTCCTTTTAAGATTCCCTCTCATAAATCATTACAATAAATTCATAAGTCGAAACAATAAATCTACCTATCTCTACAAAACCTACCTTTAAATACATTTTAATTGCCCGTTGATTAAACGAGGCTACAGTTAACCGAAATTTACTAAAACCAAATTGATGTTTTGCGTAGTCCATTCCTATTAAAAAAAAGCGAGCCCCGTAACCTTTACCACACAGCAGGGGATTCATCCCCAACCCAATATCTAAATAATCCTGATCCCGATAAAACCCTTGCTCTACTCCTAAAGAAACTTGTGCAGCCGTTCCGTAACAAAAAAAACCTATTAACTCACCTTCTTCACCAATTACACAATAATACTGATCTTTTAACAACACGTGAAAATCTGAGTTTGTTTGTTCAAAATCATACCAACTATAAGGAGGAGCGTAATGCCATACCAATATTTTTAACGCATCTATCTCGCTCATCCGCCTCACTTTTACTTTCATTTTATCCCCCCATTATACAAAAAATCCAACGACGATCGGAAACCTCGTTGGATTATATGCCACAAAGGGCTAAAGCATTAATTCAATATTATAGATGATATAAATTTAGATATTTTTCACGCAAATAATCTAAGAAATACTTAGGATTAAGCGGCTCTTTGGTCACATGTTCAACCAATTGTCCAGGGGTATACACCTTTCCATACGAATGAACATTTTGCTTCAACCATTCAAAAACAATTGATAAATTCCCTGATTCTATCTCATCCTTAAGTTGTGGAAGTTCCTTTTTCATCTGATGATAAAACTGAGCGCCGTATAGGTTTCCTAGCGCATAGCTTGGAAAGTAACCGATCATCCCTTCAGCCCAATGGACATCTTGCATTAATCCCTCTGCATCGTTTTTCGGCTCCACGCCTAAGTACTCTTTATACTTTTGATTCCAAATCATTGGAAGTTCGTCAATGCCAACCTCTCCACTCACCATTAATTTTTCAATTTCATAGCGAATAATAATGTGTAACGAGTAGGTTATCTCATCTGCCTCCGTCCGAATAAGCGAAGGAGATACCTCATTTATCATTTGGTAGAACTCCTCTAAAGAAACCGACTGATAAGACGGCATAAACTCTTGTAATTTTGGAAAATAAGCTCTCCAAAATGGTAAACTTCTCCCAATTATATTTTCGTAAAAACGCGATTGAGATTCGTGAAGTCCCATCGATGGCGCTTCATTCACCCCATATTCTGCCCAATCATGAGGCATATTTTGATCATAAATAGCATGCCCGCCTTCATGAATCGTGCTAAACAACGCACCTTCAATTGAATTTTCATAATAATGTGTGGTAATCCTTATATCTTTGGGCCCTAAAAAAGCTGTAAAAGGATGCTCTGTTTCATCAAGTCGCCCTGCTTCATGGATGCGATATCCCATTTGGTTGAGTATATATAACGCCAACTGAGATTGCGATTCTTTTGAAAATGGCCCTTTAGGCCGACGGAATGACAGTTGCTTTGCCTCCTTTAACTCCGCTAAAAGTTTAACAAGCCCCTCTTTAAGGTCAGCAAAAATCTCGTCCAACTCCTCTACTGTCATCCCTTTTTCAAAGTTATCTAAAAAGGCGTTATAGATATGCCCCTCGTACCCCACGCATACTGCTTGCTGTTTTAACAAATCAATAACACGCGCAAGATGGGGTTTAAAAAGTTCATAATCACCTTTTTCTTTCGCCCTTTTCCAAGATTTATTACTTATCGCTGTCGCCATCGATAATTCCTTTTGCAGGGATTCCGGTATTTTTTTATTTTTATAATAAATATTATAAAACTCTTCAATCAAGCGTTGCTCATACAGATTAAATTTATCCTCTTCACTCAATAAGACACCCAGAGCTTGCTCAATTCTATAATCCGTTGTTAACTGATGATAGTTAGACGATAAGTACCCAATCACTTCACTTCGATAATCGATTGCTTCCTCAGGAGCCATTACCTCAGTATCCCACGACACAACACTTAACGTCGAATTCATATAATTCATGAGTTTTCTTTGTTCCTTTAAAAACCTCAATGCTTTTTCTCTATCCAAGATCATTCCCCCTCTTTTCTTCTATTTAAATATTTTACCATATTTTTCTATTTTTGGTTGGGGTTTTTTCAAATATAAAAAAGGAGGCCCTTCGGGCCTCTTAAAACAGGGGATGATTTATAAATATTGGGATGAAAAGAGAGAATATTACGAAGTTTTTTTGGGGAGAACTCCGTAACTTTTTATTAGGGTAGTGTCTTGTTCTTCAAGACATTTATTATTATAGCATATTTGTACTTCAAAATGTGTCTTTCATGTGTTCTTTGTCGCTTTTTATCAAAAAAGATTAATTCGTTATAAGAAACGATCACTCTATCCCCACATACCTATCATTAAACTTCCCATGGTAAACACAGGTCTTAGTCCCATACCAATCATTTCACATTTCAACCTAAATATTATTTTTAAAATTGGAAATTTTTCTTACCTACATAAAAAAGGAGGCTCTTACGAGCCTCTTAAAACAGGGGATGATTTATAAATATTGGGATGAAAAGAGAGAATATTACGAAGTTTTTTTGGGGAGAACTTCGTAATTCTTTAATTAGGGTAGTGTCTTGTTCTTCAAGACATTTATTATTATAACACAATCCTTTTACACAATGTGTCCTTTTTGTGTTTTTTTTGTCGTTTTTTATCACCATTATAGCTAGATTCTACAATAATGAAACAACAATATCGTCTAATCATGATCGCCTCTCTTCTTAACTTACCCATCGGTTTCATTTTTTCACACAAAAAAGGAGGCCCTTCGGGCCTCTTAAAACAGGGGATGATTTATAATATTGGGATGAAAAGAGAGAATGTTACGAAGTTTTTTGGGAGAACTTCATAACTTTTTAATTAGGGTAGTGTCTTGTTCTTCAAGACATTTATTATTATAACACAACTCTTTGATACCATGTGTCCTTTTTGTGTTTTTTCGCCCTTTTTCAATCTTCTCTACAAAAAAAGGAGACTCCTATGAGCCTCTTAAAACAGGGGATGATTTATACTATCAGGATGAAAAGAGAAAATATTATGAAGTTGTTTAGGGAGAACTTCATAACTTCTTAAATTAGGATAGTATCTTATCTTTCAAGACATTCACTATTATGCCATACTCTCTATCTATTGTTGTGTCTTTTTCGTGTTTTATTCTACCAATTAAAAAGGAGGCCCTAAGGCCTCTTAAAACAGGGGATGATTTATAAATATTGGGATGAAAAGAGAGAATATTACGAAGTTTTTTTGGGGAGAACTTCGTAATTTTTAAATTAGGGTAGTGTCTTGTTCTTCAAGACATTTATTATTATAGCATATTTACATTTCAAAATGTGTCTTTTTTGTGTTTTTTCTCTTTTATTGTCGATAAACGTTGAGAGTAAATAAGCAGCCTTGTTATGATAAAGTTCCACACACGAACTCCTTCTTTACTATCTCAAGCATGATAAAAAAAGGAGGCTCTTACGAGCCTCTTAAAACAGGGGATGATTTATAAATATTGGGATGAAAAGAGAGAATATTACGAAGTTTTTTTGGGGAGAACTTCGTAATTTTTTAATTAGGGTAGTGTCTTGTTCTTCAAGACATTTATTATTATAGCATATTTGCACTTTGAAATGTGTTTTTTTGTGTTTTTTGTTTTATACTGTCGAATAGTTAGGGCTAAATAACCGCAGGCGTCTAGTTAATACAGGCTAACGGCTCTTCCTTTCCTCGAAAGATGTTTAATTCTTAAGATGATCCTTTATCTTCTACCGCATTATTGCCATATAAAAACTTGTGTCTCTTCCCCCCCTCAGTTTTAACAAATAAAAAAAGAAATCAAATAAGATTTCTTTTTGGGGATGCTTTATAAATATTGGGATGAAAAGAGAGAATATTATAAAGTTTTTTTTGGGGAGAACTTTATAATATTTTTGTTGGGGTAGTGTCCTGTTCTTCAAGACAATTTCTATTATGGCACACTTGTTTAAATAAGATGTGTTCTTTCCGTGTCAAAATTGGATATTAACTTTTTCTATCCATTACCTCTTTGCAAACAAATATCTGCTACTAATGGATAATGATCCGATGGAAATCTTCCATTTTGATTATCTTTGATAATCTGTGTTCGCTCAACTTCATACTCAGGGGAAACAAAGATGTAATCTAAATGCATTCCACGCTCACGATCTTTAAACCGTCCCATTGTTGCCTGATGATAAATTTTCGGATCTTTTTCCTGCACAGCAACCAATTGTTGCGTATTGTATTTTTCACCAAAGATTGTTTGAATGACACGGTGATGGGGATTTGCATTAAAGTCTCCCATAAGAATCACGGGTAGTTTTTCTAAAGCATGCTGCTTTTCAATATAGCGCATAATTTTTTTCAACCCATACTGTCTTGCAGGAGATAGATAACAATCTAAATGTGTATTATACACCCTCACTACTTCTCCCGTGCTTAATTTGATTTTTGCTGTTGTACAAATTCGCGGAAAAATAGAATACCATACGGAACTTCCAACTTTCTGAGGATTTCTAGATAACCAAAATGTCTCCTGGCTTAAAATCGTATGCTTGGTTGAGACAAGGATATTATTATGCTCAATAAAGAATCGTTTACTCCTTGGCCTTCCGATAATCTGATATCCTTTCAAATTTTTTTCTAGGTCTGCCCGCATCTTGACGGTTACTTCTTGAAGACCAATAATGTCACAACTATATTTTTCTAAAATATCACACACAATCTCCTTCCGATGACGCCAACGATTTTTACCATCTAAAACTGAATCAGAACGGAGATTAAATGTCATAATTTTCACCTATTACTCCTCCTTTCGATCCTTTACTCTTCATTCATGAGAATATTTATTTACTTTATAAAATTTATTCTACCGTTTTATTTCTTTACCACTCCTACTTTCCAACATCTCTTAAATAAAACTATCCTCATCTGAAGTATATTCCTTAACTATTCTTTTCATTTGTGTGGTTGCTATTCCAAAAAAAGTTACCTCGCGGTAACTTTTTAAATAAAAAATATGTATAGGAAATGAGCAACCATTCCAGCAACGATTCCTCCAATTGTATGGGCCATAATTGCCTTACTACTTAATTGTCTTACCCCAAGTGCATCCATCATTCCAACATGGGTACTTAAATATCCACTCCAACACATTCCCATCGCAGTAAATACTGCAATATCATTAGGCGTTACAATATTTTCAGTAATAAATTGTGGAATTAGCGACATCGCTGCTCCGACAGCCCCTAGGGAAGTGACAGGTACCGCAATAGCTTGCGCATTAGTAAATCCAAATAATGGGTTTAACAAAAACATGAGCTTTTCACCTATGGCTGGAAGAAGAGCTACCCCCTCATAAGCGACCCCTAAATAAACAGACTCTCCTGTCAGCGGATCCGTTGAGGGACCAAATGTTAACAACATAACAAGTGTACAAATAATCAAAACTCCAGGAATGATTGACATTCCCATTTCGACCCCGTTCTTTCCTCCTTCAAGCATGGCATCAAGAATACGTTGGAACAGGTTTCCTTCACGAATCTCACGATAGTCTTCAACAACAATCACCTCATCTTGTTGAAAATCTTCAATTCCTTGATTCGCATAATATTTTTTTGTGTAGGAAAGCATGAGGCGAACACTGACGATACTCCCAACAATGGCTCCAACATTCCCAAGTAACGCTGGCACAATGTAATCTGGGCCCAATGCCACCATAAAAGTTGTAACAATTAACCCCATCCCAAACGCTGTTCCTAAATTACAAAGAACTGGAATTTCATGTTTTTTAAAAAAACGTTGAAATTCTTTATCTTTTGCAAACGCAATAATAGCGGGATTATCCGATAAATAAGTAGCAATCGCTCCTATAATACTTGCTCCTGGTAATCCGTAAAGCGGGCGAATAACCTTAGATAATAATTTATTGATTAAAGCAATGACTCCAAACTCCGATAATAGCGCACTAAGCGCCCCAGCTAACACGGCCAATGCCATAATTAAAAACACAGTTTGTAGTAATAGGTCATGGGCCGTCTTCATAATAACACTAAACATGATTCCAACACCCATTTGACTGGCGATATATCCAAAGATGCCAAGGGTTACTCCCAAAAAGATAAAGGTTTCTAAACTAACAGAGCGTACCCGTTTCCGTGATTGGTTCATTTTTCCATCTCCTATCTTAGTTATTTACATCATTTTAGGCGTTTCCCTACTAATCTTTGCGTGGATCAATCCTTTATCCTAAATTTATTTTTCAAGTAGGAAATTTCATTTCAAAAAACGGAACCACTGTTTACATATACTCTAGTAACTAAACGACGAAATGATGGGATGTTTCCAATCAGATTATAGTCAGTCTAAATGCTTTTCTCCCATCAAATGATTAGAAATTAGATTTAGTCTAACTGATTGATATTACTCTTATTATATTAAAAACTCTTCTGACAATCAACGACAATACTCTATGTTTTTTACCATCGCCTATCATCTCTCGCCTAATTCTAAGTGAAATTTCATTTCTTCCCCCAAAAAGTTATCTCTCTTATTTACTATTATTTTGAATTTTATCGTAAAAATCCCCTGTAAACGGACATACTAATAAAAACTAGTTTTTTAGGAGGCTATTATGAACGTTAAACAAATGATACCTATTAGCTTAGTTGGGGGATTAGTAGTCGTCAGCGGAATCTTCCTAAGCTTTACCCAACACCAACCCGAACAGATTCAAACATCTGCTATTAAACTCGATTTAGCTCGAACAACAGCAACACCTGTTTCCAAATTACTAGAGGCAGATTCGCCTACCCTTGCTAATGCCACTTCTCAACTAACCATGCTTCATGAAGAACGTAGCATGTTAGAGTCCGAGATTCAAAGTCTACAAACAAATATTAAAGAATTACGAACCCAACGTAATATTCTTGCCGAAGAAACAGGACCTTATACTGAGACTCTTTCTAAACAAATTCTCACACCTTTAACTAACCTTAAAGAAAAGCTATCTAAACATATGTCTTCACAGGACACCTCTTCGCTTTATGAAACCTCTTTAAAAATAATGACGGAAGCCGTACACACGGTTGAGCAATACCTTCATAACCCAAATGAAACTGATTATACGAAAGTCATTCAAACAACCTTCAAAGCAATTGATAAACAACTCACTAAACACCCTGTTAACTCAGCCTTTAATGTTGCTACGGAGTTTTTAACATCAGGATACACCAAGACGATGATTCTTTTAGATTTACACGAAACGCAAGAACTGTTGCAAGCGTTTGAAGCAAATTATATTGCGGTTGAGAATGATGAAACATCTCAATTCAAACGCAGTAAACAACAACAACTTGCAACAGAGGAGGATTTAAAATTTAAAGAACTTCAATTAGATGAACTAGCCCTTCGCCTAAGTGGAATTCTCGATGAAATTGAACAGGTTTCACAATAAAAAAAATGAAGGAGAACCCCCTTAAAATAGAATTCTCCTTCATTTTTAATTTAAACACGTCTCATTTTCCTTGCCTAAATCCACTGTCTTTACCCTTTTCCCTAAAACCAAATGGTGTTTTAAACTATCCTTATATCGACGCGCTAAACTTAAATTCAAATCGAGATAGCTACTCCGCCTCATTAGTTCTACCATTTTCCCTGAAATTGTTTCTTCCGGGTAGCGTAACTGATTTACCTTTTGATCCATCATTGCTTCCTGATAAAGTCCAAATGTATCATTAATTTGTTTCATTTTATTCAATATTTCTAATGCCCATTCAGTCATTAAAACCTCTTCATCCCTTCGCTTAAGTCGAAGTGAAGAACAACGTCCTTCTCTTGCTATTTGCTCTGCATTGAAGTTAGCTTCCTGTTGCCAGTTTTCCACCTCGACCTCCTCACTCTCCAATAAAAATAAGATAAACAAATGAATAAATTGTAAATCCGTCTTAGAAATTCCTAGTGGTTCAAATGGATTAAGATCGATTGAGCGTATTTCAAGATAGGAAATCCCCTCCTGTTTTAATGAATCCATAAAACGTTGAGGATTCCGTGCCTTTAAACGAATCGGACTATAAAACTCCTTGTAACTGAACAGTGTCTGTTTATCAATATACGTCTGTAAAGAGCGAACGTAACTTTTTACATCCTTGTAATCAACATAAATTGGGACTTTATTTTGATACCCATCTGAGCTATTTCTAAAGGAAATTGCTCCCTCATACGAAAAACTATCTCTCGCGATTTGTTTTAGCGGAGCTTTACATTCACTTAAATAACTTGTATCGATGACCGGAGAAGCCCCTAAAAAATAAATAAGCAACCAGCGGTATCGCAAATATTGACGGACAATTTTAAGATATACTTGATCTTTAAATAATTGATAAGATTGGCTAGCTCCTCTTTCTAAAAATAATTTTTTCAGCAATGTTTCACTAAATGAGAAATTGTAATGGATCCCAGAAATCAATTGTTTTTTAGCCCCATACTTATCTAATAATAATTTTCGGTACGCCATGAGCGCCCTTCCTTCCTCATCACTAGTAAAGTGGGCAATTGCAACTACTTGTTTCTCCTCTAACAAACAGGGCATCGATTGCGGCCATAAATATTCCTTCCTTTGTAGCCCCTTTATTGTCTGATGGTAAAGAGAAGCTAAGGAGCGATGCACCTGATTAATCGTCTGACAAACAGGGGTAATCATTTCAATTTGACTCTCGGAAAAGTCGGTTGTAATAAACGGATTTTTCAACTTATCACCGAACACTTCTGGGTGCGGGGTATCTGCGAGTTTCCCCTCTTGTGTCACGCGCAGTCCCTCTCGTTCAATTCCAAAATTTCCGTGGTATAAATCTTCAACGGTTAGTTTTTCTTTCAATTCCAATAACATTCCCTTTTTACCTCCTCTCCCAAATCGTCCATTCCTTTTCAATACGACTTGTACGAGACGATCACTTTAAATCTCCTCACATCTCTATTTAATGATTCGTCATCCAATCCGAATGGATTAAACAACTCAGTCTGTTTAATAAAATATATGGTTCCTTCGGTTGGTGTACATACAAATTCTAAATTATCTTTTCATAGAAAACCTTTAAGTCTTGCTAAATATAGATGACGAAGCCCTACTAAGTGACAGGCTTAGATGCTTTCCCCACTTATATGAAAAGGGGTGTCCTTCTAAAAAGATTGAACCATTTATACCTTATGATTCCTCCTTGGTATTTATACCAAATCACACTTATCTCCACCCCCATCATAGCACATTTTAATAAAACTTTCTCGCCTAATACACCTGATCTTTTGAATAGGAGATGTGGATTCACCCAACTTGTTTTTACTTTTTTCTTTATGGTATAATAAATTTAAAAAATTAAATTTAGGAGTCTACCTCATGACAATATCCCAGATCTTATCTTATTTTAATGAGTATGGGCCTCTGCTTATTTTTGTGATTATGTTTTTAGAGGCCTTAAACCTTACCGGAATTCCCTCATATCTTATTTTAGCTACGATCGGTTACTTGACAAAGCAAAGTTCATTTCATCTTCTTACCATCTTTTTTACAACCTTTATTGGCAGTCTTTGCGGATGTCTTCTATATTATCTGATTGCTCTAAAATTTGGTCGCCCCATGTACAATTATTTCTATTATAAATTTCCACCCACTCAGAAGGGATTAGACAAAGCGAAGGAGTTGAGTGAGCGCTATGGGGCCATCACTTGTTTAATTGGTCGAACAATTCCAACCGTACGCACATTTATCTCACTCATGGCAGGTGTCTTTCAGGTCCCTTTTCAATCATACCTGTGGTTCTCGATGGGGGGCATTGCGATTTGGAATTCACTTCTCCTTCTCCTCGGATACATTTTCGCCTGCTCTTTATAAAAAAACCTCAAACGAATAGGAACCTTTAACGATATAATTTTTAATCTAACCCTTATGGTTCACTATTAAGCTGAGGTTTTTTTATTTTACAGACAGACACTTTACTTTAACAATCTCTTTTTTAGTCGTTTTTGTTTTCTTCTACGTCCAATAAACGTTAACATCTTGTAACAAATTCTTAACCTTCCCCTTACTACCTCCAATTTGTCCCCAATCTCTACCTTTAATCGATCAGGCACTGCTCTTAACTGTTCAACTTTTCCTTGAATCTCTCGCGTTTGACGCTCAATCTTCTTATTAGCACGATTCATTAGCCAAATCATCATTCCTGTGACCAAAAGTGCACATAAAATAGAAATAACCATTAACACATCATATAAAACCAACGACCATTACCTTCTTTCCTCTTACTTCTCTTTTTGTATTATAAACTGAATACTTGATGGGTTCAATCATTCCATTAAAAATAGAAGGTAAAGGTCAGAAATTTGTTCATCATTTTTTACTATCGCCCATTGACCTTTACCGCTGAAGAGAAACTATAGAGGTTTATCCTAATTTCACTGATTATTCATATTCTGCATATATCCATTGATTATAAAAATCAATAATCTGTTGCATTACGGCAACATCTAAATTTTTTTTCGCGTCATAAAAAACCCGTTGATACATCCTTTTTAGTGTGGGCGACATCTTCTCTTCCGCTAAATCCGCATCCACTTGTAGTTTTAACGTCTTTATAAGTCGTTGATCAAGAACGACATCATGGCCACGATTTTGATAGCGTCTGAACGTTAAATGATCATGGGCCGATAGCAACGGTTCATATTTAAAAAAGGATTGCTCATAACTTGTCACCTCATCGTCTTCGCTATGAAGAAGAAGAACATGACTATTCGTATGCATCAATACATTTAAATGGTCTTCCCGAGCATAGTTTCCATATTTTAAATACTCATAAAGTTTAATATAAGGCTTTAACCATTGAAAGTGATAAGGCATCGCATCCGTTGAAGCATAAAAGCCCGATTGTTCGACGACAGCGGTAATATCCTGATGATGATTTAAAACAGATACAACCGCATATCCACCACTTCCATGACCATATAGCATCACCGGTAAGTCACCATACCGCTTATCTTCCTTCACCTTACGAATCGCATAATCCAAATCAATAGCTGCCTGTAAGTAGCCTCCGGTACTTTCTCCTTCACTTTCATCATTCCCTGTTCCGTCGTAGGCAAAAACACGATACCCGCTATTTACCATATAATTGATTTCTGGCAAATACGCGTTATGCCCCGTTTCAATTCCTGAAGATACAATAATGGTCCCCAATGGGTTGTCATTCTCTGGACTTGTATATACATATCCTGCTAATAATTGACCGTCATTAGACTCAAAAGAAATAGGACTACGTTCTAAATTTGAAAATACTGAGAGGTCATACATTAAATATTCCGGAGTCTCATTTCTTTCCCCATATTGCCTCTCATACAAACATCCAATCACTAACAACGGAAGAAACAAACTAAGCGCTCCTCCTAAAACAATCCAACCGATCATCCTCTTCCTACTTTTCATCCTCTTCCTCCCTCAATCATGCATTATCCTATTTTTCCTTTGTTGCCTCCTCAAATGAACCCTTGTATTAAAGATAAGGAGGGGGGACTATCTTTCATGAGTTTTTGCTTTTAAAAGGGCTTCAAAATAACTTATCACCCTTATAACATGACCAACTGTTAAACACAAAAGAACAACTAAGACGCCTAAACTAAAAATCACGGTAATCCTCGTTAATGCTATCCCTTTCATCATCAATTGGAAGACACCTAATCCGACAAACAACAAACAAAGCCCCCCTAAAACCAATCCAGCAATCACTATTAATAAAATAATTTCTGCCATCTTAATTTCCCCCTGACTTTCGCCCGACGTTTACGTCATGATTAATGAAATTCACTGGCGTTACTTGGTAAAGAATTGATTCGATGTAAAAATTTAGCTACTTTTTCCCCTTGTTCAACATCATAGGTGTATCCGAGAACCCCTGCCACTTTTTTCGCATATTTTTCAACGAATAACTTCATCAAAAACAAACGCTCCCACATCCCCCCATAACTTTGATTAGGATACAGTGAAAGATACTCTTGATAGCTAGTATCTGATAAATAACGTTTTAACCACCTATTTTTTCGGCCTAAATCAACCTTCCAATCATATTTAATTTCAACCATCCAGCCTAATAGGGTTGTTAGCCCCTCCGTTAAAAGTTTCTCATAAAGTGACCCAACTAGCGTCACCTCTTCACGATACAATGCCTTAGCAACCTCAATTTGATTCCACCAAATGTCATTCAGTAACTCCTGAAACTCCTCTTCCGTCGGGCATGAAACACGGCTAGGAAACAGATGAGTCTGAGTATTTAGTGGCAACTGATGATCCTTGTCTAAAATCACTCGATACAATGTTTCTGAGATAACATATTCCTTTAGTCTATCGAGCGTTAGGAATTCAAAATCAAGGCGAATTCCATCTTGAAATTGCATTTGAAAAAGAAGATGAGACGGGGTTAACTTATTTTTTTTAACGACTAACAATTCCCCAAATGTCTCCATCCATGAACAATCCTCCGTATAACGGTGCAATTTTTCACTTTTTACCCCTAAACAAAAGCGGTAATCTCTCATAATATCAAGAGGAGCATCGCGATTTAATCGTAATCCTGTTTGTATTAAAATACGAATTTCCGCTTCACGTTTTACAAATTCAAGTACCTCTCGTTGGATTTGCGCACTTGAACGCATTTTTAAGAGAGGAACTTTTTCATTTATCGGATGAGTTAAACTATATTTTGAGAAAACAGCGCCCCCAATGCTTACCTTCTCATCTAACCTCATCCCAAGTTTTTTTACTACTTTAGTTAACTCAAAATCAATCGAGCGAACCATCATCATCAATCGAGGAACTTTTAACGTCAAAAAAGAAAAGTCCACTAACTTTCTCAAAATTTCTTCGATAACGTTTAATTGCCTTAAAACTTCTAAGTTATCATACCCTAACTCTACGCTCACTGTATCAGGGAGTGATTTAAGCTGTACCCCCCCAATCGTTTGCTGATTCTTTGTTAGCCTAACCTCCCATTCAAAATCAACGATTTTTTCATTTTTCTCCCTTTTTGAAGAAGACGATGCTTGCAAATGAGAGGGGTCTCCTCCCTTATGTTTCTCAATTAATTGGCAATGATCTGTACATAAGTTCATGTCGATCTCTCCCATCTTACAAAAAAGTCATAACCCTATCATGCTATTAATTTATGTTTTTTAGCTTCTTTTATGTGCCCTCCCCTATAAAAAGGATTTTGCATTTTTCAACATCTTTTTCAAACATCGTCCATTTTAGTAGACTTTTATCGCAAGGTACGATAAACTTTCTTTCATAAAAAGGAGGAATAAAATTGAAATTTATCTCATGGAATGTCAACGGATTACGCGCCTGTGTTAAAAAAGGATTTTTAGATTTTTTTCAAACCATCGATGCTGACTTTTTTTGTATTCAGGAAACAAAGTTACAAGAAGGACAAATCAACTTAGAACTCGAGGGGTACTACCAATACTGGAATTATGCCCAAAAGAAAGGTTATTCCGGAACAGCCATTTTTACTAAACACCGTCCGACGTCGGTTTTTTATGGAATCAACCTGGAGGAGCACGACCAAGAAGGACGAACCATTACGTTAGAATACGATGAATTTTATCTCGTAAATGTCTATACTCCAAATTCCCAAAACGGACTTGCCCGGTTACCGTATCGCTTAAGTTGGGAACGTGACTTTCGCCATTATTTAGTCGAACTTAACAAGAAAAAACCTGTTATTTTATGTGGGGATTTAAACGTCGCCCACCAACCTATTGATTTAAAAAACCCTAAAACTAATCAAAAAAATGCAGGATTTACAAAAGAAGAGCGTGAGGAAATGACCCATTTACTCTCAGAAGGATTTATTGATAGCTTTCGCTACTTTTTCCCGCACCAAGAAGGATGTTATTCCTGGTGGTCTTACCGTGCAAATGCACGTGCTAAAAACGTGGGTTGGCGCATTGATTATTTCCTTGTTTCTAATCGTCTAAAAGAAAGCTTACAAACAGCTACTATTTATCCAGAAATTTTAGGATCTGATCACTGCCCAGTTGGTCTCACACTCACAATAAAATAAGAAATGGACAAGTCTTGCACTTGTCCATTTCTTATTTATCAAAGGTTAGCTTTGTTTTTGCCCCATGTGAGCCGGATTAAATTGATTAACTTCTAATAAATAATTAATCTGATCTTGAAGATAGTAATAATTTTCCTTGATTTCACTTACTATTTTAAACGTATAAATGATAAAGGCAAGATTCCAAATTAAACTCACAATCAACATCTTCGAAGAAAAATAATACGTATAGACGGTTGGTAAAAATAGCGTCATTAACAAAAGAACGGTGAGTAAAGCAACTCCCCCCATGTTCATTCGCAACCGTAAGCTAATCCCTGCTAATAAATGTAGGGCGTCGAGTAACTTATTATTTTTCATCTCTAATAAACGTTTTGGAATTTGATTTTGCGAGCGCTTAAAGGAATGGCTCATATTTTTCATTAATGTTAATTGAATCAGCAAGTATTGCCTAACCACCCCAATGACAACACCACACGTTAAGATAAGAATTAAGATTAAACTATATGCTTGAATAGATTGACTACTTAATAAAATGCTCCCCAATAAAATTAATGATAGAATGGTTCCTAAGTTAAACCCTTCTAAAAACGTCGTAAACGATTTTGGATTTTTCATCCGCATCCCCCTCTCATCGTCATTAGTCTAACATGCGACTCGTAAGGAACTTGTCTATCTATGTCAAGGGGTATTTCCTGGATTTAAAAACTACGTTCTCTTTTTCTTAAACGGTGACTATCTATGACGCCTTATCATATGTTATAGTAGAAGCACTCGTAAAGCGTCAAAAAAAGCAATTTATCCTAAAGAGGGGACGAATCGCGCTGAACGATAGCAGTATGAGCCATCCTCAGGCTGAAGCAACTCGGTATGTGATGGAATGAACATAGCCTCCTCCAAAATGGTGACCTCTGGCATCCAAAGAAGGTACTTCATCATATAAAGGCTACCGCTTTGCTCATCAATTGGGGCTAAGCCCTCTGTCTGTAAAGAACGAGAAATTCCTTCCACTAATTCGCCCATTAATTCGTGATGTGGCGTACATCCCATCAATTCATTAGAAAAATAAAAATCATCTTTAGTTTCCACAAAAAATTCGACATCATCCAATAAAGGTTCAATATTTTTAAAACAGGCTGTATCTAATTCAACGTAAATTCCACCATATTGATAAAGAACTTCATAACGAACGATATTGGTCTTTTGCACGACATCTGTCGTTTGATCATAACTTCTTTGGTTTCTCAAGGGAATCAGATGGTCCACCGTCCATAGGTGATATTCCCAATCAGGATGATGTGACTTCCACGAATCAATAAACGATAAATATTTTATTGGAACATCACCGTCTCCTAACCATATTTGATGAATTATTTTAGGAATTATTTGACTCATGTCGATCGACTCCTTTCCTTTTTATTATTATATGTATTTTCTAATAAATCGTTCATCGTTTCTACCGATTATTAGAAATTTGTTATTTTTCCTTGCTCCCTCATCTCTTCGCATGTTATTTTAATCTTAAATTGTAAAAAGGAGGAGAAAAAATGGAGATTATTTCTCATTTACGCGTCTATGATTTAGAGGAGACCCTTATTGCGAGTGGGTATGCGATGATTGAGGATTATCAGGAAGAAATTGTTTTACAACAACTGAATTCTTTAAAAGGGAATGCAAAGGAGTCTCACCCTTACCGACGTGCTCTAAAGCTGTTACGCGCTCCGTTAAATAGTGGACATTGTTCGTTTGCGAAGGGGATTGTCGTGAATATGGATATCACCTTTACAAATAAAGCTTGGATTGAGTTTCAACGGTACCATTTTGCTGACATCATTACTGGGATGAGTACCATGCATCGAATTAGCCAGTTTGATTTAAAATCTGCGTTTAACGACTATACAGACCCTCTTATTATCGAGCGTCTAGAAGAGCTTCAAAAACATTATCAGCAAACGAAGTCTAAAGAAGATTATCTGAAACTCCTGTACTCGACCCCAGCGGGATTAAAAATGACAGGAAGAATTACAACTAACTATTTGCAACTCATGAACATTTGGTCACAACGTCACCATCATCGATTGCCTGAATGGCGACAATTTTGTCAAGAACTTCAAGAGAAGCTTCCGTTGTTTGAAGAGTTCTTAGTCGCAAATGGACAGCTTCATGTAGATGAAATAAAATGAAACGTCTAACGGGAAGTTGGAACATACAAAAAGTTATCGCCAGGTTGGTTGTCTAATCAACCACTGTCACCCATTGTATGTTGACCTAGCCTCCCCAATCCTATACAAAAGACCCCAGGTCCGAAGATAGATCAGCTATCTCTGCCTGGGGTCTTTTTTCGAGTCCTCGGTATCCAACCAACACTCACTCATCATTATTTTTTCTTTAAAGCACCTAAAATACAAGCACCGACTATTGAACCTACGGCAATCGCAACAAGGTACATGAGGGCATTTCCTACAACCGGTAATACGAAGATTCCACCGTGTGGTGCTGGCAACGTACAATTAAAAATCATCGTTAGTGCACCAGCAATCGCCGAACCAACCACACAAGCAGGAATGACTTTTAATGGATCAGCCGCTGCAAATGGGATAGCCCCTTCCGTAATAAAAGAGAGTCCCATGACATAATTAACTTTTCCAGAATCACGTTGCTCTTTTGTAAAACGTTGGCTAAAGAACGTTGTGGCTAATGCGATGGCTAAAGGTGGAACCATCCCCCCGGCCATGACAGCCGCCATAACTGCTTCATTTCCAGATTCTAATGAAGCAATTCCAAAAACGTAAGCCGCTTTATTAAATGGTCCTCCCATATCAATCGCCATCATTCCAGCCACAACAATTCCTAAAATAACTGCTGAACTCGTTCCTAATCCATTTAAAAAATTAGTCAACCCTTGATTAACAAAGGCAACTGGCGGATTTACAATAAACGTCATGATGACTCCGACAAGCAATGTTCCAAATAAAGGATAAAGCAGAACAGGTTTAATCCCTTCAAGTGATGATGGTAAAAATGAGAAAACTTTCTTTAATCCAACAACAAGATAACCGGCAATAAATCCGGCAAGTAACGCCCCTAAAAATCCAGCGCCACCTACATTTGCTAACAATCCACCAACGAAACCAACAACCATAGCTGGGCGATCCGCGATACTAACCGCGATAAATCCTGCTAACACAGGCAATAAAAATCCGAAGGCTGCATCACCAATCGTTTTAAAGAAAGCAGCAAACGGCGTATTTGATCCAAAATTTGCTGGGTTTATTTCGCGATTATCAAATAAGAAGGCAAGGGCAATTAAAATTCCTCCAGCTACAACGAAAGGTAACATGTTTGAAACACCATTCATTAAGTGTTTATATAATTGACGCCCGAAACTTTCAGTTGACTCCTCCACTACATCCTGTGTCGCTGACGAATTATAGTAAATGGGTGCCTCTCCATTTACTGCCCGGTTAATTAATTCTTCTGCTTTGTGAATCCCGTCGGCAACCTTTGTTTGAATCACACGTTTACCATTGAATCGTGCCATTTCTACCTTTTTATCAGCCGCAACAATAATAGCTTCACAATGCTCAATCTCTTCTTTTGTTAACGCATTTTTAATTCCTGCTGATCCATTCGTCTCAACCTTAATCGAAATTCCTAACTCTGCCCCCTTTTTATTAAGTGATTCTGCCGCCATAAACGTATGCGCAATTCCAGTTGGACACGCTGTGACTGCCAATACTTGAGGATATTTTGATGCCTTTTCATTCCCCCCTTGTTCGATAACTTCTTCTGTTTCCTCTTTAAACGCCTCTGTTTCCTTTCGATCAATCAATGATAAAAATTCATCCACTGTTTTGGCATCCATCAGTTTCTTTCTAAAGGATTCATCCATCAAAATCGTTGATAATCGCGATAGGACTTCTAAGTGCGTGTTATTTGCCCCATCAGGTGCAGCAATCATAAAAAACAAATGAGCTAAACTTCCATCAAACGATTCATAGTCAACCCCCACGTGGCTAACAGCGGCCGCCAAGCATGCCTTTTTCACTGCAGCTACTTTAGCATGTGGAATGGCAATCCCTTCTCCAATCCCGGTTGTACTCTGCTCTTCACGCGCAATAATTCCTTCCTTGTACGCCTTTTTATCAGTTAAGTGACCACTAGCATCTACTAAATCAACTAATTCATTGATGGCCTCCATTTTATTTTTCGCCTGTAAACGAAGACTAATTGAGTCTTTACTTAACAAATCGATAATTCTCATATGAACCCCTCCATTTTATAGTTTTTGAACAACAATTTCCTTTACTAAGGCTAAAATCTCCTCTGCTGTCGCTACATCGCTTGAAAAAGCTGTGGCACTCCCACTCGCTGCTCCAAGACGAAGCGCCTGTTCATAACATTGAGTTTTTTCATAACCGGCAATAAACCCCGCTACCATCGAATCCCCGGCTCCCACTGAATTTTTTACGACCCCCTTTGGAACATTTGATCGGTATACCTCACCATTTTCAGCTAATAAAATTGCTCCGTCTCCTCCCATTGAAATTAAGACGTTACGCGCCCCCATGTCCTTCAAGCGATTCCCATACTGAAGCAAATCTTCCGTGGTTGAAATCGTTACCCCAAACATCTCTGCTATTTCATGATGATTAGGTTTAATTAAAAAAGGACGATAGGTTAAGACGTTTAATAATAAATTTTTAGTGGCATCAACGACTACTTTTACTCCTCGATCCTGTACATGCTCCATCATTTTTTCGTAAAAATCATCCGGTAGCGTCGCCGGAATGCTTCCCGCTAACACTAACGTATCATCCGCCGTTAATAAATCTAACTGCCGATACAGTTTATCAATCTCTGTTTTTGGAATATGCGGTCCCATTCCATTAATCTCTGTTTCATCTGTCGTTGTTTTAATTTTCATATTGATTCTAGAGTATCCCTCACTCAATCGAATAAAATCGGTATCAATGCCCTTTTCTTTTAAGCTTCCTTCAATAAAATTTCCCGTAAATCCACTAATAAAACCTAATGCACGATTGGAAATTCCGTGCTGATTCAGAATTTGAGACACATTGATTCCCTTTCCACCCGCATAAAAATGTTCGGTGCTCACCCGATTTACCATTCCCTCAACTAATTGCTCCATATTCACGACGTAATCAATCGATGGATTCAAAGTTACTGTATATATCATATTTTCACGTCCTTTACTATCGTTATTTTTTCATAGGCCTTAAGATCAAGACTTCCTGTTGTAATAATAGTCGCTTCTTCTAAGTCCGCAAACTTTGTAAAACTTACTTCACCAAACTTACTTTCATCAACTAAGACATATGTCGTTGCTGAGGATTTAATCGCGTGCTCTTTAATCAAGGCTTCCTCTGGATCTGGGGTGGTAAAACCGTGGATGGGATGAACCCCGTTACTTCCAATAAAACACTTGTCAAATTTATAACGATGTAACAAGGTTAGCGCCTCATATCCGATAATCGCCTTTGTCTTGTGTTTCACTCTTCCCCCGAGAATAAAGCATGGAATTTCATGATCAATGAGCGCTTCAATATGAGAGAGTCCGTTCGTCACTACCACAATATCCTTTTCTTTTAAATATTTAATCATCTCAAAGGTTGTTGTTCCTGAATCAAGATAAATACTCTCTCCATCCTGAACAAACGAGGCTGCATACTTTGCCATCCCATCTTTTTGATGAATAAATTGACTTTTTTTATCTTGATAGCTTTTTTCAACAAATTTATTAAGAACAGGGATTGCACCCCCATGAACACGCTTTAAACAATGACGTGCTTCAAGTTGAACAAGATCTCGACGGATGGTTGACTCTGAAAAATTAAACTTCTCCACAAGATCAGCGACCTTTACCGATCCTTTCTCCTTGAGTTCCGATAAGATTAATTGATGTCTTTTTTCCGTAATCAAAAGCCTCACCTCCAATATCCTATTTCGTTTAACTTCCCGTGATGAGGGACCTTCTAAACACGTTCATTTCATGGATGTCTTGAACACCTCTATAACTCTTTTTCGAAACCGTTTCCTACAATTCAATTTTAACGAAATCCTCACCTTTAGTCAATCGTTTTCATTCAAATTCATTCACTTTCGTTCATAAACATCCATATTCGTTCATTACATAACAAAAAAAGAGGGGCCCCTCATTTTGATCAGGTATCCCTCTCCCTCTTTATTCAATGAATACTAGTTATAATTCACGTGTAAAATAATACAAATGACCATTAACTCCACAAAGGCGCCATCCCTCTTGCCCAAGTTCATCTAATTTTTGTTTTAACGTTTCCGTTAACTCCTGATTTGCCACATTTAAAACTGTCTTTATATCAATCGCTAAGTTTTCTAATCGGTACTCAAATTTTTTCATCGTTATAGGCTCCTTTAATTAATTGATACTTCATTATAAGAAGATCCTCATAAAAATATGCCTAAAACTCATTGTTTTTTCTCTTATAATCCCGACTAAGTTCGACGTTTTATAAAGAGGAACACTCAAATAAAAAAGCTAGCGTCCATGCCTAGCCTTTTTATTTCCCTTATTAGGCCTCATTAGGCCTCAAATACTAAGTCAAAGCTAGACGCTTGACGATTCATCGCCGCTGTTGCTAATGCTTCTAAACTTGGTAATCCCATTTCTTCTAGATGGCCTTTTGATAAAATTTGTGCCTCTGAAAGCGAGCAAATAAATCGTGTATAAATATGATCAACAACCGGAAATTTTACCTCCGTATCTTTACAAGACAAAATAATATTTTGACGATTTCCTCTAATTTTAACCTCCATTGGGCATTCCTTAATATAGTTAATAAATTCTTTTTCCGTTCTCATTTGATTTCCTCCTTCATTTTTCCCCTTTATATCCACGCTTACGCTTGAAATGTCAAATCAAAACTTGATCCTTTTCGATTAATCGCTGCTGTTGCGAGCGCCTCGAAACTTTTTAAACTCAACTCTTCTAGTTTACCTTTTGATAAGATTTGAGCATGAGACAAAGAACACACAAATCGTGTATAAATATAATCAACAACTGGGAACTTCACTTCTGTTTCATCGAAAGATAAAATAATACTTTGACGATTCCCCCTGATTTTAACATCCATCGGACATTCCTTAATTCGGTTGATAAATTCTTTCTCTGTTCTCATCCTTGAAAACCCCTCTCACGTATTAATTAATCTTTGCTTGATGTCTGTAGTATAGCATGTTGTGAATTCTTTAACAATAATATTGTGAAAAAAAGTTCAATTGAAGCCTGTGAAAACGTACACAATCTCTATTTCATCCTCCCCTCTTTTCGAGTAAGCGCTAACCATAATCGAATTGTCGAATTCTGTTTGGAAGAAAAATAATAAAAAAACCTCGTCTTCGTTTTAAATCCGTAGACGGGGTTCTTCTAATCACCTATTGTAAAAAAATGTGCTCTTTTATGCAGTCAATTGAAATTTAACTTGAGAAAGTGATCCGTCTTTTTGATCTTCTTCATTTTTAACGGTTTCCTTCCCATTTTTTATAAAAGTTTGAGGTGGTTAAATTCTATTTATTACATGAAACACTAAAGGTCGTTTCCCCCTCTCTTTCGTTTATCTCATAATAAAAACGATGTTGGACGCTTTTAAAACAAACTCCTCCATCGTCAAGTTTATAGCTCATTTTCATGAAAAATTCACGATAATTAAAAGGCCCCTTTTTAAGAAAATAGTGATTCGTCCATCACTTTCTTGCTAACTCCTTAGTCACAATATAATGTAATTCTTCTTCACCTGATTCATTACATCTGACTTCTTTTTTTATTAACCCACACGCTAGGAGTTCAGACAAGCCGGCCTCTAAATCATTTCGCGCCTCTTCTAATTGCGATAAAACGCCTAAAATATCTTCCACCTTCTCCGTGATTAAATAAATAAAGTAAATATAAATATTTTTAGCAGCGGGTGACAATTGCTCACTCTCTAACACCGCTTGCGGAATATCCATCATATTTTCATCATAATAAAAATCAAAATTCGTTGTGTAATAAGTCTTCATCTTTTGATTTGCTCCTTTCGCTCAATCCTATTATACAAATTTTTTTTGTGTTTTTAAAGAAAAGGATTTTATCGATTAACTCGCTCATAATTTTACCAAAATATGTACATACTATTCTTACCCCCTCGTCCCTTTTAACTGGACCACCTAGTACTTGATGGATGGTCGTTGTTAAAACTCATGATGGGTGTGCACCATTCCCCATTAATTCCTGTTAGTCCTAAGCAAGTTTATTTTCCTTTTTGCATATGATGGAGTAATACGACAGATATGGAGGTTGCAACCATGGCCCATTTGATTAAAGAAACGTTCACTTATCTCAAATATAATGCCCTAACACTTGCTCTTTTTGAGCTTATACATAAATTGCTTCTTTTGGCAGTCATCGTGCCATCTTTTTTTTCAATTTTAACAACGATTATGCAAAAGTTGAATATGACTTATCTGAGCGCCAAGCAAGCAATTCATTTTTGCCTTTCGCCAAGTGTTTTAATCTTAGGCTTTTTTATGATTATTTGTCTTGGATATGTGTTATTTTTAGAAGTTTACGCTATTCTCCTCCTTTTACAAGCAGCTACTCATCATCAAAAACTTTCGCTTTTTCAAACCATTACGCGAAGTCTAAAAGGGGCGTTAAGTATTCTAGCCCCCCGAAACCTTTTACTCCTCCTTTTTCTAACGAGTATCATCCCTATCTCTTCCTTTTTATTTAAATACTATTTCCTAAAAGATTTTTCAATTACCGAATTTTTATTCGATTTATTGTACCAACGGGCGCCTTTTCATCCTGTTTATTTTCTATTCATCTCTGCTCTAGCCTTACTTAACATTCGTTTTTGCTTTACCCTCCAAGGGGTGGTTTATCAAAAGTTGCCCTTCATTCGGGCAGCGAAGGAAAGTGTTAAACGCTCATCGAAAACAGTAATTCTTCGTTTCTACACCCTGAACTATCTTCTGCTTATCGGAATAGCCTTTATGGGGCTTTATGGCGGACTAATTCTAATAAGTGCACTTGCCATTAAAATCATTCATCCAACAGAGGCATCGACAATCTTTATAAATATAGCCTTAACCATTAAAAGTATATTAACGATTATTGCACCGTCCTTCTTTTTAATTTTGATGTGCGCCTTTATCCATACTCTTTACCTCATTACCCCAGCCCCGTATCTTCCTCCGATAAAAGGCTGCGCGTCAAAAATGACAAAACATCCGATTCTCAAAGGAGTCGTGATCGGGATTTTCTTCCTCATTGGTAGTGGGCTCATTAGTCCTAATTTCCTCTCGATTGGTCGGAGAAACTTTTCAGATGATATTCAAATTATTGCTCATCGCGGTTCAGCAACCTATGTTCCTGAAAATACATTAGCTGCTCTTGATTATTCCATTCAACATGGTGCTGATATGGCAGAAATTGATGTTCAGATGACCAAAGACAAAGAAGTGATTTTGATGCACGACTCCAATCTGAAACGAACATCTGGTTATGATCAAAAAGTAACCGAGACAACTTATCAAAAAATCAGGCAATTAGAAGTAGGAGGACGATTTGATGCCGCCTTTTTCGGGGAACCGATCCCCACGCTAGAGGAAGCCTTAAAAAAGGCAAAAGGAAAACTGACACTCATGATTGAAATTAAAGTGAGCGATGACACCTCTGAGATAACAAAAAAAGTCATCGAATTAATTGAGGCACACAACATGGAAGATGAATGTCTCATTGGTTCGATGGATTATCGTGTCTTACAAGTGGCCAAAATGATTAACCCCGACATTCAAACCGTCTATATTACAGCGCTTGCATATGGGGATTATCAAAATTTAAAAGACGTTGACTACTACTCGATTGAGGCTTCCTTTATCTCCTATGCCCTCATTAGTCAAGTCCATCATTCAGGAAAACAAATCTATGCTTGGACGGTCAATAAAGAGGCCACGATGCAAACAATGATTGCCATGCAAGTGGATGGGATTGTCACCGACAACCCAACCCTCTTAAAAAAACAAATGGCGCATCTGAATGACCACTACATTATGTTCATCAATCAACTTTTTTTCAGACCTTCATGATAAAAGGGATCCCCAAACAGGTGATCCCTTTTATCATGAATTTTTAACCGTTAAGCGACTGATTTTACTTTGTTCTCGTTCCATTCATCGACGGTTCTCATGATTGGATAAAAGCATCCTCGCATGATTAAAATGGAGGATAACGTTAATAAAGCTAAGCCCACCATCGCAAATGAGGGAGAAACAGTATCTGCTATCCAACTCATTACTAATGATAAAACAGCTCGCATCAAAAATTGGCCTTGAGATTGAATAGACAACAACGTTGCCCGATTATCCTGAATCACTTTATTTAATAAAATAGTTCGGTAGGGAAACATGACCCCATTTACGATTGAAATCACTAAGATCGATAAGATAGTGACTAAAATAGACGCTTGATTTCCCAATCCTAAGATAGCAACTGTTGAAATAACGTATAACCACAGATAAAAATTAGAACTATTTTTGACATGTACAAACTTTTTAACGAGATGTACGCCAAAAGAGCTTACAATTAACTTCAAACACGTCACAACACCTAACCAGTTAGCATCTAAACCTTGGTCCACAAGTAACACCGATTCATACGTAAACGTTAAACTTAAAAAAGTAATTAAACACACGTTATGAAAAACAACAGCAAGATAGGCGGGAGATAATACCGTCCCCTTAAACTGTTTAAAAGACACCTTTCGTGGCGTTTGTTTAACCTTTATAGGTTTGAAACTTAATGCGGTACCCGTCGAAATTAAACTATTGACTATTGTGAGTAGAAATGGGAGTAACTGAAATACAGAATAAACCATTGACCCAATTAATTTAAAGCCTGATCCGACCAATTGCCGCCACATGATAGTATTTGATTGAACGATAGGATAGCGTTGTTCGCCTACTTGCTCGTATAAATATGCATCACTAATTCCGGAATCGCATGATACGGCTATGCCCCAACAAATAAAACTTAGCAATAATAGCGCCCGATTTGTCGTCACCATCATGAGTAACATCGAAAGCGTCATAAAAATACCCGAAAGCGCCAAAACAAATTTATATCCTATTTTTTCAGAAAGGTAACTCAATGGAATCTCTAATCCCATCACGGTTAAATCTTTGGCTGTATGAAACGCCGCAATGCTCACAAACGAGCATCCCAGTGATCGTAAATAAATGACATAAATGGCCGTCATAAAATGATTTAACGTAAAAATTCGATACAGATAAAATCGCTTCATATTTTTAGCTCCTATCCTCCATTAAAAGAATAACGATTCAAAATTATATTAATCTTCTAAATAGAGATATACGACTTTTGGACACATTTATTATTCATGTCTACGACTTGTTTATAACCCTGATTAAAATTCCGTTTTATAAATTCAGTAACATCAACTATTTCTTCTAAACTCATATTATATAGATTCAATTGTTCTTCATAATAAGCTCTATATACATTATATGAAATTGTTTTATACCCCTTATTCTTTAATTGAAGGAGTGCACTCATAGTATCTTCATAAGTATCAATACCGATAATCAAAACCGGCTCAATGTTTTCTTTACCAAATACCTTAGATGCAGTATCTAATATTGTGATGATTTCTGAAAACATGACATCTCCTTTATTATTCGGCACCCCCTGACTTGCCATATACTTCTTTCTTTTTTTATCACAAACAATTTCTATAGGATATAAATATTTTTTCACTCCGCATTTCTGTGCTTGTATCATTGCCTCTTCTGTATCTAATAAATGGGTTGAGACCTTAAACCATTGGTGTTCCTTACTCACTGGGTCAAACTGATTACACGATATTTCTTTTAAATTAATATATAAACTTTCTAAATAATTCAGTAAATGTTTAGAATCTCTAAATCTCCCAGTAGAGATATAAAATTCATTTAATGTTTGATAGTTTACCTCTGGTAGTTCACTTATAATATATCGACATAGCTGATCCGCCCTTAAATTTATAAGTTCATCGGTTCTATTTTTCGAGTACATTTCCTGAGTTCTTAGGCAAAATTTACATTCTTGATTACAAAATTGTAGGGGGTTTACACATAGGATATTTTCCCCATATAAATTTTTGGATACGTACGCAATATTATTTATAGAACATAAATTACACCATGAAGTAATGGTACATATTTTTTTATCTTCTAGATAAATATCTGTTCCCTTTAGATGGAAATTTGTAGTTAATATTGAGTCCTTTCCTCCCCAACTGTTTGGAACAACCCGCATGGTTATTGGTTTATTATCCACTGTTGCAATCACCCTTAAATATCTATAACTTTCCTCCTTAGGCGCATTAATAAATGATAAAGCTAACTCATCATCAACCTTAATACCACATATTGATAACGCCAGTAAATACAAATTTCTAATATTATCTTGTGAATATTCAGAATATCCTTTGAAAATTTCGTTAATTTGTGACAATGTATAATTAAATCTAATTTTTGGACTGACCAATAATGGTTTCCTATATCTTTCAATATAAGCAAAAGTAACTTTTTCGAGGGGTTCCTCATAAGAGTTTAATAATTTATATAAATTATTAAATATTTTCCCCCCGCTATTACCTAGTATTTTCTCTGTTTTGGCCAATAAAAGATTATTCATATTATCCTCTCCTTATTAAATAATAAACGAATAAGGTCTACCTAATTGGGATAGACCTTTCCCTATCTGTTGCCCCCTCATCATAACAAACCAGTCTGCAAAAAAGAACAGCAATTCCCTATTCGGTCATTGAAAATGCCTGAACGGTTCATTTAGTCAAAAAAAATCCCTTTTTTAAAGGGATTTTTCTGCCTCTTTTGTTATTAAACCTTCCAATTCTTTGACAAATCGTCTTGAAATGAGACAAGATTCTTTATTCTCAAAATAGACCTTTTTTTCTTTTTTATCTACCTTTACAACATTTTGAAGGTTAATGACATAAGATTTATGGCATTGAAACAACCGTTCATGAAGTTGCTCAACATCTCGCAAACTCCCCTAAAACTGTGTATTCATTTTTTTACTCACTAAATGTAGTTTATGAGAACCGGTCAACGTCTCAATATATAAAACCTCCTCGAAAGGAACACTCATTTGTTTGGTAGGAAATATTTACAAAATTAACGGTTTATATTTTTTTAAGATCATCAATCTAAATATTATCTTTAAAAAAAGAACGTAAATAAGTTTATCAAGTAAATTTTATGACTACGATTTATCCATGCTACTCCCCCTCTTACTTCTTTTCAACTTGAATATACTGTTTTTTTCTTAAAAAAATGTCGATTCATGCGGTATATGTATTATTAAATTTTTTAAAGCGTTATCAATTCTTTTGATAATATAATAATTAACAGCTATCTGAACTCTCCACACTTGATTTAGAATAGCTTCTCACCGGCTGACAAACGTTGAATCAACAGCTGGGAGAACTTATTCTTCTCTTTCCATCAATCATTCCTAAGAAATACATGTTATCCTTAATCAAATGGATGCTTTACTCCTAAGTAGGAAGTTTCCAATAAGAACACTCACTCTCATTTTAATAAACCTCTTCTTTCAAATAGCTCTACCCTATTTTAAAAACCATCCTTCCCAACAAAAAAAAGAGGGAAACTTGACCCATGGCACGCCTGGTTTCCCTCTTTTTGATTCTTATACTTGTTCGAATTGACTGTTATAAAGTTCAGCGTAAAAACCGCCTTTTGCTAGTAATTGTTCATGGTTTCCGCTTTCTAAAATATCGCCATCTTTTAAAACTAAAATCACATCTGCATTTTTTATCGTTGATAAACGGTGCGCAATAATAAAGGAAGTTCGACCGTGCATTAACTGATCCATCGCTTGTTGAATGATTAATTCTGTTCTCGTATCGACCGAACTTGTCGCCTCATCTAAAATAAGCATCGGTGAATTTTTAAGCATCGCTCGGGCAATCGTGAGCTGTTGCTTTTGACCGGCCGACAAGTTAAGTTGATCATTTAATCGCGTTTCATACCCTTCCGGCAACGTTTGAATAAAATGGTGTAATCCGACCGCTTCACAAGCGCGCTCAACATCTTCATCCGTTAAATGCGTTTGATTATAAATTAAATTTTCTTTAATCGTTCCTTCAAACAACCAAGTGTCTTGTAAAACCATACAAAATAAATCATGGATGTTTTCACGCGTCATATCATGAATTGAAACGTCATCAATTCGAATATCTCCTCGATTGATTTCATTAAATCGCATCAATAAATTAACAAGCGTCGTTTTTCCCGCTCCTGTTGGTCCGACAATCGCAACTTTTTGCCCTGGATGTGCCGTCATTGAGAAATCTTTAATGACAGGGCGATCACTTCCTTCATAGGCGAATGAGACATGGTCAAATTCTACTTTTCCTGTTACTTCTTCTAAATAACCGGCCTTTTTTGACTCGTCTTCCATTTCCCAAGCTTCTAAAAACTCAAAAACGCGGTGCCCTGCTGCCGAAGCGGATTGTAAACTTTGGGCAGCTTGTGCCATTTGTGCAAGAGGTTGTGTAAAATAGCGGACATACATAATGAACGCCACAATGACCCCGAATGAAATCGTTCCATTCATCGTCAATAATGCCCCGACAATACAAACGGCTACGTAGCCAAGGTTACCGATAAAGGTCATCAGTGGCATCATAAATCCGGCAAGAATTTGTGCCCGGTAAGTATTAGATGTCAATTCCTCATTAATCGTTTGAAAAGTTGAAATCATCTTTTCTTCACTATTGTAAGCTTTAATAATCATCTGACCTGAATAAGCCTCTTCAATATAACCATTTAATTTCCCAAGCCCCTCTTGTTGCTTTAAAAAGAACACCTGAGAGCGTTTCATAATGAACATCATCATAATAAATCCAATAATTGTCGCCAGTATTGCCGTTAGCGTTAGCACGACATTTGTCTTTAACATCATCACAATTGACCCAATAAACAAACAAGTTGCGCTGACTAATGTGGTTAAACTTTGGTTTAATGATTGCCCTAACGTATCCACATCATTTGTCACGCGTGATAAAATATCACCTGTCGTTGCTTGATTATAATAACTCATCGGTAAGCGGTTAATCTTCACCGTTAACGATGTTCGTAATTGCTTAGAAACTCGCTGAATCACTTGTGTCATAATGAGTCCTTGCGTCAGTGATAAAATGAAACTAACAGCATAAATCATTACAAGCGTGATCCCAATCGAAGTAATTCCTTCTAAATCAAGCTCGCCCATTAACCCATTTGTCATTAAATCGGTCATTTCTGATAATTTATCTGGACCAAAAAGAGTTAAGAGGGTTCCAATTACACTTCCAATGAGCGCTATGATAATTTGCACCGTATATTTTTTACAATATTTTAATAATTTTAAAAAACTACTCTCCTTTTTCTCCATCTTTCTCATGACTCAAGTTCCTCCTTTGAAAGTTGAGAGTATGCAATTTCACGATAAACCTCACAAGATGCCATTAAAGAATCATGAGATCCCATTCCAACAATTCGTCCTTCATCCAAAACAATAATTTTATCTGCATCCTTAATGGTTCCAATTCGTTGGGCGACAATAAATAACGTGGCACCAGCCGTTTCCTTTTTAAGCCGCTGACGGAGTGTTCGATCCGTTTTATAGTCTAGGGCAGAAAAAGAATCGTCAAAAATAAGGACCTTCGGACGACGGGCAACAGCCCTTGCAATCGATAACCGTTGTTTTTGACCTCCAGATAAATTCGTTCCACCTTGTGCAACATGCGCCTCATATCTCTCTTCCATCTTGTTAACAAACTCTGACGCTTGAGCAATCTCGATGGCTTCTTCTACCGTTTCATCTTGAGATGACGCTTTTCCGTTATCTCCAAACGCGACATTTGACTGAATGGTTCCCTCAAATAAGATGGCACGTTGTGAAACATAACCTAATTCATTACGAAGCGCCTGCTGGTCGTAGTCTTTAATATTGACTCCGCCAATTAAAATCTCACCTTCTGTTACATCGTAAAAACGTGGGATTAAATTAACCAGTGTACTTTTTCCACACCCTGTCGCTCCAATAAGGGCAACCGTTTCTCCTTGGGACACTTTAAAATTAATGTTATCTAAAACATAGTCCTCACCATCAGCGTATCTAAAGCAAACATCTTTAAATTCAATCTCTCCCATCAATCGCTCATCCTTAGGAATAAAATTCCCGTCTTCAATGGTCGGCTTCATCTCCAGCACCTCATTAATTCGACTCGCTGAAACCGTCGCTCGAGGAAGGATAAACATAATCATAATGAGCATCATAAAAGCCATCACGACTTGCATCGCGTAAGAAGAGAAGACGATCATATCTGAAAAAACCGTCATTCGTTCCATTCCAATTGCCCCATCAATTAAGAAGGCACCAATCCAGTAGATCGCAAGCGTTAAACCACTCATAATTAAGTTAATACTTGGAAACAAAAAGGCCATGACACGCCCAACAAATAAATTATTGTACGTTAACTCGGTATTGGCTCTTTCAAATTTTTCCTCTTGATATCCTTCGGCATTATAAGCTCGAATCACGCGTAATCCATTAATATGCTCACGTGCAATTTTATTGACATTATCGGTTAAGCGTTGAATGCCCTTAAACTTTGGCATTCCTAACCAAACGCAAATGGAAACGATAACAATTAAAACAGCAACTGCCACTGCCGTCGCTAACGTCCATTGCCAACCTTTATTCGTAATCTTTACTAAGGCCCATCCTGCTAAAATGGGTGCCTTAATCAGTATTTGAAGCCCCATGACAACAAACATTTGAACTTGCGTCACATCATTTGTTGAACGCGTCACAAGACTTGCTGTTGAAAAATGGTTAATTTCCTCCATTGAAAACGACTGAACACGGTTAAACAGTGCAAAACGTAATCTTCCGGATAAATTGGCCGCTATTTTCGCCGAAATCGCCGCTACAATAAAAGAAGTCGCTAGGCTAAAAAAGGCACATAGTAACATCTTCCCGCCTGCCGCTAAAATTTCTTCCATCTCACTTCCTTCTGTTTGCACTAACTGCGTAATCTTACTCATGTAGTCCGGTAATTTTAAATCAAGCCAGACTTGGGCAATGATGAAGAGGACGCTACATAAAAACAATAGCCACTCCCTCTTTTTTAATTGTCGAAACATCTTAATCATCTTTTCGCACTCCTTTTTCAAATCTCCACCTGATAACTATAACAAAGAAACATTAACTCATGATAAACAATTGAAAAAAGAGCAACTTTTTCATCAACCATGAGGTAGATTCCTATCTAGCATTGGTAAGTCATGATAAAAGGCCCCCTTTTATAAAGATTTAGGGAGCCTTATCGTAAAGATAGTCCGTTGGTTTGGTATACTTTCGCACGTAATCTCCCCCTGATGAAGGAGAATAATTTTTTTGACAATCGATAGACCCAGTCCGTTTCCCATCGTCTTTCGGGAATGGTCTTCTTGATAAAATTTATCAAATATTTTAGGAAGCGTCTCTTTCGCAATTCCGCATCCATTATCGGCAATCATCACGGTTAAATCCGCCTCATAACTTCCCATGGACACTTCGATCTTTCCACCTATTGGAACAAATTTAATGGCGTTATCTAATAAATTTAACCACACTTGATTGAGTAATTCTTTATTCGCATAAATATCCTCATCTTCAATCGTTGCAAGCAGTAAAATATCTTTTTTTATTAATTTGGGTTCAAACATCAAAATACATTGTCGTAACTGTTCCCCCAAATTAAAGCGTTGGCGATCAACTAAAAGAGTTTGTGATTCGATATTCGATAACATGAGGACATTCGTCGCTAAAGTTGACAGGCGGTCGGCCTCCTCTATCATAATCGTTAAATATTCCTCGCGCTCTTCCTTAGACAACGTATCATCCTTTAGAATCTGGGCAAATCCTTTAATCGAAACAATCGGAGTTTTAAACTCATGCGAAAAGTGATTAATAAAATCAGTGCGTAGCACCTGAATGCCTGCTAATTGTTCCGCCATCCGATTAAAATTATCAGATAACAGCTGATATTCTAAGGGATGAGTCATATTTAAACGCACCGAAAAATCCCCGCTAGCTAGTTGATCCATCGCTCCGGTAAAAATTCGAACATTTTTCAACATTTTATGCCCCCAGATAATTGAAATCGTTGTTCCAACTAAAAAGCAGGCAGCTAACGTCAACAACATAGGGTTAAGACTCTCCTCATCAAACCACCCGAGGCCAATCACCGTATAAATTAAACAGGCGGTAATCGTAAAAATCAAGACGTATAAAATAAAAATAAACAGCGTCGTATAAAAACTAAAACTAATTTTCGTTAATAATTGCCTCATTCCTTTTTCACCGCCTTATATCCAAGCCCTCGCACTGAAACTAACTCGAAAGCTTCACAATCAGCAAAACGTTTGCGCAATCGATTAATATGAACGTTCACGGTTGTGTCCGTACTCTCCGTGTCAACGCCCCAAATCTCATCCATTAACTGAATACGTGTAAAGATTCGTCCCGGATAAGATAACAATTTATACAATAAATAAAACTCCTTTTGTGGAAGCGTCTGCACGTCTTGATTTCGGTGCACCGTTAAGGATTCATAATCTAAGACGACATCGCCAATCGTTAATTTTTTCTCACTTGCAATTTTTGACCGTCGCAGTAAGGCTTTAATCCTTAAAACAAGTTCCTCCGTATCAATCGGCTTCGTCATATAATCATCGGTTCCCATGATAAATCCCCGCTTTTTATCTTCTGGTAATTGCTTAGCTGTCACCATTAAAATAGGCATCATAAACTCCGCCTCTCTTAATAATCTTGCCACCTCATAACCATCAAGCTTTGGCATCATCACATCCAAAATGACTAAATCGACATGATGAGATTCGATCACTTTTAATGCCATCTCACCGTCTTCGACGCTTAAGACATGATATCCCTCTCGCTTTAAGACGACCTCTAATAATCTTCTGGCATGCTTGTCATCTTCTGCCACTAAAATATGAATCATCACGAATCACCACCTTTAATATCTTACCTCTCCCCCAATAAAAGGCCCATCCTTGAAGACTCACTCACCTTAGTACGTCCTTCTAACACTCTTTTCGATAAAAATGACTGGTATTCTCCCTATAACATCCGCTTTATTATTTTACCAAACAAATATAAACTCTAAATAAACAAAAGAATAGAATTCAAAAAAAATCACGTTTTAATTCAGACGTGATTTTTTGGCGAAACGTCAAACAAGTTGAGTCCCTGGATGAGAAGTTTATCCTAAATTTTGTCCCTTCTGCTTGGATAGTTAGGCCTCCTTAGACGTCATAAAGCGATCCAGGGTCCTAGCCCTTCAAAAAAGGTGGCTCATTTTTTCGAGGTCACAAACAATTCAGACAAAAGACGAATTAAATCCGGATAAAGACATTGAAGTTCACAGGTTAGTGCCTCTAACTGTTCAAAATAGCTCTGTAACTGGCCGTCTGTAAAGTAAGGTTGACATCCGATAATTTCCCCTCTATACACATCGCATCCTTCATATGGATTCGCCGTCCCAACATATAGCTCATCCTCTTGGCTAACAAGTAATGTCCGTCCTCCGTAACTATACGGATTATTAAGTCCACTTAAAACCTCAGGTCTAAAATGAATACCATCTTTTGAAACATATAAATCGAATCCTTTCGGATACTGATATTTTTCTAAAAGGCAGATGATCTCCCCGTAAAGACATACAAGTTGCTGGTATTTTTCCTGTCCAATGCGTTGAATCAACCCCTCTTTTCGTTGGATAAATACATCTCGCATCAGTTTCATATTAACAGAATCATCAAACGTTGTTAAAATCAATTGATCTTGATAGGCAAGTAATTGCCACCCATATACATTAAATGGCGAATTAAAGCCCGATTTAAAGCCCGAAAGACTCGTTGTTCGTTCTCCTGTCTTCGGATGAGTTGGTTTCATTGGTCGTCCTCCTACAATGAGTTCCCAACAGTCACAACGATCAAAACGAACAAGATCAAAACCAAGCGGCGCAAATAAGGCTAATGGAAATTTTTTAGTTAATGCCACATATAAATGATTTTTAAACGTTCCCATCGACATGATTTCTTGATTCATTCCATCCCCAAATCCTGCATCACCAATTTTTATCCATTTATTCATTGCAGGTTGGCCCTCCATTGAACGCCAAACTTCTGCCCCGTTTTCACCTGAAACACCTAAATACAACTTGTGATTAAACACCTCCAGTGCATCTATTCCGCCCATCGGATTTTTATCTTTCTGAAAATAAGGATGATGAGGGTCCATAACGAGCTTAAATGGTTCAAACTCAGGATCGGCGCTCGAATACAGGTAGGAATTTTTTCCTCCAATTCCTTCCTGCAGCGTTGACACATAAAGTCTACCATTTAGTGAAGCAAATGAACGTGAACTTCCTCCAACTACCTGTGGTGTTCGTAGTTTTTTCCAAGTCACACCGTCAATACTTTTATAAATATAAACACGCTCCCCGATTGTTGCTGCATAAAGGGCTGTTGAATATTTTGATTCATGCACCGTCATCGCCCGAAACCCAAAACTTTTATCATAAGGATGTGTTTTAAACACGCGTTGCCATCCTTGTGTCCCATCCTTTTTATAACGCCAAATTTCAGCATTATTATCTAACCCCGTTGTTTGAACTTGGCCCAATAAAGGTCGTTTCGCTAATGAAAGCATCGATGTGAACATATTACGGCAAGTTCCAACATAAATATAATCTCCCATTTCCGCCATTGACCACGCATAATTATTTTGATGTGCATTAACAGGGTTCCACATATCAAATCCTTTAATTGCATTTAATTTTTCAAAACATAACATACTATTTCTCCTTTTTCTCACCTTTATTCTATGTTATAGTATGTTCACCCTTGAATGTGCGTGACACGAAAATGCGAAGGCCATCACTTTTTCCCTCAACATAAAAAGCTTTACAAAAAAAAGCATCTGAAGTCAATGTCCTCAGATGCATAAACTTATTTAAAATTTTAACGATACAAGCGAAGAACGCAAAACATCTACCCAAATATAAGTTTCTCTATTAAAAAACGAGTCCCCACATCATTTTTTAACCTTTTGTTCCCTTACTTTAAAATTATACTGAAAAGCTCCCACATATTTTGTCGTAATTTCTAAAAATCTTCTTTTTTTTAAATTTTTCTTTTAAAAAAACCTTATCTAGAAAGATAAGGTTCGTTTATTAACACGCTTGCTGTTTTAAAAAGTTTACCTGTGAGTGAGTAAGAACCTCACTCACAGATACAGTTTGTTTCAATACATAGCCAATCTGTCCATCATAAATGACTTTTAACCATAAATGATCTGATCCAATAACCTCAAATTTCGTATGGGATGGAATGATGGTTAACACCTCCGAAATCAATGATTTTTCTGCACGCAAATTTAAACTTGTCCATGTATATTGATAGACAGATATATGGCATTTTACAACTTTCACTTTCTATTCATCCTTTCTAATGACATTTCTCTTCATTTTATGAATGGCCCTTCAAACTTGTTCCTATTAAATGAAACTTTTCATGAAGTTTCCTAATGAATCACAACGGTCGTCCCATCTAAAATAGCGTCATAAATCCATTTCGCTTGATCCGCCGCTAAACGAATACACCCATGGCTTAACGCCTCGCCTAAGCGACCTTCCGTTACCTTTGTTCCACTTGGGTCATACAAAACTGAGTGATAATAATATCCTTCTTTGATTTTTGTGGCATATTTCGCTTGATAACGTCCTGTTTTAAAAGACTCTTTACGCCCATTAATATGAAAAACTCCTGTAATCGTAGGTGTTTGGGCCGCCCCAATCGAACATGGCCAACAATATAATTCTTTCCAGGATCCCTTAACATCCTCAAATACATACGTTTGCTTTGCCTTTAAATCTGTGACAACTAAAAAGGGAGTCGGACTCTTAATCTTCTGGTCATTTACGAACTTTTCAGCATTGTAATAAAAATTTCCGAGCTTATCAGGTTGATATTTGATTCCATCATCACTTAACAGATCAGCTTCAACATAGCCCAGTTTTCCTTCATAAAAGACTTGATTAAAAACTCCCTCTTGATCAACCACTTCAACCACTTGATGCTTTTTAATCGTCTTCATTGATTTGGATTCTTTTAAAGGTCTTGTTTTTAAACGCGTCGTTGCCGTCGTTATTTTGGTGACTGACACGTTACCTTTAGCGACATATCCCTCTCGATGGTTAAAACTCACCTTTAACCACTCATCATCTGAATCCAATAGTTCAAATCGAGAATAGGCTGGAATTACTTTAATAATCATAGCTGACTTCGAGGGTTCCTTTTGTAAATTTAGATTTTTGATCGTATACTTACTTATCCCTTCATTAACCTCTTCACTCATCTGATTCACATCCTTCCTCCTATCTTTTTCTATCGTATGTAAAAGACCCCGATTGGTGCTATGACCTAGACATTTTCTTCCTAATCGAAAAAAATTTTTTCATTCCCCCATGAAATATCCCCCTTATCGCAAATGCTTTATCAAAAGTGTCCCCCTCCTCACCATCTTTAAAATAATGGGGCACAAAGAAAAAAATCATAAAAAAAACACTTCATGTCTGACACATCAGGTCATCAACACAAAGTGCTTTTTTTCCTTTTATTTACTTATACTTGATAGGCCCGTTGAACCTTTAATTTCTTTCCTTTAATCGTCCGTGTCTTTAATCCATCGAGAACATCAAAACCTTTCCCATTTAAAATATCGATATAGGTCACTTGATCCTTAATCTCAATAATCCCGATATCCTCTTTACAAATTCCATCGATAGATAAAATCGTTCCAACAAAATCAACAGTGCGTAATTTCTTCTTCTTTCCACCATTTAAATAAAGTTTCATAATTTCACGATGAACATCCGCCTGTTTTGTCTGTTTCTGTTGCGGACGACGTTTGAGTTGAGACTCAAACCGTTCCCTTGACTGTTCGACCTCTATTTTTACAGGGCGCTCCTTCACCGGTAATTCAAACCCAATATAGGTTTGAATTTCTTCAAGCTTTCTCGCTTCAAATGGTGTCACAAATGTTACTGCTTTTCCTTTTTCTCCTGCGCGACCAACACGCCCCACACGGTGAACAAAAGCCTCGCCATCTTCCGGTAAATCAAAATTAAAAACATGGCTCATCTGACTCACATCGATTCCACGGGCTGCGACATCCGTCGCAATTAAATATGGGAATCTCCCCATTTTAAATTGGCGCATCGTCTCAAGTCGCTCTTTTTGTTCCATTCCCCCATGTAATTTTAAAACCGGATAGCCTTGCGCCTTTAATCCTTGATACAATGCGTCAACTTCATCGCGCGTCGCACAAAAAATCATACATTGAGTCGGATTCTCAATCGTTAAAACATCCTTTAATACGCGCACCTTCTCAGGCACCCGAACCTGATATAGCGCATGTTCGATGGATTCATTGACAATAGACTCTGATTCAATCGTTATCATAGATGGATTCTTTAAATACTGTTGGCTTAATTTTTCAATTCGAGCTGGCAGAGTAGCTGAAAAAAATAAGGTTTGTCGATTTAAAGACGTCATCTTTAAAATCATCTCAATCGTCTCGATAAATCCCATGCTCAACATTTCGTCGGCTTCATCTAAGACCACGTATTTTACTCGTTGTAAATTCAATGTCCCACGCTCTAAATGATCAAGCACACGTCCTGGTGTTCCAACAACGACATGCGTCTTTTGTTTTAACTGTTGGGCCTGTTCTTTAAACGGGGACTTTCCATAAACGGCAACCGCCTTTAACCGTTTAAAGCGTCCAATATTCATCATTTCCTCTTGAATCTGAATGGCTAATTCTCGCGTCGGTGTTAAAATCAATGCCTGTGGTCGATTTTCCTCCCAGTCAATTTGCTCACTAATAGCCGTTCCAAAAGCAGCAGTTTTCCCGCTTCCTGTTTTAGATTGGACCATCACATCGTTTCCTTTTAAAATCTCAGGAATAACACGTGATTGAACATCCGTCATTTTTTCATATCCGAGTCCCGCCAAAGACTTTAAAATTTCAGGACTTAGGTTTAATTCGTTAAAGGTTGACATCTTCCTACCTCTTTCAATTCTGTCTATTTTTAGGCTCATTGCCCGTAGTTTTCTTTATTTTTACAAATTTCTTCTTTTTCATTTCTTCTTCTCTATTGTAACACGATTCCTAATGGCGTCAATGTTTTAACCTTTTTAAACATAAAACTCGTTGGATAAACATTCAACGAGTTTTATGTGATGCCATTAGACTAACTTCCTTTTTATAAAAACTGACCTTTGTTTCATGGTGCCATTTAGTCTTTCGACTAGACGACAAGCGATTAAACATTTTAAAAGATCGCCTACAATAAACGGATAGACCGAGAGTTGAAAAGCGACGACAAAGTCTATCTCCATCAGAATGCTCATCCAAAAAGCACCCACGAAATAAACAATCGGCATCCCAATCCCTACGGTTAAAAAAATATTGGACCCGAGCTTTTGCGGGAATCGTTTTTTTAATCCGCTAATCACCCCCACCGAGATAAAAAAGGCGATTAAAAATCCTCCCGTCGGCCGAAGGAACACGGATATGCCCGAACTTCCCCCAGCGAAAACAGGAAAACCGATCAGTCCTAATATCAAGTAGGCACCCATCGTTGTCATGGCTTGTGCGGGGGTTAGCCAAAGTGCAATCGTATTAATCATAATCGTTTGTGCCGTAATGGGCGTTGTCATAAAAGGCAATGGAATTGATACATATGAGGAGACACAGAGCATCGCCAAACAAAGGGCGATTGATGTTATCTCACGAATTTTCATCATCTCTTTTCTCATAGTGAAGTCATCCCCTACTTTCTTCGGATTGAAACTTCACCCGAATGTAGCGTTTCAACCTCTCCATTTTGTAATCGGACAATGAGTCCACCCGTTTCATCGATGTCTTCGGCCACGCCTTCAATCGGAGCACGATTTTTAACAAACTCCACGGTCTTCCCCAAAACGTTCGATCGTCGTTTATATTCAACTAAAATCTCTTCATCAAAAGAAAAAGATGAACTAATCGGTAATACCTCATTTAATAAAGCCGCACAAATCTCATTTCGTGTCGTCTTTAAAGGAGTTAAAGCAGTGGCGATCTGTTTTAATTCATCTGGAAACTCTTCGTTCCAAACATTTAATCCAATCCCTAAGATCATGTATTGGACCTGCCCTGTTTCAAAATCGGTAACAGCCTCCGTTAAAATACCGCATACCTTTTTATCTCCTAAGTAAATGTCATTTACCCATTTGATACTAGGGGCTTGATGGGTCAAACGCTCTAGTACACGACAGATGAGGACGGCAACTTGCATCGTGACATAGACAGACTGACTCAGATGCATCTGAGGACGTAAAATAAGGCTCATATAAAGCCCCTCGCCCTTAGGTGAGTAAAAGGGCCTTCCAAAACGACCATGTCCCCTCGTCTGCTCATCAGCTAAGATCACATGCCCATGTTGGGCTCCTTCTATTGCACGAACCTTTGCCCGCGTATTCGTTGAATCAACTTGTGGGTAAATTTCAAGTTGTATTTTCTGATAATCGGAATGCAACGCCTTAATAATTAAATCCCGTGATAGGGGATCACGAACCTGGCATAAACGATATCCTTTATTTCCTATCGACTCAATTGGGTATCCCTCTTCCCTTAATTGTTTAATCACCTTCCAAATTGCTGTCCGACTAAAAGAAAGACGATTAGCTATTTCCTGACCGGATATGACCTCATCATGATGATTCATGAACAAGGCTAACACCTCTTGTTTTAATTCCATCAACTTCCACCTCTCTATTATCCTCATCATAGCATACCGCCCCTTTTATCGTCAACTACTTTGGTTTTCAAAGTTTATATATAAAAAAAACAGGTAGTTTTCTACCCGTTCTTTATATTGTGAGGATAACATCGCGCCATCCCCCACTTAAAAAACTTTTCTAAGAGGCTCCATTGAGGCGACCTTTGGATAATCATCCAACTATCTTGCAACACCAAGAAGAAAGCAACTGGAACCACGATAACCATAGGATTATACATGAATGCCTTTAGAATCTGACCATGCATGAGGCTAAAAAATGCCCGTGTAAACCCGCAACCTAAACAATCCATATGAAAGAGATGATACCAGATACATAAACGCTGGCCTTCAACGGTTTCAAGTGGAATCATATAGATTAAAATAAAAATAGCGGCATAAATAATCAGACGGATCCACCTTATTTTTTCACTCATTTATTGAAGCTCATTCCCGCCAGCATCTGTTGTAATCACCGTTCCACAAAGAATTAAAATACCTTCTACAAATCCCCATAATGACACAAGCGCAGTTGAAATTCCAAATGTGAAAATTCCAAGAATCACACTCACTAATAATTGAACAAGTCCAATTGTCGTATACCCTAAATAAAAGCGGTGAATTCCAAATACCCCCAAAAAGATTCCTAATAATCCAGCAACTAATTTTGATTTTGGAGCCCCCACTCCTCTTTTCAAATTAGTTCCGCATGTTGGACAAACATCCGCCTCTTTAGCAACTTCTGAACCGCAGTTTCCACAATAAGAATCACCTTTTGTTGTTGCTACTCCGCATGAAGTACAGTAATCAGCATTTTCATTTAACTCTTTCCCACAATGACGACAATACATACTCATCATCCTCTCTTTAACTCATGTTACACTCTTAATTTATGTCACAATTAACCGTTATATGACTTCTAAATGATTCCTCCGTAAAAAAGCGTTTGCTCCCTTTACAAGGAACAAACGCCTTCATTATTTCTTACCTTTACCCATCGTTTGTTTTAAACGTTCGCCATAAGAATGTTGATTTTTTATCCAATCCTCACATTCTACTTCTTCATCTGAAATCGACTCCCCATAAAAATAATAACCTAATGTACTCATACAGTAATTATTCACATTATGGAGACACGACCCGCAATGGCTTTTTTTATCTGTTACATCCATCCTCATATCTCATCTCTTTCTCTTTAAAGTTATACTGACCACCAATTACCATACATTTAGCGTCGGCCCCATGACCAATCGCATCAGTCTTAATCATCGGTAAAGATGGATTTTCAACAATTTGACGAACAAGTGTCACGATATCCGGCTGAAACGATTTTTTCTGCATTTCAGTGAAATGTCCGAGAATAAGGCCGTTAATCTCTTCAAATACCCCAAGTTGCTTATATTGATTCAAATAAGTTGCCATTTTCGCCACATCACCACTATACGCCTCAAGCAGTAAAATCTTCCCTTTAAACGAGGGCCAATACGCTGTACCTGCTAATTTTAAGAAACATCGTATATTTCCTCCAATCACAACGCCCTCCATCTTCTGTCCCTGAATCCAGTCAAATGGAAAAGTGAATAAGGCGTGTTCCTGCTCAAAAAGTGAGGCTTTAAATTGCCCCTGTTGTGCATCAGCAAAGGTTCCGACCAGGTGACGAATTTGATAGAGATAACTCGATTGTCCTGTTTTTGTATATAGCGCATTTAGCACCACCGATAAATCACTGTACCCGAAAAAAGGTTTGGGATGTTGGCTCATCCACTCGTAATCCAGATAGGAAAGAACTCCATTTGCTAAATCTCCTCCAGATACATCAAAAATCGCTCGGATATCTGGGTTTTTATAAAAATCCATCAACATCTTCGCACGCTCTTTATCTGAGGCATGATAGACACTCTCTTTAGCAAACAAAGAAGGGGGACGTACGGTAGAGAGCCCCATTTCCTCTAATGTTTGCTCTAACCGATCAAGCGTTGGTTTTTGTTGTACAGATAATCCGTTAGATAACGCAATCAACCCTATGGTTTGCGTTGGTTTTAATAAGGACACGAAAGATGACCTCCTTCGCTTTCACGTTGTTCTAATAGCGTACGCTGATGCTTTTTATTAAATGGGCTTAACATAATCACTGTACTAAACAAACTTGGATAGAATTTATTTAAATAGTTCAAATAGTAACACCATTCGTAAGTTAGGTAGCGATAAATGGCCGCCATATCTTCCTCTAAATGTGTGCACTTAATTTTTGATAAATCGGTAATATCTTGGGTATCTAATTCCTCTTTTAAATGCATAATTCGCATCAACATTTCTGTAAATGTCTCATGTTCATGCAAGCTATCTGTTGTCATGAGTGTAATAATAATATTTTTCCCCTCATGTAAAATTTGTTGCAACTCTCTTAAATCAATTTTAGTAAGTTGCACCTCATAATGATACGATGAGTTAAGTTGTTGTAGTCGTTTAAAATACTCATCATTCCAAACACTTGGATCTTGGATCCGTAATTTTTTACAAATAGCGACACGATCATCTTGATTAACAAAGTACTCCAATAATTGCGTTCCAAATTCAGCATAAAAAACGCCAACTAACATATTTAATTTTTCAAGATCCTGTTCCTTCTTACGTCTCTCTAACACGCGCTCTAAAATCATTGTCGTAAAAAAGACCTCTAGCGGAATAAACGCAATATCTGCAACTAAAAAGATCATCGTATGATGAACATCTTTAAAAATTAATACGTGGACGAAATGCAAAATCAAGGATAAACTCACGAGGCCACACCCGATGAGAATCGTTTCTTTCTGTCGTTTTTTCATCTTTAATTCCTCCTCTCTTAAACACCATGTCCGGACATTTTTATAAACACCCTCTATGACTGATTTAAGTCTATCTTATAGTCCACCTTTGTCCGCTATTTCTAACGCTTGATGAATTGAATAAACATTTCTATCTATTCCATATAAAACGTTTTAATTTTATTATAAACAAAAATGCTTAATTTAACAAGAAGATCCGTCTTCCCTCTTAGCATACCCGGAATCAAAAAAAACATCAACTTAACTACAAAGTTGATGTTTTTCTAAAGACTTTTTATTTCATTAATTGACAAACATTATTGGTAAATGCCACTGGATCTTCAATATCTAATCCTTCAATTAGGCGTGCCTGGTTATATAAAACATCTGTATATAAATCAAATTTAGCTTGATCTTGTTCATAAGCCGCCTGTAAAGATTTAAATACTTCATGATTAACGTTAACTTCTAGCACTTTGTCTGCTTTAACTTGTTGTCCATTTGGCATGGAATTTAACACTTTTTCCATTTCAATGGATAATTCCCCTTCATTCGCTAAACAAACAGGATGTGATTTTAAACGTTGGCTTGCACGTACAGCTTTTACCTTACCGCTTAAAACAGATGTCATATTTTCAAATAATGAGGCGAATTCTTTAGTTGCTTCTGCATCCTTTTCATCAGTTTCAAGGTCTAAATCGGCACTAGAAACTGATTTGAATTCTTTTCCGTCATAAGACATCAGCATCTTAATCGCAAACTCGTCAATATCTTCTGTAAAGTAGAGCATTTCATATCCTTGATCAAGAACTGCTTCTGATTGCGGTAATTTTTTAACTCGATCAATTGAATCCCCTACTGCATAATAAATATGAGATTGACCCTCTTTCATACGTGATACATATTCAGATAGAGTGACTAATTTATCTTCGTAAGAAGAAGTAAACATTAATAAATCTTGTAATACCTCTTTATTTGCACCAAAATCCGAATAAACCCCATATTTTAATTGACGACCAAATGATTGGTAGAACGTTTCATATTTTTCACGGTCATTTTTAATCATTTTTTCTAATTCATTTTTAATTTTTGTTTTAATATTTTTCGCTATTAACTTTAACTGACGATCATGTTGTAAGATTTCTCGTGAGATATTTAATGATAAATCCTCTGAGTCTACAATTCCCTTTACAAAGCTAAAGTAGTCGGGTAATAAATCCGCACATTTATTCATGATTAAAACACCGCTTGAATATAACTCTAACCCTTTTTCATATTCCGTTGTGTAGAAATCATATGGCATTTTTTCAGGAATATATAAAATAGCTTGATAGCTAACATTCCCATCAACACTTAAATGAACATGAGCTAATGGATTGTCAAATCCAAAATGTTTCTCGTGATAAAAAGCTTGATAATCAGCATCGGTCAATTCGCGTTTATTCTTTTTCCAAATTGGAACCATGCTATTCACTGTCTGCTCTTCTGTAACTTCTTCGTATTCATTCTCTGTTCCTTCTTTTAATTGCGAATGTGTGATATCCATTTTAATTGGATAACGAATAAAGTCAGAGTATTTTTTGATAATTGCTTTTAATTTGTATGGGTCTAAATATTCATCGAAGTTTTCATCTTCGGTATTTTCTTTAACCGTTAGGATAATATCTGTTCCCACAGATTCCTTTTCGCATGGTTCAATCACATAACCATCTGCACCGCATGACTCCCACTTATAGGCTGTCTCTGCCCCTAATGCTTTTGAAATCACCGTTACCTTGTCCGCCACTAAGAATGCAGAATAAAAACCAACACCGAATTGACCAATGATATCATGTCCGTCTTCTAATTCTGTATCTTTTTTAAACTGTAACGAACCACTCTTTGCAATGACTCCTAAATGCTCGTCTAATTCCGCTTCTGTCATCCCAATTCCAGTATCCGAAATTTTAATTTGGCGCTTTGCCTCATCAACCGTAATTTTAATAAAATAATCTTCCGAATTGAAACTTAAATTGTGATCCGTTAGTGCTCGATAGTAAAGTTTATCAATAGCATCACTTGCATTTGAAATTAATTCTCGCAAGAAAATCTCGCGATGCGTATAAATCGAGTTGATCATTAAATCAAGTAAACGTTTTGATTCTGCCTTAAACTGTTTCAATTGAATCGCTCCCTCTTGTTTTATCACTCGTTAAGTAAGAGTGCTAATACAATCTACTCTTTTTATATCATACCCCTATTAGCGTGTCAATCTTTTTTAAGAAAAATTAACCTTCCGTTATTCTCCCAACCCACTTTCTTTAAATTTATCACTAAATCCTGACATCAAGCGGTTGAGCGGTTTTTTCAAGAAAACTGAGACGAGAATAGCTACTATAATATAAGTACTTAGAATCACTATATCTCTAGATAAAACACTTTGAACAACCCCACCTATTGATTCTCGTGCAAACGAAATGGCATAAGTAAACGGTAAAAACGGATAAATGATTTGGAAAAATTTTGGAGTTAATTGGATAGGGAAGGTTCCTCCAGAACCCGCTACCTGTAAAACGAGCAGAATAATCGAAACAACTTTTCCGACATTTCCAAAAACAGAGACAAGTGAGTAAATAATGAATGTAAAAACGACACTTGTGAACAAGATACCGCCCACAAATAAGAGTGGATTCATACAATAAATTTTCAATAGGTATAAATCCCCCAATGCGATAATTAATCCTTGAAGAAGCGCAATACTTAAAAATAAAAGTAACTTACCAAAGTATTCTTCGCTTTTTTTATACTCTCCTCTTGCATGCACAGCTAACATCGAAATTAACAATGTCATTCCGACCCATTGAGCAAGTACACTATAAAATGGCGTCATCGCTGTTCCATAATTATGCATTGGGAATAACGTTTCTTCAACTAACTCAACAGGTGTAGCCATAAAGCTTTCACGTTGAGCAATTCCTTCTTGAATGAGCGTTAATACTTCCTGTAACCCTTCACTACTGTTTATTTCTCCAAGTTTCTCTGTCAACGTTTGTAGTTTTTCCTCTGCCTCTGGAAGCTTTCCATTAATATACTCAATTGCCGAAATTCCTTGGTCAGAACCACTATAGGCGGTATTTAATAAATTTGTTACATCAGGTAACTTATTACTTGCTTCATTTAAAACAGTTAAGACAGACTCTGCTGTTTCATACGCTTTATCGATAACTTGATTTAAAGAGGGAGCAATTTCGTCATCAAAACGTTTAACAATTGAATCGGCTGTGTTAGATACATCATTTAATAAAGTTAAAATTTGATCAAACACTGTCAAATCTGGTCCTTCTCCTGTTGCTAATTGACCTTTAACCTTTTCTAGTAGCTGTTGAACACGAGCTAAATCACCTTGAACTCCCTCAAGTTGCGCAATCATTTCATCAAATCGCCCTGCAGGAAACTTATTAAAACTTTTTAACATTTTAATAAACGATTGAATAAGTCCTTGTGTTCCATCTACCTTACTTATCAGTCGATCAACAACCTGTGGAGCCTGTTCTGAACCGCTTGAAATAGCATCCTTAACCCCTTGTGTATACGTTTTTAGTTCCCCACTAATCACCGATACAAGTTCTAAATCTGATTTTAGTGTTGGGACGAAATCAGAAAGGGCTGACTTCGATGAGGTTATAAAGCCTTCTAACCCTGTCGCCGTCTGCTTAGCAGAATCAATCGTTGATTCAATCAGAGGTAAATCATTTTGAATGGATTGGATTAAATCCTTTAATTGAATCCCTCCACGGTGAGCCGTGTCTACTAACTCATTCATCTCACCAAACTTAGAAACGAGCTCTTCTAACTGTGAGTGAACATGTGATAATTCAGGTAAAACCTTTTCTTGAATCTCAATTCCTAACTCTTTTCCTGCCTCTAACAAAATACCACTGACAGTTTTGACAATAGTTTGATTAATACTTTCTTGAACACCCGTTGCTCCTTTACTTGTTAATTTAGGAGCAATCGCATTTATTTTTTCATTCACTTGATAAATAATTTTTCCTTTTTTCACATCCGTTGTAACAAGAGATGAAATATCTTGTGAAAAATCAGTTGGAATTGTAAGAGAAGCATAGACTTTTCCTTCTTCTAAAAGAGTTTGGGCCTCTTTCTCGCTCATAAACTGCCATCCCATTAAATCATTGTTTTTTAACTCCTCAACTACTTGATCCCCAACATTTATTTCCTTCCCATTGAGCGTCGTTCCTTGATCATTGTTTACAACGGCAATTTTAATTTGACTGGTTGCTGATTGCCCATAAGGATCCCAGGATGCCTTAATATTAAACCAGGCATATAACGAGGGTAAAATGCATAGGGCTAAAACGACAATAGCTGCTGCGTAATTGGTCCCGATGTGTTTCAAATCTGTCTTATAAATGGTCCAAATATTTTTTAACATTTCAATCCTTCTTTCCTTATATTGAATAGAGCAATTATACACCTCTTGTCTGAAAAAATCGACAATGTTTCCCATTTTTCTTATATAAACTGTCATTTTTTTATTCAATCTTGATCGTTTATCACAAGATAAAAAGGGGATTAAAGATTTCCCATTATTATAAAATCCTCTCCTCATTATTATAAAAAAAAAGGCTCCTTTTTATAGGATGCCTTTCTTATCATATCTCATTCACCTTTTAAAGAAAAATCATTCTCTTGACAACTAAAAACAAATCGTTCAAATAAAAGTCGTTCGGCCTGATCCCTTTTATACCTTAATTCAGGGTGCCACTGAACGGCCACTAAAAACGGGTAATCTTGATGACGGACGGCTTCAATTAATCCATCCGGTGCTAACGCTTCTACAATTAGTCCCTCGCCTAATCGCTTAATTCCTTGATGATGCCGACTATTCACTGCCAATTGTTGAACACCTAACCAGTGTTGTAATACTCCATTCTCAGATAGGTATACCTCATGCGCTGGTTCATCATAGGGAGGCAGCTGACGATGCGAAAAAGAACGCTCTTTCATGTACTGACTTTCAATGTCTTGAAATAAACTTCCATTAAAATAGACATTTATAAATTGAAACCCCCGACAAACACCGAAGATAGGTTTTCTTTTTTCAATCGTTTTTGTTAGCACACACCATTCAAAATCATCTAAAACTTTTGATGTATGGCCACACTCCTCTTCTTTCACCTCTTCGTAAAGACTCGGATGAATATCATCACCCCCCGTTAAAAAAAGACCGTCTATTCGTGCTACTAGTTCCTCAATAAACTGTTCAGATTGAAAAATAGGTAGGATAATAGGAATTCCACCCGCATCATAGATTGCCTCAATATAGGTCCGTTTAACCCAACTACTTTGTTTTTTGTCATCCCAAAGAGGAACAATTCCAATTAAAGGACGCTTTGTCATCCATATCCCCCCTACTCTTTACCTCATTGATAATGTATCATATGCAACACCCTCTAGAGACGTAAAGGCCCATTACCCATTTTTTTATTTTCTGATCAATAGAAAAAGGGCCTCTCCCCATTTGGAAAGACCCTCTACATTATTTAGATTCAACTAAAATAAGTGGCACTACCATTTCTTCGCGTGTTAATCCGGCATGTGTTGCAGTAAAATTAAACTTTTCCTTTTTCACGGCTGGTAAATAACCTAGTACTTTATGCCCCGTCGCACAAGCGATAAAGTCCCCAATAAAATCGAGTGTTTTAGGATGAGGAGTATGGTACCCGAATAAATTCATTTCAAGTGCTTGTTGACGCGTGAGCAGAATAAAATCATCCCCGAATGTTTTATTAAATTGCGTAGAGAACGTCTCCCGTAAATCTTCACGAATAAAAAATGACATCAGGCGTCCCTCAATAAATGGTGGCATTAAAAAGCATGCCGTTAACTCAGGATAATCATTTAAATACGTCGTAGGCTCTACATCAATTAAACCATGATCGGCAGATATAATTAATAAAGTGTCCTTCATCTGTTGGGATAAATTCATTAATAGCTCATTAATTTCTGTCATTTTTTCTTTCGTTTTTGCCGAGTAACACCCCGATTCATGCATTGTTTTATCCGGGTCTGTCCAATACCCGAAAACAAATTTTTGTTCGTCAGTCGACACTAATTTTGCAACCTCATCAACTAATTGCTGTGCAGATTCAACACCAATCTTTGTATTTTTCCCTTGGTAATTGATATAATTTGGTTCAATCATATAAGCTTTTATGTGATGATTTGTCGCTTCTTCCACACGGTCTAACACATGAGTATAGCCCATTAATGTATATCCTGCATGGGGAAGCTCAAGTTTCTCACCTGTATAACTGTCAGTATTTAAAAAAGTATCGATGCAACGTCCATATTCCTTGAAATAGAGGGACCAACCTAACCATCCATGCTCAAAAGGTGATTTTCCACTATAATAGGCCGTCATCGCAGCAGTTGTAGTAGAAGGTGCTACAGCCGTTAACTCCTCCTTCAGATGGCGATTTAAAAAATCTGTTGACTTTAAGTTTTTCTCTAACGCATCAACCCCCATTCCATCAAAAACAAGAAGCACTACATTTTTATACTCCTTATCTAATACTTCTTTTATAACTGATAAAGACTGATAGGAAGACGCTACGTCATAATAGTTTAACAAGGTCGCCATAATATTCAAAGTACTTTTTTCATAATTAGGATAAATGATATTTTTCATTGAATCACTCCTTTATCTATTCTGTTAGTAGTCTTTCACACTTATTGATAATTTATAAAAAAATAACATTCCTTTTTTAGGCACCTTCCCGTTCATTCTATTACCTTTTTCATATTCTATACTGTAGCTGAATTAGAGATTGAAAGGATGTCGCACAAATGAAACAAAATATGAGATGTTTAGGAAATGCTCCAATGGGTGGATGTGTCACTATGCCACCTATGGGACAATATGAAACTTGCCAACAAGTTGTTGAACCAACTATTGCCTGTACCCCACAACAACACCACTATCATCGAGTTGATCATGTTATTCCGGTCGTTGTTCGAAATGTTCATCATCATCATAATCACCACAACTATGTCGTCAATCGTCAAGAAAGCGTGGAATCCTATTATTATGATGAGTATTTAGCTGGACAACCACCTATGAATTTAACACAAGGGATGCATTCGAATTCATTTGACTGGGGACAACCGCTTCCTCAAATGACTAGTAATCCCCAACCAACAACTGTAAGTCAATCAGTATATACACAACAAATGATGGCCCAACCAACAGTTACGCAGCAACCTCAATTAAATAACTTATCCTTAGTGAACAACGCTGGTTATTACAATCCGTTGATGTAACTTTATTCACCCGGGAAATATATATTTTCATCATGTATAAAAAATGACTAATCATTCGATTAGTCATTTTTTATTAACTTTATAGTATTAATTAGTCACCGATAATATCAAGGATATGGTTTTTAAGAGTATTCGAGTTTCCACCAAAGATAGCTTGAACTCCACCTTTAACTTCCATTACCCCTGCTGCTCCTAAAGCTTTTAAACGATCTTTATCAACTTTAGCAGTATCTTTAACTTCAACACGTAAGCGAGTAATACAAGCATCGATGTTTTCGATATTTTCTTCTCCACCTAAAGCTTCTAATACTAATGGTGCTTTTTCTTTCCACTCATCAGTTCCAGTTGCAGCTGATTTTTCTGCTGCTCCACCACCATTACGTTCTTGGAAGTCTTTTTTCGAGAATAATTTTACCTCTTCGTTATCATCCTCGCGTCCAGGTGTTTTTAAGTTTAATTTTTTGATTAAGAAACTGAATACGAAGAAGTATACAGCAAAGTAAACGACACCAACAACTAATACCCAATACCAATGAGTTGCTACACCAGCACCAGCAGGTAATAATCCGAATAAAACGAAGTCAATTAATCCACCAGAGAATGTCATACCGATGAAAACATCTAACATCGCCATAATCATGAATGATAATCCACAGAAGATAGCATGCACAACGAATAAGATTGGTGCAACGAATAAGAATGTAAACTCTAATGGCTCAGTAATACCTGTTAAGATTGTTGTTAACGCAGCAGCTCCTAATAAACCACCAACAGCTTGACGTTTTTCAGGTTTAGCACATTTATACATTGCTAAAGCAGCCCCTGGTAATCCGAACATCATGAATGGATATTTACCAGCTAAGAACGCTGTTGTTCCCATAACAATCTCATGCATTCTTCCAGATTCTAATCCAACTAAATCACCCATTGATCCTAATTGTACGAAGTAAGCTGTATTTGCCCCTTGAACAATTGTATCAACACCGTTGATTAATAAGTTAGCTTCAACGAATGAACCATACCAGAATGGTGTATAGAATACATGGTGTAATCCGAATGGTACACATGAACGTTCAACTAATCCGAATAAGAATGAACCAAATACTCCAGATGAGTTAACAACATTTGCTAATGCTCCAATTCCATCTTGAACGAAAGGCCAAAGGTAAGCTAATACTACCCCAACAACAGCCATTACTAAAGATGTAATGATTGGAACGAAACGTGAACCAGCAAAGAAAGATAAAACTGGATGGAATTGAATATTGAAGAATTTATTATGTAACGCAGATGTTACCATCCCTGTAATAATCCCACCAAACACTGACATATTTAAAGTGAAAATCCCAAGGTTAGTTGTCACATAAGTTCCGTATTCCCCAACGTTATCAGGTGTTACAACACCTAACTTCGTTAATCCTAATCCTAATAAAGTAGAGATAACTTGGTTCATAACTAAGAAACCAAACACAGAAGCTAACGCTGCTGTTGCTTTATCTTTTTTAGCTAAACCAGCCGCAACCCCAATCGCAAATAAGATCGGTAAGTTACCAAAAACGATATCTCCAATATTTTTCATAATTGTTAAAATCGCTGTAAGCACCGCAGAGTTATTAATCGCATTAGCGATTGTTTGATAAATCGCTGGTGCATCTGTCATTCCAGCAATTCCTAAGAATGCCCCACCAACACCAAGTAAAATACCGGCAATTGGTAAAGCAGCGATTGGAAGCATTAATGCTTTACCTGTACGCTGTAAATACTTAAACATACTTGAATCCTCCTCTTATCGTATAAGATAACCGCAACTCATGGTTGTATTATTTTGATCGTGTTGTATTATTTTTAATACCGCAAACTTTGGCAATAGAAATATGAAATTAAGCCATATATCTTCGCAACGTTTACATTTATGATTATAATACATTCCGTCATAAATTAATACCACTTTCATTCAATAGGTAACCGGTTACTCATCCTTTTTCACTATTTTTTTCTTCATGTTTTTTAAAATTAAATATGTTTTTTCGTCACATTCGCTCAATATTCTCCTTTATAAAAAATAAAATTCATGTGACATTTTACCTCTTTTTTTGTTCTAAATGATAATTACCTTCTTTTTTCACACTAAAATTATGGACGATTTTACTCAAAATATACATATTTTATTTAAAAAATCTTTTTTTATCCTTTCATCCTGCTGTATCCTGTTTAAAATGGCCCCATCCTCCGTTCAACCGAGACCCTTTTTATCCTAAAATTTAGTCGGACGATTTTTAGTAGAGCTATGGTTTAATTCATACCAACGTATATCTGGATGTGTATATCTTTTTTTTCTTTCCATCGATTTACCATATTGAATCGCCGACTTCGGACAATAGTGGAGACAGGCTAGACAATGTAAACACTCCCCCTTCCATGAAGGTTTTTGAGTCACCTCAATACATTTTGTTGGACAAATTTTCTCACATACTTTACATGAGATACAATGATCATTTGCGTAAAAAGGGGTGATTCGTTTAGACATGATTCGCATCCATCTCTGTCCCGCTAAGGTTCGTATCCTAGGAAAGAATTCGATAGCTTGTTCATAAACGTGCTCTTTTTGTGCTATTTCCCGATTTATTCTTTCTAAGGTTGGTAAAGTAGCTGCCAATATCTCATAAACCCTCTCATATGAATCGGTATGCCCCACAATTAAATAATTATGAGGCATTTTTAGGGTGTAAAAACTTGTTAAACGCCATCCTTTATCTTCAATGGCTTGATGCACAACCTTAAAACAATTTCCGATTTGTTTAGAGTAGGTCACAATGACTCCTAAATAATCGGGGTCTTCCCCTAAAAATGTTAACCGTGAAAGAAATTGCATCACAATTTCAGGAGGCGCCCATGCGTAAACCGGAAAAACGAAAATCACCGCCTCCCCCTTCTGCAACACGTAATCGTATTGCTCTGCCTCAATGGCCTGTATGATTGAAACGAGTCGTTCTTGTTGTACCCGCGCAATCGTTTCTGCTGCTGCCTGGGAGTTTCCCGTCCCACTGAAGTAAAAAATCATCTTCTCACCCTTTCACCGAACAGGTAAAGACCCACGTCGTTGGAGTCGAAAGGTCTTCATTAAATTGATAGCCTTCCTCATTAAATTGTTTGAGTTCTTCAACCGAATGAAGCTTGCGCGTTAAAATATAGCGTGCCATTTGTCCACGCGCTCGCTTAGCATACATCCCTACTGTTCGGAACGACTCTCCCTTTTGTTCTTTAAATTCAATCGTTAATACGCCATACTGTTGCTTAATCTGTTTGAAATCAACCACCTTGCTATATTCCGTAGAAGCCAAATTAATTAACACTTGATCACCTGGCGTTGTTGCGAGTGCTGACAAAAAGTAATCCGTTACTTCCTTTTTCCAATACTCATACAAGTTTTTTCCGTGTTCTCCCGAAAACTTTAACCCCATTTCTAACCGATACGGATTAATCGCATCAAAGGGGTGCAAAACACCATAAAGTCCTGATAAAATGCGCAACGACTCATTTGAAAACTCAAGTGCCCCTTGATCGAGTGTTAATGCATCCAATCCCTTATATGCTTCGCCAGAAAAAGCATAAATACTTGGAAGTGCCTGCAACTCATCCGAATAAAATTGACGATAGCGCGCACTATTTAACGTCGCCAATTCCTCGGACATCTTCATAAGACTTCCTAATTGTTCATTAGAAAAAGAAGACAATTGTTCAACTAACTTCGCTGTCTTTTCATGAAAAAGAAGCGCCTTAAAATTCGTATGGGGCACGTTCTCCCCTGATGTAAACGTCTTAGCAGGTGATAAAATCATTAACATTCTTCACACATCCTTATCTTTTATTTTCATATCCTAACACTGATTACTTTTCGATTAACCAACCTTTTATCCTTTCCATCAACTGGGCGTCATCCTATACATCCTATTTTAGCGATCACCTTTTAGAAAAACACCGTGCTACTCTATCGCGACGGTCACCCCATATTTAAATCCTACTCATAGAAAACAATGACCGACCTCTTTCTCTTAGTATTTTGGCTATATTCCCCACATTTTACTTAAAATGAGACTAAAAAGTTCATTAATATTTTAGCATATTTGTTTACAATCCCCTCACCATAACGCATAATTATTTATAATCACTATAAAAGAAAGAAGTGAAGTTTAATGGAACCTATTACTTTAACTGAAGGAATGCAAGCCCCTGATTTTACATTACCAGGATCTGATCAATGCCAACATCGCTTAAAAGATTACTTAGGACGAAAAGTAATTCTTTATTTTTATCCACGCGATCATACGCCAGGATGTACGAATGAAGCAAAAGATTTTCGCGATGCGATTCAATCCTTTAAAGACCAAAACGCTGTCATCTTAGGCGTAAGTCGTGACAGTGTTCAAAGTCATGAAAAATTCGTCGCTAAACACGATTTACCGTTTATTCTGTTATCTGATACCGAAGAAACGGTTTGTAAGCAATATGATGTATTAAAGGAAAAAAATATGTACGGAAAAAAAGCCATCGGGATTAAACGATCAACGTTTATCATCGATGAAACAGGAATGATTACAAAAATTTTCCGTAAGGTTCGTGTCCCTAACCATGTGGAGCAGGTCCTAGAACAATGTACTTTATAAAAACTTTATGATTTTAAAAGAGGATGTCTAACTCACGTGAGTTAGACATCCTCTTTTAAAAATGAAAAAAAATGAGCTCGCTCTTATACTTCCATGCAAAACGCCCCTTCTGCCAGATTACGTTGAGTGAGCTATTCGATGAAACTTCTAATGACAAAATGAAAAGACCCAAGGTACTGGGTCTTTTCTATTCTAAACATACATCCGATCAATCACAATGACACAACGGTATTGCGGATGGGTTTCTCTAATTTTTGCGATAACCTCATCTTTAATGGACTCCTCTGTCACTGTTTTGTTTAGTAGCGAGCCATTCACGACTAAATCAAAAATCAAATTTTTATTTGGTTCTTGCCCAATAATTCGAAAATCATGCATCGACATGATCACCGGATGCGCGTCAATAATTTGCTCTAGTTCTTTTTTCATCAGCTTAATCTCTTCGGTTTCTACAGAAACAGGATCCATATGAATCACTAGATGGAGCTTCAATTCTTCTGAGATTTGTCGTTCTGCTTCATCGATGATATCATGGATCGTCATCACATCGATGTCTGCTGGAATCTCCGCATGAATAGAGGCAATGACACATCCCACCCCATAATTATGAATCATTAGGTCATGTGCCCCCGTAATATGCTCAAATGAAAGGAGTCGATCATAGATCTGTTGCACGAGCTCCGCATCGGGTGCCTCTCCTAGAAGAGGACTAATCGTTTCCTTCACCAGATTATATCCCGCATATAAAATAAATCCTGCAACAATCACACCTGCATATCCATCAATAGGAAATGATGTCAAACGCGCCATTAAAAACGATAAAAGCACCGTACTTGAGGTAAAGACGTCACCTAAAGCATCCACGGATGCAGCCTTTAACGCCCCCGATTGAATCGCTTCTCCCATGTGTTTATTAAAGAAACTTAACCAAACTTTAACAAGCACCGATACAAACAACAATAAGAAAGAGACCCACTCGAAACGAACCTCACTCGGATTTAAAATTCGACCGACTGAGGATTGAATAAATTGAACCCCCACCAACATTACCATAAATGCTACAATGAGCGCTGAAATATACTCAATTCGCCCATGCCCATGCGGATGCTCCTTATCTGCTGGTCGATTTGCTAACTTCACACCAACAATTGTGACTACAGAAGATGCGGTGTCCGATAGGTTGTTAAAAGCATCGGCCATGACGGCGATACTTCCGGCTAACCACCCGACGCCAAACTTCACCCCAAATAATAATATATTAGCAAGGATACCAATTAATCCTGAAATAAAAATGAGCCGCTCTCGCCCCTCTTCTCTTGTTTCCTCCTGTTTTTCTAACCGTTTAATTAACCACTTCGCAAACATTGCACTCGACCTCCATTTTAAATTCCTGTCCACTAATTACCCATCATTCAACGTTCCGATTCGCCACTCTCATACATGATATCATACCCCATTCCCCTAAATTTTACTAGTCCTTGATGAGAAGTTCCCCCTTAAGGGCAACTCGTTCCTTCTTTTTAACATTTTTATCGCAGTCTCAGAATAAGGTATCTATAGACAAACGAAAAAGACAAACGAAAAGTGAGTTTACACTTTATGAAACAGACCTCGTTGTCTGGTTCCTACTATAAAAGGGCTATGGTGAGTGATCGATGAACGCGTTTAAAAGGATCCATCACTCATCAGTAAAAAGCAGAATGATCTTTTACCCTTCATCTCCCTAATCTCTATTCAAGGAATGCCTTTTGCCGGTGCCAAGGGGATAGATGTTATGAAGGCAAAAAAAGATTTTTGTGCAACTTAAAGCCTGGTTGAAACAAGAAGGAGGGAAGGAAACCAAGTTTTTGGTCTCCACTAATGATGATTAATTTTAAAATAGACTACGCAGACGGGGCACACCCAAAAATTTTAGAAAAACTCCTAACGACTAACGCGGACCAAACGCCAGGTTATGGGGAGGACGACTACTGTCAACAGGCACAGGCAGCCATTCAATCATACTTAGGTTCAACGCCATGCGAGATTCACTTTCTCGTGGGAGGAACCCAAACCAATTTAACCTTCATCTCACATGCCTTAAAACCATACGAGGCCGTCTTATCCGCCCAAACGGGGCATATTATGACAAACGAAGTAGGGTCAATTGAGGCAACGGGGCATAAAATTATTCCACTCCCTGCCACGGATGGAAAGGTGACGCTACATGCGCTCCACACCTTTTTTAAACAGCCTCAAACCATTCACATGGTCAAACCTAAACTTCTTTATCTATCGAATCCAACAGAACTTGGAACCCTCTACTCGAAACAAGAATTAGAGGAACTTTCTAAGTTTTGTCGACAGCATCATCTCTATCTCTATGTGGATGGCGCACGACTAGGAAGTGGATTAGTCGCTCCATCTAATACACTAACCCTTGAAGACTATGCACGTCTTACCGATGCATTCTATATCGGTGGGACCAAAAATGGAGCCCTTTTCGGAGAAGCGCTTGTCCTCATTCATCCTGAACTTGCCCAAGATTTCCGTCTGAATATGAAACAAAAAGGAGCTTTATTGGCAAAAGGACGTTTACTAGGCCTTCAATTCCTCACCCTTTTTCAAGACGCTCTCTTCTTTGAAATTGCCCATTTGGCCAATCAACGCGCGAATGAACTTCGCCAAGGTCTTTTACACTTAGGAATTTCCTTTTGGACGTCTACACAAACCAATCAATTATTCCCAATCTTGCCTAATCATCTTCTTCCGGTGTTAAGTGAGCGATTTTCCTTTACTATTTGGGAACCCTATGATGAGCATCATTCGGTTGTTCGACTTGTAACTTCCTATGCCACCTCAAAAGATGATATCATTCAATTTCTAGAAACCTTAAATACGCTATATAAAAAGGATGCCCTGAATTAATCAGATGCATCCTTTTAACGTTGTCCAATACAACCCATTCGGTATAAAAACCAAATGACAAATAAAATAATAACTAAAAGACTTGCAAATGTACTTCCCTTATAACGATCAATCGATGACCCGCTATCCTCATCCGCTATATCGTAATCCTCAATTGAGGCATCATCTACATCCGCCATCCTTTCCCCTCCTTCTATCACCATCACTGGGCATCATCAACTCACTATATATATATATGACCCACGTTTTATGATGTTCCCCCCAAAAAAATAATCACTGAATTATTCCATCAACGGCACCTTCGAGCTCCATCAATCCTGGGGCCTTAACCATTAGTGGAACTAATGATTAAGGCCCCGCTGACCGCTACAAAACGATAATAGCCATTAAATAAGCGAAGAAGGACCCCACCGCAACGATGTGCCATTTCATCCAACGTTTCCCTTGTTTGATCACATAGTAACCACTAATTCCAATGAACAACATCGTCAATGAAAAACCGCTATACCGCCAAAAACGGTCGCTTCCAATTTGCATGACCGTATCCATCACCATCGAAAGGATGGACACGGTACCTAATATCACGTGTAAATAAATCCCCAAGGAGGCCTTCTTAAAACCTACCTTTGCTACATAATAAACCCCTAGTGCTAGAAAAAAACAAACATGTGCCAGCATTCTATCTCACTCCTAATCCTTGCTTTTAATTTTTATCGTGTTGAATGGTGTCAATTTTAAAGAAAAAGTAATAAAACTTTGCAACAACCAAGGTCAGTAAGCCCACCCGCATCACAACTGAATCTACGAGGAAAAACGGAACACACAACATAGCATCCGCCATTAATAAAATCGTCCATTTTTGTCTTCGCGTCATTTGCCGATGTTTCACAAAATCTGCTAAATACTTTTGATAAAGGGACGTCGATTGAAACCAATTATCGAATCGCGTCGACCCCTTCACAAAACAAACGGAGGCTAATAGCAGAAATGGGGTGGTTGGTAAAATAGGTAACAAAATACCGAGGATTCCAAGACCAACACAAACAAACCCACCCATCACGAATAATCCCTTTACTAATTTCTTCATTCACTCTACCTCCCTATTTATCTAGTAAATGTTTAAAAAACTCCACCGGTGAATAAAACAACACGCGCGGTCCTGAAAAACGCATAACTTCTTTAATCTGTTGTCGCATTTTCTTTTTATAACAGTGAATTGGACATTTCTGACACGTCGTCTTCTCATCTTGAAATTTACAAAAATTCAAGCGTTGGTGGGCGTAGGAAAGTAATGCCTCACAATCTGAACACCTTCCCTTTGATTGGTGCTGATGCTTCTTGTGACAATACACATTGATCATCAATTCAATCACACGTTTTTCACGCTCAATTCTTCCCTTTGCCACGTTCTCCACTCCTATCGTTGATAATCATTATCATTAACTTTGTAAAAAGAGAGGACTAGGCCTCCCTAATCCACGCTTAAGAACTCATTTCTAACTTTCGATCTTTTAACTGGTACACTTGGTCACAAATCGCCGTTGTTGACTGGCGATGAGAGACAAGAATAATCGTCTTTTCCTGATGATAATCACGAATAGACTTTAAAATTGAACCCTCGTTTAACGCATCTAAATTACTCGTTGGCTCATCTAAAATAAGAAGACCCCATTATGTAAAAAGGCGCGTGCCAATCCTAGACGCTGTCGTTCACCTGAAGATAACAAGCCGCCTAACTCACCAACCGATGTATCATATCCCTTGGGTAGGGTCATGATAAACTCATGAATGGCCGCCTGTTTCGCCGCCTGCATCACTTCTTCTAAAGTAGCCTCGGCTTTTCCAATCCTGATATTGTTCACAATTGTATCATTAAATAAGTAAGTCTCTTGACTGACAAGCGTTTGCTTTGCTTTTAATGCATTCGTCGGAATCTTTGAAATAGTTGTGCCATCAATTGTAATACGCCCCGCCTGAACATCAAAATAACGCATTAATAATTTAATAAACGTACTCTTCCCCGTCCCACTCGGACCGACAAGTGCTAATTTATCCCCCTTGGAAATTGAAATTGAGGCCTCTTTAAAAATTGCTCTGTCACTAGAGGGGTATGTAAATGTCACCCGATCAAAAGCAAGATGATCAGCCCGAATCTCCATCTCCCCAGCGACCTCATCTACTTGTGGAACCTCATCTAATAGATCAAAAAGACGTTGAGCACACGCAAACGTATGCGCCAATGTATTGGATAAATTGCTTAAAGCGACGACAGGTCCAAACGACGAGGCAATGAGAACCAACGCAACCAAAACTGCCGTTAAACTTAATTGATGCGTTGTATAAAAATAAAAACCAGTCCCCGTAAAAACTAACATGGCCGAGGAAATAATGACTCCTGTTAACCCCGTAACAAATCCTTCATGATTTTTAATCTGTCTGACACTTTGATTTAAAGTACATGAGTGATGATCCAGATTGGCTAGACGGTTTGCCCCCTGATTAAAGAAAATAATTTCTTTTAACCCTCGCAAAGAATCTAAAATATATTGATTACTATCTGCAAATACCTGACGATATAAAACGCCTGCTTCCTTTACAGAAATCGATGAAAAATAGGGAATTAAAACGCCGACGACGATAAAATAAATAGCCGAAACCCATCCATAAACAGGATGAATTTGAGATAACACAAAAGAAATCAAACTATTCGTTAAGATAGCAATAGCGATAGGAGCAATCGTATGCGCGTAAAACACTTCTAATAACTCAATATCCGAGGTAATCATTGAAATTAGATTCCCCTTGTCTTTCCCTTCCAATTTAGCCGGTGCCAGTGTCCGCAATTTTGCAAAAATTTTATCGCGCAACAGATATAAAATTTTAAACGCAATATAATGACCGGATAACTGTTCCCCATAACGTAATAAGCCGCGACTTACAGCACAAACCCCCATTAAGACGAGGGCTGTTTCAAAGGATACAACACTCGAGCCCTCGACCCATGTTCCTAATGCAATCGCCGCTAAAACTCCAATCGCAATTGCTGCTAAAAATCCTAAGACCCCTAACGTTATCGTCATAACCATGACATGAATGAGTGGCTTTAATTCTAAAATTAATCGCCTCATTATCTTCAATCCAGATTGACGCTTCATCTGCTCACCTCTCTCATACTTTCTAACTGGTGTTGTTTTTCTACCATCCTAGTATAGTGTCCTCCTCGGTGCATCAATTCATGATGGGTTCCCGATTCCACGAGTTGTCCCTCATTTAACACATAAATAACCTTTGCCTCTTTAACACTTGCCAATCGGTGTGAAATAACCAACACAGTCTTTTGCTTGGCCAGCTCATAAATCGATTCCCAAATGGCCTCCTCACTTTCAACATCAATATTTGATGTCGCCTCATCAAAAATAATGACAGGACGATCGGCCAAAATAACGCGAGCCAGTGCTAACCGCTGTTTCTGTCCCCCCGATAACGAACTTCCATTATCCGAGACCTCCGTATCCAACCCTTGCGGTAACTGCATCACAAATGATTCTAAACGGGCAGTCCGTAACGCCTGCATCATTTCATCCGTTGTCACCCCTTCACGGGCCATTAATAAATTTTCTCTGATCGTCCCTTTAAAGATATGGCTATGCGCTGAAACGAGCGAAACATATCGATAAAGTTCCTCTTTCCTCACATCAGATAATGGAAGATTATTGATTAAAATCGATCCGTTCGCTACCCGTCTTTGGGCGAGGAGAAGAGAGGCAATCGTGCTTTTTCCACTTCCACTTTCCCCGACAATCGCGGTTAATCCCCCCGATTTAAGGTCAAGAGAAATATCCTGCAACACCTGTCGCTCCCCATCATAACTAAAATTAAGATGACTCAATTGAATCACCGTTTGAGGACTTGACGGCATCATTTCTAACGCTCCTTCTTCCTCCTCCGGTGCATCTAGCAGAGCAAAAATCCGATCCGAGGCTGCCATCCCATTCATCGCAATATGAAAATAAGAGCCTAGCAGGCGAAGCGGAATGAAAAATTCCGATGACAATAAAATAATAACAATTAAATCCCCGACTTGTAACATTCCTCGTTTAAACTCATATAGGGCAACAATTGTTCCAATGGCAGAGCCCCCAAAGGCAATCAAATCCATCACGTTAATCGAGTTTAATTGCATACTTAATACTTTCATCGTAATTTGTCGGAATCCCTCTGCCTCCTCATTCATTTCCTGGTGTTTTCGTTCGTCCTGATTATATACCTTAAGCGTTGTTAACCCTTGTAAATTCTCTAAAAAGGTTTCCCCTAAGTTTGCATAATTATTCCAGTAAGCCTTTAAAATTCTTTTTGCCACCTTCATGATAGCGACAATCGATAAAGGAATCAATGGTACCCCCAACATAAAGACAAGAGCCGCCTTAAACGAAATAAATGATAAACAGACGAACAAGGTTATTGGCGCCAATAACGAATAGAAGAATTGTGGAATATACTTGCCAAAATAAATCTCTAATTGTTCAACGCCTTCAATGGATAACTGAACAATTCCGGATGTTTTCTCTACTTGCTGATACGCCATGCCCAATCGCAGTAATTTCTGATAAATCAGACGTCGAAGTGTTGTTCGTGCATTTGCCGATGCTTGGTAAGAGTAACATCCATATAAATAATGACTCACCCACTTCACAACTAAGGCAATCATCACAACTATCATCCCTGTAGCTAAAGAAATTGGGCCAATCAATGGATACGACGACAACGCCTCCCCTATCGATCCCCCTGTCATATTTAACGCCTCGCCCTCTACCATTCGGTTAATCAACTGCCCAATCAACCAAACAATGACGATATTACAAACAATTCCCACCCAACTGCATAAAATAGTGAGCCCCATATACTTCTTCGACTCATCACACATCGCAATGAGTCTCTTGTTCATCATCATCTTTTAACTCCTCCTTTTTGATAACGATTATCATTGATAACTAATAGGATTATACCATGGTTTTCCCATTAAAAATTCAACTATATTTAGTTTTTACTACAAAAAAACACCAGTTCAACTGATGTTTTTAACTGTAGCAAGCCACGATTTTATCCAAATTTCCTGCTATAATCCTCATCAATTACTCCGATGTAGGAATTTTCTCCTTGTTAGGATCGTTAGCATGAAGTATACGCGATTAACTTTTAAACCAGCTCATTACGACTATTTTTCAAAAAAAGCTCCCTGGATCTCGTTGATCATACGAACCGAGTATAAGAATATCCCCATTTGACCGTCTTTATGATATTTCAATAACAGGAAGCTTCATCCCCTCTCCCCAGATCGATGACAGCTTATCCTGAGGGTCTTTATCAATAACTCTTTGGTATCCCTTCAATCTTAATAATTTCCTGACTCCCATAACGTTGCCTATAGAAAACGAGCTCCCTAATTGAGGCCTCCCTGCTTGAAATGAATAACCTCCATCCTCCAAGGATCCTTCACCATATATACAAGCTAAGAGTTGCCCCCATTTATCCTTTAACGGAAATTGCAACTCGACCTCTGCACCCATGGCTAGATCCTCAATCCTGACTTGATTAACGCTCAACATTAGACTTTCAACGAATAACTTTTGATAGCCAACCTCTAACCCTGATACCTCCTCCATCGTTTGCATCTCTATCACCTTTTTTCTTTAACTGCTTATACCAAAAAAATGTAGCAATTTGGCATCACCATAGTGATAATCTAAAATTCTCCCTAAATGATGAAGCGTTTTAGACACTTGGTAAACTGTTTCTTGTGTTAAATCGTCTGCTAAATCTCGATCTTGCATTCATAAAATCAAATCCCCATAAACTATCTTTTAATTTTCGATATATACGACCTCTAAGTGCTTCACTCACATCATCTACCTCTCCTTAACGATGGTTCCATCGTCTGTTCTAATTTTGATTAGATACCCCTTTTTTATTTTTATCCCTCCACTTTCGCTTACATTAAGTAAGTGTCTATTAATTAGGTTCTATTACAACATAAAAGCCTCTCCATAAAGAGAGGCTTTAGATCTATTCTAAATCTTCACCATTTGAGTGAATCACCTTTTTATACCAGTTATATGATTTCTTTTTCGAACGTCTTAAGGTTCCATTACCTTCATTATCTTTATCAACATAGATAAAACCATATCGCTTTTTCATTTCACCTGTTCCGGCACTAACAAGGTCAATGCACCCCCAAGTTGTATATCCAAGTAAATCAACCCCGTCTAATTCAACCGCCTCTTTCATCGCTCTAATATGTTCACGGAGATAGTCAATACGGTAATCATCTTCTACATAACCATGTTCATCTGGAATATCCACGGCACCTAACCCATTTTCAACAATGAACAATGGTTTTTGATAGCGGTCATATAATGAATTTAATGTAATCCTTAAACCTAGTGGATCAATTTGCCATCCCCATTCACTTGCTTCTAAGTAAGGATTTTTTAAAGTATCAAAAACATTTCCCTCTGTCATTTTATTGACGTCTGGATTTGCACTAACTAAACGAGAAGAATAGTAAGAAAAGGAAATAAAATCAACTGTATACGTTTGGAGTAATTCTTTATCCCCTTTAACAAATGGAATTTTAACACCTTCACGCTCTAATTGTTTTAAAGCATACGCCGGATATTCCCCACGTGATTGAACATCAATAAAGAAATAATTTTCGCGATCTTTTTCAATTGACCTCCAAACATCTTCTGGATGACAAGTATTAGCATAGGTATTTCCAGCAGCTAACATACATCCAATTTTAAATTCTGGATTTATTTCATGGGCAATCTTCGTTGCTAAAGCACTGGCCACTAACTCATGATGAGCCGCCGTATATTTAACCTGCTGCTTATTTTCACCTTCCTCAAAATACAATCCCGCTCCCATGAATGGGAAGTGCAAAATCATATTAATTTCATTAAATGTTAGCCAATACTTTACTTTATCTCTATACCGTTTAAAAATGGTCTCACAATATCTCACATAATGGTCAATCATTTGACGGCTTCTCCACCCACCAATCGTTTCAATTAAATGCATTGGCACATCAAAATGACAAATGGTTACTAACGGTTCAATACCATACTTTAAACATTCATCAAATACATTGTCGTAAAACTTTAACCCTTCTTCGTTTGGCTCTAATTCATCTCCTTTTGGAAAAATTCGTGACCATGCAATTGATAAACGATAACATTTGAACCCCATTCCAGCCAACAGTGCAATATCCTCTTTATAATGATGATACATATCAATTGCCTCATGACTTGGATAGTAATGCTCTTCATTGCAACTAAACATCTTCATCATTCCTGATCCCACTGAAAAACGATCACTTCCAGCTGGAACAACATCAACATTAGCTAATCCACGTCCTCCTTCTAAATATGCTCCTTCACATTGGTTTGCAGCAGTTGCTCCTCCCCATAAAAAGTTCTCTCTAAACGCCATTTGAATTCCTCCTGTGATTTTTTAAAATTTTATTATCTTTCAATCGTACGTATTGATAAACCCCCATTGGGAGAAATAAGGAACCCGTAAACATTTAGTTACGGATTCTCATAAGATACCTCCCTAAATTAATTCATTATTTAATCCATCCTAATCGTCTATATCTTTCTTGACTTTCATTTAATTTGCGGCTTTTTCAGCTTCATAGTTCATTCTGTCTATTTTCTTAATAAATGGAAGATAAACGAAGAACGATAGAGTTAAAATAGCGGTTTGTAATAAGGCCATTTTCCATCCTCCAACCAAGAATCCTGAAATAATTGGTGGCGTTGTCCAAGGTACCATAACTCCTGAAAATAATGGAACTAGCCCGATCGACATACAGAAATATAAAATAATTCCTGAAATAACTGGCATCAGTATAAACGGAAGAAGAAGGAATGGATTTAAAACAATTGGTAACCCAAATAAAATAGGTTCATTGATATTAAATAATCCCGGTACACCTCCTAGCTTTCCTAACTCCTTACACTGAACTGATTTAGCGAAGAAAATCATATAAACCACTAAACCAATGGTTAATCCGGCACCCGTAACTGTCATAAATTGATCAATAAACTGTTGGGTCACAATACGACCTCCATTTTCAATGGTTAACTCTAAGCCCGCATCAAGAATAGCCTGATTCGCTAATGAATTCGACTGAAGTAAAGAACCCATAATTCCTCCGACAATGGTTGATCCATGGACCCCAAACCACCATAAGAATGGAATAATTAACCCAACAGCAATAACTCCACCTAATGAATCAGTTAATCCTTGTAACGGTGTTTGAATAAATGAATAAATCGCTTCTATAAATGTTGTATCCAAAACAAATTTAAAGAATGAATAAATAAGCGTTGCCCCTGTAATAATAACAAAACCAGGAATTAATGCTGTAAATGAATTGGCTACTCCCTCTGGAACTCCGGCAGGCATTTTAATTCGAATATCATGTTTCATAAACCAAGCGTAAGTCCAACCAACAAGTAGTCCGATTACAATAGCCGCAATCATCCCTTGTCCTGCCGTCCACGTTTTATCAATTACATTGTTTACGACTGTTCCGTTCTCAGCGACTACATAAGGATTAGTAGTTAAAACAAATGAAACAGCCGCCAAAACACCAGCATTTAATCCTTGATACCCCTCATTTTTAACATACTCATAGGCAATTCCAACAACACCTATAAGCGCAACAATATTGAACGTAGCTCCATATGCCTGGTTTAATGGATCAATCCATCCCATTGAATCTAGCCAATCAACAACTGCTTGAATCGGAAAATTGGCAAGTAACAAAAAGATAGATCCAACGATTGTTAACGGCATACTATACAACAGCCCATCCTTTAATGCGACCACACCTTTTAATGTCACAAATCTCATAACTAATGGAATTACTTTATTTGTAAAAAACTCTTGCATTTAAATCCCCCCCTATTTTATTTTAAATTCAATGCAAACTCTAATACTTTCTCTCCATTCATCGTTCCATAATCGATCATTGGAATAACCGCAACCGGAATATTTTTTGGTTTGCAAATTTGTTGTGCTGTTTTTAAACGATACCCTACCTGTGGTCCTAATAACGCAATATCACAATCGTCTGTTTGCTGATCCATCTGTGCCTCAGGATAAGCAGCAATCTCTACCGCAATCCCTTTCTTTTCAGCTGACTCTAACATTTTTTTCACCAAAATACTTGTTGACATTCCACCCGCACAAAATAATTTAATTTTTAACATTTTCAATTCCCCCTTAGCGATTAAATTTATCTTGATAGATATCAATAAACTCCTCTGCGATAATTTTTAATGTTTCTGTTGTCATCAATTGATCTTCGGCATGCATTAACAATAAACTAAATGCTGTCTGTTCTCCTTCTGCTTCCTTTTGAATGAGTGAGGCATGTGCTCGATGCCCCTCCACAAATATTTTTACTCCATCTTCAATTAATTGCCTTGCTCCATCTATATTTCCCTTTTTTGCCTCCTGAATGGCCTCTACGTATAAACTACGTGCAGTGCCAACGGATGAAATAATTTGAAAACTAATTAACTCATTTCCCTTCACTATTTTCCCCCCTATTAAAGTACGGTTCCATTACTTTTGATAACTTGCTGATACCAATTAAATGATAACTTTTTATATCGAGCTAATGTTCCATTTCCTTCATTATCACGATCAACGTAAATAAAACCATAACGTTTTTTCATTTCACCTGTTCCAAATGAGATTAAATCAATACATCCCCAAGGCATATATCCAATAACATCAACTCCGTCTAATTCGATAGCCTTTTGTAACTCCCTTATATGAGTTTTTAAATATTCAATTCGATAATCATCTCTTATTTCACCAGACTCTAATTGTTGATCCACTGCACCAAACCCATTTTCAACAATAAATAAAGGAAGCTGGTATCGATCATAAAGAAGATTTAATGTATATCTTAGTCCTACTGGATCTATTTGCCATCCCCAATCTGATTCTTGTATATATGGGTTTTTAATAAAATTTTTAAATGCTACATCTCCCTTATTCTCTAAATGAGCCTTTATGGCTCCGGACATATAATAACTTAGCCCAATAAAGTCGACCGTTCCCTCTTTTAAAATTTGTTCATCTCCTGGTTCCATTACAATATTTAGACCTTTACGTTTCCACCATTTCTTTGCATAGTTTCCATAAGCACCTCGGCAATGAACATCAGCATAATACCAACGTTTTCGCATCTCTTCTTCACAAAGCATGACATCATCTGGATTACATGAATACGGATAAAGGGGAACCATCGCCATCATACACCCGATTTTAAAATTTGGATTTATTTGATGTCCTATTTTTACCACCCTAGCACTTGCCACTAATTCGTGGTGTACTGCCTGATAAACGACCTCCTCACGATTGTCCCCCTCATGAAACAAAATTCCTGAGTTACAAAAAGGAAATATATCCTCTTCAAAATCGGCCTGGTTATTAATCTCATTAAACGTCATCCAGTATTTTACCTTGTCCTTATACCGTCTCATAACTGTTTCAGCATATCTTACAAAGAAATCAATACACTTTCTATTCCTAAAACCTCCATACTCTTTTACTAAATAATAAGGCATCTCAAAATGAGAAAGTGTAATAATCGGTTCAATTTGATACTTCAATAATTCATCAAATAAATCATCATAAAACTTTAATCCCGCTTCATTTGGCTCTAACTCATCTCCATTTGGAAAAATTCTTGACCAGGCAATCGATGTTCTAAAACACTTAAAACCCATTTCGGCAAATAAGGCAATATCCTCTTTATATCGCGAATAAAAATCAATCCCCGTATGATTAGGATAATACTTTCCCTCCAACACTCCATCAGTAATTTCTCGACGAATGTCGTGCGAACCTGCTGTCATAACATCTGCAATACTAATCCCTTTTCCCTCTTTATTCCACGCACCCTCAAGTTGATGAGCAGCTACAGCCCCTCCCCATAAAAAATCTTTTCCAAATGAACTAGACATAAACTTTCCCTCCCAAGTATCATTAATTTCTTCCTACACCGCTATAATAACAAGCGCTTACATTTTTGGCAACACTTTACAAACCCAAAATAACAATTAGCATTTTTAGGAATTTGTTACATAAAAAAAACAAAGACTTCATCTTTTGGGCATAAAAAAACCCTACCTATTCGATTTAACATCCTCATGTAGGGTCATTATTAAACTATTTTTTATATAGCCTTATTGAAAGAAAGTGATTGAACTTTTTTACCTAACTTTTCTAAAATATGTAGGACCGGTACTTGCGTTGTTAGATCTAACTCTACAGACGTTCGCTCTAACGGAAAGTTATAACTAATTGTCAGATCAGAAATTTTAGAAATCGTATTTTTTTCACTGCTAGTAATAGCTACGGTTGCACAGTTAAAACCCGTAAATCGTTTTAACTGGTTAATTGTCTCATTACTTTCTCCGGAAACAGAGAGCGCAATAATAACAGATGCATCATAATAGCCCGGAGGTACTGGATAAAATGGATCATCAATATACTGGGCTAACTTTCCGACTCCTGAAAAATATCGCGCACCATATTTAGCTAATATCCCTGAATTTCCAATACCAATAAAAATAATTTTTTGTGCGTAGTAAATTAACCCCGCTACCTCATCTAATTTTTGATTAAACTCTTCTAATTCCACTCGATTTATAAAATCTAATAAGATAGCAGTGTCGGCAGACTGGATTCGTTTGTCTTCCTGATTCAAATACATTCTGTATTTTAATTTAAACTCAGAATATCCATTGCATCCAATTTTCTTACAAAAACGTAAAATGGTGGTCGTCGATACATGGGTAGCATCTGCTAGTTCCCTTATCTTCATCTCTACGACCTGATCTTGATGTCTCATAATATAGTTATAAACCTCTAACTCTAGCGCATTAAATGATTTAATTTCCTGACAAGTAAACATTCCGTCCCCCTCCATAACAATAAATCAGAGTCCCATCTGGTTTATTAGCCTTTTTAAAATCCTCTATCAAATTCCTTTTCATTATATAAGTAAACCGCTTTCTTTTCAATTGTTATTTTAGTAAAAAACAAAATTATATAACAAATTTATCCAGACTCTTCTTTGTTCGTCATCTTTTATGACCTTTGCCCCAAAAGAAATTCCCCTAGCAACATAATTCATCCTCTATTTATCCAACCCATATAATCCTCATCAGTTACTCCGATGTAGGAGTCTTCTCCTTGCGATGTAAATAACGAATCATCAATAGACCGGAACAAAAAAGACTCACCCCAAATCCGATGATAAAGCCAAGATAATGAATCATAGTTAGACATTCACTCACTTTCTATCTTTTGATAAATAATCATTTATAACCTTTCATTTAGTATGATCCTTTAACTTAACACCTATTCTTCCTATAAAACAAAACAATTGTATAAATGTATCAGCCTCCTCAATTTCTTGTACCACTCTCTTCTCCCATTTTTATCTTTCTAATCAACAGCACAGCCTTATAAAAAACAACAGCCTCTATTTATATCGTTCGTCTCAACTTTCCTATTTATTTAATCTGCCCACGTAGTTTTTCATCCATAATATGGTATAATAATTAATAATGCATAAAAAGGGGGTATAAACCTATGTTAAACGAAGCCTTAATTAACGATGTTTTGGATGAGGCGATGTCCTATGGGGCAGATTTCGCTGAACTTTACGTCGAACAAACACAAACCCAATCAATGGATTTAGTAGGCGGCAAAGTAGATAAAGCAAATCGAGGCCAAGATTTTGGAATTGGAATTCGACTTTTTCAAGGAACAAATTCAGTTTACGGATATACAAATGATGCCTCACGCGATAATCTATTAAAAACAACGCGTGAAATTGCCTCTGCTCTAATCGGCCCTGTGTTAAAAAAACCATTAAATTTAGTACGTCAAAACATCATGAATCAGCACCTTGTCCAAACTGATTTAAACGATGTTCCCGCCTCGCGTCGAGTCGAAAAATTACGTCAAATTAGCCAAGTGATTAAAGACTATCATCCATCTATTAGTCAAAGCGCTGCTGGTCTTTCTGAAAGAAAACAACACGTACTGATCGCCAATACTGAAGGAACCCTTGTTGAAGACACGCGCGTCTATACACGATTATCCATCCGCGCTGTCGCCTCTAATGGCTCAGAAATGCAAACAGGGGCATACGGCCCTGGTGCCTTACAGGGGTTTGAGTTTGTCGAGAATTTGGATACTGATTTCTTTGCAAACGACGCAGCCCGCCAAGCTGTCACAATGTTAAATGCTGGTCTTTGTCCAAGTGGAAAAATGCCAGTTGTCATGGATAATGGATTTGGTGGTGTCATTTTCCATGAGGCGTGTGGACACGGTTTAGAAGCTAGTTCCGTTGCTAAAGGGCTCTCTGTTTTTTCAAATAAGCTCGGTGAGCAAATTGCAAGTCCCGTTGTCACAGCAATCGATGACGGTACGATTAAAAATGCATGGGGATCGTTAAATGTCGATGACGAGGGAACCCCCACACAACGAAAAGTATTAATTGAAAACGGGATCTTAAAAAGTTATATGATTGATAAACTAAATGGTCGCCGAATGAATATGGCATCAACAGGTTCTGGACGACGCCAAAACTATCGATTTGCACCGACTTCTCGTATGACAAATACCTTTATTGCCAATGGTAATCATACCTTGGATGAAATGATTAAAAATACGGAGTACGGTCTCTATGCAAAAAGTATGGGTGGCGGTTCTGTGAACCCTGGAACAGGTGACTTTAATTTCGCCGTGAATGAAGGATACATTATCCGTAATGGAAAAATTGCAGAACCTATCCGTGGTGCGATGTTAATCGGAAATGGACCTGAAATTTTACATCAAATCGATATGGTAGGAAATAATTTATCCCGTGCCCAGGGAATGTGTGGGGCAGCCAGTGGTTCTATTCCAACCGATGTCGGGCAGCCTGCTATTCGTGTGAAAGAAATTACCGTTGGTGGTGCAAAGGGGGAATAATAAATGATAAATATCGATTTACTATTTAAAGCAGGATACGAGGCTGGATTAACAGACATGGAAGTCTATCTTGTAAAAAACGATAATTTTTCTTGCAAAGTATTCGAACAAAATGTTGATGCCTACTCTGTCTCAAAAACTCAAGGGTTATCATTTCGAGGAATTTATCAAGGTCAAATGGGATACACCTATACTGAGAAATGTGATGATTCTTCCATCCCATTCATCATCTCAAGTGTCATTGACAATGCTTCAGTGATGGAAAAGGAAGAAAACGAGCAACTTTATGCGGGGGATAAGGATTATGTAAAGCTAGAACTTTACCATCATTCCTTTAATGAGGTAACCGCATTAGAAAAGATTGAGTTCTTAAAGGCCATAGAAAAAGCATGTTTTGCTTTGGACCCACGCGTTAAATCGGTTGACTATTGCTCTTTCTCAAATGGTGCAAGTGAAGTGATTCTAAAAAATACAAAAGGGCTTGATGTGAGTGAGCGACAAAATTTTGCTTACGCTTATGTTAGCGTCCTTGTAAGTGAAAATGGCGAAAACAAAAATGATGGTGATTTTATTATTAGTACAGACTTTAGCGATTACGAAGCAGAGTCTTTCGCAAAAAAAATCGTCCATTCTGCCCTTTCGCAGCTGGGTGCTAAAAAGGTCAAATCTGGAACCTATCCGATTGTCTTAAAAAACTTAGTAGCCGGTGATATTTTAGAGGCCATGAGTGGTATCTTCTCAGCGGATGCAGTCATTAAAGACCTCTCACGATTAAAAGGACAGATTGGAAAGCAAATTGCAAGCTCCATCGTTACCCTCATTGACGACCCGCATCTTCCAAATGGTTTAGGAAGTTCTTCCTTTGATGGAGAAGGTGTAGCAACCTATAAAAAGGAAGTCATCACCGATGGTGTCTTAATGACCTATCTCCACTCATTAACAACAGCGAAGATTTTTAAGACGACCTCTACTGCCAACGCTTCACGAGCAAGCTTTAAAAGTTCCGTTAACATTTCACCAACCAATATGTACATCAAGCCTCAGGCCTCTCCATTAGAAGACCTTCTAAAAGCGGCGTTCAATGGAATTTACATCACGGATGTGCAAGGACTTCATTGCGGATTAAATGCCATTTCCGGCGATTTTTCTTTATCAGCAAATGGCTTTTTAATCGAAAATGGACAATTAACGGATCCTGTTCATGAAATGACCATTGCCGGAAATTTCTTTGACTTATTAAAAAACATCAAACAAATTGGAAATGATCTCGAATTTGGACCTTCAACGGTTGGTTCTCCAACCCTGTTTATTCAGTCATTAGCAGTTGCAGGCGAATAAACCAACTTTATAAATGCAGATAACCCCTTTAGTATTGTCGTTTTTTGTTGATAATATTGGAGGGGTTATCGCCTTTTTTCTCCTTTTTTATTAAAAGAGATGGGTTACACTATTTCTATAACCGGTAACACATTTCAAGTAGAGGAGTAGATTCTATGTTAATACCACGTCCAATTTTTGAAAATTATCAGTTTGTACAACAAATTGAGTTTAAACATAAAGATACACATCGCCCAGATTTAGGCTTAGATTATGTTGGCTTTATTCAATCATCTCACGTTGTTGCACGCACAATGATTGAATACGACATTACTTTTGCCCATGGACAAGAATGCAATGTTCTTGAATATACATTACGTCCATTGGCTGAACACGAAATCTTAGCTTGCCTAGAAGTCATGGTACAGTCGGGAACCCAATATGAACAATTTATCCGTGCAATTAATAATGAACCTAAATTGGCCATGTACCACCAAGAATTACCTGAAGAATCTAACGAATCTACGTCAGAGTCTGCGTTACACTTAACCTTTGCATAAAAAAAGTTCACTTCATTTGAAGTGAACTTTTTTTATAGCATTATCCTTTATAAGACATGGAAATATGATCAATTCCAGCATCCTGAAAAACTTCCCCATAAACGTTAAATCCTAATTTTTCATAAAAAGGAACAGCTGTTAATTGAGCATCTAAACAAATCTCCTTTGCCATTGTCTCCTTCTTAATATAGTTCATAACATCTTGCATCAATTTCTTTCCAACACCCCGACTACGGGCTTCCTGTCTAATCGCCACACGACCAATTTTATAAATCCCCTTTTCTTTGGGAATAATTCGCGCTGTGCCTAATGCCCGATTTCCTTCATAAATCACAAATAGAGGAACAAAGCGATCGTAATCATCAATTTCTTCCCAAACTGGAACATCCTGTTCGCCAATAAATACTAGGGTACGGATGGTTAACGCATCAATAAAATGTGCTTGTTTTTCAGCTAAAATAGTTTTCATTCTTCAACGAGCAAAACCAAGGTTTTGTTTTGCTATTCCCTCCATTCTCTTGATAAGCAATCTCTTCTTGCGTGACTCTTTAAATACCTCGCCTTTTTATCCTAATAGGTAGCGCGATGAATGGATTTAAAGTGGAGCACTCATAAAAAGCCGATGTAAAACTTCGACTTTAATGAGTGAGGCAATCTATTTCATTTTACCATATTCTTTATATAGCTGATTGAAATTTTCTAATGCTTCTTGTTCTTTCATCGAATGGGTATTTGCCTCATCAATAGCTAAATTAATAGCTGTTATGCGCTCATCAAGTGTAGCAATGGATACTTGATCATTAATAACCTCATAAAAATTTTGTTGTGCCTCATTTAATGAAATTAATGACTGCGTATATTGCTCCAACTCCTGTTCGTAAATTTGATAGGTTGAAACTAATTGATTTAATGGTTCACTGTCCACTGCTCCTAGTTCCTTTTCATCTAAACTTGCTTCATCAACACATGTTTGATAATCCTGAAGTTGTGATTCAATCTCTTTAACTAATTGACTTCCCTCGTCGACTAAAGGTTTTATCTGCTCAAAGTCTTCAAATCCTTGATCCATCAGTTGATTATAAAGAACCGTTTCCTGACTGAATAACTCAGTTAACGTCTCATACTGCCGATTGCACTCATTTTGCAATTTAATATGCTCATTTAGCACTTGAAAAACTTTAGACTCTGTCTTTCCTTGACACCCCATTAACATCAACGTGATACAAAGACTCACTAATATAAATAACTTTTTCATGAATAACACCGCCACTTCAAGCACCGACAACCCTATACCTAAATTCAAATTTTTTCGTTGAGCTAATCTTATTTATACCGTTGCAACGGTTAGCCCCTGTTTAGCTATACGCTGTCTCGTAGCAGTTCCTCCTCTCTACGGTAAGATTTTAAGGTAAGTATTCGATTAAAACGTCTGATCAACCATTAAACCTTTTAATAAAATATCTTTAATCACCATCAATAACTTCATATTTATTTTATCCAACTTTCCTGCTATATCCTTTTTAACAGACAAGTAAACGGAATAACAATCCTTTCACTTTGAACACGTTAAGTGTCACTATGAGCCCACCCTCTCACCCATAATTACTCACACCACTCTTTTAAACCGTTATAATCGCCCTCCAATCATCGCTATGTTGCGAGGCACTCCTACTAAACATATTACGTCATTTTAAACGGTAAGAACTTTACCGCAGGTGAGCACCTAGACGTTCCCCATGACAAAAGTTTAACGGCAGTATCATTGTATCTGCACTTATATATACTTTCCCCACTTTTATTCATTTCATACCTAACAAAATGGAATAACTTCAAAACATTTCCTATCGCTCTATCACCCATGATTCTTTCTATTAAATCACTGTGTGGATTCTTTTCAAATGATCTCCCCTAACGATTCAATAATCCCCATTAAACTTGAAATCTACTTAGCCATTTATTTGACCTAAAGGAACAGAATCTAGATTTTAACATAAGTATATATTATGATATCCTTTTAAAGAGGAGGGTCATCATTATGAGACAGGCCTTTTCACCGCCTCCGCCACCACCTCCACCATCCCCTTTTTTCACAAGTGAAAGCATTGATGCAGAACTTGGACAAACCGATGAAGAAACACTTGAGGCAGAGGATAAAGTTCCACCTGAATGTCCCAGATTTCTTCCATTTCTACTTTCACTGGACCCTTACGCATTAGTTACACTCGGATTTATTATTGCCATTTTAATTGCAATGGAAGCAAATAACCCTGAGGAGCAAGAGGCAATAGGTAACTTTTTAGAAGTTATTGCAACCAATATTGAGTATATCGCAGAGCAAGGGGCCTATTTACAAGAACTTGAGGATAGACGCCTTGAAAAAATTGAAGCCATTGAAAAAGAAGACTTAAAAAATGAAGTCAAGGAACTTAAGGAGGCATTAGCCAAACTGCAAGATCAAGTTTTATCGTGCTGCCATCCAGCTGATCAAACATAAAAGGGCTCAAAGAATTAATTCTTTAAGCCCTTTTATGTTTGATTTGAATATAATAAGATAGCAAAATCAACCCCATAGCGAGCGTCCCACCTGCAGTATCAATGCAGACATCTTTAAATGAACCTACTCGTCCGGGAACAAACAATTGGTGCCACTCATCAGTACAGGCATATAAAAAAACGCCAAATAATGTATAAAGCAACACTCTCCTTAAAACTGCATAATCTATAAAGACACTAAACATTAAAAGATATAAAATAAAATATTCTGTAAAATGAGCCGCTTTTCGAATTAAAAAGTGCAACTCCACTCCTAAAATTTGATCCGGTAAAAAAGGAAAAATAGAAAATAACTTTTCAACTAGCCCACTACTCTCACTTGATTGCTGCCCCGTCTGATGGGAAAATAAAAAGATAACAATCATCCATCCTAATAATAGACACCACTTTACCTTACGCTTCATCTTGACCCCCAAACATAATCCCCCTAATTAAATTAGGGGGATTTCTTCATTTAATTAACTAATTATAGTTTAAAATCGTTTCGCGGATATCATCCCAACGGAAAGCATCTCGAATACCATCTTCAATCGTATATTTCGCTTCCCAATCGATTAATTTTTTCGCACGTTCGCAGCTTGCATAAGCTCCTGCAACATCTCCTGAACGAGGATCTGTTTCTTTCTTGTTCACTTCACGCCCTAAAACGGTTTCGAAGATTGAAACTAGCTCTTTAACTGTTACCCCATTACCTGTTCCTAAATTAATCACTAAATAAGAATCATTCGGGTTCTCTGCATGGGCAAACGCTTGATCAAAGTTTTCTAATGCTTTAACGTGTGCCATTGCTAAATCCCAAACGTGGATATAATCGCGAATTCCTGAACCATCACGCGTTGGCCAATTCACACCTGTAATATTAAACACTGTTTCATCGCTTGAAGCAGCCTCTAATAATTTTGCTAGTACGTGCGATGGAAACTGAACATGAGATCCTGAGCGTAATTTTGGATCAGCACCAATTGGATTAAAATAGCGAAGAGCAATTCCATGCATTCCATACGCATGACAGAAATCTTGTAACACCATTTCCATCATATATTTTGTTCGTGCGTATGGACAAGATGGTTTTAACGGAGACTCCTCTGTCACTTTAAACCCTGGAACGACATCATAAACAGAAGCCGAAGAAGAGAAGACAATATTATCGCAACCAAATTCATGTAAATTTTTAAATAATTCTAATGATTTGGCTACATTTTCTTTGTAATATTCATAAGGGTTCGCCACTGAATCGGGAACAACAATTAATGCAGCAAAATGAATGCAATGCTTAATTTCTGGGTGATCAGAAAAGATTTTTTCTAACACTTGACGATCCGCAATATCCCCTTGATAAAAAATTTTCCCTTCCGTAAATTCTTTACGTCCTGTTACGAGTGAATCTAAAATAATTGGGGTATGTCCATGATCTTCAAGAGCAGAAACAACTGTACGTCCAATATATCCCGCTCCTCCAGTTACTAATACTTTCATAAATTTCATCCTTTCTTATCGAAACATTTTAATGAGACCCATCGACCCTGTCATGAAGACATTGAATTTTTTTACTCAAAAATTAATTCATTTAAATGAGCGATTGACCTCTAAATTCTATCATAATTATTGGAATAAAAAAACTCTAATTGATTTTTTTTGACATAATCCTCTAGTTTTTTATACAAAATTCTCAATTTATTTTTAGGATAGACCACGCTATTTTTATTCAACTCTTTCTTTTTAACTCAATCCTATCTTATTTTTCATTCAGTTCCGTGCCAATTGACAAAGGGGTCACAACCAGTAAAAAGCATGCCTCCCTTTCGGTCATAATTTGAATTTTCTCTCCATAAACCTCTAAACCATCATATCTAGACAAACATTCACCATTTATTGTTGAACTTCCCTCTAATTGAACTAAATAGGCTTGCTGATTCTTGGCCACCAAAAACTCCGTTTTTTTATTCCCTTCTTGTTTCAATACCCAAATTTGAACATTTTGTTGAAGTTGAATGGGATTATTTTTAGCATCAGATGCCATGAGGTACCATTGGTTCAAATGACAGTTCTCATTAAAGGTCGCATATTGAACGTGAGGGTGTAAATTTTTGTGTTGAGGTTTCATCCAAACCTGTATCATTCGCATAGGGACATCCCCCCAATTAAACTCGCTATGTTCAATCCCACTTCCCGCGGTTAAATAAGTAAAATCTCCCCGACGCATACATCCCCCACCTTGCCCCTTCACGGTATATGTTAGCTCACCTTCTAAAATAAAAGTTAAAATTTCAACTTCCTTATGAGGATGAAAGTGATAACCATATCCAGGATGCAAACTATCATCATTGATGGTCCGAATCAGATTAAATCGCTTCGCGGACTCCGGATGATTTTTTTTATAAAGATGAAAGAGGCTTTGAAGGGAGGGATGATAGGCAGTTCCTAACGTTTTTTTCTCTACTTTTTTATCATGTCATCAACCTCCTTCTAGTTAAATTTAAACACTTCCCTATCAATTAAACTGATTAGACATTCATTAAATTTAGTATTTCCCTTTTCCTAGCTCATATTCTTCATGGCACAAATAGAAAAATTTTACACTCATTAAAATATAAAAATGATTGAATTCCTATTTGAAAAGAGCTCATGCGAATCGTATAAAGACCCTCCCAATTATAAAAACACCACATCTATATTTTAATAGAAAAGGAACCTTCATCCAAGGTTCCTTTTCTATTTATTTAATGAATTAAATACTCTTTATATCGAATGAGAAGTGTTCGTAACTTCCGCATGGCTTTCGCTTCAATTTGTCGGATGCGCTCCCTCGTCACGCCTTCAATCGCACCAATTTCTTCCAACGTCTTTCGTTCGGCTCCATTTAAACCAAAACGATGAGTAATAACAAACTGTTCACGAGGGTTTAAATTTAAAATCATTTTATCCATATAATTCTTTAAATCCTCATCCATTGCTTTTTTTTCTGGATTATCGTACAAGCGTGAGGTTCCTTCTGACACCAACTCGTTGTCGTTTGAGATTAAATCTTGTAATTCGGTGTCCTCATCCTCTTTTGATACAAACCCATTTAAAGAGGTGGGCTTTAACATGTAGGTTTGCACACGCTTTACCGCCTCGTACTTCTCCTTTGGAATATTTAACTCCCCACACAAATCGGTCACATCAATAGGTTCGTCACCTTGATCCGCTTTTTGTTCATAACGCATCACCTGATTAATCGACTCAAACATATGCACAGGAATCCGAATCGTAAATCCCTCATCTGCAATTGCTCGCGTGACTGCTTGCTTAATCCAGTACGTTGCATAGGTTGAAAAATTATTATCGTAATTAAAATCAAATTTTTCAATCGCCTTCATCAATCCTTCGAGTCCAACTGAAAATAAATCATCGTAATCTAACTTATGGTGATAAAATTTAGTATACCGTCCGATAATCTTGTGAACTAAATTAGTATTATTAAAAATTAACCATTCAAGCGCCGACTGATCATGTTCTAAACGATATTTTTTTAAATACTCCAAATTATATTGATAATCATTTGAATGCTTTCTCATTAAAAGATTATGTGCGCTCTCTGGCACGCGGCTCATCGCCTCTTTTTTTTGATTTCGATTCTTCCTCGTCTTTGTATTCAAACTTTCCTTTTGGTCAGTGACCTCCACATAGTTCATTCGATATCCCCTCTTTCATCGAATTTGATCAGTCCTACAACTTTTAAAATGACACGATATGTCAACCTCAGTTTATGAATCAATCCCTCCTTTTTACAGACGGTCAAACAGTGGTATCCATTCTTTTTCTTATAAACGGAGGCACTTCTTTTAGGTAAACAAAAATTAACGGTCGTTTAAAACCATTTCCATTTTGATTATATTAACCAAGTTCTCTAATTATCACCTTTTATCGTTGAAAAAGATAAGAATTCTTTCATGACTTCGGTTCATCCTCCACATCACGAAGCACTTTTGATCACTTTAAACAGTCACTCTTTCACGAAGATGCCACGTCTCTTCCAATCAAATCACAACTAACCATTCGTTGTTATTCGACAACTTTGAGCGTTAACATACATATTTGATCATTGAGTCGTTCATACTATTAATAAAATTCCAACTAAAATCTTGGAATTTTGAAAGGAGTCAAAAACAATGGGTAAAAATGAAATGGGATCTCCAATGAATGCTTCTGTTCAAAGTATTAAAAATAAAAATGATGTTGAATTTGGTACAGGAAACGTCCCTGATACACGTCTAGAGGTAAAAAAATCATTACCTGAAGCTCGACGTTATACGCAATCTTCTAAAGATCGTCGTACGACAGAACAACTTTTAAAACGCTAATTAAAAAGTCCTATCATACCGATAGGACTTTTTCTTCCCCCCTCCACTCGTGGGCTAAAAAACTCAATCAACTTACATTAAATGGTATAATTTTTTCAAATAGTATCCATACTAACAGAAACTTATTTAAGCGGAGGGGTCCTAGGATGTCTACAAACTCACTAAAATCATCGCGTCAACAAATGATGTTTTTCTTTTATTGTTCCTTACTGCTGTCCATCTTTTTTCTCATTCAAATTCGCTATACCTTAAGCCTAGACTTAGCGGAATGGACAGCATCACAGTATACACTACTCTTTTTATTACTTTCATTTGTTGTGATTTGTTTTTTAAAATACCAATGCTATTCTCGAGATTTAAAACGAGATAGCCAATGTATCGATTTAGCAGAAAAAAAATTAACGCAGAAAAAAAATGCGCTTTATCAGCAAGTTTCTTCGATGAATCCTTCTGATTTTGGGGAACTTGTTGCCGATTTATTTCGGATCAAAGGATTCAAACGAATTTTTTTAACGCCACGAATGAATGAACAATTTTATGACATTGAAATGTATTTAGAAGATCAAAAAGTGTTAGTTTCCTGCCTTTTAAATGCAAACACTCATGAAATTCCTCAATCCTATTTAGAACGTCTTCATTTAATGATGAGAAACCAACAAATTGATCAAGGCGTATTTGTAACATTAAGCCCATTCGACGCTGATTGTTATACATTTGCCAAAGATAAACCTATTTTCTTAATTGATGGCGAGCAATTAATTGAGACACTAATCGAAAGCTCAGATTGGTAAATTTTTTCATACAAGGAGACCGTTTTTTCACTTACCTTTTATAAAATCCTCCTTTTTGTCTATAGTTAATACTAATTGACTTCAAATTTCTTTTCTGCTATTATTATAAACCCAACTATCTCTCATACCATGAGGAGGGACTTGTATGTTTGATGAATTAATTCGTAAAGCGACGGAAGTTTTAAATCCCCGTCGCCTCTCAGCTGCTGCCGAAGCTGGAAGTGTTGCAGCTGCCATTTTAACCGAGAGTGGCCATATTTATACAGGTGTTTGCATTGAAACTAAATGCTCCATGGGGTTTTGCGCAGAGCACGCGGCTGCTGCCGCTATGATTACAGCCGGAGAAAGTCATATCGTAAAAATGGTAGCCATCAATAAACGGGGAAATATATTACCCCCATGTGGTCGATGTCGAGAGTTTATTAGTCAACTTGACGACCAAAATATTCATGCCAAAATTCTTATTAATCGTACAAAGGCCGTTCCACTCAAAGATCTCCTTCCATATGATTGGCGTTTGGCAAAACATGTAGAGTTTGATGAATAACCCTCAATGGATAAAATAATAAAGACCACCTTATTAATGGGTGGTCTTTATTATTTTATCCAGCGCTTCATGTCGTTTGGTATTGGAATATGTAGCATTAACGGTTCACGTGTAATTGGATGAAGCATTTCAATCCGTGCAGAATGCAGCGCCAGACGTTTCATTTTATCTTTTGCTCCTCCGTATAGGACATCCCCAAGAAGTGGGTGCCCAAGATGACTCATATGAACCCTTATTTGATGCGTACGTCCTGTTTTCAACTCTAATTCTACCAAGGCATATCCTTGATACTGTCGTTTTAACTGATAATAAGTAAGCGCACGATCCCCTGTTGAACTGACACGACGTCGAGCACCGTGATGACGATCCCTTCCAATTGGTGCGTCGATTTTCCCCTTTTTCGTCTTCAACGTGCCAGAAACAAGGGCTACATACCAACGTCTGATTTTCTTCTCACTTAACCAATAATCTAACAAACTATGAGCTAAATATGTTTTAGCAAAAATAATTCCACCGCTCGTCTCTGTATCTAATCGGTGAATATAGCGAACACGGTTTTTCATTCCTCGCCTCTCATAGTAATAAGCTACCCCATTAGCAAGTGTCCCCTTCCCATCCTTTTGATCAGGATGAACCATTAATCCAGCTGGTTTATTAATAATTAATAGATGATCATCTTCATAGATAATTTCTAATGGCATCTTTTGAGGTAAAAAATCAATTTCCTCCTCCTCAAAAAGAGCGATAGCCAGTTCATCAGACGCATGAAGGATTGTTTCAAAAGAAACGCTATTCCCGTTTAATCTCACCTTTTTATTCATATACATCTCATGAATTTTTTTACGAGATAGATGGTACCCCTGTAAAAATTCACGAACTGTTTGTCCCGCCTGTTCGTCGTTTATAATAAAAATTAACTGTTCATCTTTACGAATCGTTGTCATTCGATCACTTCCTTACTTTTTTAATTGAACAACAACTCCTAGTACATCTTTTTCAATATCAATCACACCTAGGCGTGGACTTCGCGAATCCAGACTATCATTTCGATTATCTCCCATTACAAATAACTTTCCTTTGTCAATCATGAGGTCCACTTTATTATGACCGTTCATCGGTTCATTTAAGTAATCCTCTTCAATCAGATGGCCATTAACAAAAACGCGTCCCGATTCGATCACCAAATGATCTCCTGGAAGCGCAATGACGCGCTTTAAGAAAAACTTCAACTGCTTTTTTTGGTGTGCTCGAAAAGCGATCAAATCCTGTCTTCTTAGCCTTTGCTTACGTGAACGGCGACAATCTAGTAAAATGGGCTGATTGTTCTTAATCGTCGGTCGCATCGATTCCCCTCGTGCAATCGCCACACGAACAAAGCGTGAAATCAAATACCCTATACCTAAACTACATCCAATCTCGACCGCATAGTCTAACCATGTACTTTCTTCCTTCACGTTATCCCCTCTTTTCTCTCATTGTCATACCCATTCCTTATTATAACACATTTTCCTTCAATCGAATGATTTCTGCAAAGAATCATAAACTTCTGACAACTTCTCTTATATAATTTTCAAAATTATGGTAGACTATACATAACCTTAACCGGTATGCACATACTAAGCAAAATAATTATTGGAGGAATGCTTGATGAAAACAGTTATGGAACGTTTTTTAAACTATGTCACATACGATACGCAATCAAACCCCACGGCCCAAACAACTCCGTCAACGCCATCGCAATTAGCCTTTGGGGATATCCTTGTTCAGGAGTTAAAAGAAATTGGATTAACTCAAGTTGAAAAAGATGAAAACGGATATGTCTATGCAACATTAGAAAGTAATATCTCTCACGATGTCCCTGTCATCGCCTTTATCTCTCACTTAGATACGAGCCCTGATTTTACGGCTACCCATGTTAATCCCCAAGTTGTTAACTATCAAGGAGGAGATATTTTATTAAATAAAGAAAAAAACATCATCCTTTCGCCCAATGATTTTCCATCTTTAAATCAATATGTGGGACAAACACTTGTTACAACGGATGGGACAACCTTACTTGGTGCCGATGACAAAGCGGGGATTGCTGAAATCATGACAGCAATGGACTACTTAGTGAAGCATCCCGAGATTAAGCACGGATGCATTAAGGTAGCCTTTACTCCAGATGAAGAAATCGGACACGGGGCATCCAAATTCCAAGTCGAAAAGTTTGGAGCAGATTTTGCCTATACCGTCGACGGCGGAGTTCTTGGGGAATTACAGTATGAATCATTCAATGCCGCTGAAGCAAAAATAACGATTCATGGAAAAAGCGTCCACCCTGGAGATGCTAAAAACAAAATGATTAACGCTGGACTTATTGCCACCGAATTCATGAACCACCTTCCTAAACTTGAAACCCCACAATCAACTGAAAAATATGAAGGGTTTTACCACCTAACTTCAATTAGTGGTAACTGTGAAGAAGCCACTTTAAAAATTATCATTCGTGATTTTAATTCAGACAAATTTAATGAACGCAAACAATTTATTCAGCAATTAACTGAGCAGTTTAATCGTCAATATCCAACCAAGCCTATTGAACTGACACTAACGGATCAATATTACAATATGCACCTTCAAATTGAAGATAAAATGTATATTGTTGAATTAGCCAAACAAGCACTTATTGAATCCGATGTCGAACCACTTATTATTCCAATTCGAGGAGGGACAGATGGTTCTGGTTTATCATTCCGCGGCTTGCCTACCCCTAACCTCTTTACAGGTGGACATAATTTCCATGGGAAATTTGAATATATCCCTGTTCCGTCAATGGAAAAAGCTGTTGATGTGATTGTTAAAATTGCAGAGCTTGGTGCAACATTCAACTATTCACGTTAAACAACTTCCCCATTAAAACCTAAAAAAGGGAATTGAACCCCCTCGTTTCAATTCCCTTTTTATTTTATTCATAACTGAGGTTAGTAACTTCTAGCCCTTGTTTTCTAGCTTGTTGACGTGCCTCTAATTCCTTAATAATTTCCTCATGATAATCCCCTGTGATTTTGTAATACTTTTTATAAACAATGAAACATAGTGCAATAAAAATTGCTGGTAAGACGAACATTAGTCCTCGCATCCCCATCATTGTTGTCATTGTTTGTTGTGCATTTGCTACATAACCAAAGGCAGCAAGCCCGACTCCAATTAACCATCCGCTTAAAGCACTAGCCGATTTAACAAGTAGCGTCTGACATGAAAAGATAATACTTTCATTTCGCGTTCCAAATTTGTACTCACTATAATCTACAACATCAGCAAGCATAACTGTTGATGAGGCGATAATTAATCCTCCTCCCGCTCGAGCTAAAAATGCACCGATAGCAACCAATAATGTATTTTGAGGAGCAATAAAGCCACAAACAAGTAATACCAATAGCCCAACAATCGGTGAGACACATCCTAATCTAAATACATGCTTACGTCCCATTCTTTTCACTAAAATTGGGAACATTAATAAACCAGCAATTTCTGCGAATCCAGCACATCCATTATAGATTTGGAACATTCCTTCATTTTGAGTCACATATTTAAAGTAATAAAGTGCCATTCCGCCTAAAAATGATAACATTAAGTTCATACATAACACAATAACGATAAACACTTTTAATTGACCATTTTGCCCAATAATTTTAAATGTTTGTTTCAGTGTCACTCGGTCCGTTTCTGAGGCATTAGTCTTAGCAACTTTCGTTGATGGCTCTTTCACCTTTAAGCACATCACAACAGAGGTGATAATAAAAATAATAGAAATTCCTAACGCTAAATATTCAAAACCTTTCGCTTGATTGCCCTTACCTAATTGATGAACCATCGATAATCCAAACGTTGCTACACATAAATTTCCAATCGCTGCAAACACTCGCGGAATAACAGATATTTTTTCTCGTTCCTCTTTGTCTTGCGTTAAAGAAGGAATCATTGACCAATATGGGATATCCATAATGGTATATGTCATTCCCCATAAGATATACATGACTGAAAAATAAGCATATAATGGGGCCCCTGTTAAGTCTGGCTTCTTAAATAAGAAAAATAAAACAACCGCATTTATTAAAGTTCCTATTAAAATCCATGGTCTAAATTTTCCCCACTTTGTTCGCGTATTGTCTACTAACATTCCCATCATCGGATCATTTACTGTATCCCACACCCGCGCAATCAAAAAAAGTGTTCCAACAAATGCCGGGTTTAACCCAATCACATCTGTAAAGTAAAACATAATGTAAACACCAACAACCCCACAAACTAAATCCTTTCCTAATGCACCAAATCCGTATGCGTATTTGGCTGAATTTGTTAATTTCATAATTCCCCTCCTCTTAATGTAACCGTTTACTAAACGACTATGTACATAAAATACCACCCATCCGATTTTGTTGCAAGCGCTTTTATGGAATTGATTTCATTTTTTTTACTAATTTTTATTCCATTTATAAAGACAACTCATTAATGTTTGTTTTAAATGGTTAGATGTCTGTTTCTTATTCCATTCTAGAGTGTGTCTTTATTTTTCTTTTTGACGAATTGTCAATACAAATGCGACAGTTTCTCATGAAATAGCTCGAATGAAGTTTTCCAACCTAAGCATTTTCGTGGTCGATGATTAATGAGGAGGAGGGCTTCATCAATCTCTTTCTCACTAACTCGTGCTAAGTCCGTCTTCTTCGGAAAGAATTCTCGAAGAAGACCATTGGCATTTTCATTACTTCCTCTTTGCCAAGAGGAATAGGCGTCAGCGAAGTAAACAGGAACCTTTAAATCTGCTTCTACTTTGGAATAACAAGCAAACTCTTTTCCTCGATCAACGGTATAAGTTTTAAAGGTGTCTTTAGGAAAATGTTCATATAACTCACTAATCGCTCGGTACATTTCAGATGCTGAGCGATTTTCGATTTTAACGGCGACATAAAATCGTGTTTGACGTTCAATAAATGTAGCTAAACAGCCTTTACTTTTACCACGGCTTGAAACAACTGTATCAAGTTCCCAATGACCAAATGCCTGACGTTTTTTTACCTCTTTCGGACGTTGATGAATTGATGTCCCAATGTTAAATCGTCCGCGTGTTTCTCGTGGTTTTCGGCGTTTTCCCTTTTGCCTTAAACAGCTTAAATCCCCTAACAAAATCGTTCCGTCATAAATCCATCGATAAATAGTTTTGAATGAAATAACACCCTTTAAAACCGTATTAGAAATTTGTTCAGGCGACCAGGTTAACTTTAAATAATGTTGGATGGTTTGAATAACTTCTTCAGATTTGGTCTCTGGACGATGACAAACTAAGCGACGTTGCTCGGCTAATTCATCTGCTAGCTCTGCTTGATACGTCTTTTGAGTATTTCGTTTTAGTTCACGAGCAATGGTTGAATGATGACGATTTAATTGCCCCGCAATTTGTCTCGTTGAATAACCCATTTTTGAAAGAACTTCTATACGTGTACGCTCAAATGTGTTAAGATGTTTATAACTCATAAATAGATCTCCTTGTTAAGAATTTGGTGTGGTAACTTCATTCTATAACAAAGAATTCTATTTATGAGCTTTTTTTATTTGTCGCACTTAATATTACAATCTGTCTTTTAAAAAAAGCTTAACTTAAAAGAAGTAATGAAAACAAAGAAGCTTAAACCTTTATGAAAAAAAGCGTAAAAAAAGATGAGTGAATCTCCTTTTGTTTCACTCATCTTTTTTAGTTATTTTTACTTTTAAAGGTTTTTTAATAAAAAGTAAACCTAAACTTAACACTAATATTTTAATATCAAACCATAGACTTTGATGTTTCACATAGTATAAATCTAAGGCTAACTTTTCTTCCCATGTTAAGCTTTTTCCGTGTAATTGACTCCAGCCTGTCATTCCCGGGCAAACGGAATGGCGAGTGAGGTTAACATCTTTACTAGGAATCGAACGAATAAATCCTGGTCGTGGTCCTACTAAACTCATTTCCCCACGTAACACATTATAAAATTCAGGCAAATGGTCCAACTTAAACCTTTTTAAATAATAGCCGATAACACTTAATCGTTGATCGGCGGGCAATAGTTCGCCCTTTTCATTGCATGCCCGATTCATGGTACGAAAACGGGAGATTGTAAACCACTGTTCGTTCATGCCAGGATAGCGTTGTTTCTCAAAAACAGGCCATCCGATATCTAGATATACAAGTATAAAAATAATTAAATACAGTGGCGAGAGGGCGACAAGTAATGTACTTGAAACGACAATATCAAACCAGCGCTTCATTTTCATACCCCCTTATTTTCTGACATTTGACTCATCTCCCCATATAATGAGGAAATATTCTAATAGCAGTATATGTCACTTTTTGATGATTCGTTCCCTCCTTTTCCCTTATAAAAAAACTCTTAAAAGCTAAGCATCATCGCTAGCTTTTAAGAGTTTTTGATTTCTATTCACGAAATTGGCTATTATACAAATTAGCATAGAATCCATTGCATTTAAGCAGTGATTCATGTGTTCCCTGCTCAATAATTTCTCCCTGATTTAAAACTAAAATTTGATCAGCGTTTTTAATCGTGCTTAAACGATGAGCAATAACAAATGTTGTTTTCCCTTCCATCAGACGCAGCATCGCTTTTTGAATTTGAACCTCTGTTCGCGTATCAATAGATGAAGTTGCCTCATCTAAAATCAAGATAGATGCTTTTGATAAAACTGCGCGAGCAATGGCTAACAATTGACGTTGTCCCTGTGAGAGGTTACTTCCATTATCTGATAAAATCGTATCATACCCATCCGGTAACTGCATGATAAATGCATGGGCATTCGCCATTTTAGCCGCTAAGATCACATCTTCATCCGTCGCATCTAATCGTCCATAGCGAATATTCTCACGAACCGTTTCAGAGAAAAGATAGGTGTCTTGTAACACCATCGAAATATTACGACGTAAACTTGAACGCGTCAAGCGGTCAATATTTTCACCATCAATTAAAATATTTCCTGAATCAATATCGTAGAATTTTGTTAATAAATTGATGATGGTCGTTTTTCCTGCCCCTGTTGGCCCAACAATCGCAACGGTTTCTCCCCTTTTGGCATGGATACACGCATCTTTTAAAATCGTTTTTCCTTTATCATATGAGAATTTAACATGTTCTAATACAACGTCTCCATCGAGCTCAGCTATATCATGTGCTCCATCAGGATCTAATTCCGGGGCTTCATCCATAATTTCAAATACGCGCTCTGCCCCCGCTAATGCTGATTGAACCGTGTTAAAAATATTCAAAATCTCATTGATCGGACGCGTAAAACTTCTCATATATAAGATAAAGACAAAGATATTCCCAATTGAAAGCCCTGTTGTGTTTAGGGCCAAAATCCCCCCAACAACGGCTACGATTAAAAAGGTCATATTATTAATAAAGTTATTTAATGGTCCCATAAATCCTGACAAGGCTTGGGCCATAATCGAACTTTTCGTTAATTGACGATTAATTTTACCAAACTCATTTTCAACCGTTTCTTCTTGTGAAAATAAAAGAACGGCCTTTTGTCCGGAAACAATTTCTTCGATGTACCCATTAAGATTTCCTAAATCTTGTTGTTGTTTAATAAAGAACGGTTGAGTTTTTTTCACTAAAAATCGTGAAGTTAAAAACATCAACGGCGTCGTAATGAGTCCGACCACTGTTAATGCAGGACTTAATACAATCATCGCGATTAACATTCCGATAATCGTTACAATCCCTGAAAACATTTGTGTAATACTTTGTGATAAGGTCATATTAATGTTATCGACATCATTCGTTAGACGACTCATTAAATCACCGCTTGAGTGTGTATCAAAAAAACGTAGCGGTAGTTTTTGCATACTTGTAAATAAATTTCGGCGAATTTCAGCCGTCGTTTCTTGTGAAAGCTTCACCATAATTAAATTTTGAAAGTACGTGGCTAACACGCTAATGAAGTAAATGCCAGCGATAAAAAGGCACATCCATTTTAACCCTGCTAAATCGTGTGGCACAATATAATCATCAATAATATTCCCGTAGTAATTCGTTGCTAACACATTAACAACCGTTGAAATAATACATAATAAACAAACGAAAATTAAGGCATAAATTTTATGACTCATGTAACCAAGCAATCGTTTAATCGTTGACTTCGGATTTTTTAACTTTTCAGCTTGGTGAAAACGCCCACCAGGTCCGGCCCCTGGCCCCATCGGTCTAGCCATGATGAACCGCCTCCTCTCCTAATTGTGAAATGGCGATACTACGATAGATTTCATTCGTTTTTAATAATTCCTCATGCGTCCCGATTCCCGAAATATGTCCCTGATCAAGAACAATAATCTGGTTGGCATCCATGACTGCCGAAATACGTTGGGCAATCATAATCACCGTACTCCCTGTCATCTGTTCTTTAATTGCCTCTTGTAATTGACGCTCGGTTGCCATATCCAATGCGCTTGAAGAATCATCTAAAATTAAAATTTTAGGTTTACGAATCAAAGTCCTTGCAATGGAAACCCGTTGTTTCTGTCCACCCGATAAATTTTTCCCACGTTGTTCAACTTCTGTCTGATAACCAGACTCTTTTAATTGAATAAACTCCATGGCTTGTGCATCTCTTGCCGCTTGGTCTAATTCTTCATCCGTCGCGTCATGATATCCAAATTTAATATTCGACTCAATTGTTCCCGAAAACAAAATACTCTCTTGTAAAACTACGCCAATTTTATCTCGTAATTCATGTAGGCTTACCTCTTTAACATTTCGACCACCAATTAAGACCTCCCCCGAACTTACATCGTAAAGACGAGGAATTAACTGAACAAGCGAACTTTTACCTGCACCTGTTCCACCAATTATCCCTACTCGATCTCCTTGTTTAATTTTAAAGGAAAGATCCGTTAGAACCTCTTCACTGTGATCATGATATTTAAATGACACATCTTTAAATTCAATATCATACTGATCGATGACCTCAGGACTCTTTGAATCTTGAATGCTTGATTCCGTCATTAACACTTCATTAATACGATCTGCTGACGCTTTTGCCCTGGAAAAGTTCATCGATATCATAATAACCATCATTAACGACATCATAATTTGCGTTAAATAATTGATGAACGCCATGATTTTTCCAGTCTCTAACACACCTGCTTGAACTAAAAATCCACCATACCATAAGACAGCAACGATACTAAAGTTAACTAAAAGCATGACCACTGGATTTAAAATAATCATCAATTTCTGAGCACGAATACTTTGATTCATTAAATCATCATTTGCTTCATTAAATCGATCTTTTTGTTTATGTTCAATCGTAAATGCCTTAATGACGCGAACCCCTAATAAGTTTTCACGCATGACATTGTTCACTTTATCGATTTTTTCCTGCATACTTTTAAACAATGGGAACGATCGTGACATGACGATAGCAACAAAGATTAAAATAACAGGAATTGTAATAACAAAAATACCAGATAAATCTGAACTTAATCGATAAGCCATTAAAATTCCACCAATGCATAATAACGGTGCTCGCACTAAAATACGCAACCCCATCATCACCATGGTTTGAATCTGAGTAATATCATTAGTCAATCTCGTAATTAACGATGATGTTTTAAAATGATCCAATTCTAAAAAAGAGAGGGACTGGATCGTCGCAAATAATCCATCACGCAAATTTTGTCCTAAGTTGACAGCAGCAATCGTTGAAAAAATGGAACATCCAACACCGCCAATCAATCCGATCACCGCAAATCCAATCATTTTAGCTCCGGTCATCCATACATAGGTCGTGTCGCCATTTGTTATTCCAATGTCAATAATATTCGATAACATCGTCGGTAACATTAAATCCATCGAAACTTCAACAAGCATAAATAAAGGGGCCAAAATCGCATAAAGGATGGCCGATCCCTTTAAATAGCGTAATAGTTTAATCATGTGCCTCAATCTCCTTTCGACGCAAATTTTCATACATTCGCTCTAAATACTCTTTCATTTGCCCTCGCTCTGATGATGTAAAACCTTCAAACAAACAATCATCGATTTGACGGAAAGCTTGATTAATTCGATATTTTAACTCCATTCCCATCTCCGTTAAAAAAACGTTCGTCATTCGGCGATCATCCTGATTAGCCTGCCGATAAATCAATCCCCGTCGCTCCAAATGTGCGAGCAAACTCGTCACCGTCGCCGGTTGAATATGGCAATGTTTAGCTAACTCCTTTTGCGAACAGCCATTATGACGATGCAAATAGTCTAATACTTTCGGTTGCCCCTCCGTTAAGCCAAGCTTTTGAAATTCATATTGAAAAATTCGGCGATGCATTTTAGCTGTTTTTACAAATAATCGGTTCAAATCTAATAACTCATGTCCTTCGCATTCATCTTTCATCAACGGTGCTCCTTCCTTCTAAATGATTAGATATCAAACTATTAGATATCTTAATATTTAACATAATTGTCGGTTAAAGTCAATCACTTCCAAAAAAATAATGACTACAGGCCTTCTTCTGCGCAAACAAACTACTTTAAAAACTTCGCATGCTGCCATTCGTAAGGAAATAACGATAAATACGTCGGCTCTACATAACGCTCATCAATTAAAACAACAATCCCACGATCGGTATCTGAACGAATCACACGTCCAACGGCCTGCATCACCTTATTAAATCCCGGATAAAGATACGCATATAAATACCCCTTTTGAAAGGTTTCCTCAAAATATAACCGTCGTTGTTCAGTTAATGGATTAAGTTGTGGAAGTCCAACCCCGACGATGACCGATCCAATTAACCGGTCCCCAATCAAATCAATCCCTTCACTAAATATGCCTCCTAAAACAGCAAACGCCACCAATGTCTTTTCCGACTGAGCCTCAAATTGAGCTAAAAATACCTCACGATCATGTTCATCCATCTCACGCTCCTGAGCAATCACCACTTGCTCCTCGCCAACTAACGATTTATAGCCCTCAAACACTTGCTCTAAATACTGATAAGACGGGAAAAAAATAAAATAATTTCCTTTTCTCTGACGCGTGACTTGAAAAATCGTAAACACAAGTTTCGACAAAGAAGCTTCCCGCTGCTTATACTTCGTTGAAATGCCGTAATGAACATACAAATCTAAATTTTCACGCTCAAATGGGGACGGTAAAAAAATATGCTCACACGCCTCATCATGAAGCAACACCGTCTGATAATAACTTAACGGATGAAGCGTCGCCGAAAACAAAATAGCCGAACGAACGTGCTGCATTCGGTCATAAAGATAGAGACTCGGGTTTAAACAAATCAAACTGATTTTTAAATCTATCCCCATCCTTTCATACCGAACACGAAAACATTCATTATAAAAGTCAGATATTCGTAAAAACTGATGACATTCAAAATATAAATCCATTAATTGCGGCTTATACTCCGTTGTAGGATGCGCATATAAATATTTTTCTACCCCTTCTAATAAAGCCATCACTTTCGTTAAAAAAGAAGACTCGACTTCCTCCTTAAAAATTTCCTGTTTTTTAACCTCCTCTAACTCTTGCCGATACTCTAATAACTTCAAATTGAGGGCGTTTAATGCCTTATTAAGTGATTTGCTCTTTCCTTTGAATAGACGTTTAAGCTCTTGAACCTTTCCTTTAGTCAAAGAAGCACTATACATCTCACATGCTCGATCATACAAATTATGTGCCTCATCTATTAACGCAATATGAGGGGAAGGTTCGTCAAAAAAGCGTCGCAAATAGGCACGTGGATCAAACATGTAGTTATAATCACCGATAATCGCGTCACTAATTGAAGCCATCGCTAGCGAATACTCAAAAGGACACACCTGATGCTTTTTAGCATACGCCACTAGCCGATCGCGATTAAAGAGTTGCTCAGTTTCAAATAGGTCTTTGACCGCCTCATTGATCCGGTCAAAATAACCTTTAGCATACGGACAATAAGTGGGGTCGCACTTTACCTCTTCCATCAAACAAATTTTTTCCTTCGCGGTAATCGTGGTCACTTTTGCTACCCACCCCGTCGCCAAACACACATCAAAAGCTTTTTCAGCGACTTGCCTTCCTATTGTTTTTGCCGTTAAATAAAATATTTTTTGTTCTTGATCACTCAACGCCTTAATACTTGGAAAAATAGTTCCCATCGTTTTACCGATCCCCGTTGGGGCTCGTAATAGCAGTTGTTTACGTTCTTTAATACAGTGATAAACGGAGGCCGAAAGTTCTCGTTGGTAACTTCTAAAATCACCAAACGGAAAGGTGAAACTTTTAGCTGACTTTAATTTCAACGTCATCGAACGAACGAGAATCAAATACCACTTCAAATAAATTTGTAACGTTTGCTCCATAAAAGGTTCTAACTCTTCCTTCGTATACATTTCATCGATTTGTCGCGTTTGCACGCCTTCTAAATCACAATAAATTAGCCGCACCAAAACTTGTTCCCACTCCGGATGCTCGCATAAAAGTAAGTATGCATAAACTTTTGCCTGTGCAAGATGGGTAGGACGATCCCCTGGAATAATAGCGTCTAATGGCCGGGTAGTCGATTTAATCTCCCCTACGATCCATTGCCCCTCTCGTTCAAGCAATAAATCCACTCGTCCATTAAGGTGAAATTCATGCTCACCGATCGCGTAACGCCCTTCTACATAAACCTCGCATTCTTCCTCTAAATATCGCTCCTGAATCGCCTGGTGAGCTTTCGTCCCATACTGGGCGCGATTAGCAGAAAAATATTCTAAATTCAAATCACCTTGTTGATACACATAACTCACAATATCTTTAATGCCTTTTTTAATAATCATGCCATCACCTCCCACTTAAATGAAAAAAAAGAAGAATGAGCCTTCAACGGCTCGATTCTTCCCCTAAACTAAGCGAGTAGTCCATTTTTCCCCATCCCAAATATCAGTCACAACCTCACGATAAAACTCAGGTTCATGGGAAATTAAAAGGACACTTCCTTTATATTCTTTTAATGCTCGTTTTAATTCTTCCTTCGCGTCTACATCTAAATGGTTTGTCGGCTCATCGAGAATTAAGACGTTCGTTTCACGGTTAATTAATTTAGCTAAGCGAACTTTGGCTTGTTCCCCTCCACTTAAAACCATGACTTTACTTTCGATATGTTTTGTTGTTAATCCACACTTAGCTAATGCTGCACGTGCTTCACCTTGTGTTAAATGTGGAAACTCATCCCAAAACTCTTGTAAACATGTTTTGTCTTTTCCACCTTTGATTTCTTGTTCAAAGTAACCAATATGTAAATGTTCACCTAATTCAACACTTCCAGAAATAGCAGGAATTTCTCCTAAGATACTACGTAATAACGTTGTTTTCCCGATTCCGTTTGCCCCACAGATTGCAATCTTCTGTCCACGCTCCATCGTTAAATTTAAAGGAGCTGATAACGGCTCGTCGTACCCAATCACTAAATCTTTTGTTTCAAAAATATACCGTCCAGCGGTACGAGCCACTTTAAAATTAAATTCAGGTTTTGGACGCTCAGCTGCCAGTTCAATAATCTCCATCTTATCTAATTTCTTTTGACGTGACATCGCCATATTACGTGTTGAGACACGTGCCTTATTACGCGCAACGAAATCTTTCAAATCAGCGATTTCTTGTTGTTGTTTTTTATACGCTGATTCTAACTGTGCTTTTTTCGCCTCATAAATACGGACGAAGTTATCGTAATCTCCCACATAACGGTTTAACTCCTGATTTGCCATGTGGTAGATGAGATTAATCACACTATTTAAAAATGGAATATCATGTGAGATTAAAATAAAGGCATTTTCATACTCTTGTAAATAACGCGTCAACCATGTAATATGCGCCTCATCTAAGTGGTTCGTTGGCTCATCTAATAATAAAATATCCGGTTTTTCAAGTAATAATTTTGCAAGTAAAACTTTCGAACGTTGTCCCCCACTCAATTCCGTTACATCACGTTCTAAACCAATTTCTTGTAATCCTAATCCTTTTGCAACTTCTTCAACCTTCGCATCAATGACATAAAAATCATTATTCGTTAAAATATCCTGTAAGACCCCGACTTCCTCAAGTAAGGCATCCATTTCTTCTGGAGATACCTCTCCCATTTTCATGTATAAATCATTAATTTTTGCTTCCATATCAAATAAATATTGGAAGGCAGTTTTTAGCACATCACGGATGGTCATTCCCTCTTGTAAAGCAACATGCTGGTCTAAATATCCAACACGGACATTGCGTGACCACTCAACTTTTCCTTCATCAGGCACCAATTTTCCCGTAATAATATTCATGAACGTTGATTTTCCTTCACCGTTTGCTCCAACTAATCCAACGTGCTCACCTTTTAATAAACGGAATGAAACATTTTCAAAAATGGCGCGGTCCCCAAATCCATGACTTAAGTTTGTTACATTTAAAACACTCATTAACGACTCTCCCTTCAAACACACCTTCTCCATGTGTCGATTGAATTTTATCTTATTCGATTATATCTCACATTGTAGGGAATGAAAAGTATTTTTTCACTTGCTAAATTTGGGTGGACTCCAACTGACCACCTTTTTCTTGTTGCCATCTTTCATACCGTTTATTGCGCTCTTTTAACGTAATAATTTCCTCACTTAATTGCATGCGTTTAAACTTCATCGATGACAATCCATACGGGCTATATGATTTCGTATACGGAATAATTCGCGTAATCGCATAACTCCCCCCTGAAGAATAAAGCGGAATAAAATAAGCTTGATCAATTGCATACGCCTCAGCATCCGCATAAAGCTCATATCGCTTATCTATATTCGCCACTTCGGCATTCGCAAGGTCCTTTAACTCCTTATAAATATACAATCCTATCTGTTCCTTAATCTCTTTTTCTTCCTCGCTTTGGACAGCCGCTCGGTTAAGACCAAAACTTTTTAACAAATCCCCGTTATCCGGGTCTAAAATGTCTAAATAACTTTTCGGATCTCCGTAATCAGGTGACCACCCGGCCGAGAAGATCAAGTCACTATTCACTAACTCCGCCGTTTTTGACGCCAATAAATTCTCACGAGAACTCATAATGAGGTTCAGTCGAACCTCTCCTTCTAAAGATTCCTCGATACTTTGTTTTAAAGCCTGAGCACTTCGAAAACTCGTCTCGCTTTCTCCATTTAAAATCACATCTAAATAAACGGGAAATTGAACGCCCTCACGACTTAACTCCTCTTTAGCAATCGCCAACTGCTCTTTTGCAAGTTCCGGATTAAAAAAGGCCATTTGTCCATCCTCAAGACTCAGTTGTTTAGAGTAAAGCTTAGCATCTAACCCTTTTAGCGAATCGCTCACTAACGTCCCATAGTATTCTCCCGTCGAGGTTTTAACAAAAGTCGGTTGAGTAAGCATATTTCTTAACGAAGTCTTTTTCAATTCATCGCCAACCATTTGACGATTAATCGATTCCGTATCAATCGCTCGCATAATCGCGCGTCGAAAAGAAGTATTCAAAAGGGCCTGTTTTGTATCCTCCCGTTGTTTGTTTGTTTTGGGTGAAACATCCTGTTTACTATCTAGCGGTGAATGATACTGTTGACGATTAAAAACAAAGGTCGCAAACGCTACCGCACCGTTTGTATCCGTCACAAAGATAGAATCCCCATATTTTTCTTTCGCACGTTTCACAAGAGGGGGATTATTCACATCTAATGGAGCGGACACAATCTCCTTACGATCAAAAGCTAAAAAGAGCGTCGTCGGGTCCGCCTGTTGGCAATAAATGAGCTTTACTTTTTTCACGTGCACCTTTTCTTTATCCCAATAATTTGGATTGGCTACATATTCAATCGTCGACTTCGACGTAAAATTTTTTAAGAAATAAGCCCCATTGTATAAAATGGATTCCGGTTTAACGGCACCAAATTGACAGGTTGAATAATCGGGGTTCCCAAGACGGCAACCGGTTCCCTTCGACTCTAAAAAGCTACGGTTAACAGGAAGCAAAATCGAATACGTCGTCATCGTTGGAAAATACGGCGTCGGTTGAGTCAACTCATATTCAAGCGTATAGTCATCAATCGCCCGAACCCCCACCTCACTAAACGGAACTTCCCCTTTGACATAAGCGTCTAAATTTTTGATTAAAGGTTGCACCAAATAAAGGGTTTGGGATTGAAAATCAGCGGCATGCCAAAGCCCAGTAACAAAATCATCAGCTATCACTTCACCATAATCCACTCCTTCATCCGTATACCAATGCACCCCCTCTCTTAACTTAAATCGCCAAACGGTTTTATCTTCATTACTTTCCCAACTCGTTGCCATCGCGCCTACTAAATTTCCATACTCATCATGTTCAAGCAAGCCGTCAATAAAATTGGCAAAGTGCGCTGAATCAACGGTCTTGTACGTATAAAGATAATCAAATGTCTCCGGATCCATCCCATAAAACCCAATATAATCATCCGTTGAAATGTCTTCCTTCGCCTTTACAGGAATCGCAGCCACTAACATACAAAAACTCAGTCCTATTAAAAAAAACATCCGCATTCGTCTCATCTCATCACCTGTTTCTATCAAAAATAAGAGTAGCCAACTGGCTACCCTTATTTTTCTACCTCTGTTGCAAAACATACATCTTCTTTCAAAAAACACCAAATTCCTTAACTTTCACCCAAAAACTCTCTCTCCTGTTCACTTCTCACACTTATCACTTATCATCAATCCAAAGCGAGCATTTTCTAATGAAACAGATTCCCTTATTTCACTTGGAAAGAACAGGGAGTTGAAAAATTTTGTGCACCGCTATTGTTTTTTCTCCCCTCCCTCGTTAAAATAAAAACGAGGTGAAAAAAATGAATTTTTTTTCGATATTGTTCCGAATCTTTTATCTTTTTTGTTGTTTTAAATTGACTATCTTGCTTATATCTGAGTTCCTTCGAATACTAATTGAAAATTTTTCCTGGGGCGAAGGGATCCTTGCTCGTATAAAAAGCCTAAAAAAACAAGGCATCGATCAACTTAATCAAAAGTTAACTGTCCTGTGGGACCACCATCCACTTCTTCATACCGTGTATCTTGTGATTAGATTGCTCTACCTCCTCCTCACCATCGTTGTTTATATTAGTATCCTCATGGACCTTATGACCCTTCTATTCCATTAATAAAAACTTGTAGACAAAACCTTTTAATCAAGCATTTCTCTACAAGCCTTTCCTTATCAAAAAGCCTATCGTCGATGATTCACACGATAGGCTTTTATTTATTTTAACCGGATTTCTTTATAAGTCTGACTCATCTGATTTAAATCCAGGATATGCACTTACACCATGTTCAGATAAATCAAGACCTTTCATTTCTTCCTCTTCAGTGACGCGAAGTCCGATGGTACGTTTTAAGATGACAAAGGCGATATAGGAAGCAACAAAGCCCCAAATCGCAATAACCACTGCCCCAAGCACTTGAACACCTAAGAAGTGGAAACCGCCACCGTATAACAAACCACCTGTCGTTGCAAATACACCTGTTAAAATGGTTCCAAGAACTCCACAGAATCCATGAACAGGAATTGCACCCACCGCATCATCAACTTTAAATTTAGATTCTAATAAATAATTACCTGCCATCATCACAAGAGCTGAAAGAACCCCAATCGCAATAGCACCGAAAGGTGAAACAAGGTCGCATCCTGCGGTAATTCCGACTAATCCCGCTAATGCTCCGTTCATGGCTGCATCTACACTAGGTTTACCTTTTAACCAGGAAACAATAAGTGCGGTGACGGTCGCGGCTGATGGTGCTAAGTTTGTTGTTACCATAACATGAGCAATTGCCTCTGGATCACTTGCAGTTAATGTTGATCCTGCATTAAAACCAAACCAACCAATCCATAACACGAACCCCCCCATTGCAGCAAGCGTTAATCCATGACCGTGAATCGTATTTGCTGAACCATCCGCATTAAATTTTCCTCGGCGTGCACCAAGAAGTAAGACACCTGCTAAAGCAGCAAATCCACCTAGGGAATGAACAACAGCAGAACCTGCAAAATCATGGAATCCTAATTGAGAAAGCCATCCGCCACCCCAAACCCAGTGACCACTAATTGGATAAATAAGGGCTGTCATAATCGCACTAAAAATTAAATAGGTTGAAAATTTCATTCGTTCTGCAACTGCCCCTGAAACAATCGTCACCGATGTCGAGCAAAAAACGGTTTGAAAGAAAACATAGGCAAGAAATGGAATAATTAATCCGAGAAAACTATAATCACCGGAAATACACCAATCAGGCGTCCCAACCCATCCGAAGTTCGAACCATTAAACATTAACGAAAAACCAAGTACAAAGAAAACGAGTGCACCAATCGAATAATCGCAGAAATTTTTCATCATAATATTCGCCGCGTTTTTAGAACGCGTAAACCCACTCTCGACAAGCGCGAATCCCGCTTGCATCGAAAACACTAACACTGAAGCAATGACTACCCATAGGGTATCAATAATTACATTAAGATCAATTGTCATAATCTGTCCCTCCTAAAATCCCACACAGTCAGTGGAAATTTCCTTAGTCTAAATTTGGACGATGCGCAATTGTCTTTGGGCCCAAAAGAAAATTTAAAAGGCGTTCCTCATTTATTGAAGAACGCCTTTGTTCACATCTAGTTTTTATTAACTAAGACCTCTTTGTCTATACTTCATTATATTCCCACCTCTAAAAAAGGGAACCCCTAAAATGAAATTTTTTGTTTATCATACATTTTCCACTCCGGGAGTAACAATTCGACCACTTGATAAAATCGAGCACTATGATTAGCCTCAACCAAATGACTCAACTCGTGCACGACAACATATTCAATAAACGCATCAGGCTGATGAATTAAATTCTTATTAAAGGTAATCGTCCCGCGTTGCGGACGACACACTCCCCATGTCGCAGTCATCTGGCGGTACTTAATCTCCACAGGAGCACAACCTTTCCCATGAAAATATGGCCAATACGCATTCACTAACTGTTCAATTTTTTGCTGCAACTCGCAAAACATCCAGTTTTTAATCCATAAAACAACGCGTTCATCGTCATACGTTGAGGGACCAAAAAAATGCAACGTCTCTTCCCCTCGTTCAACTGATATTTTTTTTGCCGGGTGCCGTTTGATCGTCACACGCTGTCCAAAATAAAAAATTTCATCCGCCTGCAACTGTTTTTCAAGAGATAATAACGCTTGGTTTCGTTTCGCCTGAACCCATGACCACTTCGAAACAATAAACGATTCAATCATCTTTCGTTCAACACGTGGTGCAGCCGAAACCTCTACCTCCCCTGTACGACGGACCCGTAAATACATATTTTTTATTCTCTTACGTACAACCTTAACTTCTAGTCCCAAAACAACTAAACGTTCTTCTAACACATCATCACCACCTCGGTTAATCATTAAAACTCTCTTTTTATTCTCATCTTGTCGAACGCCTTCAAAACTTTCGCCGTCTATCACATGATTGATTTTACAACCCCTCGATTTCACGGACCCTGAAATAAACGTCCTCCTAACCTTAGAACACGAAGCCATGGACGTCAGAGCCCTTCTCCTGTAAGAAGCAATAGCTAACCTTTTCATCTTATAGATGACAGCCTACGCTCAATCCCCATCCATCGATTTAATCTTCCCGTTTACACCGTATTATCGAACCTCTCCCATTAAAAAAGACGTTATCAACAAACCAATTACCAACTAACCTCACACTTTGCATTCCTTCTCTTTTCAATGATCAGGTCGCTCATTAAACCTCCATTATTATAACATATTCAGAATCTTAAATACTCCCCCCCTTATCAATACGCCAACAATCGCTACTTTCCTTTTTCCGTATAAAAAAAAAGCCCCGTTGGGAGCTTTTTTTATCGTTTCGTTTCGACGGGTTGAATCCAAACCCCTGGATAATTAGCACGAGCAAGTGCTTGCTGTACTTTTTTCGCCTCGTTTAAATCAGAATATGATCCACAAACAACGCGATAATACGTTTCCGTTTTTAATGGTTCTGGACGGTCAACCACTTCATGTCGAGCTTCGCGTTCATAATTCATATTAAACGCTTTACTTAACGCCACGACAATCGCTTCAACATAAGCATCCTCTTGATTTAAAAAGGTATAAAGGTCTCCCTCATTATCTAAATAAAACATCTCGATAATATCACAAGAAACACCTCCACGCCAAGCCTCACGAATAATTCCATAATAATCCGTATAACTATACGTTTGGGTAAATCTTAACGTTTGCGGATTAATATGACGATCGTAAAACTCTCCGGTGTAAGCGCGTGAATAAATTTCTCGAAACGCATTAAGATGACTCAACTCTTCTTGTAAATAATACTCAAAACGTGCGCTATCCTCTGCCAGCGGCACATAAATTTCGGCTCCACGTAATTTTCCCTCTCCACCTGAGCTATTGACGTGAATACTAATAGCTAAATTAGGTTGTAACTCTGCAATTTGACGACCACGTGCTGAAGCATTTCCAACATACGTATCATCCGTTCTTAATTGCGTCACAGTAAATCCAATTTCTCTCAATCGTTTGGTTACTTTTGTCGCTACACGCAACGTAATATCCTTTTCACGATGTCCATTGTAATGAGCACCATTATCCCATCCACCATGACCAGCATCTACAACAATATAAGGCATACTATCACTCCTTTATTCAACACTTCCTGCCCTCTTATTATATATGCCGGCAAGCATCGAATCGTATGGGCGCTCTCAACGATTTTAAAACTGCCCTCTGCCTTGGGAAAAAGAGTGAGATTCGCCTTCACTTAAGAGAAAACACCTTCTACACAACGCTCTTTTCTTAGACTAAAAACACCCTCATCTCAGACAGCCCGTCATGCACTAACACCACAATTATTCTCCATTCGATTCCCTATTAAAAGGAGTCCACGACGTCTTCTATTCACCTCGACAAGACGTCACATAAAAAGGAGCATCCGATATAACCTATCCGATCCTCCTCAAAAACAAAGCTATTGATGTTGATGCAACACATGGACTAATCCTTGCTCATATAACATTTTAATATGTTCGTCATCCAGTGAAAGGAGCATCCGATATAACCTATCCGATCCTCCTCAAAAACAAAGCTATTGATGTTGATGCAACACATGGACTAATCCTTGCTCATATAACATTTTAATATGTTCGTCATCCAGTGAATAGTAAACCACTTTGCCAACCTTACGATAATTAACAAGATGGGCTTGACGCAACACACGTAATTGATGCGATATAGCTGACTGTGTCATCTCAAGCAACGATGCTAAATCGCACACACACATTTCCGACTGAACAAGAGCAGCCAAAATGCGAATCCGTGTTAAGTCTCCCATCGCTTTATATAAATCTGCCAGTTTTAATAACTCCTCGTCTCTTGGCATTTTTTCCTTCACCGATAAAACGACTTCATCATGAATAGCTTCTATGCTACATGTTTCCATTGCGTCACCTCATTTTTGCGTCCTGTAAAGATTATAAGGCGAATGATCAGAAAACGCAAGAAACGAATGCCAACTAACGATCCACCACCCATGATTTAAGTAGCGCCAAGTGCTCACGCAACTCCCATTTTAGCCGTTTATTAGCAGGGGTCGCTACGCCGATGATGATATGAGAAATACCTAATCGGCGGGCAAGTAATGAAGTACGCACACTATGAAACTCATTCGTTACAATTGCTACCTGATGTTTTCCAAATAGTGATTGAGAAAAAAATAAATTTTCAAACGTATTCGTCGAGCGGTCTTCAACAAGAATACGATTTTCTTCAATTCCATAATCTTCGATCAGTACCCGCTTCATCACCTGTGCCTCTGCAGGAAGCTGTGCGGTTCCCTTTCCTCCCGTCACAATGACATGAAGGTGTGGATTTTCTCTTAATAACGTTGCCCCTAATTCAAGACGGGCACGTAATGTAGGCGAGACATGCTGGTCCTTTAAACAAGATCCTAAAATTAAAAGGCAATTGATCTCTGGGGTCACGCGATGTTTTAGTGATTGATTCATTTTAAGATGCATCCCAATCATATAAAGGGTCACTGTTGTAAAAACGATAATCATTAAAATCCCCTCCTCTACCTTCCTACTATCAACCTATGCCTAAACGGTTGAAATCGTGTTGCTAATCTATCCAAAAAAGAGGGCAAATCCCCACACTTTTTGCATAGATTATAGTAGGAAACTTATCCCTAACGATAAGGAAGTGAATAAAATGAATGCGCAACCATTAACAATAACTCGATATATGATTCAAGCGGGTGACACGATTAAAAGCATTGCCACCCAATTTGACACAACCCCGGTTGAACTCATGAAATTAAACGGAAATAAGCCCCTTATCATTCAACCTAAACAATTCATCAACGTTCCCCTGCTAGAGAATAACAGGATCCATGTCATTGCTGAAGGGGAATCCCTCCAAGATCTTTTAATTCGTTACAAACTAACCCCAGATGAACTCGTTCATCTCAATCAAGACCTCTTTTTGCAAGCCGGTCAAATGGTAACGATTCAACATTAAAAAATCACACCATCAAACGGTGTGATTTTTTATATTCAATAAAAGCAATGACGTTCTCATCTACTTCTTTAAACTTGGCGCAAAGGCTTGAATCATTGCCTCTGCACACTTAATCCCGTCAATTCCAGCTGATACAATACCTCCTGCAAAGCCTGCACCTTCTCCTGATGGATAGACCCCTTTAACCGTCAGCGACTGTAATGTTTCGCTATCGCGATCCATTCTCACTGGCGAAGAAGAGCGAGATTCAACGCCAGTCATCACCGCATCATCCATCCCAAAGCCGTGTAATTTTCGATCAAAAGCCTTCAGACCATCTTTCATGGCATCTGTCATATACGATGGGAACAACTTATGTAAGTTTGTTAACTTAACACCTAATGCATATGAGGGAGTCACCGTTCCTAAACGTTTTGAGGCCTGTCCTTTGAGGAAGTCCCCAACTAGTTGAGCCGGTGCCTTATAATCGCTTCCTCCCATCCCAAAGGCTTTTTCCTCTAATCGACGTTGAAATTCAATCCCAGCCAGTGGATGATCTGATCCAAAATCCTCCGGAAACACTTGAACAAGTAAGGCACTATTCGCATTTTCTTGATTACGTGCATGCTCACTCATTCCATTTGTGACTAAACGCCCTTTTTCAGAACTTGAAGGGACAACAAGCCCACCTGGACACATGCAGAATGTATACACGCCACGTCCATTTTCAGCCTTATGCGTCAATCGATACTCTGCCGCCCCTAATTTTTCATGTCCCGCAAACTCTTTATATTGGGCCACATCAATTAAAGTTTGAGGATGCTCAATCCTTACACCGACAGCAAACGGTTTAGCCGTAAAAGAGACCCCACTCTCATATAACTCATAAAACGTATCGCGTGCACTATGTCCAATCGCCACAATCACATTTTCTGTTAACAGTGTGTCACCACCTTTGACTTTCACCCCGCAAATGTGCCCATCTTCCATTAAAAACCCTGTCACTTGTTGATTGAAGCGAACCTCTCCTCCAAGTGAAATAATCTTTTGGCGAATATTTTTCACAATTCCGCGTAACAAATCTGTTCCAACGTGAGGATGCGCCATATATAAAATATCTTCCGGAGCTCCGGCCTCAACCAATGCTTCAAGCACTTTTCGACCGCGTAAATCTTTCACGCGTGTCGTTAACTTTCCATCAGAAAACGTTCCAGCTCCGCCTTCCCCAAACTGCACATTTGAATTTGGATTTAAGATTCCCTCTTTCCAGAACTTTTCAATCGAACGTACGCGTTCATCAACCGCTTCACCACGCTCTAACACAATGGGGCGATACCCCATTTCAGCTAAAATTAAGGCCGCAAACATACCGGCTGGACCAAAGCCAACAACAACAGGACGATGGTTCATTGCCTCTTGACCTTTCACAGGATACTTATACTCAATATCTGGCGTTTTAGACACATTAGGTAACTTCTTCGCCAAGATTTTTTCTTCATCTTTCACCGCCACATCGACCGTATAGACGAAATCTAACTTTCCACGGCGACGGGCATCAATCGATTGTTTATAAATACGATAATCTAAAAGCTCATGCTCCTTTAACCGTAATTGCTTTAAAACTAACTCTTTTACCTTATCAATTGAATCATCTATTGAAATTTTAATTTGTGCGACTCGAATCATAACATCACTCACTTTCGTCCTCTTATTATAGCACAAAACGATCCATTATATCATTTTCCTACACCATAAAAAAAGCAACCGGCCTCTCAAATCGACCGGTCACTTTCGCTTTAACCCTAAAATTTATCTCATAAACGCTCATTCGCGCCATAAATCCATGAACGCTCTGTTCGTTCATGAACACCTATGCCTTTGCAGCAAAATAGTCCCTTTTCACATACTCATAAAATACCGCCATTGACATCGCATAAAGCGGTAAGATATAGATAATCGCTATTCCAAAGGTTAAGGCTCCTAAAATCGCCCATCCGAAGAAACTCGATTGTAAAATGACTAACTCCCATTTATGACCATTCATCATTTCACGACTACGGGTAATCGCCCCATCAGCCCCAATCGCCGGATCCTCACTGATAATAAACATCGCTTGAGAATAAGAATACGACTTGATCATCCCTGGAATTACTAATAGCAACGACCAAAAAAAGGTATATAACCATTTAATAAAATAGACGCTAACTGCTCCACCTACATTATCAATAGAAATAAAATCTCTTAATCCAAACTCTTGATGGTTTCTTATAAGACGCATCACCTCAATCGTCCCATACGAAACAACGCCCATTCCAAACACCGAGCATAACACCGATAAAAAGGGAATAAACACCCCGAGTAACGCGGATAAAACAATCACACCCACAACCGAAATCACCAAACAAAGAGCAAATTTTAACCAGGCTCCCTCATAAAAGTACGTTCGTGCCTGACGTTTTATTTCCTTCCGCCACTCGATCTTTTGAAATAAGGCAATCACAATAATAATCAGCGGAAGTGCTCCTCCACTAAAAAACAATCCAAGATTCACTTGATATCACTTCACTTTCACTAGTCCTATTATTATTCTACCGAGACTCCTTTATACTTTCAATCCTTTTAAACGATTTAAATCCATTAAATTCGCCCTTTACTAAAAAAAGGCTTCCCCCTTCCATAAACAAACACTGCCTTTCACCTCATCCGCTATTGATTCTAAACAGACGCCTCGGTAACTGAGTGGCTTTTTTTATACTTTTCCCCTTTAATGGCCTCTCCTCGTTCAATCCATCGACTTCCCCAACGGATGCCTGATTGGTTGTTCGACCTTTAACAAAGGGGCGCTTTCGCCCGCTCCATCCTGTTTAACCGAACCAACCTTTCATTGTAAACTCTAATTTATTTTTTCATTTCTTCAATCATATGCATAAACTTCTCTTTATTCACTTCATAACGATCACTATTTTTTCCAAAAATTTTTTCAGCACAATCTATTAAAATATAACACCATTCCTCTTCAGTTATATCCTCAGCTCCTTCAGGTACAGTCCAACCCATAATTTCTCCATTTCCTGAACTAAATGATATACGGAAATCTGGATTCTCAAATACAACATTTAAACATTCTACACTGTCATCTTTACTTTCAATGAATTGAGCAGATTTCGGATGTGCTTGTGCAATAAGACTGCTAAAAGATAGAAAAGCTATAAATAAGGAAATAACATATTTTTTCATCCTATTTTTTCTCCTTTTTTATTCTTTAGTATGCTCAAGAAAAGAATAAACATGATTAAGATATTTTCTCTTTTAACTGTTTAAAAATATAATTTAATACTACTATAAGACATGTCAGATATAAAACATATCAGAAAGATATACTCAGTATTTTAAATACATAAGGGCTCTCTTAAGCTGATTTTCTCATTAGAAATTACGGAATAACTCGCCTGTAATTTAAATGTAAGTTTTTTGAATCTTTAGAAGTTCTTTTTCATCTTTAAAAAGTTTAATCCACTTGAACCATTTTAAATAACTATTTAGATGCTTAGTTGAGACACCTCTAAACTTTTGTAAGAAAGCTTTAAAATTACTATAAAAAACATTGATATGTTGGATGTAATAAATACCTTTCATGTATTTTCCAGACGGAATTACCTTATGCTCTAAGTCTAATTGGGAAGCTAACCTCCCATATCCAGGGGCGCTATCCGTACACAAAACAGAGTGGGGAGAACTATGGCCTTCAAAGAAACGTTCACACTTACGGGATGGTCTTGGCATGTTAAATCGTGTTCTTTTGGAGTGATTTCCTTTATAGCTCTTTAATCATGCATTCGATATAATCAATCCACGCTTTTGGTTCTTTCTTTGAATAGGAAGTTGGCGTTTGAGTTCGTTGGCTAAATGATTGGCCACAGTTACGGCAAAGATAGCGTTAAATTCCTTTGGCTTTACCTTCCTTACGATAGGGTCATCATGACAAAAAGGGCATTTATATTACCCTGCTGAATATCTGGTTTCTTGAATTTCAGCTTGAGGTTTAGATAAATTTGATTTAAAGATTCCTTTTTTAACTTCAACTAAGATTTCTGGTAAATCAATTGGCGCTACTCGATTTAAAAATGATAAAATTATTGACTTTGGCATGAACCAACTAAACAAACGTTTGTTCTATCACTATTATAATGGATAGTTGAGGATTAAGTTATGCAAATTCTATGTGAAATATCAAAATTATCCTAAAACAGAGCTTTTTAAAAAAGGAAATCGCCCCCTTTTTTCGTATAGTAAGGCAGGAGGTGATTTTAATGCCCCTTCAGCGGGTTAGCTCATTATTCACAAAAAGAAAACCAATCTATCCCCCACTCACGCCCACTCAGCAGGAGTCGGGCCCCTCGATTCATACACGACTTAAACGTCTCATAAAAGAAGCAATCACCCTTAAAGCGAGCGATATTCATTTTACCTTAAAAGACAACGATATCCTCGTTCAATTTCGGGTCGGTTCATTAATGATTTCAAGCGATCGTATGAGCCCATCCACCTACGAACAACTCCTCGCTTATATCAAATTTCATGCTTCATTAACCCTTACCCATCCTAAACAACCTCAGTCAGGATTACTCAAGCTAAAAGATGCAACAGCGCTTTACTATACGCGCGTCTCCATTTTACCGACGCCTCATTATCAAAGTCTTGTGCTGCGACTCATCAATCATCACCATAAAAAAAAATTAGATGAAATTTCGCACTTTCCTCAAACGACTGATATTTTAAAAGATATGGCAAGAATGCCGGCCGGTTTAATTCTCATCAGCGGTCCGACGGGAAGTGGAAAAACAACAACGACTTACGCCTTGATCGATTACTTAAAAGACGAGCTTGGAAAAAGCATTGTGACCATTGAGGATCCCGTTGAGTACCAACAACCCGATATCGTTCAAATGCAAGTCAATGAAAGTCTTGGGATGACCTACGATGTTGGAATCAAAGAAATTTTGCGCCACGATCCCGATGTCATCGTCATCGGTGAAATTCGTGATGTCAAGACTGCCCGGCAGGCGCTACGTGCAGCCTTTACCGGCCACTTAGTCATCTCAACCGTCCATGCTAAAAATGTACGGGGAACCTTAAATCGACTCATCGACCTCGGAATATCCACCCAAGACCTTGAACAAGCACTCGTTGGCATCGCGAATCAACAATTAATTGAAAATAAGACCGACCGAAAGGCCATGTTTGAACTTTGTTTTGGTGAACAACTCGATCACCTATTTTCTCAACTTTCGCCCGCTTCGCTTCCCTATCACACATTAGACGAGGAGTTAGTATAATGCCCACAATCCATCACTTATCCCCCCGTTGGCCCCTTTGCGAACAACAAAAATTTTTAACTCGCTTTAGCCAACTGATTGAGCAAGGATTTTCGTTAGCACAAGCACTAGAGATTATGGGAACACTCTTTAAACAAGAGGCCATCGCTCCCTTCGCAGCGCATTGTGCCAATGGACAACCCTTTGCCTCCACCTTAGAAACTTGCCACTTTGAAAAACGAATTGTCTATATTGTCCGATGTGGCGAAGAGGCGGGGTCCCTCTTGCAAGGATTACAAAAGGCGGCGGAATATAGCGAACATTTAATTCAAAACAAGGCGGAGCTTTCTAAAAAATTACGTTACCCTCTCTTCCTATTTACCTTAATGATCGGAATACTTGGCATCGTCTATCTTTTTTTCTTCCCACAACTTGAAGATTTTTACCAAAGCTTCCATATTGAAGGCGATCCTACCTTACTAAATGGCGTCCTCCTTCTTCTTGGGGGGCTCCTTCTCCTTATCTTTCTCCTCATCGGTAGCTTCTTTCTCATTTTAACAAGTCCCCACCGATGTATTCCGCACCTCCTATTTCATTTTCCGCTGCTCAAATCGCTTTCTCAGCACGTTTTTTCCTACTACTTTAGCAGCCAATGGCTCATCTTCCTAAACTGCGGACTCCCGCTAAAAGAAAGTCTTTTCATGATGCGATCCTTTGAAAACATCCCCTTCGTCCGCCACATCATTGACGAACTTCAACAACGGCTAGAAAACGGTATTTCCCTTGGCGATTTGTTCGAAAAGAGCCCGTACTTTACCGCGTACTTCAAACTTATAATGAAACACGCCTTGCAGCTTGCAAAGGTGCACCAAGAATTAAAGACCTATAGCACCGAAGAATTCAAACAACTCACCCAACACATGAACACCTTATTTAAAACGATTCAATTTATTTTTTTAGCCCTCATCGGGCTCATTATTGTACTCATTTACTTAAGTCTATTACAACCCGTCTTTCAAATGGCGGAACTTATCTAAACAATCGGAGGATTATCTTATGAAAAAAAGAATTCAAATGAATCAAAAAGGATTTACACTTATTGAAATGTTAATTGTCATGGTCATCGTCGGGGTACTCGTCCTCCTCGTCTTTCCAAAAGCAAGTGCCGTGTTAGAGAAAACCAATCAGACCGGATGTGAGGCTTTTGACCAATCCGTTGAGGCACAAAAAACGTCAGCCGATCTCCTAGGCGAGCCCTTATCCGAATCTGAACTCAATCAAATCGCCAAAGACCGCGAAAAAGTGTGTAAGGAGGGCGAATGATTCTTAATCAAAAAGGATTTACACTCATCGAGGCGCTCCTAGCCCTCTTAATTACCGGAACATTATCTCTGATTTCCTTCCCACCCCTTGTAAAACTTTATGACGGCATCAAACTTAATCAGGCCATTGCGTTACTCCAATCAGATTTAAACTACATTCGCCAAGCGAATATGATGCCCTTTCAAGGAGGGACGTACACGTTACGCATCTATCATAAAGAAAACAAGTATGCGCTTCGACAAAACGGAACCAACCAGCAACTCCGGACACTCCCTCAAGGAATTTCTTTTCCATCCGTTAGTACAACACTAACCGATTTATCATTTAATAACCTCGGCCACATTGGAGGTGGTCAAACACTTCTTATTAAAAGTAAGTATCAAGAAAAAAAGATTGTCTTTTCAATCGGAACAGGAGGAATTGATATCCGTGATTCGAACGAACCAAAAGGGCTATATTCTGACTGAATGCCTCATCGGGCTGATGATCCTATGTACCGTTGCCATGAGTCTTTCCCACGTCTTACCTAAACTTCTCAAAAAGCAACAGCACCTTGACGTCCAACAAACGCTCTATTATCACCTCTATGTATTAAAAGATCGCTGGCTCTTTGAACCCAACACCCTCTCATTCCCCCTTCATCTTACCTCCCCCATCCCTTATACCGTCACCCAAAAAGACGCTCAACTTTGTGCGACTTATGACTGGAGGGAATCCGGTGAACAAAAAATTTGTCTATAGCTTATCTAATCATGGATTTTTACTCGTTGAACATCTCATCGGTCTCGTCATTACAGCCCTTCTGACACTTCTCATCCTTCGACTCTTCCCCCTCATTAAAACGTACCAAACCGATTTAGACCGGGTGAGTCATGAGGAAATAACAACCTTGCGCGCACGATTGCAAAAAGAAGCTCAACACGCGCTTCGGTTCGATATCTCAGGAGAAAAGCTTACCCTCTATCTTGAATCGGGTAAACAATCTACCTACTTTATTTCTAATCATCGCCTCATGCGCCAAGTCGATGGAAAGGGCGGCGAAGTCGCCCTCTATCATTGTGACCAATTAGACATCACCCAACATCATGATCAGTCCGTCACCCTCACCCTTCGCACTAAAAATAATAGCTATTCCATTTACCTAACCTCTCATCGGTTCCCACTTCAACCACTTAACGAGGATCAGGTTGACGAAACGGAGGTGCCAGTTTGATGAACCAAAAGGGGATGATTCTTCCCTTAACACTCGCGATGAGCTTAATGATCGCCCTTCTCCTGCTTCACCTCTCCTATCGAATTGAAGATCAGGCGCGTCTTTATCACCTCGAACGCGATCATTTAACACTCTCCCTACTCAAAAAAGAATGCGTCAAACAAATAACAGACCAACTAGGAACAAAAATCGTTGAAGGACATGAAAAAATACCACCTCAGGTCATTTCCTTACATAATGGGACCCCGGTTACCATAAGCTATAAAAATGGGTATGAGACACTTGCAGTCACCTATCAATTTCACTATAATGAATACTTAGAATCTGGGAGCATTACCTATGACAAAAAGACCCATGATTACACTATGAACTAGGAGGGATTTCATATGAAACCAATTGCCCTCATTGGCATGATGGGAAGTGGGAAAACCACCATTGGAAAACAACTCGCAAAGGAACTCCACCTCCCGTGGCACGATAGCGACCTTTTTATCGAACAAACAACCCATGAACAAATCAAAGACATCTTTGCTACCAAAGGGGAAGCCTACTTTCGCACACTAGAAACGAGAGCGCTCCAAACCCTTTTAACCTTTCCAGGCATTCTCTCAACCGGAGGCGGAATCATCATCCAAAAAGAAAATCGAGAACACCTCAAAAATAACGCCTACGTTATTTTCTTAGAGGCAAGCATCCAAACATTAGTCACTCGGATCGATGACCAAAATCGTCCCCTCCTCCAAAATGAACCAATGGAACAAAAACTTCGTACCTTGTACGACAAAAGGGAATCCCTCTACAGAGAATGCGCCCATGATACCATTAAGACCGATCATAAAACCGTAGAAGAAATCATCACCCTCATTAAACAAAAACTTCCTCAATAAACAAAAGCCCTTACCTGTTTTCAATTCACAGTTAAGGGCTTTAATTCGTCTATTGTAAAAATACACTTAAAACTCAGATTCATTTAGTTCTTTAAAATAGCGCATGATCAAAATAATAGATAACATAAAGGTTAAAAAATCCGCAATGGGTCCGACGTATAGCACTCCATCTATCCCTAACCACATCGGGAACAACAAAATTAAAGGGATATGAAAGAGTCCTTGACGGGCCAGTGAAAGAATCATACTCTGTTTCATTTTTTTCGTACTGGTAAAGAAGTTGACAATGAGCGGTTGAACCCCAACGACACAAATGAGCATCAAATAAATGCGCATGTATTTAGTCGCAAACTGAAAATACAGCTCCCCTCCTCCACCAAAAATCCCAACAATTTGGCGTGGAAAGAGTTGAAACAGTAAAAATGCCGTAAAACTAAACATCAATCCCATCATCATCGCTTTTTTAAACGTTTCTTTCACCCGACGGTAGTTTTTAGCCCCCTTATTAAATCCCCAAATTGGCTGACATCCTTGGGCTAGTCCAATTGAACACGCCGATAAAATTGTATAAAGTTTGGCGACCACTCCGGAAACTGCCAACGGAATAGCACTTCCATATAGACTTTGGGCACCATAAAAAACGAGCGTATGATTCATCAACACGTTGACCACCATCATTAAAAAATGCGTTAAACAATTAGGAAATCCTAATTTGGCAATCTCCCACACATACGTCGGTTGAAGCCGAAGATCTTGCCACTTAATCTTAAACGCCCGGAAGCGATTAAAATACCATAAACAAAGCGTTCCTGAAACCCCTTGACTTAAAACGGTGGCGAGTGCAGCACCAAAGATTCCCCATTTAAAAACGAGCATAAAAAGAGCATCAAGAACGACATTTAATAGCGCCCCCGTCATCGAACACCCCATCGCATAGCGTGGACTCCCATCCGCCCGAATCAGAAAACTACCCGCGGTAAAAAAGATAAAGAACGGGATACCAAATAGCGTGACACTTAAATAAAGATTAGCATAGTTAAACACTTCATCCGTTACTCCGCATAAATTTAAAATGGTTAACTTAAACAAAAATAAAGCCCCCATCATAACGACTCCCGCGCAACACATGAACCCAAGTCCATTTCCAATAAATCGTTTAGCATCCGACTCCTGTCCGGCTCCTTGACAAATATTAAAATGAGCCGCTGTCCCAACACCAACCAACTGAGAAATAGCAGTTGCCAAAGTGACGACAGGAAACGCAACATTCGTTGCCGCATTTCCAAGAACACCCACCTGATGACCAATAAACATCTGATCTGTAATATTATAAATCGCACTCGCCAAAAGGCTAATCATTGAGGGAATGGCAAATTTACAAATCAATTTAAAAAGAGGGGCCTCCCCTAATGGATTTGATTGTCCCGTTTGATCCATTTCTTCTCTCCTCCCTTTATAAAAAATCTATCTCTTATGGGGCGAAAAAGCTTTCACCTCTCATGTTACCTCTCTCACGATTTAATCATCAAACACATCGGATCAATGATAATGACCGTAAGTTTAGGATAAAACATGGCGCCACTTGTATACCCTATGTCTAAAAAACAATAAATATGTTTAAACATTGTTCATCACCAATGAACCTATAAAAAAAGGAGGCAAATTCGCCTCCTCCTAGTTGTTTAAAAATGGATTGTTTCTTTTTTCGTCTGCAACCGTTGTACAGTCACCATGGCCAGGATAAACAAGTGTATCATCTGGCAAGGTTAATAATTTCTGTCTGATTCCAGTCACTAACTGTTGATGGTTTCCATAAATAAAATCTGTTCGTCCAATCGATTGTTTAAATAGTGTATCTCCTGTGAATACCATGCGATCTTTCACAAAATAGTAACATAGGCTTCCCGACGTGTGACCAGGTACATGAAAAATTTTAACTTGGGTATCCAAACAAGTAAGCGTTGCCCCATCCGCTAACCAATGATAATCCAGGTCTTCACTTAACACAAACGGTTGATACATCATCGTTGAAAGATTAACCTCTGGTTGATCAAAATACTCTTTTTCTAATTTATGCGCATAAATTGGAAGACGGTACTTCGCTGCTAACTCGTTGACAGCACCAATATGATCAAAATGACCGTGAGTTAACAAAATTGCCTCAGGGATGAGTTTCTTCGTCCCTAAATATTGAATAATTTTATTGGCATTGGCAGCGGGATCCACAATAACTGCCCTTCCTTGACTTGAAACAACGTAGCACGTCGTTTGAACAGGTCCTAATACTAATGGATAAACGTTCAACAAAATCACCTCATCAATCGCTTAAAGCACCCACAAGGGGTGCTTTTCTAATTATTATTATAACGTTTTAGCTAAATAAGCTGAACCAACAATTCCCGCTTCATTTCCTAATTCAGCCAAAACAAATTGTGTTTGACGAACCGCACTGAAAGCATAATTTTGGTAATGTTTAACGATGGTATCGATTAAAATGTCTCCGGCTTTTGAAACCCCTCCACCGATAATAATCTTTTGTGGATCAGTTGTTGCTGCTAAGTTAGCTGCCGCTAAACCAATATATCGACCTAATTGATCAACCATTTTTAATCCAACAGCATCTCCAGCTTTCGCTGCATCAAAGACATCTTTAGCTTCGATTTTATCTAATTGACGTAACGTTGATTCTTCTGCTGTATGAAGTAAGAATTTTTCTGTTTCGCGAACGATTCCTGTTGCAGAAGCAACCGTTTCTAAACATCCTTTTTTCCCACAGTTACATTGATTCCCATCTTCAAGAACAACCGCTAAGTGACCGATTTCTCCCCCGGCACCATGAACACCTGCAACAACTTTACCATCAACGATGACTCCACCACCAACACCTGTTCCTAACGTAAACATGATCGCATCTTGTGCCCCTGCAGCAGCCCCTAACCATAATTCACCTAATGCAGCGACGTTTGCATCATTTCCAACTGCCACTGGAACTTTAATCATTTCTTCTAATTCCGTTTTCACATGGCGTTCTGTCCATCCTAAGTTCACGGCAACTTTGACAACACCATTATTATCAACAGGTCCTGGAACCCCAATTCCAACACCTTCAACCTCGCTTAATTGAATTCCTTTTTCTTCGCATTTTGCTTCAATCGTACGTGCAATATCAGAAACGATATGGTCCCCGTTATCTTCTTTATTCGTAACGATTTCCCAAGAATCTAAAATTTCACCTTTTGATGAAAATAATCCGCATTTAATTGTTGTCCCACCAACGTCAATTCCGAATACATATTTATTCATTTTCAAACTCCTCCTTATCATGCCACATAAAGTCAGATATCTTCCTATATCATGTACTTGATCCTTTAATAATTTCTTCGTATTCATTTTATCATAAAGTCTTCTTAATAAAAAGATGTAACCCCTTTAAAAATAACCAAACCCGTTACATATTCAAAATTCATAAAAAAAGCACCGTGTCAGAGTCCGGTGCTTTTTTTTAAAATTATTTAACTGTATTTAAAGTTTCTTTTAATACGTTAACTGATTTTGTTAATTTTTCTGTTTCTTCTTCAGTAATGTTTAATTCGAATACTTCACGGATTCCGTTACGGTTAACGATTGCAGGTACCCCTACGAATACGTCATTTTGTCCGTATTGTCCATTTAAGTAAGCTGAAACTGATAAACAGCTGTTTTCATCACCTAAGATAGCACGTACGATACGAGCTAATGCCATACCGATTCCGTAGTAAGTTGCACGTTTACGTTCAATGATGTGGTAAGCAGCGTCACGTACATTTACGTAAATTTGCTCTAAATCTTCTTGGTTGAATTTAGGGTTGTTAGCCACAACATCCATAATTGGTTGAACACCTACAGTTGTATGAGACCATAATGGGAACTCAGTATCTCCGTGTTCACCGATAATGTATCCGTGTACGTTACGTGGGTCAACATTTAAATATTTACCGATTTCGAAACGTAAACGAGCTGTATCTAAAGTTGTTCCTGATCCGATTACACGGTGACGTGGTAATCCAGATTCTTGCCATGCAACGTAAGTTAATACGTCAACTGGATTACTTGCTACTAATAAAATTCCATTGAATCCTGATTTCATGATTTCACGAACGATTCCGCGCATGATTTTTGCATTTTTTTCAACTAAAGCTAAACGAGTTTCCCCTGGTTGTTGGTTAGCTCCTGCTGTAATAACAACGATATCTGCTGTACGGCAATCTTCATATGTCCCCGCCCAGATATCCATTTTTTGTGGTCCAAATGGTAAACCATGGCTTAAATCCATTGCTTCCCCTTCAGCTTTATCTTTGTTTACATCGATTAAAACGAATTCTTCTAATCCGCCTTGGTTTAACATTGAGTATGCGAAACTCATTCCTACGAATCCTGTTCCGACTAAAGCAACGCGTCTTACACCTGTTTTCATATCTTTCACCTCTACAACATGTTTTTATGACATACACTTTCGTATGCCATATTTTCGCGAACTCCGACAGCTTCACTATTTTTATGAAATGCAAATGTGTCTTAAATTCATTTTTAATTATATACCATGATTTATTTTTTCACAAACATTATTCACTAAAAAGTGTAAAAAATCGCTTTCTTTCTTTATTTTTCTTTAGTCAATAGATAAAATAACCCATTCGTTCTACTAGATTAGTCTCCTCACTGCCTAAAAAAGCTAAAACCTTCAACTCTTAAAGTTCTCATCCATACATTTTGTTTGAACATAAAAAAAACCCTACCGAAGGCAGGGCTTGTAAAAAGGATGACTCCTTATTTTTTCTCGCGATGAGCAGTTGATTTACGGCAACGTGGGCAGTATTTATTCATCTCAAGACGTTCTGGGTTATTACGTTTATTTTTTTTAGAAATGTAATTTTCTTCACCGCAAACTGTACATTTTAATGTAAGATTTACTCGCACTAAAATCCCTCCAATCTAATAACAACTTCTACATTATAGCACGCACGACATCAAAAAACAAAGTTTTTTTTATCAATTTGTACTATAAAGTGTTTCTTTGTTGTTTAATCTCCTGTGTAAAAATTATAACAAAAGCTTAATCGTACCTCAAGACCTATTTATAAGTAATTTATCCCTTATTTAAAAATAGTTTCCAAGTCATTCGTTTTCGCCTATATTTTTTACACGTTAAATCAATTTATTATGGGGCCTTTCTCCCCTTTTATTCAGCCATTTCTGTTTTTCTTTATTCACCTTGTGCTACATTCTCCGGTGCTTGTCCTATAGTCTCTCCATTATCCACTTCATTTTGAGCCGCCATTCGTTCTTTCTTTAAATCAAAATAGGCTTGCATCGCTCGTTCACCAATTTGAAGCGAAATCGGGTGGGATTGACTCGGTAACTCACATTGCGGAACAATAACAGAAAGAGCCACCTCTGGTTTATCCGCAGGGGCGTAGGCAATTAATGTTCGACTATGCACGTCAATAAATTCGCCGTTGGCATCCTTGATGTATCGTCCATCCGCATCACGCGCATATTCCTGTGCCGTCCCTGTTTTACCTGCAGGATTATAGTTTGCCTTATAGAACGTTGAATATCCCGTTCCTCCACTTTGTTGTAAGGCCATTACAAACCCTTGATGAACACGATCAAAATATTGTTGATCTAATTCAACCACATTTAACAAATTAGGAGCAAACCCTTTAACTAATTGTTTTCCACTTATATCGTCATTCGATGGCAAATAGACTTCTTTCACGAGTGTCGGAGCAAAACGTCTCCCACTCGTCGCAACCGTTGAAACGTACTGAACAAGTTGCATCGGCGTGTATAAATCCGCCTGTCCAATCGCGAAGTCTAAAAGTTTCCCTGACGTTCGCTGCGCTTCAACTAATCCCGTCGACTCATTCGGTAAATCAATTCCAGTACTTACACCGAGTCCAAACTCATTAAAGGTTGAACGATATTTATCAAAAACATCTAAATTCAGATTTAGCGCCATGTACGGTGAATAATATGAGCCACCGAAACGAATCGTTTGGTCAAAGAAGTACACGTTACTCGACTTTTGTAACGCTGTTAAGTCATTAACCGCCCCTAATGTTTGCCACGATCCTTTGACAAGACCACCTTTAAAGTACATCTTTGTATCATTAACCACTTGTCCTGGCGTCGTCACTCCATACTTAAATCCACTAAGCAAGGTCGCACCTTTAACAACCGATCCGACCGTAAACGAACTTTGAAAAGTTCCAAGCGAGTTATCATAAATCACATAATCTTTTGCTTCGTCGTCCCAATCAATAATATTTCCTGTCATCGCTAACACTTCCCCCGTATTAGGGTTTGTCATCACGATGTACGCCTCACGTAAATACTTCGTCGTCGATGAATTTTTCTTCGCATTTAACAACTCATCACGGACAATATCATTAACGGCTGCCTGCAACTCGGCATCGATGGTTAACACTAATTCATACCCTCGTTGCCCCTCATAGATTTCATCATACGTTGACGTATCGTCATCATTCGTTAATAAATATTGCGACTTATGCCCACCAAGTAACGCCTCATAATAAAGTTCTAACTGGGATAATCCTACCCGATCGTTTGATTGATAGTCATGCGCCTTATAATAATCTACTAACACCGCTGGCAATCCTTGCTCATAACTTGAAACACGTCCATAAATCGGGTGCCACTGCGCAACACTTGGATACGTTCGATCCCAGTCGACCTCTGTATTCACCCCTGGCATCGACTCCAAATGTTCGCTAACGATCGCTACTTCTTCTTCAGTTGCACCTTTTTTAATAATATTAGATGTCTGATTTGTCCCCTTTTTCATATTAATATAAATCGCATGGGCCTCTTTATCCTGATCGGTAAGTTTTGATAACATGTCATCCGTTATACGACTGAGTTGTAATTGATAGAGCTTTTTATCCCCATACTTTTTCAACTCTTCTTTCGTATATAACTCCTTCGCCTCATCCTCAAATTTCTCTAAGTATAAGTCTTTTAAATCACGTGACGTCAACTTGCTAAAATCCACTTCAATTAAATCCGCCAATTTATCAGCAATTTGATGCATCTCTTTTTCACTGACATCCGCATACCGTTGATACGTAATCGTACTCACCGCCTCGTTATCAACTAACACAGACATATTTCGATCGTAGATGACCCCACGCGGAACATTCCGTTGCAAGGCAACAGTCGATGTCTTATTCACATAAGCCTGATAATCGTCCGAATACTTCACCTGAATAGCATATAAACGGAACGCAATCACAATAAACATTAACAAACAAACTACTTTTAATACTTGTATTCTAAAAACTAATGACTTGATTAGTTTAAATAACTTATCCACGTCCATCCCGCACCTTTCACTCTAACTTCTCACCTATTATATCACACTTAAAAACGGGTCTTTTGAATTTTTTGTGTAAAAAAATAGGTCATCTTGTCGTATGGGTTCCCACGACCCCCACACCTCTTCTTCCATCCAACAGGGGCGCGATAGGTGGGAAGATTTCATTCATCATCTTAACCCTGTTATCCTTGTTCATGAGATCCATTCTCCAATCAAATAAATCTCCCTCCTCACCTATGGATACATACCTTTAGTCTGTCCACTTTTGTTAAAATTAAAAAAACTGGTTCATTACTCGAACCAGTTTTTTTACTATTTACGAAGCCCTTCCTCAAAACGGCGCTCCACTTCATCCCAGTTAATAATTTCAAAAATAGCCTCTGTATAATCCGCCCGACGATTTTGATATTTCAAATAATACGCGTGCTCCCAAACATCAAGATTTAATAATGGTGTAAAGCCTGCACTTAATGGAGAATTTTGATTAAGTGTCTTCACCACCCGTAACTTTTTATTCTGATCAAGAACTAGCCATCCATAACCCGATCCGAATTGAGACGTTGCTGCCTGTGCGAGTAATCGTTTTAATTGATCAAAACTTCCAAACGCGAGTTTAATTTCTTTCGCTAATTTTCCAAACGGCTCCCCTCCGCCATTCGGTGATAAACTATAAAAATACAGGTTGTGATTGGCATACCCGCCCCCTTGATTAATCACCTCTTGACGAATATCAGCTGGAATTTCATCGGGATGACTCAGTACATCTTCTATCGTTTTCCCCTCAAAAAAAGAAGGATATCGTTTGACGAGTGCATTTAATTTATCTAAGTAAGCTTTATGATGCTTAGTGTAATGAATCTCTACTGTTTTTGCATCCAAAATAGGTTCTAATGCATTATAAGTATAAGGTAATGGTAAAAAAGGATATTCCGTCATCTCTTCGCCTCCTGATTTTTTTGTATAACAGTTGAAACACTCTGGAATTATTATATAATTAAAGACAGATAGGAAATGTCATTTTCGCATTTTATATCAAAAGAAGCTAAATTGTGGGGTGATTTACGGTGTCTCAGTTCACACATCGTCAACATACAAAACGTGTAAAAGTCGGAAACTTATTTATTGGTGGTAAAGATGAGGTCATTATTCAAAGTATGACCACAACGAAAACGCACGACGTCTTAGCCACAGTCGAACAAATTAATCGTTTAGCGTCAGCGGGATGTCAACTCGTCCGCGTCGCATGCTTAGATGAGGCAGATGCACACGCTTTAAAAGAGATTAAAGCACAAATTTCTATTCCGTTAGTCGTTGATATTCACTTCGACTATCGTTTAGCCTTACTTGCGATTGAAGCAGGTGTCGATAAAATCCGAATTAATCCTGGAAATATCGGAAACGAAGAAAAGGTTCGCCAAGTCGTTGAAGCGGCTAAGAAAAAACAGGTGGCCATTCGTATTGGAGTCAATGCCGGTTCACTCGAACGTGAAATTTTAAAAAAATATGGGCAAGCAACGCCAGAAGGAATGGTCGAAAGCGCCCAATTGCATGTTAAAATTTTAGAAGACTTAGGGTTTGAAGATATCATTATCTCGCTAAAAGCGTCGGATACAGATTTAGCGATTAAAGCGTATGAACTTGCAGCCCAAACGTTTGACTATCCTTTACATTTAGGAATTACAGAGGCAGGAACGGCATTTTCTGGAACAATTAAAAGTTCAATCGGACTCGGGATTTTACTTCACCAAGGAATTGGAAATACCATGCGCGTTTCATTAAGTGCCGATCCGGTTGAGGAAATTAAAGTCGCACGTGAAATTCTCAAAAATTTTGGATTAATCAAAAATGCTCCAACCCTTATTTCTTGTCCAACGTGCGGACGTATTCAATATAATTTAATTCCACTCGCTCAACGCGTTGAAGATTACTTAACCACAATTCCTCACGATATTCATGTTGCTGTAATGGGGTGTGCGGTTAACGGCCCAGGTGAAGCTAAAAATGCCGATATTGGGATTGCCGGTGGTCGCGGAGAAGGAATCCTCATCAAACACGGAGAAATTATTCGAAAAGTCCCAGAAGATCAAATGTTTGATACATTAGTCGAAGAAATTCAACTTTTAGTCAAAGAACGTGAGCAACAACAAAAAGCCTAACTTAAAAACCTCGAATATGCTTCGAGGTTTTTTTCATATCACGTAAAGACACAAAAAAGAATCTCACTTGTAAACGATGCCAGAAAAAAGATAAGCATTTTTCGAACCATTCTTCCATAAACTGCATAGTATAAAGAAGTGCCACTCATTTGTTACAAAGGGGGACTTGCTATGTATGAGTTACTAAAAACAACCTTGATGCATTTAAGTGTTGAGGAGTTATTCACTTTAAACTGTAAGAACGATTTGAAAATTGATCCCAATGACTTAATAAACTTTCATCATCTCCTGACCCATCATTGGAGTGAGATTATCGATGAGCCTTCGTTATCTTTAAATCATGACCAATTACGTACCTATTTAAAAACGTCTAATATATCTAAATACAATGAATTAATTACTGGAATTAAACGAAATATCATTTTTAATAAGACAGATTGTAATATTAAGTGCGACAAATAAAAAAAGCTCATAAATAGAATTCTTTGTTATAGAATGAAGTTACCACACCAAATTCTTAACAAGGAGATCTATTTATGAGTTATAAACATCTTAACACATTTGAGCGTACACGTATAGAAGTTCTTTCAAAAATGGGTTATTCAACGAGACAAATTGCGGGGCAATTAAATCGTCATCATTCAACCATTGCTCGTGAACTAAAACGAAATACTTAAAAGACGTATCAAGCAGAGCTAGCAGATGAATTAGCCGAGCAACGTCGCTTAGTTTGTCATCGTCCAGAGACCAAATCTGAAGAAGTTATTCAAACCCTCCAACATTATTTAAAGTTAACCTGGTCGCCTGAACAAATTTCTAATACGGTTTTAAAGGGTGTTATTTCATTCAAAACTATTTATCGTTGGATTTATGACGGAACGATTTTGTTAGGGGATTTAAGCTGTTTAAGGCAAAAGGGAAAACGCCGAAAACCACGAGAAACACGCGGACGATTTAACATTGGGACATCAATTCATCAACGTCCGAAAGAGGTAAAAAAACGTCAGGCATTTGGTCATTGGGAACTTGATACAGTTGTTTCAAGCCGTGGTAAAAGTAAAGGATGTTTAGCTACATTTATTGAACGTCAAACACGATTTTATGTCGCCGTTAAAATCGAAAATCGCTCAGCATCTGAAATGTACCGAGCGATTAGTGAGTTATATGAACATTTTCCTAAAGACACCTTTAAAACTTATACCGTTGATCGAGGAAAAGAGTTTGCTTGTTATTCCAAAGTAGAAGCAGATTTAAAGGTTCCTGTTTACTTCGCTGACGCCTATTCCTCTTGGCAAAGAGGAAGTAATGAAAATGCCAATGGTCTTCTTCGAGAATTCTTTCCGAAGAAGACGGACTTAGCACGAGTTAGTGAGAAAGAGATTGATGAAGCCCTCCTCCTCATTAATCATCGACCACGAAAATGCTTAGGTTGGAAAACTTCATTCGAGCTATTTCATGAGAAACTGTCGCATTTGTATTGACAATTCGTCATAAAAAATAACCATCCAAACGGATGGTTATTTTTTTATTGTTTTCCTAAAATACGTTCAAGATTTTTAGGGTCAAACTCCCCTTTTCTAAACATCTCAATTTCTTGTTTATACGGTGGTAATTTCTCTTTAGAATCCCCGCCAACAGCAACATAAGGTGTCTCTAAGATTTTCGGAACCTTTTTAAAATCTGGATGATACATAATGGTTTTGAGGGCATCAAATCCGATTTCTCCAAATCCAATATTCTCATGACGATCCTTTTTGGCCCCCATTATATTTTTACTATCATTAATATGGAAAACGGCAATCTGTTTCTTTCCAATTAAACGATCAAACGATTCTAAAACACCCGCGAAGTCATTCACTAAGTCATAGCCTGCATCATGAACGTGACAGGTATCGAAACAAACACGTAATTTTTCATTATGGACGACATTATCAAAAATATAGGCCAGCTCATCAAAACTACGCCCAACTTCCGTCCCTTTTCCTGCCATCGTCTCTAGCGCAATCGTAATATTCGTATCTTTCGTTAACACTTCATTAAGTCCTTCAACCACTTTGGCCAATCCAACCTCTGCTCCAGCTCCTACATGTGCACCTGGATGCAAGACAAGTGTATAAGCGCGCAGCGCCTCTGATCGTTCAATTTCTTTCGCTAAAAACTCAACGGCCAATTCAAACGTTTCCGGTTTAACAGTATTCGCTAAATTAATAATATAAGGTGCATGGACGACAATATCAGATAGTCCATGCTGCTTCATATACTCCCATCCCGCTTCAATATTTAGCTCTTCAATCGGTTTACGACGCGTATTTTGTGGGGCCCCCGTGTAAATCATAAACGTATTTGCACCATATGAGGCGGCCTCCTTAGCCGCTCCAAGAAGCATTTCCTTTCCAGCCATCCCAACATGTGATCCAATTTTTAACATCTTATACCACCTAACCCTCTATTATTTACGTTTACGTCGTTCCTGACGCTTCACCTGCTCCATTTGAGCTTTCATTTTCTTTTTATAACCCGGTGTTACCTTTTTCGGTTTACGGATTTTAGCTTTCGCAATTTTATCAATTTCATTTTCCTTTTTCACACGTTTTTGACGAGCATTACGCGCATTTACCTCCACTAATGCTCCATTTTTTAATTCACGATAGTTAAATTCAATTCCACGCGCTTCAAGTTGTTGTAATAATTCTTCCTCTTTTGAATCGTATAACGTAATCGCCATTCCATCATAATTTCCACGCGCTGTTCGACCGACACGATGAATGTAAAACTCTAAATCCTGTGGTAATTCGTAGTTAATCACGTGGCTAATTCCCTCAATGTCAATTCCACGTGCGGCAATATCTGTCGCTACAATATATTGAAACTCTAAATGACGAATACGTTGCATCATTTGACGACGTTGACGTGGGGTTAAATCCCCATGAATTTGTCCGACACGAAGCCCTGCCGATGTTAAAGCATTCGCCACCTCCGTTGCACTTTGTTTCGTATTCACGAAAATAATCGCTAAATAAGGGTTTAATGCCTTTAATAACTGGGCCACAATATTTACACGATTACGGTGTTTTGTCGGATATAAAACATGCTCAATTTTAACCGCTGTTTGTTGACGAGGTTGAATATGAATATGCACCGGAGCCGTCATATATTTTTTCAAAAAGGGTTTTAACGCTTGAGGAATCGTTGCTGAAAACACCATCATTTGTAAATCGTTCCCCATCGTTCCGGCCATCTGATCAATTTCAGTTAAAAATCCAGTTTCAAGCGTCATATCTGCCTCATCAACTACAAACATTTTTGCCGTATGAACGAATAAGGCGCGTTCGTTAATCGATAAATCTTTAATACGACCTGGAGTCCCAATTACAATTTGAGGTTGTGTTCCTAATTTTTCAATTGTTTTTTGCTTATCTGTTCCACCAACGAAACGTCCAATTTTAATTGGGTGCTCACAAAATGAAGCAAGTTGATTCGCTACTTGATAAATTTGATCCGCTAACTCACGCGTTGGAGTTGTGATCACGGCTTGAACTTGTTGTGCTTGTTCATCTAACTTTTGAAAAATCGGCAATAAGAAAGCATGTGTTTTTCCACTTCCTGTTTGCGATTGTCCAATAATATCTTTCCCTTGTAATGCTAACGGAATGACTTCCTCCTGGATTTGTGTTAATTCTTCAAAATGTAGACTCGCTACGGCTTCCTTTAAGTAAGGCTTAATCTTTAACTCTTCAAAACGTACAGACATTTCTACCACTCCTTCACTGTTAGTATGACTAACTTCTATCCATCTTAACGAAAATAACTCGTTATTTTGCTATTCCATTTGACATACAAATTCTATCATATCAAACATAGGACTTAAAATTCAAGCTATATTGTTCATTATTAGGAGTTTTAAGTCGAAATATGCTATAATAAATACATAATCTAAAGTAGAGGTGAATGCATTGAAAGTCATAAAAATTGCCCCAAGAGGTTACTGTTTCGGGGTTATTAGCGCCCTAAATATTGTTCAAGATGCAGCAAAAGACGAATCGTTACCACGACCTATTTATGTCCTTGGCATGATTGTTCATAACGAACACATCACGAAGGCGATTGATGATTTAGGCGTCATCACCATCGACGATAAAACAAAAACACGTGAAGAACTCCTTGAACAAATCGACGCCGGAACTGTTATTTTTACTGCACACGGAATCGCTCCCGCGGTAAATCAAAAAGCGATGGATAAAGGGTTAACCGTTATTGATGCTAGTTGTAAAGACGTCATTAAAACCCATGTTTTGATGAAAGAACATATCGATGCTGGCTATGACGTCATTTATATTGGTAAGCACGGACATCCAGAAACTGAAGGAGCACTCGGTGTAGATAAAGACCATATCCATCTCTTATCTAAGGCCGATGAATTAGAAAAACTCGCGCTAACTAACGAAAAAATTATTATCACCAATCAAACAACAATGAGCCTGTGGGATGTTTACTCACTCTCAGAAAAAATAAAAGAAAAATTTCCACAGGCAACCTTTATTAAAGAAATTTGTAACGCCACTCAAGTGCGTCAAGAGGCCGTCGCCAATCAAGCAGGAGCAGCTGATTTAACATTAGTTGTTGGTGATCCGCATAGCAATAATACGGCGCGACTCTCACAAATTTCAATCGAGCGTGCCCATACCCCTTCACATCGCATCGCCTCTGTAGCGGATATCGACCTTAATTGGCTCAAAGAGATCGAAACCGTTGCTGTCACAGCAGGAGCATCAACTCCAACGGCGGTAACAAAAGAAGTTATTGAATTTTTAGAAGCCTATGATCCAAAGGATGAGACCACTTGGGATACAACCTCGCAAATAACAAGCGACAAAGTGTTATTTAAACGCAAATAAAAATCCAGGAAACTCCTGGATTTTTATTTTTTCTTTTTCTCAAAGTGTTGGTAATCTTTCAAGGTTTCCCAATCTCCCCCCCAAATCCAACCGTATTGTTTAAACAATCGGTAGACGGCATCATCCTTTTTAATCATCCCCAGCGCATGCTGGTCCCGGTTGATATAAGGTAACCCATTCTTCGGAAGGACGATTTCACCTTTTATATAAGGATTAACCCGTGGATTCAAATCAATCGCCAAACCGTAGGCATGCTTCGAATACTTCTTCCCCCCGTCTCCCGTCACATAACGAAAGTTAAACGCACTACTGTTATTATCGGTCATCGACCATTCGTCATCACCGTCGTAACAATTCATAAGACGCATTTTTTCGATGGGGTAGCTCATCTCATACAGCGCTTGAAAGATTTCAAGAACCTCCTTGGCTACGGTGTGGTGGACAATGAGCTCCCCTTGATGAGGGCAACCATCATAGCCGATGTGCAACACCTTTAAATAACGTAATTCGTCGTAATTGACCACATTCGGATCTAAAAGGACCGCCTGTTTGAGTTGCGGACCATAGACTTGTTCCAATGTTAAACAGCAAAATCCATCCATTTTATCCCTCCACCCGATACATCCTTACTATAAAAATATACGGTAATCGTCCCATTTATGAAAAAAGCAACTCACTTTTTGACGTGAATTGCTTTTTGCTTTAACGACGACCAATCAGACAGCGATGTCTGCCATCTTTTATCGAATCGTGCCATTAGGCGACTTTACACGGTTACTCCGCTAAAAACAAAAAAAGGAGGAGCCCATTAGCTTCCCCTCCTAATTAATTAATATTGATTGGCCCCGTTTAGGAACTCCTCAGCTTTGGCCAAATACAGGGTTGCGACCCCTTTAAAATCAACACCTAAATCTTGGCTCAGTCCGATCATTTCCTTATATAAAGCAACATTATGCCATTGCAAGCATTGAAATGCTCGCCATAAATACACTCGACGATATTCTTCAGCACGTGGTTCACGACCGAGATAAACCGGTAAAAATTTTAAGGCTAATCCAAAATCTTTATTACCGACGCAAGCAACATCATACATCGGGTCGTTATTTCCAGCAAACTCCCAATCCAATAAATAAGGTTGTTCTTCCCCAATCACAATATTTGAAATTTGACTGTCATTATGACAAATCACTTGTTCAAATTGATCGAGGAATTCGCGGTGACTTAAAAATACTGACTTAAGATGGGTATACTTTTCATCGTGCGTATATCCTAATAATTTAACCTCTTGTTCGTATTTCTCTAATCGTTCATAAGGACCGTAATCCTTATGCGCTTTTAGTCCCGAATCGTGTAATCGATGTAAAACACAGGCTACTTCTTCTAAGTGAGATTCCGGGTCTGGCATCTCTCCTAATGGTGTTCCCTCAACGAATTTTGATAACTTATATCCCGTTTTCGTATCAAAGTAAACCAGTTTATTATTAATTCCAAGTCCATCAATAATTTGAATGTTGAACAATTCCTCTTTACGGTCAACAAATACCTCCGAGTTTTTTCCCGGAATACGGAAGGTATACTTTTTCCCCTTGGCTGAAACGACGTACATTAAGTTTGACATCCCCCCCATCAATCGGTAATCGACGGTTACATCGCTTCGTGCAACACCTAATGCGATTGCAGTTGTTGAACAAATTAAGCTTTCCATTGTCTCACTCCTATACCTTATTTTTTCCTTTATTGTATCACATCTTTTTTAAAAATAGCGTATTTCTTCTGCAAAATTCTTCATTTTTCCATCAGATTGTCTCAACTCCTGCTAACACCAAACTCATCGTGTTTGTTGGACACGTCTTAACATGACCCATGTCCCCATCGTCTTGAAACCTAATCGATGATAAATCCTTCCCGCTGCTTCATTATCGTAAAATAGACATACTCGCTTTTGTTCTGCTAACAAATCATAACATAGCTTTGATAAGGTTTGCGTCATGAACCCCCGTCGCCGATACAAAGGATGCGTCGCTACCCCGACAATCATTGCCGATTCCTCATTTTCAGCTGTTGATTGTGCCACACTAATCACTTCTTTGTGTTCATTTTCAATGTAGTAAATCCGTCCAGATTCATCCTTAATCTTTTGTCTTATATTCTGAACATTAGCCGAATCTGAGTGGAACTCCACTATCATCTGGATTAATGTCGCAATCCGAGGAGCATCTGCTACTGTCGCTCGCTTTACCCCTACTAACTCATTTGAGGGCAAATGAGTTCCATCTATTAATTCACACAAAAAGGTCATCTCTTTCTCTACTTCATTAAAACAACGATAAAAAGGGCGAACCAACCGCTCATCTCCTGAAATCATCTGTGCCGCAGGGTCTGTTTTAATAACATCTAAAAAGGACTGACACACCTCGCCCTCCTCCTTAAAATAAGGAAGATAGTGTTGCCGGTAACGAAGAAGAACACCTGTTAACTGATGATTCGTATCAAAATAACCATAAACAGTCTGAATACTTGAGTTAAACCCATAATTTCTAATATCCCCGATTTGAAATAAATTCAAAAGGGGCTCCTCTCGCAAAAACGTTAAAACCGCTTCGCGGTCCTTTTCCATCAATTTTCTAATCATCTAGTCTCCCCCACTGTCATACTATAACTAATCCTACCATACGTACAAGAAATTGTAAAGTTTACCAACCCATTCACAAGAGGGGAATCCTTCAATTTATGATAAAAAGGGCTGGCACCTGTATTGATTACCCTTTTTCGACATAACCGAAAAGGTTCTTTGTCAAATCGTGTGGGTGAATAAAATCTATACATGTAATCAAGAGGAATTAGGCCATCTTTTAGACGGCTTGATTCCTCTTCTTTTTTTGTTCAAAAGTGTATTTATGAATAATCAAAATTTTTGCTTTGACTACCCTACCAGTGGAGGAAACATGCTCCGCATGGCAGGTGACCTTTCCCTAGCAATTGATGAAATGTACGAGCTTCGCTACGTACGCTAGGGGACCCAATGATAGAAACTACGATATCCGAAGGCAATACGTTTAATGACTTTGACGTTATTGTTAATTCCTTCGAGTACTCCATTGGTATAAGGAGTTTTAATTGTATTTTTTACATAGTCTTGATAATGAGTGAGTGTTTTTAAAGCTGTTTTCATTTCGGGTGAAAGCAGGTCAGAGGGGTGTTGAATGGTATGATGAAATATTTCAAGGTTACGAAGTTTAATAGCCTGTTGGACAGTTTGGTAGAAATCATAAGTCTCCTTTAGTTCAGGGTCTAGGGCTAATAAAAAGTCACTAATTTCTTGTTGAGAGATCATCTTTTTGAAGCAGTTGGAATAGAAGTAATGAGTGGCATTAAGATCTTCTTGGGCTTTTAAGAGAAGTCGCCAATAATGTTTGAATTTATTATAAAACTCTTTATTTTGATTCATGAAACGAATGCGTGTTTTATTAAGAGCACGAGAGACTAGTTGAACGATATGAAATTTATCTAAAACAATCTTAGCCTTAGGGAATACCTCTTTAATGAGTGTCATATAAGGGGCGTACATGTCAATGACGATGTGGGTTACACCTTCACGAGTTTCCTTAGAAAACCGCATAAAATAGTCCTTTAGAGTACTTAAGCGACGGTCTTCAACGATATCAATTAGCTTTCCATTGGACGCATCACAAAAAATGAAAGACATTGCTCCGTTCCCTACCAATGGAGGATACATGCTTCGCATGGCAGGTGACCCTCGGCCGATTTAACCGACTTAAACTCGTCAAAACAAAGAACTTTTGGGAGAGAATTAAAGGGAAGCGGCTGTTCTTCATAGGAAGAATGAATGACGCGGTTAACGGTTGAATGAGAAACGTTAAGCTCACGTGCAATATCTGTTTCGGATTTCTTATGACTAGCTTCTAAAAAGATGGCTTGTTTTACGGGGGTGGAAATAAAACAATTAGGGTTAACAAGAGATGTTTCTAGGGTAAATGTTCGGTCACAATGACGGCATTTATAACGTTGTTTTTTTAAGTCTAGATAAGCATCAAATCCGGAAATTTTGACTAGCTTAATACGTGAAGTTTTGAAGCCGTGTTTAATGATATTTGAGTCAAAAGAATGACCACAGTGATAGCAATGAGTCGGTTGAAAAGAAAGAGTGCCTAAAATAAGTTTAGAACGGACATTCTTAATTTGAGTTTCTTGGATACAATTTTCTGAAAAAGTAATATTTTTATCTTTTAAATCAAGTAAAGTTGAGATACAATTAGTGTGAGACGTAAACCCAATCCTTTCGTGTTTTTTTGGTCGATTACATTGTATAGAATTTGGGACGTTATGTCTCTTTTTTTGTACTTATTTTTTAATTCCAATAAAAGAGGCGTGGGCATCACCCACACCAAATATTATAGAACCACAAAAAAACCAGAACATTTCTGTTCTGGTTCGCTAATCTTTATTAATGGGCCCATTAATAAAGGATTATTCTTCAGTTTTAACAACTTCGCGTCCTTTGTAAGTTCCGCAAGTTCCACATACGCGGTGAGATAATTTCATTTCTCCACATTGTGGGCAAGCTACCATACCTGGTACTTCTAATTTGAAGTGAGTACGACGTTTACGTTTTGCAGTTTTAGATGTTCTTCTTTGTGGTACAGCCATGTTGACACCTCCTACTTATCTTGAGTATCATTTAGCAATTTTGATAAAACTGCTAATCGCGGATCGACTTTTACTTCAGGTTCTGATTCGTGCAAATCTTCTTCTGTTTCAAATTCGATACCTTTTTTCTTCATTTCTTCGTAAGCACCTTCCTTCACCACACGTAAAGGTTTTTGTAGCAAAATATTTTGCCAAATAATCGGTGCGAGTTCAATTGTTGTTCCAGTTACGAGATACTCGTCTTCACCTTCTTCATAGAGATCAGCATCTAATACGAAAATTTCTACTGAATCGTAATCAAATGGATACTCTACATCATCCAGTGTAACGGCACAAGGGAGTGTCATCGTCCCTTCGATATGAAGGTTGAAAACAACTTTTTTTCCTTGAAGCTGTCCTGTTCCTGTCACTTTAACCTTTGAAAGTTTACGAATTTCATCGTGTGCGTTCACAATGTCAGAGAAATCAATCAGTTCATCAATTTCAAAAACTTTGGAACCTTGTTTGACTAGTTGAGCAATTGCCCATTTCATTACAATCACCTCTAATTGCAACAGATTACATTATACATACTTTGTATCCTATTGTCAACACATCACTTGATAATTTTCAACAAAAAGAATTGTAATCTTATAAATTTATCGCGTAGCACTCCTTTTTAATATCCCCTACTCATCAGGGAATATCATCTATCCATCCCAAAAAAAAATAGGCCATTTCGTTAACCGAATCAACGCCTCATCCGCTAAAACTTTAGCGATGTTCACCTAATCTTTGCTATAATAAAACAAGGAAGGTGATAAAAGATGAAAGCAACCGGTTTAATCGTTGAATATAACCCATTCCATAACGGTCATTTATACCATTTAACAGAAAGTCTTAAACAATCACAGGCCGATGTGCTCATTGTCGTGATGAGTGGACATTTTACCCAACGAGGGGAACCGACGATTGTAAACAAATGGGAACGCGCTAAAATGGCACTGTTAAACGGCGCCGATCTCGTCGTTGAACTTCCTTATGTCTATAGTTGTCAATCTGCCGACTTATTTGCAAAAGGGGCCGTTTCTATTTTAACACATTTACGCGTAAATGAACTCATTTTTGGAAGCGAAAGCGGAAATATTAATGAATTATTGACCCTCGATCAAATCATGCAAGAGGATCAATTTCAAAAAAAACTCAAACAACAGCTAAAATCAGGGCTTAGTCTTCCAAAGGCAAGTGCCGCGACCTTAGAATCCTTTAATCTAAATCATGAGTTAGCAACCTCTCCAAACAACACCCTAGGTCTTTACTACCTCAAAGCTATTCGTGAATTAAATAGTCCGATAACGGCTGGCACGTTAACACGAATACATAGTGATTACCGCGACCTCGCCCCAACGCATCACGCGATTTCTAGTGCAACGTCTATCAGAAATCTCCGTGAAAAGGGACAAGCCATTGATGCATTTGTCCCAAAAAATGTGGCCCACCTATTAAAGGAGCATTATGAGCTAACAGCAACCTACCACACGTGGGAAGCCTATTTTCCGTTTCTTAAGCAAAAAATTCTCACGCTCACCCCTAAAGGCCTCCTCGGCATCCATGATGTTGAAGAAGGACTTGAAAACCGTTTATATGCTGCGATGATAAAGAGTTCAAGCTTTGAAGAATTTATGAATCATGTCAAAACCAAGCGCTATACCCGAACACGGATTCAACGTATTTGTGCTCACATTTTGACGCAAACTGAAAAAACTTGGATTCGTGCTTTACAGATTGAAAACGGCGCCCCTTACGTTCGAATTTTAGGTTCGACCCCTACAGGTAAACGCTATTTAAAACAGATTAAAAAGGAAGTGACGGTTCCTATATATAGTAAATTCGAGCTAAAAGCTCATGAAATTCTCAAGCACGAACAGGCGGTCACCGCTGCCTATAGCGCGATTTTACCCGAACCACTTTGCACCCAACTAAACCAAGAAGAATATATGAATTTTCCTCTTCACATTGAGCGTTAACTCAGGCATTTCGTCTATTTTAAGGTATAATAAAAATTAGATGATTCATATGTTTTAATAAAGGAGTTGTTAAACATGACGATAAAAGAACAAATCAAACAAGCGATTGAACAATTAATCGATCCAAGCACACAAAAAACGTTAGGCGAACAGCACAGTATTCGCCATCTCGCCGTCAATGAAGAGGATTCAATTGTAACAGCGATTCTCGCCATCGGATTAATTAAAGGCCCAGAAGAAAAAACACTCTCACGCCAATTAGCGAAACTTATTAAAATTGACTTTAAATTCCGTGGAGTTAAATTACAATTTGAGCAGCTTCCATCACAAGAAGAATCGACAACAAAGAAAAAAACAACTTATATCGCCATTACCTCGGGAAAAGGTGGCGTTGGAAAATCAACGGTTACAGCTAATTTAGCCGTTGCACTTGCACGCTTAGGAAAAAAGGTTGGGATTATTGACGCTGATATTTACGGACCAAGTATCCCTCATATTTTCGAAATGAAAAAAGAAGGATTCCAATTAGCGAGCAATAATAAAATCTATCCTCCAAAGGCGTTTGATATTCCTGTCATTTCAACAGAGTTTTTCTTAGAAGACGATCAACCACTCATGTGGCGCGGTCCAATGCTTAATCGAATGTTAAATCACTTTTTTAACGACGTGGAATGGGACGAGAACTTAGATTTTATGCTCATCGATCTCCCTCCTGGTACAGGTGATGTTGCCATCGATATTCAAAAGCTTATTCCTGAAGCCTATGTCATCGTTGTAACCACTCCTCATCCGACCGCTTCACATATTGCCGTGAAATCAGGGTATATGGCTCAAACACTTAAACATCAAATCCTTGGGGTCGTTGAAAACATGTCTTATTACCCAAATCCAGTCAATCAGGCCCATGAGGCGATTTTTGGTTCAGGTGGTGGAGAAATCGTTGCAAATGCCTTAAAGGTTGACCTACTTGCTACACTCCCAATCGGTCAACCACAAAATAACCTCTCACACTCCATCTTCACTCCAACAGAGGATATTGGAGTTGCTTACCTCGGCCTTGCAAACAAAGTATTAAAAGCATTAAAATAAAGGTTCTTTGTCAAATAGTGTGGGTGAATAAAATCTATACATATAATCGGGAGGAATTAGGCTATTCTTTAGATGGTTTGATTCCTCTTCTTTTTTTGTTCAAAAGTGTATTTATGAATAATCAAAATTCTTGCTTTGAAATGGTAGAAACTACGGTATCCAAAAGCGATTCGCTTAATGACTTTGATATTGTTGTTAATTCCTTCAAGTACTCCATTTGTATAGGGAGTTTCGATAGTATTTTTGACATAATCTTGATAATGAGTGAGTGTTTTTAAAGCTGTTTTCATTTCGTGTGAAAGCAGGTCAGAGGGATGTTGAATGGCATGATGAAATATTTCAAGGTTACGAAGTTTAATAGCCTGTTGGACAGTTTGGTAGAAATCATAAGTCTCCTTTAGTTCAGGGTCTAGGGCTAATAAAAAGTCAATAATTTCTTGTTGAGAGATCATCTTTTTGAAGCAGTTGGAATAGAAGTAATGAGTGGCATTAAGATCTTCTTGGGCTTTTAAGAGAAGTCGCCAATAATGTTTGAATTTATTATAAAACTCTTTATTTTGATTCATGAAACGAATGCGTGTTTTATTAAGAGCACGAGAGACTAGTTGAACGATATGAAATTTATCTAAAACAATCTTAGCCTTAGGGAATACCTCTTTAATGAGTGTCATATAAGGGGCGTACATGTCAATGACGATGTGGGTTACACCTTCACGAGTTTCCTTAGAAAACCGCATAAAATAGTCCTTTAGAGTACTTAAGCGACGGTCTTCAACGATATTAATTAGCTTTCCATTGGACGCATCACAAAAAATGAAGGACATTGCTCCGTTCCCTACCAATGGAGGATACATGCTTCGCATGGCAGGTGACCCTCGGCCGATTTAACTGACTTAAACTCGTCAAAACAAAGAACTTTTGGGAGAGAATTAAAGGGAAGCGGCTGTTCTTCATAGGAAGAATGAATGACGCGGTTAACGGTTGAATGAGAAACGTTAAGCTCACGTGCAATATCTGTTTCGGATTTCTTATGACTAGCTTCTAAAAAGATGGCTTGTTTTACGGGAGTGGAAATAAAACAATTAGGGTTAACAAAAGATGTTTCTAGGGTAAATGTTCGGTCACAATGACGGCATTTATAACGTTGTTTTTTTAAGTCTAGATAAGCATCAAATCCGGAAATTTTGACTAGCTTAATACGTGAAGTTTTGAAGCCGTGTTTAATGATATTTGAGTCAAAAGAATGACCACAGTGGTAGCAATGAGTCGGTTGAAAAGAAAGAGTCCCCAAAATAAGTTTAGAACGAACATTCTTAATCTGAGTTTCCTGGATACAATTTTCTGAAAAAGTAATATTTTTATCTTTTAAATCAAGTAAAGTTGAGATACAATTAGTATGAGACATAAAACCAATCCTTTCGTGTTGTTTTAGCCGATTACATTGTATAGGATTTTGGGGACTATGTCTCTTTTTTTTGTCTCAATATTTATGGCAATCAAAAAGGTGTGAGTAATCCCACCCACACCAAAAATTATAGAACCAAAATAAATTGAATAACAACGACGATTTCTCTACTGAAATCGTCTTTTTGTTTGCAAAAACAGGGGGATGTGTCCTTCCCCTGCTCATTATGCACCTTATACGCCCCCCTCTTCTCATGAACATTTTTTACGAAAAACGATTCGACTAAACGAAGGGCTAACTTTCTGCTTCCTTACTAATACTAGACAACACTTACCTTCTAGCGTGCCCCTTTCCTTCTTATTGTCAACTCCGTTCATATTTTTATCCATATCATCCATAGTGATCCATCTATTGTTTTGTTAAACTAAAAAGGTAGCGATGATTTTTTTCTGCTAGAAAAGGCTGATATCAAAAAAGACTATCCCTTTCGATCTTCTCCTTAAATCATCGCTTTTTTATCACTAGACCTAAATTATTTTTTATCTTAAGTCTTGAAGGGATTAATTCATTAACTAAACGAGGTGTCTTATGAAATGTTATCAACGCGCTCAACAAATCATGCATGAACGTTTATCCACTGAAGAAGTGTACCCTGCTGGTTTCTTCATTCGAGATAGACGGTTGTTTTTAAAGCTAAAAATGGAAGACTTTACACCGCTTTGTTCCCCGTCTACCTTATCAAAAATCGAAACTGGAAAACTCGCTCCTTCCGCTTCCCTGTTAGAGGCTATCTATAAAAAATTAACGCTTTCTCCTAGGAAAAAGCCACCCGTAAAGGGATGGCTCTTTCCCATTCGCCAAATGATTTATCATCAAGACTTATCCGCCCATGACTTAAACGAAGCACATTTTGAACTGCACTACCAGTTCTCCCTCCTCAAATTTTCTTATTATCTTCTTCAAGGAAACACCAGTTATGCCAAACGTGAGATGCCCTTCCTTGAAAAAATGCTCCCTTATTTTTCGGTAGAAGAACTTCAATTTTATTTTCTCTTTATGGGTTATTACTACTTTTTATTACATGATGGACAACTTAGTAAAGGATACTACGACCTCTCTTATGAGTTAGCGATCAAACACCATTGGGATGATCCCCTGCTCCTTTTGATGTTAGCCCGTTATTACTCACTTTCCCGCCACTCGTTGAAGGCCGTTCAATTGGCCTATGAGGCGAATGCCCTCTTCCTCAAAGATTATGCAATGGGATACGCGCTTGACTGTGAGCTTCTTTTATGTCAAGAATATACATTCACTCATCTATTTTCAACCGCCTCCCCTTTACTTGAAAAATTAAAAGCGAAGTTAACACTTAAAGACCCATACAGACAAGTGTCTACCTTATTTAATCGTTACGGTGAGTATTACACCGCCCTTAAAGATTACCCTAATGCTGAAATCATGTACATTCAAGGTCTAAAGACGTCATCCTATAAGGTTGAAACCCTTACGTCCTTAATGGACCTTTACTATCAGTCTCAACAAACTACTAAATTAAAACAGTTGCTACAGCAGTTAACCCATTTCCCTTTTGCTGTGCCGCTCCCCGATATTTTAAAATGGAAATTCTATCATTACCTCATGAATCGCCCTCTTTCAGATTCTTTTCGAATCTTCCTTCAGGGAGAAGCGATTCCTTTTGCAAAAAAACGCCATGATCGTCAGGCGTTCGAACTCTACTCTTACCAACTTCATCACATCTACGAAAAGCAGCATAAATATAAGTCAGCTCTTTATATTTTAAAAACGTTAAATGAAAAAATGGATTTTTTAAACGTGGAGTAAAAACGACAAAATAAACTTTGGCTCCATTATATAATTAATCTACATTTTCTCATTGAAAGTGAGGGATATAATGAAAGAACTCTACATTCAATATTGTTATTCAAGGGAAGCATGGGGACTCTATGATCCAGACATAGAAGATTATATTCATTTTCATCCAACAATGAATGAAGTCGTCGCATATGCGTACGAGTTAGCGCCTTTGATTAAACCTTGTAAAATTAATCTTATTCCGCAATATTTATTAACAAGCTATACGCTTTGTTATTATTGCTAATTTAAAAAGAGTTATGTTGGGGAAAGGCATAACTCTTTTTTCTATTCATTAAGTCATCACGCCGATTGTTATGATGTTAAAAAGGAATAGCCCTTTCTTCTATGAAGGAGCTATTCCTTTTCATTATTTGTCTTCTTTTTTCATGGCAATATCAACAACATCAGATGTCGCCTTTTTCACTTCATCTGCCACATCAGATGCAATCACTTTTGCATCATCTGAAACATTAGAAACACGTGTTTTCACATCTTCGGCAATATCTTTTGCATGTTCTTTCACCGTATCAATAACGATAGTAAAATTCTCTTCTAAATCTTCTTGAGCTAATTCCGCTTGATCTTTAATATTATCTTTAGCCTCATCTAAACGAGCCATCATTTCGTTTAATTTAGCTTTTACTTCGTTCACTTTAACTTCAAGTTCTGCTTTTGATGTTTCCCAGTCAAAATTATTAATCACATCTTTTACATCATCTAATTTCGCTGTAAAAGCAGCCTTTACTTCATCCACTTCAATATCTTTGATTTTTGATTGAAGGTCCTCTAATTTTTGTAATAATTCTTTTTGCATTTCCTGACCAGACTTAGGTGTAAATAAGGCAACAGCTGCTGCCCCCACTAGTGCGCCTAAGAAAAAAGCATTTCTTTTTTTCATATAAAAACCACCTTTCCTTTTACAGTTTCTATTTTACCCATTTCAGATTATCCTATGAAGTATTAACGGAAATTATCACCGTTTCCGCTAAAAATTATTGAACAATCGGGTGATTGAAATGAATCAACTTATCGCTGACGATTCATCACCGAAAAAATTTTAAAAATTCCATGCCCATTTGTTAAAGCATCCGTCATGTAATCCCCCATGATCTTTGTTTTTTCTTGCACATCATCAACAATCTTTGTACTCTCATTAACTAGAACACGTGATTCATTAAGCAAACGAATGACTGCCTTTAACGTTAATACGAGATATACCGTTAAAACAATCAAACATCCAATAATCGTTAACATTAATAAATCCGATAAGGTTAATGTTACTGTCATTCCTGCTGCTAAAATCATTCTTTTCTCTCCTTAAAACTTACCTTAAATGCTTGGCGTTAATGTGGTATAAGCATCCTCATACTTCTTAATATCTCCCGCTCCCATAAAGACAATAACAGCGGTTGGATATTGTTCTAACTGATTGACTGTCTCTTTCGTAATTAAATGGCCGCTATGACATTTATCAATTAATGTTTGAATATTGACAGCACCACTTTCTTCACGAGCAGATCCGAATATTTCTGTTAAATAAATATAATCCGCTAAATTTAAACTTTGAGCAAACTCGTCGATAAAGGCAGCTGTTCGCGTAAATGTATGCGGTTGAAATACAGCAACTAAATCACGATCCGGATATTTTTGACGAACCGCTTTTAATGTCGCCGCAATTTCTGTTGGATGGTGGGCATAATCATCAATGATGATTTGGTCACGATAATTTTTTTGTGCAAAACGACGTTTCACACCTTCAAACGAACATAAATCACTTTCAATCGTTTCTTGATTCAACCCTTCTAAATAACAAATACTAATTACGGCTAAACTATTTAAAATCATATGGTCTCCAAAAAACGGTGTATGGAAGGTATGATAAAATTCTCCATTAATTAAGACATCAAATGTTGTTCCTGCTGAACTTTTAATGACGTTTGTTGCAACGACATGATTAGTTGGTTCAAATCCATAGGTCATAATTTTATCAGTGTCTTTTAATTTTTTCACCTCAACGTCATCACCGCAAGCAATCACTTTTTTCTTACATTGACTTACAAATGTATTAAACGCATCTAGCACATCATCGATATCCTTAAAGTAGTCTGGGTGATCATGTTCAATATTTGTAATGATTGCATAATCAGGATGATAAGCCAAGAAATGTCTTTGATACTCACAAGCCTCAAATACAAAATATTCGCTTGATTTAACCCCTTGTCCTGTCCCATCACCAATTAAAAATGATGTTTTGTGGTTAAGGCGTAACACGTGTGATAACAACCCTGTTGTTGTTGTTTTTCCATGAGTTCCAGAAATAGCGATTGACGTAAAGTTCCCCGCTAAAGAACCTAAGAAGTCGTGATAACGAATACACGTTGCTCCAACCTCTTTCGCCAATACCACTTCCACATGGTCATCCTTAAATGCATTTCCGATAATCACGGTCATATCAGGGTCGATATGAGAGTGTCCAAATGGATAAAGCTTCATCCCTTTAGCTTCTAATCCGATCTGAGTAAATAAAGTCTCCTCAATATCCGATCCTTGAACCTCATATCCCATATCATATAAAATATGTGCCAACGCACTCATTCCTGAACCCTTAATCCCAATGAGATGGTATTTTTCACTCATTTCGAATCGACTCCTATCTCGTCATAATTTCCTTACTATTATATCATTTATCATGTATTTGGAAACCGTCTTTTTACGATTCTTTCCATTATATCATCCACCTATAAAAAAACGTTCCCTCATGACAATGAAGAGGGAACGTTTTTTCTCATTTTATTTATAGGCGCGTTTGATCTTGTAAACTTTCAAACTCCGAACGTGTAATTTTTATTTCACGTTGCTTTTGTGCCCCCTGAGGATGGCCAATCCATCCATTTAACTCTAACGTGTCAATAATTCGGGCGGCACGATTAAACCCAATACGTAAACGTGTTTGTAAAGATGATACGGTCGCATATCCGCGATCAAAGATAAAACTCATTGCCTCATATAGGAGCGGGTCTGTATCCGTGTTCATTGCAGATGTTCCACGTTTAAAGATGTCATCTGCAATTAAATACTTCGGTTTCCCCTTTCCTTTGATGCAATCAACAATACGTTCAATTTCCTCGCTTGAAATATAGGCTCCTTGAACGCGCTTTGCCTTTGAACTGCTTCCTAAAAACAGCATATCACCTTGCCCTAACAGATTTTGAGCACCTGTCTCATCTAAAATTACCCGTGAATCATTCGCCTGGGCGACGGTAAACGCAATCCGACTTGGAATATTAGACTTAATCGTTCCCGTAATGACATCCACCGTTGGTCGTTGCGTGGCAACAATCAGATGGATTCCTGCCGCACGAGCTTTTTGGGTAATCCTCATAATACAATCTTCAACCTCTTGTGCTGACACCATCATCAAGTCGGCTAACTCATCAATAACAATTAAAATATAGGGGAGTTTCCCATAAGATATTTCAAATTGGTGACGGCGTTCATTAAAGGACTTAATGTCTTTAACACCATTTGCTAAAAATAAATCATAGCGTCGCTCCATCTCTTCTACTGCCCAGCGCAATCCTTGAGCAGCTTTGTGTTCATCACAAATAACAGGAGTAATTAAATGCGGAATGGTGTTATACGGAGCCAATTCTACTCGTTTAGGGTCGATTAACATCACACGAACTTCCTCGGGGCTCGCTTTATACAACATACTAATAAGTAAGGTATTAATACACACACTTTTACCTGAACCTGTTTGTCCCGCGATTAATCCGTGTGGCATCGCCGCGATATCCGCATAAACTGGATTTCCTGCTACATCTTGCCCTAACCCAATGTAAAGAGGACTTTCATGTAAAATAAATTCTGGTCGCGAAAGAATCTCTTTTAAACAAACCATTTTCCGCTTAGGATTTGGAATTTCTACTCCTATCGTATTTTTACCTGGAATCGGCTCAATACGTAACTCCTCAACAGACAGACTAAGTTTTAGATCATCCGATAAATTCATTATTTTATTTAATTTTGTTCCCGACTCCGGCTGAATTTCAATCTGAGTTACCGTTGGTCCTTGCGTATATTCTCCCGTTAGCCTCACCTTTACTCCAAAATCAAGGAACGTTCGCTCAAGAATATCCATCTTGCTAAAAATCCACTCTTCATCGATGAAATCTTCGCGTTTCGGTTCATTTAGCAATTCTAAAGAAGGCGTTTCATAATAAATAACCTCTTCCTCTTCATCCGCAATCTGAACCTGATCTAATAATTCGTTACAAAAATTCTCATCATCGTAAGGTTCGTCATCGTCTTCAAAAAGGAGATCTTGTGAGTGAAGGTCATCCTCCTCGATCGATTGAGAAAAATCAATGACTTGATCTTGCTCAATCGCTTGGTCGACTTCACCTTCGGAAAGAATTGAATCAAAAATCGAAGGCAATTGTTCCTCATCCTCTAATAAGGAAAAGACATCTTCTAATCCTAACTCCTGATTTTTTTCCTTTAATCCCCCTGCTACTTGTTGAAAAGCAACCGTATTTTCTACTCGTTCCGTTTGTTCCTCTTCAACCGTCGGTGCCCCTTCATCTATGGAGTCATTCACAGCCTGGGTTGACGCTACCGGTGTGTTAATTTCCTCATCTTTTGATACTGATCGATCCACCGTTTTTTCGTCTGTTTCCAAACAAGAAGCGTCTTCCTCAGCTGTAAAACTGGGACAAGGAGTAACATCATCAGTCGGCTCGAAGAGCTCGCTTAGCTCCTCGTTAGAAATAGCTGTTAGCTCCTCACGACAAACAGGTGCGAACTCCTCCTCACGTTGCCCCGCTTCTTGACCTTCATCGGTAACGATGGTTGCAGTCGATAATTGATACTTCCCATGCGCGAGTTGGACCGCTTTAGGTTGTTGCACGCGCCGTCCAGTAATCGGAGAAACAAACTCTACCGGCTTATAAATGGCCGTTTTTGGTGCACCCGTTTGTCCCTCTCCTGTGCGTGTTGTTGATGGCATCGGTTTCTTTTCCTGTACCACTTTAATTTCTTGACTTAATATTGCCTGTGGGCGGTCTATCACCGGTTTAACTTCCGATTGACGAACCGTATTTACTCTTTGTTTCACTTCATTTATTGAGACTGATTTTGGAGTAGCTACAACTTCCTCATCTCCAAAACCAATTTTCTCAATATCAAAAATCTTCCTTTTTTTCATATTGTCTCACCCTAAATTACCCAAATGTCTACATTTAATTATACATGAAAAATTCCATTATTCTCAACAATGTTCAAAAAAAATCGCCACGCGTTTTCATGACGATTTAATCTTAATGACCTATGCCAATGATTCAATAAAACCTTCAATTTGTTCACGTGTTTTACGTTCCTTATTAACATAACGTCCCACTTCTTTTCCATTTTTAAAGGCCACAAAACTAGGAATTCCAAAGATATCAAGTTCGATACAAAGATCCATTAAATGATCGCGGTTAACCGTATAAAACTGATAATTTGAGTATTTCTCTTCAATTTTTGGCATAAATGGTTTAATCACCATACAATCTGGACACCAATTAGCGGTGAATAAAATAATCACATTTTCATTTTTAATAATCTCTTGATACTGCTCTACTGTCGTAATCTCTTTCATATGAATCCTCCTTTTTTATACTTACCGATAACAGTTTTCTATCATCGGCTCCTCATCAAAGATGATCATCTTCGCTACTTATTTCCCTCTGTTTCCTGACGCTTTTCTGTACTAAAATCAAATTGAATAACTTGATTTCCTTCCTCAGTCGCCATCTGTTGATTCGAAGAATCGACTGACTCGCTCATTTCTGTTGCTTGTGTATCTTCTTTCGATATCACAGGCGCCTTAGCGTCCTGTGCCTCATTCCCTTGCCCCTCTACATTAGGGTCTACCGACCGAACTTTCGCTTCAGCATCCTCTAATTTTGCCTCATTTTTTGAAACTTGTAATTCCTTAGCAACTCCCACTTCATCAGCTACTGCCGTACGCCCTAAAACTAACATATTATATGTTAAGTAAGGGGCCTCTTGATAGTCAATAATGGCTGAAAGCTTTGTTCCATCCACTAACACCATCAGTAAATATTTCTCGGGCAATTGAACCAATTGAACAAATCCATTTTTTCCATCGCGATTAAAGCTTTTGTAAAAAACTTCATGACCCGCCGCCTTATTCTCATCACGTAAGAGGTCGTACGTCTCATTATTCACATCGACAGCACTATATTGATGATTATAATTCATAATCACCTCGTTATCTTTATATTTAATAATATCATTAACTCCTATTGACCATTTATACTTAAATTGTCGTGGAATATGATAACTTAGTGTCTCATTCTTAATATTAATATTATTTCCCTTGTAATTAAATGCGGCACTAATACTGTCTTCCATCGTTCCTTCAAACGTTTCTGCTGTTACAATAGGTTGAGCCATATATAGAAGCCCAACGCTTAGTCCCACCACGACTACCCCACTAATTGTCGTCGTTAGACGATTAATGACTCGAAGTCGCGATGAATGTTCGTTCATGCCTTCTGATGTTGAATTTAATTTATTTTTTAGCCGAATGGCTTGTAATTTTCGTTTTGACGATTGAGTAAAATTAATCACTTGTTCTTTTAGCCAATGTGATACTTTTTTCATTTCTTCACTGTTTTTTTGCATATCAGTTTTTTGTTTCGACAAAAAAATCGCCCCCTTATCACATGATATACTCTATTATATCATAGGAGACGATTCTAACCAAATTTTTATTTTCGACAACAATTGCTATTACGGACGAATTGTCCCCATAACAAGCGGACGATATGACAGAAATTATCTTCTCGACTGACAAAATCAGCTGTTAAAACGCCGATGGCTCCCTCATTTGTACGGACATTTTGTCGCTTAGAATAACCATCAATGACATCACCCAATTCGATTCCATCTTCTAGGGCGTCACGTAATTCATCAGGCAATGGCAGGCGCGTTCCTCCCGCATAAAAGGTTTGACCTTCCTTCGTTTTTAGCACACCCCAGTTGACTAAAAACAGCTGATCATTTAAATATTCAACTCCAGCCTCAAGTCCAATTCCAATGTCCCCAAAGGCTAGCGCCCCTTGTGCACGATGACTTGCACCTAATACGGTCTCAGCATCACTAAATGGCTGGTCTGAAACCTGGCTTAAAACATCGACTCCTTCTACTTCATATCCTTGTGGGGTGAGAATTCGCTTAACCGCTCCCACTTTTACCTTATTCGTTGATCCTACCACAACTTTCAACTTCATCCCCACTTTCCTAAGCTAACTTTTTTGATTAAAATTGTGCCTCTAATCGATAAATCGGTTGTCCCTTTGCACTAAACTTCTCTTCATATTCCGTCATAATATTCCAATCTAACGCTTCTCGTTGATGTAAGTCTAACGCAACATCTTCAAGTTTCATTCCATACCCTGTCACACTAACGAGCGAATATTCAAAAAGTAAACGATTATCCGTTTTAAAACGTAAATATCCATTTGGGACCGTAATTTGTTCATAACGCGTTAAGAAGTTTTCATGTGTTAAGCGGCGTTTCGCATGGCGAGGCTTTGGCCATGGATCCGAGAAGTTTAAATAAACACCTTCTACCTCGTTCTCAGCAAAAATATCGGTTAAATCTTCTGCGTCGATTTTTAATAGCTTTAAATTAGGAAGTTCCCCTGCCTCAAGCACCTTTTCTAATGCACGAACCATAACTGAATCAAACTTTTCAATTCCAATAAAGTTTAAATGAGGATTTTGTTTAGCCATTCCAATCATAAACTGCCCTTTCCCCATTCCTACCTCAATATAAATAGGTTGTTCCTTTTCAAAAACAGATTGCCAGTTTCCTTTTAACTCCTCACCATTTGGGATGACAATCTCTGGATGGGCAGCAATCGTTTCGGACGCTCCTTTTACCTTTCTTAAACGCATCACTATCAGCACCTTTCTTCTATTTACTATAGATGTCTTAACCTATATTCTTAATTTTTTGACAATATTTCTTCTTTTTCGTCTTTTTTTATCGCCCTAATTGTATCACATGTCCCCGCCTTTGTGAAAGCAACAATTCTCTTAGCCCATTAAAAAGAGGCCACCTTTTAGTGACCCCTGCCTCATCTTATTAAACCGTTCGTCGTAGCAACTCAAGCTCTTCATCTTTCAATTCACGATATCCACCCAAAGGTAGCGACTCGTCTAATTTCAATTCACCGATCGCTAATCGTTTTAAATACTCGACTTTACACCCTACACTCGCAAACATTCGTTTCACTTGATGAAATTTACCTTCCATAATCCAAATGTCAACGACAGTTAGATCATCCATCGATCCGATTAACTGAAGCTTTGCAGGCTTGGTCATAAAAGACTCATTGCTTCCGTCTAAAATTTCGACCCCGTTCTCTAATCGCTTCACGGCTTCCTTGGTTAACTCGCCACTGATGCGGGCTCTATAATGTTTATACACCTCTTTTTTAGGAGAGATAATTTCATGTGCTAATTTTCCGTCATTTGTTAAGAGCACTAATCCTTCCGTATCTCGATCTAAACGCCCTGCGGGGGCCACATCATAAATCAAATACGACTCATCTAACAAATCGATCACGGTTCGATAATCACGATCCCGTGTCGCACTTAAACAGTTTTGCGGTTTATTCATCATGATATAAACAAATTCACGGTAGTCTACTACTTCATCAAAAACAGTGACAACTTGAGATGAAAGGTCAACCTTTACTTTGGCGTCTTTCGCCACCTGACCATCAATCTTTACAACTTTTGATTTTAATAATCGCTTCACCTCAGAACGGGTACCATACCCCGTATGAGCTAATAATTTATCTAAACGCACTGGCCTATCCTCCGACAAAAATACTTTTTTTCAACAAAAATATCATAACACAACTAGGGCATAAATCATAGAATATATTAACAGGTTAAAGGCACCGGTTATTTTGTGGTTCACGCTTGACTCAAACATCTTAACGTATGGCCTAACAACCCGTGTCTAAAACTCGTTTACCTAAAAGAAAGGAGGGCTTCGCCCATGTTTGGTAAACTAAAAAAACAAAAAACAAAATCGCCTGTTGAACAGATGGAGCAATTCTATTTAAATCAATTTCTTAACCCGCCAAAACCTACGCCACAAGGACCAAATGGAATGCCTCAAGGAGGAATGGGCTTTAATCATAGCGCGGGTCCTCAAGTCTCTGGACGAATGGTCCCACCTACAGGAGGAATAAACGCGATGGTAAATAACGGCTTTAACCAAGGGCAGCCAATGATGAACAACAACTTCAATCCATCCCAACCAGGGATGAGCAATAACTTCAATTCGTCCCAACCGATGATGAGTCATAACTTCAATCAACCTCAACCGATGATGGGCAATAATTTCAATCAACCTCAATCGATGATGGGCGATAATTTCAATCAACCTCAACCGATGATGAGTCATAATTTCAATCAACCTCAATCCATGATGGGTAACAATTTCAATCAACCTCAATCGATGATGAGTAACAACTTCAATCAACCTCAACCGATGATGGGTAACAACTTCAATCAACCTCAATCCATGATGGGTAACAACTTCAATCAACCTCAACCGATGATGGGTAATAATTTCAATCAACCCCAATCCATGATGGGTAACAACTTTAATCAACCCCAACCGATGATGAGTAACGATAGTTATGTCACATCTATTTCAAACCCAAGTCTACAAAATACTTACGCGCCATTGACACCCACTTCTTCATTTAATGAACCACTTAGCTCAAACATTGGAGCAGAACCAATGAACACTGTTACATTTTCGGATTCAGCCTCATTTAACGATTTTGCGTTCGACTCATTACCCACCCAAGCACCCCAGGATTTGACCCCTTCCCTTGAAGATTTAACACAAACGAATATCCTCGGCAATCAATATTTTTCTAATCAGCCCCTCACCTTGACGCCTGATACAACACCTACCCGTGTCCCAGGCATTCCTGCACAAAACCCTACACAAACATCTAATGGATCACCTGTCGTTAATCCCACTCCCCCTTTTCAAGATATGAGTCCATCCCAAGCGCCACAAGACATCCAAAGTAAAGTTGATAATATGAACATCAGACTTCGAAAAGTAGAAAGTTATCTTGGATTTCGCCCTGAAACGACCATATAAAAAGAACGCCTAGGCGTTCTTTTTATATTTGATGTAAAACAACTTTTTTATTCATAATAACTTGGTGCAAGTTGATCCTTATATTGTTGTAATAAATGTTGCTTGTACAGCTGATCCATCTCCTTTTGAACTGCTTGTTGCTGATCCGCTGTAAATAAATGTTCTAAATCCTTTAACATTTCCTCTACTATCTCTAAGGCAGCATCGTAATTAACATCTAGGCTCGCTCGTTGCGGACTATTATCAGTGCTCACCACCACCGTCTCTTCTTTATCTTCACCCAACCAGGATCTAACATACCCTTTGACCTCTTGAATTTCATGGCCTAAGCGCGCCATATTCAGTTTGGCCTGTTGTGTCAACTGAATCTCCGTTCGAAAACCGCCCACAAATAAAAGCCCTACTACCGCGAATCCTAACACGACATACGAAACTAACCGCTTCATTTCATCACCTTCATACTAAGTTGTCTTTTGTTTAGTATGAACTAGCGACGACGAACTATGCGTCCCTTCAATCGTTTTAACGAAAATTTCGTCCCAAAAAGGGTCTCAATGAGATCAAAATACCACGCGAGTCCGAAGTAAACTATAACACCGAAAAGTCCCGCAATTCCTACATATAAATATGAGAGCATATGATGAACCTGATAGTTCATAAATAAATCTAAAATAAACTTCACGCCCACCACAACAAGGGCCATGACCCCTGTAAAAACAAAAATCGCAACCAATCGGCGAATTAAGTTAGCCACTTTAAACTTTGTCTCCCGTTGAATGACCACTAAACTCATGACAATACAGAAGGTATACGAAATCATCGTCGCCATCGTTGCTCCATCTGTTTTAAAAATCGGAATTAATAACACATTTCCAAGATATTTAATTCCTAACGAAAGCACTAAGAAAATAATACCATTCCACTGTTTACCAATCCCTTGTAAAATCGCCGTGACAATACTATAAAGTGCCATAAATAATCCAAGCAACGATCCTAATCTAAAAATATCTCCTCCCATCGCATTATAGCCTTTGACCGATGAGTTAAAAAACATGATAAAAATAGGCTCCGAAAGAAGCGCCATTCCTACGACGGCAGGGACAGTGATAAAACAGGTTAATTGAATCGCCAACATTAAATTTTTACGAACCGACTTCATATTTCCTTCCGTCAGATGATACGTTAACTCTGGAATTAAAGGTTGACCAAACGAAATCGCAAACGAGACAGGAATCATAATAATCTTATACAATGATCCTGCGTACATCCCGTAAGAATCCTCAACAATTACTCCATCTAAGCCACTCTTTAACATGTAATGATTATATGTTGTCTGATCCACAATTTGGAATAGATTAGTTGCCAATCCTAAAATCGCAAACGGAATCGCATACGCAATTAACTCTGTAAATAAATTTCCAAAATTTCTTGGTTCATGAGAAACCGTTTCATTCAGCAACTGATTATACTGCTTTACATTTTTTCTCCAATAATAATACAAAATTAAAAAAGCTGTAATCCCCGCTAAGAAAGCCGAAAAGACAGAAAAACCAACCGCTTCCTTCGCCGTTCCACCCTTTATATGAATAATATAATAAGAGCCTACAAGGATAAAAACAATTCGTACGACCTGCTCAACAAACTGAGAAACTGACGTTGGAACCATATTTTGATTCCCTTGAAAGAATCCTCTGAAAATTGCCATAACTGGAATAATCAATAAGGCAAAACTAATCGTTTGAATCGCCATCGTTACATCTTCAACTGTATTTGCTAACTCACTTTGACCTGCTAATACGACATTAGCATACCAAGGCGCCATATTATACATCGTTAAAAAGCCAACACATCCGAGTGCAATCATAAACCAACTTGCATACCTAAACATCGTCCGTGCCGTATCATACTCCTTAGCCGCATTATATTTTGACACAAACTTTGCAATTCCAACTGGGATTCCTAACGTGGATAAACTAATAAACAGGGCATATGGCGTATAAGCATAGTTGTATAATGCCATCCCAGAAGCTCCAACTAATTGTTGAAATGGAATAACATACAAAATTCCTAAGAACTTCGTCGCGAACATACTAATACTTAAAATCATGGCCCCCTTTAAAAAGCGATTCCCCATATCCTCGACCTACTTTCTTTTCGTTCATACCGCTTTGCAAACGGATTTATTTTATTATTTTACTATAATTTTATAAACTTTCCAAATCATTTTATAGGATGAAGCGTTTACGGTAAAAAGACATTTTCTTTTTTTTTCAACCAAGGTAGCCCTTGACACCTTACGATCCACCTTTTATCCGTGGCACCTTTTTCTTAAACGACTAACATCCTTAGTATAGACCACTTCTCCATAAAAATTTCATCAAATAAAGCGCGTATACTTTCGATGCATTTTGAAAAACTATAATTGAAAGATAAAATGATGAGGTGATGTTGATGAACTTAGATTTAAGAAAAGCCGTCATGGCAAACTTAGATGATTCTAACTATGATGAAATCCGTGAAACGATTATTGATGCAATTGAGTCAGGGGAAGAAAAAACACTTCCTGGGCTCGGTGTTATTTTTGAAATCTTATGGAACGGAAGTAATGACGCTGAGAAAGAAACAATTGTCTCTCGCGTTAGTCAATGTTTACGTCCTAAAGCTAGCTAAAATACCCTTTCTAACAAAAGAATCTAAAAAAGGAGAACTTTTATGTTCTCTTTTTTTATTCCTCTACCTCCATATAAATAAAGATAACCCCTTCCTGCCCTACAACCTTCGACATTCTATGGTGAAATAAACAAAATAAGCGATTACATCAGTTAACCGCACCTATAAGAAGTAAAAAGTTTGAGGAATTTTATAAAAAGACACATCTAGGAGATGAATTCTTTATTTTTATCCGTATAATAATTACTTGAATTGAGTCTCACTAAAATAGACAATAGCATCCCTGATTAGCCTACCTTATCTATCGTAAGCGTAGAAAGGGCACCTATAAATGTAGTAAATTTTTCTAATTGATTTTAAGGGACGAGATTGCTACAATGTCTGATAGGTTAGACATAAGATTCATCAACTTAATAACCTCGAAAAAATCATCACAAACCGAGGTTTTATCTATGGGGGTTTCAGATGAAAGAAATGATAAAAAAATATTTATATAACAATTATACGATTTCGTTACTTGTTGCCATCTTATTAAACTTTCTCATCGAAAGCTTTAGTCGTCATTCAGTTGTTGCGGCACTTAACTATCTCGTTCATTCACCACTCGTTTTTCTTTACAATACGTTATTAATCTTATTGACGTTATCTATCTCGCTACTCGTTCGCCGAAAAGTTTTCACTTTCACTGCGATTTCAGTCATTTGGTTAGCGGGGGGAATTACAAATGGGATTGTCCTCAACAACCGTGTCACACCATTTACGGCAAACGAATTAAAATTAATCTCATCAACGTTCGATATTTTAGAAAAATACTTTTCAAAATTTCAAATTGGATTAATCATCCTTGGCGTTGCTTTAGCGCTAATTGGTGTCGTCATTGCGTTCTTTAAAGCACCAAAATCAAAGGATAAGGTCAATTATAAAAAAGCTGTACCCATGTTTTTAGGCGGAATCCTCTGCTTCTTCTGTTTAACACAAGGGGCATTAAAAACAAATGTAGTGGCTAGCTACTTTGGAAACATTGCATTCGCATATCTCGATTACGGATTCCCTTACTGTTTTACAAATACATTATTAAACACTGGGATTACTCGTCCAGCAAACTACTCTGAAGCATCAGTTGATCAACTAAAAGAGCAACTTGCATCATCTGAATCAACAACGATTGGGGGTTCTAATTTAGTTGCCAACAATGATAACCAATTGATGTTACAAAAAAAGGCACCTAATATTATTATGCTTCAATTAGAATCATTCTTTGATCCAACTTATATGAAAGATTTAAAATTTTCAGAGGATCCTGTGCCGAACTTCCGTAAACTAAAAGAACAATTTTCTTCAGGTTTCTTAACTGTGCCTTCTGTTGGTGCGGGAACTGCTAATACGGAGTTTGAAGCTATCTCAGGAATGAACTTAGAATTCTTCGGAGCCGGAGAGTACCCGTATAAATCAATCTTACGTAAGACAACAGCAGAAACGATCAATTATGATTTAAAAGACCTTGGTTATTCAACACATGCGATTCACAATAATAAAGGAACGTTCTATAGTCGCCAAAAGGTATTTAAAATGCTAGGCTTTGATACCTTTACATCAGTTGAATACATGAACGTAGAAGAGCTTACCCCACGCGGATGGGCAAAAGACAAATATTTAATTAAACCTATTCTTGATGCCTTAAAATCGACTGAAAACTCAGATTATATTTATACGATTTCTGTTCAAGGGCATGGAGATTATCCAAGTACACCTGTTGAAAATCACTCTAAAATTAAATTAAGTGGATTTGATGACACCGAACGCTTAAACTCATTTGAATATTTCACGAATGAAATTCATGAAATGGATACTTTTATTGCAGAGCTCATTTCTGCCCTTTCGTTAATTAACGAAGACACGGTGCTTGTCATGTATGGGGATCACTTGCCAACCCTTGATATTACAAATGAAGAATTAGCTAACGGCGATATGTTCCAAACAGAGTATATTATTTGGAATAATTTCGGCCTTGAAAAACAAGACGCTAATATCGAAGCCTATCAACTTGGGGCACACGTATTAGACCAATTAGGGATCCATCATGGAACGTTAACTAACTACCATCAACAATTTAAAGATGAAGCTGATTATCAAGAAAATCTTAAACTTCTACAATACGATATGCTATACGGTGAACGCTATGTTTACGATGGAGTGAACCCTTATGAACCAACTAAATTACAAATGGGGGTTAATGAAATTTCCATTTCTGAGGTTTACCAAGATGAGGAAGGGCAATTCATCGTCAAAGGACAAAACTTTACCGACTCTAGTCGTGTAAAAATCAATGATAACGCCCATGAAACCATTTATGTTGATTCAAATACATTAAAGGTTCCTGATTATACGTTAAATGAAGAAGATCAATTTTCAATTCAACAAGTGACGGTCACTAATCACGTTCTTAGTACATCTGCAAAATATAAAGTGGGACAGGAAGAAGAGAACAACCAATTTTATGACCAAGGATTTGAAGAAGGCTATCAGGCGGGATATCAAGCGGCCCTTGAAGCAATGAATCCCCCAATGAGTGAATAAAAAAAACACCTCTTATTAAGAGGTGTTTTTTTTATTCTTTAACCTTTGGCTTTAAGACACAATCAATTGTCCCGCTAAAGGGAACATCTTCACATTCCCCTTCAAATCCTAAAGTAAGATGTGTCTTTCCCTCAGGGATACTAACGATCTTGCTCCGAGGGTCATAACTTCCCATTTTAGGGTCTACACAAATCATTGGAACGGTTCCATTTATATCTGTGATTCGTCCTCTTAGATCCAAACAGGAAAGATTATCTCCCTCTATTTCCCACTGGATATGTTGGCGTTCTAACTTAACAATTAATAACTTTTTCAACCCCGAAATAGACGCAATTTGATTTCCCTGAGCTAATAATACCTTTAATAACGGAAGCTTTTCAATCGGTTTCAAATCACTCACCTGATTATTAATTAAATTTAGGGCCTCTAAAAATTCAAGACCACTCAGTGAGTCTAGATGACGGACTCGATTATGACTTAAATCCAAAAATTGAAGATGTTTTAATCGGCGCAATGGACTTAAATCGCTGATCTGATTATTTTCGACAAATAGCACACGTAAATGAGTTAACTTCGAAAGCGGTGATAAATCACTGATCTGGTTATGGCCTAAATGAAGTTGGGTTAATAAAAAATGTTCACTAATCGGTACAAGTGATTCAATTTTATTTTCTTCTAACGTTAACGTTTGCAACTGTGTTAACGGTTCGAGCGGAAATAGCGTCTGAATTCCACATCCCTTTAAAGAAAGAAACGTCAGTTTTTTCATAAATCGTAACTCTTCGTAACCTTGAAGGGGGTTGTAGTCGACGAGTAACATTTTTAAACGGTCAAGCTTAGTTAGCGGCCATAAACTACGAATGTGATTTCTACTCACATCTAAGCGTGTTAACTGCTTTAATTGACTTAGCGGTCTTAGGTCGTCAATTTGATTATGGCTAAGGTTTAATTGCTCAATATTTTTTAATCCCTTTAAGGGAGAAAGATCTTTAATTTGATTGCTACCCAGATGAATCTGCGTGGCATGAATCGCATGATGAATCCCACTTAAATCTTTTATTCCTTTGTTTTCTAATACGAGAATTCCTTGTAAATTCATTAACTGTTCTTTAGTTATATCTGATTCTAATGGTTGATTTAAATACTGTTGATTGAGTGCGGCTTTTAATTGTTGATCCACTATCACATTCATGAGTGCTCCTCACATTCCTTCATTTGTTAAATTAGTTTTATGGTTTGAACGATTAAGTTAAGTAGGATACACCCTAGTATATTCAATTTTTAAAATCAGTGGCACCTCAAAGGCCCCTTCTAACACACGTGAGGCGCCATTTAATCATGAAAAAAAGTGTTTCCACCTAAATGGAAACACTTTTTATTATTTATAAACACTTGTATCAATATACTTATTAAATACGACATTTCCAGCTGCATCATATCCTAATAAAGACGTTTGATATTTATTCGCTGCTAACTGTCTAACTTGAGGCTTATACGTTACACCGTTTAGGGCACTTTCGTGTGACCAAAAATCAATGGTTAACGTTCCACCGCTCGTATATGCATTAATATAAATAGGATAATCGAGCGTATTCACAAACTTAAAATCGATTAAATCTTCTGCCATCGTCGCATCTAACCCACTTGGAACATATCCAACAGGTAAACTATGGTTTCGACGTTCTGTCGGTAAGATTCCGGCTTTTAATACCGTGTTATAAAGTGTAGAGGATACTTGGCAAATTCCGCCTCCTACTCCATCAACCGGCTTAGAATTGATAAAGACGGTTGCATCAACATAACCGTTTGAATAAATAACAGGTGAAACTTTTTCCGTATAAGAGAATTCATCACCTGGCATTAACACGGTTTTATTAATTTTTGATGTGGCCAACTCCACATTGCGGGCTCTTGGAATACCTGCTGGGAAAGTCGAGCTATAACTTGAAATTCGATGATTAACCGATGCAAGCGCCTCTTTATCACGTTGGGGATGTGTGACAACACCTTCAGCTGTTATTTTGACTGCTTTTGTTGAGCTCTTATTTAAAGCCTTTTTGATTTGCTCTTCAATCTCCGCTGTTTCCACACGATATCCATCTCGGCCCCCGGTCACTTCAAAGTTTCCGGCTGATACCATCGTTAAGGTTGGCTCTTCTACTTCCACATACAATTCATTTGCAATCGTTTCAAGCCACCCATCAACTAATGTCTCATCATACGAATAATCAATCTGATACTCCTTTAATGGCGCCTCTTTAATTCGTTTCGCTTGTTTTATCAATTCTAAATCTTTTCCAAGCGTAAAAATTTCATCCGCTAATTTCTCAAGATTTTCTTCAATCGTTAACCCTAATTCATCTAATGTTTTTGTAAAAGTATGTTCATCTATTTTAATTTCAATGCTACGTGTTGCAAATTTTTCAACTTCTTTTTCTAGCGCACGAGTTAACTTCTTCTTCGACAAATTAGATACATCTTGTCCATTGACTTTAATATTTGGAAATGTCTTTGTCTCATAAGTGGCAACAAGTTCTTTTGCCGTATAATACTCGTACCCTTTATAACCTCCATATAAAAGTCCGACGGTTAAAACGCTAATGGCCCCACCCATTAAAATTTTTTTCTTCATACTCATAACATGGTCCCTTCTTTTATATTTTTAGCTCTTTCCTAATCCTTATTTATCATACCACACCTGGCATATTTTTGAATAATATTGATTTTTTTGGTTATTTTTTCTAAAAATTCGACTCCGGTTTAATGTCGAGAGAGTAGTTGAAACGCTCTTTTTTGTTCCCCTCAAAACTAATCAGATAGTTTCCCTCCCCCGCATAACTATAATAACTAAAACAATTTTGTTCTTTATTCGGTTTTAGTTGCACAAGTTGACACGTTACCTCTTGATTAATAACTGGCTCATAAAGAATGTGCGGACTTTTTTCATATTCACCAAATTGATACGCAATCTTCGCCTCAGCTAAGCTTTGAGGCTTTAGTGCCCATTTCTCATAAAAAACAGTTGGAATTGAGACAGGCATCACTGTTTCATTCATCTCAAAATCTTTTAACAGATAACGATAATTAAAGTGAAGAACAAGTGCTTCCTTCGATGCGGCATACCGATCCTTAACAACTTCATAAGAAGTAAGCGTCACCTGCCAAAGAACGCCTGAATCATCTAAAAAAATAACGGGGTCCCCCACTTGATACGTCACGTCACTCTCATATGCCTCTCGATGAACCTCATCCATCATTAATAAATTTTTAAATTCGCTTGGAGTGACCTCCTCCTGCTTTTCTACCTTTTTATCACATCCAGCTAAACAAATACTCATGCCTAGCACCATCATCCATGTCTTCATCTAATTCATCCTTTTTATCTTAACTTAATAAATTAAGCCTATCATTAAACCAACCTAATAACAACAAAAACTTGCTAACATAACTCAATAAAATTTTAGAAAAAAATTAATTTTTTATTCGCTTTAAAAAAGCACGACAAACGACACTCGTAGAAATGACTTTTTAAAATTTATAGATACTGAGAAGTCATTTAGCTTTAATAAACCTCTATTACGCGTGCATCATCTCTTTTTTAAAAATTTATTGACTCCTAGTCGTTTAACTCACCTTTTATTTTTCCCTTCAGCTTCTTTCATGCTAGGTCCCAGATGTTTTAAACCTAAAAGTTCTCCGTTATCCTATCAATCCTTAATCATAAAAAAACCATTGAATCCACACACAAATACGGATGTATTTCCTCCGAGCTTTATCGTGCTCAAATGGTTTTTTAAATTGTTTTCATAGGGAACTCATTTTGTACATTCTTCATGCTTTGTTATCGTGTCACCCTCTTGTTGCTAAAGACATATACTAAAGTAGAAATTTTAAAAAGGAGGTGATGGCTTTGGCCACACCCGTTAATATCCCCGATGCTGCCTTTTATACATATCTTCGCAATACCCTCATAGATAAAGGGATAATCACTTCTGAGACTCTGCAACTTACAGATGACGATCTCGCCCAATTAGATGAACTTGATTATTCTGGAGACGGAAAACCCGTAACACAAAAAATATCAAACCTTACGGGAATCGAATACTGTGTCAACGTCACAGATATTTATTTTCCTTACAACAACCTGACAACCCTTCCGGATTTGTCTGCTCTCACCGATCTCCAAATTTTAGATTTAATCGATAATCAAATTAACGACCTTTCAAACGTCTCAAATCTTCCATCGAGTTTAACAACTATTCTGTTAAATACCAATCAGATTGCAACCTTACCCTCACAAGATTCGTTCTCACATCTTATTAATTTAGAATCCTTACAGCTTGGCGACAATCAGATATCCGATATTTCAAGTTTAGCAGGACTTCCTAACTCGATTTCACAATTATTATTATTCAATAATCAAATTACCGACTTAAGCGCATTAGCTGGCCTAACCAGTTTAACAGAATTACACCTTTATATGAATACCGACCTAACAGACATTACACCTCTTGCGAATTTAACAAACTTGCAAAAACTCTATATTTCTGACACAAAGGTCACAACAGTTACATCGTTAAAAAAACTAGTGAACTTAACTCACTTATGGTTACATTACAATCAAATTCAATCGATTAACGGTTTAGAAGATATGACAAAATTAACCTTATTAACCCTTAATCAAAACCAGATTCATGATATTTCCCCTTTAAAGACAGTAACGAATCTTACAATTTTAGACTTATATACAAATGAAATTACCGATATTACTCCCCTTCAAAACATGACTGAACTCCAAACGTTAACATTACACGACAATCAAATTTCTGATATTTCGCCACTCGCTGACAAAACAGAGTTGATTTCCCTCACACTTGATAATAATCACGTCTGCGATCTTTCACCCTTAAAAGGTTCTCCACTCACACAGAAATTTTCCGCCACCAACCAAACCGTCCATCTTCCTAACATCATTCTTCACACGTACCGTCTTATTCTTCCTTATCCCGTTAAAGACCACCAGGGAGAGCCGGTTCCTCCAAGCCCACAACAATGGACTTACTACAACGAAAGTCCTCATACGATATCATGGGATAATTGCTATGGATGGGGAACTCGAACCTTTAATTTTGAAAATGAGAGTCACACCTTCTCTGGACAAATCCATATTTTTTATCAAACCTTTATCCCTTTAAACCGTCATTATACTTATTATCGTCATTAATGCTATTTAAAGAAAAAGACAGAATAACAGTTAACTGTTATTCTGTCTTTTTCTTTATTAATTTAGAGCCTCTTGTGTTTCATCATTTGGATTTAATTCGTCTGCCTGCAAAACACCGTCCACTTGAGTTTGTTCCGTGTCCTTAGCCTCTGGCAATTCAACAGATTCCTCTGTATCCTGTGTCGATTCCAGTAATGATTCGTCTAATGAACTTGAGTCAATATTGGTTGGAAGTGAGTCTTGCTCTTCTTCAACCGTTGGTGCCACTGTTGATTCTAACTCATTGTTATCTGTCTCAGCCTGATTCGAATCTGGGATAGAAACAAATAACTGTTTAATCCATTCACCAAAAGAGGCAAATAAATCTAAAAACCAGTTTCCGATACTTTCTAATAGGCCAGATTCCTTCAAATGCACGCCTGCTTCTTTGAGGCTGTCGGCAATGCTATTTCCGATATTTTTCATTGTATCTTTAATCTCTGAGTAATCAATATCTAAATCATTCACATTTTCCATTAAAGAGGCAACGCGTGCTTTCGTTTCGTCACTTAATTCGACTCCATAATTATTTGTTACATTCGTAATGATTTGACCAATTTGAACTGAATTTGGTGAATCCTTAATGACTTGCTCTTTAATGTCGTTCATAATTCCTGATGCAACGGTTGATGAATCACTTTTTGAATCAATATTATTTGATTCATCGTTTAAAATTTCATCAGCAACCTCTAGCGTTGTATCAATTTCTTCTTTCGCAATAACTTTATTCTCCTCAGAGAGACTCTCACCCATAATTTCTTCCGCACCGGCTAAAATTCCTGCCAATGCTGACTCTCCAGTCACCATAAACGGTGCTGAAACATTAACTTCGCAATTTAAAATTCCTGACGTGATGAGGGCATTCGCAAACATCTCATTCGTGACTAAACTTACGTTTTTCGATGAAACTTGAACCCCTCCTTGATCCGTTAACTTAACATACGCCGATGAATACCAGCCTCCCGTATAATCATCTAACGCATCAGGTGCTAACCCTAATTGCTCAATCGCTGTGGCATTATCAACATAAATAGCTTCCATATCCGCGGGTACCCCGAAATACTCCCGGAGAGCAGCCTCTTCACTCTTTGTTAAACTTGTTCCAAAAGATAAAATCTCCCCCTGACGGTATTCACCGCTAAACGACGTCTTTGCTAAAACTGGCGTTGAAAGACTTAACCCAATAGCCAATCCCAAGGTAAGAATCGATTTCTTAATCATACGTTTTATTTCCTCCTTTATAAAACTTCTAACAGTCTATGCAACTGCCATCCTATTCATGACTCTCCCGTCTATTTCACCCTACCACATAACTTCTAAAAAATCATATAATGCGTGTATAAAAACAACAGAAAATGTAAAAAATAGGCCCCTCGATGAAATTCACCCAAAGGCCTATTTTTTTATAATTTTAATTTAGCTAACGCATCAGCGAGCGCTGAATTCATTGGTTCTTGTTGCTTTTCTTGTTCACGCAAATATTTTTGGACGTCACGTTTGCTTCCTTGTTTTTTCTGTTCCGATTTTCGCTTATTAAACGTACTTAGCTTCTCACGGTACCCACACACACAGCTAAACATTCGACTGTCTCCCTCACCACGAAGTTCTAACTTTTTATGGCAATTTGGACAACGAGCATTCGTCAATTGAGAAACCGTCTTTTTCGTGTTACATTCACGGTCCTGGCATACGAGCATCTTTCCACGCTTTCCATTCACGGCAAGCATCGGCTTGCCACACGTTGGACATTTCGTTGTTGTTAAATTCTCATGTTTATACGTGGCTTCGCTTCCTTTAATTTCATGCACAATTTGACTTGCATACTCGCGCATCTGCCCGACAAACTGTTGGCGCTTTAAGCGCCCATTTGAAATATCTTGAAGTTTTTTCTCCCACTGTCCTGTTAATTCAGGTGACTTTAACTCCTTAGGCGCCAGTTCTAATAATTGTCGCCCTTTTGATGTCAAATAAATATCTTGGCCCTTTTTCTCAATCATAAAACTATTGAATAACTTTTCAATGATATCGGCGCGTGTCGCTACCGTCCCTAATCCACCCGTTTCCTTTAATGTTTTAACCACCTCACTTGAGGCCTGATTCATATATCGTGATGGATTCTCCATCGCTGATAAAAGTGTCGCTTCATTAAAATAAGCGGGTGGTTGAGTCCGTCCTGATGTTTTGATTAATTTAATATGAGATAAGACCGTCCCTTCCTCAACAACTGGGAGATTGGCTAACCCATCCCCTTCCTCTTCATCCACGTGGTAGATTTCTTTAAACCCCAATGACACGACACGCTTTCCTTTCGCAACAAACGATTCCTGACCCATTTTAGCCAACATCGTCGTCTGCTCATAAATATATGGCTTCATAAAGACAGAAAGGAATCGTTTCACGACTAAATCATAAATTTTTCGTTCTTTATCACTTAAATCGCTTAACAGGGGTGTTTGCTCGGTTGGAATAATCGCATGGTGATCACTTACCTTTTTATTATCGACAAACGAAGAATTTGTGACGATTTTACCCTTTAACAGTTGGTTCGCCACCCCTCGGTAAGGTCCGATAGCGACCGCTTTTAAGCGCTCAGGGAGAGTAGCAACAATATCCGTTGAAAGATAGCGTGAATCCGTTCGCGGATATGTGAGCACCTTGTGATGTTCATATAATTTTTGCATCGTTGATAACGTCTCTTTCGCCGAAAATCCAAACCTTTTATTTGCATCCCGCTGCAATTCCGTTAAATCATACAAGCCCGGCGCATAAACCTTTTTCTCGGCCTTTTTAACTTCTATAATTTGTAACGGTTTCTCTTTAAGCGCACGCATTAACTCATCGATACGCTGTTCTTCAAATGTCTGTGTACTTTTTGACTTTCCGTCTTGCCACGTCCACTTCACGGACTCACTCATGGCCGTTAACCCAAAATAAGGTTCTGATTTAAATTGTTTAATTTCTTCTTCCCTTTTTGAAATCATGGCCAAGGTTGGGGTCTGCACGCGACCACATGAAAGTTGAGCGTTGTATTTCGTTGTTAAGGCCCGTGTCGCATTCATTCCGACAATCCAATCCGCCTCAGAACGCGCCAACGCTGATGCGTATAAATCATCATAGTGACGTCCATCTTTTAATGATTTAAATCCTTGTTTAATCGCCTGATCCGTCACTGAAGAAATCCATAAACGTTTAAGTGGTTTTTTTACACCCGATTTCTCAATAATGAGACGTGCCACTAATTCTCCTTCGCGCCCCGCGTCCGTCGCGATGACAATTTCAGAAACGTCCTTTCTTAACAGCTGTTCCTTCACTGCCTTGAATTGCTTCGCCGTCTTTTTAATCACCACAAATTTAAACGCTTTCGGTAACATGGGTAAATCTTCTAAATTCCACGATTTATATTTCACATCGTATGCCTCTGGGTCCGCAAGTGTCACTAAGTGACCAAGTGCCCATGTCACGACATAATCTTTTCCTTCTAAATATCCCTGACCTTGCTTCGTGCATCCAAGCACACGAGCAATGTCACGACCAACAGACGGTTTTTCCGCCAACACGACACGTTTACTCATCGCTACTCCTCCAAACCTTCATCGTTCACATTTTCTCTTATTTTATCACTTCTTAGACAAAAAAACTACGATTTAAAAAGGACGATTAGCCTTTTAGATCCTATCAAAATCTTCCCTACTTATAATACCAATATTTGACGCTTTTTAAGGAACTATGCTATACTGAGGATACATTTAAAACAAAGGGAGATATGCAATGAAACGATGGTTATTTTGGGGCAGTTTAGGTCTACTTCTTCTCGTGCTCATCATTTTTTATTATTTAACCCCCTTTCCCCAACGGGATTCTCTAACAAAAAGCGTTCCTTCCTCTTATTCAATTGATCAGGAAAATAGCTTTGAAACTCAAGTTCATAACGAGTGCTCGGCCTTCTCAACCGCCTACGTATTAAGACACTTTGGGGAGTCTCAGACGGGGCTTGAGCTGTACGAAAAATTCGGCTATAAGTTACCCTTTTCTGGTTATGTTTTACCGAAGGGAATTTTAAGTTATTTTAAAGATAGTGCCTATGAGGCGACACTCTATCGCGGAACATTTGAGACGTTAAAAAGTCGATTGATTGAGGGAACACCTGTTATTGTCTTAGTCGGTGATGGTTTAAATTGGCAACACTACATGACACTTGTTGGATTTGATCAATCACTAAGCGAGGTCTATTTCTTTGATTCGCTTCGTCAGGACGATGAAAACGGTGAGGCACCGGGAAATCGAACATTATCAACCGATTACTTCTTACAACTTTGGGACAACGGCCTGCCGATCTTTAATCACATTTACTTCACAATAGAAAAAAGGTAACCCTTTAAAAAGGAAAAGGATTACCTTTTTTTTCATCTAAATGATATTGTAAAGCCTGTCTTCGTCTGAGTTGATGATCATAGGCAATAAAGAAGACAAGTCCCATTATCACAATACTAATGACACAAAGCATTAATCCAATTTGAATCATTAATGTCATATTCATTGAAATCCCCTTCCTTTCTAACTGGGTTACTCTTAATATCCCCGACTCACCGATGATTATACATTTTTAGGCACATATCCTAACTTTTTCTCATAAACTATAAGTAACAAACCACTAATGGAGGTGTTTGATGTGAATTCATCTAATCGGGAGCAGATTGGAAATCATACCTTACTCGTCACAATTGTGATGAATACGATTTTAACGATGATTAAACTAGTTGCTGGACTCGTGGGACACAGTGCCTCAATGATTTCTGATGGGATTCATTCCTTATCCGATGTCATTAGTTCTATTGGGGTCCTTATCGGATTTCGTCTTTCACAAAAACCTGCTGACTGTTCCCATCCGTATGGGCATGAAAAGTTCGAGCCTATTTTAAGCAAAATTCTATCGTTTATTTTATGTTTAACTGGACTCTCTATTGGCTATTCCGCTATTGAAACCATTGTATCCCACCATTATTTAACCCCGGGATCAGTGACAATCTGGGCCGCCTTGTTATCGATTGCTGTTAAAGAGTGGATGTATCATTATACCTTATACCAGGCGAAAAAAATAAATTCCACGGCCCTTGCCGCTGATGCGTGGCATCATCGAAGCGACTCTCTTTCATCGATTGGAGCTCTCATTGGAATTATCGGGGCTCGTTTAGGGTTTCCCATCCTTGATCCATTAGCGGCCCTTATTATTACCGTCATTATTTTAAAAGTAGCTATTCAAATCTTCATTGAGGCCACAAACCAAGTGATTGATAAAGCGGCAAGCCCCCAACTCATTGCTCAAATCAAACAGCAAATCGAACAGGTAGACGGCGTCCTTGCCATCGATTCATTAAAAACGCGGATCCATTCCAATCGAATTTATGTTGATCTAGAAATTTCTGTCGATCCTACTTTAAGCCTTATTAAAGCCCATGCGATTGCAGAGCAGGTCCACTATCAACTTGAACATCACCTTCCTCAAATTAAACACTGTACCGTTCACGTTAACCCGTTCAAGTTACCGGAAGACCCGCCAAACAAATACCACGCGATTGAAGAAAATGATGATTTTTAACAAAATAATCATAAAAAAACTCGAGGAAAACTCCAAATTAGCGGGACATTCTTCGAGTTTTTTTATTCCACTGTTAAAGAAGCGGACTTTGTTGGACAGGCATCATATAATAAGGCATCACCTGAGTTGCTGGACGACTTTCTAACGCCACTTGATGTGTCACGACCGGAACCATTGCCATAAACGGACCGGAACTTTCCTGATACGGAGAAACATCTGTTGTTATCCAACGGGCCGAACCATTTCTTGATGGGTAAGGCATCATGGATTGTTGCATCACCTGATAAGCCGGCATCATCGGTTGGTAATACACGGGCGCCTGTTGATACACGGGCACTTGTTGATACATGGGCGCCTGTTGGTACGTTGGCATTTTGTTAGACGTTGCCTGATTTGGGATGGTATAGACTTGATGTGTTTCTTTTACCGGTTGTTTTCCTTTCCACTCATCAAAATCCGGATATAACTCCTCGTCGTCATCTTTTTCTTTCACCTTAGGCTCCTTTAATTGCGATGTCGGTGACATATATCCATAAGGCGAATAATTATAAGGCATTCCTTGGACGACCGGTACCGGTTGAATGACGGGTTGAACCGAACTGGTCGTAGCTTGTGCTGGATGCGCCGCCTGATCATGCTTATTACCAAAGGCACTCGCCAAAAAGGCACCCGCTAACCCTCCGACAATAAATGAACCTAATCCACCAAATTCACCTGGATACGGAACCGGAACAAAATTTGGGTCAAAGCCCCCTTCATGATTCTCACGATATCCCCTTAAAAAAGAATAAGGATTACGGCGATTAAAACGTGGTCGATCATACATAAACTCACTCCCCTTTAACCAATCTGTTGACAAATGATATCACACGTCAATAGAACGATTCACTGATAGTATATCCACTTTAGCCCCGATTGGTGATAGCTCACACAAAAAAAGCCAAAGTTCCCTTTGACCTTTCCTTACCCCTTTAAAATTTGTGTGAGCGCATCGCCCACCGTTTCAAATACTCCACGTACATTTTCTTTAATCGTCTGATGGGCCTCTGGAAGCGTGAATCCATGATAGCGTTTTAACATAGGCAAATCATTAAAACTATCTCCCATACAATAAATATCATTCGCATCAATCCCATGCCGATTCGCAATATATTCAATTCCCGTTGCCTTCGAAAGACCCCTAGCCGCAATATCAACATGGCGTAGATTAGAAAAAGCCACAATATCTTTTCCAAACAATTGATTCATTTGATGAGCAAAGGAAGACGCTTCGTCGGCACTTTTTAATTTGACTGAAATTTGAACAACGGGTCGATTTAACGCCTCATCTAAAGTAAGCCCATAAGTTTTTAAAAATAATTTAAAAAAGGCAAATAAATAAAAAGTCTTGTGGGACCATCCAAAAGCCGTATGATAGTGGCCACATAATCCATCACTGACCGAGTAATGTAACACCTCTTTTTGTTGAATTAAAATCATGATTTTTCGAGCAATCGAGTTATTGATAGTTTCCCGAAATAAAATATCTCCTGTTTTAGAGATAATGATTCCACCATTTAGCCCTACAATATAATCGTAAACAATGCCATGCATATATTTTTCTAGCCTCATCATGGAAATAGGACGTCCCGTTGCAAAAACAAAAAGATTCCCCTCTTCACGCCACTGTTTCGTTTGTTTAATATTTTTAACAAGGTCTACCTGACCTTTAAATGTATGTTTCCAATAGGTTCCATCGTAATCTGATGCAAATAATTTCATAGAAATCCCACCCTATGCCCTTTTTTAATAACTTATGCAAGCTATCCTCCTTTTATTAAAACATCTCGCCTTTTTTTCATCCGCTAGCAAGCGTCATTTTTGGCTACAACCCCTTTCTTACGTCCGATAAATAAAATAGCGACCCACCATCCTACTGAATTTTTCACCTTTACGTGACTCTCTCTGTTGGGAACTCCTATAAGAGGTCAGACACTTGATGAGCAAGGGGCCCCTATAAAGAAAATAACGATTTCAAAAGAGGACATCATTCATTTTCTTCATTATAACATATCAAAGCCCGCCTATCACTCATCTGCAACTATTTCATAAAAGATAGCGATTCGCGATTTAACCTTCCGTCAGTTGCAATCAGCTAAGGTTTCTTAAGATCTGATGCACAGAGCGCTTAAAACGTAAACAAACAAAAGGATGACGAGTGTCAACTGTCATCCTTTTGTTTGTTCTTAACCAGGGGGGCGACTTGTCCTGATCACCCTCGCCCCTACTAGACTACGCAAATCCAATAAAACGTTTACAAACTGATTCTTTAAGAGGCATCGCTGGAATCGCCCCCATTTGTTCAACACATAAGCTTGCCACCGCATTTGCAAGTCTGACGTGAGACGTTAATCCCTTTAAAGATAGTTGTGACATCAAAATAGGGTGTTGTGAAAGACTATGTAAAAAGCCGCCTAGAAAGGCATCTCCCGCTCCCGTTGTATCGATGACATGGCTTAAATACCCTGGAATCAACTGCCCGCCTTCTTCCGTATAAAGATACGCGCCATCCTTTCCGAGTGTAATCAATACGATTTGAACCCCTTGATTAATTAAACACGTGGCAGCAGCCTCTGGAGTCGATTGATCCGTTAAAAGCTCCATCTCAACCTCCGAGATTTTCATAATATCCGTATAAGGAATCATCTGGCGCATGACCTCTTTCGCGATTTCTTCACTCTCCCATAAGGACGCCCGATAATTTGGGTCATAGGAAATCATCGCCCCATGTTCCTTTGCATATTTAACCGCGTAAAACGTCGTCTCATAGCTCGGTTGATGCGTAAGAGACAGCGATCCTACATGAAAGATGCGACTCTGTTTTAAAATTTCTAATGGAAGTTCCTCTTTTTGAATTTGGGTATCCGCCCCCGGCTTTCTAGCAAATGAAAAGGTTCGCTCCCCGCTTTCATCTAATTCTACAAAGGCGAGCGTCGTAAAGAAATTTGAATCAAGAATGAGTCCCTTAGTCTCCACTCCTTCCGCTTCTAGTGTTGTTTTCAAAAACCTACCGTGAGCATCTGTACCCACCTTTCCTAAAAATGCCGTTTTTGATCCCAGTTTGCTAGCAGCGACTAAAACATTAGCAGGAGCTCCTCCAGCATGTTGAACAAATATTTTTTGGCCGGATGCCGTGACACCCTCTTGTGTAAAATCAATCAAAATTTCCCCAAGCGCCACTAAATCATACGCCTTATCGTTAATAGCGCTTTCATCTTTTAGTAAATGAAAAGTGCTTAATCTTTTTAAAACCTCATCAATCACCTGTTGATCCTCTGTTTCAAGTGATAATTTCGCCTCTTCCATAAAAGGTAAACTCAGCACTCCTAGTAATGATTTTGCATTAACCACGTAACGATGACAATGAAGCCAAACCTCACACGGTGTTCCTTCTGCAATTGAAACTAAATCTTTCGCATGCGTGATACTATTTAAAACAACCTCAATTTGAAACACGTTTTTATCCTCCTTTTTTCGACTTTAAGCAAACATCGAAATCACAAGGGCACAAACCAACCCTGTCACTCCAATTAATGTTTCCATAACTGTCCATGATTTTAATGTTGTTTTTTCATCGATTTCTAAAAGTGAGCTCACCAACCAAAATCCTGAATCATTAAAGTGACTAAAGGCCGTCGCTCCCCCATTAATCGCACAAACCATGGCGGCTAAATAAAGGGGTGATAATTCCAGCACAGCAGGCATCGATGCCATAATTCCAGCAGCCATCGTCATCGCCACAACCGCAGCTCCGACAGAAAAACGAATAAATCCAGCAATGAGGAAAGCTGCTAAAACATAAGGTAAGCCACTACTTTCTAATAGGCCACCCACAAGTTCTCCTACGCCGCAAGCTTGTAAAATAAAGCTAATTATACCTCCACCTGTAATGACAAGTAAAATTTGTCCAGTTGGCCGTAAAGAGCGCTCTAAAATCTTTCGCACTTGTTCCGCATTATACCCTTGTTTAATCCCTAAAAGATAAACGGCACTTAATACGGCTATCACTAATGCCACAAACGGCGTCCCTAAAAACTCAAGAATCGGTCGAATCGGGCGAAGCCCCTCAAGATAAACCGATACAGTACTCGCTAGAATTAAAAGAAGTGGGATGAGAATAATAGTTGCCACTAGCTTAAAAGATGGAAGTTGATTTTCATCAATTTCCTCTACTTCCAACACATTGGTCGGTAAAGCGGTATGCAGGCGATGACCAATAAAGCGTGAGAAAAAGATTCCTCCCACAAGTAAGGCCATTAGCCCGACAATCACACCAACGACGATCATAATCCCTAGGTCAACCCCTAAAAGATTAGCGACTAGCACTGAACCCGCAGAAGGTGGAATAAACGCAAAGGCTGAGGCCAATCCGGCCAGTAACGGAATCACATAATAAAGCGTTGATCGTTTCGTCTTTTTCACCAACCCAAAAGCCAGTGGAATTAAAATAACGACACCTGCTTCAAAGAATACGGTAATCCCTACGACTAACCCTGTTAACCCAAGAGCAAGTCCCGCTCTTTTTTCACCGAATTTTTTGATTAAGGCTTGGGCTACTGCCTGGGCCCCACCTGAGACCTCTAATATTCCCCCGAACATAGATCCCAGTCCAATCAGTAAGATAATCCCCTGTAACGTTTGTCCCGCTCCCTCTTCAACAGCAGACACAAGCATTGGGACAGGAAGACCGCTTCCAAGTCCTATAACAAACGCGGAAATAAGGAGCGAAATAAACGGATGAAGCTTAAATTTAACAATTAAAACGAGTAATAACAAAACGCCACATAAGGCGGCTATCACTAGCCGCTGTGGATCTGCAATAAATGCTGGACTCATACTATCCCCCCTCTAATCTCTTCCTATTTAGAAGGAGAAATTAAATACTTCCCTTTCGCACGTAACTTTGGATCGCTTAAAATCTCTTCTAATTGTTCAAGTCCACATACCTCATAAATCATGCTCTCAACATCTAAACGACCTGAATCAATTAAATCTAACGCACGTTTTTGTGTATATGGATTAATGTAAGACGCTTTTAAGACTAACTCTTTTTGGAAAATTTCAAACGGTTTAATGCGTAACTCTTCTTCGGGTTTTGTTAATCCAAACATCATGACAACTGCTTTATTTCCTGCAACCTTAATCGCTGTCTCAATCGTATCGATTCGCCCAACACATTCAATAACCGTATTAATCCATGTCATGCCATTTTCCTTAAGTACTTTTTCAACATCTTCTGTTAACGGATCGATACAAACGTCTGCTCCAATCGATAATCCCACTTCACGTTTACTCGCGACTGGCTCTAATAAAGCGACTTTTGCTGCCCCCGCTAATTTAGCCAATTGAATCATTAATAATCCAATCATTCCCCCACCGATGACCACTACTTGATGTCCAGGTTTAATTTCACACATATCAATTCCATGTAAACAACAAGCCACAGGTTCCCCCATTGCTCCCTGCTCAAAAGACGTATGATCACCTAATTTATAAATTTGGCTTTCTTTAACCACACAGTATTCAGCAAATCCACCATTCACTGTTGTTCCATACCCGATCATATTTTCGCAATAATGTGCCATTCCATTTCGGCATGGATCACAAACCCCACAATAACAATTCGGATCCACACTCACACGGTCTCCAACCGCGCAACTTTTAACTGCGGTACCTACCTCTTTAATAACCCCCGAAAATTCATGTCCTAAAATGGTCGGTGGCGTAACAGGTGCCGCTCCCTCATCACCTTCATAAATATGGACGTCCGTCCCGCATACACCACATGCTTTTACTTCGACTAATACCTCATGTTCTCCAACAACAGGAAGATTCACTTCCTCTACTTTCAATTGATGTTTCCCGTAAAATACCGCACTTTTCATTTTATTCATCCTTTCTCTCCTAGAAACTTTCCACTTTAACTTTAGACTTAATGTTAAGTGTAAGTTCATTGTAGCCTAAACCCTCTATTTTGTAAACGCTTTTTTAGGATGTTTTTTATATTTTTTTTACTCCCTTGAGCTTTTTTTGATTTATTGCTTTGAATGTACTATAATTACGACTAGAGAAAAACAGAAATATTTTCTATATATAAACCAAAACTAAAAAATCGGCTCTTTTGGATGATTTTGTCCTAAATGTTTCTCGCAGCCTAGCACTGCCCACCACTTCTTGTTAAATATTTACCGTGAAAAAGATTAGCCAGACTTTGTGTAATTTTGAGTGCACAAGTGGTCGCATTCTCTCACAGATCCTTATTTTTTCCTCACCGATCCAAAAGAAAATTGACGATAGCGACCCTAGAAATCTGAATGAGTCTAACTCTTCCTTGCCTAAATCTCTACGCCAATTCCTACGCTGGCAACACGCGCCCCCCCTGATAAGACCCACACTCTAATCGCTGGCGAGCAACATTTTTGCGTTTATATTTAGATTGAAATAGATGATGAAAACTAGGAGGTACCCGATGATAAGCAAAGGAATGACCACCATGGCCATTAAACAAATTAATTTAAAGAAAGTCTACACTGCCATTTATCAAGAGAAGGAAACATCAAAACTACAATTGGTTCAATCTTTACAGATGGGGCTTTCCACCGTTAGCCAAAATCTTAAAGAGCTAGAAGATCAAGAACTTATCCTTAAAACGGGATATTTAGAATCAACAGGGGGAAGACGTGCTCATTTAATCACCATTAATAAATTAGCCCGAACATCGATCGGTCTTGGCATTTTAAAAGATTGTATTCATCTTGTCCACGTCAACTTATACGGTGAAGTCACGCATAAACAAACCCATCCCATCCCCTACTCGGATGAAACACCGTACTATCAAACAATAGGTAAGCTCGTTCAACAATTTATCGAAAAAAACAACATTAATCCCGATCGCCTTTTAGGCGTATCCATTGCTATTCAAGGCATCATTTCCTCAGATGGTGAGTCCGTCAGTTATGGCCCCATCCTTCAAAATGACCAGTTAAAACGCTCGACGCTTGCTGAGTTCATTCCCTATCCTTGTCGATTGACTCACGACTCTAAGGCAGCTGCCTACCTCGAACTTTGGCACCACCAAGAGCTTGATAGTGCCATCCTTCTCTTTTTAAATGAAAACCTAGGTGGCGCTATTATGACCCACCGTAAAGTTCATAATGGACTTCAAATGAGAAGTGGAATTATTGAGCACCTCTCCCTTAATAAACAAGGCCCCACTTGTTACTGCGGTTCCCGTGGATGCTTAGAGACTTACTGTTCTATCCATGCACTTGTCTCCCAAGCAAAAATGAGTGTTCCTGACTTCTTTGAAAAGTTACGCGCCGGCGATGATCACTGTCAAACCATTTGGAAAACTTACTTGACTCACTTGGCAGAGGCGATTCGAAATATTACCGTTATCGTCGATGGCGTCGTCATTATTAGCGGACACCTTGCCCCTTACTTTAATCAAGAAGATCTCACCTTTATTCAACATTACTTAAAAGAAATTGCCCCTTTCCCACTCACCCGTGAAAATATTATTCTTGGAATTGAAGGAAAATACACCCCCGCTATTGGCGCGGCACTATACAATATTGCGGATTATTTAAAAACGATGATGGTTTAATGAGCCTTTTAGAAGAGGAAAGACATCGATCTCTTTTAATACCGTGTGCTCGTGTTTAAGTTCACGCCCTCCCTGTTCACCTGACGTGATGTGCATCATAAGAGAGAGATTTTTATTCACCCTTTAAGAATCTTAAAATTTTGTTGTATAATGTTTTATAATCAATAAAATTAAAGAAAAAGGGGATGTTCCGATGAACACATTAATAACACAAGCACTAGCCATTAAGAACGAATTAATCGGTTACCGTCGCGCCCTTCATCAAATTCCTGAAGTGGGCGCAACTTTACCTCAAACGAAAGCTTATGTCATGGAACAACTAAAATCATTGGGTTATGATCCGATTGAAATTTGTGAAAGTGGAATTGTAGCGACCCTTACAGGACGGTTGGAAAAACCATAATGCTACGTGCCGATATGGATGCTCTTCCAGTGAAAGAAACGTCAGCCTGCGACTTTAAATCAACAAATGGTTGCATGCACGCTTGCGGACACGATATGCATACTGCCATGCTCCTTGGGGCTGCAAAACTCTTAAAACAGAATCAGGATCAACTCGAGGGAACCGTTAAGCTAGTTTTCCAACCTGATGAAGAAGGCTTCACAGGGGCTAAAAAAATGATAGCAGCCGGTGTCTTAGAAAATCCTAAAGTTGATGCCGCTTTGGCGATGCATGTTCACTCCCAAACACCGTCTAATCTCGTTTTATGTGGACTTGGCACAACGATTGCCGGATGTTACCGATTCCAAATTGTAGTTAAGGGGACAGGGTGCCACGGGGCAATGCCAGAAACAGGTGTTGATCCGATTAACATCGCCGTCCATATCTACCTCGCACTTCAAGAAATCATTGCACGTGAAGTGTCACCTTCAAAACCAGCTGTCATCACCATTGGAAAATTTGTTGGAGGGGAAGCACCGAACGTCATTCCCGGAGAAGTTGTGATGGAGGGAACCATCCGCAGCCTTGATAAGGAACTTTTAGATTACATGGTTAATCGAGTAAATGAAATCGTCGTTTCTACAGCGACAATGTTTAGAGGCTCGGCTGAACTGATTGAGCTCTCTTCTGTTCCACCGCTAACGAATGATACACCGTTAGCACATGAAATAACTTCTTATATGAAAGACCTACTTGGTGAGCAGGCTGTCATTCAATTTGAACAGGGAGGCATGGGTTCTGAAGACTTTGCGTCATACGCCTACCATGTGCCAAGTGTTTATCTCTTACTTGGAGCTGGAACAGAGCAGGAAAACCCATTATTCGGAAAACCGATGCATAATGAAAAAGTAGTCTTTAATGAAGATATTTTACCTACTGGTGCCGCGATGCACGCCTATAATGCCATCATGTGGTTAAAAAACAACAAATAACTGATGGGAAGCCTTGAAAAGAGGCTTCCTTTTTTCAGCCCATTGCCCCTTTCAAAAACAACATCCTATCTTGTCGTATTTCTCTGTTTAGAAACATATATTACTAATGGCAAACGATGTTTCACTAAGGGAGATGATGAAAAATGGCAAATGTTAGATTTAATGCGTCAAGTTTTTATGTCCCAAAAGATAAATTTCTAGTTGCAATCAATGAATCGTGTACAGCGCACAAAGAGGACAATCCTCAATCAAAGGTCACCGCTCATCTAGCAAAGGACCAAGTCTTTGCAGTCACAAGCGAAACACCTCAACACTTTAAAACAAAAGTGGGTTGGATTGCTAAAGAAGCTTGTCATGTCTTAGATCAATCATCAAATGAAGTTGTACAACCATTACCGGAAAGTTTCGTCGTTAAAGTCATTAGTAACACAGCTGTTTACACTGAACCTGCGACAACCTCTCACGCCACGACAGTTTTACGAATTGGTTCCTTACCACGCGTCGTCGGAGAATCTCATGAATTTTATCAACTAGAACACGGTGGATTCATCCAAAAAAACGGTTGCCGTCATTATTAAAGCCCGATTCGAATCGGGCTTTTTTCAATGAAAAAAAGACTCCCTTGAAGTGAAAGAGCCTTTTTCATCTAATAAACATAAGTGGTCACTAAAACCCCTTTCGTGAATTCCTCCAAATTAAAAACGACGAATCGATCGTCGTCTTAAAGAACTCGCTCAACTTTATGAAAATAGCTTTCACTAACCTGCCATTTCCTAGTGCTTATGCCTCATTTCCAAAAATAATCCAAGGAAGAAGACAACAAGTAGATAAATCAAAATCATTCCCCATGAAGCTGGACTTAAAAATAGCCAAAGCGTGATGGCATAGGAAATGGAAGTCATCATAACAGCGACATGCAAATTTCCTCCATAAAAAGAAACGAGCATTCCTTGCAAAAAATAAAGAAATGGAAATAATGCTAATAAAGGAACATAAATTTGGGCTCGGCTTCCCTCTGTTTTAGCTAATACTTCCCCTAAAAACACAATCACTAAGGGCATCATATAAACAATCAATCGCATCACTCTTTTCATCTCATCCGCCTCCCTCACAGATAAAGCCCTACTTTATCTTATGATAAATGGTAGCGTTTCGATTATGAAAGTTATATAAATATTAAAAGGAGGATTCTTTCAAATCCTCCTTTTACCTCATTTAATTTTTGAAACTCATCCGTTATCTTGACACAAAATTAATGAGATAAAGACCATAACAAACTGAACCCCCAAACATTAAAAAGAAACTCCCATAAATAATGAGTTTTCTTAATTGCGTAAGAGTTGGATGATTGATGATAACCCGTCGATTTAAAACAGCTAACGGGATAAAAATCAAAATACCGATTGTTTTATAAAACCAAAATATATAAATAAGAAAAGTAAATAAATTTAATGTCACCATTGAAGCCACTGGATTTTTATATAGTATCTGTTTCACCCCATCACCCATCTTCCTTTTTTTACATATTAACTTATCTAGCATTAACTGTCAGGCAAAAACGAGCTATTTTTAAAGGCTTAAATTTAACTAATCCATTTTCAGGATCACCACAAGAATTGAGTCTTAACAAAAAGTTGATAAAAATAGCCGAATCACAGCAGTCGCATTTAGGCGTTTTGTCATTACTAATGAAGCCCTATTAGAGCTAATTTTTAGTTGAACCCGATCACGTGCCATTTGCTGTGAAGATTCAAAATATTTTAATTTAAAAAGGAAATCTCCGTTTATACGCGTATTGTAAGATAGAAAGAGGTTTTGACATCGTTAATATGTTATAATGGAGGTAATTAATTATGATAAATTTAGATGATTTAATGAAACAACCGAAAGGGGCTGGAGAAAACGTGGGACCGGTATTATTACCCCCAACAATGGACTTTGTATTTAAGGGGCTGTTTGGAAACGAGAAGAGACCAGAACTGTTAATTTCATTTTTAAATGCCGTTTTGACGCCAGATGAACCGATTACTTCGATTACCTTTAAGGACCGAACTATTGACAAGCAATACAAAGAGGATAAAATGGGGACTTTGGATATTTTAGCGACCACCAATAAAGGGGAGTTAATTAATGTCGAGGTTCAAGTGGCAGATGAAAAAAATATGATTGAACGCAGTTTATTTTATTGGAGTCGTTTGTTTTCTGGGCAACTTCAAAGTGGTATTCCTTATCAGAAGTTAGAACGAACAGTCTGCATCAATCTCTTATCTTTTGACTTACTTGAAACTGCCGAGTATCATAGTTGTTACGTTTTAAAAGAACGCGAGCGAAATGAACAATTAAGCGACCTTTTAGAAATCCATTTCATTGAATTAGATAAGATAAAAGACATCCACCATGCGGATGAAATAAAAACACAATTAGAAGCCTGGCTCGAATTTATTAAACATCCCGAAAGTCAAGTCAGCTATGAGTTGGCACGTCAGGATGAAACGATTCGCGAAGCAAAGGACGAACTCCTTGTCCTAAGCTGTAATGAAAAATACCGTTTATACTATGAGGCTCGCTTAAAGGCTCTACTTGATGAAACAAGCCGTCTACAAACAGCACGAGATGAAGGAATTGAGCAAGGAAAGATGCAACGGGATTTAGAAATCGCCAAGAACCTATTAGACGTTCTAGATGACACAACAATTGCGTTTAAAACGGGATTACCCGTACTTACTGTTAGCCGATTAAGAGAAGATAAAAATAAATTAAAAAAGTAGCCACTCAGCTACTTTTTTAATTTATATATCATATAGACTCTATATACTTTACCCACCCATATTTCATCTTTAAATATTTTTTTAACAAAAAGTTGATAAAATTTGCCACATCACAGCAGTCGCATTTAGGCGTTTTGTCATTACTAATGAAGCCCTATTAGAGCTAATTTTTAGTTGAACCCGATCAAGTGCCATTTCTTAATTTATTTCAAACAAAGAAACCCTTATAAATCCTGATTAAAGAAGGCTAAACATTTTGCCCTGGCTTGCCATACGTTGTGAGAGGTGTCGCTCCTACACCATAAATAGGCTTCCGTTTTTTGTATTTATAACATAAAAAAGGGAATACTTGTCCCTTTTTCCTAATTTAATTTTTGAATATAGCGTTCAATTGTTTCAACAACATCAGCATTTGTTAACACGATTTCTTCAATCATTGCTCCCACTTCGGTACGGACTAAATTAGAATTTTTATGATCCATTAAGAACAGCGGTTCAACAAATCCGCTCTTTGCAGCTTCAATTCCCGCTTCCTTAGCTGATTGCTTGGCCTGTTGCACATATGACGCATAGTCTTCTGACGTCGCCACTGATTCACGGATAGGTAAATACCCCGTGCTTGTTGCCCATTTTAAGTTTGCTTCATCAGATGCTAAATATTTAATAAATTCAAAAGCCGCATAAACCTCTTCCGATGTTTTATTTTTGTTTAAAATGGCAACATTGTTTCCTTGTTGAATATTTTGCGGTTGATCAACTTTTAATTGTGGGATCATTGCCGCTTCCCAAACAAAGTTTTCTTCTGGTAAAAAAGCTTCACTTGCGCTTGATCCAATATATAAATAAACATTCTCAGCTAAAAAAGGACCTGATGAAAAACTATCCTCACCTGCTAAACGCCAATACCCTGCATTCACATTATCTTGAAGCATCGTTAATGCCTCAATCGCTGCCTCATTATTAAAAAGTAGGTCTCCTTTTGAATTCGTATACTCAGCCCCTGCTTGCATTAAATAAGTAATTAAATAATTCGCTGGGTTATCAATACTAAACGCCGTTTTCCCCGTCAATTCATAGATCTTTTTAGAAACTTCCGTTAACTCATCCCACGTTGTTGGAACGGTTAATCCATGTTCATCAAAAAATGTGCGATTATAAAAGAGTAAATCTGTTGATTTAGAAAACGGTAAAGCATAGTAGCGTTGATCCTCACAATAACTTGAATTTTCTAAACGGTACCCTTCATAAATATCTTCGAAATCATTCATTCCGATTTCTTGGTTAAAAATATAATCATCTAACGGTTGAACAATCCCAGACCCAATAAACTCCATGATATTATTAACTGTCCCTTGAATAACTGCGGGATTATTTCCGGCTTTAATCGCAGCCATCGTTTTAGCCTTTAAATCTTCGTAATTACCTTGGTATGTACTCTTTACTTTAATTCCTTTTTCGCTTCCAATTCCTTCATTAAAATCGGCTACTAATTCCGTCATTGTTTCACCTAACGCCCCGCTCATTCCGTGCCAAAACTCAATCTCAACTGGCTCCTGAATCGACGTCACCATTTCCATTTCATTTTGCTGCGTCTTTCCTTGACACCCTGCTAAACATAATAAACCACTCATAAGTAGCAAACTCCATCGTTTCTTCACTTCAATACACCTCATTTTACTTTTTTTGGCCTACATCCTTTAAACTGTTAATAAAAATTTCTTAACAATTTCAAACAAATTATACCATTATCGACCTAAAAAGTATACTTTTTTACAATAAAAGAGGGGGTTCACCCCTCTTTTATTTTTTAAATGCGAGATCCATTTTTAATAAATCCCCATCTATTACTACTTCTAATTGGGCATCCATATACTCTGCTAACTGATTTAAACTTGCAGGCCATGTCTCATTCACCTCTGAGCGAATCACACTACGTGTTGTAAACACCACTAAATCTTCCGATTCTGCTAATTGTAAATACACGCGCGTCTGTTGTAAAGCTGACGTGGCAATTCCCATTAATAAAGAATCCATCAAGAGTTTTAAGTCCTCCTCATTCGCCTGAATAGATACTGTCTTTTCTGGAAATCTTAGTTTGACTTCTAATGGTATATATTCTTGTTCCAATTGCACTAATGTATCAGAGATGAGTTTCGTTAAATTAACCGTTGTCTTTGGGCGATTTAGTGCACATAATTTCAAAAGAGACTCGATTTGGACAGCAACATTTTCAATATCGGCGGTATTCTCAACAGAATGCTTCACTCTCGTTAACGTTTCCTTTAAAAGTTCCAGACGTGAAACCATCAAATCAACACGAGGGTCTTCCTTGAAAATCACTTTTTCTACTGTTTCTGTTTCAACCACTACTTTTGGTCGAGTCCAAAAATAGACTAACTGACCTAAAATCGTATGTTGACGAATCATCTGCCATGGGCCAATCACAAAAAATTCTTTTACATAAAGGGCATGAAGTAGGACAACCGCAATAAATCCTCCCCAACAAATGAGGTTAATCCAATGAACAAGTGCAGGGTCAATCAACTGTGTCCACTGGTGAGCCTGCGTCAGCACAACAAGGAGCGGAGCAAACGCTGAGGCAATTGCCGTCACAATGACAAAAATGAATCTCAGTTCCAATGGAACAAGCAATAATCCTCGTACAGTAGCAAGTTCCTCAAACCACGAAAATGGGAGGATAAAGACAATAACTAAAACAATAAGCGTAATGGATACTAAATAGACAACGACAATTTGTAAATACTCCCCACCTAAGTAATTTTCAATTTTATGATTGAGCAATCCATCCTTAGACAAACTCTGATGGACACCAAAAACCATCGTTGTATCTTTGATATCGGTTGGATAGTTTGATAAATACCCTTCTAATCGTTGCCGTGTTTCCGTCGAACTGGCCCCGATAATCTTCTTAATCGTTAGTTGTCCTTCCCCATCAAATTGTAAGGCGAGCACATACTGATACGCTGACAAATCATCCGTCTTTTCGGCTGCCCCTTCCGTTAATAGCTCGGCTAATTGATCCCCTTTATGTTCTAATACCTCATCCCCCTGTTTAAGATAATAATCCATGTCCTTTTGGTAATCCCGTTGCCAACTTTGCGACAACGTATAAAACTGACTTGCTTCCCCTTCTTTTAAGACACTGTCTAACGAATAGATTCCTTCGGAAAAATTCCACAAAAACATGTAAGACTCGTAAAAATTATCCGTCATTTTAATGGCACGCTCTCGCATTTGCGGGTAGCGTGAATAAATACCGATAGCACCTAAGCCAATCATCAGAATAACGATCACTCTAATCAACACTTTATGGATGTTAGCTCGCTTCTTCATTCATAACCCACCTTTCAATAAACTATCACTTCCCCCATTTTACCCTAAATATCTTAATAAAAAACATGATTAATTCTTAATAATTTCTTAATACCCCGAGGCGTTTATCATGAATTATATTTCTACATGACGAATTGTCAATACAAATGCGACAGTTTCTCATGAAATAGCTCGAATGAAGTTTTCCAACCTAAGCATTTTCGTGGTCGATGATTAATGAGGAGGAGGGCTTCATCAATCTCTTTCTCACTAACTCGTGCTAAGTCCGTCTTCTTCGGAAAGAATTCTCGAAGAAGACCATTGGCATTTTCATTACTTCCTCTTTGCCAAGAGGAATAGGCGTCAGCGAAGTAAACAGGAACCTTTAAATCTGCTTCTACTTTGGAATAACAAGCAAACTCTTTTCCTCGATCAACGGTATAAGTTTTAAAGGTGTCTTTAGGAAAATGTTCATATAACTCACTAATCGCTCGGTACATTTCAGATGCTGAGCGATTTTCGATTTTAACGGCGACATAAAATCGTGTTTGACGTTCAATAAATGTAGCTAAACATCCTTTACTTTTACCACGGCTTGAAACAACTGTATCAAGTTCCCAATGACCAAATGCCTGACGTTTTTTTACCTCTTTCGGACGTTGATGAATTGATGTCCCAATGTTAAATCGTCCGCGTGTTTCTCGTGGTTTTCGGCGTTTTCCCTTTTGCCTTAAACAGCTTAAATCCCCTAACAAAATCGTTCCGTCATAAATCCAACGATAAATAGTTTTGAATGAAATAACACCCTTTAAAACCGTATTAGAAATTTGTTCAGGCGACCAGGTTAACTTTAAATAATGTTGGAGGGTTTGAATAACTTCTTCAGATTTGGTCTCTGGACGATGACAAACTAAGCGACGTTGCTCGGCTAATTCATCTGCTAGCTCTGCTTGATACGTCTTTTGAGTATTTCGTTTTAGTTCACGAGCAATGGTTGAATGATGACGATTTAATTGCCCCGCAATTTGTCTCGTTGAATAACCCATTTTTGAAAGAACTTCTATACGTGTACGCTCAAATGTGTTAAGATGTTTATAACTCATAAATAGATCTCCTTGTTAAGAATTTGGTGTGGTAACTTCATTCTATAACAAAGAATTCTATTTATGAGCTTTTTTTATTTGTCGCACTTAATATTACAATCTGTCACATAAAAAAAGATGATTTCTACCTTAGAAATCATCAACCTTTCATTATGAAATGATACATCACTAAAACAACAAGAAGAATCGTCATCATATTCTTCAATACATATCCAATTCCAACATGATTTTGCTCACCATAATACATCGCTTTACGCTGCATCGACCTTATATCCCCCTTAACGACAATACTCTATTATCTATTTACAATTATACATTAATTTTGATATTTTCCAACATTTTTTTATCGCATAACGAAATGAATCATCACGCCAACAATTAAAGCTACCGTCATCAGATTTTGGAGAATATAACCTATACTTTGTTCATTCTTGAAATATCCCATGCGTCGCTCCTTTTTCATCGACTTCCGCCTCCTCCTACCTCATTCGTTTACTTTAAAACTATAACGCAAAAATCTTAATAAAAAGATAGAATCATTCTTAATTTTTTCTTAAGGAAGAATTAACTTTTCATACCACTCTGATACAGAAATCCCCTCGTATTCTACTTCATAGCAAAGTCCTCCCTTTAAGATGCGCGTCGTATCCTCCCCATTAAACAGCACCGTCTGTACCAACTGATCCCCCTCATAAAATTCATAAACAAGCGGTTCAGATAAGACATAGGATTCTTCACGAACAAGATTTCCTCTTTTTGCTTTCAATAAAATATCAACAAGTTGTTCGACATCCTCGGGCTCTTCAATCGTAGATTTAACCTCCTCTCCAAATCGAACCTCCACCCGATTAACAGAAGAAAGTTTATTTTCTCCACTATTTATGCATCCGCTTAGTAAAAAAAGAGTTCCAACAAGAAGCCACCCCTTTTTCATTTACATCGCCTCCTACTTCATTTTAGTCATCATTCAACAAAAATATGAAAAAAAACTGCCTTTTAAAAGACAGTTTTTTTCATATTCTATCGAATTGTTCTAAATGATGCCGTCGAACTTTATTCTCTCCTGATAACGCTTCGGACTAACCCCACATTGACGATTAAATAACCGGTTAAAATACAGTTGATCCTGAATGCCAACTAATTGGGCGACTTCCTTAATCTTAATACCAGGAATTCTCAACAGTTCTGTCGCCTTATATACCCTTAATTCATTAATATAGGTACAAATCGTTTTAGAAGTATCCTGTTTAAAAAGACGGGCTAAATACGATTCATGTAAACAGGCCATTCGTGCTAACTCGCATCCTGAGATTCGTTTCATGTAGAATTGATGAATGTAGATTAAACTATTAAATACCTCTTGTCGATAATAGCTAGCTGTTTCTTCAATCCCCGAAGTCAGGTAATTCCGTAACGCTTCTATAGACTCCACCATAATTCCACGGGAGACCTCATTCTTCACCTTTAAGGTGTCCCTTAATTGAGCACGCAGTTTCATCCAATAATCGAAGCAACTGATTTCATGAAAAACTCCATTTTTTGCGATAACCACGGCAAATCCACTATCATTTAATCGAAAAACATTACATCCAAGAAATACTTTTTTAACTCGCTCTTCAACTAACTTACCGTGTCTGGTGTCGAGACTGCGTTGAAAAGTAAGATAATACAAAAGAAAAGGACCTGTGTGTGCCATCTCCTGACTCGTCGGATAGCAAATCGATGCACGCCTGATCAAAGATTGCATCTCCTCGGAATTTAAATGTTTCTTGATACAGTAATCAAACACTCCTAATCGCATGGCCTGGGACACTTGGTCATAGTCCTCATGATTGCTAAGCACAACAATTAGGGCCCGATGATGGCGCCTTTTCATCTCTTGAATTAACTGAATCCCCGATATTTTAGGCATTTTTAAATCAATAAACACTAAATGATACATTTCCTGAGACAAGAGTATCAGTGCTTCTGTTGCATCACTACATCGTCTCACCTCACAAAAACCAAAGCGCTTCCATTCGACAATATAAAAAAGTTTATTTAAAACATCCTCCTCGTCATCCACCAATAAGACCCTTAACAAAAACAATTCCCCCTTTTCCCATTTTTACTTAAAGCTCTATTTCATTCCCTTCTTCACACACCTAATTTTTCTCTCTCATAACTAATTCATTGCCCCCCCTTCCTATTTTCCTATTATACAACAAATTTCAGTTTTTTTCTATATCATTCCTCTTTCCCTGCTAATCTTCGAATATTTCTCTTAATTTCCGAGGAAATTAATGAACGAGAAAAAAAGCTACCTGCCTTTTCGCTGGTAGCTTTTTATGACTTTATAATACTTTTGCTAAAAATTCTTTCGTTCGTTGGTGCGTCGGTCGAGTAAATAATGTTTCTGGCGTAGTATCTTCTAAGATTTTTCCACCATCAATAAAAATGGCACGTGAGGCAACTTGTCGAGCAAACCCCATTTCATGGGTAACAATGACCATGGTCATTCCCTCTTCTCCTAACTCTTTCATCACATCAAGTACTTCGGTTACCATTTCCGGGTCTAATGCAGATGTCGGTTCATCGAACAACATCACCCTTGGTTTTAAGGCCAGTGAACGAGCAATCGCGACACGTTGCTTTTGACCCCCTGATAGTTTAGAGGGATAGACATTAAATTTATCCTCTAAGCCAACACGTTTTAATAACCCCAGAGCTATTTCATTTGCCTGCGCCTCATCCATTTTTTTTAAAAGTTTTAACGCTAATGTAATATTTTCTCCAACTGTTTTATTTGGAAATAAATTAAAACTTTGAAATACCATCCCGATTTGCTCACGAATTTCATTTAAATTCGTTTTTTTATCTAAAAGGTTTGTTTCTTCAAATAAAACATCCCCTGATTCCGGAATTTCAAGTAAGTTTAAACATCTTAACAAGGTTGACTTTCCCGATCCTGAGGGACCAATAATAGTTACAATTTCTCCCTCTTTAATCTCTAAATCAATCTCATGAAGCACCTGTTTTCCGTGAAAATACTTTGATAATTGTTTTACCTTAAGCATCCTGTTGTAATCTCCTTTCAAATATAGTCACAAGTTTTGAGCAGCCTGATGTTAAAAGGAAATAAATCAGGGCAGCTACTATATAAACACCAAACGCATTAAATGTAGCTGCAGTTACTTTATCTGCGTTATACATTAAATCAGCCAATCCAATAACAGAAACAATAGCAGATTCTTTAATAATAACAACAAACTCATTTCCAAGTGCAGGGAGAACATTTTTAATGGCCTGTGGTAAAATGATATGCTTTAACGTTTGTCGTTCACTTAATCCAAGTGAACGTCCCGCCTCCATTTGTCCAACCTCGACCGCCTGAATTCCTGCTCTAAAAATTTCGGTTACATAGGCCCCTGAATTAATAGCTAAGGCAATTGCCCCTACGATAAATTCTGCTGGAATAAAACCAACAGGTTTTAAACGAATTCCGCATAATTGAGGAATCCCAAACCAAAAAATAAATAACTGAATCATGAGCGGTGTTCCACGGAAAAAGGCGATGTATGCATCCGCTAACTTATTGAGTAATTTACCAATAATCCCTTTATTATTAAATCTTAAAATAGAAATTAAAATTCCGATTAATGTTCCTGAAACAACCGTTAATAAAGCTAATAATATTGTGATCCCAGTTCCCTTTAAAAGCATGGGATAATAATCAATAATAAAGTCAAACATTTTTCCACCTACTTCATTTTAATTCTTCTTTTCCTCTAACAGGCTCCCTCATTCTCGTTCCTCACTCTTTTAGAAGTTAGTAAAGGAATTTTTAGCCTTTTTAAAGGAATCCTTTTTAAATGTAGGAACCCTATTCCTTAAATAGGATCCCACTCTTCACCGAACGTTGTGTCACGGCGTTTAAACTATATTTTTTCATTTGTAATCTGGCTATTCTTTATCTTTAAAGAAAAGCATCATCTAGTTTGCCAACTGCATTGCCTCTTCTAACATTTTTCCAAGGGTTCCGTCGGCTTTTAATGTAGAAATAATTTTATTGACTTGCTCTGTTAATTCTGTTGATTCTTTTGGTAAGGCAACGGCCATTTTTTCCTCAGATTCAATTTTAATGTCTGAGACAACCACGTTATCAAATTGTTCTGCATAACGTGCCGCAATATCATTTCCTAAAATAACGGCCTCAACATTTTCATTACTTAACTCTAAAACAATGGATTGTGTTGATGCGAGTTCTTTCACATTTGTTGTTAATGATTGCGCAATTGGTGTCTGAATACTACCTAATTGTGTCCCGATTTTAACATCTTTTAAATCCTCTGTTGTTTGATAACGATCAGCATCTTCTTTTCTGACTAAGACTGCATTTTCTCCCGTATAGTAAAAGTCTGAAAAATCAACTTGATTTAAACGCTCTTCATTAGGTGACATTCCTGAAATAACCATATCCACTTGCCCTGACTGTAAGGCCCCAATTAATGAGTTGAAGTCCATATTTTTAAATTTAACCTCTACGCCTAGTTCTTCCGCAATTTTTTCACCTAACATGACGTCAAAACCAACAAGTGTCTCTTTCCCATCTACCATTTTATAAAACTCAAATGGAGGATAATCCCCCGATAACCCGATTAAAAGCGTTCCTTCCTTTTGAATATCCTCAATGCTAACCCCCTGTTTTGAACATCCTACCATTCCAATGAATACGAGCATGATCATTAATAATACCTTTTTCATTACAATCTCCTCCTCTTAAATTTCATGATTTAATTTGAGCTCCTTTTTGACCAAGAAAAAAAGACCCTCTCTTGAATAAGAGACGATCTTTTACCGCGGTACCACTCTTATTGATACATTATAGTTAAATTTATTAGAAATTATGACAGATAAAAAAAATCGCCTCTTATTTACCATAAGAGACGATGATTCACCGCGTTACCACTCTAATTAATACAACTAAATTGTATCCACTCTGCTCTGTAAGGGGAGTACCCGATTATCATACTCTATACTTATCATATATTTGTGATAATCTCCATCAAAGGGCGTTTCACGAATAAGTACTGACTAGACTCCCACCCTCACTAGCTCGCTTAACAGTTTAACTTATTGCTACTTTCTTTATCAAAGGATTTATTCAAACTAAATTGTTAGTTATATTCTAAATGATGGAACCCATAAATGCAAGCTATTTTTATAGATTTTTTAGGTTCTATAATATTTAGTGTTGCTGATTAAGCAGCACTTTTTTCATAGGATAAAAAAAAGAGACTTCAAGTCTCAATCCTGTTACAATGTTATCGACTAAAACAATATTGAAAGGATAAGATTTAATGTCTCACTCATATTTTACTAGAAAACTTTTAAATATTAAAGATAAAAATATTACATTTTCAGAAGATTATCTTGAGGAAGTGAAGTTGAACGGAATTACTAGCTTTATCTTTAAAGGTATTCTTACGTATCAACCGACTCATTGTCAAAAATGCGGAACCCTATTTGATTCAAAATTTAAGAAGCATGGATTTAAAACCTCTCGAATTGTCATTCCAAAAGTCTCTCTTCACGATACCTACTTAGACCTAAAAAAACAGCGTTATTATTGTGGGCATTGCCAGTCTACTTTTACACTAAGTACTTCAATTGTTGAAAAGAACTGTTACATTTCTTATCATACGAAACACGCCATTGCTTTAGAGGCCTAAAATAAAATTTCTGAATGTGATATCGCACGTCGCCATCAGGTCTCTCATTCAACCGTCAATCGAATCATCCATAGCTTTTATGAATCTCAAACCTTAAACCTTAATTATTTACCTGAAAATCTCTGTTTTGATGAATTTAAATCCGTTAAGTCTGCTGAGGGGCATATGTCTTTTATTTTTTGCGATGCTGACTCAAAACAAATCATCGATATCGTTGAAGATCGTCGTTTAAACTCCCTTCAAGCTTATTTTAAACGATACACAAAGGAAGCACGTCATCGAGTAAAAAATATTGTGATTGATATGTACGCTCCTTACATCAGCCTCATTAAGGATCTTTTTCCTCATGCCCAAATTATCATTGATAAATTTCATCTCGTTCAACATCTCTCTCGTGCACTGAACAAAACTCGAATCCGATTCATGAAAAAGTTCAAAAAGCATGGTCGTAAATTCAAACGTTATTGGCGCTTATTTTTAAAATCTCACGCTTTACTTAATACCACCACTTATCGATCAGTTTACTGCTTTAAACAACCCATGCGTGAAATTGATATCTTAAACTTTCTACTTGATTTATCTCCTGAATTAAAAGCAACCTATGATTTATATCAAGAGTTACTTTTCGCTCTTCAGACAAAAAACTTAAAACGATTTAATCATTTACTCGAAACGGAACATCCGCTTGTTTCTCCTGAGTTTCAAACGGCTTTCCAAACCTTTAAAACTTATCAATCCTATATTAAAAATACACTCTCAACTCATTACACAAATGGTCCCATCGAAGGAATTAATAATAAAATTAAGGTCATTAAGCGTATTGCCTTTGGATATCGTAGTTTCTATCACTTTAAATCTCGTATTCTCATGGTTCAAAATCTAACAAAGCCTAAAACGAAAATCCTAGCAGCATAGCTACTAGGATTTCGATTTGAATTTTCGTTGTAACAGGTTACAAATTAATCAGCAACACTATTTGACAAAGAACCATTTTTTATAAATAGACGGGAAATCTCATTTCGTATCCTTCTTTATCTCCCACAACATACGATTTAAGCTTCATAATATAAAAAAACATCCCGAAGGATGTTAATTGGCTATTTGGAGCGGGTGAAGAGAATCGAACTCTCACAGTCAGCTTGGAAGGCTGAAGTTCTACCATTAAACTACACCCGCATTTTTTGTCTAGTACCGTTCGCATCTTCTCTATAAACTTATGCACACTCTCATGGCTTTTAGCCATTTCTGTGTTCGCTAAGTTTTATTCGAAGATAATCGCTCACTTGTACTTTTCTTTATTTATGGCCTAGCGACGTCCTACTCTCGCACTTGCGTACTACCCTCGGCGCTAAGGAGCTTAACTTCTGTGTTCGGTATGGGAACAGGTGTGCCCTCCTTGCCCTTATCACTAGACCTTCTGTCAGATCTTATCAATCTCACAAAACTAGATATCTTCTGCTTACTTCCTTGTCTGGCAACTCTCGCATCACAGTGGTAAAGTTCAATAACTGTTCATCACCTTCGTGATTCCTCAGTTCTTTTCACTTTCTGCCTGTGATAACCGCTCGTTTTTGCCTTTCCTATTTAGTTAAGTCCTCGATCGATTAGTATCAGTCCGCTTCATCTGTCACCAAACTTCCACTCCTGACCTATCTACCTCGTCGTCTTCAAGGGATCTTACTTCTTTCGAATGGGAAATCTCATCTTGAGGGGGGCTTCACGCTTAGATGCTTTCAGCGTTTATCCCTTCCACACGTAGCTACCCAGCTATGCTCCTGGCAGAACAACTGGTACACCAGCGGTGTGTCCATCCCGGTCCTCTCGTACTAAGGACAGCTCCTCTCAAATTTCCTACGCCCACGACGGATAGGGACCGAACTGTCTCACGACGTTCTGAACCCAGCTCGCGTACCGCTTTAATGGGCGAACAGCCCAACCCTTGGGACCGACTACAGCCCCAGGATGCGATGAGCCGACATCGAGGTGCCAAACCTCCCCGTCGATGTGAACTCTTGGGGGAGATCAGCCTGTTATCCCCGGGGTAGCTTTTATCCGTTGAGCGACGGCCCTTCCATTCGGTACCGCCGGATCACTAAGCCCGACTTTCGTCCCTGCTCGACTTGTTGGTCTCGCAGTCAAGCTCCCTTCTGCCTTTACACTCTTCGAATGATTTCCAACCATTCTGAGGGAACCTTTGGGCGCCTCCGTTACTCTTTGGGAGGCGACCGCCCCAGTCAAACTGCCCACCTGACACTGTCCCCTGACCAGCTCATGGCCACGGGTTAGAACCCCAGTAACACAAGGGTAGTATCCCAACAGCGACTCCTCCAAGACTGGCGTCCTGGTCTCTTCGTCTCCTACCTATCCTGTACATGTGTCACCAGTGCTCAATATCAAGCTACAGTAAAGCTCCACGGGGTCTTTCCGTCCTGTCGCGGGTAACCTGCATCTTCACAGGTACTATGATTTCACCGAGTCTCTTGTTGAGACAGCGCCCAGATCGTTACGCCTTTCGTGCGGGTCGGAACTTACCCGACAAGGAATTTCGCTACCTTAGGACCGTTATAGTTACGGCCGCCGTTTACTGGGGCTTCAATTCAAAGCTTCGCTTGCGCTAACCTCTCCTCTTAACCTTCCAGCACCGGGCAGGCGTCAGCCCCTATACATCACCTTGCGGTTTAGCAGAGACCTGTGTTTTTGATAAACAGTCGCCTGGGCCTTTTCACTGCGGCTTGCTTTCACAAGCACCCCTTCTCCCGAAGTTACGGGGTCATTTTGCCGAGTTCCTTAACAAGAGTTCTCTCGCTCATCTTAGGATTCTCTCCTCGCCTACCTGTGTCGGTTATCGGTACGGGCACCTAATAAATTATCCCTAGAAGCTTTTCTTGGAAGCGTGACATCAGCTGACTTCACCCTTGCGGGCTTTCGGCATCACAGCTCAATGTTTCGCCATGCGGATTTGCCTACATGACCACCTCACTGCTTACACGTGAATCCATTCACACGCTCAACTTAGCCTTCTCCGTCACTCCTTCAGTTTATTAAGTGGTACAGGAATCTCTACCTGTTGTCCATCGGCTACGCCTTTCGGCCTCACCTTAGGTCCCGACTTACCCAGGGCGGACGAGCCTTCCCCTGGAAACCTTAGGCTTTCGATGGATAGGATTCTCACCTATCTTTCGCTACTCACACCGGCATTCTCACTTCTAACCGCTCCACAGCTCCTTCCGGTACTGCTTCTCCGCTGTTAGAACGCTCTCCTACCACTGACACTTCGTGTCAATCCGCAGCTTCGGCGGTCCGTTTAGCCCCGGTACATTTTCGGCGCAGAGTCACTCGACTAGTGAGCTATTACGCACTCTTTAAAGGATGGCTGCTTCTAAGCCAACCTCCTAGTTGTCTGTGCATCTCCACATCCTTTTCCACTTAACGGACACTTGGGGGCCTTAGCTGGCGGTCTGGGCTCTTTCCCTTTTGACCATGGACCTTATCACCCACAGTCTGACTCCCGATCATATCTATCTGGCATTCGGAGTTTGATTGAGATCAGTACCCCGAGGTGGGGCCATCACCCATTCAGTGCTCTACCTCCAGTAGACTCTTATCGAGGCTAGCCCTAAAGCTATTTCGGAGAGAACCAGCTATATCCGTGTTCGATTGGAATTTCACCCCTAGCCACAAGTCATCCAAGCACTTTTCAACGTGCCCTGGTTCGGCCCTCCAGTCAGTGTTACCTGACCTTCAGCCTGCTCATGGCTAGCTCACACGGTTTCGGGTCTACAACATCGTACTCCTCGCCCTATTCAGACTCGCTTTCGCTTCGGCTCCGTCTCTTCAACTTAACCTTGCACGATATCGTAACTCGCCGGTTCATTCTACAAAAGGCACGCCATCACCCTTTAACGGGCTCTGACTAGTTGTAGGCACACGGTTTCAGGTTCTCTTTCACTCCCCTTCCGGGGTTCTTTTCACCTTTCCCTCACGGTACTGGTTCACTATCGGTCACTAGGTAGTATTTAGCCTTACGAGATGGTCCTCGTTGCTTCCGACGGGATTTCTCGTGTCCCGCCGTACTCAGGATCCCTTCCCTGCTTCACACAATTTCACCTACGGGACTCTCACCCTCTCCGGTTGGCCTTCCCAGACCATTCGGCTATCATGTTCAGTCATTTCTGAAGGTCCTTCTACCCCGGATTACTCCGGTTTGGGCTCCTCCCTGTTCGCTCGCCGCTACTTGGGGAATCGATGTTTCTTTCTTTTCCTCCAGGTACTTAGATGTTTCAGTTCCCTGGGTCTGTCTCCTCTATGGCTATTGATTCACCATACGGTGCTAGCGTATGACCACTAGCGGGTTTCCCCATTCGGATATCCCCGGCTCTTTGCTTACTTACAGCTCCCCGAGGCGTTTCGCCGTTTGTCGCGTCCTTCTTCGACTCCTAGTGCCTAGGCATCCTCCGTGCGCCCTTTATTACTTAACTTTTCTTCTTCAGAAGATATCTAGTTTTCAAAGATCAATTCTTTTTGGTGGAGACTAGGGGGATCGAACCCCTGACCTCCTGCGTGCAAGGCAGGCGCTCTCCCAGCTGAGCTAAGTCCCCATTCTCTTTTTATTTTATGGTGGGCCTAAATGGACTCGAACCATCGACCTCACGCTTATCAGGCGTGCGCTCTAACCAGCTGAGCTATAGGCCCATTCCACCTTAGGAAAATTGAAATTCTCCCAAAACTAAACAGAACGTCTCTTTCTCCATAGAAAGGAGGTGATCCATCCCCACCTTCCGGTAGGGATACCTTGTTACGACTTCACCCCAATCATCTACCCCACCTTAGGCAGCTCCCTCCTTGCGGTTAGGCCACTGACTTCGGGTGTTGTAAACTCTCGTGGTGTGACGGGCGGTGTGTACAAGACCCGGGAACGTATTCACCGCGACATTCTGATTCGCGATTACTAGCGATTCCAACTTCATGTAGGCGAGTTGCAGCCTACAATCCGAACTGAGATTGGCTTTATGAGGTTTGCTCCACGTCACCGCTTCGCTTCTCTTTGTACCAACCATTGTAGCACGTGTGTAGCCCAGGTCATAAGGGGCATGATGATTTGACGTCATCCCCACCTTCCTCCAGTTTGTCACTGGCAGTCTCGTTAGAGTCCCCATCTTACTGCTGGCAACTAACGACAGGGGTTGCGCTCGTTGCGGGACTTAACCCAACATCTCACGACACGAGCTGACGACAACCATGCACCACCTGTATCCATTGTCCCCGAAGGAAACCCTCTATCTCTAGAGGCATCAATGGTATGTCAAGACCTGGTAAGGTTCTTCGCGTTGCTTCGAATTAAACCACATGCTCCACCGCTTGTGCGGGTCCCCGTCAATTCCTTTGAGTTTCAGTCTTGCGACCGTACTCCCCAGGCGGAGTGCTTAATGCGTTAACTTCAGCACTGAGGTTCGACCCCCAACACTTAGCACTCATCGTTTACGGCGTGGACTACCAGGGTATCTAATCCTGTTTGCTCCCCACGCTTTCGCGCCTCAGTGTCAGTTGCAGACCAGGAAGCCGCCTTCGCCACTGGTGTTCCTCCATATCTCTACGCATTTCACCGCTACACATGGAATTCCACTTCCCTCTTCTGCACTCAAGTCAACCAGTTTCCAATGACCCTCCACGGTTAAGCCGTGGGCTTTCACATCAGACTTAATTAACCACCTGCGCGCTCTTTACGCCCAATAATTCCGGATAACGCTTGCCACCTACGTATTACCGCGGCTGCTGGCACGTAGTTAGCCGTGGCTTTCTCATAAGGTACCGTCAATTGATAGTCATTTCCTCCTATCACCTTTCTTCCCTTATAACAGAATTTTACAACCCGAAAGCCTTCTTCATTCACGCGGCGTTGCTCGGTCAGGCTTTCGCCCATTGCCGAAGATTCCCTACTGCTGCCTCCCGTAGGAGTCTGGCCGTGTCTCAGTCCCAGTGTGGCCGTTCACCCTCTCAGGTCGGCTACGCATCGTCGCCTTGGTAAGCCTTTACCCCACCAACTAGCTAATGCGCCGCAGGCTCATCCATCAGTGATGCCAGGAGCATCTTTAAACTTTCGTCCTATCCGGTATTAGCGATCGTTTCCAATCGTTGTCCCCGTCTGATGGGCAGATCACCTACGTGTTACTCACCCGTTCGCCGCTTCCCACCGAAGTGGTTCGCTCGACTTGCATGTATTAGGCACGCCGCCAGCGTTCATCCTGAGCCAGGATCAAACTCTCCATAATTGTTTGTTTCCTTAGCTTGCGAAATTTCTTTCGCTCATGATTCTTGACGTTCTGTTTAGTTTTCAAAGAACTTCTCTCGCCTTTTGGCGACTTCTTTATCTTACTACATTCGACTTTTTCTGTCAAATGTTTTTTTATCTTTTTTTGTAAGTTTTTCGTCCACCGCTCTTGGCGACTTTTTAAGTTTATCAGGTTTATTTCGTATTGTCAAACACTTTTTATCTTTTTTTATTAAATAAACGATAACGGTACGATAAGAAAGAGAATCCTTTGACAGCTGTCCACTCCTCCCCCTATCTCTCCTCTCCTTTTTTAAAAATTTAATGGGCACCTAAAAAGCTACTGCCTTCAGGTGCCCATTTTTATATTTAGAAATAAAGTATGTGCTAATTCAGTGTGAATAAATTAATTATTTAGCGTATTTTTCGTTATGGAATTTAGTCATGATTCCTTCGGCTGAGAATAAAGCACGAACTGTATCAGTTGGTTGTGCTCCGTTACGTAACCATTTCATCGCTAATTCTTCGTTAATTGAAACGATTGCTGGTTGAGCAACTGGATTATAAATTCCGATTACTTCGATGAAACGTCCGTCACGTGGACTTACTGAGTTAGATGCTACGATACGGTAGAAAGGTTTTTTCTTAGATCCCATACGAGTTAAACGTAATTTTACCATTATATATTCCTCCAATTTTTAAACATTTTTATATTGTTAAGGCATTCCCCTTAACACGACACTTATGATTATAACAACATCTCATTTAAGTGTCAAGCATTTTTACTTAACACATTTTATTTTATTGCTTCTAATACTTCAGGACCTATTTCAATCCGTTGAACACCATGTAAGTTTCTGATCTTACCGATCACGTAATCTTTCTGATTTTCATTAATATACAAACATACATAATTCATCTTTTTCGATATATACACAACATGACCAAATTGAAACATCTTTTGTTGAACATTATTCTTTCGTGTATACACGATCAGTTGCAATCTATTCTGATCCAAGTTCATTCCCCCTTCTGTTTTAACAAGAACAGCTCCCGTTTTTACACCCACAGGCCTGTGCTTTTTTTCCTTCTTTAAACTCAACAACGCCCATTAGATAACTGGCAATTTCGTCTAATATAGACTGAATACTCTTTTCACAGTTCTTAAATTTCTGAACCGTCTCATTCTGAAAAAGTGCCGTCTTGGCCTCAACTAACCGTTTTGAAACGTCCTTGTAATCGGGATGGTATTTCCCACCATAACGCTCTACTTCCGCGTAACTTTGTTTTGCTCTTTCAAAATTCGCTATTAAATTTTTAATTTCAACACTCGTTTCTATTTCATGGCGTAATTCTTTATATTCTTGGCAAAGTGGAAGAGATAGAATATCGTCTCCAATTTCTTCGCATAATTGTATATACTCACTACTGTTTAACAATTTAATCACCCATTTTATTATAACACAGGCTAATTGCCTTGACTAATTAATTGTTTTTCTAACAAATGCCCCGATCCTATTAAACAAAAAAACCACCTGATTAAAGATGGTTTTTTTAGATAACTCCCTTACTTATTACTATTAAGCATTCTTAACATAAATTGTGCCACATTTAACTGTTTTTCAAATTTTTGTAGACGTGTTGGTTGCGATTGTTTTTTTATCGTTTCAATCTCATTAACAAACTCTTGATAACGTTCCGGATTTCGGTTTAATTCTTTATACCAAATGGGATACATTCGAATATAATCCCGCTGTTCAACATTATTCACGATTTGATACATAATCTCCATCTACTCATCTCCTAATCATCAAATTTTGAGAACAAGCCTGGAAATGACTGTCGTTGACTCGCAGCCGCACCTAAAGAAGCCCCTGCTCCGGCGCCACCAGATCCTTGGAAGGATTGGAAAAGTTGAATAAATTTTTGCACAGTCCCCATTGTTTGTTGAACTTTATTCATATCCATTTTTTGAATATATTGAAAGGCCTGTGTCATCATTTCCGCCCCACTCATCGTTGATGTCGACGATTTCGAATCACTACTACTTTTTTCATCCGCCGTTACCGTTTCTTTTGAGGCCACTGTATCTTTTGGAATTTCTTTAAACTTTTCCCATTGACTATCCTCTTCCCCGTATAAATACCATTCCTCAAATATAGATTGCCACGTTGCTTTTCCACTACGGACCTCATATTTTAATCCTGGATATTTACGAGCAAATTGTTTAAATTCTTCTACTTGATTGTCCACTTTCTGTCACCTCACTAACCCGAATCACCTGATTATAAGCAGCACCCTTAATTAGTGACCCGTTATTGTTTATCCTTAAGGAACAATCGTCTGCTCTTACTTTTATCATATGAAAAAGGCCTTAGTCCGTGACTAAGGCTCGTTCAATATTTATTCTTTTATTAAAGGGACAACTTTTGTTTTAATCATTTGCTCCCGCTGTTCCTTTAACCGTTTGGTAGATATAAATTGTTCCATCGAAATATTTAAATAAAGCCCAATTCCAAGAAACATCGACATTAAACTCGATCCCCCATAGCTAATGAGTGGAAGTGTTACCCCCGTTAATGGAATCGCCCCACTAGCGCCCCCTAGGTTAATAAAAGGTTGGGCTAAAAAGATAGCGCCCACTCCCACCGCAACTAGCGCTGAAAAACGGTCTTTACATCGAAGTGCGGTTAAGAAACAACGTGTCGCCATAATAAAATAAACCACCATAATTAAAAAAACAACAAAAACGCCTAACTCTTCGGCCAGTATCGTTGAAATCATATCGTTGTGAGGCTCTAAAACATACCCGTACTTCTGTGTGCTTTTTCCAACGCCTACACCACCTAGCCCCCCTAGGGCAATCGCTGTGTAACCCATCACGTTTTGGAATCCTTTCGGATGATTAAATGGATCCGCCCAAATCGTAAAACGTTCTAATTGATAAGGGAAAAACTTAGCCGCCAAAAGACCGACTACCAACACACCGGCAACCCCTATCCAAAAGACAGGTTTGAAAATCTTCCATTGCACACCCGTCGCTAAAAACATGATTAAACCAATAAGGCCAATGATCAAGGATGACCCAAAGTCAGGCTGAAGTAACACAAGCCCCGAACAAAGTCCAACATAAATGAGGATTCCCAAAAAGCTTTGCCAGATGCGTTGAATAGACCAATGTGTCTTTTTATACCCCCGAATATAATAAACACCCTTTTGCGCATGTTTATCAAATAACCAAGCGATTGCCATAATCATTCCGATTTTAACAAACTCCGCCGGTTGAATCTTTATTGAGCCAATTTCAAACCAACTGCGAACATCAGAACTTGAAGACCCTCTTGCGAACATCAGTGTAAAAAGTAAAAGGAGCGGACAAATGACCACTGCTATCACACTTAAATTTTTTATCCACTTATACGGGATAAGAAGGATAATGATCATCGCAACCAGACCAATCACTCCGAATATTAACGTCTTTATGACAATATTCGAAGGATCTCCGTTCACCCCATTATAAATAGAAATACTTGTAATACTATAGACCATGATAATCCCAATCGCGAATAGTATAATGGCTAAGGTTAGTGTTAATTTATCCAATCCCTCTAATCGTTCTGCTAGCTCGCGGATATAGACTTTGGCTCGATTCATCATACCGGTCATCCTTTTTCTCCTTTTTAAACCGCTCATAATCCTGTCTCTCCTCCTCAACTTCTCCATTAGTCGTTACTTTATTTTAACATGTTTCCCCAAATTACAGAACGCTATATTTCGATAAAAAATAGGTGATTGGCATGAACTAAGTTTGATTAGGAGCGTATAATACAGTGTAATCAGGAATGAGGGAGGGACAAAAGATGTACAACTATGGAACAGGATGTGCCTATAACTACGGAGGATACGTTGGTGGATATGGTTATGGTGGATATGCACCTGTTACTTATCAAAACACTGTCACAACTGGTCGAAGTAACAGTTTCGCTCTTATCCTCGTTCTATTCATCCTATTAGTCGTTCTCGGATATTGCTTTTTAGCAGACCGATGCTAATAGAGAATAGTTTAGGATTGTAAATCATCCTTTGTAAACTGATACACAAAAAATCGAAGTGATTCATTTACAAACGAACCATTTCGATAAACTGACATATGATATATTGAGGTAATCATCTTAAGGAGGAAATTAAAATGTATAATTATGGATATAACTGCTATACACCTTGCTATTCTGGAGCTGCTTGTGGAGGTACTGGATGTGGATTTGCCTTCATCTTAGTTCTATTCATCTTATTAGCTATTATTTGTAGCTGCGGTGGATTCGGATTCGGTAGCGGTTGTGGTTGCTAGTCCTCACTTCTTGCAAAAGTAACTGACAGATTATAGTGTGGAGGGCCCCCTTATGGGGGCCTTTTTAATCGTCCATTAAAAGAAAAAATATCTTTTTCCTAAATTCATTAACCATTATCCTTCCTTTTGCGTATGATATCTTGAAGTTGTTAAAAACGAAAGGAGAATGTTTTATGTATAATTACGGATATAACTGCTATACACCTTGTGCTCCTGTAGCACCAGTATCAAATTGTGGTGGAGGTTGCGGTGGATTCGCCTTCATCTTAGTCTTATTCATCTTATTAGCTATCATCTGCGGTTGCGGTGGATTCGGTAGAGGTTGCGCTAGCAACTGTGACTGTGGCTGCTAATTCCCCCGAGGAATGATAAATTCCTCAAATTAATGGAATGATTCATTTTCTAATAACCATTTCCTTCTTCTAACGTATGATATAGTGAGCCTAAATTTAAAAGGAGGAATTACTCATGTATTACAATGGAGTAGGTTATAATTGCGCTCAACCTTGCGTACCAGTCATGCCAGTTGCAGGTTGTGGTGGAGGTTGCGGTTTCGGTGGATGTTGCTGCGCTTTCATCTTAGTTCTCTTTATCTTAATTATTCTTTGCGGTTGCGGTTGTGGCTGCGGTGGATTTGGAGGCTGCGGTTTCGGCGGATGTGGTTGCGGTTGCGGCTACTAATTAAAAAATGAATCGTTCAAGTCCATTAGGAATGTGGAACGAAACAAATAAAAAAACGTATGATATAGTGAGCGTTAATCAAGGAGGTATGTACAATGTGTTGTGGTGAAAGTAATTTTGGTGGTGGATGTGCATTTTTCTTAGTATTATTTATTTTACTTGTTATCATCGGTTGCTGCTGCTGTCGTTAATAACAGCTTATGAATAAAAATAGTAAATATGTCTCATCATAAAAAAGAGGTGCTACTTTGCACCTCTTTTCGTTTGTATAAATTTCCTTTTTGACTTATTAGCCAAATGATCGTTTGTTTGTTATAATAGAAACGACATTAGAAGGGAGAGTTCTTAATGATTACAATGCAAGACATTATTCGCGAGGGACATCCAACATTAGCAAAAGTCGCAACTGAAGTTTCAGTTCCACTAAGCAAAGACGATGTAAAATTAATGAATAACATGCTACAATTTATTATTAATAGTCAATCACCCGAAATCGCAAAAAAATATCAACTTCGCGAGAGCGTAGGCTTAGCGGCCCCTCAGTTAAACTTAGATAAACGCATTATCGCCGTGCACACGGAGGATGAAAAAGGAAAACTTTATTCCATTGCTTTAGCCAATCCTAAGATTGTTAGCTATTCTGAAGAAATGACCTATCTTCCAACAGGTGAAGGATGTCTCTCTATTGACCGTGAAGTAGAAGGATTTGTTCCAAGACACCGCCGCGTAACCATCCAAGGTTATAACGTCAAAGGTCAATTAGTTAAGTTTCGTGTTCGCGACTACGTTGCTGTCGTTTTCCAACATGAAATCGATCACTTAAACGGTCACCTCTTCACGGACCGCATTAATAAAGAGCAGCCATTAGCTCCAATCGCTAATGCGCAACCATTAGAATTTTAAAAAGCCAAGGAGATTCTTGGCTTTTTTTTTATTGAATACGTTGTGGAAGTTTTTCGTATAAGCGAATTAATCGTTTCTCGGCGTTTTTATCCTGCCCGTAAGAAACAGCCTTCTCATAAGACTCCACGGCGTGATAATTATCACCTAAATAGTTTTCATAAAGAATTCCTAAATTATAGTATAACTCCCCTGCATATTTAACGGGAGTATTTTTTTGACGAATGAGTTCGTCTGCCTGTAAGTAATAACACTTCGCCTCTTTGTAGTCGGATAAATGGTAGAAGTAAAGATGCCCGATATTCACCAAGGTACTTGGCGTATGGGGATCAACTTCTAGAACCCGTAAATAATATTCAAGAGCTTTTGAATAGTTTTTGAATATCTCCACGTCTAAATAAGCCAGGGCATTAAGTGCTAATAAATTATTTGGATTAATCGTCAACACATATTCATAGTAATGCATCGCCTCTTTATAATCGTTTAACTCAAAATCATAAATATTAGCAATTTCTAACACCAATCCCTCTTCATTTTTAAAATATGTCAGGGCCTCAACCAATACCTCAACCCCTCGTTTAGGATCGTGCAAATCATAAGCGTACAGACCTCGTAACCCTTGATAAGACACCAATGAGAAGGGGTCACATTCGATCGCCTTTTTATAAAAAACAATGGCCTCCTCATACGCGCCAAAATGATGTCGTAAAATATGCGCGTAATTATGATTAACAAGAGAATGATTAGGTTCCAACGCTAATGATTTTTCATAGGCTTCCTTGGCTTCCTCCAGTTGATCATTTCGAACATAAGCATCCGCTAAATTGGCTAAGGCCGTGGCCGGATTAGAAGAGAATTCGACCGCTTTTTCAAAATAAGCAATCGCTTGGTCAACGTCCTGCCGATACTTCAAATATAAGCACCCTAAGTTGTTAAGATTTCTCGCATTCTCGAACTCCAATGTTTCGACCTGATGACTGCACTTTAAAGCTAAATCGACATCTTCATTCCACTCAATACAAAGTTCTGCAAGGTTCAAGTAGGCATCAACATACCCCTCATCAAGAGAGATGGCCTTTTCATAGCTAATGACCGCCTCAGCAGGTCGATTCAAAAACTGCTCATATAAAATAGCTAAATTAAAATATAGGGTTGCTGAATCCGGTTGATGCACAATAGCCTCACGATAATATTTTTCAGCACGCGTATAGTCTTGATATGATTCGATACAAATAATGGCCAAAGCATTATAAACAGCTGCTAAATCAGGATGATTATTAAGCTGCTCAAGCAACAATGATTCTGCTTCATCAAAGCGCTTCTCGTCTAACAACTGTTCAACATACTCTAAAGGTGATAAGTCACTCATGCTGATTCTCCTCTTTTCCTATTAAAATAACCCTAATTGTTCACACGCATAAAATATTCCGTCTTCATCGATACGCTTAGTCACAAAATCAGCGTGTGCTTTCACTTCCTCACTCGCATTCCCCATCGCGACTCCGATATCGGCTAATTGCAACATTTCAATGTCATTATACCCATCACCAAAGGCAATCACACGTCTAGGCTTCTGTTTAAGATGCGACACTAATTGTCTGATTCCTTCCGCTTTTGATCCATTAAGTGGAACAATATCAGCGCCAAAATCAATCCACGGAACAAAGCGTAAGTCTTCCTTAAATTCGTCAGATAACTGTTCAAAATCCTCAGAGAAATACCAGGCCTGTAAAATGGCATCCTGATGATGAAGGTCATCGATCACATCGGGAATTGGAATTGACACGCGATCAAAAGATTTCGCTAGTTCATCCGTATATTTTGTCAAACCAGAACGCGTTGCAGATAGTAGCCCAATCCCTTGATTACGGGCATGCGATTTTTCAATTAATCGTTCAATTACCTCTTTTGAAATGGCATTTTCGTAGATGACTTGCCCTCGATGTAAAATATGTTGCCCATTGGCCGTCACAAACGTCTCAAACGGTAACGAACGAATTTGTTCATCTACTAAAAATAAGGCACGCCCTGTTGCAATAGCCAACTCATGCCCAGCCTCTTTTAACTTTTGAAGGGCTTCGATTGTACTTATTGGAATCGTATTTTTTTCGCTCTGTAAAAGCGTCCCATCGATATCAAATAAAATTAAATCTTTCGTCATATGACCCATCCTTCCTTTTTAAAAACAACTGTGTCTATTTTTCAATAACGTCGTATCTTCTATCTCCTTCTACTATCATTGCCATTTTTCTTCTTTTTCATCATGATAGTAAATTTATTGAAGAAATTCAAGTGCTAATCGATGATATTCCTTTGATGTAATGGTATAATAATAAAGATAACACACTTTAATGAGATTTTAATTTAAAAATTATTTTTTCGACCTTTTTGAAGTCACGTGATATAATCTTTAAAAGATGTCCAAAATAAGGTTAGGACCAAAGACGTTTGAGAAAAACATTTATTTTGCTTTACGTCATATGGATTAATTTTTTGAAAAAATACTCATGATATTGATTGAAAGGGAGTGCTTTATGAGTCAACGTAAAAAAAACTCTCACATTAAACCTAATGATGTCGCAGTTTTTGCGCTCGGTGGTTTAGGTGAAGTTGGAAAGAATATGTACTGTGTTCAGTACAAAGATGAAATCTGTATTATTGATGCGGGAATTAAATTCCCTGAAGATTATTTACTTGGGGTTGACTACGTCATTCCTGATTATCAGTATTTAATTGATAATCAAGAAAAGATTGTTGGTTTATTCATTACGCATGGTCATGAAGACCATATCGGTGGAATCCCATTTTTACTTCGTCAATTGACGATTCCTAAAATCTATGCTGGAAAACTAGCCATTGGACTTATTAAAAATAAACTTGAAGAGCGCAAGTTAATGCGTCAGGCAAATATTGTTGAATTTAATTCCGACACGGTAATCAAATCGAAACATTTTACATTTGAATTCTTCCGTACCAATCACAGTATTCCTGATTCATACGGAATCGCAATCAAAACACCTCATGGAACAATTGTCCATACAGGGGACTTTAAATTTGACTTTACACCTATCGGACCTCCTGCAGACTATGCCAAAATGGCACGCTTAGGTGAAGAGGGTGTTTTATGTCTATTGTCAGATAGTACAAATAGCGAATTGCCGATCTTCACTATTTCTGAACGTCGCGTCGGTGAAAATTTAGGTGACACGTTCAAAAAAATTAAAGGACGCATCATTATTGCAACCTTTGCTTCAAATGTTCACCGTGTTCAACAAATCGTTGAGGCGTGTATTGCTACTAATCGTAAAATTGCTATTTTCGGTCGCAGTATGGAAGCAACGATTAAAATTGGATTAGAGTACGGTTATATCCGCTGTCCTGAAGATACCTTTATTGCTGCGAATGAAATTAAACATTTACCTCAGGAAGAAGTTACAATTTTATGTACAGGATCTCAAGGTGAACCGTTAGCAGCGCTCTCTCGCATCGCTAATGGAACACACCGTCAAATTCAAATTATTCCTGGTGATACCGTTATTTTTTCTTCCTCACCGATTCCAGGGAATGCGCTAAGTGTAGGTCGCACCATCAATGCTTTATATCGTGCAGGGGCTGAAGTAATCACACATAGTCCTCTTACTGACATTCATACTTCAGGACATGCTGGACAAGAAGAGTTAAAACTCATGTTAAGCCTCATGCGTCCTAAATACTTCCTACCTATCCACGGGGAATACCGCATGTTAAGCGTTCACGCCCAATTAGGTATGCAATGTGGCGTTAAGGAAGAAAATTGCTTTGTCATTAACAACGGAGAAGTTCTTGCCTTTAATCAACATGGTGCCCGATTAGCGGGACGTGTGCCATCAGGAACTGTTTATACAGATAATAGTGGTTTAGGTGATGTAGGGACAGAAATCATCCGTGACCGTAAGGTGTTATCTGAAGACGGTCTCGTCATTGTCGCTGTATCAATCAAACGCTCGGAGAAACGTCTCCTCAATGGACCTAATGTTGTGTCACGTGGATTTGTCTACATGAAAGAATCTGAAGATTTAATTAAAAATACTGAAAGTGCTGTACGAGAAGTTGTATTACATAAATTACAATCTTCTAAGCACTTCTCAACTGAAGAATTAAAATCTGCTATCTGTGACGTTGTTTCTCCATTTTTATTTAGCAAAACCCAACGTCGCCCGATGATTTTACCGATTATTATGGAAATTTAAATAAAGAAAAAGACCGTTCAAATAGAACGGCCTTTTTCTTTTTCTAGATGAGAAATTTCTGAACTCGTTTGACTCATAAATCATTGCTCCATTTCTCTTAGTCTTTCCTTCATCCGACACCAAATCTATTCGTTAATCAATCCCCGTTAAAATAGAATGGCTTACTTGAAAGAAACGGCATAGGTCCCTTTCAAGTAGATTCAACTCGAACCGTAAACTGGTCGTGTTGTCCCTAACGAGGCGGCAGCGTATCCGCTGATGCTTGTTGCACATCGAATGTGATTCCCCATCTCAACGTATAAATTTTCATCTCATCGCTGACGCGAAGAGGCCTAACGGTCCTTAAAAGTAGGCGAATCCATTCAAGTTGCCTCGTTGACTGATTGCTTTAGAAAAACCTTGAAGACGTCAACGTTTTTATCGAAGCGGACACGAAACGGTTAAAAGGCATTCCATTTCAAGATAAAAAGCGTGCCAGGAGATGACACGCTTTTTATCTTATTTTTTTGTGATTGTTACTTTAACAATCGATGCTGTCTCGTAATTAGCAAGCTCATCTTGATACGTCTCTAAATTCATATCTGATGATCCACCTGTTGTATAGGCAGCTAAGACAAACTCTTTTCCAAGTTCACCCCCATATTGATCAAGGGTTACTCGTTTTTCAAAATTAATGGCTGGTGCGTTTGTTTTCTCCATTTTATATTCTGGATTTTTTTTATCGGTTGTTTTTTCATTGTCTACTTCAGCAATTGAAAAAATTGATTTTACATCCTCTTTCCCAATATTGAGAATTAAATGAATCAGAGAATTTTTCTCCATCTCTTCGGTTGTATAAGTTGGAACTTCAATCGTATTCACTAATTGACCAGCTTCATACTGCTCAACTGCCATTTTAATGTCGTACGATGAACCTGTAGGTAATAACATCGAAGTCACCGTACTCTGATTTCCACCATAGTCAGCCGATTGTAATAATAAATCGATGACACCACTCACCTGTTGATTGACAACTTTAACATCACCTTCTGGTAATTTAGCGCCACTACATCCTGTGACTAAAAGAAGACTCATCATGGCACAAGCGGCCCATTTTATTTTTTTTTGCATAATCTAACTCCTCATTTCATTTATCTTTTTTTCAGTATACCATATAACCTGACTGATCCTTGTTCTTTTTGTGTCTCTTTTATATTTTTCACCACATTTTTACATTTTATTCATGATTTAATGCATTTCCTAAACAGTTATCATCAAAAAAAGGAGGACAAAAGCCTCCCCTTTTCTTCACTTAAGTATGTAAAAGCCAGTGATCAAATTCACTAATATCTTTATTTGCGCCAATAACAAGCAATACATCGCCTTCTTTAATTTCAGTATTAGCTTGAGGAACGACAATATTGTAGTTACGTTTAATCGCAGCAATATTAATTCCAAATCGTTGAGGAATATTTAAATCAATCAAGGTTTGTCCGATAATCGGCCCCGCTGCTAATACTTCGACGATACTATAGTTATCAGATAACACTAAGTAATCTAAAACGAAATCCGATAACATTTGATGAGCTAATCGCTTTCCAGTATCCTTTTCAGGTTGAATAACCGAGTCGGCTCCAATTTTCAAAATTACTTTCTTATGATAGTCATTTACAACTTTAACGGTCACTTTATTGACACCAATTTCCTTTAATAATAGCGCCGTTAAAATACTCGCCTGAATATTTTGGCCGATTCCAACAATAACATGATCAATGTTACGAATTCCGATACTTCTTAGCGCCTCTTCATCTGTCGAGTCTAAAATAATGGCTTGTGTCGCAATATTTACGTATTTTTTAATCACTTCTTCATTACAATCAATCGCTAAGACGTCCGCTCCTTGGCGAGCTAATTCCTCAACGACACTTCCACCAAATTGCCCACATCCAATGACGGCAAACGTTGTATCTTTCTTTTCCATAAATAATCCCTCTTTATTACCGGTGCGTCTTTTACTAACACATGGCACCTCATATTTAATCTGATCTGATTATTTTATATTCTCACCTATTTTAACACGATTCATCACAAATTTCTATTGCAATCAGGCGAAGTTTTTTTATAAATTCAGTGGTCTCTGCTATAATAAAACATGAGGTGATAAAATGAAGGAACCATTTATTTTAAACGAACACTTACTCTTTTTAAATCCATGGATGAGTCAAAACAAACACTTAGTTGCCGGGTTTAGTACGAACAAGGGGGGCGTATCCGTTGGAGCATTTGAAGGGCTAAATATTGCCTATCATGTGGGCGACAAACCAGAAGCTGTTTTAAAAAATCGTCAACTTGTCGCGGATCACTTAAAATTACCGTTAGAAAAATGGGTATTTGCTGAACAATTACATACGACAAATGTCCATAAAGTCACACACGATGATTTAGGAGCCGGTGTTTATAATTTTGAATCAGGGATTAAAGCGACCGACGGACTCTATACAACAGAAAAGGATATCGTCTTAGCCACGTTTTATGCAGACTGTACCCCACTTTATTTTTACGTTCCAACGCGTGAGCTCATAGGAGTTGCTCATGCCGGATGGCGCGGAACGGTTGACGGAATGATGCATGAAATGTTACGAACATTAAAAGAGGTTGAACAGATTGATCCAAAAGATATTTGGGTAGCCATTGGACCTTGTATTGGTCGTGATGCGTATCGCGTCGATGATTTAGTCATCAATGAAATCGAAAAATCGAACGTTGATGGATGGGAAGAAACCTTTGTTGAACTTGGAAATGGACAATATAAATTTGACCCAAAACTACTCAACTACAAACAAGCCCTTTATGAAGGCGTTCCAGCAGAAAATATTTTAACTACTTCTTATTGCACATATACGGATGATGATTTATTCTTTAGCTTCAGACGAAATAAAGAAACAGGACGCATGATGAACTTTATCTGTTTAAAATCTGAAGAATAAAAAAACTTGCGATTTTTCGCAAGTTTTTTTTATTCCTTTAAGAGTTCAATCCCCTCAACACGTTCAATTCGAACAATTTTAGTCACTTCACCCTTTTTCTTATCCTGATACGAAATTTTGATCCACTGCTCATCGACTTCAAGCACGGTCACTAACGTCGCACCAACTGGTAAAACGGCATCCCCGTACCATTCCTCATCAAATGTCATCCGACATGATTGATTGACTAAGGACTGTAAAATTTTTGACATTTTCATTCCCTCCTCCTCTCCTAATTTCCTTCCTTTTAACCGTTTCTCTAACCTTCCCATTTTAAAATAAAGCAGGAGTAATCCTAAAAGAATGATGACCTCCACGACAAATCACCCACCTTCCAAAGCATAGACACCTTTTCTCCCTCCTCATAGTCAATTATCATTCCACGGGTTTCTTTTCATGATCCGTGAAAAGAAATAACGGTTTCTCTTTTCCAATCCATCGATGAGCGAGGGCTCAATATATTCTATCCCCCTGTCTTTCCCACTATGCCTCCTGATCTTCGATTCCATTAAAGATGTACAGACAAAAAGGATGCCACTCGCTCATCAAAAAGACTCCAGTATCTAAAAGCGATTCCTCGTTCTTCCAACTACACCTCCTCATTTTTCGTCCTTATCCGTACTAGATGGCCTTTTTTTCTCATATATTTCATTATCAATCCATTAAGTGAAAGGAGCCTAAACATGAAGACTATGATTAACGTCGAGCATTTAACGAAACAATATCAGGAGGTTTTAGCTGTAGATGACTTGTCATTTCGTGTCTATGAGGGAGAAATTGTCGGATTACTCGGTCCAAATGGAAGCGGGAAATCAACCACGATTAACTGTCTCCTCTCCCTCCTCAACTTTAACAACGGAACGATTGAACTCTTTGACAAAAAAATGAAACCCGATGCTTATGATTTAAAAGCACAAATTGGCGTCATCTTTCAAGAAGTTGCCGTCTTCGATGAACTCACCGTCTATGAAAATATCGATTATTTTTGCGGACTCTACATCAAAGATCAAGCGACACGGCGACAAGCCATTGAAGAGGCCATTCAACTCGTTGGACTCGAAGATTATAAAAAATTTTATCCCAAAAAATTATCCGGAGGTCTCTTAAGACGACTCAATATTGCCTGTGGGATTGCCCACCGCCCTAAATTAATTTTTTTAGACGAACCAACCGTTGCGGTTGATCCTCAGAGTCGGAACCATATTCTAAACGGCATCAAACAATTAAGAAAGAACGGTGCTACCATCATTTACACCACTCATTATATGGAAGAGGTTGAGCAACTTTGTGACCGTGTCATCATTCTTGATAAGGGGAAAATTATTGCCATGGGGACGACCGACGAACTAAAAGAAAAAACGCAAATTGAAGAAAAAGTTATAGTTGAAATTCATGATCTACCTTTAGATGAACTAAATAAGCTAAAGACGCTTAAAAACGTCGATGATGTTCGTTATCAAGCACCACATCTCATCATCACTTATAAATCAGGAAAAAACAACCTAATTGAGATGATTGAATACCTTAAACAAACCCCACTCCATTACACGACGATTTATTCTCAACGTCCAACTCTTAACGATGTCTTCCTAACCTTAACTGGAAAGGAGTTGCGTGATTAATATGCGTCATTTGAACTATGCGTTTAAAATGCTCATCAAAGATAAAATGCTCATTTTTTGGACCTTCGCCTTTCCTCTGATTCTTGGAACTTTTTTTTACCTTGCCTTTTCCAATATTGAAAATAGTGAAAAATTATCCATCATTCCGATTGCCATTGTAGAGGATGAAGAATTAACCAAAAACAGTATTTTTAAAACCGCCTTCGATACACTGAGCTCACCAAAGAGCGACCACCAGCTATTTCAAACCCGCTATACGACAGCGGAAGAAGCAAAAAAATTATTAGAAGATAACGCCATCGTGGGTTATTTACAACTGAAAGAACAAGAACCCCAATTGACATTTAACACCAATGGAATTGACGAAACCATCTTCCAGTTTGTCACCGAAGAAATGAATCAACGCAGTCAACTCATTTCTCATCTTATTGAAAAGAAAATAAGTGAAGCCCCTGAAATAGCGCCCAATCCGGAAGAAATTTACCAAGACGTCATCAACTTGGTCAATGAAAACAACGTCAGGGTTGTTGATCGCTCTAGTGAGCATTTAAGCTACACTCAAGTTGAATTTTATACGTTGGTGGCAATGACTTGTCTTTATGGGGGAACCTTAAGTATGATTTCTATCAATCGGATTTTAGCTAACATGTCCCCTCAAGGAAAGCGGACATCCATCTCACCGGTGAAAAAATGGCGTCTTATTTTTAGCCATTTACTTGCTAGTTATTTCGTTCAACTTCTCGGACTTGCCCTATTATTTGCCTATACGGTCTTTATTTTAAAGGTCGATTATGGGGAGCACCTTCCTTTAATTGTATTGCTCGCCATCATCGGAAGTTTTTGTGGTCTTACACTGGGGATGGCCGTCGGCGTTTTATTTAAAGTCAATGAAAATATAAAAATCGGCATCTTGATCTCGCTCACCATGCTTGGCTGTTTCCTTTCCGGAATGATGGGAATTACGATGAAGTATGTGATTGATACGCATCTCCCACTCTTAAATCAACTGAACCCTGCCAGTATGATTACAGATGGGCTTTATTCATTATATTATTACGAAACATTTGATCGTTATTGGGCTAACATCTTCCATTTATTAATGGTTTCTGTTGTTCTCATCGGAATCTCAATCTTCAGTTTAAGGGGGCAAACGTATGACCGTATTTAAAACGTATTGGAAACTTTTAAAAAGAAACCTTCCACTGGTGATTCTTTATACCGTCATATTAATCGGATTCGCGGCGGCGAATATGAAAACGAATGAAAAAAACTTGGACTTCGTCGCTAGCAAGCCTAATATCATCGTCATTAATCAGGATGAACAGGGGACCCTCAGTCGTCATCTTATCGACTATTTAAAAACGGCAAGTCATTTAAAGGTGGCAACGTCTTCTGAAGAAGAACAGATCAATGATGCGCTCTTTTATCGAGAGGCCAACTATGTGATTGATATTCCTGATGACTATAGTGAAAACTTTATGGCGGGGAGTGCTCCTGAACTAACGGTGAAGAGTACGGGGGACTACCAGGCTTCTTTAGCAGAGATGATTTTGTCTCGCTATCTAAACACGGCCTCAATCTATCAGAAAATGGGGATGGATGCCCACGAATTAACAACCTTCGTTGACGAAACACTTGCCCAAACAGTGAAAGTCAACATGGTCTCTTTGCTTGATGTCGATCAGTTAACGAAAGCTACTTCTTATTATAACTTTGCAAGTTATAGTATTCTTGCCTGTCTCATTTTTATCGTTAGCTTACTTCTTAATCATTTTAATCAACCGACTGTTAAAAAGCGACGCCTGATTAGCCCAATTGGAGAAAATAAACATAATCGAATTTTGCTTCTTTCGAATGGTTTATATGCCCTGCTCATCTGGCTTATTTATGTCGCTATTAGCTTCCTTTTGGTCGGCGACATCATGTGGAGTCCTCATGGTCTGATTTATATCATCAATGCTTTCATGTTAACTCTATGTGCGACAAGTCTCGCCTTTTTGATTGGAACCCTCGTTCGCAGTCCAAATGCCATTAGCGGGATTGTCAATGTGATTGCACTCGGTTCTAGTTTTTTATGCGGCGCCTTCGTTCCGATGGAGTGGTTACCCGATTCCGTCCTCACGATTGCCCATGCGATTCCTACGTTTTATTACATCAAAACGAATGAATTACTGAAAACTGTAGAAGCCTTTCACCTTGATACCCTCAAACCCATTCTGATTAACATGGTCATCATCTTCGGATTTAGCGTTCTATTTATGATTCTTACCCAACTCGTTTCTCAAAGAAGACGAAAAATTGGATAAAGTTTTTAGTGACCAACAGATTAGTTAACAAGATAAAATATCCGATAAAAAAAACATCTAACGATTCATTCATTTATAAGAAGCTTTCATCCTCTCTCCTTTGTTGAGAGAGATGAGAGCTTTTTTTATCGGATTAAAAAGAAAAGGTTCTATAATATTTGGTGTGGGTGATGCCCACACCTCTTTTATTGGAATTAAAAAATAAGTACAAAAAAAGAGACATAACGTCCCAAATTCTATACAATGTAATCGACCAAAAAAACACGAAAGGATTGGGTTTATGTCTCACACTAATTGTATCTCAACTTTACTTGATTTAAAAGATAAAAATATTACTTTTTCAAAAAATTGTATCCAAGAAACTCAGATTAAGAATGTTCGTTCTAAACTTATTTTGGGAACTCTTTCTTTTCAACCGACTCGTTGCTACCACTGTGGTCATTCTTTTGACTCAAATATCATTAAACACGGCTTCAAAACTTCACGTATTAAGCTAGTCAAAATTTCCGGATTTGATGCTTATCTAGACTTAAAAAAACAACGTTATAAATGCCGTCATTGCGACCGAACATTTACCCTAGAAACATCTCTTGTTAACCCTAATTGTTTTATTTCCACTCCCGTAAAACAAGCCATCTTTTTAGAAGCTAGTCATAAGAAATCCGAAACAGATATTGCACGTGAGCTTAACGTTTCTCATTCAACCGTTAACCGCGTCATTCATTCTTCCTATGAAGAACAGCCGCTTCCCTTTAATTCTCTCCCAAAAGTTCTTTGTTTTGACGAGTTTAAGTCGGTTAAATCGGCCGAGGGAGCAATGTCCTTCATTTTTTGTGATGCGTCCAATGGAAAGCTAATTGATATCGTTGAAGACCGTCGCTTAAGTACACTAAGGACTTATTTTATGCGATTTTCTAAAGCAGCTCGTGAAGGTGTAACCCACGTCGTCATTGACATGTACGCCCCTTATATGACACTCATTAAAGAGGTATTCCCTAAGGCTAAGATTGTTTTAGATAAATTTCATATCGTTCAACTAGTCTCTCGTGCTCTTAATAAAACACGCATTCGTTTCATGAATCAAAATAAAGAGTTTTATAATAAATTCAAACATTATTGGCGACTTCTCTTAAAAGCCCAAGAAGATCTTAGTGCCACTCATTACTTCTATTCCAACTGCTTCAAAAAGATGATCTCTCAACAAGAAATTATTGACTTTTTATTAGCCCTAGACCCTGAACTAAAGGAGACTTATGATTTCTACCAAACTGTCCAACAGGCTATTAAACTTCGTAACCTTGAAATATTTCATCATGCCATTCAACACCCCTCTGACCTGCTTTCACACGAAATGAAAACAGCTTTAAAAACACTCACTCATTATCAAGATTATGTCAAAAATACTATCGAAACTCCTTATACCAATGGAGTACTCGAAGGAATTAACAATAACATTAAAGTCATTAAACGTATTGCCTTCGGATACCGTAGTTTCTACCATTTCAAAGCAAGAATTTTGATTATTCATAAATACACTTTTGAACAAAAAAAGAAGAGGAACCAAGCCGTCTAAAGAATGGCCTAATTCCTCTTGATTACATGTATAGATTTTATTCACCCACACGATTTGACAAAGAGCCAAAGAAAAAGGTAGCCCGTTGGCTACCTTAGTTAAGTGATCAAAGATTTATCATCCGTTAAAGGGAGGAACGTTTAATGCCAATGAGGCGTTTAAACGTTTGGATTGAGCAGATGCATAATAAGGTAAAAATAACAAGACAAACGATTACGGCAATAAAGAAAGTTGGCGTTAAGTCTGCGGTCATTAAATCCCCTAAAGCGGAAATTGCAAAATAACTATGTAAAACACCGACCCCTAATGGAATCAAATAAAAGAGGACAACTTCACGCACAATCGCTTGCCCTAACTCTGACGGCCGTACCCCAATTTTCAATAAAACCTGGTACTTTTCCTTATCCTCCGATCCATCATGATAGAGTTTCATATAAATAATACTTCCCGTGGCCATCATGACCACAAAAAAGAGAAACGCACCAATCGCATACACTAATTTCACCCAAGAAACAGAAGCTAAATACGAATAGCCATTAAAAATACTAGCCTCTTGTGTCCCTACTAACGTTGACAAAGCCATCGCGCGTTGGTTCGCTTCCTCCTCCGTTTCAGCCCTCATACCATAAAAATAAAGCGGCGTCGCTGACGGGCTCAGTGACTCATACGTCGCATCACTCACCACTTGAATTTGACAATTGATTCCTCCCCCAAGCGTCACAACTCGGCTATTAACCACCACCTCATACACCTGATTCTCAATTTCATACTCACTCACCGGTGTGGCAATTGACATAAGCGTTCCTGGGCGCTCAATTTGAATTATCTGATGATCCGCTAACTTATGCGGTAAAGAAGACAACTGGTTTTTATAACCATTTTCCGTTACTAATTGAACGAAATCACTTTGCTTCATCAAAAGCACCTGATTAGAAGACATGAACCCATTCCCGATTCCTTCTAAACCTAATAATTTCACTTCATGCTTCAACCACTCATCAGGAACCTCTACTTCTTCCTCAGTGATTGCGGCAACAGGATATACAAATGCTTGTGACTGTTGTTCGTTATATACAGCCTTCATCGTGAATGCACCGCCAAGTACACAAATGGTCACCGCAATCGTAATAGAAACCATCGTGTAAAAACGGTAATTACTTCGCAATCGGTAAACTAAATTATTAATCGTAAGAATCGTTTCACCTCGGTACAAAAAATGCTTATTTTGACTGAGACCCTTAAAGATGATCGGAAAGAGCCCTTGATAAACGCCATAGGTTCCGATTAAAACTAACAGCACGGTCGGTAAAATATAACGTGCATTCGTCCCAGCCAGCGTCGATAAATAATAGCCATAAGACAAAATAAGAATCGCCACGATCGCTTCAACATAATAAATCAGTCCAATTTTAGGTGTTTTTTCTTCCTGTTTGTTCGCCGTTAATAATTCAATCACCTGACTTCTTTGGATTGAAATCATTCCTTTGATACTAATTAAAAGAAAAATAACCATAAAAATAATAAAGGTTTGAATCAACGCCTCGGGTCTGACATCATACACGAGATCTAAGTCAAAGCCTGCTAATCTAATCACCAGAACTTGAAAAAATTTTGAAAAAAGGGCCCCAATCCCTTCACCTAACACACACGCAAATATCCCAAGAAACAGGTTTTCGAGTAAATAAAGGCGACTAATGGTGCGAATATCGACCCCCATAAACAAGTAAATTCCGATTTCCTTTTTTCGTTTGCGCAAAAACGTGTTTGAGGCATACCAGGTAAAAAAGAGAATAAATAACGTCAGTAGGACAACCATAATTTGAAAAATGGCATCCATAATATACGGATTCATCTCCCGCAGCGCATTCATCGTTTCACCGTGACATAGAATTTGCATATTGCATAACACGATGACAGAAAATACCATTGAGATAAAGAGCATTAAATAAGATTTAATATTACTTTTACAGTTGTTAAAGGCTAATTCAAACAAACTCATTCAACATCGCCTCCCATCACGGCGAGTAAATCGAGGATTTGATTGTAAAAGACTTTTCGGCTTTCCCCTTTATCGAGTTGGCATTTTACATTTCCATCGCTTAACATATACACACGATTAGAATAACTGGCGCTAAACGGGTCATGCGTCACCATCACAATCGTCGCCCCTGTCGTTTCATTTAATCGCTTTAAGCATTCCAATAAATCCGTCGATGAACGGGAATCTAGGGCACCTGTTGGTTCGTCAGCAAAAATAACACTTGGATTCGTAATTAACGCCCTGGCCGCCGCAGCTCGTTGCTTTTGCCCTCCTGATAATTCATAAGGATATTTATCTAACTGATGCGTTATTCCAAATAGTTGAGCCATCTCCTCGACTTTATCTAAAATCTTCTGCGTCTTCTTACGCCCAAGTGCAAGCGGAAGCGCGATATTATCACGGATACTCATGTTATCAAGCAAACTATAATCTTGAAAAATAAACCCGATTTTTTCTCGACGAATGGCGGATAATTTTTTATGATTCACCGTTGATAAATCCGTTCCATCTAAAATAATTTGTCCACTCGTCGCCACATCGAGCGTGGACATTAAATTTAAAAGTGTCGTTTTTCCGGCTCCTGATGGGCCCATAATAGAAATGAAATCACCCTTTTCTACCGTTAAATCAATCCCTTTTAAGACTTTCGTCCGAAATCCTTTTCTACCATAATCTTTTTGAACTCCGATGACTTGTAAAACTGACGTCATGATACATCCCTCCTTCGTTGATACCTCTATTATAACGATTCACTTCGTGAGAATCCTTCGCTTAAGGTGACATTTCATCCGTTAATGTGACACTTTTGTAAGATTCGCGTAATCGGATAACTGGTAAAACGAAATCGTCATATCCGTTGACTTTGACACTTCTGATTGAACAACGATTGGATGCCCTAAGCGATCTAATATTCGTTTTGAAAAGTATAGCCCCATTCCTGTCGATTTATACGTTTCCTTCCGTCCATTACTTCCCGTAAAACCTTTGTTAAAAATTCGTGGAATCTCCTCTTCCTTAATCCCACATCCATTATCGTGTACCGTTAAATGGACGACTCCCGGTTCAGTCACCACACTAAACGTTAACATCGGCGTCTTGGACCGATATTTAATCGCGTTTAAAAGGAGTTGATCAAGCACGTAGACTAACCATTTTCGATCCGTCCACACCGTGACTGACTCAAATTCTAACTGCACCTCAAATCGATACTTAATTAAAAACTATTAATGTGCAAAACTACTTCCAATTAATTTCCAGCTATAAAATACCAGTAAAAAAAGAAAAAACATTAACTTAAATCCCTGTATAATTAAGTCTCCTACAACCAATTAACGAGGGGGAATTAAGTTAATGTTCATGGATAGTATTATATCAGATTCAAATTCAATTTTCAAATTTTTAAAACAACTTGATTTAGATTTATTCTTATCTAAACCTCAGTTTAATCATGTTAACCAGTTTCTAAACTTGATGATTCAGGAAAATTATCAGGGGAAAATCTCTGCCGTTAAACACTGTCATCGGACAAGTTTTGGACGATTTTTAACGGATAGTCCTTGGGATGAGGAGGCGATCAGTCACCAGATTCAAACCTATGTTTTATCCTGTATCTATCAGCGTTCTTATCAAACTCAACAACCTATTTACGTGATGGTTGATGATACGACTTGTGTTAAAACTAAACCTTCGTCACGGGCAACACATCCTATTCAAGGATGTAGCTGGCACTTTTCTCATCTTCATCATCAACACGTTTATGGTCATCAATTTGTCGCCTTGATGCTTCAATGTGAGGATTTAATTCTTCCTTATCAAATCATTCCCTATGAAAAAGAGAAACAGAGTAAAATCGAACTCGTTCGAAGAGCTCTGATGGAATTACCCAAACCTCCCTATAAAGGCTATGTCTTAGCGGATAGTTGGTATACGTGTGAAGCTCTCCTTCAAACGGCTAAGCAAGTCGGGTTTCATTATTTAGGAGCGATTAAAACGAATCGAATCATTCTTCCTAAAGGTTACCGTCCCAACGGAATTCAACTGAAACAATTTGCGAAAACATTATCCCTTCATGATCTCGACTTAGTGACCGTCGGATCTGAGCGTTATTATACGTATCTATATAAGGGACGAATAAGAGGGGGACATGTCGTCCAAATCATTTTAAGTTGCCGCAAACGGCTCCTTTGGAAGAAAAAGCTTTACGTTGTTTTATGAGTCATGATTTGAAAATGTCTGCCAAACAACTACTTAAACACTATACTAAACGTTGGCCTATTGAAATTTTCTTCCGAGAAGTGAAGCAAAATTTCGGAATGGGGAACTATCAAATTCGAACTTTACAAGGGATTAAACGATTGATGTTAATGATTCAATTCGTTTACCTTTATTTAAAACGAATAACGTTAAATAATCGTTGTTTGGGTGACAGTTTACGCCAGTGTCAACGAAAGCAAAAACAAGAATTAGTGAAATTAATTTATCATAAAGCTCAAAAAGGTGTGGAATTAAAAACCATTTTTGAAGAGTTGAAAATTGCATAGGGTAAGTGTATTTTCATTCCTTGGAAAATTTTTCTTAAAAATTGCACATTAATAGTTTAGAATAAGCCACCGCATTGCTATCTTCTCGACCATAATCATAGCTAGCTAACAGCTGATCAATCAGAAGGTACTGTTTTCCCGCACGGTATAACAAACCAATGATTTCTTGATGGCGTTGAAAAAAAGTAAAGAGTTGATACGCCATATTTTCCCCCTCTTGCCAATCTTCCTTCCATTGTTTAAACATTCTCGCTAAATAATAACTTAAAATCTCTTCCTTCGTATCAAAATGACGATAAATCGTAATATGAGAAAGACCAGCCCGATCGGTAATATTTTTATTCGTAATCTTCGCAAAGTCTTTCGTTTTCATTAATTGAATCAAAGCTTCGGATAAGTATAGCTTTGATAACTCGCTTGTTGTCTCCATGTTATAAATAAACTCCCTTTCTAACAGTCCATCGCCAACTGCTTGTTTTAAGCGATACCCTTCGTTATAATGGCGATGTTAGAAATATAACAAAACTCATGATCAACGTCAAGGGAGGGAGTCATTTGGTCTTAACGAAACAACGTCTCATTATTTTAGGAATTTTAATGATAGCAGGGATTATTCTCGGTCGACTAGCTGTTCGATTTGTTTTAAATCTCCTGCTCGGGGGAACGCTATTTGGAGGAAACTTATGAAAAAAAACGAACGAAAGAAGGGAAAAGTTATGTTTATCTTCCTCTGTTTTCTCATCTTTACCCTCTCATTTATCGGATCGGCCCTATTTAAAATAACCCATAAGCCGGCCTGGGCAAAGGAATTTTCCGTAGAATGGAATGACTCGATTGGGACTGTTTATCACGACTTATCTTATGGGGATCAGCCCGCCAACACATTCGATTTATATGTCCCAAGCGATAACACAAAGGAAAACTATGGACTCGTTGTCTATTTACATGCGGGAGGATTTACTTCGGGAGATAAAGCAGACGATGCAGAAATCTTACAATGGCTATGTTCTAAAGGCTATGTGGCAGCCGGTATCAATTACACCCTTCGGACAGAAGAAAACGAGGCGAGCGTTTATAGCCAATCACTTGAAATTAAACAAAGCATTCCTTTTATTGTTGAAGAGGCTCAAAAGCGTGGCTATCACTTAAATGAAATGGCTATTAGCGGGGGATCAGCTGGGGGAACGTTAGCCATGTTATACGCATATCGAGACGCAGATCAATCACCGTTACCCGTCAAATTGATGTTTGAGATGGTCGGTCCGGCGAGTTTCCACGTTGAAGATTGGGGAATTTATGGACTCGATCAACAAACAGAGGAGGCCTACACAGCGGCAGCTGGTTTATTTGGTGTCATGTCTGGAGTTAAATTAACCTCAGACATGGTAAAATCACAGGAATATCTCACGCACATGAAACCCATTTCTGCTTACCAATGGGTCAATGAACACTCAGTTCCAAGTGTTTTATTATATGGAACCCATGATAAAGTACAACCGTATCAAGGCGTTCGACACCTCGTCGACGCTCTAGAAAAGCATCAGGTAGACTACGCCTATTTTGAAGCTCCTCATTCGGGACATGGGGTTCAAAATGATGATAAGGTCTTTCAACAATTCATGGAAACAGTCGTTGAGTATCTCAAGACGTATATGCCCGTACAATCTTAATCCTCTTCAAAAAGGTGGGAATCATGTTCCCACCTTTTTATCTTGTTTCTCGCCTCCCCTTACTCCTTTAACGCAACCTATTCATCCTTAGAATTTTTAGATGTCTTGCAATACCCATCCAGTACAATGAACGCAAACCCTAAAACAATCCAAACTGTTTCGCCAGTAAAAATATAACCAAGAAAACAACAAAACGCCGCAAGAAGGGCTAAAAACTGTTTAATAAATGATATCATCCTCGGCTCCCCCTTTTTGTGACACCGATATTTGGTATCACATCCGCATTCTCCAACTATTGGACTATCCCCCTGAGTTCTATGAAATAAACCGTCCTAAAATGCTTTAGTCTCTTCCTCATTCAATGATCATCCCTTATTTTTACATTTAACGGAGTTAATTCTAACATACCATCTCCCCTATTGTCTGTAAAGCTTTACAAACACGATAAGTTTTGGGTTGTTTAAAAGGCGGGCTCTCTTAAACGAAAACCCGCCTTTTCATTGATTTAATTTTATTGATACATCGCCTGATAGCGAGGTAACTTTTTCACCTGCACTAACTCATCGTCTGATTTCATATAATCCAGTAAACTTGGACTAATCTGCGTCGCAATCTGGATGTCATCTAATGACTTTTCAAATTCATTGAGTAACGCATAGCAACACGCTCGATTATAATAAAGCACCGACATTTGCGGATTATATTTAATCCCCTCCGTATACAACTTGATACTTTCTTCATAGTCCTCAAATACTTCTTTATAAATCAGCGCAAGATTCAAATAAGTAAACGCATATTGAGGATTCGCACCCAGTGACTTTCTATAATAACGGATAGCTTCTTTTACTTGTCCAAGTTTACGGCATGCCACACCTAAGTTGAATAATGCCGTATAGTCTGCTGGATTAACTTGATGCGCACGGTAAAAATAATGATACGCCTTCAAGTTTTTATCTTCCGCCTCATAAATGCATCCTAAATTGATATACGCGTAGTAATATGAGGGATCGATTTCAATGGTTTTTTCATAGTGAGCAATCGCCTTTTGATTGTCGCCCAATTCATCATAAATATTAGCTAAGAAAAAGTGGGCTGTTTCGTATTCCGGATCAAGTTCAATGGTTTTTTGATAATAATAAATCGCTCGTTCATAATCTTCATGATCATCATAAATAGTCGCTAGTCCATAATATGACGTTGGAAACGTAGGATCCACCTCAATCATTTGTGAAAAGATGGCGATTGCTTGTTCCGGATTTTCAACCTCATCATACAAAAAGGCTAATTCTAACATGAGATCTAAATCTTCACACCCATAGGTGGTTTGATACGCATTAATAAAATGTTCTAATGCTTTCATCGGATTACCAATTTCTAAATAATGGGCTCCGACTGCTTTTTGATTTAAATAATACTGGTAAGTTTGTTCTGTCACGAGTCCCCCCTACCTTTCTCATTTAACGTTTAAATGTTTGACGAATTAAGGTCTCGCCAGTGCCCCCTTCTAGATAAGCCACTTCAAACGCTCGATCGGACACCGTAATGATAGCATACGTTTTTTCTCGTGTATTCCGGGGAAAAGAAAGACTTCCAGGATTCATAAATAAAATCCCCTCTATCATTTCAGCTCCGACATAGTGCGAATGTCCATAACAAACCAAGTTGGCTCCTACCTCTAAGGCTTGATAGTATAATTTTTGTAAGGAGTATTTCACTCCATACGTATGGCCATGTGTCATAAATAAGGTGACGTCATGCGCCAAAGACTCCACTCGCTTTAACGGGGCCTGTGACCGATAGTCACAGTTTCCACAAACACTCAAATAGCCTTGCATCGCAGCATCGTCATCAAGGAGTTCGCTATCCCCACAGTGAATGAATAAATCGGCCTCCTGTAAATGACGTTCGCGAATCGCTAAAAGGTCCCAATCATTTCCATGACTATCACTCACAACAACAATTTTCATCTGTGCGCCCTCCTTACAATAGTTTCTCTAAGTAAGGTTGAAGCTTCACAAAAGCATCTGCACGATGACTTAACACATTCTTTTCACTTTTTGGAAGTTGTGCCATTGTTTTTGATAAATGAGGGAGATAAAAAATGGGATCATAACCGAATCCCTCGGTTCCTAGACATTCCGTTAAAATGCGACCTTCGCATGTTCCACGAACAACCACTTCATCACCTTGAGGAGTCACAATAGCTAACGCACAAACAAAACGCGCCCCGCGCTCATCTGTTGGAACACCTTCTAATTCATGAAGGACTTTTAAAATATTATCCTCATCATTTCGCCCCTCACCTGCATAACGTGCGCTATACACGCCAGGACGTCCATCAAGAGCATCGACCTCAAGCCCCGAGTCATCGGCAAGCACCATCTGATTAAATTGACTGGCAATCGCTCGCGCTTTAATTAAAGCATTTTCTTCAAATGTTTTACCATCTTCAACGATGTCATCCATTTCTTCAAAATCAAGAAGAGATTTCACACGGACGTTATACGGTTTAAATATATGTTCAAATTCTTTGGCTTTACCTGCATTTTTCGTTGCAATAATTATTTCTTTCATCTTAACGACTCCTTAATTCACCTGTTTTTGTAAATCAATCAATTCTCGGATTCCTTGACTAGCAACGTCAAGCATCTTAAGTAACTCGGCATGCGAGTATGTCGCTTCCTCTCCCGTTCCTTGAATCTCTACAAATTGTCCGCCCTCAGTCATAATGACATTCATATCAACTTCGGCGACAGAATCCTCATCGTAATCAAGATCAAGAATAACTTCACCATTTAAAATTCCAACTGAAATAGCAGCCACGTATTCTTTTAACGGCGACTTTTCTAACACTTGATCAGCAACTAAGCGGTCAAATGCTAATTTTAAGGCGACCATTGCCCCCGTAATAGAAGCTGTTCGTGTTCCTCCATCTGCTTGGATAACATCGCAGTCAATCCAAATGGTGCGTTCACCTAATGCCTCAAGATCAACAGCTGCGCGAAGTGAACGACCAATTAGACGTTGTATTTCCATCGTTCTCCCACTTTGTTTTCCACGAGCAGACTCGCGAATATTTCGGGTATTCGTCGCTCGCGGTAACATCGAATATTCAGCTGTAATCCAGCCTTTTCCTTGACCACGCATAAATGGTGGTAACTTATTTTCAATCGTCGCCGTACAAATCACCTTGGTGTTTCCAAAAGAAACAAGGACAGCTCCTTCTGGATGTGTTATATAGTGAGGAATGAATTCGACAGTTCTACGTTCATTATTTTTACGTTCGTTTGTTCTCATATTATCACCTTACTTGCCAAATTAAAACGTTCATCCTCTATTATAACATAATCCTTTTTAGTGAGCCTCAATAAATGATTCCACGTTTGTTCGTGCCGTTGGAACCGCAATCGAACGAGACGTATCATCCATGACTTTAATATTACCATCAATCGAAACAGAAACCATCTCAACTTCATCCACTTCCGTTAACGTCATAACTAATTGCTTTAACATCGTCGACGAAACCTCCGTTTGATCATTATTATAATATAAATCCGAGCTAAAGTTTAAAGAAAGCAGCCCATCTGTTAACACCGGATCCTCTAATAACGTTGTATTTTGATCAAAAACACTCACATAATTTTCACCAGCTGGCCCTTGAATTAAAGCTGAAACAGCATAAGTGATTGGATCGATGGTATCAGAGATTAAACGCGTCACTGGAACAAGTAACCCTTCTTTACTATCATCCGTCATAAAATATAGCGTCACTAATTGCGTATGATCTAAACTCATCGTATCGATCTCTAAGTTAATTCCCATTGAACGATCAAGACCACGCTCAACTGACATTGCCCCATTTAAATTAGACATTGCCTTTCCATCAATTTCAAATTTTACCTTATCAACATCCGGTAATTCCGTATAAGTCCAAACAATTGATGATAATAAATCGGCTTCGTCATCAGAGGTATAATCTAAAAATTCTGATGATAAATCTAACGTTAATGTTCCATTTTTCAATTTATAATCATTTAATTTTGCATCAGGCGAAACAAGGGATGTCGTATTCGTTGGTAACTGATTGGCATTCGTTGTTAAAAGACTAAAAATCTCCTCAATGCGGTCTGTCTGCTCCCCTTTTTTCACATAAGTTTTCACTAAATTATTTGAATCATGGAGCGCATAAACCGCGTAATAGTCTTCTGATGAATACATCGTTTGTTCTTGCTTTTGTTCACTCATCGTATTCACTAAGTTACTCGTTGCAGGATCTGAAGAATGACTCGCATAATAAATAAATAACATGGCAAGGACAGGTAACGTTAATCGTTTGATCCATTTTGTTTGCATTTTTTTCACCTCTTTTTCAATATATACCTACTATATGAGGGAATAAAAAAAAGATAACCTTTTGAACAGGTTATCTCATAAGTCGACAAAACCACACAGGATGAACAAGCAACGTCCTTGCTAGCGGAGTGCCCGATTGGTCATCATCATTAAGTAATTCTCCTTAAATGGATAGTTTTCTTTCGTTAATAAAATAGACTTAAATTTATAAAAAATATTTCGTAAGACAAGAGCGTCCACTAATGCATCATGAATCTGCGCCCCGTTAAACATTTCATAACTTCGCATCGCATTGTAAAGTCCAATATCCTGCCCGATTTGATAATATTGACGATGAATTCGTTGTAAATCAATCAAGCGTTCAGGTTCAAACAAAGGACTCACATGATTAATTTGGTAAGAATTTTCTAAAATAAATCCATCGGAAACGCCCCAGACCAAGAACACAGGATTATATTTTAAAATCACTTCCTTAATGCAGTCATAAAAATTGCGATAGCTCATTCCGTACGCAACGGCTGATGGCGTAATCTTCAAAAATTCTTGTGCTTTCATCGTTAAATGAGGAAATAATGTTGGTCTCACATAGGCTGAAAATTTTTCAACTAAATTTCCATCCGAATCTGCCACAATCAATCCAAACTGGATAATTTCCGGTTGAAATTTCATTCCCCGATATTCTGGACCACTCATTGAAAATTCTAAATCTAAAAAAGCATAATATGGGGATTCGACTAACGTCTTTAACGTCCGTTGCAATTCCCGCTTCACTCCTTGTGTATTTTCACCCTTTTTCTTAGGATCCGTTATAATAGAAGTTAAGGCATAGTAAGAAGCGTTCTTTAACTTAAATTCCATGGGATTATACGTAAAGTGTAAAAAGTCCCCTGGTTTGTATTGATATTTAATTGTATTAAAATGTTTATAAGGAATATAAAAGTGTAAAAGTTTGCCATTGATATGTAAAGAGATTCGCGGAATAGCTAAATTTAGCGACTGTATCTTACCCTTTAATTCCTTCATCGGTTGTACCATTAATTCTAAATGATTCACCCGATTCTTTGCCCCTAAACTATATTGCACGGACTGCCCTATTAAAGAAGGCGATACCGTTAGTTTCGGATCAAACGAAAACCACGTTTCATTTATAAATATTTTATGTTCTTCACCATTTATTTTCAAAACAACACCGGTATGTCCGAGCATTCTTATCACTTCCATCTAGTCGTCCCCTCTCATGCGTGGAGTGGGACCCTCATTTTCTAAAGTTTGAACCTTTCGGCTCCTCGTTTACTACTATTATAGTACATTTTTTGCCTTTAATCTACTAAGAGCCTACTTTTTTCTTATAACTAACCCATTTTTTTCCTATCTATCTTCTGAAAAAATAACACGTCCAAAAAATAAGAAACAGGTGATAGCGCTCATTGGTCTTGATTGTCTCTCGTTCATGCGGCAAAAAAATGCCCACCGATCCTGGGGCCCGTCTGAAGGAAGTCGAACAAAAGAATGACCTCACGTCCACTGTTTACCGCTTCTTTTAGCGCACATAAAAAAATACTTTCATGAGCATCTATCCGCATTCCCTCTTCCTAATAAGACGAAGGACGGTTTTTTTATGACTGATGAAAGTATTTATCTTATTTATGGGACTTATCCTGCTCTTTTTCCCTATTCGCTCGACCTTGGAAAAAGACAGGGTTTAATTCTTTAGGATAAACTAACATTAAGGGATCGCCTTATAGTGTAATAACACCAAGTCTTAAAAGCTCAACAATAGCTTGAGAGCGTCCCTTAACATTTAATTTTAAAATCACATTCGAAATATGATTTCGAACGGTTTTTTCACTGATTGATAGTTGATCGGCAATCTCGCGAGTGGTCAAGTTATGAACCAGTAAATCAAATATTTCTTTTTCACGTTTCGTTAAAATTGACTGACCTTTATTCAAGCTTTCTACCCCCTTATTCTGTTGAGGTAGTCATTTTCCTCATTGACATGGTGACCTGTTCACCACATCTAATATATCCTATGAGAAAAACTTAAATAAGTGCCTATAATTAGCGAGAGATCTCATCCTTTTTTTGTAACTCCTCGCTGATAAATAATTTAATTCGGCTAATTAACTCGTTAGAAAATCCCAGTTGCTGATATTGTTGATCATCCGCCTCTAACATCTTTTCAAGTGAGCCGAAATTTTGAATCAGAACCCGTTTTCTCTTCGGTCCAATCCCCGGAATTTCATCCAAAATAGACGTTAGCTGACGGTTCTTTGAACTTTGATGGTGGAAACTTAATACAAATCGGTGAACTTCATCCTGAATTCGCGTCAATAGGTTAAACACATTGGCTCGCCCTTTTTTCTTTAAATCAATTTCCTCCATATCACGTCCATCAAGTAAAATAGACGTTCGATGCCTCTCATCCTTCACCAAGCCAACAACAGGAATAGCTAAGTTTAACGACGCTAAAACCTCCATAGCCACTCTTACCTGACCTTTTCCCCCATCCATCACAATTAAATCCGGTGCCGGTAGTCCCTCATTTAACACCTTAAAATATCGGCGATAAACAACCTCTTTCATTGCTTGGTAATCATCGCCATCTGATGTAGTTGTAATTTTATATTTACGATATTCCTTTTTATCTGGACGACCATCTGTAAACACTACCATTGCAGAAACTGTGTCCATTCCTTGGTGATGAGAATTATCAAACGCTTCAATGCGATGTGGCGTCGGTAAATTTAATAACTCCCCTAACTTTTCAACCGCTTTTAAGGTCCGCTCCTCCTGCTTTTCAATTAACTGCATTTTTTCACTCAAAGCCATTTGAGCATTTTTCATCGCTAACTCAACAAGTTCTTTTTTTTCACCCTGTTTTGGAACAACCACTTTGACATCCAATAACGCGCTTAAAAGCTCCTGATCAAGCGTTGCCGGAATAAATATCTCCTTTGGCTTTAACGTATTACTTCCTTGATAAAAACGTCCGATAAACGTCATAACCGCCTCATGAACATCAGAAATTCCGTCAAAGATAGAAACCTCTCGTTCAATGACTTTTCCTTGGCGAATAAAAAAGACCTGCACACACACCCGTCCGTCCTCTTCGGCATAGCCGAAAACATCACGATCAATAAAGTCATTGAGTGTCATTTTCTGCTTTTCAATCGTTGCCTCAATATGATACATTAAGTCCCGATACTCTTTAGCACGTTCAAACTCTAAATTTTCAGCTGCCGCTTCCATTCGCTTCACTAAATCCGCTTTTATCTTTGAATAATCCCCCTTTAAAACACGTGATATTTCATCGAGATACGGCTTATAGACAGCGGATGACACCTCATACTCGCAAGGTCCTAAACATTGATGAATATGATAGTACAAACAAACCTTCTTCGGAATCGTATGACATTTTCTCAAAGGGTAAAGTTTATTTAATAAACGTAAGGTTTCATTGGCTGCCGTTGCATTAGGGTATGGCCCAAAATATTTACCACCGTCTTTTTTTATTTTACGCGTAATCACCAGGCGTGGATGCTGCTCATTTGTAATTTTAATATAAGGATAATGTTTATCATCCGTTAACATAATGTTATACTTCGGGTCATATTTCTTGATGAGATTAATTTCTAAGACGAGTGCCTCAAGTTCACTCGTCGTAATAATATATTCAAAATCAACAATTTCACGAACTAAACGCGCCGTCTTTCCATTATGAGAACCCGTAAAATAGGATTTCACTCGGTTTTTTAATCGTTTTGCTTTTCCAACATAGATGACTTGTCCCTTTGCATCCTTCATCAAATAGCATCCTGGATTCATCGGAAGTAAAGATAACTTATCCTTTAATAGTTGATTCATAATCTAATCACCTCTTTACTTATTCAATTGCCTTTAACTTCACACTAAAAAATCCTAGCTTTCTTTCACCATTCATGAAAGGTTCCTAGGATTAGTGTGGATTATTCATTTAAATTATATGATAAAATTGCTCGTTCTTCTTCACCATTTACTAAGAGATACGTAATTTTATCTTTCTTATAAATTTTTTTCATCGATTCGTAAACTTTAACTTTATACTCTTTTCGTCCCTGACCATCATCATTCATATCATAAAAGAGTTTTAACTTCCCATTTGAAAAATGTAATTCATAAATTTCATACTTTCCTGCCTGGGATAAAGCCATGATGATATGATCATCATTTCCACGACGCATCTGTTTATAGAATCGCTCTAGACGAGCTAAATTCAACACTTTTCCGTCTTGTTGAATCACATGACCGTCTAACTCCCCTTGTACAATATCATATGTTTCATGGGCGCTAACAAGTAAATTAGTATTTCCTTTAAAAAAGAAACTCCCTACTAACATTAAAATCATGACAACGCCAACACTGACTCCTGCTTTTTTCACAAATTCCCACCGCCTATTGTGTCACTTATACTATTATTTTATCATTCACTAACTGTCGAAAACAAGAGATTCCTGAGCGTAATTCCCTAATTGTTGATATAATTCCATTATTTTATTCGTTTACGTTAGATTTAAACGATAATTGAAGTTATTTATGGACTCTTTTCTTTTTTTAGAAAAACAATAGAACTTTTTTATTTTCATGAGACATTTTGTAAAAATGCCACCGTGTCTCTACCTTTTTCACCACCTCGGTGAGAAAAGTGGCATGCGTCAGTTCCTACTATAAAAAAGAGGACATCTACCATCTAGATGTCCTCGCACTTTTTACATTTTTCCTTGTCGACGTAAATCTGCCAACATAGTATCAATTTTATTTCCGTACGCAATTGATTCATCAATTTCAAAAATTAAATCAGGAACCTTACGTGTAGACATACGTTTTCCTAATTCGCTACGAATAAATCCTTTCGCACGAGTTAGGGCCTTCGTTGCTGCTTCACGACGGTTTTCTCCACCTAACACAGAATAATAGATTTTACAAAATGATAAATCACTTGTTACCTCTGCCCCTGTGACCGTTACAAATCCTACTTTAGTATCCTTAATTTCATTCATGATGATATCTGTTACATCACGTTCAATTTGTTTTGAAAGTTTTTGTACTCGAATCTGTGACATCTTCAATCACCCTTTTTCATCTAATTCTATCTTAACTATGCGCGCTTAACTTCTTCCATCACGTAAGCTTCAATAATGTCGCCTTCTTTAATATCATTATAACGTTCGATTGTGATTCCACACTCATAACCGTAATTTACTTCTTTAACTTCGTCTTTAAAACGTTTTAATGAACCTAATTGTCCTTCGAAGACAACAATTCCATCTCGAATAACACGAACACTTGCATTACGAGACACAGATCCATCTGTTACATAACATCCGGCGATTGTTCCCACTTTAGACACTTTAAATGTCTGACGAACTTCTAATTGTCCAGTTACTTTTTCTTCGAAGATTGGGTCTAACATCCCTTTCATCGCTGCTTCGATTTCTTCAATTACTTTGTAAATAATTGAGTGTAAACGGATATCTACGCCTTCTGCATCTGCTTGATTACGAGTTGTTGCCGATGGACGAACGTTAAATCCAATAATAATCGCATTTGAAGCCGCTGCTAACGTCACGTCTGTTTCTGTAATCGTTCCGACTGATCCGCGAATAATATTAATTTTAACCCCTTCAACATCAATTTTTTGAAGTGATCCACTTAAAGCTTCGACTGAACCTTGCACGTCCCCTTTGATGATCACATTTAATTCTTTCATTTCTCCCTCTTGAATTTGTGAGAAAAGTTCATCTAATGAAACGGCCTTACCAGGTTTATTTCCTAACTCACGAGCGTTTGCCGCACGTTGGTCTGCAATTTGGCGAGCCTCTTTTTCACTTGGGAAGACCATGAAACGATCTCCAGCTTGAGGCACATCATTTAATCCCGTAATTTCAATTGGTGTTGATGGTCCCGCTGTGTCAATACGTTGATTTAAATCATTAACCATGGCACGCACACGTCCGTGTGTATTCCCAACAACAATTGCATCTCCAATACGTAATGTTCCGTTTTCTACTAATAAAGTGGCAACTGGCCCACGACCTTTATCTAATTTCGCTTCGATAACTGTTCCCGTTGCTAAACGTTTTGGATTTGCTTTATATTCATTCATTTCAGACACAAGGTTAATCATTTCTAATAAATCATCAATTCCTTCTCCTTGTAAAGCAGATAACTTAACATAAATCGTATCTCCTCCCCAATCTTCAGGAACTAATGAGAATTCAAGTAATTCTTGCATAACACGTTCTGGGTTTGCCGTTGGCTTATCCATTTTATTAATGGCAACAATAATTGGAACTCCCGCTGCCTTAGCATGATCGATGGCTTCTTTTGTTTGTGGCATAACCCCATCATCAGATGCAACAACAAGAACACAGATATCTGTCACTTGAGCACCACGAGCACGCATCGATGTGAATGCAGCATGGCCTGGTGTATCTAAGAATGTAATAACATTTCCACCATGATTAACTTGGTACGCCCCGATATGCTGAGTAATTCCTCCTGCTTCACCTGTAACAACGCGTGAATTACGAATAGCATCTAATAATGTTGTTTTTCCATGGTCAACGTGTCCCATAATTGTAACAACCGGTGGACGTTTTTCTAAATCTTCTTCTGAATCTTCAATCACAATTTTCTCAAACTCTGTAACATCGGTAAAAATCTTATCTTTAACTTCAAACCCTGCTTCTTCTGCTAATAATTCTACTGTTTCACGATCTAATGTTTGATTAACTGTCGCCATCATTCCAAGCATTAATAATTGCTTAACAATTTCGCCTGTTGATTTTCCTAAACGTTCTGCTAAATCACCTACTGTTAACTCCTCACTGTAATAAACAATAGCCGCATCTTTATCTTCTTTAACAGGCACGTTTGCAATACGATCGCTTTTTTCATTTTTTGTTTTCTTTTGATTTGATTTTTTCTTTTTCGTAATTTTCGGACGTTTTACTTCTACATATTCATCGTATTTAAATAAATCATCATCATGAGATGAATCTTTTCCGCCCTTTGCTTGTACATGATCTTTATTCTTTAAATTTTTATCTAACATCAATATAACATCGTCTCCTAACATGACATGTTTGATTAAGAATTTAATCTTTAAAATTATCCGTTAACTCGTAACTTCTAATCGTTAATTCACTGATAAATTCTTAGTTTGTCGTCTCATTTAATGTATGCATCTGTGCATGAATCTTATTCTTTAAAGCTTTCGAAAAATTAGGATCCGTGATTCCAATGACTTTACGGAAGTCTTTCCCTAAAGCATGACCAAGCTCATCGCTCTGTCCTTTTTGAACCCACTCTATTCCATAAAACTTGCATTTATCCGTTACTTTTTTAAACGTATTTCCACCGATATCCTCTGCTAATATAACGAAATGAACTTTTTTACTTTGGATAGCTCCAACGACTAACTGTTCACCTGTTATAACTGCTCCGGCGCTAAATGCTAATCCTAAAAAATTTAACCATTGCCGATTATTCATCGTCTTCACCTATTTCACTTGTTTTTGAGCCTGTTTAGCCAATTCCTCATAAATAGATTCAGGAACTTCAACTTCTAAATGACGGCTTAAAACATTTTTTTTACGAGCAAGCGCTACAACTTCCTCCGTTAAGTGAAGGTAAACACCACGACCATTTTTTTTACCTGTCGTATCAACCGATACCTCACCATCTGTTCCACGAACAATACGAATTAATTCCTTCTTTGGCTTTTTCTCACCTGTAATCACACATTTACGCATCGGGATTTTTCTTTGTTTCATTCCATGACCTCCTTGCGTGACCTTTTCCTATAATTCAATATCTAAATTAGCAGCCTCTGATTCCGGTTTAATATCAATTTTCCATCCTGTTAATTGGGCAGCAAGTCGAGCATTTTGACCGCGTTTTCCAATCGCTAAAGATAATTGATTATCTGGAACTAACACCGTTGTCGCTTTTCTTGATTCATCTACAACAACCTTTGTTACTTGTGCTGGGCTTAACGCATTAGCAACTAATACTTCTGGATCTTTTGAGTAGTGAATAATATCAATTTTCTCTCCGTTTAACTCGTCAACAATGTTTTGAACACGTTGTCCTGATGGTCCAACGCAAGCTCCAACCGGATCCACATTTGGGTCCTCAGAGAAGACACAAATTTTTGTACGGTCCCCTGCATCACGAGCAACTGACATAATTTCAACCGTTCCATCATAAATTTCAGGAACTTCTAACTCAAATAAACGTTTAATTAAATTAGGATCTTTACGTGAAACGTAAACAACAGGTCCTTTATTTTTTGATTCGATTTTACTAATATAAACTTTAATACGTGAATTAGGTTTAATCTCATCTGGATTCATAATTTCACGCATTGGAAGTAAGGCTTCAATTTTTCCTAAGTCAACAAACACATGTTTTCCATCATCTTTTACGACAATCCCAGTTACAATCTCACCTTCGCGATCTTTAAACTCTTGAAGTAAGTTATCGCGTTCTGCTTGGCGAATACGTTGTTTCACCACTTGTTTAGCCGTTTGCGTTGCAATACGTCCAAAATCTTTTGGCGTTACCTCAAAGTTGATAATATCTCCTTCTTCGTAATGAGGATTAATTCTCATCGCTTCTGAAAGGCTAATTTGTTCTTGCGGACGTGTGACGTCTTCTGTTACTGTTTTTTGTTGATATAATTTAACAGTTCCTGTGTGTTCATTAATTTCGACTTTAACATTTGTCGCTTGATTAAAATTTTTCTTATATGCACTAATTAAAGCATGTTCAAAAGCCTCGATAATAATATCTTTTGAAATACCTTTTTCTTTTTCTAATAATTCAAGAGCAGCAAAAAACTCTTTCGTATTCATTCTGATATATCCTCCTTAAAACTTAATTGCAAGTCGAACCTTAGATGCCATGTCATAAGGAATTTCAACTATTTTTTTACGTGTTTTAACCATGATTTCTAATTGCATGATTTCGTCTTCAAAATTTGTTAAATATCCTTCAAATTCTTTTTGACCATCAATCGCTTTATATGTTCTTACATTAATATAAGATCCTAGGGCACCCTTCACCGCCTCTTGCGTCTTTAACGGACGCTCAGCACCCGGTGATGAAACCTCTAATACATACTCACCTTCTATATAATCCTGTTGATCTAATTGTTGACTTAATGCCTCAGCAACGTCTGCGCACTGATCGATATCAATTCCCTCTGGTGTATCTACATACACGCGAAGAAAAAACGACTGCCCTTCTTTTACATATTCGACATCCACAAGTTCAACACCCGCCGCTTCACAAATCGGTTGAACCAACATTTCTGTTTGAGCTACGATATTTGACATTAGGATTTCACCTCTTTCAAACATTTTAACCATAATACAAAAGAGTGGGAAACCCCACTCTTTCTCGAAATACTATGTGAAATTATTGTAACACACTTTCATCCATGAGTAAAGGCATTGATGAATAATTATCTTTTTCGAGGAAGGAAGACGAAGGTCTTTCCTCCTTATTATTGACGAAAATGATACATTATAATACTTCCCGCAATCGAAACATTTAAAGATTCAATATTTTCACTCATTTCAATAAAAATATTTTGATGCGTTAACTCTAATAATTCCGTTTGCACGCCACTTCCCTCATTTCCTAACATAAAGGCCATTCGTGGAAATTCCTCGATGGTTGAAAGCGGAGATCCGTGATAAAGGCTTGTTCCAAAAACATGGATTCCTTGTTCCATCAGTCTTTTAATATAGTCCGATAACGAATGAGATTCTATGGCCAAGGTAAAAATGGCACCCTGTGTTGATCGAATCACTTTTTCATTATAAACATCGACACAACCCTCACCTAAGATAACCCCATCAAAACCGAAGGCAACCGCACTTCTTAATAACGTTCCTAAATTTCCTGGATCTTGAACACGGTCTAGGAGTAATAATCGGTTCATTTCTGTTACGGGCTTTTGTTTCATCTCACAAACGGCCATCACCGATTGAGGTGCCTGAGTAGATGCCAATTGGATAAATAAACTCTCTTTTAATTGGTACACCGTACACTCGTGAGGTTGAATTGAATCAGGCAACTGACTATGTTCCCTTATAATGATCTCCTTTACCACTTTTGCTTTTAGGGCCTCTAAAACTAAATGTTCCCCTTCAACAATAAATTGATTGAATTGGGAACGATATTTCTTCTGTTTTAATTTCATCCATCGTTTTACATTTGAATTATTACTTGATTCGATTAGCATTTAATCACCTATTATTTATAGAATTCCTTTTTCATACACTATTTTACACTATTCGTCCCTATCTTTTTAACCTTTTATCCAGATTATTTTAGACATTTATCCGATTTATCAAGACATTCTTGTGAAGTTAAATGAACTATTTCTTCATCTTTTTCAAGTGAACGAGATAAAAAAATAAAAAAAATTATTTTTTCGTGTATCTTTTTGTCGATAGTGCACAAATTATGATTGTCAGGAGGTGATAAACATGGCAAACCAATCAAGCAAAAATAAATTAGTGGTTCCTGGTGCAAAAGATGCCGTCAACCAAATGAAAGCCGAAATTGCAAACGAATTCGGTGTTCAACTTGGAGCTGATGCAACTGCTCGTCAAAACGGTTCAGTTGGTGGTGAAATCACTAAACGTCTCGTTAAACAAGCACAACAACAATTCAGCCAAGAATAGAATTTAACGTCATTCTTTAAGTAAAAAATGGCTCTGATTAAGTAGTATTTATCCTCTATTTCTTAAGTTTTATACAAAATGTTAGGTTAGGAGGTTATCATCATGGCAACACGTAATAAATTAGTGGTTCCTGGTGCTCAAAATGCAATTGATCAAATGAAAGCCGAAATTGCTAAAGAACTTGGTGTAAACTTTGGCCGTCATGCAACAGCTAAAGAAAATGGTGCAGTTGGTGGCGAAATTACTAAACGTTTAATTGCAAAGGCTAAACAAAGTTTAACTAAATAATTCCATTTTTCCGATTTAGAGTTGTAACAGCGTTTAAAAATTACATTTTCCCTTAATGGTATGTCAGGAGGTTATTTATATGTCAACACGTAATAAATTAGTGGTTCCTGGTGCTCAAAATGCAATTGATCAAATGAAAGCTGAGATTGCTAAAGAATTCGGTGTAAATTTAGGCCCTGATACTTCTTCACGCCAAAATGGTTCTGTCGGTGGAGAAATTACAAAACGCTTAGTTAAACAAGCTCAACAACAATTAAGCGGTAACTCTCAAGAGTAATCTAGTTTAGTTATTCATACGATTTATTTAAATACGGGTAGCAGGGTGCCAGTTCAAAGACATCTGTCATAAAATAATCGGCACTCGCTACTTTATAAGGAGGTCATTCAAATGGCTAGTCAATCAAAAAATAAATTAGTAGTGCCTGGAGCAAAAAATGCAATCGATCAAATGAAATATGAGATTGCGAGTGAACAAGGTGTTCAATTAGGTGCCGATGCAACAGCTCGCCAAAACGGTTCTGTTGGTGGAGAAATTACTAAACGTTTAGTTAAACAAGCCCAACAACAATTAGGGGCTCAAAGCCAAGAATAATAAAAGAACCTTATCCTTATACATGTATCAGTAGATGAAGTTAATGAGGGTCTTCTCACTCATAAAGAATCCCCTCCCCCGACTAGAAGAAAGGACTTCTCCTTCTTCTAGTCTATAAAAAATGATGACTTTCATCCTAATAAAAATGTGAGGGATAACTATGACAACTAATCCGCCTACTATGTAGATTCTTTCCAAACAACTACACTTTATATTTATAAATGAGGTGTTCCCATTGGAGTCTTTGAGCTTTAAGTTAACCGATTTCTATTAACTTCCGTTAGTAAATGAGGTGTTTCCGTTGGAGTCTTTAAGCTTTAAGTTAACCGATTTCTATTAACTTCTGTTAGTAAATGAGGTGTTCCCGTTGGAGTCTTTAAGCTTTAAGTTAACCGATTTCTATTAACTTCTGTTAGTAAATGAGGTGTTCCCGTTGGAGTCTTTAAGCTTTAAGTTAACCGATATTTCTATTAACTTCCGTTAGTAAATGAGGTGTTCCCATTGGAGTCTTTAAGCTTTAAGTTGACCGATTTCTATTAACTTCTGTTAGTAAATGAGGTGTTCCCGTTGGAGTCTTTAAGCTTTAAGTTAACCGATTTCTATTAACTTCTGTTAGTAAATGAGGTGTTCCCATTGGAGTCTTTAAGCTTTAAGTTAACCGATTTCTATTAACTTCTGTTAGTAAATGAGGTGTTCCCGTTGGACTGGTTTAACTTTAAATCTATCCGAATCTACCATAGTAAAAGTAGCACAGCATGCTGTGCTACTTTTTTTGTTTCTTAGGAGAGGGCTCCTTATCAGAAAAAGACGATCTCCCTAATACGAAAATCGTCTGTCTCCTTCTTTAAAAAATATTTTTTCTCAGTCATTAAAAGTCTAATCAAAGAATCATAGCTTTTATAACTTTCATTTTCTTAAGACATTCTTACCGGTTTTGATACATGACTTACATGGTCCAATGACAAGTTATTCATGCTGACTCTCTTCTCATCTTGCCTATCAACTTGTTACCTCCATTATACTACCTTTATTTCCCTAATTGTGTTTTTTGTGTGATACATCCTTGTTTTTGAATTAATTTGTTTAAAAAAGGATATTTATGTCTCTTAAAATTAAAATCATTTTATACCGCCAAGCAATGAAATGAACTGAAGGCGCGTTGTCCCTCTTAAAAATAAATAGTGAAGTCTGACTCGCAAACAACATTTATCGTTTACCATTGATTGAAATTATAAATCAAACACACCTTGCGTCCTCTTTCATTGATTAATTCCCTCTGTAATGACTCACTCTCCCACATAAAAAGGCGATCCACCCTAAGGTAGACCGCCTTTTTTGTCAGAGTAAGTATGCGAAATTTAAAATAAAAAACTTATTTTGCTTCTCCATAGAAAGCATTTAAATATAATTGTTTGATATCTTGAATTAATGGATAGCGAGGATTTGCTGCTGTACATTGATCATCAAATGCTTCTACAGCTAAGCTATCAAGTGATGCTAAGAATTCCTCTTCTGATACATTACATTCTGAAATGCTTGCCGGAATATTAATTTCTTGTTTTAATTCGTTAATTTTACGAATTAAAGCTTCTACTTTTTCTTCATCCGTATTTCCTGTTAATCCTAGATAATCTGCTGCTTTTGCATAACGCTCAATTGCTTGAGGTGTTTCATATTGTGGGAATGTTCCTTGTTTAAATGGTGCATCTGTCGCGTTATATTTAATGACTTCATTAATAAGTAAGGCATTCGCAATTCCATGAGGAATATGGAATCTTGCTCCTAATTTATGTGCCATTGAGTGACATAATCCTAACATTGCATTAGAAAATGCCATTCCCGCCATACATGAAGCATTGGCCATTCTTTCTTTTGCCACCTTCGCCTCAGCTCCTCCATGGTAAGACTCTGGAAGATATTCAAAAACTAATTTTGCAGACTCGAGTGATAATGGAATTGTGTATTCCGTTGCAACAGTCGCTACTAAAGATTCAAGAGCATGTGTTAAAACATCAATCCCTGAAGCTGCACATAACCCTTTTGGCATTGATAACATTAAAGCTGGGTCAACAATGGCCATCGTTGGTGTTAATTCATAATCCGCTAATGGATACTTAATTCCTGTTTCATCATCCGTAATAACGGCAAATGGCGTAACCTCTGATCCAGTCCCTGCTGATGTTGCAATACATACAAGGCTAGATTTTTGTCCCATTTTAGGGAAACGATAAATACGTTTGCGAACATCCATGAAACGCATCGCTAAATCAGCAAAATCTGTTTGTGGGTGCTCATATAAAACCCACATAATTTTAGCGGCATCCATCGCAGATCCTCCACCTAGGGCAATGATTACATCTGGTTGGAAATTAGCCATTGCTTCGGCACCTTTTTTAGCATCTGATAATAATGGATCTGGGTGAACATCAGTAAACATCGTGTATTGAATATTATAACGATCTAACTCATCTGTCACATGTTTCGTATATCCTAAATCAAATAATACTTTATCCGTTACGATGAATGCTCGTTTTTTCCCATCAAATTTTAAATCTTCTAATGCTACTGGTAAGCATCCAAATTTATAGTAAACTTTTGCTGGCACTTTAAACCAAAGCATATTTTCTCTCCTTTTAGCCACTGTCTTAATATTAATTAAATGTTGCGGACCAACGTTTTCTGATACTGAGTTATTTCCCCAAGACCCACAACCTAATGTTAATGATGGGGCTAAAGCAAAGTTGAAGATATCTCCAATTCCTCCGTGTGCCGTCGGTTGATTAATTAAAACAGTTGTTGTACGCATACGTAACATCATTGCTTCAATATCTGCTTTCGCACGTAATTCATCCGCATAAATAGCCGATGTATGTCCTAATCCACTATGGTTCACTAATGTTTCGGCCATTTCTACTGCTTCTTCATGATTTGAAGATTTGTACATTGCTAAAACAACAGACAATTTTTCATGAGCAAAAGGTTCTTCTAAAGAGGTATCCGTTACTTCACCAACTAAGATTTTAGTATCCTTTGGAACTTCAAATCCAGCTAATTCAGCAATTTTATAAGCAGGTTGTCCTACAATTTTAGCATTTAATGCCCCATTGATAATAATCGTACGACGAACGGCATCTAATTGTTCATCATTTAAAATTAATGCCCCACGTTTTTTAAGTTCCGATTTAACACCTTCATAAATTGCCTCATCGACAATAATTGATTGCTCAGATGCGCAAATCACACCGTAATCGAATGTCTTTGAAAGTAGTAAAGAGTTTACTGCCATTGGAACATTACATGTTTTATGGAAAATAACTGGTGTATTTCCTGCACCTACTCCAATAGCTGGCGTTCCTGAAGAGTAAGCTGATTTTACCATTCCTGGACCACCTGTTGCTAAAATTAGATCCACTTCGCGCATTACTGTATTTGTTAATTCAATACTTGGCGCATCAATCCATGCGATTAATCCTTTTGGAGCCCCCGCTGCCTCAATTGTTTCACGAATCACTTGAGCCGTATAATTCGTACAATTTTTTGCACGAGGATGGGCTGAAATAACAATCGCGTTACGCGTTTTAATCGCCATTAAACATTTAAAACATGCTGTTGACGTTGGATTTGTTGTCGGGATGACTGCACCAATTACCCCCACTGGTTCAGCAATTTTTTGAATTCCAAATGATAAGTCCTCTGATAACACTCCACACGTTTTTACATCACGATACTTATTATAGATGTACTCAGATGCATAGTGATTCTTAATGATCTTATCCTCAACTAACCCCATTCCTGTTTCTTCAACTGCCATTTGTGCTAACGGAATGCGCAAATTATTGATTGCCATTGCCGCCTTGTAAAATAATTCGTCTACTTGTTCTTGTGTAAATGTTGCAAACTCACGTTGAGCAGCTCTCATCGTTTCAAGAGTTGACATTAATTCCTCAACATTTGTAATTCTATTTGTCATTCCGACTCCTCCTCAAAATTGTGAATAGATTCACTTTGATTCCTCTTAAGTATACTACATTGTGAATTATTTGTCTAACAAAAACGTGATTAAATTATATTTTTTTCACAAATTAGTAATAATTAGACACTTAGCTTATTACTATACTCCTTCCATTTTACACTAGAAGAACCTAGCTCAACTTGTTTTTCGTCCGACACTTCATGACTCATTTCCCCTCTTTATTCGCTCCCTCTGTTTAGGTCCTTATTATCCTCTCTTAATGGATAGCTAACCTTATCGCTTTTAAGTAGGTCTCATCATCCTGTAAGAGGCGAGTCATTCTTAAGACGATACTCCCTTTCCATACACGTTCAACTCGTTATGAACGTCCAGCAGCAAATAAAAAAGGCAAGTCGGAATCCACTCACCTCGTGGATTCTGACTTGCCCGTCTACTCACTCGTATTAAATGAATTTGTCTGCCCTTTTAAAATAAATCATTCAGTGCACATGCTGTATTATCTTCAAGTTCAATCATTTCTCCTGCACTCACTGTAATGATTTCTGTTTGATCAATACATTGTTGAACAAGAGAGTCAAAATCAAAGTTTTGTTCAAATTCCACACACTTTTCAAGCGATGGATTTGTCGCCGGATGTTCAGGAACAAAGACCGTACAACAATCTTCATATGGACGAATTGAGATATCATAAGTATCGATTTTTTTCGCAATTTCGATAATTTCATTTTTATCAAGGGTGGCCACTGGACGAATAATCGGCATATTAGTAACGGCATTAATCGCATACATGCTCGCTAACGTTTGAGACGCTACCTGTCCTAAACTTTCTCCATTGGCTAAAACTAAAATTTCACGTTTTTTAGCAATTCCTTCAGCAATACGATACATCATACGGCGCATAACCGTCATCGTATAACTGCTCGGAATATTCTCGTAAATCGCGGTTTGTAATTGCGTAAATGGAACAATATGTACATCAATACGTCCTTCAGGCGCATAATGTGCATTTTTTTCCATTAAGTCAAGAACTTTTTGCTTTGAACGAATAGATGTATAAGGTGGAGAAGCAAAGTGAATGGCCTCTACTTCAACCCCGCGTTTTTGCATTAAATAACCGGCAACAGGACTATCAATTCCTCCTGAAATCATGAGAAGACCTTTCCCGCTAATTCCTACTGGGAACCCACCTAATCCTTTAATATGTTCCGCCATAATAAATGTTCCTTCGCGACGAACCTCTACAAAAACAGTCATATCAGGATGATGCACATCAACACTTAGATGAGACGTATTAATAAGAAGATGAGCACCAACTGCACGTGAAATTTCACCTGATTGCATCGGAAATTGCTTATCTGAACGTTTAGTTTCAACCTTGAACGTTGTTTTAACAGCTGGTTGCTCATTAATGATCTCTAAAGCTAATGCTTTAATCGCATCAATATCATTTTCACAACGCGCCGTCAAACTGTATGATTGTAATCCGAATACTTTATCTAGTTGCTCCGTCACAAGGTCAGGATTTGTCCCATTTAAAATAATATAAAAGCGATCACGAGTCACTTCATACTTTAATTGCTTCAAATCACTTAATTTACGTCTAATTATTTTATGTAAGGCATTTTTAAAATACTTACGGTTTTTCCCTTTAATCGATAATTCACCATAACGGACTAAAATACGATCATAAATCATTTCATCATTTCCTTCCTCGTCTAAAACTATGATTTTGCTAAGATGATTAATATTTTAATTGAGCGATGACTACTTTTAAAGCTTTAATTAACTGATCGACATCTTCTTTAGTAGAACGATCAGAGAAACTAACTCGCACACTTTCTAAGGCGATGTCTTCACCAATTCCTAGTGCCATCAAAATTCTTGAGGCAGCCGCCGATTTTGAAGAACAAGCGGACTTCGCAGAGATATACACGTCGTATTCCTCAAGCGCATGGACTAACGTTTCCCCTTTAATTGGAACTGCGGCAAAATTAATGATATAAGGGGTCTGTTCTTCACGGTTACTATTGATGACAACACCGTCTATTTTTTCTAATTCTTGTATCGCGTAGTCAAAAAGACTTTTAACATGACGATAATTACTATCTAGTGGCTCAATCACTAATCGTAATGCTTTGGCTAAAGAAACGGCTCCAGCAACGTTAATCGTTCCTGAACGAAGGCCATACATTTGATGCCCACCTGTAATTTCTGGAGCTAGATTTAAATATTGATTCATAATCAAAGCCCCACACCCTTTAACACCGTGAAACTTATGAGCAGACAATGATAATAAGTCAATATTCATTTTATCTATATCCACAGGAATTTTCCCAATACTTTGAACAGCATCCACATGAAACTTAACTTTTGGATACTTTTTAAGTAATTGCCCAATTTCATAAATAGGGAGGATCATTCCCATTTCATTATTGACATGCATACATGAAATTAAAATCGTATCTTCACAAATCGCCTCTTGAATTTGTTGAAGGATCCCCTCCTTCGTTGCCGTAACGTCAATATAAGTAACTCGGAACCCTTCTTGCTCTAATTCCTCAATCGTTTCATGAACTGATGCGTGCTCAATAGGAGTGGTAATAATATGGTTCCCACGTTTTTTGTAAGCATGACAAAACCCACGAATCGCTAAGTTGTTACTTTCTGTTGCTCCAGAATTGAAAATAACCTTATGATTTTTGGCGTTTAAAAGCGTTAGAACTTGTTTTTCTGCTTGAATAAGAAGTTGTTCGGCTCTCGCCCCAAACGCATGTAATGAACTCGGATTTCCCCAAAAATTTTCATTAACTTTTACAAAGGCTTTTAATACTTCTGGATCGACAGGAGTTGTTGCACTATTATCTAAATAAATCATTTTGATTCTCCTTCCGACATAAACATCTCAGAACCATTTTAAACTTTTTAACTCGGATGAATTCTTTTTTAAATGAGACGAATTCAATAACCTCTTCACGTGCTACCTTATTGTTTCGACATTATACCACATAACGCATATAATCTCAAATCGCAATATTTTCTGAGTTTATGACATACAAAATGGTTGTTTTATGATCTGCTTACACTATAAAATATGAAATTCGACGTAAAAATGTCAAAAAAATTACGATTCACCTGATATAAAAAGGCATGGTTGGTCTCTTACTATTATAATATGCATCTGTAAAAAATTCACTTCACTTATTGCATTGAAATCATTATTTTTTTCCTTTTAAATTCAAGTGAATGCTTAGAGAAGGACCTTTTACTAATAAAAACTACCCGTCAAACGGGTAGTTTTCTCCAGGGCTATAAGCCCTGATTACCGGCTAGCGTCTCAAGGCGCTAGCTTTCACTTTGTTCAAGCTACTTGCCATTGCCACCTTTGCTCACCCCTAAAGGAGTGTTCGTTCTACTGGCTACCCCTTAAAGGGGTCTTCATATTCTTTTACACTTAATTTATCCATCGCAATATCATGCTTTTCCTGATCCTGAATATATTTCCTTATCGTTGCCTCATTTAGGCCAACCGTACTGACATAATATCCTTCTGCCCAAAAATGCCGATTTCCAAATTTGTATTTCAAATTTGCATGTTTATCAAACATCATCAATGCACTCTTTCCTTTCAAATATCCCATAAAACTAGATACACTCATTTTAGGTGGAATACTTACTAACATATGTACATGATCTGGCATTAAATGCCCTTCAATAATTTCAACTCCTTTATAGGCACAAAGTTGTTTTAAAATATCTCTTATACTTGTTTTATATTGATTATATATTATTTTTCGTCTATACTTAGGAGTAAACACAATATGGTATTTGCACATCCATTTTGTGTGCGATAAACTATTTGTTTGATTCGCCATAAAAATCACCTTCTCTTCTAAAATAGTAGCTTGAACAACTCTATTATAGGAAAAAAGGTGATTTTTTAATGGAGTTATAAACTTTTATTCGCCACCCGCATAGCGGGTGGTTTTATGTTTCACACGCTTTGCGTGTTCAACAGACTAAAGTCTCTAATAAAAAGAAAAACTATCTACTCGTTAACGAACGACATAGATAGTTTTCCCCCTAAACCAATCCCATTTTTACTTGTTGTTTAAATTGTTTAAATGTTATTTCAAAGGATGCTCCCTCAACCTCTTTTAATAACTCATACATTTTTTTTATAACTGTGGCATAATTTCCTTGACGAAATTGATCCTCTGCAATGGTCAAATCCACGACGTACATTCCCTCACGCTCGATATATCGATGACCATAAATCATTAATCGTTCCGCAAGTTGTGCCTCTAAAACCTCTGTCTCTACACGCGTTGAAAGCTCATCAATCGATGCCTGAACAAGCGTCAATTGTTTATCAATTTCCGCAATATTAATCGGAAGACGACCGATCGTATCAAAAAGCAATTGAACAGAAAAATTCGCTCGTTTAATTAGCTCTACTGTTTCTTCATTCTCAATTGGAAAACGAACTTGATGATACATCCCTTTTAACTGATTAAACGTCTTTAACAACATTAACGCTTTTTGACGACATTCCTTTTCCCCTGCATAAAGTCCTTCAATCTCACCATCAAATAATCGTAATTGCTCTTTTAATTCAATGCCTTGTTGCCCCATTGATGTGAGTTCTCGAACAAGTGTTGAATTAGCCGTTTGATTTTCCTCTATTCGACCCAGTAAATAAGTAAACTCATTATTTACAATTTTCAGCTCATTTAAAAGTAAATTAAATTGTTGCTCTTCCTCCTCTGGAAGACGATAATTATCCTTTATATTTTCGTAACGAGCGTTTAATGTTTCTCCTTGCTCCTTAATCTGTTGCATGGTCACCTTCATCTTCATGACCATTTCTTTGATCGTCGTTTGAAGATCGTACTCTTTTTTCATAAATTCAATCATTTGCTTTGCATTATCATGAATCTCTAATAACGTCGCTTCAATTCTTTCAAAATCAAAACGTTTAATCCACTGAGGAATCTCTTCTAACTGACCATGATAATAAGAGATCGTTTCTTTTATCTGTAAATGCTTGAGGTAAACTCCAGATGAAATAATCGTTTCATAACTTTTTAATACTTCTCTTAATAAAGGTTTTAACTCATTTGTCAATGTTTCCTTGTAAAGAGGCGCCCGTTCAAACATATAAGTAATTGTTTCGATATGTGATTTAATTAATTCTAATGTTTCATCTGCCAAATCGTAGTTGCAATCATCCATACATTCATTAAATTTCAAAAAGAAAACTTCAACATCTTTAAATAAGGTCTTCATTTCTTCTTTAAAATCAGAGTATTTTTCCTCTTCCGTTTCATAGCGAAATTTAAGTTGTTCAAAAGAATCTTTTAAAGCGATGACATTTGAACGATTACGCTCTTCTGATTTCTTTAACGCTTTAATTTCTTCAATTAATTGTTCAACTTCTTCTTTTAATCCATCAAGCGTTTGTTGTAACTCCATTAATTGCTCATCGGCTTCTGAGAAGCTTTTATCTGCAACGAGTTCCTCCGTATAAATAATTTGTTCGGTTACCATAATAAAATCTGACTCTAATTTTCCCCAACGACGTTCCCATTGTTGAACCAATTTGACAATTCGCTCACTCTTTTTAGTACTGCGAAGCTTAGCTAATTCAAATGGAACGGTCTGATTAGAAATCTCATGTTTCATATAATCTAAATCATCAATTTTCGCATAATATTGCTTCTTCTTTGAGACAATAATGACTGAATAAATTAATACAATGGCCAATATAACAATCATTAGGATCAAAATAAGTAATTTAAAATCTATCATAGTATCCTCCCACCATGTTTTATAAATGAGTTATTGTTAAATAATCATATCATAATTTGATAAAAAATCCTATGCTTTCTACGGTTTTCTACTGACTTTTTAAGAAACGACACTGATCATTAACCTCTCATTTTTTTCTTTTCTAAATGAAGAAAATGATTGCTTTTCTTATCCTATCCAACCCCTATAGGTCGACTCATCCTCGGTCTCTTCACTTCTTATATTAGACCCGAAGATAGAAAACTTTCACGAAATACCCAAAACGAGAGGGATTTGGAAAACACAATCTCCATCTTGAAGACATTAAAACACATTTATAGCAACACTTTCTGCAACTAATTGTCGAAACCATTCAAATTGATAGAATTTATGATGAAATTTTTAGAAATTGTTTAGAACTTTGATTTTTTGTTGACAATAATATTGAATCTTGATATTATACTGGAGTGCGTTGATGAAAGGCAGCTTTTTATCTAACTGTGATGATTAGATTAAACCTCAATATTCCCTTTAAAGGAATTGATGGCATATCGTATAACCTTTTGGCTGCAAAGGCGAGGATATGGGATTTTAATCTAACTTATAGTATCGGATAAATTTTCTCCTTTTTTGATATGCAAAATCAAAATTCTGACAAATTAAAAGGAGGTCATAGCATGGCTCGTTATACTGGACCAAGCTGGAAAATTTCTCGTCGTTTAGGATACTCAATCTTAGAAAACGGTAAAGAATTACAAAAACGCCCTTATGCACCTGGGCAACACGGACAAGCACGTAAAAAAATCTCTGAATACGGATTACAATTACAAGAAAAACAAAAATTACGTCATGCATATGGAATGACTGAGCGTCAATTCCGTCGTACATACGACCGCGCTGGTAAATTACAAGGTAAACATGGTGAGAACTTCTTATACTTATTAGAATCTCGTCTTGATAACTTAGTATACCGTTTAGGATTAGCTAACACTCGTCGTCAAGCACGTCAGTTAGTTAACCATGGTCACATCTTAGTAGATGGACAACGCGTTGATATCCCATCTTACTCAGTAAAACCAGGACAAACAATCAGCGTTCGTGAAAAATCAGCTAACTTAGCTATTATCAAAGCTGCTTTAGAAGGAACTGTTCACCGTCCAGACTTCGTATCATTCGATGAAGCTACAATGACTGGAACATTCGTACGTTTACCAGAACGTTCTGAAGTATTCGCTGATATCCACGAAAACTTAATCGTAGAGTTCTACAGCCGTTAATCTTTAATCTAACGGTAAAAAAGACTTCGAGCAATCGAAGTCTTTTTTTTATTCAATTCAATAAAAAAAGGAAAGAATTTATCTTTCCTTTTAAACATGTTTAATTAAGAAATATTTTTTCTTTCCACGACGAATAACTGTAAATTTACCACCAATGGCTTGTTCTTTAGAAACTACATAGTCTAAGTCCTTCACCTTTTCACCGTTAATAGAAATTGAGTTATTATTAATGAACTCACGTGATTCACGTTTTGAGCTTGCTGCTTTCGCAAAAACAAGGGCATCAACTAAGTTTAAATCTTCTGCTAATTCAACTGAAGGCACATCTTTAAACCCAACTTCAATCTCTTCAGCTGATAGATCTGATAAATTCCCGCTAAATAATGCTTGAGTAATTTTTAAAGCTTGCTCATAAGCCTCGTACCCGTGAACAAGTGTCACCACTTCTTTCGCTAATGCCTTTTGTGCTAAACGTTCATGTGGTGCCGCTGTAAATGCTTCTTCAATCGCATTAATTTCTTCCTGTGATAAGAAAGTAAAATATTTTAAGAATTTAATCGCATCTTCATCCGCCGTATTAATTAAAAACTGATACATTTCATAAGGAGTTGTTTTCGTACGATCTAGCCAAATCGCTCCACCAGCAGTTTTTCCGAATTTTGTTCCATCAGACTTTGTCACTAATGGCATCGTTAACCCAACTGCTTTCGCCTCATGGCCCATCGTTTTACGGATTAATTCTAACCCTGATGTAATATTCCCCCATTGATCTGATCCACCAATTTGAAGAACACATTTTTTAGTCTCGTATAAGTGTTTAAAATCCATCCCTTGTAAAATTGTGTATGAAAACTCGGTAAATGTCATTCCGTGATCTAAACGAGAGCATACCGTATCTTTCGCCAAAATATAATTAATATTAAAGTATTTTCCGAAGTCACGTAAAAATTCAATCATACTTAAATTTGATGTCCAATCATAGTTATTTACTAACTCAGCCGCGTTTGATTGATCACCAAACTCAAGAAACTGCGACAACTGACGTTTAATACTTTCTGACCATTTAATAACCGTCTCATGGCTATTTTCTTGGCGTTCTGCTGAACGTCCTGTTGGGTCTCCAATTAATCCTGTAGCCCCTCCTACAAGTGGAAGTGGCTTATGCCCTGCTCGTTGAAATCTCTTTAACGTTAAAATAGGAAGTAATGATCCAATATGTAAACTATCTGCCGTTGGGTCAAATCCACAATAAAGTTTAATATTTCCTTCTTCCATTAATGCATCTAATGCTTCTAAATCTGTACAGTCGTTAATTAAACCACGCCACTGTAATTCTTTTAAAAATTCATTCTTCATAGGTTCACCTCATTTAATCATTTTTAGATCATTCACTTCCTTAAAGCATGCTAGATTCGAACCTCTTCTTCGCGCCATAAAAAAAACCCTTCAGATGTTTAAAAACATCATGAAGGGACGAAATGTCGCGGTACCACCCTACTTGTTAAATATCGTCTATTTAACCACTCAAGTTGATAACGGTAAAAACCGGTTCTAACGAACATGCTCCAAGAATGTAATTCGTGATTATCACGGCCTTAGTTCTCACCAATCACTAAGTCTCTGTCACTGCCCTTTAATAATCATTACTTGTGTCTTATCATTGCATTATTATTAACGTTTGGATTATAACAAATTATATCTTATACTGTCAAGATTATCGAGTCGTTTGACGCCAAACAAATGAGTGAGGTAACGTAATTTGAGTTTCCGTAATTTCTTCCTCTTTCATCAATTTAGTTAATAAGCGCATGGCAACAGCCCCAATATCATAAGTCGGAATGTTAATTGTACTTAATTGTGGGCGTGACATAATCGCATATTTTGTATTTTGGAATCCGATAATTTCTAAATCTTGAGGAACATTAATTCCATGATCAATGGCCGCATTCATAAACATGACAGCTACCGAATCACGAACCGCTAAAGCTGCTTCTGGCGCTTTATTATTATCAAAAAACTCTTTAAACGCATTTAATGAACTTTCAAATTTAGTATATAAACCTAAGACACGAGGTTCTAATCCCGCTTCCTCTAATGCTCGACGATACCCTTGTTCTTTTAAATCGTTCATCGCATGGTGTGAACTTGAAGTAATAAACGCGATATCTTTATTTCCGTTTTCAATTAACTTTTTAGTTGCTTCATAAGCAGCTAATTCATAATCAATTAAAACAGCGGGTAAACGACCTTCTAAATCTTTAACTGATAATAATACAGTTGGAACCGTGTCCGTAGCTAATCGCTCAACCTCATCATCTGTTAATTTATCGGCCATCATTAAAACACCATCAACCTGAGAAGCAATCATATTTTGCCACGCATTATTCGCAATATCATTTTCATTATGTGTGACATTTAAGAACACAGAATAGCGATATTTATCCGCAATATCAGCTACCCCATCGATCATTTCCGATGCTGATGCACGTGAACATGTTGGGACAATCAGTCCAACATTAGTTGAACGGCGACTCGCTAATCCTCGTGCAATCGCATTAGGACGATATCCCAACTCCTTAATTGCTGTTAAAACACGCTCACGTGTTTTTGGTTTTACCTTTTCAGGGTTATTTAACACGCGTGAAACGGTCGCTAATGAAACATCTGCAACACGTGCCACGTCATAAATGGTTACTTTAGACATATCATACACTCCTACTGCTTTAAAATTTCCTGCACTTTTTTATTTTGATTACTCACAATTATCGACATTGTAAGCACTAATATTGTCTGTTTATTCAACTCTCTCTACCATTTTATAAGAATTGTACTTATTTATCAACATTTTAATGAAAATTTTCATTTTTAAATCGCTTGCTTTTTCTACTTATTTTTAGTATGGACAGGAAATGTTTAACTTATTCTAGTTGCGTAGTTTTTTGTAAAATAAATCAAATTCTTCTAAACTCATTTGCTGATTAGCATCCGATAACGCCAACATTGGGTTTGGATGTACCTCAGCCATAATTCCATCAGCTCCAACCGCTAAAGCCGCCTTTGCAATCGGTAATAAAATATCCTTACGTCCTGTTGAGTGGGTAATATCAACAAAAACAGGTAAATGCGTTTCACGTTTTAAAATAGGCACTGCTGAAATATCTAATGTATTACGTGTTGCCTTTTCATATGTACGAATTCCACGTTCGCATAACATCACATTTGGATTTCCATGCATCGCAATATATTCCGCAGCATTGACAAACTCTTCAATGGTTGCACTTAATCCGCGCTTTAATAAAACCGGTTTGTTAATATGCCCTAATGCTTTTAGCAGGGAAAAGTTCTGCATATTACGTGCCCCAATTTGGATGACATCAACGTATGGTAAGGCGGCCTCTAAATCACCTGCATCCATGATTTCACTCACCACACGTAAACCATATTTTTTAGCTGCTTCCGACATCATCTTTAACCCTTCAATACCAAGCCCTTGGAAATCATAAGGAGATGTACGTGGCTTAAATGCCCCACCTCTAATATACTTTAATCCTTTTTCAGATAGATTTTTTGCAACACGCTCCATTTGTTCCTTTGATTCTACGCTACATGGACCGAAAACAAAGGTCGGTTCACCATCACCAATCATATCCCCTTGAACATCGATGACAGTATCTTCTAATTTATTTTTACGCGAAACGAGTAATCCCTTTTTATGACTTTTCTCTTCTTGAAGTTTGACACTTACTTTAAAAATTTCTTTGAATACGTGAATCAGCATCTCATCTGTTAAGGGTCCCTGATTTTTTTCTCTTAACTTTTCTATAATTTGCTGTTCACGAATCGGATCATATTTTTTTAATCCTTGCTTGTCCTTTTCACGACCAATTGCCTCTACTAAAGCTGTTCGCTCATTTAATAAATCTAACAATTGATCGTTAATTTCATCAATTCGATTTCTTAATTGTGTTAAATTTTCACTTGTCATGTTATCACCTCATGATTATAGTTTATATGTTATTATAGGGATTAATTACTTTTTTTAACTTATTAGCACAAATAAGGTAAAAAAAGGAACAAGTTTTACTTGCTCCCCTTTTTTACTAACCGCGTAAAACAGCTGAATGTTCATCTGTTAAAGCATTTAATACTTTTTGATGAACAGGTTGTAAGTCCTCATCAGTTAAAGTCTTCTCATTATCTAAATAATACAATGAAATAGCAACTGATTTCTTACCATCTTCAACACCTTTACCTTCGTAAACATCGAAGACTTCTACATTTTGTAAAAGCTTATTAGCCGCTCTTTTTATCGTTTGCACTAAATCTCCCGCTAAAACATCTCGGTTCACAACTAAAGCAATATCGCGTGTCATTCCCGGATGCTTAGGCACTGGTTTATACGATTGTCTTGATGAATCTAATGTAAATAAAAGATCTAATGATAATTCAAAGACATACGTCTCATTTAAATCAAGCGTACGTTGTAATTCTGGATGAATTTGTCCAACAACTCCGACTAATACCTCATTAACGTATACCATTGCCGAACGTCCTGGATGAAAATCTTTATACTCTTCAGGTACAACAGGCACATAAGTCACATTTAAATGACCCATCTCTTCTAAAAGTGTATCCACATACCCTTTCACCATATAAAAATCAACTTTTTCAACTTTTGATTGCCACTTATTTGTTTCTAAATGACCCGTCATTGCTCCCGAAATCTTTGTTTCCTCTAAATAGCGATCATTTTCTTTAGCATAGACCTTCCCAATTTCATAAATTGCAACGTTCTCAATCGTACGTGCATTATTATAGGCAACAACTTCTAACAATTGAGGAATTGTCGATTGACGTAAATAAGCGCGTTCTTCGCTCATTGGCATCGCCAATTTCACAAGCTCCTTCTTAGTTTTTGGCAATGATAAACATTGTTCCGCCTTCTTAGCTCCTGTTAAAGAGTAAGTAATCACTTGAGTAAGACCACATGCCATTAACGTTTGATGCGCTTGATGACGAAGTAATTGAAGTGGACTATATCCGCCCTTCATATCCGTCGCCGGAAGCGTCATTGGAATATTATCATATCCGTAAATACGTCCTGCCTCCTCAATTAAATCCTCAACAATAGTAATATCTAATCGACGAGAAGGAACATTAACTTTAAACACCTCTTGATCTACCGTATAAGCAAAACCTAATCTTTCCCAAATAGTGGCCACTTCATCTGTTGTCATCGTTGTTCCTAAAACAGAGTTAATTTTATCAGCTGTAATTTCAATGACAACTGGCGTCATTACCCACTCATCACATGCTACAATTCCTTGACAAACTTCCCCGTTCGCCAATTGTGCCAACAATTCAGCAGCACGATTAAGCGCTAATTCTGTACGATTTGGATCAATTCCTTTTTCAAAGCGTGCTGATGATTCTGAACGTAATCCTAGGCGTGTTGATGTTTGGCGAACAGATAAACGATCAAATAAAGCAGACTCTAATAAGACATTAGTTGTCTGATCCGTTACTTCTGTCTCAAGTCCTCCCATCACTCCTGCAATCGCAATCGGTTTAACTCCATCCGTAATCACGAGGTCGCCCGCAACTAACTCACGATCTGTCCCATCTAAAGTAGTCATTGTTTCCCCTGATACGGCCTCTCTTACCACAATCTCTTTTGAAGAAATTGTATCATAGTCAAAAGCGTGTAAAGGCTGCCCCATCTCTAACATCACATAGTTTGTGACATCGACAACATTATTTTTAGGACGCATTCCTGCTGCAATTAAGCGGGCCTGTAACCATTGTGGAGATTCCTTGATCTCAACATTTTTTACGACGCGAGCTAGATAGCGAGGCGCTTTGTTTGTCATCGAGCTCACTTTAATTAATTCAGCTGCCGATTCTTTTACCTCCTGCACATTCACCGCATCAAAATGAACGTCACGTGATAAGATAGCTGCAACTTCGTAAGCCACCCCATACATCGATAAGCAATCCATACGGTTAGGTGTTAGTCCTAGTTCAATAATCGTATCATGGAATTTTAAGTACTCTAAGGCGTCCATTCCGATTGGAGCATCATCTGCGCAAACGAAAATTCCATCCGCATAAGCATGTGGAACTAACTTTTGTTCAATTCCTAACTCCTTTAATGAACAACACATTCCGTTTGAAGCCTCACCGCGTAATTTTGATTTTTTAATTTTGAAATTTCCAGGTAAAACTGCACCCGGTTTAGCGACAATAATTTTTTGTCCAGCTGCGATATTTTTCGCACCACACACGATTTGTACAACTCCGTCTTCTCCACCAACATTGACTTGACAAACCGATAATTTATCCGCATTTGGATGTTGCACACGTTCCTCCACATAACCAATCACCACATTTGTAGCGGTTGATAGAACGTTCACCGATTCAACCTCTATTCCTGTACGCGTAATCTTCTCTGCTAACTCTTTTGGATTTATATCGCTTAAATCAACGTACTGGCTTAACCAATTCACTGAAACTAACATGTAAATAGCCTCCCACTTTTATCTTATTTAAATTGATTGATAAATCTTAAATCATTAATATAGAAATTTCGAATATCTTCAATGCCATACTTTAACATCGCAATACGTTCTGCCCCAATTCCGAAGGCAAATCCTTGATATTTCTTAGAATCAAATCCTGACATTTCTAACACATTTGGATGCACCATTCCAGCACCTAAGATTTCAATCCATCCTGTTCCCTTACAAATATTACATCCATGACCCGAACACTTAGAACATGTAACATCCACCTCAACCGATGGTTCCGTGAATGGGAAGAATGATGGGCGTAAACGAATTTCGCGATCCTCACCAAACATCTTGCGCGCTAATTCTAATAAAGTCCCCTTTAAGTCCGCCATTGTAATATCTGTATCAATCACTAATCCCTCGATTTGTGTAAATTGGTGTGAATGCGTCGCATCATCATCATCACGTCGATAGACTTTCCCAGGACAGATAATTTTAACAGGTCCTTTTCCTTTTGCCGCTTCTAATACACGTGCTTGAACAGGAGAAGTATGCGTACGTAATAACGACTCCTCTGTAATATAAAATGAATCTTGCATGTCACGTGCTGGATGCCCTTTAGGTAAGTTAAGTAATTCAAAGTTGTAATGATCCCACTCAACTTCTGGACCTTCTTCAACAGTATACCCCATTGAAATAAATAAAGATTCAACCTCATTTGTCACAGCTTGTAATGGATGAACAACTCCGATACGTGTTCGACGACCTGGAAGTGTCACATCAATTGTTTCACTCGCCAATTGCATCGCAATTGCTACCTCTTCAAGTTCTACTTTTTTACTTTCAATCGCTTGCGAAATAGCCGTTTTAACTTCATTTGAAACCTGACCAGCACTTTTGCGCTCTTCTGGGGCCATGTCTTTCATATTTTTCATGACTTCTTGAATGGGTCCCTTTTTCCCTAAATACTTGACGCGAAGATTATTTAATTCTTTTAAATCAGTTGTTTGTCCAACTTCCGCTAAAGCTTGAACTTGCAATTCTTTTAATCGATCTAGCATTTTTATTCCTCCATCTATATTCTTTTCAAATAAAAAAACGTCCTAAAAAGGACGTTTCACACGCGGTACCACCTTTATTGCTAAGATCAAAATCCTTAGCCACTTCAGTAACAATAACGGTTTAAACCGGATGGGATTAGCATCACTCCAAAGGTGAATTCAAGAGTTTACCTATAAAAGTGTTTGCAGTCTAGGACACTTTCTCCCTCAATAGTCAATTCCTCTTTACTATGCCTTTTTCAACGTTTTTTTATTTTTCTTAATCTCTATTATATCTTTTTCATCAAAAATGTACAAGAACTTATATCAATTAGGCCCTATTTCATTAGACAAACTGAAAGGGCTCCGTACTAATTTTTGAATCGATCGCTATCCCTGCTACCCATTCATTTAACAGATTGGCTACATGTTGCTTCATCATACATTCCGCATGGTGTCCGACGTCTAAGACATTTAACCCCATATCTTGTGCATCCTGAGCATCATGAAACCCAACATCTCCTGTAATAAATAAATCCACCTTACGTGCCTTAACAGGACCAAAATAGCTACTTCCGCTCCCACCGATGACAGCTACCGTTTTAATTTTTTTATTTAAATTTCCAACAAATCGAGCATTCAAAATATTTAATGCTTGTTTAACCTGTTTGATGTACGCTGCTGCTTCAAGTGGTTCTGAAATATTTCCAACACGTCCGAGTCCATATTGAGCTCCTGGCATCGTCACTTGCAGTGGGTAAACGTCGTATGCCATTTCCTCATAAGGATGGACCTCTTTTATTTTACTAATCACAGACTGAACTTCACTAGCTTGAACAACGCCTTCAATCTTAGACTCGTTCACATGCTCTAGTTGATTCACCTCACCTATAAAAGGATTGCTATTTGTTAATGGTTTAAAAGAACCTATTCCCTCAGAAACAAATGTACAATGTGAGTAGTTTCCAATTTGCCCGACTCCTAGGTCCCCCATCGCCTGACGGACCTTCTCTACATGAGTCTGAGGCACATAAACGATAAGTTTTACATACTCCTCACGTTTCGTTGGAATAAGGGGTTTAATATTTTTTAAACCTAAAGCATGAGCTAAACAATCATTCATTCCATTAGTAGCAATATCAAAATTTGTATGCATACAATAAACACAAATATCATGTTTAATACAAAGTTCAACAATTTTTCCTTTTGGCGTATTCGTGTTAACGGTTGCTAAAGGACGATAAATGAATGGGTGATGGGCAATGATTAAATTAGAACCCTTTTCAATTGCCTCTTCAACAACCGCCAATGTCACATCAAGTGTGACTAAGGCCGTTGTCAGTGGGCGATTAACATTTCCAATATGAAGTCCGATTGGATCTTTATCATAAGCTAATTTTTTTGGAAACCATTCTTCAAGTTTTTTTATAACCGCACTAATAGTCAAACTCATTTTTTTAATACCTCTTTTAAAAGCGATTGACGATGATTTAAAGCATCGATTCTTGGATGATGAGCCGGTAATTGATTAATAATTTGATTGTTTTTATCATATTCCTTTTGCCATCTTTCTTCGAAGACCTTACAAGATGACTGACGTCTTAAAACAGGACCAAATTCGAGATCTAATTCGTTATACACCACCGGAGTTTGACTCGGTTGCACAACAATAATCTCATAAATTTTTTTTTCATCAAGAACAATTTTCTCATCTACAATCTCAAATTGATTTTTCATTAAAAAGGTGCGTAATACATTAGCATCCAAATTAGGTTGTAGAATGAGTCGATTAAAAGATTTAGCCAGCGGGATATCCGCCTCTAAAATCGATGTAATCAACTTTCCTCCCATTCCAGCAATAACCACGCCCTCAACTTCACCTGGCTTTATAACACTCAGTCCTGATCCTAAACGCGTCTCAATGAGATCGTCTAAGTTATATTTTGAAATAGTTGCCTTAGCAGCCTCTAGTGGACCTCCCCCAACATCGGCTGCAATGGCTCTTTTCAATTGTCCTCTTAATAGTCCGGCACAAGGTAAATAAGCGTGGTCCGTTCCAATATCGGCAATTGATTGTAAAGGATGAAGAGCATCCAGACATGTTTGTAATCGTAACGATAATTCGCAATTCATAGTCTCTAATCCTATTCTTCCATAAAGTCTTTTAATCGACGACTACGAGAAGGATGACGTAGTTTACGTAAAGCCTTAGCCTCGATTTGGCGAATACGTTCGCGTGTCACTCCGAACTCTTTTCCTACCTCTTCAAGTGTTCGAGTACGTCCGTCCTCAAGTCCAAAACGTAAACGTAAGACGCGTTCCTCGCGATCCGTTAACGTCTCTAATACATCGTCTAATTCTTTTTTTAACATCTCATTAGAAGCGAATTCAGATGGTGATAAAGCATCCGCATCTGGAATAAAGTCACCTAAGTGAGAATCGTCCTCTTCACCGACTGGAGATTCTAATGAAACAGGTTCTTGAGAAATTTTTAAAATTTCTCGCACTTTTTCCGGGGAAATTCCCATCTTATCAGAAATTTCTTCTGGTAATGGTTCACGCCCTAATTCTTGAACAAGTTGACGTTGAATGCGAACAAGTTTATTAATCGTTTCGACCATATGCACTGGGATACGAATGGTACGAGCTTGGTCAGCAATCGCACGTGTAATCGCCTGACGAATCCACCATGTGGCATATGTTGAAAATTTAAATCCTTTTCGGTAGTCAAACTTTTCAACTGCTTTAATAAGCCCCATATTTCCTTCTTGAATTAAATCTAAAAATAACATTCCACGCCCAACATGACGTTTCGCAATACTAACAACTAAACGTAAATTGGCCTCTACCAGACGTTTTTTAGCGTATTCACCTTCTAGAATGACACGGCGCGCTTGCTCGTCCGTTAATTCAGTAATTCCAATTAAATATTCATTTCCGTCATTAGCTTCACCCGCATTTTTAATTAATGAATCGATACGTTCAAGCAATTCAGATGGAATTTCTTCATTTTGTCGGCGAATTTCCATGATTTCTGCCGAGATATCCCCACACTCAATCTTTTTAGCAAATCCGATTTCTTCTTGACTCGATAGTAATTCTACACGACCAATTTCTTTTAAATACATTCGGACAGGATCATTAATTTTGAATTGTGATGTAAATTCAAAGTCATCAAATTTTTCTTCTAAATCAACTTCTTCTTCGGCACTAAAATCGGCAGGAATATTTTCCTCTTCATCCTCATCCGTATTAAATTCTGGTAAAATCAACGCTGGTGTTTCTTCAACCTCTTCAGGCTTCGCTTTAACTACCTTCGGTTCCGTTACCTTTTCGGCTTTCACGATATTAATTCCTTCCGAATCATATAAGTCTAAAAAAGAGCTAATCATTTCTGGGTCTAATTGAACTTGTGCAAAATCATTATTGATTTCATCATATGTTAAATAGCCGCGCTTTTTACCTAATTTAATAAGCCGGTTATTAATTTCTAGTATTTTTCTTTCGTCAAGTACCGGATTTGACATAAAACCACTCCTTCTACTTCTCAAACTGTTGTTTGAGTTGATTCACTTTACCTAGTAATTCTAATTTTTGGTGATCTAATGTTGCTTCGCTAATTTGTTTTTTCAACTGTTCCATTTGTACTCTATAAACATATTCTTTAATAACAGAAATTAAATCGTTAATTACTTCATCATCACCAAGTGGAGGTAATGATTCGCATTCAAAAATAATATCTGTAATAGGCTTGACTAAATCCTCATCAATCCAATTTAAAAAATATTGTAAATTCATCGTTTCATGCGTCGTGTAATAATCGAGAATATACAACACAATATTTCGACGCGTAGAATCGTTTAAATATCCATTTAACTCTTTTTCCACCTTCAAAGCGACACGTCGCTCTTTTAACATGTAGTGAATTAACATTTTTTCAGATCGTTCATATTTAGTATCTCGTACTTGTCTTGAATGTATTTGTACGTTTTCGTTTTTATTGTTGTTAATATTTACATTTTTATACACTTGACTTTTACTACTATAATTAAACTCCTGAAGAATACTCTGTTCACCGATTGAAATATCATGAGCTAATTTTTTTAAAATCAACTCTTTTAGTGTTGCGCTTTGTAAGGTATAGGCAAAGTGATAGATTTGTCGTTTAAATTGTTCACGATGACTAACAAAATCTAAATTAAATTGGCGCCTGATTGAGAGATACTGATAATCAATAGCTGGAATCGCTTGATCAATAAGTTTAGAAAAGGCCTCGCTCCCGTAAGTTTTAATGAACTCGTCCGGGTCCATATTATTTGGAAATTCAGCGACACTTATTGAAAAATTTTGTGCCATCAAAATAGGAATGGCCTTACTTGCTGCGGATAGCCCCGCCTTATCTCCATCAAAACAAAGAATGATTTTATCCGTTAAACGACGTAATTCACGGCTATGTTCTTCAGTTAACGCCGTTCCCATCGTCGCTACAGATTCATCAAACCCGGCTTTAACGGCGGCGATTACATCCAAAAAGCCTTCAAATAATAAAACGCGATTATGTCTTCGAATTGAACGTTTCGCTTCATTTAAGTGATAAATAAGCTTCCCTTTCTGAAAAACATTGGATTCTGGTGAATTAACATATTTTCCTAAATGGGTATCCCCATCTAAGAAGACTCGTCCACTAAATCCAACCACGTGTCCGAGCTTATCTGAAATCGGAAACATGATACGGGATTTGAAGCGATCGTAGTAATGACCGTTGTGTTCATTAAGTAGGCCGACTTGGGCCGCCAATTCTAACGGGTACTGATTGTTCGTTAATGTTTTTACCAGAGCATCCGAATAGGAGGGAGCTAACCCAATCCCAAACGCATCAATCGTTTCGCTATCAATCCCTCGTTCTTTCAAATAGGATAATGCTTCTTTTCCGTCTTTTGTATGGTTTAAATAGTAATGATAAAATCCCTTTGCAAACTCTAAAATCGCAAACTCATTTTTAAACTTTGCCTCTTTTAGGCTCGAATCCGATGACACGCTAATGTCTGTTTGAATGCCCGCCCGCTGAGCTAATTTTAAAATTGCTTGAGGGTATGAAACAGCTTCAATTGAGGAAACAAAGGAAACAACATTACCCCCTTCACCGCAACCAAAGCACTTATAAATTCCTTTATCAGGAGATACGACAAAGGAAGGGGTATTTTCACCATGGAAAGGACATAACCCCTTATAATTTTTACCTGCTTTACTTAACTGCACATAATCGCCAATGACATCAACAATATCACTTTTTGCGATGACTTCATCAAATAACTCCTGAGGAATTTTATTCCTTCCCATTGCATTCACCCTCTTCCATCTCGTATTTTGCTTCACCTAGCAAAGTGTAATCAATTAAAATTGAATTTTTGCTGTTAAATAATCAACTAATTCATCAATAGCAACACGTTCTTGCTCCATTGTATCGCGATGACGAACAGTTACCTTTTTATCCTCTAATGAATCATAATCAAATGTCACACAGTATGGCGTTCCGATGGCATCTTGACGTCTATAACGTTTACCAATTGTTCCTGCCTCATCGTAATCAACCATCATATGTTGTGCTAATGTTGAGAAAACTTCTAAAGCTTGTTCATTTAATTTTTTAACAAGTGGTAACACTGCTACCTTATATGGTGCTAAAGCTGGGTGGAATTTTAAGACTTCACGCGTTTCACCGTTTTCTAATGTTTCTTCTTGATAGGCATCAATTAAGAAAGCAAGTGTCACACGGTCTGCCCCAACTGAAGGCTCGATACAATATGGAACATATTTTTCATTTGTTGTTGGGTCTTGGTATTCGAAGTTAACTCCTGATTCTTTCATATGGGCTTTTAAATCAAAATCTGTACGATTAGCAACACCCCATAATTCTCCCCAACCAAATGGGAAACGATACTCGATATCTGACGTTCCATTACTATAGTGACTTAACTCTTCTTGTGAATGTTCACGTTGACGGATATGATCAGGATTCATTCCTAAATTCACTAACCAATTCCAGCAGTATTGTTTCCAAAATTCATACCATTGTCCATCCTCACCAGGTTTACAGAAGAATTCTAACTCCATTTGTTCAAACTCGCGTGTACGGAAAGTAAAGTTTCCTGGTGTAATTTCGTTACGGAAAGATTTTCCGATTTGTCCAATTCCAAATGGAACTTTTTTACGACTTGTACGTTGAACATTTTTAAAGTTGACGAAAATTCCTTGTGCTGTTTCAGGGCGTAAATAAACCACTGATTTATCGTCTGATACAACCCCCATATGTGTCTTAAACATTAATTCAAATTGGCGAATATCCGTAAAATCATGAGCGCCACAATTTGGACAAGCAATCTGATGTTCGCGAATGTAGTTCATCATTTGTTCTTCTGACCATCCATCGGCAATGATATCATCCCCATGGTCTTCAATTAATTTATCTGCACGGTGACGACTTTTACATGCTTTACAATCCATTAACGGATCACTGAATCCTCCGACGTGTCCTGAAGCAACCCATGTTTGTGGATTCATTAAAATCGCACTGTCTAATCCTACATTATATGGTGATTCTTGAATGAATTTTTTCCACCATGCTTTTTTTACGTTATTTTTTAATTCAACCCCTAATGGTCCGTAATCCCATGTATTAGCTAAACCACCGTAAATCTCACTTCCTTGGTAGACAAATCCCTGTGTTTTACACATACTAACGATTTTTTCCATTGTTACTTGACTCATTTTATCGCTCCTTTTTCACTGACACTTCAGGCGCCATAGGCATAGAGAAAATAAAAACTCCCATACCTATGCCCTGAGCATAGGGACGAGAGTTTTTCCCGCGGTTCCACCCTACTTGTAAAATCAACTGACTTTACCACTTTATTAATCGTGCTCGGAAGTCCCTTCCTAAAGTCGTTGAAATCTGGCTTTCACCATCCCAGACTCGCTATCCTCCAACCTGATCTAAAGTACTCCTCTTCGTCTTCACACAAATATTGCATTATACTACTACCATTATATTATATCAAACCTTGCTTGACAATATACAAAAATACTAAAAACGACAGCAAAAAGATAATATTTTCAACGAATGCCTACACATTTATAAAAAACATTACGCAATAGGCCCCACTTCCCCTATTCTCTCCCTAAGACCCGATGAATGGCCTATCTCACAAAATATAAACTCACGAATCATTTTCTAAATAAAAACTTACAAAACAATAGCGGCGTCCTTTCGATAAAAAAAGGTTCTATAATATTTAGTGTTGCTGATTAAGCAGCACTTTTTTCATAGGATAAAAAAAAGAGACTTCAAGTCTCAATCCTGTTACAATGTTATCGACTAAAACAATATTGAAAGGATAAGATTTAATGTCTCACTCATATTTTACTAGAAAACTTTTAAATATTAAAGATAAAAATATTACATTTTCAGAAGATTATCTTGAGGAAGTGAAGTTGAACGGAATTACTAGCTTTATCTTTAAAGGTATTCTTACGTATCAACCGACTCATTGTCAAAAATGCGGAACCCTATTTGATTCAAAATTTAAGAAGCATGGATTTAAAACCTCTCGAATTGTCATTCCAAAAGTCTCTCTTCACGATACCTACTTAGACCTAAAAAAACAGCGTTATTATTGTGGGCATTGCCAGTCTACTTTTACACTAAGTACTTCAATTGTTGAAAAGAACTGTTACATTTCTTATCATACGAAACACGCCATTGCTTTAGAGGCCTAAAATAAAATTTCTGAATGTGATATCGCACGTCGCCATCAGGTCTCTCATTCAACCGTCAATCGAATCATCCATAGCTTTTATGAATCTCAAACCTTAAACCTTAATTATTTACCTGAAAATCTCTGTTTTGATGAATTTAAATCCGTTAAGTCTGCTGAGGGGCATATGTCTTTTATTTTTTGCGATGCTGACTCAAAACAAATCATCGATATCGTTGAAGATCGTCGTTTAAACTCCCTTCAAGCTTATTTTAAACGATACACAAAGGAAGCACGTCATCGAGTAAAAAATATTGTGATTGATATGTACGCTCCTTACATCAGCCTCATTAAGGATCTTTTTCCTCATGCCCAAATTATCATTGATAAATTTCATCTCGTTCAACATCTCTCTCGTGCACTGAACAAAACTCGAATCCGATTCATGAAAAAGTTCAAAAAGCATGGTCGTAAATTCAAACGTTATTGGCGCTTATTTTTAAAATCTCACGCTTTACTTAATACCACCACTTATCGATCAGTTTACTGCTTTAAACAACCCATGCGTGAAATTGATATCTTAAACTTTCTACTTGATTTATCTCCTGAATTAAAAGCAACCTATGATTTATATCAAGAGTTACTTTTCGCTCTTCAGACAAAAAACTTAAAACGATTTAATCATTTACTCGAAACGGAACATCCGCTTGTTTCTCCTGAGTTTCAAACGGCTTTCCAAACCTTTAAAACTTATCAATCCTATATTAAAAATACACTCTCAACTCATTATACAAATGGTCCCATCGAAGGAATTAATAATAAAATTAAGGTCATTAAGCGTATTGCCTTTGGATATCGTAGTTTCTATCACTTTAAATCTCGTATTCTCATGGTTCAAAATCTAACAAAGCCTAAAACGAAAATCCTAGCAGCATAGCTACTAGGATTTCGATTTGAATTTTCGTTGTAACAGGTTACAAATTAATCAGCAACACTATTTGACAAAGAACCTAAAAAAAGAGCCTAAGGCTCCTTATAAATCATTTATAAACTTTTTAGTCTGTAATTTAAATCCAGCGTATGAATCATAGTAAGCATCTAGGAATTGCTCAATTGGTTTTAAAATATCTTCATCAAGATCGATGTCTGGCAAGACATCCACCTCTAATTTATACAGGGCACGCACCATTGGAATTAAAGGTGCATCAATTAAAATAGGCTCCACGGGTTGATAACATCTCTTACACACAAGTCCTCCTTGACGGATACTTAATGTCACAATATCTTCAGTGCTTCGACAAACCGCACAGCAATCCATTACAGGGGCAATTCCAAGAGCGGGTAACATTTTTAATTGAAAAATAAGATTCAATAGATACGGAGAGTATCCTTCCTCAGCCGCTGTCAGAAACTGTTTAAACATGTGATATGTATATCTGCTAAAGCGTTCATCAATCATCCCTTTTAGAATGATTTCAACCATGCAATAAAAATAAGCCATGTGTTCATAATTCAATTTTAAATTTAAATAATATTCGATAACATCCCCACTATAAGCAAAGTAAAGATCACTGTTTGCTTGGTGTGAGGAGTTCAAATTAAAACGTGCACACGTTAATGGTTGAACGAGTGCACTTTTCTTCGTATTAACTTTATTGGCGTTTTGAACGAAAACGCCAATAACTCCTTTTTCTTCTGTTAAAACCTTTACAATTTTGTGATGTTCGCCGTAATTAAAGCTCTTTAATACAATTCCTTCTACATCAAGTGCCACGTTACTCCTCCTCTGTAACTTTAGCAGGTTTCACATCAGCAATCTCGTCTGAGAATTCGGTCGTTAAATTATCTACTGTTAATTCTTCTGATTCTTTCATTAACAAATAGTGATCAATTTTTCCCGTACGTTTGAAGATTTCCCATTCTAGACTATTCATGTATAATCCCTTCTTACTAGCTACGCTATTATTTTTAGTCCCTATTTTTTAGTATATCCTAGAATCTAAAAATTATGAAAAATTAACCTAAACTTTTGTCTTAATCAGTCGAATTAATATTCTTTTTCGCTATAACCAAAATCATTTAAATATAACTTTTTATTACGCCAATCTTTTTGTACCTTTACCCATAATTCAAGGTAAATTTTTGTTCCTAATAGCTTAACGATATCTTTTCGTGCCAATGTCCCAATATCTTTAAGCATTTTTCCACCTTTACCGATTAAGATTCCTTTTTGAGACGGACGTTCTACGACAATCGTTGCCATCACATCAATCACATTTTTACCTTCTACCTTCTCAATTTTATCAATCACAACCGCTACAGAATGAGGAACTTCCTCATGAGTTAAATGCAACACCTTCTCACGAATTAATTCTGAAATAATAAAACGTTCGGGATGATCGGTAATATGATCGGACGGATAAAATTGTGGTCCCTCTGGTAATTCTTCCTTAATAACAGAGAGTAGCGTGTCAATATTTTCCCCTGTCATTGCCGAAATCGGAATAATACCAGCGAATTCATGATATTCACGGTAAGTAGCAATAACGGCGAGTAATTCTTCCTTCGTAATTAAATCGATTTTATTAATTACAAGGAATACCGGCTGTTTCACCGACTTTAAATGCTCTAAAATAAATTGGTCACCACGACCTAATTTTTCAGTTGCATTGACCATAAACATAACTGCGTCTACTTCATTTAAGGTCCCAATTGCTAAATCGGTCATAAATTTCCCTAATTCATGTTTCGGTTTGTGAATTCCCGGTGTATCGATAAAAATCGTTTGGGAATCACTATCTGTAATAACCCCCTGAATTTTATTTCGAGTTGTCTGAGGCTTATCGCTCATAATCGCGATTTTTTTCCCTAGTACGCGATTTAAAAATGTTGATTTCCCGACATTTGGGCGTCCAATAATTGAAACAAATCCTGATTTAAATGCTGCATTAGTCATTATAGATCCTCCGATGTAAATGAATAAGGTAGTAATTCAAAGACACGATAGCTTTTGATCTCGTCTTTATTGCTTAATAGGATAACCGTTGCATCAGCCGGCATAAGTTCACTCATCACTTGACGGCATGCCCCACAAGGTGAGATAGGACGATCCGTATTCGCTACAACAGCAATCGCCTCAATATCTTCTCGACGATAACCTTTTGTAAAGGCTGTAAATAAAGCTGAGCGCTCAGCACAGTTCGTTAATCCAAATGAAGCATTTTCAATATTAGCTCCATTAATAATAGTTCCATCTGTTAATTTTAAGGCAGCCCCTACTGGAAATTTCGAATAAGGGACATAAGCATTTTGGTAAGCTTCTTTCGCTGCTTCGATTAAATCTGCATACATTTCTTTTATCATACTTTCACCTACATTTTTAATAAATATGGAAGAAAAATAATTCCTCCAATAATCACTGAAAAAATGGCCGCGATTAATACGGCTCCTGCGGCAACATCTTTCGCAATTTTAGCATAAGGATGATACTCACTTGTTACCAAATCAACCGTCTTTTCAATGGCAGTATTCACCATCTCGAGGCAAATAACTTGCATAATCACCACTAAAATAATTAAAAACTCTATCTTAGTAATATCAAAATAAAGGCCACCCATCATAGCAGCTATTGCTGCTAGATAGTGAACCTTTATATTACGCCCTATTGCAGATGCTGTCAAGATACCACGAATGGCAGGTCGAAAAGATTTTAACACGGCATAAACGGAATGCTCCTCTTTAGCGTTGTATTCCGAGCGCATTTAAAACCTCCTCCTGTTTACCAAACATGATTTTTTCCTCCTCGGGTTCTAAGTGATCATACCCGAGAAGATGAAGGCATCCATGCACAGCAAGAAAACTTAATTCCCGCTCAAAGGAATGCCCATAACGCTCAGCCTGTTCGCGTGTTCTCGGTAATGAGATAAAGACATCACCTAACATTCTTGGCATTGGCACTCCTTGAATTTTAATTTCTCCGGGAATTTCATCTTCAATGGCAAATGTAATGACATCCGTCACGGCATCTTTATTTCGATAATTAGCATTAATCTCTCGGATTTGTTCATTATCAACAAAAATAAAGCTGCATTCTAACGTTTCCTGATCTAATTTTTCCTGCTTAATGGTTTCATTTACAACGATTTCAACCATTTTTTCATATACATCCACTGCTTCGTCTGTTTGATTATAAAACTGGATATCAACTGCCATTTTTTTACTCCTTTTATTCACCTGAAGACTCATAACTTTCAATAATTTTTTGAACTAATGTATGACGCACTACATCGACTGTTTCAAATTGAACAAATTCAATTCCCTTAACGTCTGATAAAATTTCTTTTGCATGTTTTAATCCTGATTTAACGGGTTTCGGTAAATCGATTTGCGTTTCATCCCCCGTTACGACCATCTTAGAATTAAAACCTAAACGCGTTAAGAACATTTTCATCTGTTGCTTTGTCGTATTTTGAGCCTCATCTAAAATGATATACGCGTCTTCTAACGTACGACCACGCATATAGGCTAACGGGGCAATCTCAATAATGCCGCGTTCAATCATTTTTTCGGTTTGTTCTAATCCTAATACGTCATATAACGCATCATATAACGGTCTTAAATAAGGATCCACTTTTTCTTTTAAATCCCCTGGCAAGAACCCAAGGTTTTCCCCCGCTTCAACGACTGGACGCGTTAAAATAATTTTGCGGACGATATTCTTTTTAAGCAGTGCAACCCCGATTACAACTGCTAAATAAGTTTTCCCTGTTCCCGCTGGTCCAATTCCAAATACTAAGTCATTGTCCTGAATTTTACGATAATAGTCCTTTTGATTAAATGTTTTTGCATAAATCATTTTTCCTTGAACGGTTTTAATAATTTTATACCGCTCATCGAATAATGATTCTAAATCACCTAGACGATGTTGTTCGTTCATTTTAATCGCATATAAGACATCGCGTTCTGTAATTTCTTTTCCTTTGCGGTGTAATTCAACAAGCGCCATTAACACTTCTCGAATGATAGCCGCCTTCTTCTCATCTCCAAATAAATATATCTGATCCCCACGTAGGGAAATCTCAACATTGTAATAATCTTCAAAGATTTTTAAATGTTTATCATGATGTCCCACCACTGAGATCGTCTCATCAATAGTTTCAAACACTGCAGGTATTTTAATAGGGTCTTTACTCATAATCCAGCTCCTCTAATATGCAATATTTTCGTATACTGTCAGATGACACTTAAAAATAAACTGTGTCTCTGTCTCTTCCTCTGATATTATCTCCAAATTTTTAATGATAAACTCATCATCTGTCTCTTGTTTGTATTTATTTTTAATAATAGTCAGAAGATTTTCTTTTAACTCCTCAGAAGTATTTACTCTCATTATATCACTTTTTTCATAATATTGTATTTTTTCTAAATAAAGGGGTGATTTTTTTAGAAAAAAGAAGGGATTATATGATTTCTTTACTTCTTCATACTTTTCATAACTTACCTTTTTGCTTGGAAGTTTTAAGTCTATCCCCCCGACATGAAGTACATACTTCGTTTCCTTATTAGCCGTAAATCCTTCTTGGACATCTACTTTCTCCGCTGTCACGATGGCTTCGTACCAAGTATCAGCAAATACCTCCCCCTTCGCCGTATCCTCAATCGGGATAATTTCTGTGGTATAAGGTTGTTCAACATAACAAGTTACTAGCGGGTCTCCTTCCTTCACTAGCTGATTTTGTTCAACTAACACCCGGCAGCTTGAAACCTTATAATCCCGAATGACACCCGATCGTTTAGCATAAAGCGTATCCGAATACGTATCCAAGTCTTCTCGCTCCTCTACCGGAGTATTATAGACTTCAAATACAATATCTGTTCCCTTACGGTAAATATTAATCCAGGCATACTCATTGTAATGTTCCTTCAATTCTGCCTCAATGGCCTCAAGATCGCCCTGCAAAAAGGCTAATGGCCCAAACTGTTTAAAATGAGGCGCTAGCAACGTTTCTAATTCTTCCGTCTCTTGCTTATTTAAGTTACCATGGATTTGATAACCAATCGTGTACTTATCCATCAGTGACATCAAGATAAAAGTCAACACGACAAGTGGAACAATAATTTTTAGGACCGAAGGATAGATAGAGATTTCTCGAACAATCGGATAATCCCTGTCTAATTGCTTCGCAACATCCTTTCGAATCGTTACTAAATAACCCTCCTTTTTTCGTTTCACTCCATACAACATCACGTTCTGTCGCCTGAGTTGATTGATTTCCGTCATATCAGGAACTAAAATTTGCACCTTTGCTATAAATATTCCTAACCATTTGTTATTCATTCCTATCACCGACTATTTCTATTTTTTTTATCCGATCACTTTCAATACGAATAACTAAGTCACCATACTCTTTAATTCTTAAGTTTTCTCCCGAAATAATATACTTATTTTCTGGGGTCTTTAAAATACAAGACGTTTCCGTAAAATTCTCCACCGTACAATGATCATTTACAATGACGGTTTTATTCTTAATGAGTTGAATGAGAGGATAGTTTAACGCCTGCTTAAAGATTAATGATTCAACCTTATTCACCATTTCCATTTTATCACCATCATTTTTCTTATTAACTGTTCGTATGCTCATAAGATTTTATGAAACATAGCCACCAAATATGAGTAAATTACTAAAACTTTTAGGCTCCTGTCCTTTCATTTATCTCACTAACATCCTATGTTTAGAATAAAAAAACGATTCCTAAAAGGAATCGTTTTTTTACTCTACTTCGCTAACGACAAACTTTAAAGCCAGGGAATCTACCATATTTGTTCCTACTGAATTTAAATCTACCGCTTTAAATGCTGTATTTAATTTTGTCAGACCGTCTACTGTTAAAATAGACACTTCCTGGTTAGGAATCACTTTAATAACATCCACAAAATAATGCGGATTTGATTTTAATGTCTTAATTCCTAAACATCCTTTTTTATTTCTTGAAGATAAGGCAATATCTTTAACTTTTAACTTTTTAATATTTCCTCTTTGAGTTAATAATAGGAGTTCATCATTAACTGCAGCCAATAAAACCTTAACGAGCTGGTCATCATTTCCTAATTGAATTCCTTTTACCCCCATCGCTTTAAGCCCCGTCGGTGTAATCTCTGTATCACTAAACTTCAATAAATATCCCTTCTTAGTGACCATAATCACATCATTCATAAATGAAGCACGAATAACAGAAACAAGTTCGTCCTCTTCTTTAACTGACATGGCAACCATCGCACGGTGATAACGTGAGACCTCAAAATCACTTAAACGTGTTTTCTTAATCATCCCACTCGCCGTTGTAAAGAAGAAATATTCCTCTGTTTTAAAATTCGTCACTGGGTAAACAGCAATAATCTTCTCTTCTGAATCCATCGTCACAAGGTTAGAAACATGTTGCCCAAGATCCTTCCATTTAAATTCAGGTAACTTAAAGACTGGTAAATAGATAAAGCTTCCCCTGTTAGTAAACATCAAAATAGTCTGCAAGGTATCCAGTTGCAATTTAGCCACCAGTGCGTCTCCCTCTTTCATGGCTTGCACATCTGATTTCGTTGCATTATAAGAACGCAATGTTGTTCGCTTCACGTATCCATCTTTTGTAATGGCAACCATCACGTCTTCTTTAACGACCATATCTGTTTCATCAATTTTAATTTCTTGGATATGCTTTTCAATGACACTTCGACGTGGCGTCTCGAATTGTTTCTTCACTTGTGCCAATTCTTCTTGAATGACGTGTAATAACCTCGTTTCACTACTTAAAATAGCTGTTAACTCTTCAATTCGCTGAGTCAATTCGCTATTTTCTTGTTGAAGAGCCGTCACATCCGTATTGGTTAAACGGTATAACTGTAACATCACAATGGCCTCTGCCTGGCGCTCACTAAATTCAAAAGCTTTAATTAAATTTTGTTTTGCATCTGCCTTATCCTTTGATTGACGAATAAGATGAACGACCTCATCTAAAACCGAAACCATTTTAATTAACCCTTCGACAATATGCTGACGTTCTCGTGCACGCTTAAGATCAAAGTTCGAGCGATTCGTCACAACTTCTTTTTGGTGTTGAATATAAGCGTCAATTAACTCCATTAAGCCCATCAACACCGGACGTTTATTATGAATAGCTACCATGTTAATATTATAAGAAATCTGCAAATCCGTATTTTTAAAGAGATAGTTCAATACTAAATCAGATTTCACATCTTTTTTAAGTTCGATAACCACACGTAACCCATTGCGGTCCGTTTCATCTCGAACCTCCATGATCCCTTCAACTTTTTTATCGATTCGTAAATCATCTATTTTTTTAACTAAATTAGCTTTGTTCACTTCATAAGGAATTTCAGTCACAACAATTTGTTCCCGTCCCCCACGAATCGGTTCAATTTCGGTTTTTGAACGAATAACAATTCTACCTTTTCCAGTAGTATACGCCTTTTTAATCTCCTGTTCTCCTTGAATAATAGCCCCTGTTGGAAAATCTGGGCCTTGAACAAACGTTAAAATATCATCAAGCGTACATTGCTTATGATTCATTCGGTAAATAACTGCATTAATAATTTCACCTAAGTTGTGGGGAGGAATATCCGTCGCATACCCCGCTGAAATTCCCGTCGCACCATTCACTAATAAATTAGGAAAAAAGGCAGGTAATACCGTAGGCTCTGTCATCGAGTCATCAAAGTTAGGGATAAAATCGACTAAGTTTTTATCAATATCTCTTAATAATAAACCAGAAATAGACGATAAACGTGCTTCTGTATAACGCATCGCCGCAGCCGGATCGCCATCAATACTCCCGTTGTTTCCGTGCATTTGCACAAGTGGTTCACGTAACTTCCAATCTTGTGAAAGACGAACCATCGCATCATACACAGATGAATCCCCGTGAGGATGATAGTTACCGATAACATTACCTACCGTTTTCGCTGATTTACGAAACGGCTTTTCAAAAGTATTTCCATCTTTATACATTGCATATAAAATTCGTCGCTGAACGGGCTTCAACCCATCCCTTACATCAGGTAATGCCCGATCTTGAATAATATATTTCGAGTAGCGGCCAAAACGGTCGCCCATAATATCCTCTAAGCGCATCGGTTGGACACGCTCTTGAGTCGATTTATTCATAAATTACACCCTCTCTATGTCATAATCATCTTCCATGGTAAAGTCCACATTTTGTTCAATCCATTCACGTCGTGGTTCAACTTTATCACCCATGAGCGTTGTGACGCGGTGATCGGCATCGGCGGCATCATCAATTGTTACTTGAATCAACGTTCTTGTTTCTGGATTCATCGTTGTATCCCATAACTGATCCGCATTCATTTCACCGAGACCTTTATAGCGTTGAAGGGTATAACCTTTTCCAACTTTAGCAATCACTTCACTTAATTCTTCATCCGTCCAAGCATATTCAATCACCTGTTTTTTCCCTTGACCTTTTGATACCTTGTAAAGAGGTGGTAAGGCAATATAAACCTTTCCAGCTTCTACTAACTCTTTCATATAGCGGAAGAAAAACGTTAATAATAAAACTTGAATATGAGCCCCATCCGTATCGGCATCGGTCATAATGATAATTTTATCATAATTAACATCACTCAACTCAAAATTAGCCCCAACACCGGCACCAATCGTATAAATCATCGTATTTATCTCTTCGTTTTTAAAAATATCTTCCATTTTCGCCTTTTCTGTATTAATCACCTTTCCACGAAGCGGAAGAATAGCTTGAAAAGCACGATTACGACCGAGTTTTGCAGACCCACCTGCTGAGTCCCCCTCCACTAAAAATAATTCATTCTTTTGCGGATTTTTTGTCTGAGCCGGTGTTAACTTTCCAGATAAATTTGTTTCCTTTTTCTTCTTCGTTTTTCCACTACGCGCATCCTCACGTGCCTTACGTGCCGCTTCACGAACCTGCGCCGCTTTCACGGCTTTCTTAATAAGCTGCGTGGCTACTGCCCCATTTTCATTAAAGAAAAAGGTTAACTTTTCCGAAATAACGTTATCTACCGCTGATCGAGCTTCAGGCGTTCCAAGTTTCGCCTTTGTTTGCCCCTCAAATTGTAAGAGACGTTCAGGAATTCTTACAGAAATGATAGCGGCTAAGCCTTCTCGAATATCGGCACCCTCTAAATTTTTGTCCTTCTCTTTTAAAAGGCCATTTCTTCGAGCATAGTCATTAAAAATACGTGTAAGAACGGCCTTTGCACCTGTTTCATGGGTTCCCCCATCTTTTGTACGAACGTTATTAACAAACGATAAAATATTTTCAGAGTAGCTACCAGAGTACTGAAATGCAAAATCCACTTCAATATCCTGACTCTCCCCTTCAAAGTAAACTACTTCATGTAACGTATCTTTTCCTTCATTTAAGAAGCTAACAAAAGACTTAATTCCATCCTCATAATGAAAAATCTCTTCTTTATCGTTTCGTAAATCTACTAATTCAATCTTTAATCCCTTTAGCAAAAAGGCTGATTCACGTAATCGCTCCGCTAGCACATCATAAGAATAAACCGTCGTTGAAAAAATTTCTGGGTCGGGTTTAAACGTTACAAGTGTTCCCGTCTCTTTTGTTTTACCAATAACCTCTAATCCTGTAACTGGATGTCCACCATTTTCAAAACGTTGACGGAAAATTGATCCGTCCCTTTTAATAACAACTTCTAACCATTCTGACAATGCATTGACAACACTGGCACCAACACCATGTAATCCACCAGATGTCTTATAGCCACCTGCACCAAACTTTCCACCAGCATGCAAGACAGTATAAATAACCTCCGGTGTTGGTTTCCCCGATTTATGCATTCCTGTTGGAACCCCACGGCCACAATCTTGAACGCTAATACTGTTATTTTCATGAATCGTTACTTTTATATAATTTCCATACCCGGCTAAAACCTCATCAATGGCGTTATCAACAATTTCATAAACGAGATGATGTAATCCACGGCCATCTGTAGACCCGATGTACATCCCTGGTCTTTTTCGTACAGCCTCAAGTCCCTCGAGTACCTGTATCGAATCTTCGTTATAATTTAAGTGCGTCGACATGATGACACTCCTTTCTCTTTCCATTATCTCATTTTAAAAGATTTTGTCTTTAAATAAAAGGGCTTATTTGCACAACTTTATTTAACCCCCATTTTTATTTCTATACAAAATAAAAGTATTATACATTAATTAGAATACGAATAACAGTGTGAAATATGTCGAAAAAGAGGTTTTTTATATTTTTTTTGCAAAACGGCCTACTATTATCGGTCTATATGTTATAATATTCCTACAAAAAGGAGGATTTAAATGAGAAATTTAATATTAATGATCATCGCTTATTTATTAGGTTCTTTCCCCTCAGCGCTTGTGATTGGGAAAACCTTTTACAACAAAGATATCCGTAATTACGGGTCTGGAAACTTAGGAAGTACAAATGCGTTCCGAGTCTTAGGAAAAAAAGGCGGGGCTATTGTTTTTATCTTAGATATTCTAAAAGGGGGACTTGCCTTCTTAATTGCCAAATATGCGGGTGCAACGATTTCTCCTTTAATCATCGCCGTTTTTGCCCTAATTGGTCACATTTATCCCATCTTCGCTAACTTCAAGGGTGGAAAAGCGGTCGCAACAAGTGCAGGGATTATTTTATTTTACTCGCCCCTTCTCTTTATCACCTTATTTATCATCTTTGTTATTACACTGAAAATTTGGAAAATGGTTTCCCTTTCATCAACAATTATCTCAATCGCAGCTGTGTTTATTGTTTGGCTTGGTAATTATGATTTAACCGCACGAATCATGTTAACTATCTTTGCCGTCTTTATCATTATTAAACACATTCCTAATTATAAACGAATCTTAAATGGAACTGAGAATAAAGTTTCCTTCTTATAGAAAACAGTCTACCTATCCTAGATTGTACTTGAATATATGACGTCACTCTCTAAATTATAAGAAGTAACCCAAACTTTCTTTTCAACTGACATCCTTTCAATAAAAAAAAGCATTAAATGAGTCATTCATTTAATGCTTTTTATTTATTTCATGTTTTGATTAATTTGTTTCATCACTTGATTAATTTGCTTTTGAGAAGGCGTGCGACCCATTTGCATCATCATTGTACGAACAACTTCTTCGTTAATCGGTGGATTTTTTTGTAAATATTTTTTTAATTGACGTTGTGCAACAACAAAACCAACAGCGGCTCCTACTAATAACGCAATTACAATCCATAACCAGAATACCCAACTCGTAAACATATCTATTTCCTCCAAACATTTTACAATTCAATAGACCACTATCATATTCAATTTATACTAAATTATAGCTAAGATGTCAAGTAAATCTCGGCCAAATCACTATCTACCGCTAATATTAGACAGCGTTTTCAAAAATATTTACCTCTCAATTAGCTAGACACAAAAAAAGATTGTTTTCTTAAAAGAAAACAATCTTAAAAAACTCTTATAGTGCTTTATATAAAGAAACAACATTCTCAACAGTAAATCCATAAGCCTCGATGACTTTGTTTGCTGGTGCAGATGCCCCAAATCGATCAATTCCAAGGACGTCACCTTCAAATCCAACATACTTATGCCATCCATATGTCGCTCCCATTTCAATCGCTAAACGTTTAGTCACTGATTTTGGAAGAATTAATTCGCGATATTCTTTTGGTTGCTTTTCAAATAAATCCATTGATGGCATACTTACGACACGAACATGAATCCCCTCGGCTGCTAAAGCAGTCTGTGCGGCAACAGCTAAGTTAACTTCTGATCCTGTAGCAATTAAGATTCCATCCATTTCTTTTTGGGCTTCACTTACAACATATGCCCCTTTGCTCACACCTTCGTATGTTGTATTAGCCATAGTTGTTAAGTTTTGACGCGTTAAAATTAATGCTGTCGGTGTAGATTTAGACTCCATCGCTAAGCGCCATGCTGCAGCTGTTTCATTTGCGTCCGCTGGACGAATAACAGAAAAATTAGGAATTGTACGTAACATAGCTAATTGTTCAATTGGTTCATGTGTTGGTCCATCTTCCCCTACAGCAATCGAATCATGCGTTAAAACATAAGTGACAGGTAGTCCCATTAAGGCTGCCATACGCATAGCAGGTTTTAAATAGTCACAGAAGACAAAGAAAGTTCCTCCAAATACACGAACACCACCGTGTAACATCATCCCGTTTAAAATAGATGCCATTGCAAATTCACGAACACCAAAATAAATATTTCGACCAGATGGTGTAACTTTTGAGAAATCTCCACCGTTTTTAATATTCGTTTTATTTGAATGAGATAGGTCAGCTGACCCACCTAAGAAATAAGGAATCACTTCTGAAATAGCATTAATTGCCTCATGGTTCGTATCACGAGTCGCTTGAGAATGTCCTACCTCATAAGTTGGCATCACCGTTTCTAAATCAACAACTAATTCATTATTGATTGCTTTTTCCAATTCTTTTGCTAATTCTGGATATTGTTTTGAGTAATCAGAAAATAACTTATCCCATGCCTGATTTGATTCTTGCCCACGTACTTTTACGCTCTGTTCAAAATGATCGTACACCTCTTGTGGGATGGCGAAAGGTTCATGATTCCAACCGTACTGTTCCTTCGCATACGCTCCATCTTCTTCACCAAGTGGAGCCCCGTGAACTGCATTTGTTCCTTGTAACTTTGAACCATACCCAATCACTGTTTTAATCTCAATAATCGATGGTTTATTTACTTCTTTTTTTGCACATTCGATGGCTTGATCAATCGCCTGAATATCCGTTCCATCTTCCACGCGTTGAACATGCCATCCATATGACTCATAACGTTTTAAAACGTCCTCAGTAAAACTTTGTGTTAAGTCACCATCTAAACAAATGTCATTTGAATCATATAAAACAATAACTTTTCCTAATCCTAAATGTCCTGCTAATGAAGAGGCCTCACTTGTTACCCCCTCCATTAAATCACCATCACCACAAATAACAAAGTTATAATGGTCAATCAGTGGGTATCCCTCTTTATTGTAGCGCGCCGCTAAATATTTTTCAGCTAAAGCCATCCCGATTGCCATCGGAATCCCTTGACCTAAAGGTCCGCTTGTTGCATCGACTCCATCCGTATGTCCAAACTCTGGATGACCCGGTGTTTTAGAGTCCCACTGACGAAATTGTTTAATATCCTCCATGCTTACTTGATAACCTGATAAATGTAAAAGCGAGTAAAGTAACATAGACCCGTGTCCCGCTGCTAAGACGAAGCGGTCACGATTAAACCAATGACTATTCGTTGGGTTAATATTCATATGCTTTGTAAATAGAGTATAAGCCATTGGTGCTGCCCCTAACACAACACCCGGGTGACCCGATTTTGCCTTATTAATAGCGTCGATTCCTAACGTACGAATCGCATTAATTGATTGTAATGAGATGTTATTTTCCATATCAGTGACCTCCTTTTATACCATCTATATCTTACCCTATTGTCAAATATTTTACAATATATTAGAAAAAAAGATATTTTTTCCTTACATCCTACAAAAAAGAACAAACTCAAAAACGATACTACTCTCATTTTTAATATCTTGCTTCATTTCCGTTATTTTATTCCAAGGAAAGAAAAAAAATGAAATATTAGGTTAATCTGACTCATTATTAAAAGAAAAAAGACCCTCTTCTATTAAAGGGTCTTTCTCGTTTAATGGATCTCCTCATTCTGACGTTTTGCCTGAATTTGTTTTAACTTCTCTGGGGTGACATCCTCACCATTTGGATCAATGACGCGTACATTTTCAATCGTATTTTTCATACTTTCTCTAAAGGTTGTTAAATATTCTTCACGAAGAGCCTGTTGCTCCTTCACCTCTTCTTCAGTAAGTGCTCCAGCCTTTTTCTTTTTAGCTAACTCGTTTAAACGGTTCATTTTTTCTGTTGTTAACATAATATATCACCTCGATTAGTCTTCCCATCATTAATATACCAAATTTATTATCAATTGATAACTCATAATGTCTAAAAACCTCATTAATCTTTTAGGTTCTCTCCTCCTTCCTCTTTGAACATTTTCCATATTTTACACTAACAATTCACTGCAAAAAAAAGAACGAACGTTTGATAAGTTATCAAAATACTGATATAATAAGGCTATGATTTGGAAGGAGGAGAGCTATTATGAAACCTATTACGAAAAGGCAACAAGCCATTTTAGACTTTATCAAACAAGAGGTCGATAAACGGGGATATCCGCCTAGTGTCCGTGAAATTGGTTTAGCCGTTGGCCTATCTTCAACAGCATCGGTTCACAATCAACTTAATCAGTTAGAAAAGAAGGGGTTCATACGGAAAGATAAATCTACCACACGTGGAATTATGATTTTATCGCCTGAAACAACAAACGAATCATCTAAGGTTTCCCCTCCTCAACAGGAACTAAAATCGGTCATCAATATTCCGCTGATTGGAAAAGTGACGGCAGGCTCTCCGATTGAAGCCATCGAAAATCCAGATGATTTCTTTCCCCTTCCCACCCATTTAGTCCCCCCCCATCAAAAAGTGTTTATGTTAAACGTATCCGGGGATTCCATGATTAACGCGGGAATTTATGATGGTGACCAAATTATCGTTAAACAACAAAGCGATGCTCATAATGGTGACATTATTGTGGCGATGCTAGATGAGGGGCATGAAGTCACTGTTAAACGTTTCTTTAGAGAAGCTGAATATGTACGACTCCAACCTGAAAATGACTTACTAGAACCTATTTTTTCAACCCATGTTACGATTCTCGGTAAAGTCATTGGCCTATTTAGAACGGTTCTATAATATTTGGTGTGGGTGATGCCCACACCTCTTTTATTGGAATTAAAAAATAAGTACAAAAAAAGAGACATAACGTCCCAAATTCTATACAATGTAATCGACCAAAAAAACACGAAAGGATTGGGTTTATGTCTCACACTAATTGTATCTCAACTTTACTTGATTTAAAAGATAAAAATATTACTTTTTCAAAAAATTGTATCCAAGAAACTCAGATTAAGAATGTTCGTTCTAAACTTATTTTGGGAACTCTTTCTTTTCAACCGACTCGTTGCTACCACTGTGGTCATTCTTTTGACTCAAATATCATTAAACACGGCTTCAAAACTTCACGTATTAAGCTAGTCAAAATTTCCGGATTTGATGCTTATCTAGACTTAAAAAAACAACGTTATAAATGCCGTCATTGCGACCGAACATTTACCCTAGAAACATCTCTTGTTAACCCTAATTGTTTTATTTCCACTCCCGTAAAACAAGCCATCTTTTTAGAAGCTAGTCATAAGAAATCCGAAACAGATATTGCACGTGAGCTTAACGTTTCTCATTCAACCGTTAACCGCGTCATTCATTCTTCCTATGAAGAACAGCCGCTTCCCTTTAATTCTCTCCCAAAAGTTCTTTGTTTTGACGAGTTTAAGTCGGTTAAATCGGCCGAGGGAGCAATGTCCTTCATTTTTTGTGATGCGTCCAATGGAAAGCTAATTGATATCGTTGAAGACCGTCGCTTAAGTACACTAAGGACTTATTTTATGCGATTTTCTAAAGCAGCTCGTGAAGGTGTAACCCACGTCGTCATTGACATGTACGCCCCTTATATGACACTCATTAAAGAGGTATTCCCTAAGGCTAAGATTGTTTTAGATAAATTTCATATCGTTCAACTAGTCTCTCGTGCTCTTAATAAAACACGCATTCGTTTCATGAATCAAAATAAAGAGTTTTATAATAAATTCAAATATTATTGGCGACTTCTCTTAAAAGCCCAAGAAGATCTTAATGCCACTCATTACTTCTATTCCAACTGCTTCAAAAAGATGATCTCTCAACAAGAAATTATTGACTTTTTATTAGCCCTAGACCCTGAACTAAAGGAGACTTATGATTTCTACCAAACTGTCCAACAGGCTATTAAACTTCGTAACCTTGAAATATTTCATCATGCCATTCAACACCCCTCTGACCTGCTTTCACACGAAATGAAAACAGCCTTAAAAACACTCACTCATTATCAAGATTATGTCAAAAATACTATCGAAACTCCTTATACAAATGGAGTACTCGAAGGAATTAACAATAACATTAAAGTCATTAAACGTATTGCCTTCGGATACCGTAGTTTCTACCATTTCAAAGCAAGAATTTTGATTATTCATAAATACACTTTTGAACAAAAAAAGAAGAGGAACCAAGCCGTCTAAAGAATGGCCTAATTCCTCTTGATTACATGTATAGATTTTATTCACCCACACGATTTGACAAAGAGCCTTTAGAACAATGTAAAAAAAACTGTTCACACGACGTGAACAGTTTTTTTTATCTCGTTTTCAAATAATCTAAAACCTCATCGACCGTTTTTTCGAATGCTGCTACATTAACTTGAAACCAAACAACTTCCATTTGATTATTAAACCATGTATATTGACGTTTCGCATAGCGACGAGAATTCCTTTTAATTAGTTCCTTGCTCTCATCAAGGGACAGGTTCCCTTTAAAATAGTCATATAGCTCCTTGTAACCAATCGCTCGAATCGATTGAGTGGTTTCAGGAATTCCTCGATCAAAGAGCGAACGCACTTCTTCAACTAATCCTTCTTCATACATCTGATCCACCCGTTTATTAATTCTCTCATATAAAACTTGCCGATCATCCGTTAATCCAATCACACAAGCATCATAAATGAGTCGGTGTTCTTGTTGTTCAATCATTTCTGACTTTTTCATTCCTGATGTCGTATAAATTTCAAGCGCTCGAATCACTCGCTTACGATTATTCGGATGAATGGCCTTGGCCCCTTCTTCATCTACCTTTTTTAACATCGCATGTAACTCATCATTCGTTAAGTGCGCATATTTTGACGGGTCTGAATCCTTAGAATCAGCATCCTGCACAAATTCATAATCGTACAATACACTTTTTATATAAAGTCCCGTACCACCTACAATAATAGGTAACTTTCCTCGTGATTTAATCTCTGCAATTTTAGCCCGAACCGTCCGTTGAAAATCAGCGACTGAATAAGACTCCTCCGGTTCCTTTTCATCAATCAAATGATGAACGATTCCTTCTCGTTCTTTTACTGAAATCTTTGCCGTTCCAATGTCCATTGTTCGATAAATTTGCATCGAATCGCCACTAATTATTTCACCATTTAGGCGTTTAGCAAGCTCAATACTCATCTTCGTTTTACCAACCGCCGTTGGACCTACAATACATAATACATCCATTTTTTCACCTACATTACCCGTTTAAACATTTTTTCAATTTCATATTTTGTCATTTTTACTATAATCGGACGACCATGCGGACACGTATAAGGCTGTTCGCAGTAACAAAGACTTTGAAGCAGCTCCTTAATCTCATGCTCATTAATATATTGATTGGCTTTAATCGATCCCTTACAACTCATCATCACCGCCACCGATTCGCGTAATTTTCCAATATCAACTCGACGATCTAACATCACCTGATGAAGAATCGTTTCAGCAATTAATTTAACATCTAGTTGTTGTGCCCAAACTGGAACCGTCCGGACAACTAACGATTGGCCGCCAAACTCTTCAATTTCAAATCCAAACTTTAAAAGAGAAGATAGATGATCCTTTAGCAACAGTAACTCATCTGATGAATATTTTAAAACGATTGGAATAAGAAGTTCTATACAATCCCCATTAACATCTTGGAGAAGTTGATAGTTTTTTTCATACTGAACACGCTCCATTGCGGCATGTTGGTCCACAATAAACAATCCCTCTTCATTTTGAGCTAATAAATAGGTTCCATGCAATTGCCCAATATAATAAAGCTCAAGTTTTCGGTCACGTGTTTTCGTTGGAACAGAAACTTGAAGCGCCTCCTTCGACCTTGATTCTTCCTCTATCCTTCCCTGATGTGAAGGTAGCGCGCCTTTGGCCTCAACCATCTTCGGAGTATATGAGTGTCCGGATTTTGGTAAGGGTTCTCCACTGCTTTCATTCTCCTCATCCCGAATCACACTCTTATTAACATACGATACAGATGGCGTCGATGTTTGATAAGAAGACGTCTTTGATTTTGGGACGGTGATAGGCGAAGAAGGCTCTCCTTCTCGAACAGACTCCTCTAGTTTCGGTTGAATCAATCGTGGTTCTGGTTCAACTGTCATCGCTTTAACAAATGGATTCGGAATGTATTCTACTTGTTGCAACACATTTTTAATCTCTGTATAAATAAATGACTTTAACGACTCCTCCTGTGAAAATCGCACCTCTAGTTTTGCTGGATGGACATTCACATCCACGAGCATTGGATCAAAAGTTAAATGGAGGACAACAATCGGATACTTATCTTTAGGTAATAACGTATGGTACGCCTCCAAAATGGAACGCGTGATAGGATAATGACGGATGGCACGCCCATTCACAATAAGCGTGATGTAATTTCTTGAGGCCCGATTAATAATAGGGTCACTAATAAAGCCTTCAATCTCATACGTATCATTTTTAGCTTTAATCGGTATCATTTTCTTTGCAATATCAAATCCATAAACACTAGCAATCACGCTTTGCAGATTGTTTTGTCCATTTGTTTGAAATAACAATCGTTGATTATTAAATAACTTAAATGCAATATTCGGATGAGATAACGCAATTTTATTCATATAATCGGTGATATGGCTCAGCTCCGTATTTAAAGATTTAATATGCTTCAGCCGGGCTGGCGTATTAAAAAATAAATGGTTAACCTCCATCTCTGTTCCCTTACGCATCACCCCCGGTTTAGAGGTGATCACGTTCCCGCCTTTAATATTTAAATGTAAGCCACTTTGCACCCCATCGGACGTCTTGACATGAACATCGGAAACTGAGGCAATCGACGGTAAGGCTTCCCCTCGAAAGCCGAGAGTTTGAATCCTAAAAATATCATATTGCGTTTTAATTTTACTTGTCGCATGGCGTTCAAACGCAAGGTGGGCATCTTCCTCATTCATTCCCTCACCATTATCAATAACCTTAATTTGTCGTATTCCTGAATCTTGTAAATGAACCTCAATACTTGTACTCTGAGCATCAATCGCATTTTCGAGTAACTCTTTAACAACTGAAGCGGGACGTTCAATAACTTCTCCCGCTGCAATCATATTAGCTAATTGATCGCTCATTCGTTGTATTTTCCCCATAACCTACCTACTTTCGTTGATTCATTTTCACTTTTAATTCATACATGACATTCATTGCCTGCATCGGTGTTAATTGATATAAATCGATGGCCTCTAACTCCTTAATAATCTCTTCATAAGGATGCGGTTGTGGGATTGAAATTTCTTGAGGAACCTCTTTTTTCGGTCTCTGTACCTTTTCAAATAAAGAAAGTTGTCCCGGTTCAATATTTGGGACCACAACCTTCGGCATCACGTCATTCACGACGGACTCTTCTTCTTTCACCTCGTCATCTCCATTGACAGTTTGATCCTGAATCTTCCATTTTTCTTCCTCAACATCTTGCATGTTAGACGAAGAATGAATCGATAGTTTATCTTGTTCTAAGGCGTGTAATAACTCTTTCGCTCTCGTAATGAGTGGTTTAGGTAACTTCGCGATTTCCGCCACATGAATCCCGTAACTTTTATCTGAAGGTCCTTCCATCACCTTATGCATAAAAATTAATTGTCCCTCATGCTCCTTAGCACGTACATGACGATTTTCTAGATGCGCACACTTCTTTTCAAGCTGTGTTAATTCATGATAATGCGTCGAAAATAATGTCTTCGCACCAATTTCATCGTGGACATATTCAATAATTGACTGTGCTAACGCCATCCCATCAAAGGTTGCCGTCCCACGTCCAATTTCATCTAATAAAATCAAACTATTCTTTGTCGCGTGTTCAATCGCATAATTCGTTTCCATCATCTCTACCATAAACGTACTATGTCCCGAAACTAGGTCATCGGCTGCCCCAATGCGAGTGAAAATCTGATCAAAAATAGGAAGGTTCGCATAGCTGGCCGGAACAAAGCACCCCATTTGTGCCATAACAGAAATCAAAGCCATCTGACGCATATACGTCGATTTCCCCGACATATTCGGTCCCGTGATTAATAACACAGATAAATCATCGGGCATGATGCAATCATTTTCAACGTATTGCGCATCCTTTAGTACACGTTCAACCACAGGATGGCGCCCGTCTCTAACCTCAATAGTATGGTTTTCATTCAACTGAGGGCGAACATATCGACTTTCTTCACTAATCGTTGCAAAAGCTTGTAAAACATCAAAATATGCCATGATTTTTGCAATCTGTTGAATCTTAGGAATATCATTTTTAATGAGTTGACGTAATTCTAAAAACAGTTCATATTCTAACTGGATTGATTTTTCTTCGGCATTTAAAATTAAATTTTCTTTTTCTTTTAACTCCTTTGTAATAAAACGTTCAGCATTCACAAGCGTCTGCTTACGCTCATATCCAGCATCGTCTGGAATTAAATGAAGATTGGCTTTGCTAATTTCAATATAATAACCAAATACTTTATTATACTTGATTTTTAACGAACGAATTCCGGTTTTCTCACGTTCAGCTGCCTCTAACGCTAAGATCCATTCTTTTCCGTGAGAGACGATATATCGATATTCATCCAACGTTTCATTATAACCTTCCTTAATAATCCCACCTTCTTTAATACTAAGCGGCGGATTATCGACCAACGCCTTCGATAGTACAGACGTTATATCTGTACAATCTTCTAGCTTATCCAATTGTTGTTGAATCGTTGGCATCGGCAATGTGGATAATAACGTTTTAATCATTGGAATTTGTAAAAGCGATGAATTTAACTGAAGTAGGTCTCGTGCATTCGCATTTCCAAAACCAATACGTCCTGACACACGCTCTAAATCGTAGACTTCATCCAGGTGTTGTTTTAGCTCCTCCTTTAACATAAAATCATTCATAAAAGCTTCAACCACATCGAGTCGTTCTTCGATCACGCCCTTATCGATAGACGGACGTTCAATCCATTGTTTCAATAGTCGGCTCCCCATTGCCGTTTTCGTTTTATCCAATAACCAAAGTAATGAACCTTGTCGTGCTTTCGAACGAATCGTTTCAGTCAACTCTAAATTTCGTCGCGAATTATAATCAATGCTTAAATAGCTATCATTTTTTGTTAAACTAATCGGCTGCAAGTGTCCAAGTGCGCCTTTTTGCGTCCGTGTTAAATAATTAATTAAACGCCCAAAGGCATTTCTTAATCCTTCGTCTTTAATTTCCTGTGCCAAAAGTTGATATTCAATAGGAATTTCACACGATTCTTCCATAGATAGAACAAGGTGTTTAAGGGCCCTTAAATTATCAAACATTTGAATATTAACATCGGCTCCTACAACAATTTCTTTACACCCTAAACTAATCAATTCTCCTACTAATAACTGGTCTTCCTTTGGCAGACGCATGGCATAATTTTCTCCCGTTGATAAATCACAATATGCCACCGTATAGGCATCTGGACATGAAAAAACTGAGAGGATAAAGTTATTCTCTTTCTCATTTAAAGCTGTTTGATTCATCACCGTTCCAGGGGTTAATAATCGAACGACCTCTCGACGAACAACACCCTTCGCACTCGTAGGATCCTCCACCTGTTCACAAACGGCAACCTTATACCCTCGTTCAATGAGGCGGTTCATATAAGTATCGGCGGAATGATGAGGTACTCCACACATAGGGACGCGCTCCGCCGTTCCCGCTTCTCGCCCAGTTAACGCAATTTCTAGTTCTTTAGAAGCAAGTTGGGCATCCTCAAAAAATAATTCATAAAAATCTCCTAATCTAAAAAAAACAAAGGCGTCTTGATAGTTTTCCTTTATCGTTAAATATTGTTGCATCATCGGTGTATATTCATTCTTATTGCGCATGCTAAAAACTCCTTCTTCTTTTACACATTCTTATATTATAGCATAAATTGTCGAAACGATAGCTTTAAGAATTATTCATTTTGCTTATCGCCATCCATTACGGGTTAAAAGGCAGAGAAAACTCATCAACACGATTTATACTAAAAAAAACTTACGATTCCCCCTATCAAACGAGCCCTAAAACGGTATACCTATTTATCTACCTCTATAAATATCACTGTCATTCCGTTCCCCTTTTAGGAAACTTACCTGATATCTAATCGACAAGCTATACAGGACCTTACTCATTGAGCTCAAGTTTTTTCTATAAAAAACCTATCTAGACTTATATATGGACATTTTTACGTTTTTTTAATCATCATTGTCCTAAACTCCTCAAAATAAAAAAAAAAGAATAAGGCATTCCTGCCTTATTCTCCTCTAAAAGGTGAACTTTTCAAAAAGTTCGGGTTAATTTGTTGATCGATTTCATCATCTTCATCATCTGTATCAACATCGTTTTCAACAGGTCCTAAGATTGAAACGCGCATTTTTGTTTCCCCGATGACTTCAACCACAATTTCGAACTCAACTTCAACCACAATTTCACCATCTTCAATTCTTGCATCCACACAAGTTGGTTGTTGAATCGTTCTAGCAATGACTTCATCACCTTCATATAAACAATCACGAATTGTACGATGAACATTAACTTGGTCATCATATTCAATAGTTTGACGCGCCACTTCTGTTTGCGTATTATCCGCAAATGAGTACCATACGTTAATATCATACATACCTTTTACATCAACAGCATTATCACATTTTCTAGCTCCAAATTTATGATTAATGATCCAGCACCCTAAAATACTATCTGCAGGACTTCTTAAATCATTAAGAGGTGATGTGATTTTAAATCTTTTTTTCCCTTTACCAATCACGGCTTTTGTTACAATTTCACGAATATCATTCATCCTGAATACCTCCTCACTGATACTATATTCAGCTCTTCACCTATTTGATACTTAATTAAATCATTTTATAAGGTTTTCTTTTTCGTAGGAAAAGTGTATTTGTCTTACTTCCTATCCTCATTCATCCTAAAATTAAAAACATCTTAGCTATTCACTAAGATGTTTATTAACCTTATACTGTATTATATGAGCCATCGTCGAAAAGAGTTCATTTAACTCAATTTGGATTTGAATATATTCATTAAAGAGAGGATGGTTATAAAGTTCCTCCTCTAACGCTTTTAACTCATTCTCTTTTTGAGATTTGGCATTAGATTTTCCATAATGGTCAAACTTTATAACTTCCTTTTGTTTCTTTATATACTCGTCATACATGGCGAGTAGTTTTTTATTTTGATGAACTTTTTTAGTTAGCATAACATATCGCTCAATCACAGGATCATTCGCTAATTTTTCACTCAAGCGCTCAAAAGACGGTAAATTAGTTAATACTATCATCCGATACCATTTCCCCAGTTAAGTGCCATGTTTTAGCCTCTGTAATTTTAACCTTAACAACTTGACCAATCTTTTTCTCATCACCTTTGAAGTTAACGAGTTTATTATGACGAGTGTAACCTGCTAACATTGTATCATCGTTTTTGCTTGTTCCCTCAACTAAAACTTCTACAATTTGACCTTCGAATCGTTTATTTCCTGCACGGAATCCTCGGTTAATAGCCTCATTTAAACGGTTTAAACGATCCTTTTTCTCAGCTTCAGAAACATTATCCTCCATTTTCGCAGCAGGTGTTCCTTCACGTGGTGAGAAAATAAATGTAAAGGCCCCTTCATAACCTACTTCTTCAACTAATGATAAAGTCTCTTGGAATTGTTCTTCTGTTTCCCCAGGGAACCCAACAATAATATCCGTTGTAATTGATACCCCTGGAATAGCTGCTTTTAAGTCGCGTACTAATTGTAAGTACATCTCACGTGTATATTTACGGTTCATACGTTTTAACACTTCATTATTTCCTGACTGAACAGGTAAATGAATGTGTTCCATTAAGTTTCCACGTTTTGCTAATGCATTAATCGTCTTTTCATCAAAATCACGTGGATGAGATGTCGTAAAACGAATACGTGGAATGTCAATTTCATGTAAGTCATTTAATAAATCACCAAATGTGTATTCATGGTCTTTAAAGTCTTTCCCATAGGCATTAACATTTTGTCCAAGTAAGGTTACTTCTTGATATCCTTCTTCCGCTAAGTGCTTAATCTCAGCAATGATATCCTCTGGTAAGCGGCTTCGTTCTTTACCGCGTGTGTAAGGAACGATACAGTATGTACAGAACTCATCGCAACCATACATAATATTTACCCATGCCTTAGTATGCCCTTGACGAGTACGTGGCATATTCTCAATGATTTCCCCTTCTTGAGACCACACTTCAATGACACGCTCTTTCCCCATTAAGGCATTATGGATATATTCTGGTAAGCGGTAGATATTGTGTGTTCCAAAAACAAGATCGACATGTTGATGTTTCTCCATGATTTGGTTCACGACTTTTTCTTCTTGCGACATACATCCGCAAACTCCTAATATTAAATCCGGATTTGTTCGTTTTAATGGTTTTAAACGCCCTAACTCACCAAAAACACGGTTCTCAGCATTTTCACGGATGGCACACGTATTTAAAATAATTAAATCCGCCTCTTCATGAGAGTTAGCCTTTGTATATCCTAACTCCTCTGCAATTCCAATAATAGCCTCAGAATCATGTTCGTTCATCTGACATCCATAAGTTTGAATTAAATACTTTTTCCCTTGTCCAATGTTTTTAATTGATTCTTCAATGGCAAAATCACGGTGGACATGTGCCTGTTCACGACTACGCTTACGAGCATCTTTAATGCTTGGACGTTGAAAATAACGGCTATAGTCCTTTTCCCCTTTTTGCGTATTTGCTTGTAACGATAATTCCTTTTGTTGTTCGTTCATTTTTATCACCTATATTTAAAGATTTATTCATCAACTTCATTCGCTATGTGACAAAACCTGAGTCACTTTGTCTATTATACATTACATCCTATCAAATAATCAACTAATGTAAACCACCCGTTTTGACACATAAAAAAAAGCTAGCACCTCATAAGGTACTAGCTTTTTCGCTACTGGCGTGATTCCACAATTAATTTAATCGCCGTGCGTTCTTCTCCATCAATTAAGATATCCGTAAACGCTGGAATACAAATTAAATCTTTACCTGTTGGAGCTACATATCCTCGAGCGATAGCAATAGCCTTCACTGCTTGATTTAATGCTCCTGCCCCAATTGCTTGAATTTCAACAAGCCCTCTCTCACGAAATGCATTAGCTAATGCTCCCGCAACTGAATTTGGATTTGATTTTGATGATACTTTTAATACTTCCATAGTAGTCCCCCTCTGTTTTTGTTTTACACAGACATTCTATGCACGCAAAAACAATTAAATGACTACTTTAAAGTAATTAAATGACTACTTTTTAAAAAGCAGATTCTTTTTTCAAATTGATACGCTCAATTGCAGTAGCTTTCCCAGTCTTTTCGTTAATATCTACTAAGACAGCATTTAGTTGTGCCGCTCCTTGTTCAAGAGCATTGAAACGAATAGGAAGCCCTGTTATAAACTTATTAATAACATTTTCACGTTCAACCCCAATTACTCCGTCTAAAGGTCCAGTCATTCCAACGTCCGTAATATAGGCCGTTCCTTTAGCTAAAACTCGCTCATCTGCCGTTGGCACATGGGTATGCGTCCCGACAACGGCACTAGCACGTCCATCTAAAAAATACCCCATCGCTACCTTTTCACTTGTTGCCTCTGCATGAAAATCAACAAATATAATATTCGTGCGCTTTTTAGCCTCTTCAATCAACTTATCTACCTTTTCAAATGGACAATTACTCATCGGCATAAAAGTACGCCCCTGAATAGAAATTACCGCTACCTCGTAGGCATTAAACTTAACAAAAGTTAACCCCTTACCCGGGTTAGAATCTGGAAAATTAGCCGGACGAATCAATTTATCTGTATCGTCAATAAAATCAAAGACCGAACGATTATCCCATGTATGATTTCCAAGCGTAATAACATTAACCCCTTGTTCAAGTAAGAATTTATAGTACTTTTCATTAATCCCTTTTCCATGACAAATATTCTCACCATTAGCAATAATAAAATGAGGTTTGTATTTCTCCTTAATTTTAGGTAGTTTCTCCTTAATCATTTCTCGTCCCAACGATCCATAAATATCTCCAATAAATAAAATTTTCATGTTATCCGCCTTTCTAGTCGTCAATTCACTCGTTGTTAATGATCTATCACTCGTTAAACTCTTTTATTTCTCTAAATAGCCCGTGCTACTTTCCACATTTTAAAGCCCTATCTTAACCCATCGTCATGAGGTCGTAAAAGACACCACATCATCTAAAGTTCACCGCGTCCCCTGTTCATCTAGTAAAAATCCCAATATCGGTACATCTCTTTAACTAGGGTGTGCCTAACGAGGATTAAGACACACACCGTAAATGATTCTTTCCTTACACATAGTAAAGAGCTATTAATGAATCCCCATTAATAGCTCTTACACCATTTAATACCTATTCGTTATCTTGCGGTTTCAACAGCACGTGTTTCACGAATTACTGTTATTTTAATATTTCCAGGGTATTCTAATTCATTTTCAATCGTTTGACGAATATCACGAGCTACTTGGTGAGCTTGAACATCATCTAATTGTTCTGGAATAACAGCGACACGAACTTCACGTCCTGCTTGAATAGCAAACGCCTTCTCAACACCTTCGAAACGGCATGCAATGTTTTCAAGTTGTTCCAAACGTTTCACATAATTTTCTAATGATTCACTTCTTGCTCCAGGTCTAGCAGCAGATAATGTATCGGCTGCTGCCACAATGACAGCAATTAAACTTTGAGGTTCACGATCCCCATGATGCGATGCAATTCCATCGATGACAACTGGATGTTCGCGATAACGCGTCGCTAACTCTATTCCAATCTCAACGTGACTACCTTCAACTTCATGGTCAACAGCTTTTCCAATATCGTGCAATAATCCTGCTCGTTTAGCTAACTTAACATCTTCCCCTAACTCCGCAGCAATTATTCCAGCTAAAAATGCAACCTCCATTGAGTGCTTTAATACATTTTGCCCATAACTTGTACGGTAATTAAGTCGACCTAAAATTTTCATCAAGTCTGGATGAACTTTACCAATTCCAACTTCAAATACAGCATTTTCTCCATATTCGCGAATGCGCAAGTCAACTTCACGACGAGTCTTTTCAACGATTTCCTCAATTCGAGCTGGATGAATTCGCCCATCTTGAACTAAGGTCTCAAGTGTAATACGAGCAATTTCACGTCGGATTGGATCAAAGCATGATAAAACGACCGCTTCTGGCGTATCGTCTATAATTAAATCCACACCTGTTAACGATTCAATCGTACGAATATTGCGTCCCTCACGTCCAATAATACGTCCCTTCATTTCATCACTAGGTAAATTAACAACATTTACACTATAATCACTTGTCTGTTCCGAAGCATATTTCTGAATGGCTAATACAATTAATTCCTTCGCCTTTTTATCGGCTTCTAATCGCGCCTTCTCTTCCTCTTCTTTAATATACTTCGCAACCTCGTGAGACATCTCATCCTCAACTTGTTTAAAAATAATGTCACGGGCTTCATCCATGGTTAATCCCGAGATTTCAATTAACTTTTGTCGTTGCCCTTCTAAAGTTTCTTCCACTTTGCTTTCTAGTTCTTTTAGTTCGAGTTGTTTTTCAGCGATGGCTTCATCTTTCTTTTCAAGTGCCATTTCACGCTTCTCTAAATTCAAAATACGGCGATCAATAGTTTCCTCTCTCTGGACTAAACGTTCCTCTAAGCGTACAAGTTCCGTCTTCTTCTCCTTAATGTCACGTTCTGCACCAACTTTAAGTCGTTGGACCTCTTCTTTTGTTTCTAAAAGTGCCTCTTTTTTCTTTGATTCCGCTTCTTTTTCAGATTTTGAGATAATATGTGCAGCTGTTTGTTGTGCTCTCTCTAACTCAGCCTCATACACCTTTTTTCTCATAAAATACCCAATAACTAACCCTATCCCTACTAGCAAAATGGAGATGATAATTTGTGACATAAGTCCACCTCCAATTATTTGATATACGATTATCCGCCATAGATCTATTTAACGGCTCTATAGTTTTAAGATAATTAGCATTATGATATAATACTACATTCTTTATTTTAATATTATTGTAATAACATGTCAAGAATTCCACCCCAATCTAACCAAAACTAACACCAAAAATTGGTGAAGGAGTTGTTCAAGAAAAAATAAAGGTTCTATAATATTTGGTGTGGGTGGGATTACTCACACCTTTTTGATTGCCATAAATATTAAGACAAAAAAAGAGACATAGTCCCCAAAATCCTATACAATGTAATCGGCTAAAACAACACGAAAGGATTGGGTTTATGTCTCACACTAATTGTATCTCAACTTTACTTGATTTAAAAGATAAAAATATTACTTTTTCAAAAAATTGTATCCACGAAACTCAGATTAAGAATGTTCGTTCTAAACTTATTTTGGGAACTCTTTCTTTTCAACCGACTCATTGCTACCACTGTGGTCATTCTTTTGACTCAAATATCATTAAACACGGCTTCAAAACTTCACGTATTAAGCTAGTCAAAATTTCCGGATTTGATGCTTATCTAGACTTAAAAAAACAACGTTATAAATGCCGTCATTGTGTCCGAACATTTACCCTAGAAACATCTCTTGTTAACCCTAATTGTTTTATTTCCACTCCCGTAAAACAAGCCATCTTTTTAGAAGCTAGTCATAAGAAATCCGAAACAGATATTGCACGTGAGCTTAACGTTTCTCATTCAACCGTTAACCGCGTCATTCATTCTTCCTATGAAGAACAGCCGCTTCCCTTTAATTCTCTCCCAAAAGTTCTTTGTTTTGACGAGTTTAAGTCGGTTAAATCGGCCGAGGGTCACCTGCCATGCGAAGCATGTATCCTCCATTGGTAGGGAACGGAGCAATGTCCTTCATTTTTTGTGATGCGTCCAATGGAAAGCTAATTGATATCGTTGAAGACCGTCGCTTAAGTACACTAAGGACTTACTTTATGCGATTTTCTAAAGCAGCTCGTGAAGGTGTAACCCACGTCGTCATTGACATGTACGCCCCTTATATGACACTCATTAAAGAGGTATTCCCTAAGGCTAAGATTGTTTTAGATAAATTTCATATCGTTCAACTAGTCTCTCGTGCTCTTAATAAAACACGCATTCGTTTCATGAATCAAAATAAAGAGTTTTATAATAAATTCAAACATTATTGGCGACTTCTCTTAAAAGCCCAAGAAGATCTTAATGCCACTCATTACTTCTATTCCAACTGCTTCAAAAAGATGATCTCTCAACAAGAAATTATTGACTTTTTATTAGCCCTAGACCCTGAACTAAAGGAGACTTATGATTTCTACCAAACTGTCCAACAGGCTATTAAACTTCGTAACCTTGAAATATTTCATCATGCCATTCAACACCCCTCTGACCTGCTTTCACACGAAATGAAAACAGCTTTAAAAACACTCACTCATTATCAAGATTATGTCAAAAATACTATCGAAACTCCTTATACCAATGGAGTACTCGAAGGAATTAACAATAACATTAAAGTCATTAAACGTATTGCCTTCGGATACCGTAGTTTCTACCATTTCAAAGCAAGAATTTTGATTATTCATAAATACACTTTTGAACAAAAAAAGAAGAGGAACCAAGCCGTCTAAAGAATGGCCTAATTCCTCTTGATTACATGTATAGATTTTATTCACCCACACGATTTGACAAAGAGCCAATAAATCCCTGTAAATTTCAATAGAAAAAGAGATAAACGAGTCTACCCAACTCATTTATCTCTTTTTTATTATTCCTCAATCATGATTTCCTCATGTCCTGATGTAGGAATATTCAATTCTGCTCGAATAAGGTCTGCAATTTCTTCCATAATGAATGGATTTTCTTTAAGGAATAATTTAGCATTTTCACGTCCTTGTCCCATCTTTTCTCCTCGATAAGAATACCAAGAACCGCTTTTTTCAATGATATTATAATCAACCGCTAAATCGAGAATCTCACCTTGTTTAGATACCCCTTCACCGTACATCACATCAACCTCAACTGTTTTAAATGGAGGAGCTACCTTATTTTTTACAACTTTAATCTTAGCAACATTTCCGACGATATCTGTTCCAAGCTTAATCGCCTCACCGCGTCGCACCTCAAGTCTAATTGTTGAATAGAACTTTAACGCTCTTCCACCTGGTGTAACTTCTGGGTTACCAAACATAATTCCAACTTTCTCACGAATTTGGTTAATAAAGATTGCAATTGTCTTTGTCGTATTAATTGCTCCAGATAATTTACGTAAAGCCTGTGACATAAGGCGAGCCTGTAATCCAACATGCGAATCACCCATCTCCCCTTCAATTTCCGCACGTGGAACTAATGCCGCTACTGAATCGACAACTAAAATATCAATAGCTCCACTTCGAACTAAAGCCTCGGCAATTTCTAACGCCTGTTCCCCAGTATCTGGTTGGGAAACAAGTAACTCGTCTGTATCTACACCTAATTTTGCCGCATAAGCTGGATCAAGGGCATGCTCTGCATCAATAAAAGCTGCCGTTCCACCTGATTTTTGTACTTCTGCAATCGCATGTAATGCAAAAGTTGTTTTACCAGAACTCTCTGGACCATAAATTTCAATGACACGTCCACGAGGATAACCACCAACACCTAAGGCCGAGTCTAACGCTAAAGATCCCGACGAAATAACCTCTATTCGAGTATCCGTTTTTTCTCCTAACTTCATGACAGATCCTTTACCGTATTGCTTTTCAATACTTTTCAACGCTTGCATAAGCGCAGCTTCACGATTATTACTCATCAACTATATCCTCCTAGATCCTGTTTTATTTTTTCTATCTACTTTTAACATACCCATTTTAGGTCTAAATTCCTTTAATTTATTTTAATAATAAACTAATTTTTCTCTAAAAGCAACAAAAAAGCGAAAACTTGTTCGCTTTTTTGTTCTATCTTACTTCGCTTCATCGAAAATATGTAAATTTTTGTAGATATATTCAACACCTGAGGCAACTGTTAAGACAACAGCTAATGCAATGAAAATTCGATCCACCGGCCAGTTGAAAATCTCAAATGGATAATTTAATAACAATAAAGTGGAAATCATCATAAATTGAACAACCGTTTTAATCTTCCCTAGCCATCCCGCTGCAATAACAACACCTTTTGAAGCTGCAATGGTTCTAAATCCTGTTACAATAAACTCACGAGCTAAAATAACAAAGACAACCCATCCTGAAATCAAACCATTTTCTAGTAAAACTAAAAGAGCTGCTGTTACTAATAGTTTATCCGCTAACGGGTCCATAAATTTTCCAAAATCAGTAATCATATTATATTTTCGCGCCACATAACCGTCAATAAAATCAGTAATTGCAGCTAATAAAAAGATAATTAACCCTAAAAGGTTCGCATAGGGAATTAAATAATTATTAACAGCTACTGTGTTGACAATTAAACTTGGAATATAGAAACACACAATAAAAAATGGAATTAAAATAATACGTAACAATGTTAACTTATTTGCTAAGTTCATACTCACACCTACTCAGTTTTCAGATTAATTTTTATATATTGATGCGGACTTGATGGTTGAAATTCAAGCGGTTGATTATCAACTAAAACACGAACTGCTGTTGCATCCCCGACATTCAGTTCTAACGTTCCAAACTGATCATTCGTTACTTTATGCTCAAATACTCCACCCGCTTGATACGTTTCCCCTGGAATTAGATTCTGCGTTCCTAGCGTCATACTCAACCAACAAGATGCGGTAAATTCTAACTTTAAATCTACCTCAGTTTTTTTGGTTGTCACATCAAAAACAAGTTCTTTATTTTGTTGAGAAATTAATTTTATATCCACCGTTTCATTCACAACAGGTTCCTCAGCCTTAGGAGCTTCATCCTGTTTTGATGGTTTCTCTTCACTGAGATCTTTATCTTCCTTCTTCTCAGCCTCAAGTAACGTTGAAGAATTTGGATTATTAATTACAATATTTTTATCCTCTTTCGGCTCTGCACTTTTAACCATATCAACGACATAAAAAATGCCTAGCCCGATGACTAAAATACCGCAAATAACCCCCGCAATCCGTCCTAGGTTTTGATTTCTTCTTTCAACCTGTTGCTTATGAATTTTTACCTCAACCTCTTTTTGAATTTGATTTCCGTAAAATTGTTGATACAACTCCCCAACATTCAACGATAAATATGTTGCATACTTTTTAATATACATTTTCAAATAAAACGAATCAAATCGTTCAAAATCACCTTGCTCAATACTTTTTAAATGCTGAATTGGAACACCAATTTTAGCAGATACTTCTTCTAGGTCAAGGTTTTGATTTTGTCGTTGTTCTCGCAAATAATCAGCTAATTGTTGATTGCTTTCTTTATTTGAAAAATCCATCTTGGCACCTCCCACAAACATCCTTTTATAAGCAAACTAAACTAATAATAGCATACCTATATTTAATAAAAAAGTAAATATAGGTATTTTTTTGTAAAGAATGGTTTATTTTCTCTATCCAACAGTTCATCAGATGACCCTGTTTAAACTTTAATCCTTTTCATAGGTTTAGTTAAATTCATCGATTCATACATAAACCCTCTATTTTATTAATAAAAAAAACACAACTAATTGTTGTGCTTTTTACATGAATAGCAATCTATAAGCCATGTTCTGTACCGTTGTACTCAAGCGGATGCCTCCTCGTACTCAGGCGGTAATTATCTGTCTGTAAAGTTTTCACTTTACCTCCCATATGCATTCATTTCTGCTTTAGGAGTGCCCCTACCAAATTTGGGTTTCTCGCTCGTGGGGTTTACCCGTTCCACTTCGTTTGTTTCCAAACGACATCGTCACTGTGGCACTTTTAAAGGTAATAATACCCTATCTAAAGACTTAGGTACGTTCCCAGCCGTCAGTTAATGATTAACTGCCCTAACTTATTGTTTCGTTAGGCACGAACACTACAATCATCTCAGATTGTGCGAGCATGGACTTTCCTCACCATCCAAAAGGACAGCGCAATTACCCAATTGCTATATAACATTCATTATGTCAAAAACAGACGAAATTGTCAAATGTAAAAATAATACAATACGTCTATAAATTGTATGAATTAAACATGAAATCTGATTAAAGATTAGCTTTTTTACCTATTATTTGATAAGATATAGAGTTAGGAGGTGTATAATTCTGTGGTAAATTATCCTCATAAAAAGAAACCAACACTTAAGAGTACGAGCGAAAAAACAATTTCATTTGGAAAGCGCGGAATGTCTTTTGAAGATGATTTAACAAAATCAAATGAACATTATTTGGCAGCCAATAAGGCGGTTATTCATAAAAAGCCGACTCCTGTTCAAATTGTTAAAGTTCATTACCCTAAACGTGCAGCAGCTGTCATTACAGAGGCATACTTTAGAACGCCCTCTACAACAGACTTCAATGGAGTCTTTAAAGGGAAATACATTGATTTTGAAGCCAAGGAAACTTTAAACGCTACTCTCTTTCCTTTACAGAATTTACACGAGCATCAAGTAAATCATATGATGGCCGTCAATAAAAATGGGGGGATAACTTTTTTACTCGTAAAATTTGCAAAATTTAATGAAATTTATCTACTACCGTGTGAAAACCTTGCAACGTTTTGGCAAGAATATAAATTAGGTAGTAGACGTTCTATTTCTCGGAAAGAATTTGCGCAATATGGAACGATGATTCCTGAAGGAGCTTTTCCACGAATTGATTACTTAAAAGTAGTTGAAGAACTTTTCTTATAATACTATAAGGTGGTGACTTAGATGAAGAAAAACAAAGGTAAATTTTCCTTCACCCTGCTCCAAGCAATTGGGACTATATTTAAATCCTTTATATTAGTGGGGCTGCTAGGGGGAATTGCTGCCATGATGATCGGGAGTTTTATTCTCATAAAAACAATTGAGACAGCTCCTGAACTCGATGTATCAAAAATTTATGCAACAGAATCAACAATCATTTATGATAAGGACGGAAATATTATCGATGAGCTCGGAATCCAAAAGCGTGAATGGGTTTCCTACCAAGATATCTCTCCTGTGTTAATTGATGCAATTATTGCAACAGAGGATTCAAAATTCTATGAGCATTCAGGTGCCGATTGGCAACGTTTCCTAGTCGCCCTCATCGGAAACCTTCAATCGGGTGATTTTGATCAAGGTGCAAGTACATTAACACAACAGCTAATTAAGCAAACACACTTAACAAGTGAAAAAAGTATTGATCGTAAAATCAAAGAATTATACCTAGCTATTAAAATTGAAAAACAACTAACAAAAGAACAAATCATTGAAGCCTATTTAAATTATTCACCTTTCGGGGGTGGAATCAATGGGATTCAAAAAGCGGCAGAATACTATTTTGGGACAACAGCAAATGATTTAACCCTTTCTCAAGCCGCAACATTGGCAGGGCTTGTACAGGCACCTGAAAATTACCGTCCTGACCGCTATGCCGATTCGGCAGAAAAACGTCGCGATATCGTTTTAAAATTAATGGTTAAGCACGGTTATATCACAAAAGACTTAGCAAATCTCGCTGCTGCTGAACCGATTACTGATATGCTCGTTTATCATAAATCAGATGAATTCGATAATACGAAGTATCAGTCATTCATTGATGCCGTCTTAAATGAAATCGAAAACAAATATGATTTAGACCCTTACTCTGGTCTTCAAATCTACACGACTTTAGACCCTGAGGCGCAATCACTTGTTTACGATATCCAAAACTCTAACAAGTATGTTGATTGGTCGGCAACTGGATTAGCTAAGTCAACAGATGTTCAATCAGGAATTGTTTTTATGGATACCCAAACCGGACAAGTTCGTGCGATTGGTGGTGGCGTTAATGAAGAAGGCGTAGAGCGTGGAGTTAACTTTGCGACACAATTAAAACGTCAACCGGGTTCAACCGCTAAACCCATCTTCGCATATGGACCGGCGATCGAATATTTAAAATGGGGATCTGGGACAACACTTGATGATGAATTATATACCTATCAAGATGGAAGTGGACGTATTGTCCATAACTATAACCATGAATATCAAGGGCGTATGACAATCCGTTATGCCCTTAACAAATCATTAAACGTTCCTGCCGTAAAAGCCTTTAATGCTGTAGGAGCAAAAGATGTTCAAGCCTTTGCTGAAAACTTAGGATTTGAGTTTAACGATGAAGAAACATTATATGAATCAATGGCCATCGGTGGAGCTTCAACAGGATACTCGCCTCTTCAAATGGCAGCGGCCTATGCAACATTTGGAAATGGTGGAATCTATAACGAGCCGATTACAGTTGAAAAAATTATTACAAATGATGGAACTGTCATTAAGGCAGACCAAGAATCTCATCGTGCAATCAGTGAGGAAACAGCCTATTTACTAACAGATATGCTACATACCGTTATGACTGAGGGAACAGGAACAACAGCTAATGTCGGTAGCATGTACTTATCTGGAAAAACAGGAACAACAAACCTTGATCCATCTGAACGTTCAAAATATGGATATCCTGACAATGCCATTCGCGATTCATGGTTTGTTGGTTATTCTAATTACTATACTGCCGCTATTTGGACAGGATTTAATGAAAATAAAGACGGATACATTACACAATCCTCACAATCTAAACCATGGTATGTCTTCAACACATTGATGAAGTACTTAAATCCTGCAGGATATGAGGAACCTAAGCGTCCAAGCAGCATTCAATCCCATTCAATCGAGCAAGAAAGTGGTGATAAAGACGGTGAAGTACAATCGCCATCGAAATTTACACCAAGTCAATATATTTCATCTGAGTTATTTATTAAAGGACATGGACCTAAGGGAACATCTACTCGTTTCCAACAATTAAGTACCCCTAAAAACTTTGCAGGTTCTTATACAGGTTCAGCTCTTCAGTTTTCATGGGACCATATCAAAGGATATACACTTTCAACCTCTGAAATCACTTCTCAGATTGCTAACGCCGCAAGTTTAGCAACAAAGGCAACGAATATTAGTCAGATGCCTAAATTAAATCCAACCGAATCTGAACTGCGCATGATGCTAAAACAAATTCAGATTATCGGAGCAACAGTTTATGATGTTTATGCACGAGATTACGCTGGTAGTGAAGTCTTACTAGGTTCAACCACAAGTAATGCCTTAACAATTGATAATGTTTCAATTGGTGATATGGCACGCTACAAGGATTTCTACATTCGTGCACGTTACGAAAATTCAGGTGCCCTAACAAGTGAAAACTCTAATTCTATTACAATCAACTGTGAAAATTGCTCAAAACCTGTGACCATCCCTAATATGAAAGGTTGGACAAAACAACAAGTTGAAGAATGGGCATCAACAAATGGAGTTAATGTTTCTTACTCGGAAACAGCATCAAATGAAGTAGATGCCGGTCTTGTTCTTTCAACCTCTCCGGCAACAGGTACAATTTTCCCAGGTGAAACATTAAGTGTTGTCATCGCGTCGGCTCAATTAGTTGTACCAAACTTTAAAAATGAGTCTGATTTCATTAGTCAGTATCAAGCGTGGGCTTCATTAAATTCAGTCAATGTCTCAATTAAAGAAGAATTCCATGCAACATTACCAAAAGGAGCTTATATTGGTTCAAATCCTGGAATTGGATCGGCTATTTCCCCAGGTTCAACCTTAACCATTACTATTTCAAAAGGACCTAAAGGCAATGATTCAACAACGCCGCCACCAAGTACTGGACCTGACCAATCACCCGATCAGTCACCTGATGACCTTCCAGATGATGAGAACTCAGGCATTCTAGGATTTCCTGAAAATGATGACTCAACAGACTAATTAAATAAAATAAAAAGGATTCCTTTCTGATGTGCACCCCAAATGTTAGACTAAAAAATCTAACGTTAGGGGTGTTTTTTCTATGGCTAAATATAGTCCAGAATTCAAATTAAGGATTGTTAATGAATATTTACAAGGGACTTTAGGTTATCGATCGCTTGCTAAGAAATATCAGATTCCAAGTCAATCACAAATTGAAACATGGGTTAGACAGTATAAACAAGAAGGAAAAAACGGATTACAACCAAAAGAAAAACAAGTATATACTGGAGAATTTAAATTAAATGTATTAAACTATATCAAGACAACAGGTGCTTCATATAGCCAAACTGCTATTCATTTTGGAATATCAGATATAGGAACGATTGCGAATTGGAATGCAACGTTTCTAAAAGGCGGTGTAGAGGCATTACTTAAACCGAAAGGAGGGTCTCAAAGCCCTATGCCAAAATTAAAAGCATCTAAACAACCGAAAACTTTAACACGTGAACAACAATTAGAAGAAGAAATTAAATTACTCAGAATTGAGAATGAATACTTAAAAAAGTGTCACGCCCATGGGATTACGCCATGGAACCAAAGAATCAAATCGAGACAAGAATCATCCAAGAATTAACGGCTAATTTTAAATTAAGTGATATTTTAAAGGTCACAAAATTTCCTAAATCAACCTATCATTATTGGGTTAAAAAGATGGCGCAAGAGAATCCAGATCAAGAACTTGAAAATCTTATTTTAAGCATTTTTAAAGAAAATGATGAGAATTATGGTTATCGTCGAATCACAGATGAGCTTCATCATCGAGGTCATCGGGTTAACCATAAGAAAGTCTATCGTCTGATGAAAAAGCGTGGAATTATTTGCGTTAAGTTTAGTCATAAATCACGTAAATATCGTTCGTATAAAGGAACTGTTGGAACAGTGGCTAAGAATCGAATTAACCGCCGATTTAATACCCCTTATCCGTATCAGAAATTGACAACAGATGTGACTGAGTTTAAAACGCAGGAAGGAAAGAAATTATATTTAAGCCCAATCATGGACATGGCAACCGGTGAAATTTTGTCCTATTCAATGAGCCATAAACCTGACTTGAATTTTGTCATGGAATCTCTGAATCAGGTCCTACCTATTCTCAAACAAGCAAAATATAGAATAACCCTTCATTCCGATCAAGGTTGGCAGTATCAACATCAAAAATGGGTTAAAGCATTAAAAACACATAAAATTTTTCAAAGTATGTCACGAAAAGGAAATTGTCTAGATAATTCACCGATGGAAAACTTCTTTGGAATCCTTAAACAAGAAATGTACTATGGAAAGACATTTAAAACCTATGAGGAGTTAAAAGAAGCCATTGAAAACTATATCTACTACTATAATCATAAACGAATTAAAAGAAAATTGGCTGGTATGAGTCCAGTCAAATACCGAATTCGTACCAGCCAATTAGCTGCATAATATTAAGTTCAACTTTTGGGGTTCACTACATTCATGGAGTCCTTTTTATTTTGCCTTCTTTATTAATTTCTTCCCTTCCTTACAATTTGTAAAGAGTGGGCAGGTTTCACATTTAGGATTTTTGGCCGTACAATGATATCTGCCAAAGAAGATCATTAAATGGTGTGACTTAGACCAACGATCCTCTTTAATTAACTTCATCAATTTATGTTCCACCTCTAATACCGTATCATCCGCTTTGGCGAATCCCAATCGCTTTGATACCCGTTCCACATGTGTATCCACCGCTATTCGTGGAACATTAAAACCAACAGATAGTACAACATTAGCCGTCTTTCTCCCCACACCCGGTAACTTTACCAACTCTTCAAATATATGCGGGACAACGCCTTGATATTCCTCAATTAACAAACGACATAACGCCTGAATATTTTTTGCTTTACTTCGATAAAGCCCAATCGTCCTTAAATCCTGTTCAAGCTCTTCAAGCGTCACCTCTAAATAATCTTCAGGTGTCTTATATTTTTGAAATAATTGCGCCGTTAGTTTATTTACACTTTTATCCGTCGTTTGAGCTGATAGTAACACAGCAAGGACCAATTCAAATTCATTCGTAAAATTCAACTCACAATGGGCATCTGGAAATAATTCTTCCATCACATCTATCATTTCTGCTGCTTTTTTCTTCGATACCATAATATACTCCTTTAGCTTTACTCGTTCATCCAATCATAATAAAAATTGGGATCAACAGAAACCGTTTGAGTTTCTGTCGTCATCGATGATTGCTTACGTTGACGAAAGGCGATTAATTGTCGTTTAGCCTCTTCTACTGTTTTAATATTTTTTTTCTTCCAATCCAGCAAAATTTTATCAATATAACGGATTGATTTAATTTGATAAGAATTCATTTCCCGAATAGCTAGCTTAATTAACTCCGGGTCAAAATTATCCTCTGTCATCCAAAGATGAATGGTTTCAATGTCTAACGGGCTTAAAATCCCAAACTCCTGTTCAATCATACTAAAAATTTCTTCACGTTGGGTAGATGTAGCTTGCGTCTTTTGTTGTCTTAATAACGTCTCTATCTTTTCAAACAGAGGGGCAATCGAGTATTCCTCAAACCGCTTCCCTCGCTCATCCATTTTACTACTCACTGTAATATACTGTCTTTCAACAAGATTAATAAATAACACCGAGCAATTTGCCTCATCAATCGTCATATGTGTTGAAATATCACTAAACGTCCAGCCCGAAGGATTTGTTTTTAGTAAGCGAGCGAGCAACACTAACAACACATACTCCTGCTCGTTCAATCCTAATTCTTTATAAGTTGTTAATAATAACGTATTAAAATCAAGTAAATTATCTTTCCATAATCCGTACACCACAACCGCTCCTATTTCGCCTTAAATTGTAATAATACCTCTGATGTTTTCGCATCTAAAATGACATAAAAATCACCTTTATCATTCGTCACAAGAACTTCATAAATCGGTGTCTCACCATAAACACCTAAATAGTAATGTTTAATCACACCCTGATCGATAACATTCGCTACTTTTTCCTCTACTTGCTTTTTCGTCATTAAATCCTTCGTCTCACAGCTTAACTTAACGGTATTATCTTTAATAAAATAATAATAATCCTTACCTGATGTCAACTGAACCTTCGCGACATAATACTGCTCTTCGCCGTTATATTGCGATATTTCTAATACCTTTTTAACTTCCGGTAGCTTAGATAAGGACTCCTGATAGGTCAGTAACTGTTTATCATATTGTAAAACATACGAAGCAAACGAAATCACACCTATCGCAAGCAAAACAACAATTAAAAGGACAGCTCTTTTTAACCACTTATTTTTTTTATTCATCATCAGCTTCCTCCATCTCATTCTTTATATACTGAATTAACGTTTCTTTCTCATTTTTCAATTGATTCATTACAACTAAATACTCTATTTTCCTTAATAGTTCCTGAATCCACGGTCCCTTCGGACGCTGAATCACCTCAGCAATCACCTTTCCACTAATCAACAATTCGCGGCGATCACTAATCGGTAAATCAACCACCTGATACGGAACGTTTTCCTGATGGATAAATAATTTCATTTGATGGTAAAACCTTGCCCACTCTTCCCCATATAAATAAGTAAAATAAGTAGGGTCTACCTCCTGATTCAGGGCATGACATAATACCTCAATACATTTGCGTTCTACCCGTGAAAAAGGCCAGGCCGCTAAATATTCAGCTAAATTATCGCATGTTAATCCAGCCAATGCAAACAATATAATAGGATGTGTGATTGCTTCATAGCAACGTTGTCGATATTTATTTAAGCCATTAAAAAACGGGATGACTGACATTAAATCCATTTCATAGGCATCATTCATCGCCTTTTGAAAAAAGTCCCCTTTCACCATGCCTTCTAGTTCCTTTTTAACTCTTTCCATGGAAATCTGTTGTAATAATTCTTTCGTTTCAATCATTGCAGCTAATGTTTCAGCTTCTAATGAAAAACCAAGCTTAGAAACAAAGCGTATTCCACGTAAAATTCTTAAAGGGTCCTCTTGAAACCGCTCAGTTGGTTTCCCTACGCAGACAATTAACGATTTTTCAAGATCCTCTCGCCCTCCAATGGGATCTAGGAGCTGACCTTCTCGGTCCATCGCAATGGCATTAATCGTGAAGTCGCGACGTCTCAAATCCTCATCTAATGAGCGAGTAAAACGCACTTCCTTCGGACGGCGATAATCAATATAGTGGCTTTCCACTCGGAACGTTGTGACCTCAACGGGGATCTTCCCGATCATCACTGTGACTGTCCCATGTTGCAAACCAGTTGCTATTGTTTTATCAAATAATGACATGACCGTATCAGGCGTGGCAGAGGTCGTAATATCAACATCGTAGATTGGACGTCCGATTAACCGATCCCGAACCATTCCTCCAACAAAATAGGCCTCATATCCCGCCCCATTCAACGTTTCTAAAACACTCGTACCAGCTGCTAACAAGTCCATGACACACACTCCATCTCAAATTTATACTCTTCTTATTATACTGAAGATTAAAGCTTATAATCAACTTTTTATCATAAAAAAACCTTCGCTCGGAAGGTTTAATCTAATAAATGTTGTAATCCATAAACAAGTTCGTCCAATTCACCAACTTTACGAATAGCTAAAATAATTCCCTTTTCAAATGAATGACGACTATTCGACTGATGAATCAACTCAAGCGTTTGATATTCATCACTTACCAAAACTTGATGTTTTGCCAAGACACCAGGCATACGTACACTATGAACATGCGTAGAAGCTAATTTACGTTTTAATGCACAATCAAGGGTATTTGCAATGTAGGTTGCCGTTCCTGAAGGCTGATCCTTCTTATTCACATGGTGATACTCCACAATCTCAAAGTTATCAAAGTAATGCGAACAAATCTCCGTAAATTTATTAATTAAAATCGCACCGACAGAAAAGTTAGGCGCAATAACCCCCCTTCCACCATACTCCTTCGCCACTTCTTTCAAATAATCTACATCTTCTTTGTTAAAGCCCGTCGTTCCGATAACAATAGATTTTCCAGCCTTTAACATCTTTTCTGCCGCTTCCTTTGCAAAGGTATAAACCGTAAAATCAATATAAACATCAAAATCCACCTCTGCAAGGACCTTATCTATATCGTTATAAATAGGGGTTTCCCCTTCTAGACACTCCACTTCACTCACACCGGCAACTAACGTAATATCTTCCTCAACTTTCAATGCCTCAACGAGAAAACTTCCCATTCTTCCCTCTAATCCACCGACAACAACTCTTTTCATCTTATCACTCCTTTATTTGCCTATTTTATTGTATTGCAAATCATAAAAAGTGTGATAACTTCATCCGTTGTTAAGAAAAAATATTAATTCCCGTATAAACCGTTGTGCCACATCCAAAGGATAAGCTGACTAAAATAAAGCGCACCTCCTATTTGCCACTCAATACACAACCTCGCCGTAAACCAAAGGATTATTCAACACTAGATGGGCTTACTACACCCCCCTTACTAACACGAGACCACACATTTATCTGCTTAAAAACGAAGTTCATTTCACCGAACTTTGCCCTCTTTTTTAAACTTAACTTCTGCAACCACCCCCGGCTGTGTAGCCAACATAAGGTCCTTTATCTTTAAGGTCTATTGGGCCATATCACGTCTATTCGTCAAAAAATTGTCAAATTCCTTGACCTAAAAATCACGATAATTGTATATTTTAGAAAATTTTGCTATAATAATCATTAAATTATTCATTCAAGGAGGGGTCGCTCACATGTCATTCAAACTCTTAAAACAACTATTTTTTATTACGATTGGAACAGCACTCATGGCATTAGGAGTCGTTAATTTCGCCATTGTCAATCAAATGGCCGAAGGGGGATTTACTGGAATTACAATTATTCTTTATCATTTATTTGGAATTAGTACTGGAGTTAGCAATCTTCTACTAAATATTCCAATGCTCATTATTGGCTACCGTCAATTTACAAAACGTGGTTTTTGGTTAACCATTTATGGAACATGTATGCTCTCTCTCTTCTTAAGCCTATTTGAATCATTAGGGCATATTATTCCCCCACTACCCAACGATATGATTATCGCCTCAATAGGAATGGGGGTTCTAATTGGGACAGGGCTTGGCATTATTTTTAACGCTGGGGGAACCACGGGAGGAGTCGATATTATAGCCAAAATTATAAAAGATAAATTAGGGATTCCAATGGCGCGCACGATGTTTACCTTTGACGCTATTGTCATCGGGATTTCATTAGTTATCTTTCTATCATTTACCAACGCTATTTATACCATTCTTGGGCTTTATATCGCCTCAAAAATTATCGAACGCTTTCAAGAAGGATTTCAAGCGGGACATAAAGTCCTCATTATCTCAGATGCCTACCAAGATATTGCCGATGCCATCCATCAAAAAATGTCTCGAGGAGCTACTTTTATTCATGGAATGGGTTCTTACAATAAAACCGAAAAAACAATTATTTTAACAATTATTAATAAGCGTGAGCTCAATTCACTCAAAGAAATAATTTATACCATTGATCCTCAGGCCTTTGTGAGTGTGAGCCATGTTTATGAAACACTTGGAGAAGGATTTACCTTCGATGCCAATGGATTGCCTTACCTTGACTAATCATGCATAAGAGGAGCTGATAACCGTTGAAAAAAACTATACCTGTCGTCGCTGCCATTATCAAAAATGAACATAACCAGATTTTGTGCGCCCTTCGTTCACCTCAAATGTCACTCCCAAACTATTGGGAATTTCCGGGCGGTAAAGTTGAACCGGGTGAAACCTTTAATGAAGCCATTCGTCGTGAAATCTTAGAAGAATTAAATTGCGTGATTGAACCCTTACAGTTAAGAGACAACTATTTCCATGAGTATGAGAATTTGATTGTTCATTTCATAACGATCGATTGCCAATTAATTTCGGGAACCCCTATCGCCAAAGAACACGCTAAACTCATGTGGGTAGACGTCGATCAACTCGAAAAACTCCGTTGGGCACCTGCCGATATTCCGGCCGTAAAACGACTTTTAAACAATTAAATGAAAAGACTCTATTTCGAATAAATCGAATAGAGTCTTTTCATTTAGCCCATCGCTTACACTCTCCATCATTTTCATTGGAAACTCTCTCTATTTTTCTCAAAAAATGTAGAAGGATGCTTGAAAATGGTGGAAAATATGCTATAATAAAATCAATCCAAGGAGAAATCTAACCCCCCCCTAAATAATAGATTTTTCTCTGTTTTCTTATATCATCAAACTAATTTACAAAAAACTAGATGCCTTCCATAAGAAGGACGTCTAGTTTTTTTACATACCTACAAAAGCCGTTTTATTTATCCATCACTAGCCTCGTTTTTTGGAATCACCCAAAATAACTGAGGCTAGCAACGTTAATTTTTCATGAGCCCTCCATCCTCTCTATTTCATTTAATAACTAAGTTCGCGATAGAGTTGTGGTGGAATTTCATGTTCCAATTCTAGTTGAAGAGTAATTGGATTATTTCCACTTGCTGACAGGGTATTGGCTTTTCCTAAATAAATATACGGCTGAACATCGCCATCAAGTTTTTTAAATTTTCTTACAAATAAATGCAGGTGAATCTGACGCTCTACATTTTTAATTAAATTTTGTCCTTGCGGAGACTCCTGGGTTGTTTTATTTGGAGATTGCCACTGAAATGTCCGAGATGACGTCAGACGATCATCATAATTAATGCTTTCCTTAATATCTTTTTCTTTATGCAACTCAACAAATAAAAAGAAATTATTCTTATACGTCAACAAGCCGCTCCCACGAAAGGCACTATGTTTCTTATTATAATTAGCCACCTTAGCAACCTCCCGCATAGAATACGTTTCATACAGCTTTAAAAAAGGGTCCCCATAATCAGCGGTTGAAAATTCTTCCTGGTAACGAACAAGACCATAGGTCAACACATCATCTAAGTAAGTTTTAAAATGCGGAACTGATCGTAATTGATTAAAAACGGGTAAGGTCACTAATGTCCCACCTATCCAATCAAATGTTTGAACATATTGAGCCTGATCACTCAGATCATAATAGGTTTGTCCGAGGCATTCAAGGGCATGAGTGACACTTGTTGGTGAAACAGAATCCACATATTTTAAAATTTCCCGTGTTGCTAGTTCCTGGTTTAATGTCATCACTTCCCGGTGATTTAACAAATATTTCATGAGAATAAACTCATAAGGTCTCTTTAATGGCAGTTGAGATGACCACTCCTTTAAAACCTTTACAAAGGTGTCGTGACTTAGTACAGATTCTAAGAATAAATCCTTCTCTACCTGATAAATAAACTGTAAATATGTCTTAGATTTTTTGACAAAAGCTAACGGATCGGGGGCTCCCTCACACCCTAAATAATCACATAACATGTACGGAATCTGCCCGCGTTTCATCCGCTTAAACTCGGCATATGCTTCTTTGAGGTACATCATCGAATTAAATTTTTCGTTCTCTAGTTGACTAAGGATTTGCTCTTTAGAAATTGCGTCTAAAGTGACAAAACTATCTCCTAAATGTCCCGCAAAGTTAGTCGCCACAGCTACTTTTAAACTATCCTTATCATAAAAACGATCTCCACTAAGTGCAATTGCCATTAAAAAGGACTTTTTATGATTTCCAATAAAATCAAGAACCGTTAAAAATTCTTTATCTTCATTTTTCCGCAGTCCCCTTCCCAACTGTTGAATAAAAATAATCGGAGATTGCGTTGGGCGAAGCATTAACACCGTATTAATGCTCGGAATATCGATTCCCTCGTTAAAAATATCTACTGTGAAAATCATTTCAAGAGGATCCTCATCGCAAGCTAGGCGATTCATCATCACCTGGCGCTCTTTCGGAGAATGATTCCCCGTTAAACAGACACTCGGAACTGATGCTTCATTAAATTTCTTCGTCATATACTCAGCATGTTCAATACTTGCGCAAAAACCAATTCCCTTACGATAGCGACCATCATGCCCGTATAAATCCATCTGCTCTAAAATAAAAGAAACACGTTCATTTACTTTTAAACGTTTAGTTAATTCGTGAATTTGGTCTGCCTTAATATTACTCAAATCAACACCGTCGATATCACGAATCCCAAAATAGTGAAAGGGTACAATTAAACGTTGCTCAAGCGCATCACGAAGTCGTACTTCTAACGCGACGTGCCCATCAAAACAATCAAAAATATTAAAATCGTCACATCGTTCGGGCGTTGCCGTCATCCCTAATAAAAACTTTGGCGTAAAATAATTTAACAACTGCTGATAAGTTTCTCCCCCGATATGGTGAGCCTCATCAACAATCAAATAATCAAAAGAATCCCTTGCATAATTTTTAAAATGCCGGGACATTGTTTGGACAGTAGAAAATAAGTAATCCGCCTCTACCTCCTTAACATTGGAGGTATAAATCCCCATTTTCTTACCCGTTTTACCTAGCACATATTCAAACGTCTCCTTTGCCCGATACAAAATATCTTCACGATGAACAAGAAATAACATTCGATTTGGATTCACTTGCGCCACATCAAACGCCGACATATACGTTTTACCTGCTCCTGTAGCGATACCTCCTGAAAACCTAAAATAGATATTCCATGAAAAAACAAAAAACCAGTGAGGTAGCGGGTGGCTACTTGACTGGTTTTTTTGATTAAATATATATTTGTTAATTTTTGAATTCAAAATCCATCAAGTATTCATAAGCTTTTTTATATTTTTCGAGACGTTGGTAGTCTCTTTTAGTTGGATTTGGTAATCGAGTTATATCCATATTATGTGATAAATCGGCTAGTTTTACTATTCTTGCTAATTCATTAGTTTTGACTCGTTTTAAATAATCGTCATAAGAAATGCCATTAACTTTAGTTATAGCCACGATAGCATTTACAATATTTGAGTCAAAGCCATAACTGATTAAATCTTCAACTGTGATGACTGTATCTTCTATCATGTCGTGGAGTATGGCTACAATTTTTGCTTCAAGCCCATCGACATTATTCATCACGTGTAAGGGATGTAAAATATAAGGAAGCCCAGCTTTATCAACTTGTCCATCGTGATAAGTATTCGCTAAGTCTATGGCGACTTTTAATTGCTCATGTAATTCCATACTTGCCTCCCCCAATTCATCGTTATCTTTCTTTCAAAGCTTCATCTAACTCTCTACTTTAGGAATATCTACATAGTAACAAGAGCCATCTGTTAAACAATAAAGCCCTAACTGCGCATTCATAGCAGCCCCGCAATCAATCCCAATCCGATTAGGCTCAATAGAAATCCCTCGTGTTGCAGGAGAAAGGGCCGATATTCTTGGATACATTAAGGTGGGCGTATGTCCATGAACAATCGTCAGTGGAAATTCTGTTAACGGAGATTGAAGAAATTCTTTTCTAATTTCAAAGAGATCCCGAGGCGTTTGGGCATTCAGTTGGTCTTCCCAATGAAGCCCTGGTAATGGACGAATACCGGCATGTACGAGTAAAAATTCTCCTTGTTCTAACGTAATCTGCTCATATAAGGGACAATCTTCTAGAAAGTCTAATAATTCTTGTTGTTCTTGTAGAGAGAGTTTTAGAAAGGAGTGATACGTTAAAGCTCCACCATTTTGCACCCACATTTCAAGTAACTCTTCCGAATCTGATACTTTCCCTAACACACCAAATACCTCAAGCATCATAAGCTCATGATTTCCGAGTAAGAGATACATATTCGGTTGTCTCATGATAGACCTAAGTAAAGAAATCCCATCGGGTCCGCGATCAATTACATCGCCTAAGATATATAAAAAATCATCATCTGTAAAATTGACTTGTTTTAATAAGTCAAAGAACGCATCTTGATGACCATGAATATCACTTATCACAAATGTACGTTTCATCAAATGACCTCCTTCTCTTGACGCTTTAGATGTCCATTGATACCCCATTATAACACGTTTTTTACCTATTCTAAAAACTTTACTGAACTGTCATTCCATCGAATCGTTAAGTAGAGTCTGTGAAATTACTTTAATCATTCACAATGATTTTCAGATTCATTCGTTAATTTGTAATCTTCTTTTTTTTCGTCATCGTCTTTTATTTCTGTATAAATTCTTTTAGTACGTGCCTTAATTTTTTGATTTAAATTAGAAAAGAATTTTTCAAATTCATCTAGACTCTTTGGCATTGGATCATAATCTTCTGAATCTTCGATGGGTTTACCCGTTTTCATCGAAATAGGTATTTGAGTCCCCTTCTCAACAAAATCATCTAATAAATTATCTCCAACAAAATCAGACCACTTCGTAATATTAGCCTCATCCATCCATTTTTCAAAATTTTTTATTGATGTTTCTAAATCATTGCCCTCGACTTTCCTAAATAACTTTTCTAAATATTGTTTTTCTTTAGTTTGAAAATAATTATAGATGGCCCAAAGCATTCGATCGACGGTGTCATATCTTGCTTGATAACCTGCTCGTTCTTTATTAAATTTTTTGGGGCAAATTATCATATTACCCGGTTTATGATAGTTATCTAAAAAGGCTCTTGCTTCCTTACTTATTCTACCTTCTATTATTTCTAAAAACTCCTCATTTGAGATAATTTGATCGTATAAATAATCTTTTAACCCTCCATACCTCTTGCTATCTTTATCATCTGGAACTTTAATTGCATTACCATGTCGTTCAAAAAGGGATTGAAATTCCTTATCTGAAGCATCTGAAACATCTGAATCGTCTGAAGCATCTGAAACATCTGAAGTATCTGAAACATCTGAAGTATCTGAAACACCTGAAGCATCTGAAGCAAATTTGGCGAACCATAAGCAAGTTAGATATTTCTTAAAGAAGATCTCTGCTGATGTCATCGTATCTCCTTTATAAATAGTCCCGCTTCCATTTTTTATTTCATACTTTCTAGCGTATCCCTTTTGTTTTTGAATAGTAGGATAAATTAGCCACTCATGCATTAAGGCGTAGGTTACGATAGCGGCTAAAGAAACATCACAATCTACTCCTTTAAAAGCTTCATCTTCGTCTAATTTATATAAAGCGAATCTTCTAACAGGAGAAGTGCTAGCTACTGGGGGAAATTGGGCTAAATAATTTTCATTTAAAAATTTTCCTTGTAAAATATCTTCCTTTATACGTACTAATTCCGTCTCTATTTCTAGAGATGCCCGCATGCGATTTTTGGCTAAGTTCTGATCAATTTCTACGATAAAACCTAGTATCCATTGAACCAACGTATCATAACCAATTGTCTCATTCTTTTTCTTCCCTTTTAGCACCTCTCTAGAAATAAGTTGTAGTATTTCTTTATGAAGTGAGGAATTCTCAGGCATAAGCGCTTTTATTTCTTCTAATTCAGCTCTATTTTCTTCTGTTCCTTTAAAGCCATCCCAAGAACAACCAAAATTTTTTACGCCTTTCCATTTTTTAATAAAATCAATCGCGTAGGGAAAGTAAAACTTTCTTAAAATATGTCTTTCCATCACTATCCGTGCTCCTTTTCAAACATTTATCAAGTACCCTCTTGATGATTTATTCTTTTTATTGGATGACATAAGAAAAACACCCTTTCTAGAAATTCACTGGTAGCCACCCAATAGAAAGGATACCCTCATGATGTTGCCACCATTTTTAAAAGAATCCTAATGATACCGAAAAATGCAAGCATCTTTTTCTAAGCTAAAATCAATTCCAATTATGGTAAAATATCGAACTTACCTCGTATCATCTTAATCATTATATCACAACTGTCGGTCTTTGTCTGAATCACAACTATCACATCCATCTTATCACTAACGGGAATTTAACTCATGTTACACCCTCACCCCGTCCCGCTCTAAAACGGCAACTCATCATTACTATTAACGATCCCTACACTTTAGGAGGACTCAAGGCTTAAATAGCAAAAAAACCAGTGAGGTAGCAGATTGCTACTTGACTGGTTTTTTGATTATAAGTTATCCCTGGTACGGTAAATAAAAAGCTGGCCCTTCTTATTTATTATATCATATTTTAAAAGTTAATCGACTCTTTTGCCATCATCCTATTAAAAAACAGCAATCGTTCACCGACTCCTGTTTTTAAAATAGTGTGATAGATAATAGATGTGTTGCCTAACGGCTTATTTATTCTAACATAATCAGGAATACTGTACTACCCTTTTTAAGTACCAAAAAAAGCCACTCCTTTCGAAGTGACTTTCCTCCCTTACGCAATCTAGCTTGGAGTGACAGTCTTTCTTTCAAGTCTTCCCAGGTCACAAAATCCACTTCATGAATTTTGACCCTGGGTTACGACGTGTACGAAAGCCTAACCATCACCCCAAGCCTTTTAGACTAAACTAAAGTAATATCTTCAACTGTTTTAGTTGTGAGATACGCGCCATCAATTTTGGCGAACTTTAAGTTCGGATCTAGTTCATTCAAGACTAACACGTTGCTGTCGATGACGTGATTCATGAAATCCAAAATCTTGTCATTCGTCAAGTTCGCAGTTGGATTGTTCACCTCAATCGTACGAGTCTTATTTTCTGTGTCTTTAAATTTACAAGTTAATGTATACGTTTCTTCCATAGCCATTTTTCATTTCCCCCTTCTAATTAAAGCATACGGTAGTCAGCGACTACATTTTTCGTGTTCGCTCCTGATGATAAAGCGACATACTTTTGTGCAAACTCTGTTAACTCCTCGTCCGTTGTGTCCAAGCGAACATTAGAAAACGTCTTCGCCTTGATAATATCCTTCCCATCATCATCAAGCCCCACGTTCAAATAAATCGATAATCGGCGATCATAAATATCATTCATACTATTTCCCCACTTTCATTATTATTATAGGAGACTTTATCCCCCATAATTCAATTATATTCCCATTTACACTTTCAAAAAAGTCACGTTCTGACAAAATACTTCTTCCATTGTAAATACTTTCATGTTATAATTTAATCATCCCAAATTTAATATATATAACTCCCTATACCAGACATCCTCTCCCAAATTAGATGTCTGGTATTTTTGTTGTTAAAAGATACAGATGATTACTTGAAATACTCTAATCATTGATAATTCAAAATTTCATTAAAATCCCTATCACCAAAGCCCTCCCGCTATAACACAAAATGAATAGATCGCCAAGCGTTCTATTCCTCCCTTTTAAAAATATTGATTAATCCCCTCAACTGTTGCTAGTGCCATGCAACTATTGAGGGGATTTTTCTTTTCCCGCTACTGGAATGCATCTTTTTTCGACATAAAAAAACTAACCAACAAGCCCACACGCCCCTACCACGTAGGGCGTCTATGGATTGATGGTTCGTTTAGTTCTTAATTGTAGCGGGATTATTCCCATAAGAAAAGGCTAATGATGTGTAAACATGATTAGCCTATCCAAACACCTACTTTCTATTTTGTAGTAGTTGCTTGACTTCTTGAACAGTATACGGTTTTTTTCTTCTATGAATGATTGCATGACAATTTGGACAAACCGGGATTAAGTCCTTTTTATAATTTACCGAATATTCTTCCTTGACTTCTGATATTGGAACAATATGGTGAACATGAATAAATCCCCTTCCTGCATCTCCATACACTTCTTCAAAATCAAACCCACAAATCTTACAATGGCATCCATGAAATTCAATACACTTCTCTCTTGCCTCAACACTACGCTCATACCTATTAAGTTGAACCTCAATACTATTTCCTTCGTAATAATTATCCTCTTCAATCACATTCGATTTATCATCCAGAGTATCCTGAGCAAAACATTTCTCAATATATTCACCTAATTGAAGTTTATCATTCTGACACTTTACCGCACCTTGTGGTGCTTTTTTTAAACCTTGCTTCAGTAGAGATTCTAGCCCTAAATCGTCACATTCCAAAAACTTAATTAATTGTAACCTTACATATCGACGTGATTTCCTTTGCTCTTTCTCCCGTTCATCAACTGGTACTTTCCAAAAAGTAAAATCATCAATCGTATCCTCGTACATGAGATCTACTGCTAAAACTTTCGTTTTAAACATAATTTTTTGATAGGGCGCCGAAGCATAAATAAACACAGTATCCCCTACAACATACCGGTTATTTTGTCGCCAATCTAGCGTTTTTAAACTAGAAAAGGCACTTATCGCGTCATAATAATTTAAATCACATGGAATAATCCACTGCATCATCCTCACTCCCTATCCTAACTAACATCTAATATTATATCCTATCATTCCCAACTTTTAAATCAGATGAACATATCAATCCTACTTTATAAAAAGATTTAAATCCTTTTTAGATACAAAACCCCACTGTATAACGCCTATCTTCTCCAATCCCTATCACCAAAAGTCATCATCCTATAACATAAAAGGAATAGATCGCTTGGCGAACTATTCCTCTCCCTATTACAACTTAATCCCCTCAATAGTTGATTCCAACAGTTGAGGGGATTTTCTTTTCCCGCTTCTGGAAGGTACCTTCCTTCAACATAAAAACTAACCAACAAGCCCACACGCCCTACCTTGTCGGGCGTCTATGGATTGATGGTTAGTTCTATTTTGATTGTAGCGGGATAAATCCAATAAGAAAAGGCTAATGATGCGAATGCATGATTAGCCTATCCATATCTATACTTATTCCAGTTTAGCGATTTAACCATGACACCTTCGAGAGCCTGCTGGCGATTTAGTGGAATGGTTAGGAATCGCTTGGTGGGGTTAAGAGAATGAGACTAGGTTTATAAATGAGGAAAGTCCTGTTTAACGAACCAATCCCTATAACAAATCACATCCGTGTCTGATAGATCTTGTAGCCATTCTTTATTAAAGACCGCTTTGATAAAAGGTCTACCTTTCCAAAGACACCTTCCTATAACACAAAATGAATAGATCGCCGCGCGAACTATTCATCCCCTATTAAAAACCAATCCCCTCAACTGTTGAATCGCAACTATTGAGGGGATTTTTCGTTCTAATGGTAGGCACCTTCCTTCAACAAAAAAAACTAACCAACAATCCCACGCGCCCCTACCGTGTAGGGCGTCTATGGATTGATGGTTAGTTCGGTTCTTGATTGTAGCGGGATCTGATGATTATCTAAACATCACATTGCAAGGCCTTTTATTATTTAAGTGAAATGAAAAAGAATCATTTCTTGAGATAAGATGGATCTATTAAAGATAAATTACCCTTAAAATTAAACGCAATATCCTTTATCTTGATGAAAGATATAACTCATTATCGTAATAATTTTGCATTCCTTCTAGAATACTATTCAAAAAGGAAATAGTTTCTCGCTTTATTTTATCTAAATCATCCATGCTATAATCACGCCCACACTCGACAAATGAAATCGTCCCATGTGCAAGGTTATTTCTCTTATCCTTAACATCTTTAAGAATAATTCCTCCTCGACTATCTTTATCTAAATTATATACAATTCCGTGTTCTTGACATATTTGCCTTATTTTATCTGCATCTAAATTTCCACTTATATCCGTTGCCTTTCTATCAAGTTCTAAGGGTGTTTCTTCTAAAATAAAATTAATTATCTCCATCGCTTTCCCTTTATATGAATTAAAATGGGCATTTTTAGCATAAACCTGATTGAATTTATAGGAAAACCAAATCTCTTGTATTTCTTTCCGAACCATCTTATATGTCATACCCTTTTGGTGTAAATTTTCATATATCTCTAATATCCCCCCCATAATAGTGGACTCTACAAGGTTATAGACCATCAACAATGCATTAGATTTTAAGATCTTTAAAAAATCATCCTTTAGAAAATCTTGATTTTCTTCTTCTATTTCCTTAAAATCATACAATTTTTCTAATGCGGAATAATATAGCTTTATTTCCTCGACTCGGTCATTAAACATATCAATAGTCTCCTGCATCATTATCCCCCGCTAATAACATATCTCTTACAAATTCAATTCGTCCTCTTACTCTCGCCTGGGAATTACTCGCATGAGTTGTTGTATGTTTCTTAAACTCCTCACTATCCAGCCAATCCATCGAAGCTGGGACCAGGTCGGGTTTCGCTCTTAATGCCAATGCTACACCTACAGAAATAGCTTCAAAACGAACTCGAGGAGTAGATTTCGCCTTTTTGGTTTTTCTAAACCCAAACTCAAAATATTTATCTACAAATCTCAACATATTAAGAAACTCTCTTGTTAATTCATCTTTATTAAAGCTATCCTGTACCCGTTCAACATAATTATCTAAAAATTCACCTACTCGATGATTAAACGATTGGTAATTGTTCAAAAAGGCAAAAAATCTTAATACTAACTCTAAGTCCTCATAACGTTTCTTTCCGTTATCACTTACGGGGCATACACTAATGAATAATTCATTTTTAGTACACTCCTTAAGAAAATCCATAAAAGGACCCGAATAGGTTCCGCGTCGAACCTCACTTTTATTCGCGCGAACCCCAGCAGTATTAATACGATTAAATATTTCTCTTCTAGTCTCTAACGTGGTTTCATCTGATAAAACAATGATCCTCATTGTAGTTTTATTAAATTTCCGTTTGAAATAATCAGGTAAATCCTCATAAGTGAAATTTTCTAAACTTGTTAATAGCTTCAAATTTTTTAATACCAAGTTATTCTCCATGAACGTATCCAAAGTTCTAGTCCTTTGAGCACCATCAATAATTTCACATCTTCCATCATCTGTGTCTGAAAAAAACATAAACGGGATAGGTAACCCCAATAAAATTGACTCAATAAAATCTGTTTTGTGTTGATTTTCCCAAACAAATTGTCGTTGATACTCGTCAGGTATAAAAAATTCATTTTCTCCAAATTGCTTTACTAGAAAATCAATTGAATAGTCCCTGGTATCATAATCAATCTCTTTACGTAATTCTCTAATTTGTGCATTAGCCTTTTCCTTCTGCTCCTCTGTAATTTTATTCTTCACTTAGTCCCACTCCCATCTCTTTCAAATGTTTTAAAATACTCAACCCAATAGCTCGCCCTAACTCAACTGGAACAGCATTACCTATATGTATGCCCAACTTTCTTCTATTAAAACTCTCCTCTTCCCCTATAAACTTATAATCTTTCGGAAAGGATTGTAAAATTGCACCTTCGCGATATGAAAGTGCCCTATCTTGCTCAGGGTGTCCAAATCGCCCATTACCATATCCATAAAATTGAGTTGTTATAGTAGGAGATGGTTCATTCCAAGCCATTCTACCATAAACAGCTCCATAGCTTTTTCCTGTACTTTTTTTATGGCATGGTAGTCGTAAATCCTCATCCCAATCCAGCCATGTTCCTCCCGGAATTGATTGCTGAATGCGTTTTAAATTGATCTGCGATAGTTTGGTAACACAATGAATACTATCCTCCCTATCTTGTCCTCCATTTTTTAATACAGGAAGATCTCCAATAGCATCTCTTACCGTTAAGTACTCTTCTTTCTCATATAAAGGCGGAATTAATTCAATATCACCTAGAAGGGAAGCGAGTAAAACTAACCGCTTTCGTTTCTGTGGAACTCCATAGTCCGGACAATACACAATTTTCCAAGAAAAACGATAACCTTCGTCGGTTAAAAAACTCAAAAAATCCGAAAAAACAGCTTCCTTAGCTAATTCAGGAACGTTTTCCATTGATATTACCTCCGGTTTTACACCCTTAATAATATTAGCAAACGCATACAATAGCTTCCATTTCTCATCCTTATGCCCTTCTTTACGATACCTTTGGGTATACTTCGAAAATGGCTGGCAGGGTGCGCACCCTACTAATACACGTACCGAACCTTTTGAATATAACTCCTTTATTTGATTAACATCTACAGAACTAACATCTCCTTGAATAAATTTAGATTTATTGTTCATTTCATAGGCATAGCGACAAGTTTCATCTATGTCCACTCCAGCGATGACGTCTAATCCTGCAAATTCTAATCCTTTAGTTAGTCCCCCTATACCACAAAATAAATCCACAACTGAAACAGTCAAACTTATCACTCCTCCTTTTTTCTCTTACGTATTGTTCGTTTAAAAACTTTTTAAGATTTCCTCTTTTCAGTTACAGCACCCTATAAAATTAACACTTTACCGCTGTTAATGCCTCTAATGCCATAATTTTAATATGTTCTTTCATATCCGAACTATTTAAGATTTCTTCCCTCGAAAGCCAATATAAATCCCGACTTTCTCCCTTCTGGGGCTTAACACGATCTGACTCAGCTATCGCAAAATAAATAAAATCGATATTCTCTACTTCCTTACCAATATTCTCTAAAAGCGTATATCTAGGATTATTCAACTGACTTACTCTCGTCATACCTAATTTCTTTTGATCATCAATCAAAGTTACCCTTAACCCTGATTCCTCATAGACTTCCCTAATTGCCGTTTCGTGGGGCAATTCATCAGGCAACATATGTCCCCCTACCGGAAACAATGACTTATGTTTTTTATGAAGATGTAGCAAAACTTTATTTTGATAAATAACGTATACCGTCGCTGTTAATGTTCTATTTAAATTCAAATGATTCACCTTACCTTAAATATGAGAATTAAAATATATCTTTTTTCGACAAAATGATGCTTTTTCATTAATTTACTTTTATTATTAGTAAATACAAACTAAAATAAGTAGTGTCTGTTTTCCACCGAGAATCCTATATTAAAGGATAGATCACAGATTATCTATATTTCAAAGAAAGGAAACGGTGCATAGAAAAAAGCTTTTAAAGATCCATCACAAAGTAGCGCATAGATATTAGATGCTATTTCAGTAAAATAGAGGAGATGAAAATTGTGGCAAAAACATTTGGTGAAAGTGAAAAAAATATACTAAATATGTTTCAACCAGGAATAACTTTTGAGTATAACGATAATCAATACGAAGTAACCTTATCAGGAAAACCTACATGCAAGAAGGGAGAACCTAAAACAGATATTTATATTGAAGCACAAGATACTATGACAGCTAAACGAATGGAGTTTAAAATTTCTTTCAAAAAGCAAAATGCTGATTTTTTAGAAAACAAAACGAACGCTGAGCGCGCAGCCCAACTCTTTGGAGACAATTGGAGTAATATTATTTCAACTGCAACCGAGAACCTACGTACAAATTTTAAGGAAAGACCACTCATTTATAAAACAAAATTCAAAAGGACTGAAGCCGGTGCTATTACTCTTGGCTGGAAGTTTGAACTTTTAAACAAACAAAGTGGTGAATTAAGTAGTGATATATCATTAACGCATGACCAAATAGTTGATGTGTATGCTGGAAAGAACTTATCCATTGAAAAAAGAGATGCGCTCGTTAATGGGAAATTAATCCCTGCTAGCGGTATTGCTAATTTTATTTTATTTGAAGATGCGCCAATAAACAATGTACAGGACGCAGTTAACGCCTTAATCACAATCGATGATTACGTCATCCAACACCCTAAGGTCTACTTCGCATGCAAGGCATTAAATTACAGGACTTTTCGTCAAAAATATGATGGAAACCGACCATTAGCAGTTTATGTAAAATGGTGCGTAGAAAACGGAAAACTGGCACACAAACTATGCTTTGAAACACCTCTTGTATATGGTGGTCATGAAGCAGCTAAAAACCTTAAAGACTCTTTAGATCAACTTAATATTAAAACAACAGATGATATAAACGATAATAATGTAAAGGATACAACTATTATCTACGAATAAAAACTTGACACCTGAATCTATAGATCAGGTGTCTTTATTTTATACTAACATTCTAGTGATTTTTTTATACCCAATGCTATTTCATAAGCAAGATTAACAGGAACCGCATTCCCAATCATCTTATACGCATTGTTTGTTTCTTCATATATAAACTTAAAGTCATCTGGGAATCCTTGAACTCTTGCAACCTCTCTGATTGTCATTCTACGGTACAACTCTTCTTTTCCTTCCTCAAATCTATGATCGTTTTTACCGAACTTAACCATTTTAGGAGCTTGAGGATGTAGTTGGCACTGGCGTCCAGATGCCTGTACCGTAAAAGCTTGTTCATCCCAAGACTTTACCCGGTTTCGACTCATGAAAATTGTAGAATATGATCCCGTAAAATATTCATTATTATTAATCGCCTCTGGATTTCGACGATTCTTAGGTCCGGCAGGTACCGCGGTCTCTTGTAAATCCCAAATTATATCCCTTAATGTAATCTTCTTTTCGTCATCCTCTGTTGATCCTTTTGGAAACTCGAAATTAATCCCCAAATCTTTTCTAAAACCAATATAAAACACTCGCTTTCTTTCCTGAGCTACTCCATAATCCTTAGCATTAACTAATGTTAAAGTGACATCGTACCCTGAGTCATCGAACATCTTCATGATATTCTGAACAGCCGTCGAATGTCTATTAGCCAACATACCGCTAACATTCTCTGCTAAAAAGAATTTCGGACTAAACTCCTTTAAAAGTCTAATATAATCAAAAAATAATTGTCCCCTATCATCTTCAATCCCCTTTAATGATCCAGCTTCTGACCATGATTGACAAGGTGGTCCTCCTATAATGCCATCAACATCTCCATCAAAATATTGTTCAATGTCTTTCTTGCTAACCTTTCTTATGTCACCTTCAATTAATTTAGTATTGGGATGATTCACCTTAAATGTTTCCCAAATCTTTTTATCAAATTCATTTGCAACTGGAATTTTAAATCCTGCTTTTTCAAACCCAAGATCTAAACCACCGCAACCACTAAATAGACTAATCACGTTCATATCTTTACCTCCTATAGTAAGTCATCAATATTAAAAACAATATCATTTATATCACAAAAGTGCTTTATTCTTCTCAACGTCTGATAATTAGGTGCTGTCTTCCCATTCTCCCATCTATTTACTGTAGAGAAAGAGACACCTATATGATCAGCAAATTCCGTTTGACTTAATAAACACTTTTTTCTAATCCCCTTAATAGCTTCACTTACATTCACAAGACAACCTCCTTTGTAAGTGTATAGCATAATTATATCATATATATAGCATTTAAGGGAACATCTTTTAATCACCTCATATAACAATACGCATAATTGATACAATTTCCTTTTTTATTTTCTCTTATATTTTAAAAGAGCAGATGGTACTCCCTTCTTATAAAAGAACCGTCAACTTCACAACACCAAATGAATAGATCGCCTAGGCGAACTATTCATCCCTATATTAAAATTAATCCCTTCAACTGTTGCGAGTGCCACGCAACGATTGAGGGGATTTTCTTTCTACTGGAAGGCATCTTCCTTAAACATAAAAACTAACCAACAAGCCCACACGCCCCTACGTTGTCGGGCGTCTATGGATTGATGGTTAGTTCAGTTCTTGATTGTAGCGGGAGGCATTCCATAAGAAAAGGCTAAGGATGTGTAAACATGATTAGCCTATCCATGAGATTCCCGCTTCTAGGTAGCGTTCTAACAAGACCACCCCAAAGGAAAACGGTAGTTTGACACTGGTGGAATGGTTAGAAATCGCTCGTTTGGGTTAAGAGAAATAGACTATGTTTATAAATGAGGTTTCCTTGTTTAACAAACACCACCCGCGTAAGGAATAGCACTACTGTCTGCTAGATCTAGTGGCAATACTTGTAGCGGGACATTCTTTAAATCAATTTATCTCGCTTCCTTGAATAACTTTTACTCTTTTTACCAATAACAGTAATGTAAGTGATTTGCTTACACCCCCTAAAATATTTTTTTATAAAACTCTTCCTAAATTTTTTATATGACAAAAGCGATAGCTCTCCCCCGTGCTATCGCTTTTTTTGTTAGGTAGATATATAAAGGCTGAATAAACCTAGCGGGATATAACCATAATCAAATATGAGTTTGAGAACTTTCCACCAAAGGCTACTCTAAAAAATAATATCTTTCATTAAACAACTGATTCCAGTACACGGAACCAGTTGTTTTTTTTATATAGGTATTAAAAAAAGCAAATAGATCGGCACGCCGAACAATTTGCCTTTCTTATGATATTCCCGCTACTAGAATGACTCCCCTTATCCCTATAACAGTTCCACCACTATCAAGGCACTGGCACACACCATACGCTAGTAGGTGGCCATAAGTGACTTGATTGGTGGTGGATAGAGATTAAGGACATGATGGAAGCGGGATAGATTTAGTTACGGATACTGTTGCTATAACAATGTGCACTTCTAAATCGAACAATTAGAACGCATTAATAACCTAATTTCATGTGATAACCCTCGCCCCTAGACCTCGGTAAATGTTTGGGTATCCAGCACTGTTTTTTGGTCTGTACGGAATTTGTTTTTAATTACGGTGAAAACTCCCCGAGTTTCCAAGTTTGTTTTATCTTCTTGTGGCGTGTCGTACACATACATTTGGATTTATTAGTGGTAAGCGTATCCCCCTAGCCCCAACTGTTGATAGACACTCAAACGCCTTCCATCCTTATTCTTTTTATTTAAAGATTTATCTAATTTTTATAATATAAAAAGAGCCGTTAGGCTCTCTTTTTGACGTACTTACTATTCATGCTGATGTAACCCGCACCTGACTTTAACTTGCCGAGTCCGTTTTCCTCTTCAATAATCGTAAAGACTTCTCCACGTGTAACAGTTCCGACGATTTTAGAGTTAAAATCAGCTTTCTCTCTGATGTTAAGCGAGTCGCAGATGATTTCTACTAGGAATGTTTCTGTTGCAGGAGCGGGGCTTGCATTTTGTTTAAGGGCGGTTGTTCCCGCTTCGAGTGGGGCTTCAATATTCCCTTTTTTGATTTCATCAAGCACCCACTGGACACGGTATCTAAAATTTTCCCATTTATGGTTGGTCAAAATTCGATTCGGGCACATCTTCCCGCTCCAATCCTGATGCTTTTTCAGGCGTTCAATCGGCAACCCAAACTGATGCAACAGTCTCGCCACCACATAGACCGCATTTTCCTCAGCCTGCTCATATAGAAAGCCATCTTCATGTAGCGGACGACAAATCTCTACACTAATGCCCTTCCGGTTTCCAAGACCATTGGAACCATCCCCACATGACCAACTATTGCGATTAAATGGAAGTCCCTGAATGACTTGCTCCTCATCAACGGCAAGATGATAGGAAACTTCTAAATTATTCGTCGTCATATACTTAATCTCATTTTCCGCACTCGCCCGATTCGCGGTATCATGCACGGTAATATACTCCACCGTCATCGCGTACGGGCATTTTAAAGAATATTTATCTTTTGAAACGAGTTGCTTTCTAAATGTATAGGTCATTACTCTTCCCCCTCCAATGTGATTCGTAATCGTTCAATAAATTTACTTATAAAGCGTGGTAAAGGTACCCCGACCTCACCTAGATTTTCAAACAAACTAACCAACTCGAATAACCCAAAAAAGCATAACATCATATGGCTTAATCCGATTTGGGTTTCTTCAAGTTTGAAAATAGACAGTAAATCGGTTGGGATCATCGTCACCAAATTCAATTCGACCAAAGAATCAATCACAATGAAGACAAGTAACGCCAGTAGCACCCCCGCCTTTCGAATCAGGCCGTTCGTTCCAATCGTGGAATTAATTCCCCGCCGCATCGCCACAGCTTTGAAAATTCCACTCAGAATGTCGCACACCATCAAAAAGACAACCAATGTCATTCCCGCTACTGGAACTACCACTTCATGCGAAAACACTTCAATCATCTTCGTCATCACCACTTCCCCTCACCTCCTATCTTAATTAATTATAAAGCCATTTACGAAGTGAACGTATCCCCACCTAGGAGTGTTCACTATCCTAAAAATAAAAAAGCCCCCACGATTGATACGAAGAGAACCATTGGGGGGATATTTAAGATAAGCGGTTTATTTAGTCCATTTTATCTACATCAATTCAAATTGTTTTGATAATAAATTGGGAATATTATGATTCATTATCTTATCCTTATCTGCTTTCAAAATAGCAATTAATTCTTGGGTAGTCAATTGACGGCAGGAAAACAATCCTGATGTCTCATCAGCTAATGATTTTAAACTATCCAATACCTCCTCTGAAATTGTAGGTGAAATAAAATAACCCTCACTGTATAAAAAAATTATATTATTAATAATACTTAATTTTTTTCCAAGGAATCAACACTATTTAATTGTTTTCGAAACTCCCTATATCTAATATTCCCCTTGTCAACAAATAAAATAATCTCACTTGTCGCCTCCATCGGCAAAATTGCCATTTGAATCCATTTCATCTTATGTTTAGGGTTGGCGTTATATATATTATTAATGACCGCTCCCTTTAAGTCGATTGGAAGCACTACTGCCCCTTGAAATGCTATAGGAATAACATAATCTAATTTTTTATGAAAAATAATTTGATAATCACCTTTATAACTTTTATTTATTTTTCTTTTAGCGTACGCCAGCTCTTCTTCCAACTCTGTTAGATCCATCTGATTAATTTTATTTTTAAATTTGCCTTGATTTCCGAACTGGATATTGGCATATAATTGAATCTCCATTTTTCTCTGACTTATCATTTTCAGGGTATTCTTCAAATGAATTTGGGCTAACATCTTACTCGTTATTTCATTTAGATAGTTTTCAGGATTTTCATATTCTTGAAAGATTGTGTTATCGCAACTCTTACATATTATTTGAAATGTTCCCGCAGCCTTTACTCCCTTTTCCATTTCCACTAATCTCATCTCTATTACTTTATTGGCTGAAAAAAGCTTCCCTTTTTGAGCAATATTTCTTAAACTAAATGCAGGAATTGTATGAGAATTACAAAAACTGCTACATGGGGTGCCGCAATAATAACAATTACTCTCTTTTGCTTTAGATTGCGCAGTTCTTATACCCTTGCTGACTACTTTTTTAGAATCTATTAATTCACTCTTATTTAATTTACTAAGAACTCGCGTCATTTTGTTTAGATTTAATTTCGCATATTCTCTAGCCATTGAATCATCACCTTTTTAATTAATAAATCAGTTTTTAATATTGAAAATATTTTAAGAAAAAAAATCAGATACATCAATTCAACTCAATTTACTTCTTTATAGTTAAAATACCCAAAATCATGATATTAATCCAAAAATAAAATAAATTTTATAATTCTGACCATATTAACCTTATTAATCTTTATAAGACTAGAGAGGAGTCATCTCATGAATGATACTATTTTAACATCATTTAAAGAAGATCAATTAAATCGAAAAGGAATCGCTCAAAACTTAACACACATTATTTCAACTAAAAATAAGCCCTTAGTCATCTCACTAGACTCTGGATGGGGAACAGGAAAGACAACCTTTATTCACATGTGGCAAGATATGTTAATGAGTACGGAACAATATCAAAAACAATTTGAAACTATTTATTTTAATGCATGGGAGAATGACTACAGCAAAACTCCACTTATAGATATTTTTATAGAACTTGAAACATGTATAAATAATAATACACCCGAGCTAAAAAAAGCATTCGATAAAATGAAAATGTTTTTCCTTGATACGATAGATATTGGAAGTTCTATCGCAATTAAACTCTTGACTCAAGGAGTTTTAGAAAAGTCCGATTTCATAAAGGATGATAATGTAGACAAAGAGTTTAGAAATCTTAAAAGGAAATTAAATTATACAGTCCTCTCTGAAACAATTAATAACAAAAATTTAAGGAAAGAATTAAAACGTGCGATGAGTAATTATCAGAAAACTGTAGGAAAGAAGATAATCTTCTTTATTGATGAACTCGATCGTTGTCGTCCTCCCTATACCATTGAATTATTAGAAGTAATCAAACATCTCTTTAATATCGAAGGATTTGCATTTATTTTATCCATAGATAAGGAACAACTTTCACATTCGATATCCTCAATCTACGGCACTAATATGGATACTATCGGATATTTAGGACGTTTTTTGGACATCGATTTTCAACTCCCCCATCCCGATTTACGTGCCTACTCCCAATTAAAAAGTGATCTCACCTTTTCTCACTATAAAAATACAAACTATTTCTCCTTTTTCTTAATTGAATTCATTCATACTTATAACTTCTCATTAAGGGACATTAATAAGCTATATAATTATCTTGACTTACTTCTCCCACTAATTCCTGAATTTAATAAAGAGTTTAGTACGTATCAACCACTATACCTTATTACAACTGCTTACCTCTATGCACTCTTAATCATTCTTAAGTTCAAAGCTCCAATGATTTATAATCAGATTATAAATAAAAACTACGATATAGAAACCATCTTAGGTGAGATTCAAACTATTGATATTAAAGATTCTATGACCCATCTAGACCAAACATTCGGCTTCAGTAGTACATCTATCCAACTATTTACTGATCAACTACTAAAAAAATACATCGCCCTAAACCGTATCAGCAATAAAATTAATTGGACATATATAGCCGAGGAGAACGATGACTTCATTGTAATTCCAACAAATAGACAGGGTAATCCAATCCCTTCAGTAAGAGTAGAACTCATTAATTTTTTCACAGATAACAACATTCAATCTAAACTAGAATTTGTCGATTATTTTAATTTAGAATAATTTTTCCCTTTTTAAAATGGAAAATCATCACTAACAGCAATAGGCTAATACCTTAACTCTGCCAGTGGCGGATAGCTACGAGATTGGCTACGTAGCGTAGGAATCCCTCAACCTTTTTTATCGTATTTAACTATCCAGTAATCTTTCATCACTCGCACATAGTACGGAATATTTTGTTGTTTTAAGTAGGCCTCAAGTTCTTTTAAATGATGCAAATAATAACAATAGATATCACCTGCATCCTCACAGTTAATGCATACCCGCTCCTGTGCTAAAAAAATGGAATTCGGCTCACCCTCACAGACTTTCTTATCATTGATGAGATTCAACTCTTCAAACACCCGCTTAATCGCTTGGTCACGTGTGACGGCCCCCTGCTTTACACGAAACAAGCGATGATAATTCAGCTGATGCCTTTTTGCAAAAGTAGATAACGTCATATTATTAATCCGTAAATACTCTTCTAAATCCAAACGACTTCCCCCTTTTTGGCATAATAGATTTAAGCAACTTCTTGATTCATGATTACTGACTTCTAACCCCACATTAACACTCAAAACTATTGTCACCTTTCATATTTGTAACAACATGGCTTTCAACACGTTCTTGCAATCTATCACAATACCGTGCACAGAAATCCGCACGATTCCGTTGCTCCATCGCCACTAATTCATTGTCTTTTAACTTTTTTAAAATTCGTGAAGTCTCTGCTAAGATTTCTAAATCAAACGATGTTAATAATTCTAAATATGTCATAGAAAACTCCCCCTCTAATTTTTTCAATCTAGTTTCACTTAGCAACTCATTGGTAAAGTTCCATCCCTCTTTGTGTTTAAAAACACTGCAAGGGCTTCTCACTTTCTGCATGAGTTAACCGCTAAGTTCAACCTTTTATTTGTCATACTCCTATCTCCTTATCCTTTGTTTTTTACTTTGCATTCTGGCATAGATATAAAATAATCCATTCCAGTCGTTGTAACGAATTTCAACTTCTTTAAATTGATATTGCGGGTATTCACGCTCTAACCGTTCACCAATGAAATCTTGATTTAAGACCATATCCATGACTTTTTTCCTGCTTAACTTCGTCCGATTCTTGGATGGTTTGGGTAAGACAAGATTCCCTTTGCTAGAACCCCACCGTTTCTTCCCTTTCAAGCGAATGTTCTTTCTCTCTTTAACCATGTACTCACAAATTCCGATAAAGTTTTCATCCTTGTAATAATTTAATGTTTGGATATGAGAAAATCCGAGTCCCCACTTTAACTCCATTTCTTGTTTACTTAGGCCATTATCCATCACTAAATGAAGATGCAGCCTTTCTGCTTCCTCAATGATATAAACATACTTCGCATTCTCTAACCCTTTTTTCTTTCTTGCTCGATTAATTCGTCTAAAAAAGTTTTTGCATAATTTCTCTGCCGTCTCCAAATCCTTCGGCTCCTCCGCAAACGTGAACGTGCACCAGTAGTCCCCTGGATAAAAATTCTCATGCACCAAGCGAAACAACTTTTTCTTCGCGTGCCGATCATTCAAATTTTTCTGACATTCCCGACTCTCCCGCTTCTTCTCCTTGTGCCTCCTAATCATGTCAGGGATTTGATGACGAAAAGACGGATAAATCTCTACTTCAAATTGATTCCCTGATTTAATCGTAGCCGTTGTATAAGCTACGCCCCGTTGGGGCCTCACCACCTCCTCCAACAACTCACCCGTACTTAAATCCAACTGCTTGTCATATATCCGCTCATAATCATAATCATCAAAAACCCGCTTCATCTCCCAAACCCCATTCCCATTTTGTTCACTCAACTTTTTGGTAATCTAGTTTCACTTAGCAACTCATTGGTAAAGTTCAATCCCTCCTTGTGTTTAACAACACTTAAAGGGCTTCTCACTTTCTGCATGAGTTAACCGCTTTAAGCCCTACCAGCGGGGGATAGCCACGAGCCTCGCTACGTGGCGTAGGGGACCCTCAACTTTTTGTACGACTTGTTAATACCGTATACAAGCCCGTTAAGGGGAGGTACCCCCACATAATTTTTAGTAAAAGAAAAATGAAGTTTGTCACGACTTCATTTTTTTAGGTATGTTCTAACTTGTTATTTTCACGACCCAATCGACGACGGCTCTCACCGACGCGTCCTGTTTCATCACAATTTTTGAACCATCGGAGACGGCCCCAATCCAACACGGATCACGGTACTCAAGCGTACCGACCTGTTGCCTTCCCTTCATCACTTTATAACCAGTTGCACGACCACACCGATTGACCTCATACACCTGAAACCACACCATTTAATTCCCCCTTAAACAGCCATTTTTGATAGCTTATGTTGTGACATGAGTGCCTGGCATTTATGACATCGAATCTGCTTAATAGCAAATCCTGAGTTAAATGAAAAACCGCACGCACAATAATACTCATAATCAAGCGGCAAATTTTTCACCCCACTGATCCGGGTTCTAGCCCGCATCTGCTCATCAAAGTACCATAACACTTCCAATCCCTCTTCAAACGTCTGAAAATCTAACGTCTTCATTGACTTTTTTGACTCTACCGATGAGAAGCCATAACTCCCAAGCAAATTTGAAAACTCCAAAACCCCAAGTGGCGTATTAATCTTCATAAACATCCCCCTAATTTTTTCTTAATGTTGAATAAAATCACATTTATTGTGAAAAATAAGATTGTTATGTGATTATAATCCTCATAACAATCAAAAACACCGAAATTGAAAGACCTAGACCCCTCTAAAATGTTGAATAAAATCACTACTATCCTAAAAAAAAGAAGTCTTTTTTAAATGAGAGAGGCTAAAGATAGCCTCTTCTGGAAAAAATACGTTCGTGATTTCATACGGACGTAGGTTTAATAAATCCGCCATTGCTAGAATATCTTGATTTGATAAACGCTCTGGATACTTGATTCGAGAACAAATATAACTCTTTTTCACGCCTAAGGCGTGTGCAAACTGTTCAAGTGTTAGTCCCCTTAATTCCATATACTCCTTCAACAATGTAATATCCATTATCTAATCCCCTTTCATCCCTTCCATTTAGCAAGTCATCCCCTGATGTTGACTTGGCTCACCCCTATGATACAACACTCTTCGTCTTCTTCACAATTATAAACCGCTAACATTTACAATTAGCTCCCTTAGTTTAGCCAAATTAACCCAATATTTTATAAAATTAACCTCCTTTTCGACACAAAACCCATTTTGTGTGGTTTGTGGTGTAAAATCCCCTCCAACTTGTTAGTTCTTGCCTCTTTTTGTCGAAAATCTACAAAAAGTAGCGAGTGAGTGAGTTATGTTATTCGTGATTCCACCGACCTATAGTATGATAGACGTAGACAAACAAATTAAAGGATGGATTAGAAAATGGAAATGAAAGATATTATTAAATCACGCCGTCTTGAACTGGGACTTACCCAACAAGAACTCGCCGACCTCTGTCATGCTGATCGCTCAACTGTCGGTAAATGGGAGTCGGGCGATATCATCAACATTAAACGCGATAAACTCAGGCTCCTCGCGAGTGTCCTTGAAGTTTCACACCTCGCATTACTCGGGGCCGAAGAATACGTTCCAACACAAAAAGATAAAATCATTATTTATGATGCCATTTATGGTGACAAATTAGGAAATCCAATTGATGACCTTAAAAATCCCTATCCTGAACAGGTAGGAAATTACTTCGGTATCAAAGTCGAACACCCTACCTTCCCGGATAATGGTTGCTATGTCATCTTTAATAAAGATCAAAAAGTCCAATCAGGCGATATTGTTGCCGTCTCATTAAATGCCGAACAAGCGATCGTTCGAAAACTTTACCTCGTCGACAAGGACATCATCACTTTACGCCCGGTTCTTGGCGATGGTGAACTCATTAACCTTGTTGGAAACGACGTTAAAAACATGAACGTCCTCGGTAAATATAGCTTTACGATCACCCCATTCATCAAGTAGGCGACCGGTGACCCAAGCCCTACCAAAGGAGGAAACATTTACTCCGTAAATGGCAGGTGACCCAAGCCCTACCAAAGGAGGAAACATTTACTCCGTAAATGGCAGGTGACCCATTCAACCTTTTATTCAATCCAGTTTCAAGTAGCATCTGTTCAACCCTAGTAATGGTGTATGGTTCGCCTTGCTCACTTGCTAGGGGACCCATTAAGTCTTGCAATCGTACCTTGACACTTCGTGCCAACGACAATCGCTTTCGACTTATACGCCCAGATACCCGCTACTTTCAACCTTTTATTCAATCCAGTTTCACCGAGCAAAATTCCTATGTAGTCTCAAACAACTCTGGGATTCTAAAAGCGAATCCGACGGTTGTTTTTACGACCACTACGGACTTTTAACCGCTCGATTCAACCTTATATAGGAGGTGTCATTATTATGAAAGTTGCTCTTTATGCCCGCGTTTCGACTGAGAAGCAGATCGAGAATTATAGTATTCCCGTTCAAAAGGAGCGTATTTATGCTCTTTGCAAATCAAAAGGATGGACGGATGTTGTCGAGTACATTGACGGGGGATACAGTGGTTCAAACCTAAATCGTCCCGCTTTAATCAAACTGCAGGAAGATATTGAACAAGGTCTTATCAACGCCGTGGTTGTCTATCGCCTCGATCGTCTGAGTCGTTCCCAACGGGATACGATTTACCTGATTGAAGATAAATTTCTTCCCCACAACGTCGAATTCATCTCCATTAGTGAGACTATCGACACAAGCACGCCTTTTGGTCGCGCCATGATTGGAATCATGTCCGTGTTCGCCCAACTTGAACGGGAAACCATCACCGAGCGTCTCAAATCAGGACGTCTCAAAATGGTCAAAGACGAAGGACTTTGGGCGGGCGGAGCTGCTACTACCCCCTATGGCTATACACGCCTCGAACGTGGCCAACTCGTCGTCAACGAAAATGAACGTCACCACGTCCGTCGCATCTTTGAGGAATATGTCTCCCTTAAATCCTACATCAAAGTCCAACAAAAGTTAGAAAAGGAAGGATTTAAGCCGATTCCTAAACACCGAATTCTCACGCTCCTTAAAAATCGCCTATACCTTGGCGAAGTCTCATTCGCAGGTGAATGGCATAAAGGTTCACACGAGGCCCTGATTACCGAAGACCTCTTCAATGCCGTCCAAACCGTCTTCGAACAAAGCACTCGTAAAAACTTTGGTAAAATCAAAAACAACGTCTTCCGACGAAAAATCATCTGTGGTGAATGCGGCGAAACTTACCTATCCTATATGAACCGCGAGAAAAAAAGCGGGAACAAATACTACTACATGATTTGTAAAAATCGCAAAGTTGCCCCTGAGGGTGGCTGTAAATGTACTAATCGAAATCTTCGAAGAACCACTTTAGAGGAGGAGATCTTTACACGCATCATGAACCTTGAGGCAGGTGATTACCAAGCCCCTCCTCAAACGAAAAAGCCCGAGGACATTCAACCACAACTTGAAAAACTTGATAACAAGATTAGCAAGCTTATCGACCTCTACCTCGAATCTGGACTCTCCAAAGAGCATTATGAGACAAAACTCGCCGACTACAACAAACAAAAAGAGGAACTCCTTTCAAAGTCGAAGGAATCTAACTATGAACAAACCGCCATGGAACAAATGATTCAAGACGGCATCCCTAATCTATTCGAGTGCGACCTCGAAACCCAGACTTCCATCATTGATTTATTTATTGACCACATCATCGTTCACCCGACCGATTTAGAAATCATTTGGAAAAAATAACGTCACACCCAGGAGGCCCTTATGAACGTTGCCCTATATTTACGCGTCTCTACCGAACAACAAATCGAAAAATATGGACTCGACGTCCAACACGAAAAACTTCGATCCTACTGTCAAGCGAGAGGATGGACCCACGTCACTGACTATATCGATGGTGGATACAGTGGTTCAAACTTGAACCGTCCCGCTTTACAACAGCTCATTAAAGACATTCAAGCTAAAAAAATTGACCTCGTCCTCGTCTACCGCCTCGACCGCCTGAGTCGTTCCCAACGTGATACCCTCTCCCTCATCGAAGAACTTTTTCTTCCCCATCACGTCGAATTCATCTCCCTCAGTGAAACTATCGATACTCAAACCCCATTCGGGCGGGCGGCGATTGGAATCCTTTCTACCTTCGCTCAACTCGAACGTGAAAACATCAAAGAACGTCTCTACACGTGCCATCAAAAGATGGTACAAGAAGAAGGACTTTGGGCTGGTGGCGCAGGCACTACCCCCTATGGCTATACCCGACTTGCCCGCGGCCAACTCGTTGTCAATGAATCAGAACGTCACCACGTCCAACGTATTTTCGAATCCTATCTCGAACTCAAATCCGTGGCCCAAGTCAATAAACAACTCCAAGCCGAAGGCTTTAAAAAACTTAGATATCAACGACTATCTAACATCCTAAAAAGTCGTCTCTACCTCGGCGAAGTCTCCTTTGCGGGCGAATGGCACAAAGGCTCACACGAGGCCCTCATCACAGAAGAGCTCTTCGATGCTGTCCAACAAGCCCGACAAGAAATCACCAATCCCAATAGGATGGGCCCAAAAAACAAAACCTTCACCGGACTCATCACCTGCGGTCACTGCGGAGCCGTTTACAAAGTGTATAATCGCCGCATCACCAAAGCAGACGGGGAAAAGGCCTATGAAAGCTACTACATGTGCGAAAATAGAAAACTTCCCAAAACCCATCCACAAAAATGCTATAACAGTAGGATTACCCGAGAGGCCCTCGAACAACAAGTCATGGCACAAATCAAACACCTTCAACAACTTAACCAGAAAAAATATAAAACTGATCTCGTTGCCTTTAAGCGAAAACTCAAAACCATTGACCAAAAAACAAGTAAACTCATCGACCTCTACACCGATGGCCAACTCGCCAAAAAAACTTTCCAACAAAAACTAAATGCCCTCACCGAACAAAAACAAACTCTCCTCCAAAAAATTAGCGAAACTGAGGCCAAACAAAAAGCACCCTCAGCCGAAGAAAATTCCACCACCCTTGATTCCCTGGTTAAACACCTCATCAAAAACATCACCATTATCGATAACACCCTCGACATCACCTGGAATAACTAAACAAAGCGTTCATCTCCCATGAACGTTTTTTTAGTTTCGTCATAAAAAAAAAGACCTCCCACCGAAGCCATATAAATAAACATTTATAAATTTAGGTTTTCAGATAGAACAGTTGTAGCCGCAATAACTAATGCTTTACTCTCTCCCTTTTCACGTAAACGACGCAGACGTTCCATCGCAAGTTGTTGCATCGAATTAGGTTGAGGAATTTCACTTTTGGCGACGTGGTCTATCTCCATCACATTTTCTTTTTTAAATAGTTGATATTTTTGATAGCTTTGTCGATATTTTTCAAGCTTTTCCTCAGTTAAAATCCCCGCACGTTCCCAGAGCGTTTGGTAATCTGCTAATATTTCCTTTACCATCGCATCCTCAACAGATTTGATTAATTTAACGTTCCATTCAATATTTTGCCTTAATGCACTCGGTGTTAAATTAGACGATCCAATATATACCTCCACCCAATTCCCTCTCATGAAAAGATAACCTTTGGCATGCAAACCTCCCTCTATAGGCTCATCATATAATCGGACTTCAATATTTTTAAAACTCTGTAATTTTTCAATCGCTTTTGGTTCTGAAAATTGCTGGTAAGTAGAGGTCAAAATTTTCCCGTGAACTCCACGTTCCTTTAATTCATTTAACTTCTGTACCAATAATTGCACCCCACCAAATGTCATAAAGGCCACCGTGAAATAAAATTTCTCGCACTCTTCAAGCGACATCAGCAAATCGCTTAAAACATTTTGTGAGCCGTGATTTCGGATAAAGGTAGTTTCTTGTTCCATTTATCATATCATTCCTTTTTTATTATTAAATTATTATTATTTTACCACAACTATCTTAGATTTAACCCTATTCCTCCTAAAAGATAACGTTCCACCATCCAAAGCATTGTTATTTAAAGAGCCACTTATCTATCTAAGCATACGGTCGAACTCTTTCGCGGTGAACGCCGTCCTCGCCTCAGGTTTAGTTATAAAAATTACCCGCCAGCCCAGCTAGCTAAAGATCCCAAACATATAATTTAATAAAAAGATTTAAAGCCGTGAATATTTCTTACTTATTTTGCCAATAACAGAAGTGTAAGTGATAAGCTTACACTCCCTAAAATATTTTTCACATATAACTCTTCCTAAATTTATTAAATTTGAAAAAGCGTTCATCCCCCCCATGAACGCTTTTTCAATTTAAGGAGTTTTGATTTTCTAACCCTTTTGAATATTTTTTTTATTTCTTTATTTGTCTGAATATTTTTTTGATTATTGTCCATATTATAAGGGTAAGTTTTAAACTTACTCCCCCCCTAAAAACTTCATATTACTCTCTCCTAAAAAAACGTTCGTCCCCCCGAACGTTTTTTTTATAAATTTTAATGAAGGACTGAATAAAAATTGATTAATTAGTCCATAACTTAAGTGTAGGGAAAGCAGCTAGATAGAACAGAATAATTAACTCCCTATAAGTGGAGACAACAACTTCGTTGATTGACATCCTAGATTCTCCACTTATTGAGTTTGAGAAACTTCCACCAAAACTCCTTCTTTAATAAAAAATAATATCTTTCATTAAACAACTGGATTTTCTTCCCTGAAACCAGTTGTTTTTTAATTTTTATTCTAGCCCCCTCTTTTAAAAGGACCCCCATTATGCTATTAATAGATCATTCTAATCCATTTAAAAGAGAATAAATAAGGAGGTTCCTTAGATGCAACAAATTTTAAATACCCCGTTTGTGACGCGGGCATCGGATTCCCCTGAATTTGAGGGGCATTCCTTTATGCTCACTGTCTCAGAATGCGATCACTGTAAAACGTTATTACTAGAATCCAACATGATTGGTATTTTCGAATTTATCACTCAAAAAATCGAAATAAAAGATTCGCCCGCTAACTTTATGATGAAGAAGTATCTTATTTTAGAGAATGGAATGGCTATCGATCAAAAGGTTACATTCGGACGGATGATCCATTACGGCATGCTAGAGTTTAATGTCAATGGTAATTATGAGGATCCTCCCGCCCTTTTATTTCAAAGGGCCAATTGTGACTATCTTTCTCTTTATGATCTCATCCAAACCCATGAATCTTTTATTGGCGAGATGCGGCAAAATGTTAAATCAATTGAAGGATCTAATTGTTACATTCAGCAACTTGAACCAGAACAAGAAAATGAGAATGAATTTCTTGAAGGAATGATGATTAAAAAAGAGTTGATTCCCATCATCGATAAACACGACACCAAATATATCGAAATTATATCCTATGAAAAGCGCTATGTTCGGTTTAAAAACAAATTTTGTTATACGACCGTTTATTTCTTAAAACATCATCATTTAACAGCGGTTAAGTCCCCCGCCTTCATCACATCAGATGTTTATTTGTTAACACATCATCAATTCAGTCAGATAGTCATCTGATTAAGTTATCCATTTCACCTAATTTTAAGATCATTCCATTACAATTAAGATAAAAATCGACATATTTTATCAAAAAATGGTGAAAAATGTTTGATTTTAATAAAATATGTGATATAATTAAATCATTCCAAAAGAAGAATTCCATTCTTCTTCTGTTTCTATAAAATATGCTACTTTAAAAAAAGACATCCTCCCCCTAATGATGTCTTTTTTTATATTTTCAGGAATGAATACGAAAAAAGGAGATTGACTATTAAGTCAATCTCCTTTTTTTAGTCATTTTGACGTGAATTAAAAATCATAATTAAACGTAATAACTCCGCAACGGCCACCACTGCTCCTGCAACATAAGTTAATGCTGCTGCCGTTAACACTTTTCGTGCCCCCGCTTTTTCTTCTCCGCTATATAAAATATTCATCTCTGAAAGCTGGTTTAAAGCGCGTGCCGAAGCATTAAATTCAACGGGCAACGTAACCAACTGAAATAAGACGGTAATCCCAACGAGGATAATCCCTAATAATAGAAATTGAGATCCACCGAAAATAAATCCTAATAAAATGGCTAAATATCCAAATTTATTAGCAAAATTCACAATAGGAAACATTGCCGAACGGAATTGCAAAGGAGCGTAGGCATTCGCATGCTGAATCGCATGACCACATTCATGGGCCGCTACCGCTAAGGCTGCAAGCGATGTTCCGTAGTAAATATCATGAGATAAGCGAACGGTTTTACGTGTAGGATCATAATGATCACTCAGGCGTCCTCCAACTTCTGTTAAATGAACGTCCATTAATCCATTACGATCTAGAATACGACGAGCCACATCTGCTCCCGTTAACCCAGATGAAGCACGGACACGTAAATATTGATTAAATGTTGATGATAAATACGCCTGCGCTAACATCGGAACTAATAAAGCAATTAATAAATAAATCCAATACGATGAATGCGAACCCATCCCGTATCCACCGTAATAACCTCCATAATATAAGAACATTGTTCAATCACCTCTACTCGATTAACACTAAACTTATTATACACCATTTAAAAGTTAATCTTTAAAGACCATGAAATCTTTTTTGAGTTTTATACAATTGTTACATCAAATTCTCTAATAACTCTCGTGCTGGTGCTAATGTGGCATCCAAACGTAAAATAGTTTCTAAGTGAGTTACTGCCTCGCTTTGGCGCCCTTCCTCAATTAAAAACTGAGCATAATCGAATAAAAAGTCAGGATTGTCCTTATAATTCATCCATGCCTTTTCAAAAGAAGCCGCCGCTTGATCATAGTCTTCTAACTCTAAAAAGGCGATAGCTAAATCCCATTCAAAATGATCATCAAATAGTCCATTTTCCTCATAATGGTGAACATTATGGACCACTTCCTCATAGTCGTGAAGGGCTAAACAGATACGATTTCCTCTTAAAGCAGCCTCGACATCTTCAGGATCTAAATTTAATGTTTCATAGTACGCATCACGCGCTCCTTCTAAATCCTTTAATTGTTCAAGCGCTTCTCCTTTTAAAAAGTAGAGTTCGGCATTAAACTCATTATGTTTAATTCCCTCCTGAATCACTTCAAGGGCCCGATTCGCCTCTTCTTCCTTTAAATATATCTTACCGAGTAATGGGTAAATCGTGTCATAGCTAGGATCAAGTTCTTTGAGCTCATTAAACGTGCGCTTAGCTAATGAATAGTCCCCTACTTGATACGCAAGAAACCCTTTGTTAAATAATTGATCTGTATTTAATTTTCCAAAGTACTTTTCTGATAAGTTAAATTGTTGAAGTGCCTGTTCAAACTCACCGATATGACTATAACATGTTGCTAATCGATCATAGACGTTAACCTCTGCATTTAAGGCACATTCAATCAAATCTAAGTATAAATCTAACGCTTGTTCAAAAGCCCCAATATGATAGTAAAATTCAGCATACGCTAAGTGAATTAAATCATTCTTAGGTTCTAGGGCAAGCGCCTTTTTTAATTTATCTTCAGCAACTTCAAATAGTCCCTGAGCGATATACATGTCGGCCTCTAATAATAATACACTAACATTTGTTTCTTCGTCGCTTCCAGATAAAAGCTCTAACGCTTTTTCATCTTCTGCTAAGTCTAAATATAAGTCGGCTAAAAAGGTTTTTAAGTTCACCTCATTAGGATATTTAGCGAGCAACGGTTCAACGAGTTCAATGGCCTTTGAAACATGAGAAATAGCAGCAAAAATTTGTGCAATAATAAAAATTTCATCGTCCGTTGCATCAAATGCAAAATGTTGCATTTTCTCAATGATATCCTCTGTTAATTGTCCTTGTTCGTATTTTTCAATAAAATATTCAATTGCCATTTTAACACCTCTAATTTTCTGATAACGCTTGTAAATGTTGTAAAAAGTCCGGATAAGATATATTCATAGACTCAACATCTTCAATAACTAATGGTTTTTCTAATAAGAGTGAAGCGACGCAAAGCATCATCGCAATACGATGATCTTTATGGCTAGATACCTTAGCCTCGCAAAAATCCTCCATAGGATTTCCCTCAATAATCATTCCGTCTTCTGTCGCCTTAATCTTAGCTCCTATCGATGACAATTGCTGAACAGTTACATCGATACGATTCGTTTCTTTAACCTTTAACTCCTCAGCATCCTTAATGACTGTTGTTCCAACCGCTCTAGTTGCAAGCAAGGCTAAGATAGGAATTTCATCAATTAAGCGTGGAATCAACTCTCCCTCAATAACCGTTGCCGTTAGACGAGGCGTATACTCTACCTTTAAATCAGCTACAGGCTCGCCTCCAAAATAACGTGGGTTAAGAAGGGTCAAATTTCCTCCCATCGACTGAATAACGTCAATAATCCCGGATCTCGTTTCATTAATTCCCACATTATTTATGATAATTTCACTTCCAGGAACAATCAGTGCGGCAACTATAAAAAAGGCCGCAGAAGAAATATCTCCAGGTACAAAAACTTCTCCAGGTGTTTGGGGCATTTGAGGGCCCTCAATCGTAATCACTCGATTGAGCTTTTGATAGTGAATTTTAAAATCTTCAAACATCTTTTCGGTGTGATCTCTCGTGGGAATCGGTTCACTAATCGTTGTTCTTCCCTTTGCTAACATCCCCGCTAACATCACCGCCGATTTAACTTGTGCGCTAGCAACAGGTAATACATACGAGATACCACTTAAGTGACTTGGAAAGATATGAGCCGGAAGCGTTGCTTCCTCCTTTAATTCAATGCGCGCTCCCATTTGAGAAAGCGGGGTCACTACCCGTCTCATTGGCCGCCTTGATAAAGAGTCATCCCCGATTAATGTCACCGGTTTTTTCAAATAAGGAAACACGCCCATTAATAGGCGCGCTGTCGTCCCGGAATTTTTAGCATCTAAAACTGGAGACTCAATCTCAAAGGAGTCGATTCCCGGACTCGTAATCGTTAAACAGTTATTCTCAATGTGAGATTTAACGCCAAAGCTTTTAAATATTTCAAGTGTACTTAGACAATCTTCCCCAAGAAGTGGGTTATAAATCTGGGTTGTTCCCTTTGAAAGGCTACTAAATATAATAGCACGATGAGTAATCGACTTATCTGAAGCTACCGTTAAACTTCCTTTTAGTGACATACACGCTCCTCCTTCGTCGTGAATTCGCTAAGAAATTGTTTAAGTAACGTTTCAAGCCCCGCTATCGAAAATGAAACCAACTCGGGTTTAGCTAGTTGATTTAGCAAGACGAAGCGCACCTGTTTTCGTTGATTTTTTTTATCATGCATCATGTACCCTAAATACCGTTTAGCATGATCGACGTTAAACGGAAGTGGGAAATGCAGTCGTTTTAAATAGGTCAAATATTGACCGATAGCTAAATCAATACCAAAAATATGTTCACTTAAGTAAAGCGAAAATAAGATACCAATCGCAACGGCCTCTCCATGGGAAAGTTCCTTTTCATCTAATTCAATGGCATGTCCAAATGTATGACCAAAATTTAGATAGGCACGACATCCCTGTTCAAACTCATCCATTTGAACAATTTCCATTTTCACCATGAGGCTTTGAATTAATAACTGGGCAAAAGTCTCGTCCAAAAGGGCATCTAACGATTGAATTTGTAGCAACTGACGAAGTAAAGAGGGATTCGCAATAAATCCATGCTTAACCATCTCTGCTAACCCACATCGCCATTCCTTTTCCGATAGTGTTCTTAAAAAACGCAAATCATAAACCACGGCTTTTGGGGGATAAAAAGCGCCAATTAAATTTTTTCCTAATTCATGATTAATAGCGACCTTCCCTCCAATAGCACTATCATGGGCCAGTAATGTCGTTGGAATTTGAATAAAATCTATCCCTCTCATATAAGTCGCGGCAACAAATCCAGCTAAATCGCCCACAACGCCCCCACCGAAGGCAAGTAAACAGGCTTGACGATCGACTTGACTTTCGATAAGGAACGTCTGAATCTGATGATAACAATCAAAGCTTTTTGAGCTTTCCCCGGGAGTAATAATATAAGTTATCGTATTTTCCGGCAATACGTGTGATAACTTTTGATAATGTAAATCATAGACTGTTTGATCGGTCACAACAATCGTTTGAGTTGCCTGTTGTAAAAAAGGCGCTAGGACACTTAGGCAGTCTTCCCCAATGTAAATGGGATATTCACTTGATGACGTTTTAACTTGTAATTGTTTCATTAAAAATCCCTCATCGCTTGACGATGACGATTCATCGCCTCTACTAAGTTTGACATTTGATTTGATCCAAACTCCTCTAAAATTTCACGGGCTAACTCCATCGCAAGCACAGATTCTAGGACAATTCCGGCCGCCGGCACCACACAACTATCTGATCGCTCAATCATACTCTTTTCAACCTTTTTCGTTTCTATATGAATCGAATTCAAGGGTTGGTATAACGTTGGAATAGGTTTAATCATCGCATGGACAACCAATGGCATTCCATTAGTCATTCCACCCTCGAAGCCACCGTAGTGATTACTCGTTCGTATAAATCCTTGGTCATAGGCAATTTGGTCATGAACCTCACTTCCAAAAGAAGAACTTGAAAGCATCGCATCACCAAAATACACCCCTTTTACCGACTGAACCCCGATAAAAGCGGCCGCAATTTTGGCGTCTAACTTACGATCAAATTGAACATAGGTTCCAAGGGCCGGTGGCACATTTTTAGCGAGAACCTGAACGATTCCTCCTACTGAATCCCCTTGTTTTTTCGCATCATCGATATGTGCACACATCTTAGCAGAAACAATCGGGTCCACACATCGAACAGGCGAGTCTTGAATAGCCTCTTTAATTTCGTCAAAGGATAAATGCGTTTCCCCGATTGAAACCTTTCCAATTTGTAAAACGTGCGAAAGAACCTCAATTCCTAGCGCCGCTAAAATTTGTTTAGCAACAGCACCAACGGCAACGCGAATGGCCGTCTCACGGGCTGAGGAACGCTCTAATACATTTCTTAAATCACGGTGTCCGTATTTCATCGCCCCTACTAAATCCGCATGTCCAGGTCGTGGAACCTTTTTAATGTCGTATTCTAATGAAGGAATTGGCTCAATAGCCATGACCTCTGACCAATTTTTATTATCCTTATTCTTTATAACGAGTGTAATAGGCGATCCAAGTGTCATCCCATGGCGTACCCCACTTGTAATCTGCACTTGGTCACTTTCTATCTTCATTCGATCGCCACGTCCATAGCCTTGTTGACGGAGTTTAAGATCTTTGTTAATCATCTCTTCAGTTAACAAAAGCCCCGCAGGAACCCCTTCAATAATAGCCGTTAACTGTGGACCATGTGATTCACCGCTACATAAATAACGCATCCTATTCCTCCTTATCCTTTTATTAAATTTAACACTTCCTGTCTCATCGCTAAATCTTCTTTAAAAATTCCAGTGCTATAAATAGTTTTCGTGATTGCACCAGGTTTCTTAATGCCGCGCATCACCATGCACATATGTTCAGCCTCGATGACTACCATGACCCCTTTAGATTGAATCGAATTCGCAATTGTATCTCCTATCTGTTTTCCCATACGTTCTTGAAGTTGAGGTCTTCTTGAAATGACGTCTGTTACACGTGCAATTTTACTTAATCCAACAACCTCATTATTTTCCGGATAATAAGCCACATGAACTCGTCCGAAAAATGGCAGTAAATGATGCTCACACATCGAATGGAAAACGATATCTTGAACAACGACATATTGATCATATTCCTCACTAAAATAAACCTCTAAATGTTTTTTCGGATCCTCATGTAACCCTGAGAAAACTTCTTCATACATACGTGCGACACGCGCTGGTGTGTCAATGATTCCTGGTCGATTTGGATCCTCTCCAACTGCTTCTAAAATCATCTTAACCGCTGTTTCAATTTTACTTTTATCCACTGACATATTATCACCTTTTCACCTAGTCATTCGACATTTAAATATATATGCTATTTTATCATATTCTATATTAAAAATGACGAACATTTTCAAAATACGCGCTCTATGTCTCCCGTTATTTCCTATTATAAGACAAAGAGAGGGTCCTTAAACATCCCCCCTCTTTTAATCTCAAAAAAACTCTACTTCCCCGCACACCTTCTAAGCAAAGAAAAAGATTGTTCCCATAACCCACTGCCTTTCATAAATTTAACTTTTTCAAAAATGGCCTTCCATTGACGTTGCGTCATTCCTTCAACAGGATAACAATAACAACCATCCTAATGACAAACGAGAATCCTCCTCATACATTAAATTCTCACCTTATCAAAAATTAGAACCATTCTACGTGGCAGTTTATCATCGCTGATAATTAATCGTTATCTGAAACCGATGGTTATTTCTCGGTTATATGAGAAAAAAAAGCATAAAAGCAAGTTAGCTTGCTTTTATGCTTTCTAATGGTTGATCCATCATTGATTGATATAATTCAACATAGCGTTGGGCCGAATTTTCCCAAGAATAATCTCCTGTCATCCCTGCAACCATCAATTGGCGCCAAACATCTTTATCTTGACGATAATAATTTACCGCGCGGCGAAGTGTGTGTAGCATATCGTGTGCATTGTAATTTGTAAAACTAAATCCGTTTCCTTCGATTGTTTCTTCGTTGTACGAATGAACCGTATCGTTTAATCCTCCCGTTTCACGTACAATCGGAACCGTTCCGTAACGGAGTGAAATTAATTGTGATAATCCACATGGCTCATATAATGACGGCATTAAGAACATATCGCTTGCTCCATAAACTAAATTAGCAAGCTCTCCGTTATATCCTAAATAGATTCCAACTTGATTTGGGTATTTATCGCGAATCCATTGGAAATATTGTTCGTATTTCGCTTCCCCTGATCCAAGTAAGAAAAACTGTACGCGATCATAAATTAAGTGCTCTTCTAAAATGTGTGTGATTAAATCAAGCCCTTTTTGTGAGTCTAATCGAGTGATAATACCGATTAATGGAATATCAGGATTTACTTCTAAATTAAAGCGCTGTTGTAACTCTTCTTTATTTTTAGCCTTTAATTCAAGCGTTTCAACGGTATATGGAGAAACTAATGCCGGATCCGTTTCTGGATTAAATAAATCCACATCAATTCCATTAACAATTCCTGTTAAATCCGCTTGACGCATTTTTAAAATATGATTTAGATTCTCTCCATAAAAATCAGTTAGAATTTCTTTCGCATACGTTTCGCTAACCGTTGTTACCTTATTCGCATACTGGATTCCTAACTGCATGTAGTTAATTTGAATATCATCAAAACGATAGCCTAGATGGCGAACAGCATGCGATGAAAATTGACCTTGGAATCGTAAGTTATGAATGGTATAGACCGTTTTTGTATTATAGTAAAATGGATCCGCATAATAGCGTTGATTCATAAAGAATGGAATCAATCCTGTTTGCCAATCATTTGTATGAATAATATCTGGCTGGAAGTTAATATTTTTCAATAACCTTAACGTAACCTCACAGAACATTGCAAATTGGTAATCACGGTCCGGACAATCATAGATAGAATCACGATTTGAAAATAAAGGTTCAAACATTAAATAATATTTGATTCCCTCTAATTCAACACAGTTAATCCAGAACATTTTCCCCATGACTTCAACATTCGTCACCCAATAGGCCCCTTTTAATAACCCTTCTGGGATTTGTTTATAGCCCGGCAAAATCACACAAACATCATGACCTTGTTTGGCTAATGCTTTTGGAAGGGCGTATGCCACATCGGCTAGCCCCCCTGTTTTAATAAATGGATAAACTTCTGACGAGACAAATGCAACTTTCACCGGCTTAGGCCTCCTTAGCAGGATAGATTGTACGACCACAAGTGATGATTTTATCATTGAAGTCTTCTTCTGAAACATGTGGGAAGATACGAACGTTTCTTTCAACAATTGTTCCCTCAGGTAGACGTACCCCTTTACCAATAACATTTAAACCACTAGATAATACTTTTGGTTTATCTTCATTTGCACATGATACTGCTCCGCGTCCAATAATACTTCCTTTACCGATGACACATTCTTTATCAATGATTGCTCCGTCAATGACACATCCTTCTTCAATAATTGTGTCATTCATAATAATACTATTACGAACAATTGCATTTGGATGAATATGAACACCTGGACTTACCACGCACTTTGTAACTGATCCAGCGACGATTGATCCATTTGAAATTAAACTTTGGCAAACTTGAGCTTTTGAACCAAATTTAGCTGTTGGTTTTTCCTCGCTCTTTGTATGAATAATCCAATTTGGATCATACATGTCTAATTGAATTTGATCAACAGTTGTTGTTAATTCTAAGTTAGCCTCTAAATATGATTCATAAGTTCCAACATCTTTCCAATAATCACGGAAGCGGTAAGAATAGACGTGTCCATGCTCAATTAAATGTGGGATAACATCGCTACCAAAATCTAATCCCTCTTTTTTAAGATGTTGTAATGTATTGATTAATACATCTGTTTTAAACACATAAATTCCCATAGAAGCTAAATTACTTTTAGGTTCTGCTGGTTTTTCAGCGAATTCTACAATACGTCCGTTCTCATCATCTGTTAAAATTCCAAAACGTGAAGCTTCCGCCCAATCTACTTCTTGTGCACAAACGGTTACATCTGCATTGTTATTAATGTGTTGTTCAATTAATGGACGATAATCCATTTTATAAATATGATCTCCTGATAAAATTAAAACATTATCCGGATTTTTACGTTTAATATAACTAATGTTTTGTAAAATTGCATCCGCCGTTCCTGTATACCATTGATCTGATGAATGCCCTTCACATGGTTGTAATAATGTAACTCCTGTATTTTTACGGTCAAAATCCCAAGCTTGACCTACCCCAATATGCTCGTTTAATGATAAAGGTAAGTATTGAGTTAAAATCCCAATATCATAGATTTCTGAATTTGAACAGTTACTCAATACGAAATCGATAATTCTAAATTTTCCTGCGAATGGAACGCTTGGTTTTGCTCTCCCAAGTGATAAAATGTCTAAGCGTGACCCACGCCCTCCTGCTAAAATCATAGCTAAAGTCTTCATTAAAAATTCCCCCATTTCTATCGTTTAAGCTGGCCATTAATTTTTATTCAGCACTACTTAGCACCTTCGAACCACCTAATATTATCACGCTAGATTCGGTATTTTTATCGTCTTTTGTCACATACCTCATAATTATTCTGTTTTATCGTAACCCGTTACACATCACCTACCAAGAAAACGTTTTCTCGACATTTTTATTTCTTTTATGACCCTTAGATGTTCTTTTTTGTCTTTTAATGAGTGGAGAGAAAACCCCACTAGACTGACTAAATCCGTTAATTTAACCAATAAAAAAATGTCTAACGCGAGGGGTTCCCCTACGTTAGACATTTTTGATGTGTGAGTACGTATTTATGAAATTATTCTTCAGTTACTGTTTCTTCTACTTCAACCTCATCTGAGAAGTCTAAAGCAGCCATACGTTGTAATTGGCGGAATCGACGTTGTGCATCTTTACGATTAGCCTCTAACAACTCCTCTGCATGATCTGGATTAATTTTTGTCACCTGAGCATAACGAGCTTCACTTATTAAGAAGTCACGGTATTTATCCCAATTTGGAGCTTTTGAATCCAATTGTAATGGATTTTTCCCAGCCTCTAATAACTCAGGATTGAAACGATATGTTGGCCAATAGCCACATTCAGTAGCTAATTTTGCTTGGCTCATTGAGTTTGCTAAACCGCCTTTAATCCCGTGTGCGATACATGGTGAATAAGCGATAACAATTGATGGACCTTGATGTTTTTCAGCTTCCATCATTGCTTTGATTACCTGTGCTTGATTTGCACCGTGAGAAACTTGGGCAACATAAACGTGTCCATATGACATCGCAATGGCAGCTAAGTCTTTTTTCTTACCACCTTTACCTGACGCTGTAAATTTAGCGATTGAAGCGGCACGCGATGACTTAGATGACTGACCACCTGTATTCGAGTAAACCTCTGTATCTAAAACTAAAATATTAACATCTTCATTATTAGCGATAACGTGGTCTAATCCACCATAACCGATGTCATAAGCCCATCCATCTCCACCAATAATCCAGTTCGATTGTTTAACTAAGTAATCTTTTAAATCTAAAATTTCTTGAACCTCTTGATTCGAAGAGTTTGCAATTGCAACCTCTAATTGAGGAGCTAATGCTTTTGTTACTTCTCCACTATTACGGTTATCTAACCATTTCGTAAATAATCCCGCTAATTCAGCATCAACTTTTTCGATATTTTCTTCCATTAATAATCCGATACGGTTACGTAATGTTTCTGCTGCAATGTGCATACCGAATCCAAACTCTGCATTATCTTCGAATAATGAGTTCGCCCATGCAGGACCTTTCCCTTCAGCGTTTGTTGTATAAGGTGTTGCAGGGAATGATGCACCGTAGATTGATGAACATCCTGTTGCATTGGCGATAGTCATACGATCACCAAATAAACGCGTTAATAAACTAATGTATGGCGTTTCTCCACATCCTGCACATGCTCCTGAGAATTCGAATAATGGTTGAGCAAATTGAGAACCTTTAACCGTTGTTTTCGGTAATAAATCATCTTTATAAGACACTTCGTTGAAGAAGTAATCCGCACGAGCAGCTTGCCCTGCTTCTAACTCTTCACCAATTGGAACCATAACTAATGCTTTATTTCCTTTTTTACCTGGACAGATGTGGGCACATACTTCACATCCTGTACAGTCTAATGTTGAAACTTGAATACAGTACTCTAAACCATCTAATCCTTTACCAATTGCTTTTAATGTACGTGTTCCTTCTGGCGCTTGCGCCTTTTCAGCCTCAGTCACTAAGAATGGACGAATAACCGCATGAGGACATACGTAAGCACATTGGTTACATTGGATACAGTTTTCCTCAATCCATTTTGGAACAAAGTTTGCAATTCCACGTTTTTCATAGGCCGCTGTTCCATTTGGCATTGTTCCATCCGCATAATCAACAAATGCTGAAACAGGTAAAGTATCTCCTTTACTATGGTTAATCACATCAGCAATTGTTTCTACGAAATGAGGGCGTCCTTCAGAAACTTTTACCTCTTCGTCGGCTAAGTTCACCCATGCAGGATCAACTGTAACTTCTACTAATCCCTCTGCCCCTTTATCAATCGCAGCAAAGTTCATCGCAATAATAGCCTCACCTTTACGTGAATATAATTTTTCTACATACTTTTTCATTAATTCTTGCGCACGAGCGTAAGGCATAATTTGTTCATTTAATTTAAAGAAAGCAGATTGCATAATCGTATTTGTACGACGTCCTAATCCAATTTCTTTAGCTAATGTCACGGCATCAATAATATAGAATTTCGCCTCTTTTTGTGCTAATAACTTTTTAAAGCTATTTGGCATGTGTTCTACAATCTCTTCTGCTGAATGAACCGTATTTAATAAGAACGTTCCACCTTGGCGTAATCCGCTAATCATATCATATTTTCCAATGTATGTATCCATTGAACATGAAACGAAGCTTGGTGTAGAAACTAAATAAGGCGCACGGATAACATCTTTTCCAAAACGTAAGTTAGAGCGTGTTAATCCACCTGATTTCTTAGAATCATAGGCGAAATATGCTTGCGCATATAAATCCGTATTTTCTCCAATGATTTTAATTGTATTTTTATTAGCACCAATTGTTCCATCTGATCCTAATCCAAAGAATAACGCTTCGGTTACATCATCATTTAAAACCATGATTTCTTCTTTAACTGGTAATGATTTAAACGTCACATCATCAATAATACCTACCGTGAAGTCATCTTTCATTTCACCTGATAGATTATCATAGATTGCAACAATATGTGAAGGTGTTGTATCTTTAGAAGATAATCCGAAACGACCTCCTACAATTTTTGGAGCATTTTCACGGCCATGGAAAATTGAACGGATATCTAAACATAATGGCTCACTTGTTGCCCCTGGTTCTTTCGTACGGTCTAAAACCGCAATACGTTCTACCGTTTTTGGTAATACATTGAAAAAGTATTCTGAACTAAATGGACGGTATAAATGAACGGTAATAACCCCGACTTTGCGTCCTTCATTTTTAATTAAATAATCAACTGTTTCTTTAATCGTTTCTGTGATTGATCCCATGGCTACGATAATTTCAGTCGCATCTTCTGCCCCATAATACATAAATGGTTTATACTCGCGACCTGTAATTTCGCTAATTTTCTCCATATAATCTGCAACGATGGCTGGTACTGCATCGTAATATTTATTTTGAACTTCGCGTGTTTGGAAGTAAACATCGTCATTTTGTGCTGAACCTTTTGTCACTGGGTGATTTGGGTTAATCGCACGAGCGCGGAATTCACGTACTTTATCATAATCTAATAATTTTCCTAACTCTGCATAGTCCATCACTTCGATTTTTTGAATTTCATGTGATGTACGGAATCCATCAAAGAAATGTAAGAATGGAACACTTGATTTAATCGCTGCTAAGTGAGCAATTCCTCCTAGGTCCATCACCTCTTGAACAGAACTTGTCGATAACATAGCAAATCCTGTTTGACGAGCAGCATAAATATCTTGATGATCCCCAAAGATTGATAATGATTGAGCCGCGATCGCACGAGCCGATACGTGAATAACTCCAGGTAATAATTCACCCGCAATTTTATACATGTTTGGAACTTTTAATAATAACCCTTGTGATGCTGTATAAGTCGTTGTTAATGCACCTGCTTGTAACGATCCATGGACTGTTCCAGCTGCCCCCGCTTCTGATTGCATCTCCACTAATTTCACTGGAGCTCCAAATAAATTTTTCTTACCTTGTGATGCCCATAAATCTGTATACTCCGCCATAGGTGTTGACGGCGTAATTGGATAAATTCCTGCGACCTCTGTAAATGCATACGAAACATAAGCCGCTGCTTGGCATCCGTCCATTGATTGGAACACTTTAGACATAAAACTTAACCTCCCTCATTCATAACTAGAAATATGTCCATTATACTATACTTAACTCTTCAAAACAATGATAGTAAAATGCTTCCATTATGATTCTAACATTTTTTAACATCATAATCAATTAATGGTGTAAACCTTTATTTTCCCCTTATCGAACCCATTCTTACCCTTCGCTTAAATAACGATTTAATTCGATAAAAGGAACGTTTTTTCATCTTTACTTTCTTAGTATACCTAACATTTATCAACTATCAAAGTTATTTGCTTTTATTTTTAAAAAACATTATAACGATTATTTTTTTACCTCGTAAAAAAACTTACAGGACTCATTAGTTTTACCATGAGCCCTCGTAAGTTTCACTCGGTCACACCCCAAGATTATTGCTCATAAATGGATTTTTTATAACACGATGGATCCTACTCAAACGCTAGGTCCCATTCATGAAAAGATAACGGCCTTCACTTTCAGTAGAATCCCCTCTTTTAACCTCTCCCTAGTCTTGAGAATAAATATCTCTCTTGACATACGTTGTATGTAAGAGTTCATGTGCCTTATGGCTATTAGGTTCGCCTAAATATTCCTGATATAAAGCTGAAATAACTGGATTTTCATGAGATTTTCGGATATGTTGTCGCTCATCATCACTATAAAGTGCCTGAGCCCGTTTACTTCTCACATCGACTCCTGCATTGTAAAGCGACGCTGGTACATGGGGTTGACCACCACCAGCTACACATCCACCACTACATCCCATAATTTCTACAAAGTGATACTGTTTTTGACCTTTTAAAATTTGATCCACCAGTTCTAAGGCATGCTTTCCACCATGAACGACCGCAACATTCAATGTTAAATCCCCCACCGTTAAAGTTGCCTCTTTTAAATCATCAACCCCACGCACTGAATGATAAGTAATTTCTTCTAGGCTTTGTCCAGATAAGACATCTGCCGCTGTTCTTAAGGCGGCCTCCATCACACCTCCGGTTACCCCAAAAATGGTTCCAGCCCCGCTGTATTCACTTAAAGGTTGATCAAAAGCCTCATCAGGTAAATGAACAAAGTCAAGACCGTACATTCGAATCATTCGTGCAAGTTCACGTGTTGTGATAGAAGCATCTACATCCTGCAAGCCGTTTGTCTTCATCTCTTCTCGTTCTAACTCTCCTTTTTTAGCAATGCATGGCATTACCGAAACACAATAGATGTTAGCTGGGTCTACTTGATTTTTTTCCGCCCAATAAGATTTTAAAATCGCACCAAACATTTGTTGGGGTGACTTGCATGAAGAAAGATGCGGTAAAATTTCAGGTCGATATTGCTCAGCTAATCGAATCCATCCCGGTGAACATGAAGTAATCATGGGTAAGACACCGTTATTTTTAACACGATCTAATAATTCATAGGCCTCTTCCATTATGGTTAAATCTGCACTAAAGTTAGTATCAAAAACTTTCGCTGTTGGGCCGCCAATTCGACGAAGGGCTGCCGCAATTTTTCCCCCAACGTGAGTTCCAATTGGTAAGCCAAACTCTTCACCTAAAGCAGCACGGACGGCAGGTGCCACTTGAAAGACAACCACTTTATCTGGATCATCAATCGCTTGAATGACCTCATCAATTGTTGAATGTTCTGACAGAGCTGCTGTTGGACAAACATTAATACATTGTCCACAATGAATACACCCTGCTTGATCCATACTCATCTCAAAGGCTGGTCCAATGTACGTTTGAAAGCCTCGTTGGTTAAAGGCTAACACTTCTGTCCCTGCTTTTTCACGACAGGCGGCAACACAACGACCGCATAAAATACATTTCGATGTATCTCTCACAATGGAATATGAATCATCCCGATAAAATGGAACTCGGCATTCCCCACTAAACCGATGGGTATCACAATTTAAATCATTAGACAATTGTTTCAACTCACAGTCATGATTACGTTCACATGTCGTACATTCGACACGGTGATTAGCAAGTAAAAGTTCGACGGTCATTTTTCTGGCGTCTAACACACGTTTTGAATGTGTTTTAATTTCCATTCCCTCGCTCACTTTCATATTACATGCCGTTACGAGCGAACGAGCGCCTTTCACTTCAACAACGCACACTCGACAAGCACCTGTTTCATTTAAATCTTTCAAAAAACAAAGGGTTGGGATTTTAATCCCTGCCTCGCGTGCAGCCTCTAAAATCGTATACGTATCAGGAACCGTATACGGCATTCCATTTAAAGTAATATGAACGACTCCCATCTTTCCTCCCCCTATCGTTTAATAATTGCACTAATTTTAGTCGGACAGTGGGCCATACAAGAACCACATTTAATACACGCCTCTGGGTCAATCACATGGCGACGACGTCCTGTTTTAGCATTCACAACTTCCCCAATAGGTTGAATGCAGTGCACTGGACAAGATCTCGCACATGAACCACAACCGATGCATTTCTCAGTGATATAATACTCTAATAAATTTGAACAAACTCCTGCCGGACAACGTTTATCAACAACGTGCGCTAAATATTCCTCTTTAAAATGGCGTAATGTTGACAATACAGGATTCGGAGCAGATTGACCTAAACCACATAGCGAATTTTCCTTAATATATTTTGCTAAGTGTTCGAGCTCATCCAAATCTTTAAGTTCACCTTTTCCCTCCGTGATTTTTTTTAGAATTTCTTTCATACGTTTCGTTCCTTCACGGCAAGGCGTACACTTACCGCACGATTCATCGCATGTAAAATCTAAATAAAAATGGGCGATATCAACCATGCAGTTATCTTCATCCATAACGATTAATCCCCCAGATCCCATCATTGAACCCAGTGAAACTAAATTATCAAAATCGATGGCCGTATCTAAATATTCCTCAGTTAAACATCCTCCCGATGGTCCTCCTGTTTGGGCAGCTTTAAATTTTTTCCCGTTCGGAATTCCACCCCCAATATCGTAAACAACCTCGCGAAGAGTCGTTCCCATTGGAATCTCAACAAGTCCCGTATTATTAATTTTTCCACCTAATGCAAATACTTTTGTTCCCTTCGAGCGTTCAGTTCCAATACTTGAAAACCATTCGCCCCCATTTAAAATAATTTGCGACACATTCGCATACGTCTCAACATTATTCAATAATGTTGGTTTTCCCCATACCCCTTTAACCGCTGGAAAAGGTGGACGTGGACGCGGCATTCCCCGCTTTCCTTCAATCGATTCGATAAGAGCTGTTTCTTCACCACAAACAAATGCCCCTGCACCTAAACGTAATTCAATATCAAAATTAAAACCTGTATTAAAAATATTTTCCCCTAGCATTCCGTATTCATGGGCTTGTTCAATGGCAATCTGCAATCGTTTAACCGCAATAGGGTACTCTGCTCTAACATAAATATACCCCGTATTAGCACCTACGGCATATCCTGCAATAGCCATAGCCTCCAAAACGGCATGCGGATCTCCCTCTAAAATAGAGCGATCCATAAAGGCTCCTGGGTCACCTTCATCGGCATTACAAGCCACATATTTTTGATCTCCTTTTGCCTTATAGGTAAACTCCCACTTCAATCCGGTTGGAAATCCTCCACCCCCACGACCGCGTAAACCTGATGTTTTAATTTGATCAATAATTTCCTCAGGTGTCATTTCAGTTAATGCCTTGGCTAATGCCTTATATCCATCGTAAGCAATGTACTCATCAATATTTTCAGGGTTAATTTTCCCACAATTTCTTAAAGCTAATCGGGTTTGTTTTGCATAAAACTCGACTTCATTGACGGATTTAACCTCACCATCAACTAATGCTTCCTTATAAAGTAACTCTTTAACAATTCGTCCTTTTAATAAGTGCTCCGTTGCAATCTTATCTACATCGCTTACCTTTACCTTAGAATAAAAAACACCTTCTGGATAGACAATCATAATCGGTCCCGCTTCACATAAGCCAAAGCACCCCGTCATCGTCACTTTGACTTCCTCGTCAAGTCCGAGCTCTTCTAATTTTTCCTCTAATGCTTGTTTAATCTCTTTTGATCGTGAAGACGTACAACCCGTTCCTCCACAAATCAAAACATGCGCACGATATTCTGACATGAAGTTCCCCCCTCTTATTTACAAAAAACATCTAAATAGAAGTGCTATCTTCCGTAAACTCAGATACGACCTTTCCGTTCATTAAATGTTCTAGGACAACGTGTTTTGCTTTCTCCCCATTCATCTGAAGATACGTTGTTTTCCCTAAATGATCAAAAATCTCCACGACCGGTTCATTTCCGCACACTTCAAATTCCCCCGATTGAGTGATCATTACATTCATTAAGCCCTGTTGATTCACCTCGTGTACAAACGCTTTTAAAACTTCTCTCGCACCTGAGGCAATACCACATGTCCCCATACCAACCACTACTTTGACCGGTGCCTGATCAAGACGTCTTAAATGCAAATCATCTAATGTGCGCTTACGAATTTGCTCCAACTCCTCTAATGTTTTCACAACCAATCACTCCCCTCATCTCAATAGGATGTAAATGAAAAATCATTTGTCTCAATTTCCCGCTTCACCCACGCTATTGTATTCGGATGATTCATTAATTCCTCACCCACAACTTCTCTGACGCTTAGCGTCTCAAATTGATAATTCAATGATCCCTTTTGATGCATATAAATCAGATTAACCGTGGGGGCTATCTGAATAATGGTATACAACGTCTGATGGATATTTCCAAAGGGTGGACGATCCAGATGATTGAGCTTCATTTTAGCGCGTACACTCGTTCCAATTCCTTCCCTAGACTGAATAAGAACATTTCCTTCACACTGTTTAGCCCGCTCAATCAGTAACGGAATCCCTAATCCTACTCTATGATTACTCTTCGTTGTAAAAAAAGGATAAGTTGCTTCCTTGCACACCTGTGACGACATTCCAACCCCATTATCCTTAATTTCAAGTTCAAGTTCGTTCCACTCTAATGTTTCCGCGACCTTAATTTCAATCACCGTTGCATGCGCCCGAATTGAATTCATTGCCAGGTCTAAAATAGACATTGATAAGTCCCGCATCTCTTTTCCTCCCCCACATCATCGTTGTCCTCAATCACCAGACGCACTATCTCATTTCAATACCTCTGGCTATCCCTCAATGTAAATAACTTGATAAGTTCGACAGCGCTCAAGGGAGAAGAAAATAAATGAACTCCATTTTGACTAGCAGCCTCTATCGTTTCTGCCGGTACCTCCACTCCGTCTACCACAATAATTGCCCTTAAATTTTTTAAACTTGCAACCGCAACAATCGTTGGATGACTCTGAACCGTTAACCATACTTGATGAGGTTTAGCCTGCTTTAACACGTGACTCAATAAATCACCTACATATAGGTCATGAACCTGTTGAAGTTGATCGTCTATCCCGGGACTTAACGCATAAATAGGGAAACATTTAAAAGTTGGACTCCTATTCACAGCTATCATTCCTTTTATTCTTACCCATTTAAGCAAATTTTCTAAGCATCGAGGGTAGGCTCAAACCGACCCTGTCGCTTCATTCGCCCCTTACAAAAATGGGATAGATTCATTCATCGTTATACTTTTTAAAGATGTCATCAATTTGTTTCAATGTCACCTTTCCATAAACCTCATCATCTACCGTCATAACAGGGGCTAACCCACAGGCCCCAATACAACGTGTGGCTACTAATGAAAATTTTCCATCAGCCGTTGTCTGGTCAGGTTCAATTCCAAGCTCTGCCTTTATTTTATCTAAAATCGCCTGCGAACCTTTGACATAACAAGCCGTTCCTAAGCAAACCCCGACCACATGCTCACCTTTAGGAGTTGTTGAAAATTGGGAATAGAACGTAACGACTCCATGAATTCTAGCTACCGAGATTCCCGTCCGACTTGAGATAAATTTTTGAACCTCAAGTGGAATATACCCAAAAATATTTTGTGCTTCATGTAAAATCGGCATTAAGCCATCCGTCTCTTTCGAATGCGCCTCGATAAAAAGTGACAACTTTTCATAATTTTCTGGCGTTAAACTTGATTGTCTCATGAGACCTCCTCCTTAATAATTAAGAATCAAAGAGATGACCAAAAAGTCGGTGTTTATCTACTTGAAAAAAACTTAAATCAAATAAATCGCCTCTGATTTAATCTCTTTTTGACACCTAATAAACTATATGTCTCTTGAGTACAATTTAGACATTTAAAAAGACTTTCTAACAAACCCATGTGAATGAGATTAAAGATCCCTTCTCTATCTCTTATCCTTATAATAAGGAAATAGCTATTCTAAACTATCCTAGGCTTATTTTTGCATAATAAAAAGGACCTTACGGTCCTTTTCCCCACATAATAGCGGATACCATTCACTTTTTATCACTATAAATTATTTACTAATTAGCAAACCATTCTACCACAGCAGCAGCTGATGATCACTAATAAAATAAATAAAACTAAAATAAATGCACAGTTATTTCCACACATAATAAATCTCTCCTTAAAATTTAATCATAATTTAGATATAGGCTCCCAATTGAGCTTAAGATTACTTGGATCTCATTTTACTTCGATTAGCACATACCGAATCCGCATCCACATCCGCATCCAATAATAACTAATAAGATAAATAAAACTAAGATAAATGCACAACCATTTCCGAACATAATCTCAACTCCTTTCCAACCTTTCCACTCAGTTTCCTGAGCTAATATATCCTATGAATTTTTCGCAATTTGGTTTATGTTTTTACTCAAATTCCACAAAAACCTACCAAAAAAATATTGTTCCAAAATTTGAAAAATGATATGATTAAAAACGTTAAATTAAACAAAATAGAGGATGTGAACACAATGAAAAAGTACTTCCTAGCAACAGCGGCCGTTGTTACAACATTATTTCTCGGTGCCTGTTCAAATAAAAACGAAATTGGGATGAGTGTCCCAAATGGAAATGAAAAATTTATTACCTCTGATGTCGGTGATATTACAAAACAACAAGTATTTGATAAAATGGTAACCAAAGCGGGATTAGGTGCACTATTAGACTTAGTTGATTTCGATGTTTTATCTCAACAATATGAAATTGATGAAGCGGAAGTCGATAAAATCATCGCTCAATATAAAGAAAAAAATGCTAATTTTGAGGAATTTTTAACTGCTCAAGGATTTAAGGATGAAGCGGAACTTCGCCAATATATCGAATTAAATTTATATCGCCAAAAAGTAGCGGATGAAATTTCAGTCGTAACGGATGAAGAACTTGAAAAAGCATATGAGAGAGCTTACGAAATTGGAGCTCGCCATATTTTAGTGGCTGATGAAAAGACAGCAAAAGAAATTATTAAAAAATTAGATGAAGCAGAAGATAAAGAAGCTACTTTCCAAGAGTTAGCAAAAGAATATGGAACGGATGGAACAAAAGATAAAGGTGGAGATCTTGGAACATTCGGTCAAGGTGCCATGATTAGTGATTTCGAAGATGCTGCTTACGCTCTTGAGGTTGGAACGTATACAACAGAGCCAGTTAAAACACAATTTGGATATCACGTCATTTATAAATACTCTGAAGGTGAGAAAAAACCATTTGAAGAAGTAAAAGAGGAATTAACTGAAAAACTTCGTGAGAAAAAATTATCAGATGAAGCGTTCGTTGCTGCCCTTGCGGAAAAACGTGAAGAAGCAGGATTTGTCTTAATGAACGACTTCTTAGAAGAGCAATATACTGATTATTCAAAAACATATAAAAAATCAAATGAAACTAGTAATTCAGTCGTTGCTAAAATTAAAGACCATGAATATACGGTTGAGCAATTATACAATGAATTAGTTCCAGCTTACGGATTATCTGATGGAATTTCATTAATTGACGGTAAATTATTAGAAAAGAAATATCCAGTTGACAAAAAAGCCATTAAAGAATTAATTGATCAATTTAAAGTTGCTTACGGAACAAATTATTATACAGCAATGGCGCAAAACGGATTAAATAACGACGATGAAATTTATGAATATTTCAAACTCGCTCAATTGCAAGATGCAGCCTTAGCCGAGGCTTACCCGATTACAGATGAAATGCTTCAACAATTATATGATGAAAAATACGGTGAAAAAGCACAAGCCGATAAAGCTGAAAAATCAGAATCAACAGATAAAGAAGCTGAAGAAAAAACTGAAGTAAAATCTTTCGAAGATGCGAAAGAAGAACTTGAGTCATTAGCACGCCAACAACAATATACTCAATTACGTTTAGAGACATTATTAATTAAATTCCGCTCAGAGGCTAACTTTAAATTTACCGATGAGACATTACAAAAACGTTATGAAACAATTGTAGCGAACATCGAAAAACAAGCTGCCGATGAAGAGGCTGCCCGTCAAACACAATCAAATGAAAATCAACCTGCTGAGGAAAACAATCAAGAAACAGGAGATACAGCTGAATAATAAAAAAATGACTGGTCTAAAACGACCAGTCATTTTTTTATTTATGGTGATAAAATCTTCGGTTATCTAACATCGGAATACGATCACTCATTTCTCCAGCGGCACAGTGCTGAAGCGCCATCGTCGCTGCCGTCATCTTAGCAGAGACAACATCTAAATAATGTAGTAATTCAGCTTCAATAATCATAGGTTCCTTAGGTGAACCCCATTCTAATTTCCCGTGATGAGCAATAACCATATGCTTTAAAAACAATACCTCTTCCCCTTGATAGCCTAACTCACGAGAAGCTTCGTCAATCATTGAAACCATCATATTAATATGTCCAACCATTAACCCCTCAAGCGTATACTCCGTCTTAACACACTTTTCATAGCTCATCTCAAATAATTTTCCAAGGTCATGCAAAATAATTCCAGCATAGAGCAAGTCACGATTTACAATCGGATAAAGCTCACAATAAGCTTCTCCCATTTTCAACATTTCAAAAACATGTTGAGCTAGTCCTGAGCGAAAGGCATGATGCATTCGGCTGGCTGCCGGATGCACATAAAATTCTTGTTCATATTTGTCTAAGAAGTATTGAAGAATCTCCTTATAATATCCCTCTTGCATTTGCCCCATAAACTGCCCCATATATTCCTTTAATGACTCAACTGTCATTGAAGAAGATTCGACGTAATCAGCGGGATCGACATCCCCCTCTACCACAGAAATGGATTCAATATTCCACTGCTTTTGAGCATTATAAAGTTGAACCAATCCTTTGACCGTCACAATTTGTCCTGCCGAAAAAGCTTCTAACTCACTCGGTTTCACACTCCACTTATTCGCAAAAATCGAACCACTCTTATCTACAAATTCAAATTTTAAATACGGTTTTTGTGCAGCCGTTCTTAGCGACTGAACAGACTTAATCATAACAGTTAATGTTGTATCCTCTTTTGCTTTTAAATCTTTAATTTGCATGTGTATCACCTATCTCCAAACTTTCAATGAGTGTCTCAATCTTCTTATCGGCATACGTTTGATAAGAATCAATATATGTTTTTAAATCTTTTGGATTATGAACAGAAGTCCCAATTAAATATTTACTTGATGCACCAACACCTAATCCTAAAATATTTTGTGCTTCTTCCATAATTAAAATATTATAAATACTCTCTTGTCCAACCTTAGAATATCCGATATTCTCCATGTTACCTGAAATATTTTTTTGTCGGTATAAATAATACGGAATATAGTGATTTTCTTTCGCAAAATCATACGTCATTTGACCCATGCGTTGTAACTCTTCTTTTGAAGCAGTCGTATAAAGTCCACGATTTTTCGTTATTTTCGAACGTCGTTTAAAGGCAAGCATATGAACCGTTAACGATTCAGGTTGTAACCGCTCTATTTCCCTTAAACTATAGGCAAGCTCTTCACATCCTTCGTTTGGAAGTCCCACAATAAGGTCCATGTTCACATTATCAAACCCATATTGCTTTGCCATCTCATATTTTTCAATGACATCCTCAACCGTATGATGACGGCCAATTTCATCTAACGTTCGCTGATGAAATGATTGCGGATTAATGCTAATTCGGTGAATTCCATACTGCTTTAATAACGCTAACTTCTCTGGTGTAATCGTATCTGGCCGTCCCGCTTCCACCGTAATTTCGCGCACCTCTGCTGCACTAGCTAAATTTTGATAAACCGTGAGGAGTAACATTTCGAACTGTTCCTTCGTTAAGGTGGTGGCTGTTCCCCCACCGAAGTAAATAGAGGTAATTTTAATGCCTCTTTCTTTAACAAAGGACCCAACTATTTTAATTTCCTCTAGTAAGGCATCTAAAAACGGTTCAACCCATTTTTTAAACGGTTCATAAGCATACGCGGCAAACGTACAATACGCACAACGTGTTGGGCAAAATGGAATCCCAATATAAATACTAACTTCTTCATGGATGGTGTGTAAGTCAGGAATAACCTTTAATTGATGATTAGCCACTTCTAGTAACAAATCAATCTTCTCATCAGACACTAAATACTCCTCTTGCATATACTCCTTAATTTCAGTATCGCTATAGTTTCGTTTTTTCATCCCATGAACAAGCTTCGTAGGACGCATCCCATTTAACAATCCCCATGATTGAACTTTTCCTGTATGTTGTTGTAATAAAAGTAAATACACCGCTAGATACGCATATTTACGAATCTTAGTTTCCTGTTTTAAAACGACTTTTCTTTCAAGCGATTGTACCTTGCCATTTAACTCCCCCTGCACAAGGAGACGATCATTCTCCATCCGCTCAGAAAACTTAAACGTTAGATTTGGAGCCGATGATTGATTAATGGACGACGTTTCATAAAACGTCTGATTCAGTACTTGCATAGCGCTCAAAATAAGTTCATCTTCGATTCCCTCTACTTTAATATGGACAATATCCGTCATGATTTGCACTCCATTTCTGAATAAAAAATCCTTAGCAGTGCTAAGGATTTTTCACTATCTATTTTGACTTAAGCCCTATCATCATCTCAATGTCTTACCTTTTAAAAGCTGCATTATTTTACAAGAATCATCACACTTAAAGGCGGCATTTTCAAATCACCTGTTAGTAATTTAATGGGAGTAATCCCACTTTGATTTTCATCAGCAATCAACGTAAAATCAGAAGTAATGATAGGTATATTCACTTCATAATTTTGAGTGTTAAAGAATACCCGAATGTCGTTCCAACATCCGTAATCCTTCACATTTCTCAAATTATATTCTATCACAGAATTATGATGTTGAAAAATAGACAGATGTTTTTTTACAAGATAGGCGTTATGTAAACGGAAGGCACGATGTGCCCGACGAATTTTAATGTACCCTTTAACTAAATTCATACTTTTTTCATGCTGATACGCTTCATCCCATCGAATAGCATTAATTGAATCGGGTGAATTATAACTATTTTCAACCCCTTGCTTACTTCTAAAAAATTCTTGCCCACAATGAATAAATGGAATTCCTTGTGCTAAAATGACCATTGCAGTTGCTAATATCTGTCGTTTTTGCCAGGTTAGACTATCTTCATCACTATTTGATAGTTTCATTCGATCCCAAAGCGTATGATTGTCGTGACATTCGATATAATTAATACTTTGGGTCGGTTGATAAAACATATCTTCATTTAAACCCGAACTTCCTGATAGCAATCGTTTTCCATAGTTAGCAGAACCAAAATTCCCTAGTGCTAACCCTCGATCCTGATGATTAAACGTATGTCCCTTAATCGTATCGCGAAAAGCATCATTAAAATGAGCAATACGAGGTAATTTATAAGCATTAAACTTTGCCGCCTTTTGGGCTTGTGGTAACGGGGTATTCATATCCCAACCTTCACCGTATAATAAAATACTTGGGTCATATTCCTCACAAAATTGACTAATTTCATTCATCGTATCCACATCGAGAATCCCCATCAAATCAAATCGGAATCCATCCACGCCATATTCTTTTGTCCAAAACTTAATAGAATCCAAAATAAATTTACGTACCATTCGTCGCTCAGTGGCTAAATCATTCCCACATCCACTTCCATCGGACGGCATCCCTTGATAATCATAACGATAAAAATACGTAGGAACCATCGCATCAAATGGAAAAGTTCTTCGTTCATAAACATGATTATATACCACATCCATAATAACCCCAAATCCATTTTCATGCAAACAATTAATCATCGTTCGAAGTTCATTAATGCGAGTATACGGGTTATGAACATCTGAGGCATAACTCCCCTCTGGAACATTATATTGTGCAGGATTATAGCCCCAATTATAGGAATCTAGAGGATTTAGCTCATCGACACCTGAAAAATCAAAAATAGGTAGCAATTGAATATGCGTTACCCCAAGTTCTTTAAGATACGCAAGACCAAAGCGACGCCCAGTTTTTTCGTCCACGACTTCCTCTGTAAGTCCCAAAAATTTTCCACGTTGGTTCACGCGTGACGAGGGATCGATAGTAAAATCACGAATACTTAACTCATAAATAATGGCATCCGTCGGATGTTCCAATTTAGGACGAATAGCCTGATTTACTTTTACACACTTCGAGGGATCCACAACCACACTATACTCAGCATTGGCCGTTGAGGCAATAGCATAAGGATCAATGGCCTCTTGACGAATAAGATTATTTACAATCTCATAGCGATAGCGACAACCCTCCAAATCCTGATCAATCGTTAACTCCCATACCCCTCGAGGGCATCTTTTCATGCGTCTAAAATGAGTCACATCATCTTCATATAAAATGAGCTGTACTTGCGTCGCCGTAGGGGCCCATACCTTAAATTGAGTCCTTTCCTTTCGATAGGTAGGCCCTAGATCTTGACCTTCATAATAAAATCGTTTATCAAATTCAGCCGTTCTAGCAATGTATCCTAAAAATAGATAGTTGGTATTTTGATAAGTATCAATCACTTGATATTCAGTTCCGACTTTAACGAAACCTTTAATCGACAAAATATACTTAATCTCATTATAAAAATCACATTTTTCTTCGACCTTTAATTCGTAAGTTTCCGAGGTCTCTGTATCAATTAAATAAAATGGATCAATTTCTCCCCCATAGTAACTTTTAGGAACAAGTACCGTAATCTTATTATACTCATCTAAATAGCATGAAAATCTTCCTTGCATCGTTAACACTAAACATCCCTCCTTACACTCATTTTCATCTATATATAAACGGAAATTCCTTATATCTTTCCACCCTTCATCTAAAACGAGAAGCAAGAGCAATCTATCAAAAATAAATCTAGACCGTCCTCGATGAGTTAGTGGTCAAAATATTTTTCCGATAACACCGAATTTTAAACCCATGTATAAAGCGAAAGAAATTCCACCTCTCATGAAGCAACCTTAACTTTTGAATGAATCGAATAAAAAGACAAAGTACATCTAAAGCAATAAAAACTTCACCTTTAATAAAATCGCGCTCATTGTTACATTTAGATCAAGTCAAAACCGATGACTGCAACACATTAGAATTCTTTTAAAGATAAAAAATTTTGACTGATGAGCTATCCGCCTTAAAGTGCTTCCACTTCTCTTATTTCATTTATTAAATTAAGTGTAGATAATGGACTTATTTATATATAGGAACGTGACAAAATTATTACCACTTCTTTAGTATGCGTGATTTTATTCCATAATAGACAACATCCTCTTATAAATATCCACTTTTTCCTATCTATTACATTATGTACCTATCATTCCATAATATTTTCAAAAAAATGGGACCTCTTTCATAATAAAGTGACAAAAAAACATATTTAAATTGACAACATCACATATTTTTTGTATGATGAATACAGTTACAATTGTAAGTGTTATCTAAAACGTGGGAACTATTTTAGGAGGATTATAAATGAGTAAATTTAACATTAAAAACTATGCTATTCGAATTGGTTTCTTTTTAGTTGGATGCTTCATCATTCAATTAGGGGTTGCTTTCTTTATTAAATCAAGCACTGGGGTTGATTCGTTCACCATCTTTATGCAAGGATTATCAAATTTATTAAATATCACAGTAGGACAAGCGAACATCCTTGTCATGGGAACTGTATTCATTGGAATGCTTATCTTCACACGTGAATATATCCGTCTCGGAACATTTTTAGCAGTTATTACAGCAGGACCTTTCCTCGATTTAATTAACTTAGCTTTAGAAAACGTTGGAATTGCAGCCTTACCTTTAATCGTTCGTTTATTGATTGTCGCTATTAGCTGCGTCGTTATTTCAATTGGATTCTCAATCTTAAAATCAGCTAATTTAAGTGTTGCTCCAACCGATCAATTACCACTTATCATTGTTGATAAATCAAACTGGCAATATAAATGGGTTCGTATTACAATGGACGTTATTTGTATCGTTGTTGGGTTTACATTAGGTGGAGCTTTAGGTTTAGGAACTATTATTACAACACTCTTAATTGGACCTTGTATCCAATACTTCTTGCCAATCATTGAGAAAAAGGCCACACAAATCATTCCAAACTAATTTAATCAGGCGATTGAAAAAAGCAACATGACCGGTGTTGCTTTTTTTTTGCCTTAAAGACGCCACAAGAGATAGTTCAATTTTTTACTGATTTTAGAACGTTCTCGGTACACCCAATTTATATCAAAATCTAAATGGAACGCCTTGGAAAAAGAATAATAGAGGTTAACTTCTTGATAATGTGTTTCTAATACCTCTAAGTCCTCGGCATGCAGTCGTGGTTTAGTAATTTCTCGATTATCATTCATAAAGTACTCCTCAATATAAATCAACAATAAATGGAGCAACTCTGGCTGCATTACATTAATCGGTAATTTCATAATTTTCCATTGAGCCCATTGTGATAACTTGTACCGCTTAATTTGCCCTAGGACATATAAATAACCCTCGATATCCATCTGCTTATAATGCTCTAAGTTTCGATAATGCTCCTCCCAAATCATAAGCTTTTCAATGAGTGGGATTCCTTGGATTTCAAGCATCGATTCGTGTGGACCAATAACAGCCTGATTAATCACCTCATCTTTACATTTCAACTTTTCCTCAACAAAAGAAAGATTTTCATCAATTGCTGCTACATACCCAATATCATAAATTCCCTTTCGCCCTGCACGTCCCGCGATTTGTTTAACCTCCTGCGAAGTCAACTCCCGAACCTTTTCCCCATCAAACTTCTTAACACTTACGAACACAATCCTTCTAATTGGTAAGTTAACGCCCATCCCAATTGCATCCGTCGAAATTAACAACTCACTTTCTCCCTCAATAAATGACTGATATTGAACACGCCGAACCTCTGGGGGAAGATCACCGTAAATAATACTCGTCTTATATCCTCGGTCTTGATAATATCTTGATAACTCAAGCACTTTTTTCTTTGAGAAAGCAATGAGCGCATCTCCCTTTTCGGGTCTATTTAGCTGATAAGGCATCGATTCAAATTGTAGCGGCACATTTCGTGTATACTCAAGACATTGGTATTCATCTCCGCATTCTGTTATCATCTGAATAAGTAAAGACTTTGCATTAAGTGCCCCACACAAATGAATCTCTGGACTTAAGATTCCTAAAATAGCACGAGTCCACGAAGAACCCCGAACACTATCTTGAATTAATTGAACCTCATCAATAACCGCAACGTCATACTCTAACTCTAAATCTAGTTTTTCTATTGTACAACTAATATGTTGCGCCCCATCAACAATCACTTCTTCCTCACCTGTTAATAAATGACAAGGAACTCCATCTTGATTCATCTTCTCATAATTTTCAAGAGCTAAGAGTCGAAGAGGCGCCAAATAAATGCCGTTTTTTCCTTTCTCTAATGCCTTCATCGCCTGATACGTTTTCCCTGTATTCGTTTCTCCTAAATGCAAATAAAATTTTCGTTTCATCTGACGTGCTCGCGGATATTCATCCTTAGGGTGAGTCGGCAATTTAGCATGGTGAGGAGCATGCATTAACTCAGGTAAATAGTGACTAAGTAAAATGGATAACACTCCTGTTTGAATATACTCTTCCTCAAACCCTTCAATAACTTCCTCTAATTGATATTCTGTTTCATTCTCTTCATTGTATAAAGTCAAAATCTGTTTCGATGTTTCTTTAAGTTGTAACAAATAAGCTTCATACAAATTTCGTTCATTCATCTCCTCTAATTGGTCAAATAAATAAAGAATAATTTTCATTTTTTTACGTAAAATATTTTCCTTATTTAATAAACCTCCCATTGATTTTGTCTTATCATTTAATGTTAACTGATTAAGGTGCGCCTTAAGTTTTTTAATTTCTTTATCAATTCCCTGTATTTTCTTCATAAGACACCTCTTTCACCCTATGTCATCAGATGGATTGTGGTTTAAGGTTTCTACTATATAATATGTTCAAAGGCTAAATAATATCAGTGCTTTCAAGCAAAAAAGGAGAACAATCGGCATCATCTCATCCTGTCTTTATTTATCTTTTTATGTATTTTACGTCAGTCTGTGGTATCATTAATTGAATCTATTTAACGAAAGGTCTGTCATTTATGAATTTTAAATCATTAGGAATGAGTGAACCCCTCGTTCAAATTCTAAAAAAATCAGGAATTAAAACACCAACAGCTATTCAACAAGAATGTATTCCATTAATTATCGCTGATAAAGATGTGATTGCCCAAGCCCAAACAGGAACCGGGAAAACATTAGCTTTCCTACTCCCGCTATTTGAAAGAATTTCGCCAGAATCTACTAAAACGGAGGCTTTAATTATTACTCCTACACGTGAATTAGCCTTGCAAATTACTGAACAAGCCGAACAACTGGCAAAAGCAAAAAAACTCAATGTCCTTGCCGCATACGGCGGTCGAAACATTGGTTCCCAACTTAATAAATTAAAGAAAAACATCCATTTAATTATCGCAACGCCGGGACGGCTCCTCGACCACTTAGAGCGAAAGACCATTGATTTAAATCATGTTAAAACCGTGGTCATTGATGAGGCGGATCAAATGTTACTGATGGGATTTAAAAATGAGGTAGATCAAATTTTAAGAGCGACCCCGCGTAACCGTCAAACGCTTTGTTTCTCAGCAACAATGGCTCCTAATGTTAAAAAGCTAGCTTACTACTATACCTATTCTCCGGTTGTCGTAAACATTGAGCCTAAAAAAGTGACGCTTGATACTATCCGCCAAGAAGTCGTCGAAACGACTGATCGACAAAAATTTGATCGGCTGGCTCAAGCGCTCCAAGAAGATAACCCCTTTTTAGCTATCATCTTCGTGCGGACCAAACGACGTGCCAATGAGCTCTTTGCGAAAATGAAAAAACAAAAATTTAATGTTCAAGTCATTCATAGTGATATTGCCCAAAATAAACGGGAACGAATTTTAAAATCATTTCGTGAGGCTGATTTACAGTATCTCATTGCAACTGATGTTGCATCCCGTGGATTAGATATTTCTGGTGTCACACACATTTATAACTACGATGTCCCTGAAACACCAGAAACTTATATTCATCGAATTGGGAGAACAGGGCGCGCGGGTGAAGACGGATATACTTGCATGTTCGTCGCCCCAAAGGATAACTTAGAATTCAACATGATTGAGCGAAAATTACGCCGCAACTTACCACGACGAACATTTAAATAACCAAAAGGAGTCAACCGAATGGGAGACTCCTTTCTTTATTTAATTTTAAAAAATCTCTCACCAATAACGCCCAACCGCATACGCTAATGTTGTATAGTCTGAATTTTGAAACAGGAGGTTATTAACATGTCTAATTTACCAACTGACAGAAATAATAACTCTGTCACTCCTTTTAACTTTTTTAATTTATTTGACCAGCTTGAAAATATGGTCATTAATTCTTTTCAATCGGCGCTTGCCCCAATCAATAACACCGCATTTGAAGATAAGGGAAACGAATACGTCTTCACACTCACACTTAAAAATCTAAAACGAGAAGACATTCAATTAAATGTTGAAAACCAACAACTCATTTTAACCATTCATCAATCATTAAATACGACGGAAGATTCTTTTCAATCTTATCAAAGTCAGTCCTTTAGCCAAGCTTTTAGTCTTTACGACGTCGATGTTGATCAAATTACTGCCACGTTAAAAGACGATACACTCACCATTATTTTACCTAAACTAGAAACGGTGGTCCTCAATCGTCGTACCATTGATATTAAATAACGAAGGGTGGCTTCGATACCAATCGGAGAGATTCTTGCACACTAGCCTTTTCAGAGGAATATCAATTCAAAAGTAAAGACCTGGCGCGTAATCGACACCGAAAAAAAAGCTGATGTTTGTTGACATCAGCTTTTTTCAACGATAAAAAAATAAATTTTTTCTAAAATTATATTGATTTATGTTAGCAAGTTTTTATATTCCTATTTATCCGTGAAATACGATTGTAACTCACGGGCGTCATGCGGTGGAATTTCAAAATGTATCTGAAAGCCAATGACCTTTAACGTCACATACCGGCTATCCTCGTAGTATAACAAATCACACCTATGATTTTCTTTAGATGACAGACCATCATGGCCGAATTTTACCGTCTCTTCCTGATTGAATGAGAACGTTCCGAGAAGCGTTAATCCTTTTGGTAACGTGGCAACCTTCCACTGATCTAACTGTAAGCTTCCAATAAAGTGAACAATTTCAACTTCTTGAGATAAACGTTTAACAACCGTTGATTCGTCTGCCTTTAAAACAACAATCTCCTGAGCTTTCCAATTTTCCTCTTCATTTATTGAGGAATCTAAATTTCCATTGTGACACCCATAAAGAGGAATTGTCGCAAGGCTTAAAGCAACTAGCAATCGTTTCATAACACGCATCCCCTTACTTTAATGATAAACCCCCATTGATAAATAACGCTCTCCACTATCAGGGCAAATCACAACGATTCGCTTTCCGCGATTCTCTTCTCGTTTCGCTAATTGACAGGCGGCAAAAACGGCTGCCCCAGAAGAAATACCGACTAACAATCCCTCTAAGCGTGCCAATTGACGCATCATAGTTAAGGCATCCTCATCAGATACAGCTATCACCTCATCCAAAATGTCTGTATTTAAAACAGGGGGAACAAAGCCAGCCCCTATTCCCTGAATTCGGTGTGGCCCTGCTTCTTTTCCCGATAAAACGGCAGACCCTAGCGGTTCGACCCCAACCACTTGAATATCTTTGCGATACATTTTTAACACTTCTCCGACACCGCTCAAAGTCCCTCCGGTTCCAATCCCCGCGACAAAAATATCCATCTCACCATCAACGTCATCCCAAATTTCTACCGCTGTCGTTACCTTATGAATCGCTGGATTCGCTGGATTATCAAATTGCCCCAATGTGACACCACCAGGTGTGCTTCTACATAATTCCTGAGCCTTATCAATTGCTCCTGTCATGCCCTTAGCACCATCCGTTAAAACAAGTTGAGCGCCTAATGCCATTAACAAATTACGTCGTTCAACACTCATCGTTTCCGGCATCACTAATATAAGTTTATACCCACAGACTGCTGACACAAAGGCAAGCCCAATCCCTGTATTCCCACTCGTTGGTTCAATAATCGTCGAATCCTTTGTCAATATTCCCCTAGTTTCAGCATCCTTAATCATAGCGTAAGCCACGCGATCTTTAATACTTCCTAATGGATTAAAATATTCTAACTTCACCACAACATCTGCCTGCAACCCTTCCTCATGCGCAAGCCCATTTAACCTTAACAACGGTGTATTTCCAATTAAATCTACCAATTGATTTGCAATATATGCCATAGGATACGCCCCCTCATCTATTAAGCATCCATAAAAAAATAACTTCCTCACTAAAAATCATATTCATTCTTCCCTATTAATAGTCATTTTTCTAAATTGACTGTTTAACAACAATCCGTTGACTAAAGTCAAAAAGGGTGGAACCTACAATCTTCCACCCGTTCTCTTGTTACCGTAGATTTTGTTTTACTTTAGAAAAATCGTCTTTAATCTCTTTTAACGTGTCTGGCTCCATTAATAAGCGCACTGCAATTCGTGATAAAATAATGGCGCCGTCCCTAATTGCCTGGTCGGCCTGTTGACTATGAGCCGCCGCCTTAAATGCCTCGGTATGAAGTGTCACCGGTTCATCACATATCTTGATCGTCGGATGAATCGTCGGCACAACCTGACTTACATTTCCGGCATCCGTCGAGCCAATACTTTTACAATTTTTCGTTTTCACCTCTAAGTTTAATCGGCGGGCCTCTTCTACAAACAATTTCTCATAACTTGGAATAATTAACATTTGCTTAACACAATTGAGTGATTCATCATAGGAGAACGTACATCCCGTCGCAAGTGCTGCTCCCTCACCAATTTTAATGACCTTATCTTTATACGTTTCGCATAACTCAAAATAAGGAGCTCGGATATAAAAACTCGCCTGCGTATGAGCAGGAATAATATTAGCAGCCTCTCCCCCATCAGTAATGACCCCATGAATCAAAACGCCTTTCGGCAATTGTTGTCTCATGGCATTAATACCATTATAAAATAAAATCATGGCGTCTAATGCATTAATCCCCTTTTCCGGTGCGGCCGCTGCATGAGAGGCTCGCCCAAAAAACTCAAAATTAATTTTTCGAATGGCGAGAGTGGGCTGTGTTGGCGCTGTTGTATGAAAGGGATGAATCATCATACAGGCATCAACCTTGTCAAAAAGATGCTCACGAACGTAGCTCTCCTTAGCACTACCATGAGGCCCCCCCTCTTCAGCTGGCGTTCCGTATACAATCAAGCGCCCTCCAAGTTCATCCATCACTGATGCCGTCGCAAGTGCTGCTCCTAAACTCATCATTGCAATCACATTATGCCCACATGCATGGCCTATTTTTTTCAAGGCATCATACTCCATTAAAATCCCAATGGATGGGCCCTCCTTATGGCTATCTTTTACAGCTATAAAGCCGGTTGGGTGAGTCGCAATGTCAATCTTAATCTCAAACCCCGCCTCTTTTAAGGCGTGTGTTAATTGCGAACATGCAAACCGCTCTTCATTCCCTATTTCGGGGTGTTCATGAAGCTGATGACTCAGGGTCACATACTTCTCCTTATTTTGTTGAACATGGTTAGCCACCTGCGTTAAATAATCCTCAATCTGACTCATATCAAAAATCTCCTTCTTCAATCTTTAGGTGTTATTAAATTACGTCTAAACAAAAAATCGGTAACGGTAGCCACCTAGACGGAAACAAAAATCCCCATCTTCCTTTCAACCGTTTGACCCTCTAAAAGTCTCAAATCTCTTATCATCTAGCATTAAATCCACTTCATCGTGTAGATTTCTAAGTGAAAGAATCCGAAACCATTTAGCTACCTTTCATCAATTGTCCTAACAAGCTCTGATTTAAAAACGGGGGTAGATTGACGTGTTTTTAAAAAGATTTAGAAAATCTTAAGAATTTTAAAAGCTAAATATTAAGATTTATCTCATATACTGAAAGTAAATCGGACCCTTCCGTATTTTTTACTTTTCTCGTTATAATATGGTCATTTCCAATCTATTTCATTTATCAATAATATCTACCAAATTTTCGAAAGTCGCTCCCTTACGAAATGAAGATAGATATGCTATAATACTTCATGAAGTTTGACGAAAAAGAAAAAAATTACGAGTGAACGGGTAAAACACTAACTTTTTTACCATAATGAAAGAAAATAGCTTTTTTTATATGGATAGCTAACAATTATTTAACTTTTATCAAAAGAGGTGATACACGTATGAACAGCAAATTAAAACAATTACTAAGCCTACTCTTTATGGCCTGCTTAATTATCCTAACAGGATACTTTATCCTTAAGGATCAATCAATGGCAACGCTTTTAGAAACCATTGAAAGTGTCAACCCTCTTTATCTACTACTTGGACTTTTTATGATGTTTACGTTTGTGAGCTGTGAGGCCTTTAATACCTTCTCTATTTTGCGAGCACTTGGACAAAAAATTTCTTATCTTAAATGTCTTGGCTTTGCCTTCGTTGGCTTTTACTTTAGCTCAATTACCCCGTCTGCCTCAGGGGGCCAACCCGCTCAAATGTTTTATATGAATAAAGCGAATATTCACCTCTCATATTCATCCCTTAATTTGCTCATTATCACTGCCGTTTACCAAGTGGTCATGATGATTTATGCGTTCATCGTCTTTTTATTTAACCAACAATTTATTTTAGAAAATTTAAGCGGTATTAAATACTTTTTAATGTTTAGCGTCTGTATGAACACGCTTCTTACCGCAGGTATTTTATTAGCGATGTTCTCAAAAAAATTCATTTATAAATTAATTAATGGGGTCACTGGAATACTGAGCAGGTTACATTTAATTAAAAATGTTGAAAAGAAACGAGAAAAATTAGAGGCCATGGTGAAGGAATACACCAAAGGTGCAGATTATATCAAAACACAGCCTCTATTATTATTACGTGTGATTCTAACAACAACTGTTCAATTAACGGCAAGTTATTTAATTCCTTACTTTGTCTATAAGGCTTTTCATCTCGAAGGATTTAGCCTCTTTCAAATTATTTCGGTTCAATCGCTCGTCTCTTTAGCGGTTTCCTCTATTCCGTTACCCGGATCGGTTGGGGCCTCAGAAAATGCATTTATGAGTGCGTTCAAGCTACTCTTCACGACACATCTCATCTTACCAGCGATGCTTTTATGTCGAGGAATCAGCTTCTATTCCTTTTTAATTATTAGTGGAATCATTTCGATGATTGTTCATTTAACTTTTACTAAAAACAAAAAAATACCCAGGATGCCATCCCCCGATCAACAATCAACTCCCTGGCAATTAAAAAAGACGTATTAGGGCAATTTGCCCATACGTCTTTTTTGCTACGCCTTTGATGAAATAGCACCCTTTAAATTGAAGAAAAATAACACGATTCCAACCCCAAGTAAAATATGTCCTACTCCTGCCATTCCAGAAACAGAGGCATCTACTGCACGTGAAAGCTCGCCACCTTGCGTTTGCAACCATCCACGAACTGCCATCATCACAGAACTCACGATTAAGCCTATATTGTACGTCCATAAAAAACCATTAAATAATTTTTGTTGGCTTAGTTTGAAAATTGACTCTAATGCTAATACAATTAAGAAAAATAGCATTCCTAACACAAATAAATGGGTATGTAAAAGCGATAAGTTTGTTGCCTCCGTATAACCAATTCCCCTTGTATACTCACGATAAAAGACACCCGATAAAAGGGCAATCAACGTATACGTAAATGAGAGATTCCATAATTTCTTGATCATCATTCCATCCACTCCTCTTCAAATGTTTCCCCCATTTTAGCCCAATTATTCCCCTCTGTCAAATAATAGGCCCTAAAAGAAGGGGCTTATTCCTCATAATGAATGACTTCAAACCGTTCAATGGTCATCTGTTCACTAAAGGGAATCCCCGCTTGCCCACAGGCGAGCAAAAGTTGATCCCTACTAGATTGATAGGCACCGTCCTTTGGTAATATAACTCCCTGATGATCCCCCTTACTGACCTTAATTCCATAAAAAGTAGGATTAAGGTCCTCGGCAGTCACAACCTGCGGATTTAACGCTAAATCAATGGTCACTTTAAGTTGTGAAAGTTCGCCTTCGGTCATTGACGTTTCTAATGTGCGGATGAAAGAGAGGGTATGATGCATGATTTCAGTTGCTACACAATCCGTACAGGGTTGTACATCTCCAAATCGTCCAAGTAAAGTCCCTTCTTTATAAAACGAAACAAAGACACCGTGGCGATGAATGATCATCATTTCAGGAATAGCCGCCTTACCTAACAAGGTTTTCGTCCCGCTCATATAATCTTCCATACATTTTCTCGCTAATGAAACATAAGGATTATTCCCCCTTAGTAATTCCCCACCTTTCACTTCACCTGACCTTCCAATGTATTTATACGCCTTGGTCCCCGGACCAAGAGCAGTTAAAGAAAGGACGCCATATCCAACACCAAATGGATTTTGGTAAGCATAAAGTTCTCCCCCTATTCGTTTTCCATCTAACGTTCCAAGTAAAATCTTCATTAAGGAAACGACGTCCTCGTTTTGTTGAAACTCGATCTCTTCACTTAAATCAAACAGCGAAAGTGGTTGTTTAGATGTCATTAGGTTTAAAAATGTCTGATCAAATGAACCCGCATGCGTAGCAGAGGGTCCCTGTGATAAATTAGAGCTGATAATCACCGCCACGGGTTCTTGCGATAAATGGGCTACCTCCTGTAGATGCATGCCAAATAAATAGAGGATCCGGTCATCGAAGACAGGACAAGTCATCGGAACTAATTGATAATCTTCAACATATTTTTGGATAAATGAAAGTGGAATAAGCACTTTCTCATCTAACTGGCATTCCTCTGTTGCCTTTATTAAAACGGGTAACCCGTCCCTCATCGCCAACTCTTGCAGTTTTTGAATAAAATCTTCATTTAGTTTCCCATGAATCTCCATAGATTCTGATGCGAAATCATTAAAATTCCCATTAAATCGATCGCCACCGTAAAGACCAAAATAGGGCTTATCCTTCGGGGCCGCCACCAATATGATAATGGTTTTAACGGACAAGTCTTTCAACTCCTGGGCAATCTGGTGGCAAGCTAGACTCACTTGATATAGTTTTAAGCTTTCACCCTTTCCAATCTCAGGAATTAACATCAATGGATGGGGCATTAAGTAATATCCTTTCAAAGGTACACCTCATTTCTTTCGTCCACCCCTATCGGCAGACAAAATATCTCTAATAGTTTATACGCTTTTTAAACGGATATCCCTCATTGGCAAACAAAAAAACGTCGGCAGTTCCCGACGCTTTTTTGTATCCACCTTTATTTTTGTTTAAACATGAAGGCCCCCACGCCGTAAACGATAGCCCCGACGACTAACCAAAGTAAAAAATCTAAACCAAGATTTAGTTCCTGCGATGGCTCGATGATTTGGTTCACCCTTAAGACATATAAGACCCCTTTATCTAAAAGATAAGTCACGACAAACCAGATGAATCCATAGACAAGTGATTTCCCCATTCGTCCTACTCCTCCTATTTCTATTAGAATCCAACTCAAGTACATGGCTTTTTCATCGCCCAATCCAACGGTTAGATTTAGCTAATTTCGGTGTACCTCCATCCATTAAATGGCGAGCATGATAGGCTCCTGTAACTCTAGCTAATCGTTTCGCCACCGTTACAAAAACAGCTAGAATAACTCCACCCCCCGCTCTTTATTGGAATATAATACTAATTATACGAATCCTTCGTTTCGTTTCAACCTTTTTTTACCTTTTAGTTAAAAATATTATTTATTTCTATTATTTTCATTACTTTGCATCTCATCAAACTCTAGTTACCGATAGTCCGTTCACCGGTTAGCCCCTACATCTTTTCATAAAAAAAGGGGATTTCCGGCGTTCATCCGCGTCAATCCTCCACACTTTATTAAAGTAATTTCCCACACTTCATACATGTCGTCGCACTTGATCCATTCTCCATCCCACAGTCTGGGCAAATCGTTGAGACACCTGTTTCACGATCATCGCTTAATTTATTACCACATGTCGGGCAAAACATTGAAGATAGTGCAACCTCTGTTTGACAGCGACGACACTTTTTAATTCCTCTAATTTCATCAACCATCACCTGATATCGATCCATCGTTTGTAAGCAACCTCCGATCGCTTGAAAAATATCTAAATACAGAGCATCGGCAGTTTCCTTATTCATTTGATAATATAACTGTCCGAGTTTCATATATAGCTTATTTAACTTCTTTTCCTCCTCCGTCATCTGTGAATTGATACGTGATATTTCCGCCAAATCTTTCGTCTTCTTTACAGCATCCTGTCCCGTTTGGGAAAACTTCCTTCCGATTCCCTCAAAAAATGCATTCATTCCTTCTCCCCCTAGTCCATTAGATTGATGATATCACCTCATTATATTCAGTCACCAATCAAACTATAACTAGCTCCGCTCCACCTTTTATCCTAATCAATCGTAAACGGCTGTTGACCCGTGGTAAAAGAAGAGCGTGAGGCATCCAATCGACAAAAAAGGTAACCAGAAGTTAAAACTTCCAGTTACCTTTTACAACGTTAATAATGAAACTTTTTCTTAAGTTCATGAATCATTTGACGGTCAGCAAAAAAGAAGAGGCCGACGCACGTTAAAATCGTATAGTAACTTCCAAACACGGCAAACTGGTGTAAAACAATAAATCTAAAATATATTAAAACTAATAGGATGACACCAATGAACCCTAAAATTAATTGATAAATCACAAGATTCGTAAATTGCTTTGAATTAAATGCAATCGTCCCGGTAATAACCGTTGTTCCAACTGCTAACGTCAATGGGAGAATAAGCTCTAACGCCCATCCCTGATAACCGAAAAAGACATCAATCATAAGAGCAATACTTGAAATCCCGACGACTTGCATTAACAAGTTCGGACCAATATTTTTCCGCACTCTCACCCCTAAAATAGCACTACTTGTTAAATAAATCGTAATAACCGAAATAATGGCCACCAGACTCCACTCTACATGATGGAAAACGCCGCTCATTAAAGAAAAAAAGATCACGACAATCGCTGCAAAAATCAAAAGTTTTCGTAAGGAATAGCGGCGACGTTTAGCAAAACGTTCAGGATAATCACGGCGTGTGTCGTTAGTCACGGACTCTAGTTCTTGTCCGCAAAGGGGACAAAAATGGAGTTGATTTTGAATGTTCATCTGACATTTAATACAGTATTTCATGATTAAACTCCTCATTACATGAAATGGTAGGCTCCATTCCGTATTTTTTTAAAAATCTAAAGAAGAATCGTTGAACATCCACCTCTTCTAAAGCGGAAGTGAACGTGACAGTCAATTGATCTTGATACGAAATGACGCCACATCGAATAGGTTGGTGAGGGGTCAACGGAATAAGGACGCGAACTTGTTCAACATAAGGCTGCACTTCATCTGCGAACTCAATTCTCCCTAAATTAGATACTGTGGTCGTCACGCCCTTATCTGCCTCCCGATAAATATGACGCATCACCATATTTTTAATCAATAAGGGCACGAAACGAATCATCATATTTTTTTGTGCACTGACATTATCCTTTATTTTACGTCGAATCACATCCAATTGTTTCCCATCCTTTAACTGCCGATCGACTTGTTTTAATAACTCCTCAAACGTCATATCAGCGGTTGGTTGAATTTTCACATCCACATTGAAAAAAAAGTTACGTAACGTCTGAGAATCAAAGTGTCGTCGTAAATCAAACGGAACGGTCACAATAATCGGTGATTGATCTTGATTAAATCGATAATTTGACTCGTAAATGGCATAGATAAGCGCTGCACAAATAAAGGAAGACACGCTCACTTGATGCGCTTTGGCAACCTTAATCACCTGCTGAGTCGATAGCGTCCCATGAATAACCTTTAACTCTTGGGGACGTTTTTTTATCCCTCTTATTTTATAAGCAACGGTGGTTTGAGGAATCACCTTCCCCTTCGCTTCACTTTTCACCTTTAAAAAACTATCCTCATCCATCGCTGGTAAAGAGACTTGGTGTTGTCCAAGATGAAGCGGGGCAAACGATTGCGTGGGATACTGATTTTTTAAATAGTAGTAAACAACGACCTTTAAAAACTGAGTAGCAGCCGCCCCGTCCGCCAAGGCATGAAAAATCTCTAAATGAATAAAGGTTTCATAGTACGTCACATTGAACAAGTAATTATTATTAGTAAACTTAGTCAATTTAGAACAAGGATAGGTATATTCCTTTCGAACTTTAGGGCGTTGATCATTCATATCAAAATAAGACCAAAATAATCCGTGCCGTAAACGAACGCGGAATGAAGGCATTTCTACAAGTGCCTGTTTTAATGCGGCTACCAAAGGTTCCGGTTGAACTGTCTCTTTCATCTGAACCGAAATTCGAAAAACATTTGTCGCCCTCGCATTTGAAACAAGGGCATATAATTTAGCCACGTTATCTAATTTACTCCAATAAAAAGTTTGAAAATTTTCATTCATACTTAACCTCCCCTCTTCTTTTATCTTAGCGCCATCAAAGTAGAATCAGTGCCTCCTAAAAAACATGTGCGTTCCCGTTGCATCACATCCTCTTAATCTTCACAGCCCCATCGGTTATTCGGCCCTTTCAACACGCACGAATAATTATCCCTGCTCATGAGTCGTTCCATCTAGGGCTTTTATAAACTAATCATACACGATTTAAAAGGTGAAAGCTAGGAAGAAAACTTTCTTTTTAATCCCCTGGAAAAAGGACAGGGGGAAGAAAAGGTGTCAAATTTAAAGCCACCTAAGCCTACCCTTTACATCTACAATGGTGTAGCTAACGATTATTCATCTGACCTTCAGCCATTGTATATAAATAATCAATAAATGGACTACGCTCTTTCTCCCTCTTTGATGTGCTATGCTCCTTTACGTGGCGCGTCAATAGTAACGTCTTTTTCGCTCGCGTCATTGCCACATAAAAAAGCCGGCACTCTTCCTCTTGATTCGTTCCTTGAAAATCAAGCGGAAACATTCCCTTATTCAAAAATGGAATAATGACGTGATCAAATTCCAATCCTTTTGATTGATGAACCGTGATCACCGCTAGTTTATTTTGATCTTTCATCACACGATCTAGCTCACTGCTCGATAACGAAAGTTGCTCAAGCAAACGCATCCAAACTTCCCACATGAATAAGCCATTATCCCTTTTCAGCGTTGCACGATAAAACGCCTCAACAAAGGCGATGAATTCCTCAAATTTTGCCTGTTCAACGGTTTCATTTTCAACCTTATCTTCTTCTACGTGTTTAAAGCGTTCTTTCAATGTTAACAACACAGCCATTGGCGTTTTTGTTTCAATGAGCGCATAAAATTCGTGCAATTGTTCGATGACCGGATTTAATTTTTCTTGATAATAAGCCATCACATTCTTTCGCTTTTCATGTGCCTGCATCAACCGAGGCATACTTTTTAACAAAACATCCTTTGTTGCTAAAATATCATCCATTGCATTGTGAGTCGGTTCGTGATCAACACCAATAAAGTCACTCACCGTATCTAACTTATGATTAACTAAGTTCGGATAAAGTCGACGAACGATATCTAGCGTGTCGTAAACCCCAATCATTCCCTCAAAAATAAGTCCGATGCGACCCATGTGTGAACGAACAATTTTCATATCATATCCCACATTATGACCAATGAGTAAGGCCCCCTGAATAAACTGTAAAAAGTCAGAAAAAACTGTGACTGCCTCTTCACCACGACATTCTAAAAATTCATCTGTAAACCCATGAACAAGTGCCGAATCTCCAACTGATTGATGAGGTTTAATAAACCGCTCAAATGTCTCAATGACGCGTCCATTTTGCAAGGCAATAGCGGCAATTTGAACGACTTCATCCCGTGTCACATCAAGTCCTGTCGATTCCACATCAAAGATAACTAAACGACCCTCCTCGTGAACTTTTTTTAATAGTCCGTAAGGCTCTCCCTCCTGATAAGCCTCTCGTCTAAAAAAGTCGGTAAGCCGTAAATCATATTCTTTATATCGCTTTAAATACGCTGGATGACTCATCTGATTCCAATCAATTGTTTCACCGAATAAAGGTAAAAAACGTTTGAGGGAAAGTTCATCGTATGGATTTAAATAAAATTTAATCACAGAGAGTAGGTCCTTTATATTTTTTCGCTTAAATAGTGTCAACTGATCCACCAAATAACACGCAATACCCTCGGCCTGCAAAAAGTTTGCCACTTCACTATTTTGACGATTACTCCGAGTCAAGATGACCGTATTAGCAAGTTCCTCCTGTCTTTGATACTTTAAATGATCAATAATAAAATTCATTTCCTCTTGTTTAGTCGCTGCCTCATAAAAAACTGGAGCAGTCCCCATCTCGTCGCTTGCGGATTCGATGCATTTAGGTGATAAATGACGATGAATAAGCCCTACCTGTTTCCCATTTTCTAAATAATTAGCACCGAGCATGACGAGCCGCTTCGTCGAACGATAATTCAACGATAATTCTAAACAAAGCGGAGAAAAATCCTCAATAATCTTTTGTCGAATAACGACAGGATTAGAGTCACGCCATTCATAAATCGTTTGATTAAAGTCACCAAACGCGCTAAAGTTCAACGAATGGGCAATCTTTTTAATTAAGTAATATTCAATTAAGCTTGTATCTTGCACCTCATCAACCACCACAACCGCGAATCGAGATTGCCAACGGGTTAAAATCTCCTTCTGCGATAAACACTCATCCGCATAAAGTAATAAATCATTAAAATCTAAAAATTGGTGGTGCCTTAAATAATGTTGGTATTCTAGATAAAGCCAACTTCCATACTGCGACAAGTAAGCAAGTGTCTCGCATCCTGCATCCGAATTTTTTAAACGGTACAATAATCGTAACGCCGCCTCGGATTGGTGAAACTCTTGGACAAGAGAGGAATCGAGTGGGCGACGCCCCATTTGATACACTTTGAGCGATTGAATATACTCAAACACGTGATCCATCAGAAGTCCCTCACGCCCCACCAAGCGTTTAATCACCTCTTTCGCATCCTCTTCATCAATCACAACAACGTCGGTCGATAACTTTCCAAGAGCTTTCGCCTCTTCCTTAATTAATTGATAGCAAAGACTATGAAACGTTTTAACAACAATTCCCTTGGATTTAACACCAATTACCTTTGTTAGGCGATCCTTTAATTCATAGCATGCCTTATTAGTAAATGTTAAACATAAAATTTGTGACGGTTGAATTCCCGCTTCAATAAATTTAGCGGTACGCAGTGCAATGACATTCGTTTTCCCTGTTCCCGCAGGTGCCATAACCAACAAAGACTGTTCTAACTCCTCTACAACCCTTCGCTGTGCTTGATTTAATTGTTTTAATGCCTGATCTAACCCATTTCGTCCATTCCCTTCCATAAATTAGATATAATAAAAACAAACATTTATTCGCATTTTACGGTATAATAAACTTAAACAACACTTTTGAATCGAAGACCCCAGAGGAGCAGACTAACTATGACAACAACGACGCATCAACGAGCGGGACTCGTCTTTGGAGTGGTAACTCAACAATATTTGATCGCCCATCTTTATTCACACGCCAATGCCGCTTCACAACTCTTTATAATTACCCTTTATTGCACAGCAACCATCATTGGTTCAACATTACCCGACATCGATTTAAAAAACTCCCAAATCGGGAGCTTATTCCCTGTTACGTCTACCTTTATCTCAACACACTTTAAACATCGGACCTTAACCCACAGTCTACTCTCTATTTTCTTGTTCCTACTTCTCCTTAGCTATGCGCCTTACCTCAATATTGGACAAGACTTCTACACGTTACTTATCACCGGGCTCCTCGTGGGACATAGCTCGCACATTTTTCTCGACCTCTTAACCACTCAAGGCGTGTGCCTTTTTTATCCGTGGAAAAAGAAGATACGGATCGCTAATTTTAAAACGGGCGCCAAAGGCGAAGGCGTGATTAACGGAATCCTCTTTTTAACTTTATTCACGTATCTTTTAATCAAATTAAGCCCCTATTATGAATAACGATCGCTTTGATAAAAAGCCGTTTCTTTAGAAACGGCCTTTATTTTTGAACCGGATACTTCATCGCATTTTTTTCTAACTTACTAAAAATAATCTCTTTAGCGTCTACTTCCAATACATCAACCATCTGTAAACAATAAATAAGCACGTCCGCTAATTCTTCACAGACATGTTCCTGATCAAACGAATGATCCCATTGAAAACACTCTAATAATTCCGCTGCTTCAATTGAAATCGATTTTGCCAAATTTTCCGGCGTGTGATACGGTTTCCATCCCCGTTCATCACGAAATTCCATAATTTTTTGCATCGTTTCTTTCATCTTGTAACCTCATTTCTACTTATGTATTATTTTACCATATATTTTAATAAACCATACATTCAAATCAAAAATTATTTCATTCCGTTCTCCTGCGATCTCCGTCTTTTTTCTAAGGAAAACCATTGAGGGATAAACATCCATTGACAAACTCTCATCCGTCTTAACCTTTAGAACCCACCCCCGTATCCGAATTCCTTTTGCATGGATCCAAATCAATTAAACACGCCTCATTGAAGAAAAGGTTCTATTCATTAATTCCCATCCCAGAAAGTAAACGCCCCTCGAAAGTTTTTTTGGATTTCCCTTACTTTTATATCCAATTAATTCCACTCGACTTTTCCCATCCAAAACCCCCAAACACCTCAAAAGTAAAGCGCATACAATGTAGTGTATTAACGATTAATAAATCAGGTGATGCTCTTGAAAAAAAGATTCCCCCTATGTCGAAAAATGCAGCGTGAATGGCACAAATTAGATTTAGCCTGTAAATCTGTTCTTCTCATCGGCATCCTCCTGTTAATTCAGTTAATTTGTGCTGTCTTCATTCCTGCACTAAGCTCTCAACCAACGATTAATGCCATTTTTCAAACGAGTCTATCGAGTATTTTTGGTTATATTTTAGGAATGAACATCCCAACCGGAACAAAATCATCTTCTGAAAAAACTTGTCCATGTGAAGAAAAAGAAAACACACACCACCTCTTAAAGGGTACCAATATCCATATTTTCTTTACAGCAGGTGTCTGTTTCATTTGTCTGATTACATTAACAATCTATACGATGATCGGTGGCGACGTTTACAACGATGGAATTTTTCAAATTGGTCACCTCGTCTCGACAACGATTGGCTTTTTGATTTCTAGTTCATCAAAAAGCCCCTGAAGAAGCTCTCATTAAGAGAGCTTTTTTTATTCATCTCCAAACAAAAAGACACCATTAGGGTGCCTTTTTGTTATTTCGAGCATGAGGGTTATCCTCGCCATTTAGCCCATCAATAAGAAGACGAACACTTCTACTTAAATAATAATTCCATTGCAATGATCGATTTCGTGTTGAATAATTTGAGCAACGAAGCCTGTAAAAGTCCCACGGTGTTTAACAAAATTTCGATCCATATACTCAACCTCAATCTCCTCATACCTTACCGCCTCACGTACACCGGTTAGTGATAAACACCCTTCTGTTGTTACATAGCGTTTTTTCTTTTTCACGATGACCGGATTCATCATCACAACAATCATTTCCCCAACAGCAAATGCAATGATGCGCTTCTGTACACCAATCATATTAGCCGCCATTCCAACACAGCCATCTAAGTTGGCCCGTAAAGTATCCACTAAATCATTAGCAGCAGCTAAATCGGCTTTCGTTGCCACTACCGATTTCTTCGATAAAAAATTAACATCTTTCATAATCGGACGAATCATCTTATCACTCCTTAATATCGTTGGGCATACCCACACCGCTTACATAACTCTTCAACTGCTTTTCGTTGCGAGAACCCCTCATATAGATTAACCGCGCGTTCACTTGCTAAAATCTCACGCAACGGCGTTTGATGAATATTTCCAAGCGGAATATTTCCCTCACTATCTAAACAACACGGAACCACCGTCCCATCCGCCTGAATCGCCAAATGATCCCGTAAGCCATAACAAAATAACCGCTCACTAATCACCTCACGATTTAGCGTCGGCCATGCAAACTTTTCCGCCATATGAATAAACACGCGATCCTTAATCTTAACCTGATGCGTCTGTTGTAATCGCTCGCTTAAACTAAAATCTAACTCAAAAACATCCTCAATCAAACGTAAAATATCAGTATTCAACGTATTTTTAGCCTTTAACTCTTCCGCATCCATATTCCATAATCGAAGATTACAATAAAGAGGACGTTCAGACTGTGCCTCCTTAATAAAACGGGCAATGTTTAATAAATAATCCTTTAACGTCCCTGTTTGTTCATTCGCTTCAAACGAATGAATAGAAAAGTTTATTTGTCTTAAAGCTGGGGACTTTATCAAAATTGGGGCCACCTTTTGAATAAGAACACCATTGGTCGTAAGATTGACTTGCATGCCGGATTCATGACTCAATTGTAAAAAACGCTCAAGCCTCGGATTTAAGAAGGGCTCCCCTAATAAATGAAAATATAAATAATCGGTATACGGCTTTACTTCCTTTAAAATATGAATAAAGTCTGTTTCATTCATCATGCGCCCACCACGACCGAGCGTAGCACTTGGACAAAAATCACACTTTAAATTACACCGATTCGTAATCTCAATATAGACTCGTTTAAACCTTGGCATCGTCTCACCCTCCTAGTCATTATCAACGAATAGATCTCTCCTATTTTAACACGATTCTACATTATAAAACAAAAAAAGAACCGAATAAAATGAGGATTCCCGCTTTCTCCCTCCCCTATTAATAAAAAAAGCAAGATCTTTGAATCAATCCCTTACATATTTATCAAAATATGGCATAATGTAAAAAGATATACAACGCATTTGAAAGGAGACATACGATGAAACTTGGACTAGTTTTAGAAGGTGGCGGCATGCGTGGACTGTATACGTGTGGGGTCCTCGATTGTTTTTTAGATCATCACTTACTCGTTGACTACGTGATTGGGGTATCGGCAGGGGCCTGCCATGGCGTTTCTTACGTTTCGATGCAACGTGGACGCGGATTTCGTATTAATACGAATTATCTCCATGACAAACGCTACCTTAGTCTTAGAAATTTTATTCAAACGAAGTCTTTATTTGGAATGGATTTCATCTTTGATGAAATTCCTCACCAACTCGACCCCTTCGATTACGAAACCTTTCTCTCTTCACCCTGTGAATTTAAACTTGGGGTAACTGATGCGCTTACCGGTCAATGCGTCTATTTTGACAAATCACATCTTAATTACGACTCCACGCTCATCAAAGCCTCTTCCTCCATTCCTGTCTTCTCCCCTGTCGTTCGATATCAGGGGCGCGATTACTTAGATGGAGGAACCTCTGATTCCATACCTGTTAAACAAGCCTTGGCCGATGGATGTGACCATGTGATTGTCGTCCTTACCCGCGACCGAGACTATATCAAAAAACCTGAAGGATTTCGCTCGATTTATAAGAACGTATTAAAAAAATATCCGAATATGATTAAGGCACTCGATCACCGTCATGCAATGTATAATGACACGCTCTCATTGATTAAAGAGTTAGAGGCTCGCGGACAAACTACCGTTATTGCACCTCACTCCCCCGTTAAAATTAGTCGCTTTGAAAAGGATAAAGAAAAACTAAAGAAACTATATGATCTTGGATATCAGGATGCCCTTGAAACACTCGACCGTCTAAAACAATGGAATAAAAAAGGCTAGAACCCCTCGTTCTAGCCTTTTTTATTCAGTTACAAAGACGGGCTTTCTTTAAATCCCCTTATAAAAGGTGCCCGTGACGATTTAAAATAAAATCACGACTAATTCCATGCTGTAACGCATAACTATATGCTTCTGCCTTCGTATGAAAAGGAATAATATGAAGTACATTCATTGGATAATAAGCCTCCTTGTATTCCTCATCAAACACATCAAGTACCTTTAAAATCATAAACGTACTCTCCATTGCCTTGCTTAAATCATCATAATCAATGGCATCAAAATCCATAAATTCAATGAGTCGTTCAATGAGTCGTGCCATATGAACATTGATTTGTTGCGTTTCAATTCGTAGATGAGCAACCTCCATCATTTGAACTAAATCTTCAATATTCCGTTGAATTTCTTTAATCGTCGCTGTAATTGAAACCGCCTGTAAAATTGTTGTTGGAAATGTCACCTGTGATGATAAACTTTCTAAGATTCCAAAATTATTATCGAATTTTTTATAGACCGATAAAAAATCATAATACTCCTCTCGGTTTAAAATACAGTTCGCAATTTTAATAAATTCATTTCCCTTACTTTCACAGGCCTCACAATAATCTAGCATCTCATTGGTCGCCTGAATCAGTTTTTCGGTTCCCTCATCGCTCATAAAACCTTCATCAACGATAGTCATTTTATCATCCCCGATACCTATCTGTCTTTAGTAAAGTATATGCGTCCGTCTCAAATAAATGACAGATTATAACAAAAACTGAAGGCTTAAAAAAGACTTCCTCCTCTTTAAACCCCGAAAGTAATAACCGTATACGGTTGCATCTGATCATCACATAGGGTCACATAATACGACTGGCCTTCCTTTGTAACGGTTGGGATAATGACATCTCCTAATTTAGCTGCTCGCTTATATTCAACCCGTATTTGTGTCAGCGTTTCTGTTCCTTCTAAACAGTCAAGGGCCATCGCAACATACTGACTATTGTTAACATGTGCATTCACATCAATCTGATGCCTTCTCACGCGAATGGGTTCTAACACCTGATTACTCGAAGGAACTTTAATTTTACGGGGTAAATAATTCATCTCTATTTTTTCTTCAATCGGATACTTTTCAACCTCATCCTCTGATAATTTAACAAATTTTCCCGTCGATGCATCAATAAAGCATCCGCATAAATTAGCGTAAGCTAAAATATTTCCCGCAACGTCATACATGATGTAATTTCGATAGCCAAACATCCCTTTACATCCATAAATCAACGTCCCTACCTTAATTTCCTCACCTAAATAAGGAAGGCGATTGATTTCAATTTGCCACGATAAAATATAAAATGCTAGATTTTGTTGGACAAAGTAGTCTGTCCCTAATCCGATATCCTCTAAATGAAATGTACTACAATCTTGAAAATAATTAATCAAATGGGGTAATGTTAACCGCCCATCTTCTCCTACCTCACTAAATCGCACACGGCCATTCATTTTATACAAATCAATCCCTCCTTTTTCTCTATTATAACTAAAATTTTCCTATTTAAACAATAAAAAAATACGGCAATCCCCGCTTGCCGTATTCCGTCTGCTCACACTTCCTGATGGTTAGGATGAAAAAATGGAGCACCCTAATCACTGATGATACGTTATCACCTGCTGATAGGGTGCCTTTCTTTACGAATAAGCTAAAACTTCTATCATCTTTCGATTCATCGATTTTTTATCGTTGATAGACAAAACATTAACCGTTTAGTGATTGAACAGCCTGCTCAAGCGCTTGAATAGCTAAACCATATCCCAATTCTCCGAAACCACAAAGCTGCCCCACACAAGCGGGTGCCGTCACTGAAGTCTGCCGAAAAGATTCCCGTGCGTGGACATTTGATAAATGAACCTCAACAACGGGGATGGGAGCAATTGATTTTATCGCATCAAAAATCGCATAGCTATAGTGAGTGTATGCCCCTGGATTCATAATTACCCCTTCATAACCTTTTAAATAGGCTTCATGAATCCAATCGATGAGCTCCCCTTCACTGTTACTTTGTCGCACCTCAATATCGTGGCCACGTTCCTTTGCCACTTCTTTAATATAGTGAACCATTTCCGTATAAGTTTTCGTCCCGTAAACCCCTCGTTCACGAATACCAACCATATTTAAATTAGGACCATTTAATACGAGTAGCTTCATCGTTATCATCCTTTCAAATTTAACACGTTTTTGATTTCTTCAATGGGCATCTCATGGTGCGTCCATTTTTTAAAGGCCTCCGCTCCCTGATAAATAATCATGCCAACTCCATTCATGATGCGGCAACCCCTCTCTTCGGCTTGCTGTAAAAGTTTCGTCTTTGCAGGGTTATAAATGATGTCACACACGAATAAATCCCTTGGAAGAAGACTTGAATCTCTAATAAACGACTGATCCTTTAATTCGCCCATCCCAATATTGGTCGCATTAATCAATAAATCGCTTGTTGCCAATTGTTCTTTCAGTAATGCCTCATCGCCTAACGGATAAAAGGTCGCCTTTGTCGAGGTGTGACGATTAATTAAATCTGCCATCTCTTGGCCACGAGCCACCGATCGATTAAAGATGGCTAACTCTCGGGCGCCATCGAGTGCCGCTTGAATTTGAATGGCTTTCCCAGCTCCGCCACAGCCGACAATCGTAATTTTTTTTCCACTAACCTCAAATCCTTCATCTATTAACGCTTGCATCAATCCACTGCCATCAGTCATATGTCCGACTAATTTACCTGCCTCGTTTACAACCGTATTAACTGCCTGACACAGTGTTGCGGCGGGTGATAACTCGTCTAAATACGGAATCACTTTACTTTTATACGGCATCGACACATTAAAGCCACGGGCCCCTAATGCTCGTAGTCCAGCAACGGCCTCCGCTAATTGTCCCTCTTCAACCTCAAAAGCTAAGTAAGCGTAGTCCAGTTGAAGCTTTTCAAATGCCGCATTATGCATTTTCGGTGAAATACTGTGCCGAATAGGATTCGCAACGATCCCAATTAATTGCGTCGTACCACTAATTTGTGACTTCATCTCATCACTCCTTCTAAACTATTCCATGTTATAATCACCATAACATTTTTGTCTGCTTTTGTAAAATAAATCTTGACTCTATGATGAAAACAAGATATATTTATTTTCAATAGGAACCCTTTAAGATTACTCACGAGAAGTAATTAAGGAAAGATATAGTCGTGATTTGACAATAAAGAAGCTACTTTGTCTGTTTTAATGATGCGCTGTATGTTTATTGCCTTAAGTTTTAAAGGATCCCTTTATGACTTAGGGCTTTTTTCATCTATTCCATTAGCGAATAGGGTTCTAATTATAAACACCAAGGAGAGAAAGTCATGAAAAAAAATCAGAACCGTCTAGCGATTCAAATGGCTATTGCCCTAATCTGCGGATTAACATTTGGGTCATTATTTTTAGTTTTACGCGAGCATTTACTCGATAGCAATCCTAATCTATGGGCAACGATTAATAAACTTCTATTTCAAGATATTAGTGCCGAGGGGGCCACTGATGCAATTGGAATCTTCTACATTCTTGGGCAACTTTTTTTAAATTCTATGCAACTTGTCATTGTCCCAATGGTTTTTACTTCAATCGCGCTTGCGATGTGCCGTATCTCTGATACAAAGACACTAGGACGTCTATCTTATAAAACAATTGGGGGATTCTTAATCACCTCACTCTTTGCCTTAGTATTAGCCGGAATCGTCGGTTTAGTCGCTAATCAATTTGGAATTTTTAATGTAAACATCGACAATATGAGCGCTCAAACAGGAACAACCGGATCAAATCCACTTCTTATTTTTGTCAAGGCTATTCCAAATAACATTACCTCAGTCTTTGCAACAAATGGAAGTATCTTATCTATTGTTTTCTTAGCTGTCGTCACAGGATTATCTATTAATCATTTAGGTGAACAAATTAGCGTATTAAAGAAATTACTTGAAGATGTTAACAAGATTATCACGGTCTTCTTAACCTTCTTAATCACTAAATTTGGACCTTTCGCTATCTTCGTTTTATTAACACGTACATTTGCCATCTACGGTGTTGAGCATTTAAAACCAGCACTAGCTTATGTTATTACCGTAGTCCTTACTCTGTTAGTGTTCCTCACACTAGGATATGCCCTATTTATTTTTATCATGACCCGATTAAATCCGATGGCCTTCGTTAAAAAAACGGCTAAAGTGGCGATGTTCGGATTCTCAACTTCATCGTCAGCAGCAACCTTACCGTTAAATACAAAAACGACAACAGAAGAGTTAGGTGTTAATAAAGAAATCGCCTCATTTATTCTTCCACTTGGAATGACCATTAATATGAATGGAACAGCGATTATGCAAGTGATTGCCGCAATCTTCATCGCTTCAAGTGCAGGCTATCAAGTAACAGTCGGAAGTATTTCACTTATCGCGATTTTGGCACTCATCGCCTCAATCGGAACACCGGCTGCTCCAGGAGCAGGAGCGGTCATCCTATTCACGGTCTTATCAGGAATGGGGTACCAAAATGATGCCGCTTTACTTGCCTACTCATTAATCCTAGCTATTAACCGTCCAGTAGAAATGTTAGTGACTGCCTTAAACGTTGTAGGAGATGCCGCAACAGCTGTAGCCGTTGCTAAATCCGAAAACGCCTTAGACGAAGAAACTTATCATTCTTTATAAAAAAAGCATCGATCATCCCGATCGATGCTTTTTTAATAGTTATGACACAGTAACTCAAAATAACCTCTTGGATGGCCACAAACCGGACAATGATCGGGTGCCTCCTTCGCATAGACACGATGACCACAATGACGACAAACCCAGATGACGGGCTGTTCCTTTTCAAAAACATGATCGGTATCAACATTCTTTAAAAGTTCCCGGAATCGTTGCTCGTGACCTCGCTCAATAGCAGCTACATTTAAAAACTCTTGAGCTAATTCTTCAAACCCTTCGCTTTGAGCCACCTCCGCAAATGATGGATACATATCGGTCCATTCTCCGTGTTCAAAATAGGCCGCAGAATTTAAAGCCTCCTCCGCTGTAAGCTCCCCTCCCTCAAGAAGTTGAAACCAAATCTCAGCATGTGCCTGTTCATTTCCTGCTGTCTCTAAAAAAATCGCCGCTATTTGTTCATAGCCAGCCGACTTTGCACACTTGGCATAAAACTGGTATCGACTATGAGCCAATGCCTCACCGATTAACGCTTTTTGAAGATTTTTCTCAGACTCAGTCCCCTTTAGGGCCTGCCGTAACGTTGGTTTATCAATTTTCTCAATATCCCGATTCATGCCACCACCCCCATTAAACATATATTCCTTTTAACTATATGCTCTAGGGGGGCTTAAACATTCAAGAACTAATTGAAAATAGACGCTTGATGAAAATCGGTTACCCACCTTCTGATTGTTGACACGAAATATAGGGTATGAAGACGCCGAATCCTTCCTAGCATTAGAATTTTAAGTTTAACTCTGTTTCATCCTTTTTCAAACATCCCATCACATACTCATTATCTTTTTTACTCATTTCCCCATGGCAATCGCATCCTACCGTCATCATTAAGTCATGTTGCTTGCAAAAATCAACACAACATGCGGTTAACTCATCACTATGGATCGGATAATAACATTCAATTCCATCAATCCCGGCTTGAAGCAGTCGATTAAAATCTTTACGAACGTCTTCTAATGAAGATTGCCGATAATATTTTCCTGGATGCGCTAGCACAGCCTTCCCACCACAACGATGAATGTGTTTAATGGCCTCCTCAACGCGTGGAAAATCGTAATTGGAATAAAAGATTCCATAGTCACGATAAACTTTTAATCCATCCATCAGGCTTTCAGTAATTCCCCGATCTTTTAAATAATGAATTCCTTTAAAACCACCTAACCGACGATTATAAGTATATGCCTCGTAATCCGTCGATGAAAGCTGATCATAATCTTTTTCCATGAGTTGAATTAAATCAACTCCCATTTGATCTAACTGCTGACGCGATCTTTTAATCACCTCTAATAAGCCCTCATCTACCTTAAATTGATAGGCAAGCAAATGAATCGATCGTTCTCCAAAAACACAGTCTAGTTCCACGCCAAGGACATAATTCATTCCGAGTTCCTGACAAGATTTTTCAAACTCGTCGTGGGCAGCAATCGTATTATGGTCCGTAATTGAAATGAAACCGAGACCCTTTTTCTTTGCTAACTCCACCACCTCTCTCGGAGAAAACGATCCATCAGAATAGTAAGAATGCATATGTAAATCGACTAACATTTAATCCATCTCCTTCTCGTTTTTGATTTCATTATAACGAAATTCGACATTTATAGCAACATCCATTCCTCTACCCTATTTATCAAAAAAAAGATAGCCAATGGCTATCTTCTTTTTGTTATTTTAAACCTAATGATTTTAAAGCTTCATCGACTGCAGCTTGTGGTTCCATTCCATTTAATACAACATTTTCAACCGCAACACCTGCTGCTGTACGTACATTGTATGAACTGAAATCAGGGTTTACAAACACTACATCGTAGAAATAGTAATCTGATTGTTTTGGTCCAGCTTCTTTTGTCATATCTCCAGACTCAATAATATAGTTTTGATACTCTTCAGAGTCAACAACTGTTTGACGAATTGGTAAGTATCCTGTATTCATTGTCCAGTAAAGGTTTGCATCATGTGTTCCTAAGAATTTAGCGAACTCATAAGCTGCATAAACTTGCTCATCAGTTGTTGATCCTTGTTTCATCACAACAACGTTTGTCCCTTGTTGAATAACCGCTTTTGTATCTTCACTCTTTTGAGGGATTGGTGCTGCTGACCATTCAAACGCATTTGTTTCTTTTAATCCATTAATAACATGTGCTGCTCCTGATGTTGATCCAACAAACATTTGTACTAAACCACTTGTAAATGGTCCTGACATAGATTTATCTTCACCTGGTAAACGCCAGTATCCAGCATCTGTATTCTTTTGAATCATTTCTAACATTTCAACTGCTGCATCTGATTCCCCAAATAACACTTCACCTTTAGTATTTGTATATTCTCCACCAAATTGTTTAACTAAAGTAAGGAATGCATTCTCCGCTGAATCGAATCCAAATGCAGGATTTCCTGTTAATTCAGTAATTTTTTTAGATACTTCTTCTAATTCTTCCCAAGTTGTTGGAACTTCTAAATTATTTTCTTCGAAGAATGTTTTGTTATAGTATAAAACTTCTGTCGATTTGTTAAATGGTAATGAATAGAATTTTCCACCTTCATATTGACTATTTTCATCGCGATAAGCTTTTGCAATATCATCAAAGTTTTCAATTCCTACTTCTTTATCGAAAATATAATCGTCTAATTCAACAACTGCTCCTGATTGTAAATACTCAGCAACCCAGTCTGGATAAGCTTGAGCAATTGCAGGTGCTGATTTAGCGCGAATTGCTGCCGTAATTTTTGATTTTAAATCTGGATAAGACCCTTGATAAACAGGTTTAACTGTAATTCCTTTTTCTTTCCCAACTGTTGCGTTAAATTCCTCAACTAAATGATTAACCGCTGTTTCGTTTGGTCCTGACATCGCATGCCAAAACTCAATTTCTACTGGGTTTTCAATTGTTTTTACAATGTTGCTCTCTTCTTTTTTACCTTCTTCTTTTTGGTCTTGTGAACAAGCAACCATCGAAGATAATCCAAATAATACAGCAAATGATGCTAATAATTTTTTCACTTTCTTCGTCCTCCCATTCAATATGGCCATTGAATTTTTTGAAAAAGACTTACCTCCCAACAGGTAAGGGTCGTTCTTTTTACTTTACGAGAGGATTATATACAATTTTTTCACTTTATGCAATATTTTTCAAATATTTCACAAAAAGAACACAAAAATGACATTTTTCAGAAACAATTAAACCCTTTTCATTTCATAGTCTGCCTTAAACCTTGCTTACACGTCGAATTAACTTTTCATAAATGGGAAGCATATGTTCTTCTCTCACATAATGTTTGATCTCATCAACAGGAATCCATCCTACCTGACTATTTTCATCTTCTTTAATTCGTAACTCATCTGTTTCACTAGCAATTAAAACATATGAAACATTTAAATGCTGATGAGCACTTACATATTCTCCACGTTTCATGTGCCCAATAACCGGTAAAATTTCAATTGACATGATGTCATCAGTTAACGGAGTCAAGTGTTTAACCCCCGTCTCCTCTCTCGCTTCTTTTAAGGCAACGGCCAATAAATCCGCTTGCCCATCTGCGTGCCCTCCAGTCCATGCCCAACTATTATAAATATGATGATAGACCATCAATACTTTATCTCTCGCCTCATTCAACACAAACCCTGAACTTGTAAAATGGGCAAATTCATTTTCTCGTGTCAGTAATTGAGACCCAAATAAATTCAAGTAATCGAGCATTACCTTTTTATCTTGCATCTCCTGTTTATTTTGAGGCACGTATCCTTCAATTTTTTCCTTTAACATTCAAATCAACTCCTTAATCGAATTGTCATAAAATCATCGAGTCCTATTTCAACCCTCTTAATGACAAGTTCTCCTTTGACAAACACTAACAGATTAAGTTCATCCAGTAACTCATCAAACTCGCTCATAACCTTTTCCCCTCTTCTTTTATAACCCACAAGTTTTAAAAGGGTGCGTAATTTTAGTTTGACATACTCCGCTTCGGTATACAGGAGTTTTAATTTAATCACCTTTAAATAATGCGCCATATCTTGAATAGGATTTACTCCCCCCATTAAACATTCGCCGTGTGATCTTAACTGTTGAAGTTCCCGCTCTAATTGTGAATCTAGCCTTATTAAACAATGATCGATGGCTATTTCAAATGTCGCCAACGATGTCTTCACCGCCAAATCGTGGTGAATTTGCTTAATCAGATGGCGTTCTTTTACATAGGGTAACTCAACATCTGACAAAAAAGCAGCAATATCATAAGGATTCATCTCTGTTTATTTTCCTCCTCTTTTAAACATCTTCTTAATTCAATATTCAATTGTTGGACAAAGAACAGTTTTTTGTGAAAGTAAATAGAGAATAGTTGCTCTGGGTCATTCCAAAGTGAATCAATGTAGGCCCGTTGCTGTGCTCTCGTCATATTCTTCTCAATAATTTGGCAGGCAACCTGTGACAAGTCAAGACTCTTCCTTTCCATCTCATCAAGTGGAATAAATGGAGGCGCCTCTCGATAGCGACTGAAATAACGTAACAACGCTTGAATGTCACGTTCATCATAGGATGGAATCATTTCTCCTAAAAAGCAACGACGTGCACAAATCTCTGTTAATTTATTTAAGAGTTGAATAGAGGTAATCTCTTCATGAACGTGATGATAGTCAAAAAACGTCGGTAATTGGGCAATTAAATGATCGTAACGTCGCTTTGTACTATCGTAAACTAAAATTTGATGACTTCGCTCAATTCCCCGATCCACTAGAGTAAATGCATACATTCCCAAAGGAACACGCTTAATAAAGGGGATTGATTCAAGTGCCTTTGTATCAATACTAGAGTCTAGCAAATGGATATACTCCTCCAATTTGGCAAAAGAAATTTTCTCATACATTTTCTGAGTTTCTTCTTTTTCATCGCCCATTTCTTCAACTATTTCCTCTCGATCCTGTAGTAAGGTCTTAGCATTAACCCACTTCACCTGGTCCTGCCAATCATCAATAAAACTAACAATATAGGCTTGATGCGTTCCCCCCGCCTTCACACCTCGTAATGCTCGGCCAATCATTTGCGTCATTAAAGCAGCAGATGTGGTCGGGCGGGTTAAAAAGACCGAACGAGTCATCGGCAAATCTATTCCCTCCGTCAAAATATTAACATTTATTAAAACATCAATTTTTCCTAACTGATAATCTAATATAATAGATTCATTCTCCATCACCAATTGCTTCATTTCCAAAATATCATCCGTTTCCCGGGAAATGATTACACCACAACGAATCTTTGCCTTTTCAAATAACGATTTTAGAACAAGGGCATGAAGTCGGTTAATAGCAAAAACAATAGTAGGACCATATTTTTCTTTATCATACTGCCTAACAATCGCTGCGTTTCTTAACTTATGATTAGCCATCTTTTCCGCAATTTCAATGGGAAAATCGTCTACCATGAGTTGCTTTTTCTCCTGATCCGTCAAAGTTAAAACTAATTCTGTTTGGCATTCCTCAAAATACGGCATTGATAAAATCCCACGTTTTATTAAATCAATTAAATCAACCTTATAGGCGATATCATCCGGAAAAACATCACTCAAATAACGCGTATCCGTTCGAAAAGGAGTAGCCGTTAATCCTAATAATTTAACGGATGCCACTCGATTTTGAATATGTTGTAAAATCTTTTCATACGTCGGAGCACTCGCATGATGCGCCTCATCAATAATGACGTAAATCTCCGTTTCCTTTTTTAACCATTTATTCAAAAATTTTAACCGTTTACATAAACTATCTTTACTCACAATGAGCAAATCATCACCTGGCTGAACCTCCTGCATCGATTGATGTGCCCCCGAAATTATTCGATAGGTAAATCCTGATCGTTGGGTCATCACATCAGAAAAAGCATTGTCTTCAAATGTTTTTGCAGCTTGCTCTAATAACATTTGTCGATGCGCCAACCATAATACCTTTTTATTATTGTTAAGCGCCCCCTTTAATAACCACCAACATGCCGTTAATGTTTTTCCACCCCCCGTTGGGATAACGAGTACAGATTTAAAACTCGAATGCTTATCCATCTCCCCCAAAACCTCTAAAGCCTCCGACTGATGCTCATAAGGATGTCTGTGAGCCGACATCTTTTTTACGCGAATCTCTCCCGCCTCACGCATCTTTTCACTCCCCTTTCCTTAGATAATAGCCTCATTTTATATTTTTTGATAAAAACCACCACTTATTTTTATAAAATAAAAGATCTCGGTTGCAACTTCAACCGGATGCCCCTACAATTAAATTATTAAATTCAAATGGGGGTATCACTCGTGACTGAAAAAGACTATGAACATTTATTAAATATTGAAACACAAGGGACAGATAAATATCATACCTCACATCTATACCATCGATACGAACCGACACCTTATGAGGTTCTAAACTTTCTATTTGAAAACTATACCTTAAATCAAAACGACCATGTGGTTGATTATGGTTGCGGAAAAGGGCGTCTCAACTTTTATATTCATCATTTCTTTCAAATCCCCGTCACCGGGATAGAAATGAATGAACAATTTTATGAAGTAGCCCTTCTTAACAAAAAAAACTATTTTAAAAAGCATCCCTTTGCACAAAATGATATCACCTTTTATTGTGGACTCGGTGAAACCTACCCCATTCGTTCAAATGAAAATAAGTTTTACTTCTTTAATCCATTTTCAATTCAAATATTTAGAAAAATTATTGAAAAAATTTTAATCTCTCTCGAGGAGTGTTACCGTGAAGTTGAACTCATTCTTTACTATCCCTCTGATGACTATCAATATTTTCTTGATCAGCGAACTCCTTTCCATTTAAAAAAAGAAATCACACTTCCAAACTACCATAAGGATCATAGGGAGCGTTTTTTAATTTATGGTCTTGGAATCTAGCTTAAAATAATACCTAATAATATCGCAAATTGTGACATAATTAAAGACCAATTCTAATTTTTTCATCCAAAAAAAAAGTATTTTGTTTTATTCTGTAATTTAGGATATACTATACATAGGATATCCCCTCCATTAAACCGTGAGGGAACAATTAAAATCAGAGAAAGGGAGATGACTTATGGCCTATTACAACCAAGATTACTATTCGACGAAGAAAAAACCGTCACCACTGTTTTATTTATCTCTTACAATTATTAGTGTTTTAATCATTGCCGGGGGATTTTTTTTAAATGCATCAAATCAGGAAAAAAAATTATCCTTTGAAAAACCTAAACTGGAACAGTTAGCCTTTGATTCATCAGCACCGCTTAAACGCTGGCGTAATCAAGAAGTAAAATTTGTATACCTTACATTCGATGACGGACCCTCTGCGAATGCTCCCAAAGTCATGGACATTCTAGATCAATATCAAGTAAAAGGAACATTTTTTGTCCTCGGAACTTCCCTCACTAATAATAATCAAGCACAAGCAGTATTGCAACGAATGAAAGATGACGGGCATTATATCGGAATGCATACCCTGTCTCACAACTACAACCACCTATATGGTGATAACGGACCTGCAAACTTTGTTGCTGAATTGAAAGAGGAACAAAATTTGATTGAAGAAATGACAGGTGGATTTAAAAGTGAACTTTGCCGCGCCCCTTATGGAACAGGTGGAGGAACCTTTACACCAGAACACATCAAAGCTTTAAATGAAGCTGGGTTCAAATGTTGGGATTGGGACGTTGATTCTTTAGACTGGAAATATAGCGATGCAAATCAAATTTTAGAAAAAATTGAAGCAGATATGCAATTAAAATCAGCCGCTACCAATCTAGTCGTTTTATTCCATGAGAAAAATTCAACACTTGAGGCATTGCCACGTGTCATTGAGTATTATCAAAACCTAGGATATGAATTCCTACCTTATAACCCAGAACAACATTTTAGTAGAAATTTCTTTAATAGCGAAGATATTTAGGAGGACCTTTTCATGAAAAAAGTAATATCAATTATATTGGCTATCGTGATTACAGGAATTGGCCTCACTATCGCCTTTTCATACCAAACACCTAAAACAAAAACCTATTCAACGCTTAGCGAAATAGATAAAAAGATTGAAAATGAAACAACGGTCAGTGATTTAACGATTGAAAAAAATGTAAGCCAATTATATGAGGCTGTCCAAGCTTTAATTACCTTAGGTGAAACTTATACTGAAGGAACAGAAACCGATCAAGCATTTGAAACCTTCAATCAGGCATACGACGAAACAAAAAAATTAGAGGTCCAATTAGCTGAATTTATTAAAACCGATGTCACATCTAAACTTGAAAAAACAACTTCCGCTTTAACAGAAGACCAAAAGAAAGTAGCGACGGAGGCCATTGATGCTGAAAAAAAACGTCTAGATACATTAAAAACCTTTAATCAACAACTTAGCGCACTCAACAAAAACTTAAAAGGTTTAAAGGAAAATTTTGATCAAGATAAACCAAGTACAGCGATTCAATACTTTAATAGTGTAACAACATCATTTAATCAGGTGAAAGACAGTTATAATGATTATGTTGAGGCAACAAATCATTACTATCAGCTAAAAGAAAAGTTATACGAAGTATTAAAAACCGCATAATTTGTTTAATCTGTACCCTTTGTCAAGGACAAAGAAAAAAACCTAAGCAACTTGAAGCTGATTTCTGTATCCTACAGGAGTCAGCTTTTTTAAATTCCATTGATATCTAAAGTTGTTATGATAATCTATATATTCTTCAATTTCAATGAGTAAATCATCAAATGTCAGTTGATTGGTTATATCTGCTTCATCTTTTAGATGCCCAAAAAATGATTCTTGTGGAGCGTTATCCCAACAATTCCCCTTCCTAGACATTGATTGTTGAATTCCTAATTCCTTTAATTGATTCGAAAATTGCGGACTCGTATAATGCACGCCCTGATCGGAGTGAATAATCGTTTCCTTCGTTAATTGGACAGTCGGATTTTCTTGAAGTTGGTTCAGTGTTTGGAGAACAAAATCTATCTTTAAATGCTCACTTAATTGAAAAGCTAAAACTTCATTTGTTGCACTATCTAAGATGGTCGAGAGATAGGCAGTCTGACCCTTTCCATATTTTAAATAAGTGATATCGGTTAATAGAACTTTATAAGGTTCTAATGGCCTAAATTGACGATTAACAAGATTTGGACAGACACGATGTGCTTGTGTCGCTTTAGCGAGTTTACGATAGGGATTGCTTCGACGAACTTGACTCAATAGTCCATACTTTTTCATGATTCGATGAATAGATTTTAGGTTAAAGATAATGTTGAATTCCCCTTTAAGAACCATCGCTACTTGGCGAATTCCCTTGTTTTTTCGTCCCTTAAAACAAATGGCCTTTTGAATAACTTCTAAACGATGTTGTTCCTCCTTTAATCGCTTTAAACGAGCTTCTTCAGCACATAACGAAAAATAACGATAATAACCTGATCTTGAAACACCAAGACTATCGCATAAATGAGAAATTAAAGATTTAAATTTAGTTGATGTCTGATTCACTACTTGATGAATCATTTGAAACTTTACTTCTTTAGAGACTATTCGAGCATTTTTCTCATGAGTCTCAACTTTTTTAATAATTCGTTCTCAATCTTTAAAACTTCTAATTCAGCCTGCGTGCGTAATAATTGTTCTTCTAGCGTTAACTCTCGTTTTAGGGACCTTCCAGAATTCTTAGTACGACTATCATCCAATCCTAATGGGCCCTGGGTTTTAAAGGCTTGTTTCCAACGTTTAGCTGCAGAATTCACACGCTGCATGCCAAGCACCGTAACATTAAATCCATAGTATTCGAATATCTCTCGCGGAAACTTTCCTTTCTCGCTCATCATAATAAAGTTCTCCTTAAATTCTTTCGTATAAGTAATCCCTTTTTCAGATACTGACTTAACATATTCGTTTTGTTTGAGTTGTTCAATCTCTTGTGGTGTAAATAACTTCTTGCTCATTTAAAATCCTCCTAAAATCTAATAGTTAATATTATAACAAAAAGGCCCTAGAAGGTAGACTTTTTTTATTTGTCTACTCTCTAGGGTACATTTTATCTTTTTTTGTGTGCTCGATAGATAATCGTCTAAAAAACTTATCATCTTTTACAGTCAGTCTTACAAATTAGAGTAAATTAATAAATCTTTTTTCATCGTTAATCTTTCAAGTTCATCTATATCACTCATTGAGGATCATAAAAGAGCCTAGCTAAACGCTATACCCTTTTACGAAAAGAAATAATAACTTTACAAAAATATATCACAATAACTACATGTAATAGAGCTGGCCATGCGTATCCTATTTTTCCTATTCCACCCATTCCTATTGTTAATATAATGCGCAATACTGAGTTAATTAACGTGAAAATTAATATTAAACAAATAATAACCTTTAATAAATTAGACATTTTCTCCCTCCTTATCAAATGATTAGGATGTTAGTCTTTATTTGTCTCAACTAAAAGCAGAATATTTATAGATCTACTGTGATCAAGAGGGGGATATTCTACAACCACTGCTATAGAAATCCTAATTTCTATACTGTTAGACTGACAAATAAATTTTTCATCGCATTTTAAAACGTTGCCTCTTACGGCATAACTTAATCTTATGTCCAACCGTTAAAAACATTCAACCCCTCCTATTTTCACCGCCTTATTTATCTATAACAATAAATTACCAAAAATTCCCTATATATGCAATGAATAACTAGCGATTTTATCACATAAGAACTTATTGAGGTCTTAATAATAAAAAAAATCTCACGCTAACGTGAGATTTTTTTTATTAAAATTTTAATTTTTCTAAATGCCAAATTTGGTCTGCATATTCTTGAATCGTACGGTCTGATGAGAATTTACCAGAACGTGCAATATTAATCATTGACATTTCAGTCCATTTCTTGCGATTTTTATAAGCTTGATTAGCAGCCTCCTGCGCACGCACATAAGCATCAAAGTCTTTTAAGACAAAATACTCATCGCCATTATGTGTCACGGCATTAAAGATATCGCGGAATTCTTCTTTATCTGGTGTTAAGAATCCATTAACTAATTGATCTAATACACGACGAATACGAACATCTGTATGGTAAAGATTCCATGGGTTATATCCACCATTTTGTTGGTAATCATTAACTTCATCCGCATTTAATCCAAAGATAAAGCTATTTTCATCTCCAACTAGCTCATGAATTTCAACATTCGCTCCATCTAATGTTCCAATGGTCATAGCCCCATTCATCATAAACTTCATGTTTCCTGTTCCTGATGCCTCTTTTGATGCCGTAGAAATTTGTTCTGATAAATCAGCAGCTGGCATAATTAACTCAGCATACGTGACATTGTAATTTTCTACGAAAACAACTTTTAATAAGTTAGACGTTTCTGGATCATTATTAACTTTTTGAGCAATCGAGTTAATAAGTTTAATAACCTTCTTAGCAAAATAGTAACCTGATGCTGCCTTTGCTCCGAAGATGAATGATTGAGGATGGAAGTTCGCTCTAAATTGTTCATCCTCTTTTAATCGATTGTATAAATACATAATATGCATTGCGTTTAACAACTGGCGTTTATACGCATGAAGACGCTTAACTTGAATATCAAAAATCGAGTTTGGATCTAACTTCACACCTTGCTCACGTTCAATACGATTTGCTAACGCTTGTTTACGAGCATATTTCATATTCATAATTTCTTTTTGAACTCGCTCATCATGTAATTTATCCTCTAATTTCGCTAATTCAAACGTATTCGTATGATACCCTGTTCCGATTTCTTTATCTAATAACTTTGTTAATTCTGGATTACAATGTAATAACCAACGACGATGCGTGATTCCGTTTGTTTTATTATTAAAACGATCCGGATACATTTGATAGAAATCTTTCATCTCAATATGAGTTAAGATATCTGTATGTAACTGTGCAACCCCATTAATGCTAAATGACCCGACAATTGCTAAATGAGCCATACGCACTTGATTATATCCAATAATAGCTAATTCAGCTACTTTCTCTGGTTGATTTGGATATAACTCTAATAATTTTAAACAGTAACGACGGTTAATTTCCTCCGTAATCATATAAATACGTGGTAATAATGGTTGGAATAAATCAACCGGCCATTTTTCAAGTGCTTCCGCTAAAATTGTATGGTTCGTGTAAGCACATGAATGTTGAGTAATTTCCCAAGCTTGATCCCAACCGTACCCCTCTTCATCAATTAAAATACGCATTAATTCTGGAACGATTAAGGCTGGATGCGTATCGTTAATATGTAACACATTTTTTTCATGGAAATTATTCAATGTTCCGTAAACTTCTTTATGTTGACGTACAGCCCATCTTACACCGGCTGCTACAAAGAAGTATTGTTGTTTTAAACGTAAGATTTTTCCTTCTATTGTTGAATCATCTGGATATAAGAATTCTGAAATATTACGTACATCTTTTTCATATTCAACAGCTGAAATATGATCAGGATACTTATTTTCTGTCGGTTCCGATGACCATAAACGTAATGTATTAACCGTTTTATTATTATTCGCTACGTCCCCTACAACAGGTACATCATAAGGCACAGCTCTTACATACTCAGCTGGTACATGTTTATAGACTTCTTTCCCATCAACATTCTCTATTTGAACGTGTCCGTAGAACGGAATTTCAACCGATTCATTTGACTTACGAACTTCCCATACGTAACCACGTTGTAACCATTTATCTGGAATTTCTACTTGATAACCATCGATAATCTTTTGCTCAAAGAATCCATAACGATAACGTAATCCATTACCGTGCCCTGGTAATCCTAAAGATGCAATAGAGTCCATAAAACATGCTGCTAGACGACCTAATCCCCCATTACCAAGACCCGCATCTGCCTCAATGCGCTCTAATTCATTTAAGTCAATTGCTAACTCATTCATTGCTTCTTCAATAACCGGACGGATTCCCAAGTTCATGATGTTATTTGTTAATAAACGTCCCATCAAAAACTCCATTGAGAAATAGTAGACTTGTTTATGCTTCCCCTCAACAATCGCCTCGTTTGTCTCAATCCAATTTGATGAGATATACTCACGAACAAGTGTCCCTAGTGTGAAATATCTTTGGTGCGGTGTACTTTCTTCAAATTTAACGCCGTAAATTTGTTCCACTCGCGTCTGAAACGTATCCTTAAATACGTCTTTATTCGCAAATACATTAGCCATGAGAATAAATCTCCCTTCCATGTATGCAACACCCCTCCGATGTTACATATCTTTCCATTTCATAATCTTATTATATCAGATAATTTAAAAGATGAAAGCTCTGTTTCAGATGTAACGCGTTCCTTTTAAAGCTAAAAAATGCTATATTTCTGCAAATTTCATCTCGTTTATTTCGCCAGAACCAAAATATTACAGAAATACCTCTCTCTTTCAATATCATGGTGCCATCAAAAAAATAACGCTCTTATCTTCATAAACCTGATCCCTATTAAAGGTGATGGAATCACCTCATAAAAAAAGGAGTCTAATCCGACTCCTACTCTTCATTAATTAAATTTCTATAAAGATTAATATATTTTTCCGTTGAATTTTTCCAACTTAAATCTTGACTCATGGCACTCTGAACTAATTTATCCCAATGTTCAGGCATATGATAAAAATTAATCGCACGCTTTAATGTAAACAACATATCATGCGCGTTATAGTGAGCAAAACCGAATCCATTTCCATGTTGAATAAATTCATTATATGGAATAATAGTATCCTTTAATCCCCCTGTTTCCCTTACAACCGGGATCGTTCCATATTTTAATGCTATCATTTGGCTAATCCCACACGGTTCAAAACGTGAAGGCATTAAGAAAAGGTCACTTCCTGCATAGATCATTTGAGAATTATATGAGTAAAATCCGATATTTACAGAAACCTTATTCGGGTACTTTTGGGCCATTGCCTTAAAGAAACTCGTATATTTGTAATCCCCATCGCCTAATAAAACGAATTGAACATTTTCATTCATGAGTTCTTCAAAGACCTTTAAAATAAGATCAAACCCCTTTTGTTCAACTAAACGCGAAACCATTCCAATGACCGGCACATTTGGATTCACTGGAAGTCCTAATTCACGTTGCATTTGACATTTATTCTCTTTCTTATTTTCAACGGTCTTCGGTGTATATCGTTTATAAATACTCAAATCCGTTGCCGGATTATTATAATTATAATTAATCCCATTTAAAATACCATGTAAATGATCTTTTCGTGCGACAATAAAGCGATCAAGCCCCTCCGCAAAATATGGATAACAAATTTCATTACAATAAGTTTCAGAAACGGTTGTCACCTCATCACTTGTTACAATAGCCGTTTTCATAAAGTTGACTTTTTCAAATAGCATCACTTCATTTGGTATCGAATCAAATTGCGAAATAATGGCTAAATCCGATACATCGCATATTCCTTGATAATGAATATTATGAATCGTAAACACTGTTTTTGTAAACATAAAGTGATTGCTTCTTTTTGCGAATACATTTTTCATGAAATATGGAACTAGACCCGTTAACCAGTCATGAGAATGAATAATATCGTATTTATGTCCGCTTTTTTCAATAAAATCTAAAGCGAGATAACAGTATAATTCATAACGTTGACAATCATCACGATAACCATATAATTTTTCACGTGTTAACTCCCCACATGAAATGAAATAATAATTAATTCCATCTTTCGTATAACGATAAACATCATAAGGAACATCCAATTTCCCTATCACAGCAACCGATCTTAATTCATGACTTAAATTTTCCTGGTATCGATCAGACAATGAGTTAAAAAGTGGTAAAATAACATCTACATTTAACCCCTGATTAATAAGTTCCTGTGTGAGTTCAAACGTTACATCAGCGAGTCCCCCCGTTTTATAGAATGGTACACATTCAGTTGAGATTTGAGCGACGCTAATTCCTTTATTACCAATCACTCGCTGTCCCTTTCCAATAACAATAGGGGTATACTCTTGACCACTCAGGCGAGCCCCGTCACTAATATAAACGTGCTTATCCGTAATGACCTGTTCAATAATACTATTTTCCCCAATAACCGTTCGAGGTAAAATAACCGAGTTTCTAACAATGGCCCCTCGTTTAATCGTTACATCCCGAAATAGCACACAGTTTTCAACCTTACCTTCAATTCGACACCCATTTGCAATCATTGAATTGGTGACATCGGCCTGTTTCGTATAAAACGTCGGTGATTCATCTTTTGTCTTCGTAAGAACGGGACGCTCAAGCAAGAAAATTTGAAACCCATACTCATAGTGTAGCATATCAAGATTTGCTCGATAGTACGACAAAATAGAATCAATGGTCCGCGTGTAAATACGATGCTCATAACGATTAATTTTAATCCCGTCATTCATTTCAACTAAATCAAGAACCGTTTGATAAGGGGAAATTTCATATTTTAAAATTAAATCAATTAAATATTCACGTGATAAAACAAAAATATTAACCGGTTTATTCCGATAATGAACCTGAGTCACATCTGATTTGGAATCGATATGTGACTGAACCAATTCTTCAAATGGAATGGTCGTAATAATATTGGCATGGTATAAAACCACATATTTTTGTCGGGAACGAAGGAAATATTCAATATATTCCCTCATTCGAGCAAAAGTGAGAGTATTTGCAATGGCACTTACCTCTTTTTTAGGAGGAAGCAAGAATAGCCCATCGACTTTACGATCAAGTCCCCAAAATTTTCCTGATCGGATGTGGTCACTTAATGAGTGATAGTCCCCATCCGGAAAAATTGATACATTTGTAATCCCAGAATGGACGGCATTCGATAGGGCGAAATCGACTAAACGATAACGTCCTGCAAAAGGTAGGGCAGCCACACAACGCTGATTTAGTAAGTTTTGAAGCGATTGGGAAGTATTCGTTCCATCAATCACACACAATGCCTTATTTTTCATGATCTTCTCCCCTCCCCTGATGCTCAAGAATTTCTTCTAAATTATCATTTGTCACCAAAACAATATTCGTTTCATCGCCATGAATCTCAGTATGAGCCGGAATCACAACGTCATCCCCGATAACAGCATAACTAATATGGCAATCATGTTCAATTTGAGCACTTGTTAAAATGACACTTTTTTCAACAATGGAACGCTCTTGAATAATGCAACGATGACCGATGATTGAATCATATACTTCACCGAAAACCATGCTTCCCTCATTAATCCAAGCATTTCGGACCTTCGCATCCTTTAAGATATGATGTGGCGGGAGGTTAGGTGTTTTTGAGAAAATAGGCCAACTATAATCATGAAGATTTAAATCATTATCGGAATCCAATAAATCCATGTGTGCTTTCCAATAACCTTCAACCGTTCCAACATCGCGCCAGTACCCTTTGTACTCATAAGCAAACACAGCTGAGTTCGTCTCGATAAAGTAAGGAATAACATCTTGAGCAAAGTCGACCCCCTCATAAAGATGTCTTTGATACTTATGAATAATATCATCTTTAAACTTCTTCCAACTAAAAACATAGACCCCCATCGATGCTAAACGACTTTCTGTTTTCTGAGGCTTTTCTTCAAACTCTATCACTCGATTTTCATGATTAACCTTCAGCATTCCAAATCTTTTAGTCTCTTCTTCGGGAACACGAATCGTTGAAATTGTCAATTGAGATCCCTTTTCAATATGATAGTCAATCAGCTTACGATAATCCATTTTATAAATATGATCTGCCGATAAAACTAATAAATAATCTGGGTTATATTGCTCAATAAACGGCATATTTAATATGACAGCCTCCGCTGTTCCCCCTTGCCATAAGAACCCATAATCACGAGACGTATAAGGACCCATTAATGTAACAGATGCCCCATGGACATCAAGATCCCATGAACTCCCCTCTCCAATATAACTATTTAATTCTAACGGTTCATATTGTGTTAATACCCCAACCTGATCAATTCCTGAATTTGTACAATTACTTAGGACAAAGTCTATTAGACGATACTTTCCTGCAAATGATACGGCAGGCTTAGGACGATGAATGGTTAGCTCTTTTAATCGGGTTCCTTTCCCCCCAGCTAATATCATAGCGACACTATTAACTGCCATTCTTTTCCCCTCCCCTTAGCAAAATACCTTCAAAACAACGAACAATTAAACTTCCATCTCTGCTTCCATTGTCTCAATTAATTCTTCTTCCTCTAAAACAACCTCTTCCATCTTTTTAGCACGATACTTTAAAATAACTGCCCCATATGGTGGAATTGTCATTTCAATAAAGTATGGTTTTCCATGACAGATTCCCTCAGATGCAACCAATGGTAATCCATTATATTGATTTGATCCATGATAATAATTACGATCACTATTTAAAACCTCTACATATTCTCCTTCTTTTGGAACACCAAGACGATAGTTATGGTAAGAAACTGGTTTGAAGTTTAGCACAACTACGACAAAATCCTCAGAATCTTTCGCACGGCGAATATAAGAGAACATACTTTGCTCATTATTATTAACGTCAATCCATTCAAATCCCTCAAATGAATGATCTAATTCCCAAAACGCTGCATCATTTAAATAGACTTTATTTAAATCTTTAATATATCGATTTGACGCATCATGAGCCGGATATGTTAATAAATGCCAGTCCACTTGCTCCTTATCTTTCCACTCATGGAATTGAGCAATTTCATTGGCCATAAAGTTCAACTTCTTACCTGGTAATGTCATTTGGTAAGTACATAACAAACGATATTGGGCCATTTTTTGCCAGTAATCTCCTGGAGCTTTATCAACTAATGATTTCTTCCCATGGACAACTTCATCATGCGAAAATGGTAAGACAAAGTTTTCACTATAGGCGTATGCCATTGCAAAAGTAATGTAGTTATGATGATATGGACGATAAATATTATCTAATTCAATATAGTCTAATGTATCGTTCATCCATCCCATATTCCATTTGTAACTAAATCCTAACCCGCCAACAGAAACTGGTGCAGTGACTAATGGATAGCTTGTTGAATCCTCAGCAATCATTAATACTTTATCATCCTCGGCAAAGATTTCAGTATTCATACGTTTTAAGAATTCAATGGCACCGTGATTTTCACCACGCTCCTTATTTCCACCCCAATAAATAATATTTGCCACGGCATCAACACGGAATCCATCGACATGGTAGTACTTCATCCAAAATAAAGCATTTGAAATTAAGAAACTACGTACTTCTCCTTTAGCTAAATCAAAGTTAGCTGTTCCCCATTCTGAAACGGCCGCATCATCAAATGGATATTCGTAAACTGCTTCCCCATCAAATTTATAAAGACCATGTGCATCACGGCAGAAATGTCCTGGAACCCAGTCCATAATAACACCAATTCCTGCTTCGTGGCATCGATTAATAAACATCATGAGATCCTTTGGTTCCCCGTAACGGCTACTCGCTGCGTAATATCCTGTTGCTTGGTATCCCCAAGACCCATCAAATGGATGTTCATAAAGTGGCATTAATTCGATATGCGTATAGCTATGATCTAAGACATATTGAATTAAATCATCCGCGATTTCAGCATAAGTATGAAAAGATTCTGTCTCTACTAGCTCTTCCCCACGACGCCAAGATCCTAGGTGTAATTCATAAATATTTAACGGTTGTTCAAAAATATTAGATTGTCGGCGTTTGTTAACCCACTTCTCATCTGTCCACTCAAATCCTTCAATATCATAAATCATTGAAGCCGTATTTGGACGATTTTCCGCATAAAAAGCGTAAGGATCGGCTTTAAGGATTTTTTCCCCCCATGATGTTGTAATTTCATATTTATATAAATGACCCTCTTGCAATTTTGGAATGTAAAGTGACCAGATTCCATTCTCTCCAATCATACCATGCAATTCTCCATTCCAATGATTAAAATCACCAACAACTGCCACGTGTTTAGCATGAGGCGCATAAACACAAAAGTATGTTCCTAAAATTCCTGATTCGTCACGAACAACATGTGCCCCAAACTTTTTATAAAGTTGCTTATGTGTCCCCTCGCTAAAAAAGTAGCGATCGATATCCGTAAATTCGCAATAAGGTTTCACCTTTTTTACTAAGCTACTTTTAATTTCATTTTTAAATGAGTTGCGATTTTCCTGTGCTAATTCAAATTCAAACATTAAACTTCCCCCTTAATAAACAGTAGCGCGACGCCTGTTCCTTTTAAATGATATTCCACATCTCAACTTCTAAAGAACGAGTGTCACCCGATATTCGAATTAATATGGTAAATCATTCATTCCTTTATTATAGCGTAGAATAGGGAATTGATTTGTCTAATTTTGAAGGATGCATCGTAGTTTTATACTTTTTAACAGGTTCCCCCGTCCCAGTAGATATCCCCTACTGATTGGCACAAGGCATCTCCCACTAACCAGAGCCTGACAATAAAAAAGATTATCCTCTAACGGATAACCCCTTTTATAAAACTATTTTTCAACGCTCTTTGCCATTAACACTAAGGCATCTCTACCAATTGTCCCCGGTTTAATTCCTAACTCCTCGCAAGCAACCGTTACTTTCGCAAGCGGAGCATCTAAAAGTTGTTGAATACTACGAACTCCTTCTGCACGCCCTGCAATAATTTTACGAGCTCTTAACTTTTCACTATTATTAAAGAAATCAATATCAAGAGCCGCACACATGATATAACCCACCGTTTCATGTGACACAATAAATAATGTAGTTTTAGGTAACGCTACCTCATAAGTTAAGAATTCATAACCTTCAATGTTAATTTTATTTATGTTTAGCACACTCATCACCTCCCTATAGCATATGCGCACAAAAAATCATTCATGATATCCTTTCCCTAAAATTTAACGAAATTAATAAACTTCTCACTCCAGGGGAGAATAGAATCTGATTCTTATCCCTACCTCTTTCCCTATTAAAACTCTTACACGTTCTGAATGAATAAACTAAAAAGTGGGATAAGACTCCGGTGATTGCACAAACTAAATACAAATATAAAAGGTAAGGAGTCCTGTTCATGAATGTAAAACAATTTATGACTGATGGTATTGAAGCAATTACCGCTCACGATACTGTTTTAAATGCCTCTCGAATGATGAAAAAAAATAATATTGGTTCCGTTCCTGTCATCGATGATGCTTCACAGGTCATCGGTATTATTACAGATCGTGATATTGTCATCCGGGCGTTCGCTGATATCCTCCCTATGAATACTAAAGTCGAAGAAATCATGACGCAACCCGTTTACACCATTAAAGAAGATGCAGAAGTCGGATGCGCCATCTCACTCATGGCCGATAAACAGGTGCGCCGCCTCCCCGTTACGGACGATGAGGGGAGATTAGTTGGAATGATTACCCTTGGTGATTTGGCCATCCACCAATTGACGGATGGGCGTGCTGAAATTGCACTAAAAGAAATATCTGAACCTTGTACAAACCCTAATTGCGACTTAGAGGTTGACGATTTTCCACTATAAAATGATTGATATTCAATCATTCCTCACTTTTCCACCCTATCATCTCACCCTTGATAAAGCCCCTTATAGTAGAATTAACCGTAAAAACGAAAGTATCTTACTTAACGATATTTTCGTTTTTATATTGGTGAAAAACACCCTTGTCATCCCGTCAAAAATTCCCCATTTCTATTTAGAGCGTCCTAGCCACTTTAACCTATTAATCATCACACTAGAATGACATTCACTTGTCCGGGAGGTCTATAAATAACTTCATCTCTTAAGACAACGCCTTGAAGGAAATCGAATCCTTAATCCTCCTAGAGTTCCCTCCCTTTTTGAGCTCATAAAAAAACTCGTAGCGCCTACCCTATCATGAATGGATAAGTACTACGAGTTTTTTCGCCATCCAAAACTAAATAAATTAACAGACTCGTTTAAGCCTTTGAACGACTTTTAGTTAACAGAATTAACTCTGTTTAAAGAAAAGAGGCCCATTTAAACGACTGGCTATCCTACGCCTCTGCATGATGGTCACAATGACATCCACATTCATGCTCTAACTCTTCGAATTCATCATCATCTTCCTCAACATCTAAGACACAACTTCCTAATGCCTCATCTAATAATTCCTCATCAGACATCGTTGAGCAGTTGAAAAGATCTAAAACTGGGCAATATCTTGTTACCCCTTCTGCAACTTTAAGACTCCCTAAAGCAGCTAAACATCCTTTATGCTTCATGATTCCTAAACTAATGAGCATTAACCCTGCACTAATTCGAATATAAGCGTCTGTACGCCCAACATTTTTCACACACATAGATTCATCATTCCTTTCGTGTTTAATATTCCACTTTTTCGACAAATATATACAACAAAAAGGCAATGTCTAATTAGAGACATTGCCTTTTCACCTTTATCTTTTATCCAATTGATCCGTTCATTTCTAATTTTAATAATTGGTTTAATTCTACAGCATATTCCATCGGTAACTCTTTTGCGAAAGGTTCGATGAATCCCATAACAATCATTTCTGTTGCTTGTTCTTCAGTTAACCCTCGGCTCATTAAATAAAATAACTGTTCCTCTGAAACTTTAGAAACTGTCGCCTCATGTTGGATAGTAACATCATCATTCTTTACAATGTTATACGGAATTGTATCTGACTTTGAAAGACTATCTAAAATAATCGTATCACATTCCACATGAGATTTTGCTCCCTTCGCTTTTTTCCCATGCTCGACAATCCCACGATAAGTTACATTTCCACCATTTCGTGACAATGATTTCGAAATAATCGTCGATGACGTATTAGGAGCTAAGTGAATCATTTTAGCCCCTGCATCCTGGATTTGTCCTTCTCCAGCAAAAGCAATTGAAATCGTTGTTCCCTTCGCACCTTCACCTTTTAACACACACGCCGGATACTTCATTGTAATCTTTGATCCGATATTCCCATCAATCCATTCCATATGCGCGTAATCTTCACACACAGCACGTTTCGTTACTAGGTTTAAAATATTATTTGACCAGTTCTGAATCGTTGAGTATCGACAACGCCCACCTTTGCGAACATAAATCTCTACAACAGCGGCGTGTAACGAATCGGCAGAATAGGTCGGTGCCGTACATCCTTCAACATAATGGATATCAGCTCCCTCATCAACAATAATCAATGTTCGCTCGAATTGTCCCATGCTTTCTGTATTAATACGGAAATAAGATTGGAGCGGTTTTTCAATTTTAACCCCTTTTGGAACGTAAATAAACGATCCTCCTGACCAAACTGCACTGTTTAACGCGGCAAATTTATTATCCGCATATGGAATAACCTTACCAAAATATTCTTTAAATAAATCTGGATATTGGCGTAAGGCAGAATCTGTATCCATAAAAATAACGCCAGCTTCTTCAAGTTCTTTTTGGTTATTGTGATAAACCACTTCTGATTCATATTGAGTTGAAACCCCTGATAAAAATTTAGCCTCTGCTTCAGGAATTCCTAATTTATCAAATGTATCCTTAATTTCATCAGGAACGTCTTCCCAACTATTTTCAGCCTTTTCAGAAGGTTTAATGTAGTAAGTATACTCGTCAAAGTCAATTTCTGATAAGTCAGGTCCCCATGCTGGCATCTTTGTTTTTGCGAAATGGGCATAAGCCTTTAACCGATAATTAAGCATCCACTCTGGTTCACCTTTAATCGCTGAGATTTCCCTAACAACCGCTTCAGAAATTCCTTTTCCCGTGTCTTTTAAATTTTTATGTTCGGTCTTAAAACCGTATTTATAGTCCGTTACAATACCTTCAAGTTCATGCTTTTTTTCTTTTATTTCAGCGCTCACCCAGTAACCCTCCATTTCGGTTTGGTATGATATCCATCTTAACTCTTATTTTTTTAATTCGTTAATCGCTTGCTCTGCAGCCTTCCATGAAATAGTTGCACATTTTACACGTGCTGGAAATTTTGAAACACCTTGATAAACAGGTGAATCCCCCATATCTAACTCTTCATCATAGTCGTTTCCTTTTACTAGTTCATAAAAGTTATTTGTAATAGCTTGAGCTTCATCTAATGTTTTTTCCTTTAATGTTTGCGTCATAACAGACGCTGAAGAACAGCAAATTGAACACCCTGTCCCTTGATGACGTAAATCAGTCAGTTTTCCATCTTCAACCTTTACTTGAACAGTAATATCGTCGCCGCAGGTTGGATTTTTTAAATGTACTTCATGATATCCGTCCTCTTGCAATAATCCTTTATTACGAGGATTTTTATAATGATCCATAATAACTTGGCGATATAGTTGCTCTAAATTAGAAAAAGACACCGTCAAAAAACTCCTTTCCTTTACGAGTGGCCTCAATAAATGCATCCACTTCCTCTTTTGTATTATATAAATAAAAACTTGCTCTTAGTGTAGCAGGTTGGCATAGCCATCCCATAAGGGGTTGCGCACAATGATGTCCTGCACGAACACAAATTCCTTCCGTATCATAAATCGTCGCTGCATCATGCGGATGAACCCCATCGATATTAAATGAGATAATCCCCGTCTTTGCATCACGATTAAAGATTGTAATTCCACCTAATTCATCTAACTTTGAAACCGCATATTCACGAAGTTCCAACTCGTGTTGAGCAATCGCATCAAAGCCAATAGATTGTAAGTAGTCAATTGCTGCTCCTAATCCAATCGCACCTGCAATAACAGGTGTTCCCGCTTCAAAGCGATAAGGAGCATCTTTCCAAGTTGATGTTGTTTCTCCTACGATATCAATCATCTCTCCACCAAATTCAATAGGCTCTAATGAATTTAAAAGATCATATTTACCGTATAAAACACCAACCCCAGTCGGCCCACACATTTTATGAGCACTAAATGATAAAAAATCACAATCTAGGTCTTGAACATCAATCTTCATATGCGGAACAGCCTGTGCAGCATCAACTGAAACAATCGCTCCCACTTCATGAGCTAATGCAGTAATTTCTTTAATTGGCGATTCATACCCCATTACATTAGAAACATAGTTAATGGCAACAACCTTCGTCTTTTCACTTAAAACTTTTTTAAAATTGTCAACCGTAATATGTCCTGTCGCATCAAGAGGAATAAACTTTAAAACAGCCCCCGTCACCCGTGCTACGTGTTGCCAAGGTAAGAAACTACTGTGGTGTTCTAACTCAGACACAATAATTTCGTCTCCTGCCTTTAAATGATAGAGACCGAAACTTTGGGCCACTAAATTTAAAGAATGCGTCGCCCCTTTAGTGAAGACAATTTCAGATGCCGTCTTAGCATTAATTAATTGTCTAACCTTTTCTCGAGCTCCCTCGTATAATTCAGTGGCATCATTACTCAACTGATAGACGCCACGATGAACATTTGAGGTTGTCTTTGTATTGTAATTATTGACGGCATCAATGACCTTTTGAGGCTTTAATGTCGTTGCACCACTATCTAAATAAACTAAAGGGTGCCCATTCATCTCTTCCTTTAAAATAGGAAAATCTTCACGGATTCGATTCACATCAATTGACATTACATTCACCTCTTTAAGCGTTAATTTTACGTTCGATTACTTTTACGAATTCAGCTTTAATTGATTCACTTTGAATATCTTCAATAAAAGGCATTAAAAACCCATGAATAATTAAAATTTCGGCCGCTTGGCGCGTTAACCCACGACTCATTAAATAATAAAGTTGTTCTTCATCAACTTTTCCGACACCCGCAGCATGTCCCGCCTGCACATCGTATTCATCAATTAATAAGATTGGATTAGCATCAGCGCGGGCCGTTTCAGATAAAATCATCGCACGACTTTCCTGTTGAGCATTTGATCCACGCATTCCTTTATTAATCTTTCCAATTCCATTAAACGTTAACTGCGCTGCATCCTTTGACACTCCATGATTCACAATGTGACCCTCTGTATACGGGGCATGGTGCTCAATATTAATTGTAATATTTTGCTTTTGTCCACCTTCTGCAATAGCAACCGTCTTCACCCATGCCGACGCACCCTGTCCATTTAAATCTACTAAGTTTTCAGATACCGTATTTCCATCATTTAATGCACCCAATGATAATAAAAATCTACCATTTGAGGAAACTGAAGCTTTACGACATTGATAAACCGTTGTTTGTTCGTGTAATCGATCCATTGCCGCATACTCAACTTGCGCATTATCTAAAACAACAACCTCAGACACCGCATTAATCATCGCTTGAGACTGATTGTAATAATTTTCGATATATTTAAATTGGGAATTCGGTTCCGCCACCACGAGTGTGCGATTCATTAACGATCCGTTCATTTGAACATAGATGACATTCAAACATTCTTCAATGACCTTATTCTTAGGGATATGAATAAATAATCCACTATTTAAATGCGCAACATTAGTCGCGACTAATTGATTTTCCTCCATTGGAACTACCGACATTAAATGAGATTTAAATAACTCCTCATACGTCGTTAACGCTTCTTCTAAAGTCGCAATCGTTACACCATCAAATGCCTCGGTTAACTTCTTATAGATTATTTCACCGTCACAAACAATCATCATGTTTTTTTCCGCTTCATCATTTAAAAACGTGAGTGCTGATAAAACATCCTCCTGATTAACTTTCATCTCCTGACGCATCTCAGGTTGATCAAAAGCCCACTTTTTAATCACTGTGCCATCCGCTTTAGGCAAGGCCAATGTCTTCATTTTATCCAATGCCGTTTTTTGCATTTCATTAAACCAATTTGGTAACTGCGTCATTTTATTTGACCCCTTTCATCTATTACATTAAACTTTCATTTATTTATAAACTTAATAGTATTGGCTTAGATTAAAGGTCTAACATTTCTTTCGTTGCGCACGTTCCAATTGATACAACTTTACGTTTTTCATCTTCTACAATGACGCGTTCATCGTCAATCCCTAATTCTTTTTTAATCCAATCATATCCTTCACGATCAATTTTTTCGATTAATTCTGCACCACCAGACTTAACGATACGTCCTTTCATCATAATATGGACAAAGTCAGGCTTAATGTGATCAAGTAAACGTTGGTAGTGAGTAATTAACAAGCACCCAAAGTTTTCACTTCGCATTGAGTTGACAGCCTCTCCTACGATTCGAAGCGCATCGACGTCTAGTCCTGAGTCAATTTCATCTAAAATGGCAATACTCGGTTTTAACATGAGCATTTGTAAAATTTCATTTCGTTTCTTTTCTCCACCTGAAAATCCTTCATTTAAATAACGATGAGGTAAATCCTCTCTCATTTCAAGCTTTGCCACACTCTTATCTAATTCACGAATAAATTTAAATAATGGAACATCCTTTCCGTCTTCCATACGCGTTTGCATAGCTGTGCGTAAAAAGTCTGAATTTGTCACACCAGGAACCTCTGCTGGATATTGCATCGCTAAAAACAATCCTGCGCGTGCACGTTCATCAACTGACATTTTTAACACATTTTTTTCATTTAATGTGACATGACCACCTGTCACCTTATATTTTGGATGCCCCATAATCGTCGAAGAAAGCGTTGATTTCCCCGTTCCGTTTGGCCCCATAATCGCGTGAACTTCTCCCCCTTTAATTTCTAAATTTACACCTTTTAAAATTTCTTTATCTTCAACATTCGCATGTAATTCTGATATCGTTAAAACAGGTTTTTGCATGTCATATTTCCTCCGTTCAAATCATCTACATTTTTTTCAAATTAATTTTATTATACTAAATTAGTATCTTAAAACCAAATAATATAATAACCTTCTTTTAAAATCAGTTATTTTATAGGATAAAGCCCCCAATCTTTGTTAGTTTTAGACATTTCATCCAATAACATACGGTGATTTATAAATATAAATCATTTATTTTCGATTTCATAAGAAATATTACGTCACTGTCTTATAAGTTATGAGCATAACTCCCCTTAATCGTAAATTGATTTATTTAACGTAAACCAATCTCTATCTTCCTAAAAAATAAAAAAATCCTCTTTAAAGTCCTGAATTTTGTCATAAAGCAATGATCATTAATTTAGGAAGCTCCCCTCTCTTTCCTCACAACAAATGAGAATTACAACCTTTATAAATAACAATATCATCCCAACAATGAATGCTCTTTTCTCCTTAGATTCAAAAACGATTTTATAAAAATTGATAAATATTTATAATTTCAAAAATTATGACGGTTTTTTAATTTAAATATGGGTAATTCTATTAACATATTATTTTCATTTAAGCGATTTTGTAGTATGATTGAACAGGATAAAATTTGGAGGTAACTGTATGGAACACATAAACATCTTACTAGGTCTATTTAGTGGACTCGCCTTATTTTTATTCGGTATGGAATTTATGGGAGACGGTCTTGAAAACGCTGCAGGATCTCGTTTAAAATCTTTCTTCGATAAAGCCATTACGAATCCGTTTAAAGGGGCATTAGTAGGAACAATTGTCACAGCAATTATTCAAAGTAGTAGTGCAACTACGGTCATGGTCGTTGGTTTCGTTAACGCCGGTTTAATGAGCTTATACCAAGCTGTAGGGGTTATTATGGGGGCCAATATCGGGACAACGATTACGGGTCAATTAATTACATTTAAAATTGACGATTACATTCCGTTATTCATTATTATCGGAGCGGCACTCATCTTATTTATGAAGCAACAAAATCGAAAAGAAATCGGAAAAATTATTTTCGGCTTTGGTTTACTGTTCATGGGATTATCCACGATGAAAGAGTCAATGAGCCCAATTGCCGAGACAACTTTCTTCCAAGATTTAATTGTGGCACTTGAAGGAAATATGTTCTTAGGTATCTTAGTTGGGGCCATTATGACTGCCGTCGTTCAAAGTTCTTCTGCATCAACAGCAATTCTTTTATCCTTAGCTGCAACTGGTGCGATTAACTTGCAAGTCGCAATCCCAATCTTATTCGGTAATAATATCGGAACCTGTGTCACTGCCTTATTATCAAGTTTAAATGCCAATAAAGTAGCTAAGAAAGCTGCCTTCATTCACTTAGCGTTTAACCTAATAGGAACTTTAATTTTCCTACCATTTATTAATCTCCTCTCACAAATTGTTGTAACAATTGGTGGAGACATTGATAGACAAATTGCCAATGCTCATACCATTTTTAATATTGTGAATGCTGCTTTATTACTACCATTTGCGGGACTATTCGTTAAATTAGCTAACTTAGCTCTTAAAGATAAAGAAAGCGAAACAACCATCAATCGACTCGATCCTCGTTTCCTCGAATCGCCGGCGATTGCGTTTGAACAAGCTTTCCAAGAAAGTTTAACTATGTTTGAACTCGCTAAAGAGAATGTTACACTGGCAACAAATGCTTTAATCGAAAGCGATTTATCACAAACAAAGAAAATTTATGAAAATGAAGCTGAGATAAATCGTCTTGAGCGCGATTTATCGACCTTCTTAGTCTCAATTTCATCACATGATATTACAGAAGTCGATACAAACCGTATTGCAGCGATGATTAAAATCGTGAACGACATTGAACGTATCGGAGATCATAGTAAAAACATCGCAGAGTTAGCTCAGGAAGTTTCAACTGGAAAATTAACTTTTACAAAAGATGCTTTAGAAGAGTTAAAATTAATTTATAACTATACGATTGAATCTATTAAATCTTCTTATACAAGCTATAAAACAAACAATCGTGAAAAAGCTAATGATACGATGATTTTCGAAGAAAATATCGATCGTTTAGAGGAACTTTTACGCGATAAACATATTCAGCGTTTAAGCCAGAATAAATGTAATGCCCACAGTGGTGCTGTTTTCTTAGACGCGATTTCAAACTTTGAGCGTATCGGTGATCATTCGATTAATATTGCAGAATATGTTCTAAGCTTAGGAAATACGACAGCAAAATAATTTTAAAAAAGATAGGATCGAATCCTATCTTTTTTTCATTTCTAACCTGAAAGTTCGTCGAAGTATTTATGGTTTATAGTATCTTTAAAAATCATAGACTTTTAAAGATACTATACATAATAGGAGTGAATGAACATGACTATCCTACCTATCATACTAAACTTATGTTGTGGCCTCGCGTTATTTTTATATGGCATGAGGCAAATGAGCCACGCGCTTAAATCCTTAGCGGGCAATAGATTAAAGGAAACAGTCTCAACGACGATTACCTCACCTTACAAGGGAGCATTAATCGGTTGCCTCTTTACAGCACTTGTCCAAAGTAGTTCCGCCATCACCGTCCTCGTTGTAGGTCTAGTAGATAGCGGTTTAATGACCCTTTTACAAGCGACCGGTGTTATTATGGGGGCTAACCTTGGAACAACGGTAACGACGCAACTCATTACCTTAAACCTTACAGAGATGATCCCCTATTTTATTTTCATCGGTGCCTCATGCATGCTTCTCTTTAAAAAAAGGACGCCTCATTACATAGGATACTTTTTATTTAGCTTTGGGATGTTATTTTTAGGCCTTGCGATTGTTAAAACTTCAATGGAACCTATCGTCATGTCCCCCTTATTTAAACAGCTCATTTTCAACGTCCAAGGAAACCCATTACTTTGTATTTTACTTGGAATGTCTATTACATTTTTGATTCAAAGTTCATCGGCATCGACGGCGATTCTAATTTCACTCGTTGCAACAGGTGCGATTAATCTATATACAGCGATTCCTATTCTGTTCGGTCATGAGATTGGAACATGTCTCACCGCCATCCTATCGAGCTTAGGTGGAAACACAGCTGGAAAACAAGCCGCCCTTATCCATTTTACATTCAATCTTTTAGGAACACTTTTATTCTTACCTTTCATCGAGGTGCTCATTCATTTTACAGATGCGTTTAGTTCTACACCGGAGCGCCAAGTCGCTAATATACAATTATTCTTCAATCTATCGACTGTCTTTTTATTTTTACCATTTAGTCGTTTATTTGTTAAATTTGCGGAACTTGTTTTTCACGATAAAAAAAGACTTTCCCGTCACACCTATCATTAAAACAAAAAAGATGATTACGCCTTACACGTAATCATCCTTTTTTTATTTTGTACGTTTATCGTAACGAGCATATAATACAAGAGCAATCGCACTAAAAAGCGTTGGTCCTGCAATCATCCATAGTGTTTGATCATAGTTTCCACTTGTTACAGGTTCTACAATAGAGAAAATGTTAGCAAAGGCAACCACAATCGTTACAACCCACGAAATTCCAATTGCAATTGTCTTATTTTTATATAAGACGAATGGCTTTTCAATATCATCTCGTTTTTTAAACGAAATAAATGCAAAGGCAATGAATAAGTAAGGAATTGTCATTGCAACGTTAGTCATTAAAACAAGTTTATCAAAAAACTTCGCTGCTGATTCTCCCCCAAATGAAACTAACGCTAGGAGTGTAATCGCGATAAGCGCTTGAAGTTTCATCGCATTTAAAGGTAATCCATTTTTCATTTTTGTCATTTTTTCTGGCCAAATTTCTTTTGGTGTTCCTTCAATTAACTGTTTTAATGGGCTATATGATAAAGTCATAAAGGCTCCACTAAAGGCTAAGAACATTGATAAACCAACGAAGCGCGCTGTCCATGCCCCCATTTGTAAGGCAACTTGTTCTCCAAATCCTAAAGCTGATCCTAACTCATAACCTAAGTTATTCATGACCACATAAGCTACATTCCCCATATTAATATCTGGGCTTGATAAGACGCTATCCCAATTTGTAAAAATACCAACCATAAAGATACCAACCGTATATCCTAATACGATACATCCAGCGGCAATTAATAATCCTTTAGGGAATGTTTTAACTGGGTCCTCTGTTTCATCAACTAACCCACCTACGACTTCGGTTCCACCGAAAGCAAAAATAGCGAACGTTAAAAATGATAAAATTGAAATAATACTATGATAATTACTATTTGGTGAAACAGTAAACGATGTCGCTACATCATGAATCGGTTGTGCTAATTGTCCTTTATTTAAAATAAGGATGGTCACACCTCCCACTAATAAAACGACATTTAATAAGGCAACCGCAGTTCCACCAATTGAAGTAATCTTTTTAATACTCTCTAATCCACGAGAAATTAAAAGGAAAACAAGAATTAACCAAATAACTCCTAAAATTCCTAAAACTTGAGAACTTGCTAATCCGAAAATACTCCATTGCCCCGTCGTATCATGACCGAAGATCAAATTGGAAACAGGAACCCAAATCGTTGAAGCAACGTTTACCATCCAAATGACATATGAGGCATACCACATAAAAATCCCCATAAAAGCGTAACGTGGCCCTACTGATTTTTCCATCCATGAGTAAATTCCACCTTTTTCACTTTTAAAAGCTGCTCCAAATTCAGCAATCATAAAGGCATAAGGAATAAAAAACAAAATTCCCGCCACAAGATACCAAGGAATTGCCGCATAACCCATTAAGAAAAATCCACGAGGCATGTTAGCAAATCCAAAAACTGATGTAAAAATCATTAAAATAAGCGATACTAACGTAAGCTTTCCAGAACTACTTTTTTCCATGCTTTCCCTTCCCTTGTGTAATAAATTTTAGTTGCAGTTATTGAACTAAACGTTTTATACTATACCCCATTTATAATGGGTATATACTTTTAGATTATCAATAACCTACTCATTTTGTCAAGTTCTGATGAATTTTATCACAAATACAATTGAGGTCCTATTCTCCCATTTTACAGTCACTAAATGGATAATACTCATTATCTCAACCAAAACCTTCTATTTCCAATGATATTAACTCCTTTTAACTCATCCATTTCATCACATTAGGAATATTTACTCAAAAGCGATGTCCATTTACCAAATATAAGCCGACAATAACTTTAATTATTACTAACGAACCACAAAAAAATCCCCTCATGACCTTAGTCTACGAGGGGAAAATTAATTATTTTTTCATAAAGTTTTCAATATCATCGACTGATTTGATAATATCTTTTGATAAGTTTTCATGACCATCCTTTGTGACAAGAATATCATCTTCAATACGAATTCCAATTCCTTCTTCCGCAATATAAAGTCCTGGCTCAATCGTAATGACCATTCCTGGTTGTAAAATTCCACCACGACCTCCAACATCATGTGTATCTAATCCTAAATAGTGACCAATTTTATGATAATAATACTTCTCTACGTCTTCTTCCTTCTCAATTAATCCTACTTTTTGACACGCCTCTGCCAATCTTTTACGCGCAAATTCATTTAAATCTTGCATTGAAAGTCCTGGTCTAACGTTATTGATAATTTCCATTTGAGCTTCTAAAACAGCCTCGTAGACTTCACGTTGACGATCACTGAATTTTCCGTTAATTGGGAAAGTTCGTGAAATATCTGAACAATAGTAATTCCATTCGCATCCAAGATCAAATAAAATTAAATCTCCATCTTGGCAAAGGGATGTACTCTTATCGTAGTGAAGAACCGTCGCATTAGCACCAGCCGCAGCAATCGTATGGAACGACGTATGTTTTACTCCCTCAGTTTTAATCACAAAATCGTAATGTGCTTCTAATTGATACTCATACATTCCAGGTTTAGAATTTCTCATTAAAGCTTCAATCCCTAAACGAGTTTTTTCAATCGCAGTTCGCATGTTGGTGATTTCATCTTCTGATTTAATTAAACGTAAAGCGGTGATATCATGATAAATATTTTGAACGTGTAAAAATGGATATTGACGCTTTAATTCCTTAGCAAATAAGACTTGAACGGTATCTGCATGCTGATAAGATCCACGCTCAAAATCAAAATAGGCATTCTCAAAGTTATCATTTAATAACCATCGACCAAGAACCGTACGCAGTTCATCAATCGGTAATACATTTTTAATCCCTGATTTTTTAGTTGCTTCTTCCTTACTTAAACGTTTACCTGTCCATTTTTCTTCGAGCTCTGTTACTTGTTCAATAAATAAATATTCTTCCATCACACCGTTATATTTACGTAAAACATAGGCCATCTTCGGTTGGTCTAAATTCGTTAAATAGTAGAAGTTACGGTGAGGTGTATAGTCATAAAACTGATCTCCTGATCGTACAGGCGCCTCTCCTGAGAAAATAATTAGTAATGAATTATCTTTAATATTTCCCCCTAATTTTTGACGTCTAAATTTTAACGTTTCTAACATTTTCCTCACTCCTTTGAAAAGTTTTATATTATTATAGCACATCCCTTGGACGTATATTAAGAAAAAAATATTCCTTCACAACAATTAGCAAAAGGTTCCAAGTAGACATCCAGTTGTTTGATTACAGCTGACCTAAGATACCGATTACTTTTTCGATTGCCCACGCCTGATGATCTAAAATCAGATTTAAGCGACAATCTTCTAAACTCATCCAAACTAATTGATGATCTTTTTCAATTGGAGCCGTCGCTTGCTTGACATAGGTTGCTAAATAAAAATAACCAATTGAATGTAAGTATTGCTTTCGATACATCGAATAGTGATAATTCGATGCAGCACAAACAAATTGATTAATTTCAATTTCCCATCCTAATTCCTCTAAGCATTCACGACGAAGACATTCAGCTTTTGTTTCATCACCTTCAACCCCTCCCCCTGGTAAAACATACCCATGTGGAAGTTGGACCGTCGCAACCTCATTTTTTTCATTTAAAATGATGGCGTATACACCTCTACGATCTCTATACTGTTGATTTGGTAATTTTTCCCCAAAAATATCCTCTATCATTCTCTCCACTCCAATCTCTTATTAAACTTACCGGCCATTCCTTAATTATACTCCTTAATTTCTTAGATACGTATTATTACTCTTTTTTTTTACTTTTTTTTCAAGATTCTCACGGGAATCAATGACCTAAAATCATCCTATTTAGTTAATAATAGCTAACAGAATTGGCATAAAAATAGATGGAACAAAATTCATTAACTTTAAATCTGTTATTTTCAACATATTGAGCGCCAATCCAATAATAATCAATGAACCCACGCACGTCATCTCCGAAATAACACCCTCCGTTAAAAACGGCGATATAACTCCTGCTAAGAGCGAAAGAGAGCCTTGATAAATAAAAACAAATAGACTAGCTAAGACAACGCCTGCCCCTAAACTTGATGAAAAAATAAGAGCGGAAATTCCATCAAGCATCGACTTCGTATAAAGAATAGACGCATCTCCCTTTAGTCCATCCTCAAGTGCTCCTACAATTGACATCGCCCCCACACAAAATAATAAGCTAGCCGTTAAAAATCCTTCAGCTAATGATACATGTTGATTCGGTCGATGAAATTTGCGTTCAACCCACGAACTAATTCTCCCAACTTTAGCATCCAAATCTAATCCTTCTCCGATTAACGTGCCGATGACCATCGATAAAATCAACCGAAGGGTCTGGCCTCCCTCGAAGATTCCTGTTACCCCAATATATAACACACACAACGACAAAGCCCTCATAACCTGTTCACTAAATCGACTAGGTAACCCGCCCTTCAGTAACAAGCCAACTCCTCCACCAATTAGAATTGCCGCCGCATTAACAACCGTCCCAAGCACCGTATTCCCCCCTTATTAATAACCCTATTGGGTAAAGGCGCTTCACGCCTAGACGCATCGCCGTGTACTCTAAAAAATTCCTCTTCTAACGGACAGGGCATCCCCAAAAGAAAAAAACTAAATCAATCATCGTTAGACGCTGCCAACCATCATCAATCTAGTTTTTTCTCTGCTAATCACACCCCTATTGCTTCTTTATTATACGAAACAATAGCTGATTTTTTTGTCATATTTTGTACTTATAAGGATAGATTCCAGGATTAATTATTTCCCCTACTCCGGTGCCCCTTCGATCCTTACGCTTTAAAAATTCGTACCGCTTGAATTGCGCATTTCCACCCTTCATAGAGTTGCACTCGCCTTTTTTCGTCCATCTGGGGGAAATAACGCTGTCCTGCCTGAACTGAATCAGCAATTTCATCAAGATGCCGATAAACACCTGTTGCAAGCCCTGCTAAACAAGCAACCCCTAAAGCCGTCGTTTCCGTCACCGTAGGAACGAGTACATTAACACCTAAAAGGTCGCTTTGAAACTGCATCAAAAATTTATTTTGAACAGCCCCTCCATCAACCTTTAATTCGCTAATTGATTGATGAATATCCTCTTCCATCGCTAAAATAACGTCTTTACTCTGATAAGCAATCGACTCAAGTGTTGCACGAATCACATGTTCCTTCGTTGTTCCGCGGCTCAATCCAAACATTCCCCCTCGCACCTCACTATCCCAATAAGGGGTCCCTAATCCGACAAAAGAAGGAACCACATAAACGCCGTCACAATCCTCCACCCGATTCGCATAACATTCTGAGTCGCTCGCATGCTTGATTAACCGTAAACCATCTCGTAGCCATTGAATCGCACTTCCCCCCACAAACACACTTCCCTCTAAAGCATAGTAAACTTCCCCCTTAATCTTCCAAGCAACCGTCGTCAATAACCCATGATTAGAGCACACCGGTTTTGTTCCTGTATTCATTAATACAAAGCAGCCTGTTCCATACGTATTTTTAACAGCACCCTTATGAAAACACGCTTGTCCGAATAGAGCAGCCTGCTGATCACCGCAAACAGCTGCGATTGGAATTGAACGTCCCATTAAATGAGCTGCAGTTTCCGTATACACTTCCGATGTCTGACAAACCTTAGGCAAAATACACCTTGGAATGTTAAATGCCTCCAGTAATTCATCATCCCACTCCCCCGTATGAATATTAAATAACAGCGTTCGAGAAGCATTCGTTACATCCGTAATGTGCGTCATTCCCCCAGAAAGTTTCCAAACTAAATAACTATCAATCGTCCCAAATAGCACCTCGCCATTTTTTACTTTCTCTTCAATTCCGGGAATGGTATCTAATAAAAAACGAATCTTTGAGGCTGAAAAATAGGGATCAATTAATAATCCAGTTTTAGATTTTACCCAATCTTCAAGTCCTCGTGCTTTCCACTCCTCACAAATCGACTCCGTTTGTCTAGACTGCCACACAATGGCTAAATCAAGCGGACGCCCTGTCTTTTTATCCCACAAAAGAGTAGTCTCACGTTGATTCGCAATTCCAATCCCTTTTATTTGATTCACATCAATATTGGGAGATAACAGGATCCGATTCAGTACCGCTAAGGTCGAAATCCAAATTTCATTCGCGTCTTGCATGACCCACCCTGACTTGGGATAGAGACATGAAATTTCTTCTTGCGCCTTCTCAATGATTTCGCCTTGTTTATTAAATACAATCGCTCGCGTACTCGTTGTTCCCTGATCAATGGCTAAAATTAAATCCATGTTCTCACTCCTTTTCAAAAGCCCTTTCATTCATTATACCACGTTTTCAAAATATCCTCTTCTAAAATGATAATCCCCCGCTTCTGCGCATACATTTAAAAGACGACTTACCATTAGGAGGATCCTATATGATTAAGCAACTTAAACGCCAATGTCTATCTGCCCTTTTTATACTTCTCGCCGTCGATTTAGCTCTCTTACACTTTACAACCGCCTCACCCTCAGAACTTACGACACATTTAAGTCGACGGTTAGGTAACGAAATTGAGGTGATTAAACAGCTGAATTGGGATGAGAAGATATTTATCTTATATCGTAATGAAAAAACGCATCAATTAGATGTTGCCTGGTATAAACCCAATGCACTTCTATTTTGGAGATATAATTTTGACGGTGAACATCAAGCAGCCCCCCATGCCCATACCAACCAATGTCAAACGTACCAAACAAAGGATTACTTCATCATCTGGGGAGCCAATGAAAACTTGCAAGCGAGCACGCTTGAACTCATTCTAAACCAAGAAACTTTTCTCGAAAATCTATCAAATAAGGATTACTTCCTGTATGTTTATAACTTAAACGGCGTCCATCCCGAAACCATTTACTGTACGTTTTATGATGAACAAAATAAAAATATATCCCCCTATTTTTTTGAATCTTTTTTTAAGTAATTCTCCTCTTTCGTTAAATTATTACCTTCTATTGAATAAACTGTAGTAAGCACTTATTTTAAGGAGGGGATTTTAATGAAGTACCTCATTAGTTATAAGCGCCATGATGGCGCCATTGATTTTACCGGAAATGATGTTGATATCTATTACCTCTTCTTTGTTGTCCACGAACTCGGGCGATGTCTTTATAAAATGGAATATGATAAAACCTTCAACTCATCGGAACTCATCACCTTAAAACAATTAAACCTAGAACAAACCGTATCTGAAATCGAAAGAATGTTGCGCTACATAGGAAAGCATCCCTCTCCCTCTATTGAACTCATCGCTCATATCGAAACCTATTATGGAGAAGACCCCCTAACCGAGATTGAACTCATCGAACCTAACGGGACCCACTCTCACGAAGAACTGATGAGCGATCTTTATCTTTTTCAGCTTTTCTCACATATGAACTTACTTCAAGGCTACGACTTTTCAGAGACTGATTCCTTAAAAAATGACTATATTTTAACATAAAAAAAGCTACTTCACCGTGAAGTAGCTTTTATCATTAAATAATAAAAAATCATTCATTTCGTTCCTCCATCCCGTCGATGAAGGATCATTCATTAATACTAAACGTGATTACATTCCTTTCATGTCGTCACAACCGGTCTATCCCCCCAGATCAAACCATACTCCCAAAAGACGAGTTCTGTGATAACATCTATACTTTACCACAAATTGAATACGTTTTCAATACAAATGATGTAACAGTTTGCACACCTTTGAATATTCTGAGCACAAAAAAAGACGAGCCCTACCTTCCCATTCACCCTTTTATACCTCCTAGAAGTTCAATTCTTAGTACCTCTTTGCACCTAAAATATACCTCATCAAGACTTCTCTAAAAAATTGACTTTCTTTCAAACCCAAAAAAAGATGATCTACGCAGACGCGGGATCATCTTTTTTTTTATTATTTATTTTTTGCTTGCATTAAGCTTGCATTTTTTTCTTTTCGACTGCCCATGCACTCGCAATCATATCTTTGACTTCTGGATGTTTAGGCGTCCATCCAAGAATATCTTGCGCTTTTTGGCTTGAAGCAATTAATTTAGCTGGATCTCCTGCACGACGTGGAGAGATAATCGCTGGAATTGGATGATTTGTCACTTCACGTGCTGCTTCAATCATTTCTAAAACACTGAATCCTTCGCCATTTCCTAAGTTACAAATCGTACTTTCTCCCCCTTCAACTAAGTATTTCATCGCTAAAATATGAGCCTCAGCTAAATCGCACACATGGATATAATCACGGATACACGTTCCATCTGCCGTATCATAATCATTTCCAAACACGTTAATCGCTTCACGACGACCTGACGCCACTTGTAAAATAATCGGAATAAGGTGTGTTTCAGGATCATGTTTCTCTCCAATTAGTCCTGATGGATGAGCCCCCGCTACATTGAAATAACGTAACGAAACATAATTCATCGCATGTGCTTGGTGGTACCAATTAATCATACGTTCCATCGCTAACTTTGTTTCTCCGTAAACATTAGTCGGATTCGTTGGATCTGTTTCTAAAATTGGAATATTCATCGCCTCTCCATAAGTTGCAGCTGTTGAAGAGAAAACAATGTTAGAAACACCACAATCCACCATGGCTTTTAATAAAACATTCGTTCCACTCATATTATTATCGTAATATTTATACGGATTTGTCATACTTTCACCCACTAATGAGTAGGCCGCAAAGTGAATCACGCCATCTACATTCTCCCCTCGTAAAACGTCCGTCATAAAGCGGTAGTCAGCAATACTTCCATGATAAAACTTTGCATCCGGGTGAACATCTGCACGATGTCCCGTCACTAAATTATCAACAACAACCACTTCATGACCTTGCTCAATTAAGGCATAAACGGCATGAGATCCAATATATCCAGCTCCACCTGTCACTAAAACTTTCATCTTTTTTCCTCCTTATAACGAACAATTAATATTAATATGGTTAATAAATCGTTGAACCCCATCTAATCCTTCGTCTGTTAATTTATATACACCACAACACTCTAAGATTTCAACAAATTTTTGCCCAACTTCATCATGAATTAAATCTATCGCCTCTTCTGCCGTGACTGATGCATAGGCTGCTAACATCTCCTTAAGCCATGGAAGATGCTTTTCAAGACCCGCTGCTACCAATACATTTGGATCTCGTCGAACTAAAGCTTGCTTCACCACATCTAGCTCATGAAGAAGTCGCCCTGGTAACACTGCAAGCCCCATGACCTCGATTAATCCAATATTCTCTTTTTTCAAATGATGAAGATGCGCGTGTGGATGATAAATTCCATCTGGATGCTCATCCGACATACGATTATTACGTAATACTAAATCTAACTCATATTTTCCATCTTTAAAACGAGCAATCGGCGTAATCGTATTGTGTGGTACCTCATCAGTATGTGAGAAGATACCGAGTGCCTCATCGCTATATGTGCGCCATGCCGTTAAAATAAGATCTCCTAACTCAACAAGACGATCACGATCTTCACCTCTTAAGCGTAAAACACTTAACGGCCACTGAACAAAACCAACCTCTACATCTTGATAATTTAACACATTTAATGTTTTTAAAATTGGAGCCTGCTCCATTGCAAATTCATAAGCTCCACCTTGGAAATGGTCATGTGTCAAAATTGATCCCCCAACAATCGGTAAATCAGCATTTGATCCTAAAAAATAATGCTTAAATTGACTAACAAATTGTAACAAGCGTTCAAATGTTAAGCGTGAAATTTGCATCGGTTCATGATCACCTTTTAAAACAATACAATGCTCATTGTAATAAACATAAGGAGAGTATTGTAAAAACCATGATTCATCGGTTAACTCTAATGGAATAATTCGATGATTTTGGCGAGCTGGATGATTCAACGTTCCTGCATAACCCACATTTTCTTGACAAAGTAAACACTTAGGGTAATTAGAACTTGGTAAGCTTTTCGCTAATGCAATAGCTTTAGGATCCTTTTCAGGCTTTGATAAATTAATCGTTATATCCAAATCCCCGTATTTTGTTGTTGTTTTCCAACTCACATTTTTAGCCACTCGGCTCAAACGAATATAATTCGAAGCTTTACTTAGGTCATAGTAATAACGTGTCGCCTCTTTCGGATCTTTCGCATAGTAGCTTTCAAATGTTTTAACCACTTCTGACGGACGTGGCATTAAGCAATCCATGATTTTCGTATCAAATAAGTCGCGGTGATCAATACTATCGCACTCTAAAACCCCTTGTTTTACCGCATAATCTAAAATCCCCTCTAAAATGGTACTTGGGTTTTCAAGGTCCTCACCTTCAACTGATTCGTACTCAAACGATGGTACTTTTAAAAGATCAATTATTTTATTTGCAGCGTATAAAACATCCGCCTCTTCAATCATATGATGTGCTAATCCAAACTGAATTAAACGATTAATCTCATAATTAATGTCCATATCCTACTCTCCTCTTATCTATCTACAATCTTAGGCAAAAGACGAAGAGGGTGTGATGAAATATCTTTCATCGTCCCCCCATACGCTCCCTTTCTTAAGCAATTGTTTTTGTCCCATCTCCAATTGTTGCCACATAAAGTTGTGCATCGTATCCGATTTTTTCCTTATACCCTTTAGCAATAGCCTCTTTCACCGTTTCTAATGCATCATTTTGAACAAGTGCAATCGCACATCCTCCAAATCCTGCACCTGTCATACGAGCACCTAAAACCCCTTCTTGTGCCCAAGCTAATTCAACAATAGTATCTAACTCTTTTCCTGTTACCTCATAATCGTCACGTAAAGATTTATGTGACTGATTTAATAATTGACCGAAACGTTTTAAATCTTTTGCTGCTAAAGCATGTGTCGCTAATTTAACACGCTCATTTTCTGTAACCGCATGTTTAGCACGACGATATAAAACATCCTTATTAATTACATTCGAAACACGATTAAATTCTTCTTCTGATAAATCACATAAATAGTTAATATCTGCTACCGTTTGAAGAAGTGCCAATGCTTCATCACACTCTCCACGACGCTCATTATATTTTGAATCCGCTAATTCGCGTTTTTTATTCGTATTCATAATTAAAATAGAATTATCTCCTAAATCTGCTTCCGCATATTCATAACTTAAATCATTTGTATTTAATTTGATGGCATAGTCTTTTTTCCCCATTCCAATCGCGAATTGGTCCATAATTCCACAATTTACGCCCACGTAATCATTTTCAGCACGTTGTGATAATTTCACCATGTCAATCATTGTAATCTCATAACCGTTTAATTCTTTTAAAATTTGTGAAACTAGTAATTCAAGAGATGCTGATGAAGATAATCCTGAACCATTTGGAATGGTTCCATAAACATAGGCATCGAATCCTGTCTTAATTTCAAATCCCATTTTTTCAAATTGTTCCATCACACCTTTAACATAAACACTCCAGTGCTCATCTTCTGTATGTGATAAATCCGATAGATTAAATTCAATCACTCCGCATTCTTCGAAATTACCTGAATATAAACGAACTAAGCGATCCTCGCGTGGTGACACAACAGCATATGTTCCGTAAGTAATCGCTGATGGGAACACACATCCTCCATTATAATCAATATGTTCTCCAATTAAGTTAACACGTCCTGGTGAGAAAAATAGTTGGATGTTTTCTTTAACTCCAAAAACTTTCGTAAACGCCGATTTTAATTTTTCAATATTCATTATGATCTTCCTCTCTCTTCTCATTCATTTCATTTCAGCTCTCTCTGCTCTACTAAAATTTTAATGTTTTTTAGTAAAAAAATCAAGAGGTTATTTTAAAAACCCTTACATTTTTTTAAAAATTTATTCTAAATACGCTGTTTCATCCGCAGTTAAAAACAGTTGGACATGATCGTCTTATTACCTATGCGACTTTTTGAACTATTTTTTAACTTAATCACACTAAAATCAAACATCTACTATTTGTACTTTTTATCGCTACTCCCCATTCCATGTCACCGTTCCCTTCTCTTTGAATCATTAATCGCCATAAAAAACAGGAGAGGCTGTCTTCCGCTCCTATTTTTTATGGCGATTCAAATAAGACTAACAGATTGCTTGATTTAACACTTGAATCAAGGGACGAATATTCGTTCCCTTGATAAATTCAAATTGCATCTGATTGATACCAGAGGCCCAGACCTTTAACTCCGCATCTAAATCAAATGTTCCGGAGCTTTCACATGAGAAAGCTGTAATTTTCGAAAACGGGATAATCATGTATTCTTTCTTTCGTCCGGTAATCCCTTGAATATCAATAATTAATAATTTCTTATTCGTTACGACTAAACGATCCCGTACTGATCGAAAGGACAATAAAACTTTTTCATCCTCATTCATGATAAAATCAAATAAATCTCTTCCATCATTCAAAGACGTTGACATGAGCGCCGCAATCTTACTTTCCATAAAATCACTCCTACCATCTAGACTCTTTCAGTTTATAACACTTTTTAACGACGTATACGCCTGCTATTTATAAGCTAAACCCCTCTAAAATTCTCCTCATTCCTCCATTTAAAGGAGAGAACCTTCCCTTCCATCAATTATCCTTAAAGATTTAATCACCGTTTGCCCCTATCGCCAATAAAGAACAATAATAAACGTCTCTATTTTCTTATAGGATTCCCTATATAAGGATTAAATATACACCAATCACCCACTTATTTATAAAACGTTTTCTTTTTATTAAAAAAGACTATTTTATTTCCTAAAAGTTAATGATAAAATAGAAAATGTAACAAAAATAGTAACCTTTATGAAATGGGGAGTTCTTTAAAGGTTCATTTTTTTCCTTTATTAGAAAATAAAAACGCAACACTAAAGCATTCACGATAAAAATATAACTCAATCTCTTAGATAGAAAGGAGGACGTGCTATGGCTAAAATAAAAGATATCGCTGATTTAACCGGATTTTCTATTACAACCATTTCACGTGTCTTAAACCAAGATAAAAATTTTAATGTTTCTGATGATACGCGACTAAAGATTATGACAGCGGCAGAAAAATTGAACTATGTTCCGTTAAGCAAACGGAATAAAACCGCTAAAAGAAATACTGCCATTACTATTGGTTTGATTTATTGGTACTCTGTCGCTGAGGAAATCACAGATCCTTATTATATGTCGATTCGACTGGCTATCGAAAACCACTGTCAATCTCGTAATATTCAACTGCAAAAGATTTATTTACCCTCAACGTCGTATGATGAAATTTCGGCAATGAACCTCGATGGATTAATTGCATTAGGGAAATATAGCGAAGAAGAAATCCAAAGTCTTCACGCGACTCACCCACACCTCGTCCTCGTCGATTGTTACAGTAAACACTATAATATCGACGTCGTTATTGCCGATCTAAAGGAAGCAACAAAAGATATTATCGATTACCTCGTGGATCTAAAACTCACGAAAATTGGGTTCATTTGTGGAGTCGAAAAAACGCTAGATGGACAGGAATTACTCGATGTTCGACTCACAACTTACATTAATCAAATGACAAAGTTAAAAGCATTCCAACAAAATAACATTTATCTTGGGTCCTTTACCGCTGATTCCGGATATGAAATTATGTCGGATATTATTAAAAAAGGAAAACTACTCGATGCTTACATCGTTGCATCGGACGCTCTCGCTATCGGATGCCTCAAAGCCCTGAACGAGAATAATATTAAAGTTCCTGAAACCGTCTCAATCATTAGTTACGACAACATCTCACTTTCACAATATACTATCCCATCCCTCACTACCATTGACATGAACACTAAACACATGGGAGAAACAGCACTTGACCTTATCATCGAACGCATCACCAACGACCGCACCATCGCCAAAAAAGTCACCATCCCAACCCAACTCATCAAACGAGCCAGCACAAAAACAAAAAGTTGAAGCGAGCGTTTAAAGGACCGTAAGGGTTGAACTTTCGGCCATTTCTTCGAAGAAGAACTGAGCCGAAAGGAAACTTTATAGGGCCTTTGCTCGATGAAACTAGATTGACTAAAAGGTTGAGGGTTTCCTGCGCCACGTAGCGAAGCTCGTGGCTATCCTCAACTGCCAGGGCTTAAGTTCCCTGCGCTAAGGGAGTAATAATCTAAACAACAATCTTATCTTAATTTCTGGGGGGAAATCACATGATTCAATATGATCAAACAGTAAAAGGTACGTTCAATGGAATACAAATCATTGAATATGGAATGAAAAACCAAGAATTAGAAGTCCGCTTCTTAAACATCGGGGGGTGTTTAACAAAAGTGGCATTGGCAGCTGACGATTACGCGCAAAACCTCGTGCTAAACTATCAAAACGTGGAAAGTTATCTTGAAAATGGGTGTTACCTTAATGCCATCATTGGACGAACGGCTAACCGCATTAAAAATGGCACTTTCACCTTAAACAATAAAACTTATCAACTAGACATTAACAACGGGCCAAATAACCTTCATGGGGGTGCCGAGTGCCTCAGTGATGCCAACTTTGCCATCGAAACCATCGACTCAGGTTACCGACTCACAGCGACCCTTCCACATCAGGAAGTTGGATTTCCAGGAAACCTGACGGCAACCATTGATTATATTCTTAAGGGCAATCAATTTATCGTCGCTTATTCGGCGATAACAGACCAAGACACCCTCGCAAACTTCACACAACATGCTTACTTTAATCTAGCTGGAAATGGTAGCACAACCGTTGACAAACATGAACTCCAAATAAAAGCAAGCCATGTTGCCGAAATTGATAAAACTCAAGCCTTTACGACAACTTGGGTGCCTGTTGAACATACACTCTTTGACTTTAATCAACCAACACTTATTGATCCAATGAACAAAGAAAAAACAGAACTTTTTGACCTTGCATCAGGCTATGATCATTTGTATTTACTCTCTGAAACAGAAGACGTTGTCACCTTCAAAGATTTAGATTCTGGGCGAACGCTAACGGTTTCAACAACAGCGCCAGCGATGCAGTTTTATACAGGAAACTTCTTAACGAATGAGCTTCTATTTGAAAATAGTCGTCAAGGTGAACCGCGTCTAGGGGCCTGTTTCGAAACTCACCTCGTTCCTTTTGATATTGAATCACAAGTCTTAAAATCAGGTGAAACTTATCGTGCTAGCACGACCTTTACTTTCACCAAATAGTTAGGAAGATATTTAGCCACTTTATCAAAAAAAGCATCCTTGATTGGGTGCTTTTTTTGTCCCCTCTTTCCCCGATAAAACCGTTAATAAAATTCCCTTCCTTCTCATATGCTAGCAGTAGATAAAGAAGGGAGGAAGAGGCATGAGAATCGCCTATTATGAAAACGAATACTTAGAAGAGTGTGCCGCGTTACTGCAAAACGTTTATAACAATGAACAATGGGGATGTAATTGGTCAGACATCAAAGCCAAAAAATACATTGAAGAGTTAAGCCAAAATCCACGCTTTGTCGGTTTCCTTCTTTTAACAGATGAAGAAGAATTAATTGGGGCTGCGCTTTGTCATGAGCGAACATGGTGGTATAAGGATGAACTCTTTATTGATGAATTTTTCATCGCCCCAAGTTCGCGCCAACGTGGATATGGATCAAAACTTCTTAACTACATGACCAAGTATACGAAGGAACAAAAATTAGCGGGATTAACGTTAACGACAAATAATTTAATTGTCGCTGACTTCTATCACAAAAATAAATTTCACGATCATGAAATTTACTTTATGTACAAAGGGGTCGAATCAATCGCTGAATAGAATCATAAAAAAAAGCTTAGTCTTCTTAAGCTCTTTCGTGTGACTTATATTTATCCTCATGCATCCCAATTAAACAAAGACTTCTGACGTTAAGTAGAAGTCTTTTTCTTTTTCTCCCCCGACTAATCAGTTGATAAAGACAATATAGACCATATAAAGCAACACAAACAAGATAAACAAGTCAAACGCTAACCGAATAAGGATACTCAGTAATTTTAAGATTCTCGCTAATCCATCCATTTAGGCGATGAAGAAAGATTTAATTTGTCTTTTCGAAGAATAGACCTCTTTTTTCTTCATGCGTCACCTCCTAACTCTTTACTTATCATGCGTCAATGCACGCGATGCATTCAAGATAACGATAAAATCTAAAATAAAAGAGGGATCCAGCCGCGCCATCCCTCCTAAATTTTATTTCTTTGAAAGATAGACGTTATTTTAACATCCCAACAAAAAAAGGAGACGACATTCGTCTCCTTTTTAGGTGTCTTTTGATTATGGACGGACAGCTTCAATCGTAAAGCTATACTCGTAAGATTGATCTGCCGGAATCTCAAAGCACGGCTCAGGACGTGCGCCCCAAGAATCGTCGCCTCCGACTCCCATTTCTTTTAAATTAATCGATAGGACTGTTTTATGAACCAGTGGTAATTCATAATGGTGGTAAGCAGCCTCTAATTCGTGTGCCGAATATGGAAGAGCGCTTAGGCTTAATGGGACGTCACCGCTAATACGTAATCCTTGTCCCAATTCATTCGTTACCGTTGCGAAACGAACACCCGTATGGTTCCCACATGCTTGAGGAATCACGTATTGAGCAACATTGTCTGCCACTTTATTCGTAAATGTTCCTAAACGTGCACCAAATTCACGATCGGCATACGTCTCATCAGGTCCAAATCCACGCCATGTCAACGTATCAAAGTCCGCTGGTATCGCTAAATCCATTCCGAACTTAAACATATTCGGTAACCCTTTAACTCCATCGTATTTCATCGTAACACGGATTTGTCCATAAGAATTGATGAAATAAGTAACCATCGCATGTGAAATCGGCATCGTATTCAAGTTATAATTAAAGATAACTTCTAAACCATCTTCATGGCGATGAATATCCATTGACTCATGGAAGGCATATAAACTTGCTAGTTTCCATTGGGCCATACGGATTGGCGCCTGATTTCCTCGATCGTTATCTGTTGACGCTCGCCAGAAGCTTGGCATTAATGATAAATTAGGTTGATGAATATACTCGACTCCATCGTATTTTAATGAAACGATGCGCCCCAGGTTCTTCGCAAAAATGACCTCAAATCCATCGCCATTTATTCCAACATTGACATCCCCTTCAGCAATCGTAAACGATTTAATTTCCCGAGAAATATTTTCTTTTTGCGTCGGTTCAATAACTTGTTGACCGAAGGCAACTTCATGACCGGCCTCGGCATAAAGAGTTGCCTCTTTTTGATGAATAGAAACCGTCACAACTTGCTCGTGGGCTGATGGTAAAACGTCGATTCCTAACTCGATAAATCCTCGAGTTAATGGAGCCAATGAGGCCTCTGTTTCTCCCTTAACAACTACAACATCCCCTTCTTCTACTTGCCACTTAATCACGTACTCATTTAAGTCTGTGAAACAATGCTTATTATAAATCTCTGCCCCACTACCTTTTACTTCAATCATAAACGGTTGATAAGCACCTTTAATCGCTTGAATTTTAGGGGAAATCGTACGGTCTGCATAAATAATTCCATTGACGCAGAAGTTATAGTCCGTTGGTTGGTCTCCAAAGTCGCCACCAAACGCTAAATAAGGGTTACCATTACGATCTTTTGACCATAAAGCTTGATCAATATAATCCCAGATGAATCCTCCTTGGTACATGTCATACTCATCTTCTAACGCAATATAGCGATCCATTCCCCCATTCGAGTTCCCCATCGCATGCGTATACTCACATAAAATAAACGGTTTCGTTGGTTGATTATCTAAAAACTCTTTAATCTCCTCAACCTTCGCATACATTCGACTTTCCATATCTGATGTCTCATTAAAACGTCGATCCCAGAACACGCCTTCATAATGAACAAGACGCGTCTCATCACGTTCTCTAAAGTATTGAGACATTTTATACAAGTTTTCACCACCGTAACTTTCATTTCCACATGACCAAATCACAATACTTGGATGATTTTTATCACGTTCAAGCATCGACTTCGCACGATCTAAAATAATCTCTAAAAACTCAGGACGACCATTTGGAATCGTTACATCTTTACACTCAACGGCCCCCATACGCTGCCAAGTCCCGTGTGTCTCTAAATTTGTCTCATCGATGACATATAATCCATATTCATCACATAACTCATAAAAATAACTTGCATTTGGATAATGTGACGTTCGAACCGAATTAAAATTATGCGCCTTTAAAAACTTCACATCCCATTCCATCTCTTCACGCGTCACGCTTCTTCCGTAGGTTGCGCTAAATTCGTGGCGATTCACGCCACGGAAGACCACACGCTTTCCATTAATATGCATGATCTTGTTAATCATTTTAAATTCTCGAATTCCAACGCGCTGACAAATCGCTTCAACAACTTGATTATTAACTTTAACTTCTAATTCTAATTGATATAAATACGGATGCTCCGCACTCCATAACTGAGCATTTTCAACTTGTAGCGTTAATCTTGCTCTTCCATCAACCACGTGGCACATTCCTGAGGCTGCCACTTGATGATTAGCATCCATTAAATTTGCAGTAATCGTTGCCTCTTCCCCACTCACCGTAAAATCTACTTCAACTGTTGCATCTTGATAGTTGTGATGCAACGGCGTTTTGACGAATAAATCTTCGATGTGAGTCTTTGGCGTCGTATATAAATATACGTCGCGGAAAATTCCTGATAGACGCCAGAAATCTTGGTCCTCAAGCCAGCTTCCTGTTGACCATTTATAAACTTGAACAGCTAGTTTATTTTGTCCTTCACGGTTAATAACCTCCGTTAAGTCAAATTCGCTTGGCGTAAAACTATCTTCACTATATCCAACATACGTCCCGTTACACCAAACATTGAACGCTGTTTCAACCCCTTGGAATGAAATGCACACCTTTTGTCCATCCCACTCTTTTGGAACTTCGAAATAAGTCACGTAAGAAGCGGTTGGATTATACTTTGTTGGAATATAAGGTGGTTTTAACTCTTCGTGTCCATCCCACGGATATTGTGTATTCACATAATGAGGTTTATCATACCCTTGAAGTTGAATATGGCCCGGTACTTGGATTTTATCGAATTGAGAACAATCCCCATCTAATGTCTCAAATCCGATCGGACGTGAATCTAAATTTTCACTATAATTAAATAACCATTCTCCATTTAAATCATGACGCCATTTCATTGATTCTTGTCGTCGTGCCTCATCTAATGTCTCGTAATAGCGATGATCACTGTGTGGCTTTAGACGATTCACTTCAAATACGGTTGGATCTGTTAGTAATCCATAAATGTCTTTCATTTCTTGCACGTTACTTCCCCCTCATTTTAGTAAAATTTATTCTTGTTTACAACTAAAATATTACCATACATCCAACCATATGTAAACGATTTCTAGGTTATTTGTTCGTTTTTAAATCTACAAATTTTATCTACATTCAAAGAGACAAAAAAAAACACGGATAAAGAGACTCTATCCGTGTTTTTGATTAATGTGTTAAAATTTCCGGTCCTTCTTCGGTAATTAAGATCGTATACTCCCATTGGGCTGATGGTTTACGATCAGCTGTATAGATGGTCCATCCATCTGATTCATGTTCAACGACTTCAGCAACTCCCATATTTAACATCGGTTCAATCGTAAACGTCATTCCTGGAACAATCAGACAGTCTGTTCCACGTACGCCGACATGGCTCACGTAAGGCTCCTCATGGAATTCAACACCGACCCCATGTCCACCAATGTTTTGAACAATCGTATAGCCATATTGTGCTGCATGTTCGGAAATCACCGCTCCAATATCCCCTATATAACCCCAAGGCTGTGCCGCTTTTAATCCTAAATCAAGACATTCTTTGGCCACACGAACGAGTTTTTGTTTTTCTTCGTCCACTTCCCCAATCATAAACATTCTTGAAGCATCCGCATAGTAGCCATCAACAATCGTTGTGACGTCCACATTGACAATGTCACCTGATTTTAAAATTTCATCTGGGCTTGGAATCCCATGACAAACAACTTCATTAATTGAGGTACAAATACTTTTAGGGAACCCATGATAATTTAACGGAGCCGGCGTTCCGCCTAATTCGATCGTATATTGATGAGCAATTTGGTTTAATTCCTCAGTGCTCATTCCCTCTTTAATCACCTCTGCAATTTTATCAAGCACCATCGTATTCACACGCCCCGCTTTACGAATCCCTTCAATTTGTTCATTTGTTTTTAATAATTCACGGGTTGGGACTTCATCTCCTTGATGATAATGTTTTGAAATTTTTTCTTCTATTTTTAAGTGGCATTGTTTATATTTCTTTCCACTTCCACACCAACATTTATCATTACGTCCTATTTTTTGCATGTGTCATCACCTTTTCGTTTAAAATAACTTTCCTTTATAACTATACTATTATTATGGAAAAAATCCTATCTTTAAGCATAAGATTCTCAAGAACTCCGTCGATAAACGAATAAAAAAGCGAGGGTGAACCGTTAATCGGATGTCACACTCGCTTTTTATTATCAAAATTACCCACTTAAAATTTAATACTCTTTGTCTTTTCTTAAAAGACACTAGATGTTCTTTAGGCTACTTGATGATTTAATTTATTCTCAATTAATGCCACCATTCCACTTTGTTGAATTTGTGGGAGTGTTAGCTGGCTTTGGCTCATTCCTTGTAATCGAATTTGATGTGCCGTTTCAATCCCACTCTTTAATAGGTTAACCGCGTCACCCATACGCGTTAATCCATTTTCATAATATTGACGACTAATTCCAAGAATCGATGGTAAAATCTCAGCTTCACACCATCCCTGGTATTCTAAATTATGGATCGTTAAGATCGTTTTAACTCCTTGGTAGAATGGTCGTGATTTGTAATCTACCTCTAACATTAATGGAATCATACTTGTGTGCCAATCATTTAAGTGAATTTCTTCCACGGCGTCCCCTAAGTACGGTAATGCTTCAAGCACTGCACGGTTGAAGAAAGCAAATCGTTCAACGTCATCGTCATATCCATAGATATCGTCACGATGGAAATATCCATCATTTCCAATAAATAAATACGTCACCGAATCAATGACTAATTTGAATAATGAAACACGAACAGTTTTATTTCCAAGTCGAACCGGTAAGTCCATTAGCCAATCCATTTCTTTTCCATAGGCATCCGTAATTGATCGATATTTAGGTAATGCAACCACTAATGAGTGGCCCTCGCTAACCCTCTTTTTCGCAAACTCAGCTGAAATTTTTCCAAGTTCCCCAAGCGAAGTAAACGGCTCACATTCCGTCACGATATACGCCATTTTACGTCCAATGATTCCTTCCTCTGGTTGATCTGCGATCACTACCTCTTCCATCCCGTCGTTCGCATCCGTCTCAAGCAAACACTCTTCTACTTCATCGTTCGCATCCGTCTCAAGCAAACACTCTTCTACTTCATCGTTCGTGTCCATCTCAATCAAACACGCTTCTACTTCATCATTCGTATCCATCTCTACTAAACACGCTTCCACTTCATCGTTTGTATCCATTTCTACTAAACACGCTTCCACTTCACTTACATTCTCCATCGGTTTAGCATGCCCTTCTTCACGGTTAAAATGTTGGCTTAATGCTGATAATTGTTTTTCATCTAACTTTGATTGTGCTTTAACACTAATTCCTAACTCCTGACAAATCCCTACAAGCTCCTTGCTTGTCATTTCATAATTTCTAGCAAATTCGTATACTCTCACCGGAACTTCCCCCCCATTAAACAATCTTTAACATATAACAACATTTTAACATCATCCTTTCATTTTGAACATTCAACTTATGACGAAACTATTCAAATAAAGGAAAAGTTAATCGTTTACACCTTTAAAATCATCGCTTTTTGACACACTTCTCCTCATTTCTCTTTAAAATGTCGGAAAAAGAGAAAAACATTAAGTACCTTACTTTCTGCTAATACTCCTCTCCCTATTCAGATAGAAGATTCTATCCATATGGCTAATATATAACTTGCTATAAATAAAACAGTAAAAAAGGGTCTATATCATCAAAGAATACTTTTGATACTACGGTACACCCTTCTTATTGAAAGAAATGCCCTCAAGGGACCTTTTATTATAACGATAGAAGGAAGACAAAGGCTGCTTACCTCACCATGACTTTCTATTTAATTTAGTAAAATTTTATTTTAGTCTAAATCTTTACCTCCCAAAATCATTAATAACCTTATTTATTTCAACGGATAATAAAAACTACCCGTCAAACGGGTAGTTTTCTCCAGGGCTATAAGCCCTGATTACCGGCTAGCGTCTCAAGGCGCTAGCTTTCACTTTGTTCAAGCTACTTGCCATTGCCACCTTTGCTCACCCCTAAAGGAGTGTTCGTTCTACTGGCTACCCCTTAAAGGGGTCTTCATATTCTTTTACACTTAATTTATCCATCGCAATATCATGCTTTTCCTGATCCTGAATATATTTCCTTATCGTTGCCTCATTTAGGCCAACCGTACTGACATAATATCCTTCTGCCCAAAAATGCCGATTTCCAAATTTGTATTTCAAATTTGCATGTTTATCAAACATCATCAATGCACTCTTTCCTTTCAAATATCCCATAAAACTAGATACACTCATTTTAGGTGGAATACTTACTAACATATGTACATGATCTGGCATTAAATGCCCTTCAATAATTTCAACTCCTTTATAGGCACAAAGTTGTTTTAAAATATCTCTTATACTTGTTTTATATTGATTATATATTATTTTTCGTCTATACTTAGGAGTAAACACAATATGGTATTTGCACATCCATTTTGTGTGCGATAAACTATTTGTTTGATTCGCCATAAAAATCACCTTCTCTTCTAAAATAGTAGCTTGAACAACTCTATTATAGGAAAAAAGGTGATTTTTTAATGGAGTTATAAACTTTTATTCGCCACCCGCATAGCGGGTGGTTTTATGTTTCACACGCTTTGCGTGTTCAACAGACTAAAGTCTCTAATCAAAAAATCGACAGAAATTATTCTGTCGATTTTCTATCAATTACATTGCTTTTTTTAATCCGAATGGATTTGTTTCTTGGTTACGGTTTTCTAATTCAATTAATACTTCTTCATGGAAATCTCCATTTAACTTGTAGTATTTTTTATAAATGACAAAGCATGTTACGATGAAAGCAATTGGAAGAATTGTCATTAATCCACGCATTCCTAAAATAGTTCCAGCACTTTGTTCTTGGTTTGCCACAAATCCCATCATTTGTAATCCAACACCGATTGCCCATCCACTGAATGCTGATGCTGATTTTACTAATAACGTTTGGCAAGAGAAGATAATACTTTCATTACGAGTTCCAAGTTTAAATTCTCCATAGTCAACAACGTCTGCTAACATAACTGTTGTTGAAGCTAGGACGAATCCTCCACCACCACGAACTAATAACGCTGAAATCACAACGAATAATGCATTATTTGGAGCAAAAATTCCTGTTAATAATAATCCGATTAATCCGACAACTGGTACGAAGCATCCTACTTTAAATAATTTTTGACGTCCAATTTTTTGAGCTAAGATTGGGAATAATAATAACCCTCCGATTTCAGCAAATCCAGCAAATCCGTTATAGATCGTGAACATTGGTACTTCATCACCTGGAACATATCCGTTCGCATATTTAAAGTAGTAAAGTGCCATCCCACCTAAAAGTTGTAACATTAAGTTCATACATAAAACGATACCGATAAATACTTTTAATTGATCATTTTGAGCAATAATTTTAAATGTTTGTTTTAACGTCACACGTTCTGCTTTTTTAGTTGAAGCTTTATCTGTTTTTGTTGATGGTTCTTTAACATTAAAGCATGTAATTAAAGAAGAAACGATGAAGACAACGGCAATGATAAACGCTAATGATTCGAACCCTTTAACTTGATCCCCTTGTCCTAACTTAGCAACAAATGTTAATCCGAATGTCCCGATTGTTAAACCACCGATACTTGCAAAAATACGAGGAATAACAGCGACTTTTTCACGTTCTGCTTTATCTTTTGTTAACGATGGAATCATTGACCAATAAGGGATGTCCATAATCGTATAAGTCATTCCCCATAAGATGTACATCACTGAGAAGTAAGCATATAATGGTAATCCATCTAAATCAGGTTTTTTAAATAAGAAGAATAAAACAACTGCATTAATAATGGTTCCGATTAAAATCCAAGGTCTAAATTTTCCCCACTTTGTTCTCGTATTATCTACAACCATTCCCATCATTGGGTCGTTTACTGTATCCCAAATACGAGCAATTAAAAATAATGTTCCGACGAATGCTGGAGCCAGTCCGATTACATCCGTAAAATAAAACATTAAATACGTTCCAACAATTCCGTAAACTAAATCCTTTCCTAATGCCCCTATTCCATAAGAGTATTTTGCTCTTGCCGTTAATTGCATTTTTACCTCTCCCTTTTTTAACAGATTCGTTACGATTTATCCCTCTCATAAACCGTAATCGTTTTTATTTCCTTTATGTCTCTAATATACTATAGTGAAACCGTTTTTGCAAGCGTTTTATAGTAAAAAAATAACTTTTTTTACTAAAGGATTTTAGCTCGACTTTTTTCATTAATTTTTAGACCTTATTCCACATAAATTTCTCACATTTCTTGTGAGGGATTCCTTAAAACACGCTTACTTTTATACTAAAATAACTACTCATATAATGTGAAAAAAACGCTTTAAATTTAATAACTATTTGTTTCATTCATCATAAAATTTTCATTTTTGAAATTCTTAACATCATCTATTTATTCTTCCAATCAATTTTTTCAACTAACTAGCACCCTTTAGACATCCTATCAGCTGGCTAGTAGGTATCCCGAACGCTGACTGCTAGCTAGAGCTATTTTATTGCTTTTTCAGCGTACTTCATCATCGTTGATCCTATCCCCCCCCTAAAACTAAACCAACGATCCATTCCCATTTATCTGCACTTCACAAACAAAGTCCCTGATTCACCTAATCGTATCTGAGATTTTAAACCGATTGACGCTTTATCCTCACTTTTTACAAGACACTCTTTTTGATTTAAACCACCAATTAAACTGATGGTTTTCATTTATATAAAAAAGGACTGCCCCCGTTAAGGAGGTCAGCCCTGATCATCACTTATTATAGCTTTATAAAAACTACTCACTCTTTTTAAATTTAATGATAGTGCTCGCGTAATCGCCACTCAATTTGACATCAATCCCGTGATTCATTAAGTAAGCCCCGGTCTTTCTTACCTCTGCTCCTGCTAACATAAAAGTATAAGTCGCTGTTTCATCTAGACCACGTAATTTAATACGCACGCCTGTACGGGCGATTTGTGTCTGCGGTAAGAAGACAAATAATGCTGCTTCTGATTCATTCGCATATTCATAACAGTAGTAATTGTTACGAGACGTATGATTTAGGCGGTAGAAGTCCCCGTTTTGAACCACGTCACGGATTTCTTTGTACTCCTCGATTAATTCCGCAGATAGCTTCATTTCCTCATCTGTGAATTTTAAAATATTACATCCCATTCCGAGCGTTCCCATCATCGCGCTATGGAATTTAAAACGAAGTGGGATTGTCACACGGTTATTCGCATCCGTTACCCAGGCACGCATAGCTTTAATTGGATACACGTAAGAATACGTATTTTGAATCGTTAAACGGTCATACGCATCGGTATTATCGCTTGTCCAGAAATCATCAAATCCGTTTTCTAACATTCCATAATCAACACGTCCTCCTCCTGATGCACAAGCCTCAAGTAAGACATGAGGATAACGTTCTTTCACGCGACGCGCAATGTCATAAACAGCCTCGATATGGCGAACCCACATCTCGCGAGATAACCCCGTTTGTGAAATTGGACGATTCGCATCCCATTTAATATAATCAATGTCATATTTTGACAGTAAGTCATCAATCATATTGAAAATAAACGTTTGAACCTCTGGTAACGTCACATTTAAAACCATTTGATTACGCGACGTATCATTCACGCGGTTTTCTACATGGTAAATCCAATCTGGATGATCTTTCAATAACTGAGTTGGCGGGTTAACCATCTCTGGCTCAATCCAAATTCCAAACATCATATCCATTCCTTTAACCGCATCGATTAACGGTGTTAATCCCTCAGGGAATTTTTCTTCATTCACATACCAATCCCCAAGTCCGTCTGCATCGCTATGACGTTGTCCAAACCATCCATCATCAATCACGAATAGCTCAACACCCATCTCTTTTGCCTTACGCGCTAACGCAATTTGTTCATCACATTGAACATCAAATTCCGTTGCTTCCCATGAATTATAAAGAACCGGACGAACCCCTTCGCGTAAAACATGTTGCTTCGCATAATCATGCATGTGGTGACTCATCGCTTCAAATCCTTCTGTTGTATAACCAAACAACATCGCCGGTGCAACAAATGTTTCCCCTGCATTTAACGTTAATAAGCAGTCGTGCGGATTAATTCCCATTTGTACTAATGTTCCTCCATAAGGACGAGGCTCAATAATCGTTGAGAAGTTCCCACTTAATTTTAAAATTCCGTAATACACTTCTCCACTTGTTTCTGTTGCCTGACGGTCTAAAATAAAGAATGGATTATGATTATGCGTCGAAATTCCACGGCGATTTTCTAAGACAATTTTTCCTTGTCCAAGTGGCTGCTTAAACTCTTGAAATTCCGCTAACCAATGTCCATGGCTTGACGTTAATGTTAAATCTTGATACGGAATATGTAGCTGTGCACTATGGATCTTTTCAACCGTCACTGATTCGTTCATCTTATTCTCTAACGACACAAAACGCTCAATTAAATCTAGCTCTTCGTACACTTTATAATGTAAATTAAACGCAAAATCATAATGGGCATCTTTTAAATGGATCACTAACTCCTCATCTGTTTGCGTATATCCGTCATACTTATACTCAATATCACGCGTTCCATCTGCAAAAAGGACCTTTAAGCAATTTTCCTTATACCGCATTCCCCCATATACCGGATACTCCTCATCCGTTAAATCAAGAATTGGATCATTACTTGAAATCTCAGATAATGGTGGAACATCAAAATCATCCAATGAGTCGATCTTCTCTCCCCAGTAAAGATGACGAACAAGTCCTAAATTATCAATCGCAAATGCATACGTTGTTTTTTTTGTTTCAATCCCGAATACTAATCGCTTCGCATCAATTAAAAATCCCATCTTCTTCTCCTCCAACCTGTTATCCTTTGTTAGGATAACGCTTTCTAAAAAGATTATAATATACTCCTTAAGTTTATTCAACTATTATTTTAGTAAAGTTTTACTTCAACTCTTCATCAATGATTCTTCGGAAGAATAAAAGAAACAAGAAAAAACCAAACTTATAACTTGGCATCATCTTTTGACACTTCTAATGGATGAGTAGAATCAACACGCATGATGAACTAAGAAGCTTTAATAATTTCCTTACTATATATTAACTACATTCATATTCCTCCATCAGTTGTAGACACATCAATTTTATTCCACATCATTTGTTAACTTTTTTAACACTTGCTTTATAAAGGCATGTTCACCTTTACCTTGATCAGCTATTTCCCAGTCTGGAATCTTAAATCTTAAGCAGTTCAAAAATAGATGCCCCCTTAGATATGGTTTTAATTCTTGAGCATAAGGCATGTTGGGATTAACCATTCGCGCACATAAGAAAAAGTACCTCCTGAGTAGGCCCTAAAGCGATTGAATCATAATTGACGTGCTGCTTTTATTTTTTTTATCTACCATGAAAGTACTACTTGTTCATTCAGTTTCCCTCAGAGATGCAACTCCCAGCTTTACTAAAAGAACCGGCTTGTCGTAATTGTTTAATTCAATAATCAAAAGGTGGTAAAGCTGATTAGCAATAATTTCTCTTCGCGTTTTTCCGCTTAGATAGAGTTGAGCCCTTCGTTGTTTAAATTCATCAGTAAATTTATGACCGGGTAGTTAAAGGGTTTGCATGATAAAATGCCTTTAAGGTTTCAGTTAAAAGAAACTAAACTCCCTATCTAATTAAGAGCTTCCTATTCTATCTTATAAAAAAATAGGCTACGATTGATTCCCTTTAAGGGGAGAGTCAATCGCAGCCACTCTAGAATTTAATCTTCAATTAATGAAGATGTATTTTTTAAGTTTCTTTGTTTAAATAAGAAGAAGACAACAAGCAAGGTTAAAATTTCAGCCACAGGGACTGTCATCCAAACCCCACTAATCCCCATAAACTGAGGTAAAATACTAATTCCCGCTAGGATGAAAATAATTCCGCGACAAATTGCGATAATAATAGAAGCTAAAGCATCGCCAATTGACGTAAAGTATCCTGAGAATAAAATATTAAGACCGTTAAAGAAGAACGTAAAGGCATAAATTTTAGAGCCATGTAACGCTAGGTCAAGAACCGCCTGATTATCACTCACAAATAAAAGAATTAAATACTTTCCAAATAAGAAAATAGTGAAGACGAGTATCGTTCCCATCACGATGGCGACCTTGCATGATAAACTCATCATCTGCTTCACACGAGAGTCTAACTTTGCACCATAATTATAAGAAATGACGGGCCCAATTCCTGCCGAAATCCCACAAACAATTAATGACGCAAACAAGGAAATGTATCCAATTGCCGTAAAGGCCGAAACACCATCTTCACCGGCAATTTCCATAAATGCCATGTTAAACACAAACGTTGAAATGGCTGTTGCTAACGAAGAAATCCCTTCCGATGAGCCGTTATATAACAATTGCCCCGTAAACTTTAAATTAAACGTTCCAGTAAAAAAGTTTAAAACCGAACTCTTTTTAATAAACGGAATCGCTGCAATTAAAAAAGAAGTGGTAAATGATAACCCAGTTGCGATTGGAGCCCCTACAATCCCTAACTTTAACTGTTTAATTAACACATAATTTAAAATAATATTTGCAAAAAAGCTAGCGATTGAACTAAATAAAAAGACATTTGGTTTTCCGATACAACGAACGAAAATTCCTAAAATAAATGAGAAACTAATAAATGGAGCAAATAACGCTAAGATTTTAATATACGTTGCTGAATCCGCAAGTAAAACCTCATTCGCTCCTAAAAAAGTCGCTAATTGCTGATTAAAAGTAAACCCCAAACAAGCAACAATTAAAGATAACCCTAGCATAAAAAGACAGGCTGATTTAAAAATATCTTGCGCTCGTTTAAAATCTTTTTCACCTAAACTGCGCCCAATATAACTGGCTCCCCCAATTCCGACAATCATATTCATCCCGATCATCAATTGCATAAACGGAGCGGCAATATTGACACTCGCCATCGCATTCGTTCCAACAAAGTTTCCTAAAAAGATTCCATCTACCATTGTTTGAACCCCTGCTATCGTTAACGATAAAATAGCAGGAATTGAAAACTTTATAAATAATTTTGAAATCTTTTCGGTTCCTAATATATTTTCTTGCATCATTCCCGACAACCTCCTTAACTCCTTTTTTATTTAACTAAAAGACTTGTTTTTAAGCCTGAATAATATTATCATGGAATTTTAAATATTTTAAGTATAAATTTGACCTTTTTATAATGAATTTGACTAAAATGAGGTGTGATATGACGACATTTTCCCATTTTATACACGACATCGCTTACATGAAAGCATTGCTTGAACAGGGATTTGGATGGCCTGTTCAAGTCATCACTGATAAACATCAACAGATAGGTTCTGAGACTCCCCCTTCCGAATGGATGACATCTATTTATGACTTTTCAAATCTTCACCCCTATCCGCAAATTAAATTTTCTCCAGCCAATGAGGCATTTATTTTTGTTAGTGACTTAAAAACAAAAATGAACCCCATAACCTACGTCATGGGGCCCTGCCTTAACAAACCATCTATACCGTTAGAAGCTGAAACAACATCATCATGTTTAAATCAGATTTTACATCAAGCCGCCTTAGTTCATTTGCTCATCAATCAGCAACGCCTTACCGTCGAGGACATTTTAAAGGAAAACTTCTATAACGAGGCTATGATTTCTCAATTAGAAGATAAACTTCGACAGGACTTCACCTTTATCCGAATTGACGACCATGTTCACACACACATTCCTGGTGACATCCAATATGAAAACCAAATCCTTGCCTGTGTTAGCCATGGACGGGTGAAAGAACTTCTGCCAATCCTCGATCGCATAAACCCTTTTCCACTTCTTTCCGACCACCTTAAAGAAACTCCACTTCAAACGATGAAAACAATGGTTGCTTCCATGATTATTGTTGCTTCAAAAACCGCGAGGGAGAGTGGACTTCCAATTGCCATTAGTTACAAAATCAATACCTTCTATTTACAAGAAATCAATAAAACAACCGACTTAACAACTTTAAATCAATTAAAAATCAGTGCGTTAATTGACTTGACCCATCGGGTGCACGCCTTAAGGCGAACGAAAAACTCGCAAACAGTTAAAGAGGTCACCTTTTATATAAGAAAAAATCTTTATCAAAATCCTTCCGTCCACGATGTCTGTCAGGCACTACACTTTAATCCTAGCTATCTAGCGCGGTTATTTAAAAAAGAAATGAACATGACCATTAGTGAATATATGATGCGAGAAAAAATTAAGGAGGCCAAACAACTCCTCGCCATGACGAATCATTCTATCCTTGAAATTTGTAGCCTTCTACATTTTACTGATCAAAGTCATTTTACAAAAAACTTTAAAAAATTCACGGGCCAAACGCCTAAACAATATCGACAACACTATAAAGTATTAAATTAAATAAAGTCCATCTCCAACATTTCGGCACCCTCACGGGTCACAAATGAAATAATCTCTTGAATGGCTTGATCATCTAAACAAAGAATATGATACTTTTTCGCCAGTTCCCGCACTTCCGGTGATAAAGGAGCTATGGTCATGATTAATCCTCTGAATACATCATCTCGCTTCATCGTATGAAGAAGGGGAGATAAATCGTCTTTATTGACGGACTCGCCCGCTTCCTTTACGAGGCACTCAATATAAACCTTTTCACCGACCTCATTAATGGCTCGAATGAACTTATAATTTTTGACTCTTACTTCTTGATAATCAAGCATCCTTAACAAATCTGCACAATAAAAACTAAATTGAAACGCTGGAATATCTTTTACCTCATATTGCAGTAATCGTAAACAGCGCTCTGAACGAACTAATGACTGTTTCGCCTGATTCATCTCTTCTTCAATTTGGTGAATCTCTTCCTCTCCTCTACTAATAGACCACACAACCGAAACAGCAAACAGCACCAATACAAGAAGGTACCACCACATCGGCAGACTCTCAAATAATTCAACCATTCGAATAAATACCTCTTGGAAATTAAAATAGGTCACCCAAGCAAATAGCCCCAACATGATATAACTCATTAACTTTAAAACTTTCCCCTCGTTTAAATCATTCATACAAACACATCCTTTCAATACCTCTATTTTGGAAAAATTTCCTCCTCCTATTCAGCGATATAAAAAGGATTGAAATACAAAATCCGACAAAGGACCTACTACCAGTAGGTCCTTTGTCGGATAAAGAAAAGTTATAATTGTTTTTTTCTAAAAATCACAAGCGATCCTATTAATAAAATAACCGTCCATCCAAGCGTTATCAAAACCGGGGTTATTAGTGAACTTAAGTCATAAGCCTGATTCAGCATGGCAACATTATCTGTCACCAATTTTAATGGACTCACTTCCTGGATGCGAGGAAATAAATTGACAAAAAATAATCCTCCAGTACATAAGGCAACGAACATGAATGAGGTCGCCTGACTCTTGACAAGCGTTTGGAAAAAGAGTGATAAAGCTAATAAAAATAGCCCGAATAACCACAACGCCCCCACTGAATAAACTAAATGCGATATCTCATCACCCGGAAACAAATAAACCGTATATCCATACGTCACGACAAACGTCAACAACAAACAACCTGTCCAACTCAGCCCTGAAACCGTATATTTAGCCAAAAGCACCGTTGATTTGGCAAGTCCCTTCGTCACTAAGTGCACCAGCGTCCCCTTGCCTAATTCTTGCGTCAACGTCCCACTAAACATTAACACGATTACCATTAACCCCATCTGTGTCAAATTTTTGAAAAATTGCGCATACGAATCGATGGCTGACGGTTCGGGTAAAGAGATTTCGATTCCTTCCGTCACAAGTTGGCTCATTAAATCCGGCATAAGCTTAGCCATCAACGGACTCATGACACCAAAAGCAAAAAAGATAAGAATCATTAATAATAATTTATACGTTCTGACTAATTCCAGTCCTTCTTTTTTTATAAAGGCAACATAGGCTCGCATCCAATCACCTCCATAAATAACGATTCAAGACTTGGCTCTACAACTTTGAACTGATAAATCGGGATCCTTGCTTCAAGGATTAATTTCAACAGATGCTGCCCGTCCCCCTCTAAATCGTTCACCTCAACATTTAGCATCGTTGCTTGTTGGTTAATCTTTTGAATACGTGCCTCATTCAGTAATAATGAATGCACCTCATTCGCATGCGCGGCATCCTTAAATTCAAGTTGGATTTGACGAGGAGCAAATTGTTTTTTTAACGTCAACAGATCGCCCGTTAGGACGAGTTTTCCTTCATGCAAAATCGCAATCTGATCACAAATTTGTTCCACATCTGATAAAATATGCGTCGAAAATAAAACTGTTGTTTGTTCTTTCACCTTTAATAAAACGTCTAAAATTTCCTTTCGTCCAACAGGATCTAACGCTGAAGTAGGTTCATCACAAATGAGTAATGTAGGATTATTGAGTAAAGCTTGGGCAATCCCTAATCGTTGTTTCATTCCCCGTGAAAATCCGCCAATTCGCCGATTAACGTTAGACAGTCCAACAAGATCTAAAAGTTCGTCACATCTATCTTTTATCACGTGTTTTGGAAGTCCCGTAACCTCTGCGCATAACAATAGATACTCACGAGGCGTCATATAAGCATAAAACTCTGGGACATCAGGAAGATACCCAATCAGCCGATTCGTTTTAGTATTTCCGTAAACAACCGGCTCACCACACACAAAGATTTCTCCTGACGTTGCTTTTAAAAGTCCTAAAATTAATTTCATGGTCGTCGTCTTCCCGGCCCCATTTTGTCCTAAAAACCCAAAGATACACTGACTAGGAATCGTAAAAGAAACGTCTTCAAGCACCGTTTGGTCCCCAAACTGTTTACGTAACCCTTTGACCTCTAGGACTCTCATTCTTCGTCCCCTCTTCCAAATAAGAAGTAAACAGCCGGTCCAATAAACTGAAACACAAGGACTACAACAATCCATAACGCTTTATTTCCAAAACGATAAGATGGGTGCTTCACCACATGAATCACCGAAAAAATAGCTAGGGCGAACTGAGCCACCCCTAACGGAATTAAAAATGGTAAATAGTCAGACCATTGAGTCATAAAAATCCCCCCCTAATAATCTTTGTAATCATGTTGACGCTCCTCTTTTTTCTCTTTTTGACGCTCGATGAATTTATAAAGAATGAGCCCTCCTCCAATGATTAAATTCACCACATAACACCCGATAATGAGTTTAATCATGAATAACGACCGCCGTTCCGTAAGCGACCATTTCCGCGGCACCACTCATCACAGCCGATGACATCAGACGCATCCCGACAATCGCATTAGCTCCCTTTGATTTTGCATCCTCAACCATTCGTCCAATCGCAATTTGGCGCGCCTCTGTTAGCATTTCGTTATAGCCCGTTAATTCACCACCGACGACTCCCTTTAGGGCGGCGCCAATATCTTTTCCGATATTTTTAGAACGTACCGTACTTCCTCGAACAAGCCCCTTCACTTCTACAATTTCTTTCCCAACAATCTGATCCGTTGTTACAATTAGCATCCATACTCAACTCCTTTTTTTCTCAATGTACCTATTCTTTAATAAGCACTGCTGTCCCATAGACGACCATTTCCGCTGCTCCGCTCATGACAGATGAAGACATGAGGTGCATTCCAACAATGGCGTTGGCTCCTTTTGACTTTGCATCCTCAACCATTCGTCCAATCGCAATTTGGCGCGCCTCCGTTAACATTTCATTATAGCCAGCTAATTCACCACCAACGACTCCTTTTAAGGCGGCACCAATATCTTTTCCGATATTTTTAGAACGCACCGTACTTCCTCGAACTAATCCTTTCACTTCTAAAATTTCTTTCCCGGGTATTTCCTGTGTCGTAACAATTAACATTTTCATTCTCCTAACCGTTTCACTAATTGGATAAAGCGTTCATTTGTTTGTAAAGACATAAATAAAGGTTCCATCACCACAGCGTCTATCATGGATTGTTTAATAATGACCTCATTTCGCGGCGCCATTTTTCCAAGATCAAACGTCTCATACCACTGATCTAACTGATTAAAGAAAGTCGAGGCTCTTAAATAAAAGGAAGACCCGATGGATGTCGCTAATTTCGTATATTGCTCTAAGTAATCAAGTGCCCGTTCCTCTTCTTGAAGCCCCATCCATTTCTTAGCCACCAACAAATAAATAGGCATTAAGCAATACGGATTTAATCCTTCTAACTCAAATGTTTGAACCACCTCTAACAGCTTTTGCAACACTGTTTCAAACTTTGCCCCGTCATTTAATGAGAGCATCATTGGAAAGGCCTCCATCATCAACATCAGTCCTTTATATAAAGCAATCTGCGTTGACTTTTGCGCTTCCTCCCACTCCCCCATCATTTGATAGGCTTGAGCTTGTAAAAGTTCTCCCGTTGCCATCGGTTTTTGACATCCCTCAAGGAGGCGAAGCGCTTCTAACGGTTGATTTAATAAGATGTAACTAAGTGCCTCAAACGTTTGAGCTTGTTTCGCAAGATCAACATCTTCACTATTTACTTTTACACGCTCAAATAAAGACCGTGCCCACTCATTAATAGCCTGTGTTTGGTTTGGGTCTAACATGCTGTGATTAATCATTAAAACGCCTATTTGAAATAACAACGGATAACAAGAATAGTAGCGACGAACAATATCTCGACAAGTCGTGATGACTTCATCAAAAGGTTGCGTCGTAAAATCATGACATAACCGTTGATACAACGAGCGAATCTCATTTTTATCCATCTGTGGTTCATACCCGATGAGTTCATCCACACTTAGATTAAAATAGGCGGCAATAATCGGGAGCAACGCTAAATCAGGATAACTTTGACCTGTCTCCCACTTCGAAATGGCTGCCTTAGAGACCCCTAAATAGTTAGCCAGGTCTTCTTGCGTCATTTTCCGTTCTTTTCTTCGTTTCATAATCATTTTTGCAATCTTTAGTTCTGACACCTTATCACCTAACTTCCTAAGCCTATTATAGGATTAGTATGGGCCAATCTCAATGGAATAATAATCGACTTTAGTTTATAAAATCAACCATGCGTTGATTTTTTTTAGATAACGCTCGCTCCACTCTAAGATTCCCCTCCCCATTTGATAACCTGATCATCAAACTCATCAGAAGGGACCACCACTTGACAGATCCCCGTTTCAAGCATCGCTTTAATTCGTTTAGTATACCATCCTTCATTTAAAGACAGTTCATTTTCTAAGACAAGGTTTCTTATTAAATCAGTTACGGAGGTCGATCCTTTAAGCAGTTGCCATCGAATAAAGGAATCATAAAAGTCTTCAGAAACTCCAAGCACCTTTCCTTCTAGCATCACCCGTAAGGGAGAGGTTTTTAACTGATTCTCCCACATCATCGCAAACACCTTTTTCTCTATCTCCGATAAAACGGTCTCACCTTGAACAAGCATCTGAAAATAATTTTCTGTCATCTCGTCCCAATTTCGAAAAAAGACAAGGCTTTTAAACGGAGTCAGCTGATAAGGGGGACGGTGAACAACCGATAAACTCACCTCAATATCCTTTAAAATGGAACAAAGAAAATAAAGGCCACACCCATCATTCGCCGATGGACCTACCCAAATTCGAAAGGTCGCTCCACGCTGAGCCTCTTTCTCTAAACGTTGCCACTGCTTAGTGAGCGAACGAAATCGGGATCTTAATTCGGCCTCACTTGAGAACTTGCTCCGATGTATCTCACAAAAAAGGTCCTCCCTTGAAGTAGAACTGATTCCATCTGAAAAATCACCTAAGTCAAATAGAAACGGTAAATAAATAATGGATTCAAATTCCTGTATCGGTTCATCCGTTCGCTCCTCAACCGGAATCGTTGACAAATACCACGTATAAGCCGCCCCTTCACTAAAAAACACATCGATCATCGTAAAACCTCCTATTGCCCTTTCTTTCCTGCCTTGCCCGTTCATCTTCATAAAATCTTAATAGTTTTACCACACTTTTCTTAATATTTCCATGATAAAGTATAGGCAACTTGTCAAAAAGGAGCCTTTAAAATGCAAAAGAGACAAAAATTAATCTGTATGATCTTGATTCTTTTATTATCAAGCCTCGTATTCACAACCTGTAACATGACCTATGAGCAAGAATCAAACCCTCATTACTTTAAACCGATTGTGATTGAAGCCAAAAGCATCCCCTCATCATCAGTTGACTCAATTGACGATCCCCCTTTAAAATCAGATGTTTTAACGAGGGAAAACCCATCCACCCAAACAAGAGAGCTCCCAACCCTCACTGCCACACACCTTTTAATGGCGAGCCTTGCTATTGGGCTTTTTAACTTAACACTAGCAATCGGCTATGTTCTTATTCGACTCCTTCAAAAATCACGCCTGTCTTTTAAAAAATAAAGGAAAACCTTCCGCCTCCATATAAAAAAAGCATTGAGCCCTACAGGGTCAATGCTTTTTTTCATCCATCAATCATCCGCTCGTTTGACTATCCCTCATAAAGCAAGTTAAAAGGCATTATTGCCGAATAAATACAAAACGTGTCTTAACCTCGATTCCTAAATAGGCCCTTCCTTATTATCGCCCTTATTAAAAAGTCATCCGATTCAAAGATAGCTTCGCTTTTTTTGTTCGGTCATGGTCTCACTCATCTAAGACTTTTAATTTATAGCCTAAACCGAATCGAGCAATAAACCAACATAGAACAATTCCTGTTAAAAATAACATATAAATTCCAGATAGCCCCTCGGTGTGCTCCATCGTCACTAAAAAATCTTGTAGCGCATGAGCCAGCATCAATGGGACAATCGTCCGATACTTAAATAAAAAGTAAAAATAAACAACCGTACCCGATCCAATAATCAACGTAATGTTAAGCCACTGATCAAAGTTATAGTTCATGTGCAACAGTCCAAAGAAGAAACTCGTCACCAAAACGCTAACGATACAAGAAATCATCCGGTTCTTCATCACCCGAACCAAAACCCCATAAAGAATTAAAAAGAGACAAAACTTAAAAATTTCTTCTCCAATACCAACGAGTGAGTAACGTGCCAATTCATGCACGACGTATGTCGCTGTTAACGGATAGGTCAATTGATCCAATAATTGAGGATCGTTAGCTGATAAAAAACTTCCCGCTACACTTTCCGCCAAAATTCCGAAGAAATAGACCATTCCCGTCATAGCGATGAGATTAATCAAACTTCCACCTTTATTATAAAAAGGCCCCATTTCCTTTTTCCCAACAGTCACGGAGAAAATTAAAAAGAATCCTAAGTACCCCATTAAAAATAGTTCCGGATTCGAAACTCCTGCTAATAGTGGCGTTCTTAACAAGACTAAAAACCCGATAACGACCATTAAATATGGCATGGGGTGTTTAACGACCGGAATTGAATTTACCGCATTTTTCATTTTCATCCACTCTCCCCCCTATCTCTTATTTCATCAATCTTGATTCAAAAAGTTAAAAACTATTTTGGTAAATTTGAAAAAATCGCGAAATTTCATACGCTTGATTCACAACGTCTTCATCCTCATGGGTAATCTGCCACCCATAATACCCATACGAGCGCCAATTCCATTTCGTAATGGGAAATAAATAATACTCCTCTTTAATAGCCTGAAACCCCTCTTTATATTGTTCAACGATTGTTTCAAAAGCTCGATTGGGATCGATGAAAACAGGTTTTCCTTCCTCGCTCATTCCAACCGCATAAGCAGAATGACCACCAAAATCACTGGGTAACAAACTCATGTCATAAGAAGACACGGCCTGATGAATCGGGCGACACCCCACTAAACAAATACACGATAAAAAAATGATGATCCCTCTCATTTTATCGCCTCCCTAAAAGCCTGATTAGATGGCGCTATCGTAAATATCATTCATCGCTTGATTTTCACTAACGGTCCATAAAATATCAAGTAAATTCTTTTTTTGGTCCGCCTTGGTGCGTCCCTTTAATTTAGCATTGAATAAGGCCATCCCTAAAAAGGCAAGATGATTGGTTGTTAGCTCCTTATCGGATAGCTGACTTATGTACGAACAACGTTCATGACTCGGTAAATCTAAAATGGCTTTTAATCCGTTATTTTCTGGTAAAGATAAATAAATCGTTAATGATTCTCGTTGAGATTCATCAATCCCCCCATGATAAACCTCTTTAAAATAAAGTTGCCCTAAACGAATCGCCTGATTTTTTGGTGAAAGCGTCGGATCTTTTTTCTTCTGACCTTCCACAAGTTTTTGTTCAAAAGCTGAGATCTCTAATTGGCGATAGTTTTTTAATACTGCCGTAAACTCTTTAATTCCCTCTAATTCTTCCCCACCGACGAGCTGAGTAATCTTTTCATAGGTTGTGAGAACGCCGATAATATCTTTAATTTTTGCCACTAAACTCCCTCCAATTTCTTATAAATAATCTGTTACTTTGCGGGTAGATTTGTTTTTTTCAATGTGAAGTCGGTCCAACACCTCAAACACTAAATTCCCGTACATTTGATTAGGTTTAACTTTCGTCATCACCTCTGGTTTAACGAAGCAACACTCCCCATCCCCGGTTAAACGAGAAATTTTCACCTGATTTTCAATGACTGATTCAAATAGCATGCGTGGAAATTTAAGATCAACCTGTGTTCTTAACGTTTTCGTGTCTGTCCCTGCTTTCTTTAATGTCTCGACAATCCCAAGCATTTTAGGAACTCCTGGCTTTAAATACGCTAAATAGGATGAATCCGGTGCCAAACGAATGATCGTCTCATACGCCCGACAAAACTCTAAAATTTCCTTTTTCTCCACGATATTTCTAATATGCGTCACCCCTTGTAATCCCATATTATCCATAATCGTTGGAATTAAATAATAGTCCGACACAAATAAAGCATTTTGGGTCACATAGTTATTCGTTGGCGGACAATCAAAAATAATGAAATCATATTGTTCATCCAGTTTAGATTGCTTAAAAAACTTCGCTAAAATACTAAGGCGCATTAACTGGCTATTGGAACTATCTCCGTAACTTCGTCGAATATCTCCATCAATATCTTCAAGCCCTGTTATCGCACCTTGTCTTGCACTCACAAGCATCGTGGCGGGAATGAAATCAAATCCCTTCAGATGAAGCCGTTCTGTTTTATAAAAATCTCTTTTAATGAGCCGCTCTAAGTCAATTGGCATCTCAAAATCTAAAATATCTTGATTCAAAGCCGTGCGGAACACGTGATTAATACATTCATCTTCTTGAAGATGACTAAATTTATACTTATCCTCATTCCCATACGTCCTCGAGTAGGCCTTCATGCAAATCGTACTTAATGAACATTGTGGATCTAAATCAATTAGTAACACAGAATGTCCATTTAAGAAGTTTAGTCCCGCGGCTAGGTTAAACGAGGTCACCGTCTTTCCAACCCCGCCCTTATAATTGATAACCGAAATCACTTTTGCTTTCCCCACGTTATCTCCCCCTTTCAATACTATCAGTATATTAATCATCTCTTGTATTCATGTATCCCCTTTAGCAGAAAACGTAAGAACGCTTCATCTTTTTCCCACTAAAATCACTTATCACATGACGCGATGAAATCGACTCCCAAAATAGCGGCTACCTACATAGAATAAAGAGATACGACACTCAATTTATTCCTATATCGTGAAAGAAAGGTGGGATTTGATGGAGATTTCCCTCTTAATTTGTGTCCTGATCTTAATGACCTGTATTTTTTTAAGTAAGCTAACCCATCGACTGGGGTTACCAACCTTGCTTTTTTTCATTCTCTTGGGCATGGTTTTTGGATCCGACGGATTTTTTAAAATTTCCTTTACCAACTATTCACTCACGGAACAACTTTGTACCATCGCCCTCATTTTTATCATTTTTTATGGGGGCTTTGGAACGAGTTGGAAGGCGGCGCGCCCTGTCGTAAAACCTGCCCTTATTTTATCAACGCTCGGTGTGTTATTAACCGCCCTGCTCACCGGCTTTTTCTGTTTTTTCTTTTTAAAGATGAAAGGCTTAGAAAGCTTGTTAATGGGGGCTATCATTAGTTCAACCGATGCGGCCTCCGTTTTTTCAATCCTCCGATCTAAAAAACTAAATTTAAAAGAAGGCACGGCTTCCATCCTTGAATTAGAAAGTGGAAGTAATGATCCAATGGCCTACATGCTCACCACCCTTTGTATTGGATTGATGAATCAGACAGCTCTCATGAGCGACGTCCCTTTACTTCTTCTCACTCAGTTAGGTATAGGTGCCTTTTTAGGAACTGTCATTGGACTTTTAAGTGCCCATGTGTTAAAACGGGTGAACTTTATGATTGATGGATTTGAAACCATTTTTGTCCTATCCATTGCCCTGCTTTCCTATTCTTTACCGACGATTTTAGGCGGTAACGGTTATCTTGCCACCTATCTTTGTGGAATCATTATCGGTAATAGTCAGATTCCAAATAAAGTCATTCTCGTCAATTTTTTCGATGGGCTCACGGGTCTTGCGCAAATTTTAAGTTTTTTCCTTCTCGGTTTACTCGCCTTTCCCTCAAAAATTCCCACTATTTTCGTGCCCGCCCTCTTAATCTTTTTCTGGCTCACCTTTCTTGCCCGTCCCCTCACCGTCTTTTTGCTCATGCTCCCCTTCAAGACGTCTTGGCAACAAAAAGTTCTCCTCTCCTGGTCCGGTCTGCGGGGCGCCACCTCCATCGTTTTTGCTATCTTAACCTTTCTTGGCGGACAACCGTTAACGTATGATATTTTTCATATTAGCTTTTGCATCTGCCTCATCTCCGTCGCTCTTCAAGGAACGCTACTCCCTGCCGTTGCTAAAAAATTGGCCATGATTGATCGCCATGCCAACGTCTTTAAAACCTTTACCGACTATCAGGAAGAAGCGCATCTTCCCCTATTAAAGATCACCATTACCCCAAAACATCACTGGGCAAACCGCCTCATCCGTGATTTAAAAATTACCGATACACTTATCTTAATGATTCGGCGTAAAGACCAAACGTTAATTCCTGATGGAGATACTAAATTGTTACCCGGGGACCAACTCGTTGTCAGTGGCACACACTTTCAAGAATACACGAATCTCCCCCTCACTGAGATTCAGATTGATAACTCGCACCCATGGGTCCATAAACAGATTAAACACCTTGACCTTCCCCATAAAACACTCGTCATTTTGATTAAACGTCAAGATGGAACGAATATTACCCCCAAAGGAGATACGCGCATTGAAAACGGAGATACACTCGTTCTAACAGCCGAGCATTTTCATCAAGGAATTATTTCTTGTATGTGAGGGAGGGTTTGTTCCTAATATCATTATTAGACCTCATTTTTTATGAATTTCACCCGTTGAACAACAAAGACCCTTCTCTTTAGCGTATTAAAAATCATTTCATTCATTAAATGGGGTATACAACTCCCCATCCCACAAATCTTAATAAGGTTATTATATATCTTAAGGAGGAAAATAAAATGTGCACAGGATTATGCTTATCTACAAAGGATGGAAAACATCTTTTTGGACGAAACCTTGATGTTCCTGCTTCTTATAACCAGGCCGTTCAAATTGTTCCAAGGAATTTTAAGTGGCTAAACGTTGCGACCCAAGAAACAATCACCTCTAAATACGCTTGCATAGCCATGGGAATCGTCATTGACAATCACCCTCTTCTCTTTGACGGGGTTAATGAAAAGGGATTAGCTGGTGGAGGATTAAATTTCACACACTTCGCAAAATTCTCTTCAACTGCTGTAAAAGATAAAATCTCTTTATCAGCTTCTGATTTCGTCTATTGGGTGCTGAGTACGTTTTCATCTTTAAGCGAGTTAAAAGAGACCTTACCCTCTGTTATCTTAACAAGTATTCCCTTCAAACCGGATTTACCAGTTGCGGGATTACATTGGATTTTTACAGATAAAACAGGTGAAAGTATTGTTATTGAATATATGGAAGACGGAATGCATATCCACGATAATCCAGTCGGTGTTCTAACAAACGACCCAACCTTCGACTGGCAATTAACAAATTTAAGCCAATATGTAACCCTTTCTTGTAAAACTCCACAACCAGAAGAAATGGGGAATCTACTCGTTAAACCATTTGGTCATGGACTTGGCATGTGCGGAATTCCAGGAGACGGTTCTCCCGCTGCAAGATTTGTCCGCACCGTCTTTTTCCGTGATGCCGTTGTTGGAGCCGACGATGAAATAAGTGGGGTTACAGCCTTCTTTAATGTTCTATCAGAAGTTACGGTGATGAAAGGATCTGAAATTGACCCCGATGGATCCATGAACTTTACCGTTTATAAATCAGCCATGTGTCAAGAATCTCAAACTTATTACTACACAGATTACTATAACCGTCGAATCAACGCGGTTAAATTAACACCTGATACAATGAATGCTGACCACATTACAACGTTCCCTTACCTAGGAAAACAAGATATTTGTTATCAAAATTAACGCAAAAAAAACATCATCTCGTTTATGAGATGATGTTTTTTTTGAAAAATTGGTTCATGCCATTACTTGTGCCTATTGGGTAAGGGAAACTTCTTGGCCGAATCCTGATCTACTTTTATGGCAATTGTCGACAATTTTAAATCCGTTGGGAAGTTTTGTTTTGAAATATCAGCCTCAATGGATTGTCTAAATTGTTCTAAATCACCTTTTATTTTATCTAATAGCCCAATAAATCCAATTCCTTCTAAATAGAAAAATAAAATTTCTTGATACTCTTTAACAAAATACGAGACTTGCCCCAAACATTGATGAGCATATTCAACCCCTTTATGCCTTGCTACTTCACCTAAATTATCAAGTAAAATTCCAATCGCATAATATTCTGTATCCTTCGGGACCGCATTTAATACCTTTAATAAAGCCTTCCGATTTTGAAGCATGGTGATAACATCACATTCCGCCTCTTGCTTCCCGATAATTTCTTCTGTTACATCTTTGACGATCCCAAATATACCATCGCCCACTTTTTTCTTGAAAATTTGATAATAAGCACCCTCAATGTATTCGACCTCTAAATACTCTCCCTCACTATGAGCTTCTTCATCTCCACGAATACATTGATAGTAAACAATAGGAGAAATAATTTTTCTATTGAAGAGATCCTCATCTGTCAACCCGATCAGTTCATCTTGATGGGTCAGATGAAATGATTTGACATAGGCAAGGTTAGCGTAGCGATAAATATTTTGTTGATCTTTATAAAAGATCATCTTTGTTGGAATTCTATCAATCATATAATCAAATAATTTCATTTTTAATGAATCGGCGTTTTCTTGTAATATTTCCACGATAATCGATGACTCATTTGAAATGAAATGGAGTGTAAAACATTGACCATTTCTGCGTTCAATACTCAACTTCTGATTTTCACCACACTGAACACGTGTTAATAACGGTTGAAAGGCGTCGGGTTGACATTTAAAACCTTCTTTTTCCAAAAGGGCGAATAAATCCGTTGATATCGCTAAATCAACATCATTTAAAAGTTCTCTGGCTTGCTTGTTTAAAGCTTGTATTTTACCACTTAAATCAATGAGGATCATAGGGGTTGAGAGATGTTCAAATAGGTGGTTGGTGGTCATCGTGTAATCTCCTTACTATCAAATATTACATCCTAACTATACGAGTTAATGTTTTTTTATAAATTGAAAAAACTCAGGATCTGATTGAGTTGATTTCAACATCACTGATATTTCTAATTGAGATGGGACATGTTGTTGATGAAGTTTCTCCATAAAGTGATGATAAAAGTGATCTGGATTTTTAGGCATTTTATCAAATAATCCTATAAAACCAATCCCCTCAACATAAAAGAATAAAAGTTCTGAGTATTCCCTTACAAAATGGGACACTTGTTGAATACACTGGCGGGAATAAGTAATTCCTTTACTTTTACTTATTTGACCCAAATTTTCAAGATAAATCACGATAAAATGATGCTCTTTTTCTTTTGATAGCGACTTTATCACTTTTGCGAGTGATTGTTCATTTTGTAAGCCCGTGACTAGATCCCTCTCTGTTTCTTGACGAAGGCGAATATCTTCAGTAATATCACGCGAGATACAAAATACCCCGTCATTTATTCGACGTTTAACCGCCTGGTAATACCGATCACCACAAACTTCAATTCCAGAAAAGCATCCGTTTTTCAACGCCTCTTCATCACTTTGTTGACATTGATATTGAAGGACAGGAGATAAAACCCCCATATTCACGAGGTCTACATCACTACTCGATAAAATTTCTCGAGGTGAAAGATTATAGTAATCCGTATACGCCTTATTCACATACTCATACGTTAAATCTTTCCCCTTATAAAAAATCATATCCTCAGAATCTTCAACGACAAACTTAAAAATATCACGCCAACGACTTAATTGCGTATTAACTCCGAACTCGACTAAAACAGCCCCCTCTAATGGAATGGTATTAACCGTGGCGAACTGTCCATTTCTATCCTTTAATGTTAACTCTTTTCTTTGTTGTGTGTGAAACGTAATGGCAATTAATTTCGTTAGATGTTCGCGATCCGCCGAAAAGCCGAAGTGACCAATAATCTCATCGAAAGTTAATTGACTAAAATCATGAATCGTCGGTAAAAGTCGCTTTGCCTCCCGATTTAGATAGTCACACCTTCCGTCAGGAGAGACAACGAGCAACGCGTGCGATAAAAATTCATAAAGTTGATAGGGATTGACCATTACTATTCCTCCTTTTCTAATGGATTAAAGACTGGGATTTTATTTCCCCATTCCAAATCTCCTGTTCACTTGAGTTCCCCTCTAAAAAAATTCTTTTTTAGTATTTTATACTCTCCCGTTTATACTTGGTAAAAATCGTCATAATAATTTTAGGATTAAGATTCATTCACGGAGGGAGAGAAGCAAGAATGAACCAACGTTTTCTTAAAGGAGCAATGATTCTAAGCCTTAGTATGTTTCTCACTAAAATTCTTGGAATTATTTATGTGATCCCATTTAAGGCACTTGTAGGCAGTCAAGGACAAACCCTTTATAGTTATGCCTATACGATTTACAGTCTTTTTATTAGCTTATCGACACTTGGCATTCCTGTTGGAATGGCAAAGTTTGTTTCTAAATATCAAGCCCAACATGAATATGACACCGCTAGACGAGCTTTTAAATACAGTGTCATTGGAATGATTATCTTCGGTTTTCTAGGATTTCTAGCTATGTATCACCTAGCCCCGATTTACGTTCATCACATTTTAAACAATGCCGCCTCCCTTTTAAAAACAAAGGCAGAGCAAGAGGCGCTCCTTAACGATGGACCAGACATTATACATATGATTCAGGTTTGTAGTATCGCATTAACTGTCATTCCCGTTATGTCTATTATCCGCGGCTTCTTCCAAGGAAATAGAAACATGGCACCGACTTCTATTTCACAACTTGTTGAGCAGATCGTAAGAATACTTATCATCCTCGGGGGATCCTTCTTTATTATTAAAGTCCAACATCATAGTTACCAAGAAGCAGTCTCTATCTCTGTATTCGCCGCTTTTTTAGCTGGGATTGCTTCTTTAATCGTACTCTTATATTTTTGGTATTGGGAGGTCCCAGGTTATGATCAAAAGCTCGCCGAATGTCCGCCTCATCCCAAACGGAAACCTAGTAGACTATTCATCGAGATTTTAGGATGTTCGATTCCCTTTGCTCTACTCGGGTTAGCGACCTCACTTTATCAAAATATTGATACCCTACACTTCCACCAGCTATTAACTAAATCTGGTTTAGCCGTCAAAACTCAAAAAGTCTATTATGGAATGTATATAACCGAACTCGCAAAAATGATTATGATTCCCGTTTCTTTTGCATTGGCCTTTGGCCAACCTCTTGTACCTGAGCTCACAAACTATCATCAACAAAAAAAGAATCGGGCGGTTGGACGAACCATCCGCTTAGCACTTCGGCTCACCTTAGTCATTACACTTCCCGCCGTAATTGGAATTAGCCTTCTTGCAGATGATGTTTATCTTCTTCTTTATCCTTCAACAAAATCAATTAATCAACTCGGTGGAAACCTTTTTGCTATCGGTGCGTGGCTCGGAATTTTTTATGCACTTTACAGCATTATTTGCTCTATTTTACAAGGATTAAACCTTCAACGAAAAGGAATCTATTACTTAGTATTTTCCCTCATCATTAAATATATTAGTAATTTCCTCTTCGTTCCCTTATTCGGAATAAACGGCTTTATTTACTCTACCATCCTAGCTTATCTGAGTTGGATTATTTTAAGCCTCCTTCAAATTAAGAAGCATTCCCTTCTTCAATTTAATCAAATACTTTGCGACTGCTTTCCCATTTTATGCTCAAGTTTAGTCATGGGAATTGCCGTTTCCTATTTGAAGCACCTTCTAAAGACACTGTCACTCGGCCAAAAAATTCAAGCGCTGATTGAATTAGGGAGCTGTGCATTACTAGGAGCAATTATCTACTTTGCAACTTATTATCTTTTCATGCTTTTAAGTAAAACAGTTCGTAAAAATATAAAAAGCAATAAAACGAAGGTAGCTCGTTAAAGATAAAGGGCATAAAAAAAGGATGAAATCGATAGTCGACAGAAAATCATCCTTATATATAGCTTATCCCGATTATCATTAAATTGTACCTTACGGTGTGCGTCACTAGTTAAGCAGACTTGCTCTCTTGTAAGGTTGACTCAATCCAATGGTAAGCCGATTGAAAATTATCTGTTGTCATTGTTTTTATTTTGAAATTATAAAAAATTCCAGCAATCCACTGATTTGATCGCTGCTCTAACGTAGCGACCTGTACGCCCTCGTCGTACAACTTATAGCCTGTAATTGCTTGATTTGTCATTTCATAAACTTGGAGGACCATAAATCTCACTACTTTCCCTTAATTTTAAGTGATATCATTATAACATAAAGCCGTACATAAAATAATATCTTTTGTCATATTTTAGCCTATTTTTAACGAAAATTATAAAATTTAAACGCTTTTATAGGCGGATTTGTACATTATAAACACTTTATCATCACCTTTTGTCGTCTTTTGTCGCTCAGGTTCAAGCTTTTCTCCTTATCGCGCTTTATTTCGACATAATCGCTATAAAATTCGACTAAATAGTGACGTTGAATAATCAATAATATCCGTCATACTCAACATATTATACTTTTTGTAAACATCCATAAAGTACTTCTCAATCGATGATTTTTCAATCACGCGCCCCTCTACCTGAACCGACATCATGCCAGATCGGGCATCTCGCCACGGTTTCTCACAGTGAGTCATTCGTTCAAGTGATTTTCCACTATAACAACCAAAGTATCGCATAATTAAGTCAATAAAAAATTGTTCCTTATCATCTAACGAACAACTATTTTTCATTAATGGATGATCATAAGAATCCTTTAGTTGATAATAAATATTAGGATAAACAGGCCCCTGAGCCCATGCCTCACAATCATCCTCAAATAAATGATACCCATAAAACACCTTGAAAAAGGCTTGCGCATAATAAAGTATTTTTTGAAGAGCATGCGGAGTCACATCCTCACTGACACCTAGGATATATTGCACGACATGATAAATTTTATCTTGTGCTTTATCCCCCTGTTGTTGATCGTTATCCTCCAACATCGGTACTATTGAAGAGGAATCTTCCCAAAACGATTCCGTCTCTTGAACTGAATCATCCATACTCACTGTTGGCGTAACATCTTCATCTATTAGTTGCTCATCGGTAGTCGTTAAATCGGTGATTTTTTTTAAACATTTCTCATAGGCCTTACGAGTAATTTTTTCCTGATTCTGATTTAATATCTGGGCAAATGCCGATGGCTTCTCGTTAATTAACTTAAGCGTATCCAAATACTCTTTTTTGGGAGCCATTCCTTTTAAATAGCGAGTAATCGTCAACTCGCCCCAATCTAATATTAAAGACAATGGGCGTTTACCAATATTATAGCGTTCCATAATTGACGTAATAATGTCGATGGCTTCTCGCGAAACTAGCTCTTGATAACTCTTTTTTGACTGTTCCTTATTCTCATCATGAATCTGCTCAACAAAAACGGGTTGCGCGCATCTTTCACAGATGGCGCTCTTTTTTTTATAGTTGACATCATAACCCTTTATAATTGTTTTCCCTATTTCCTCAACAACCCGATATCCCACCTCACATTGACATTTCATACAAAACACACTCATAACTCAATCTCCTCTAAAAAAACACGATCATAACTTGATGAATTGTGCGTTAAAATGATACAATTTTAATTAACAAATGTTATGGTTTTATTATACAAAAATGATACACTTTTCTCAATAAAATGTATCATTTTTATTTTAAATTTTGCTAAAAAATGCGTATCACACCATAAAAGTGCGGTCATCTCCTTATGAAATCTCCGCACTTTTATCTATTCCCTTTAATAAATAAAACATACCACAGCGAGTGCAAATATTATATAACCGTCTAAAACAATGCCTACCAATCGTTTTAAGTATAATAACAACCACGTCCTATATTTAAAATCAACCAACTTTGGAAACGAAACCATGACGAATAAAGGCTCTAGCACCGTGCACACTATAGCAACGATGCTCATCCACGTAAACCAAGCGTAATCTATCAGTGCCATCCCAAGTAGGATTGCACCCAATTGCACCAGTGTACCTCTCACTAATGCTTTATAATAATTCACCTGACACCCATAGCGCTTTCGATTCTGATCATTTACATAATTGGCATAAAGAGCATACTGTTCATCAGCTAAAAATCTGATTCTGATTTGCCTGATGACAAACACTGCCATCATTAAATAATACCCGATTAACAAAACACGCAAAATAACTTCTAGCACCATCTCCACATCTAAGACCTCTTCTCTTTAGATTCCCCCCTCTTATATTTATACGCCAAATTTCCTAAAAAGTGAGCTCTACCTCCCGCTCTATAACAAGATTCGCCTTATATAATCCTCCAATCTCCCCTTCACCACACAACAATTAATCTCCTCCTCTGAGATAAAACTAATCGCCCCCTCAATAGCAAGTCGCCAAATTAAAAATTGGGATCGGCTACCCCCCCCCCCCTCGGAACTTCCAACATGCAACTTTTTACCCTTCCTTAAAAAATAACTCTCCCCTGCCCTGTTCATGAAATGATACATTTTTCGATAAAATGTTACACTTTATTCTGTTTTATTCGACAAAAAGATACATTAATTTTTAAAATTTGTTGAAAAAGCTTAGGGGAACATCCCCTATGTGATACAACGATCAACCTTTTAATCATAAAAAAAAGAAGGCTACGGCCTTCTTTTTCCTATTTGTTTTCAATATTCCCAATGTTTTTTATTTGAATGGCTAGACGTCCATCTGGCATATTTAATACCTCAATATAATCTTTATTATTATAATAATCCAGCGGGATAGTGATTTCAATTCCTGTATCAGTTTTTAATTTCTGTGTCTTCTTAAGCGGCATCTTTACCCAATTTGTATTTTGAACTGGTTTTTCAATCCCTTGATTTTCTATTTCTGCAACATAGGCCATTTTAGCCTCGGGAGCCTGATAAAAGACCTCCTCGGCAATCTCCTTCATATCAATATCTTTTCCTTCATTAATCGTTTCCTTAATCACCCGTTCAAAAGCCGGTACCATTTCAAGTTTATCTAATTCATGATGTTCAATAACCTCTGCTGCCACATGTCGGGCCTTTTTAACTGCTTCTTTAACTGAAATTTCCGTTTTACACTCCAAGATTTTATCAGCATAAAGGTGCGTATCATCGTCTTCCGTTGACGTCATCCCCTCAAGAATAGTCAACGTCATTTTATCTAAATCAATCATAAAAAAGTTAGCACTTTTTAAACTTGCAATCGGTATAATAGACTGATGAACCAATAGATTATTTTGAATTCCCGTCTCACTTTGATTCACATGATGAACCATCCCCTCTTTACACGTTAACTCAAGTCCAACAACATACTCTACCTCGGCCATTTCAATCTCACATAAAAATAAATCGCTCGCCGTTAAAATCTCATAACGCTCCTTAAAATCATAGCGCTTTGCCGCCACATGATTCGCAAATTCAAGAAATGGAATCGTACGATTACGGTACTCTAAAAATAACTGTCGCACCTCACTATCCTCACGAAAAACAGCCGGACGTCCCGCCGCATTTTTGACACACTTTTCAATATTCTTTTCCAAAAAATGATACGCCCCATCCACCGTCTCATCTAATGGACGATCCGTCGGCATAAACATCTGATGAACATTATCCAGTAAAAATAAATAACAACTCTTCACATTAACAGCCATCTCAAAACCTCCTTAATCATTAAACAAACGATATCTTCTAAACGAATAATTAACGTTTCCGTTCAAACGTATAACTAGTCGCTATTCAATTCATCCCGATGATGTCCAATACATGGCACCTTCTCTTTCACCCGTTCACCTACACATTCGAAGAATTTGCTACCCCCAAGAATGACAATCCGTTGCAAATGAAAGATTCCTCCTCATCCCCGATTTTTTAACTCCGAGCCTCCCACTTGTTCGAACTGACAATCAACGAGTTGATTAAATGATCACCTTGACTCCATTCAAAAAGAGGTCCCTGCCTCGTTGAATAAGGTAGCACCCTCAGGCGCATCCAATCACTTTATGGGCATCTTTCCTCCAAACAATGTGATGTAGCATGTACAACTAATGGTCTCATTCCGTGTCACCTATACACCACATAACGATTGTAACCCATTCTATCGTCTCTATATGCGCCCATAAGTATATCAATCACGAAAACGTAATCGTTCCTTCGAAGGTGAAATCCGTTTCGCCTTGTAGAAAAAGGGCATTGTTCCAAAACCCTTCATATTCGTGTAGGAAACAACTTCTCACACTCATTAACACGTATTTGTGCCCCTTGTCACGAAAAAAACCTGGCGTGTGGAATATCGTTTAACTTTATCGCATAACTACAAGTATACAACACATGAAGACTAAAATTAAATCAAAATTTGACGTTTATCTGCTAAAAGAAAAAGCAGGGGCTATTTCCCCTGCTTTTTCGCCTGTTGACAGGCCTCACAATCACACGGACGGAGGCTATAAACATATTCGTATCCTGTTAATGTCGATGGAATCTTAACACAGACCTCGTCTTGGATCACCCCATCAACTTGCTTTGTATTTACAAACGACATACGTTCCCAAAAACCTATGGCTCTTCGAACAGAACGCAACCGAATCATATCTAACTCTTTTAGCGATGTCGAACAATCTAACAGGTGTTCAAACACCTTCCTTCCAAATCCACACCCCATCGGCAATGTCATAAACTTATTAATCTTCATATAAGCTATCTGACGCAATTCACTCATCTTATTAGGATAATATAATTCTAATTGAAATAACCAATTCCATGGCCCACTTGAATAGTGATACTTTACCTCATAGCCGTATCGTTTTCGATTAATAATTAATACCACGTCGCTACACAACAACTGATCCAATCCTTGTTTCCATTTTAAACAAAATGCTGCTACCTCTTCCGTCACTAACTTAATTAAATCTGTCTTATTTTCGACATTACGATGGTCTACTGTCACATTCATAACAGCCCTCCCCTCGTATGTAGTCCTTTCATTATATGCACAAAAATTAACTGATGTGCTAAATTCCTTATCATAAAAAAAACTTCTATGATAAATGTATCATAGAAGTTTTTAAGTCAGTGTGTGCGACAATTAATTAAAATAAATTAAGCAATAATTTCATTTACACGCGCTAATACGTCTTCTTTAATTTTAGCGACTTGAGCATCAGCTTTCTCTAATACATCTGAAATAACACCGATGTATACCTTTGCCTTTGGCTCAGTTCCAGATGGACGTAATACAAACCAAGAACCGTCTGCTAACGTGTATTTTAAAACATTTGACTTCGGTAAATCAATCACCGATGTTGAATCATTTGTTAAGTCTGTATGAACGCTTTCTTTGTAATCCTCAACAGACACGACTTCTTTTCCTGCAACTGTTACTGGTGTAAACTCGCGGAAATCAGATAAAATGGCTTGAATTTTATCTGCCCCTTCTTTTCCTTTTAACGTAATATTGACTAACGCTTCGCGGTAGAAACCATATGTTTCATATAACTCCATTAATACGTCATATAACGTTTTTCCGTGTTCTTTATAATAAGCAGCTGCCTCTGCACACATTAATACAGATTGAACAGAATCCTTATCGCGAACGAAGTCACCGATTAAATATCCATAAGACTCCTCATACCCGAAAACATACTCATAATCCGTATTTTCGATTAAACGCGCTTGCTCTCCGATAAACTTGAATCCAGTTAACGTTGACACCACATCAAATCCATACGAACGAGCAATTGTTGCCCCCATATCAGATGTTACAATCGTATTGAACACTTTCCCTTTCGCTGGTAATGTTCCGTGTGCTTTCTTTTGAGATAAAATATAATGAATTAAAATAGCACCTGTTTGATTTCCAGTTAATAAAACATATTCCCCTTCTGGATTTTTAACAGCTAAACCTACTCGGTCTGCATCCGGATCAGTTGCAATTAAAATATCGGCATCAATCTCTTTTCCTAATGCAATTGACATTTCAAATGCAGATGCCTCCTCAGGGTTTGGCGATTTAACAGTTGTAAAGTTTGGATCCGCCACACATTGCTCTTCAACAACATGTAATTGCTCATATCCACACTCCGTTAACACGCGACGTACTGGAATATTCGCTGTTCCATGTAATGGTGAGAACACAATTTTTAAATCCTTTTTGTTGCAATCTGGATTAATCTCTAATGCTTTTACACGTTCTGTATAAACATCATCAATCTCTGATCCAATGATTTGAATCAATCCAGCCTCTTTTAATTCTTCCTCCGATTTAACAGAGATGTTGAATACATCCTCAATCGAATCAACAAGTTCAATCACTTGGTCAGCTTCCGCAGGAACTAATTGGCACCCTGTTTCATCATAAATTTTGTATCCATTATATTCAGGTGGATTATGTGATGCAGTGACAACAATTCCACCCGCTGCATTTAAATAACGAACGGCAAATGATAACTCAGGTGTTGGACGTAATGATTCAAAAACATACGCTTTAATTCCGTGAGTTGCCATTACTTTCGCTGATTCCATTGCAAATTCTGGTGAGAAATGACGGCAATCATACGCAATTACAATTCCGCGCTCTTTAGCATTTTCAACATTTTTTAATAAATATTGAGCAAATCCTTCATTTGCTTTACGAATTGTATAAACATTCATGCGATTTGTTCCTGGACCAACAACTCCTCGCATTCCCCCAGTACCGAACTCTAAGTTACGATAAAATGCATCTTCTTTTTCTGTTTCATTCATATTTTCTAATTGCTCTTTTAAATATGATTCTAACCCCTCTTGCTCTAACCATTGTTGGTACTTTGTTTCAAACGACATATAATACCCTCCATATCTCAATAAATCTAATTCCTATTATATCACACTAGAAAACTAAAAATAACAATTGCTTATCAAAAAATACTGACAAAAGGATAATCTATCCGACACCGGTTACCTATTTCATTTTTTTCTTGATTATTTGTTAAAACTTAATTTAACTCTCTGATTTATTTTAGACATATCGGGTACACTATCTAATGAAAAGGAGGCTGTTAACAATGGAAAAAGAAACATTCGTTGCCGTTCGTCACAATAGTGATGGCGATCTTATCGCCTTTAAATCGAATACCGGAAAAGAATATGACTATGAAACAGCAAAAGAACTTTGTGCCAAAGGTCTTATTACTAATGCCCAAACCTTTAAAGGAAAAGGTGGCGGAACTTATATTCGTGGCGTTGTCGACGGTAACAAAGACAATAACCTATCGAACCTACCAACCTTTTAAACAAATCATCTTTCATAAAAAAATACACCCGGTCTTCAACACTTGGTGATTTCCGTTGAAAAATGATTTACAAAAAAGAAAAAGATGATTTCTTCTCCTATAGAAATCATCTTTTTTTCTATCCCCTATCAAAATCTAATTCTAATTTTTAGTACTTTTTCTCGGTAACTCGCTTCAATCTTTCCGCCGCTTAAATCCACCAATTGCTTCGCAATCGATAATCCGATTCCATTTGACTTTTTCGAATCTTGAACCGTATAATACCGATCAAACAATTTTCCTAAACGAGTACAATCTAAGGACGCTGTTTGATTAGAAAATTCAATCACCCCATCCGGCGTCATTTTTATTTTAAAATCCGATTGGCTATACTTAATGGCATTCGAAATAATATTTTCAAATACTCGTTTAAGCATATTTTCATTTAAGTTACGGATAACTTTTTCTTCACAAATATCCAATTGCGGAGTAATATGATACTTCTTAAACAGACTATAAAAACTAACCGTAGAATCAATAAGCACCTCATTAATACATGTGGGACTTACCTTTATCTTTTGTTGTAAATCGACATTTTTCGAAAAGTCAAAAAGTTGTTCCGTGAGCTCCCCTAAATCTTTAACCTTCTCATCAATAATTTTTAAATAATCCCTCTGCCTCTGATTAAGATTCTCATCCTCCATTAACTCAACATAGCCTCTAATAGCCGTTAGCGGGGTTCTTAAATCATGTGAAATATTTGTAATCGCCGATTTTAGCGACTGATTTCCTTGCTTATATTCAATCTCCAGTTCTCTTAACTCTTTTAAACTGTGATTTAAGACACCAGTTAGCTTCTTCAGATCTTTGTCTGGTGTGATAACCGTCATCAATTTATTCGTATCGGTATTTATAATCGTTGTCAAAGAGTGGGTCATATTTTTAATCTCCTTCTTGATAAGAATTACCTTAACCGTTAAAAACACGAACCCCACAAAGACGACTAAGAATAAATAAAACCAGATACGCATAAATAAACTCCTCTCTATTTCAGTTCCTTCTTCTTAAACAGAGCGAGGCCACCACCTGTAAATACGATTAATATTCCTAAAGAATAAAGAGGCAATGCTTTTAAATTAGGAACGGTTCGCCCAGCTAGTTGAAACATTTGACCTGCTGGATTTATATCCAATAAAGTTTGATAAACTTTTCTTTCTGTGGCACTCGGATACTTAGGATTAGGCATCTCCTCTATTTTAAATTCATTGGTTTCCTGATTAAGAATCGTTGTCGTTTGAATAGTCTTAGGCATCCCTAAAATATTTAAACACGTCAACGACCCCATCATCATCAAAAATACCACCATAATAGACGTAATCGCCATCACCGTTTTATTAGAAATCATCATCGCAATAAACGTAAATAAACTTGAGTAGGCAACAATCGCTACAAGGATACATCCTAATACTTTCACCAACATCAAAATAGGCGCTGTGATTCCTCCAAATAAGGGGATTCCTATCATCCCCACCACCAACATAAACAAAAGATAAGCAAACACACTCGTTATGCTTGTCAAAATTAAATTAGATAAATAAATAGCAGTTCTTTTATGACCCATGCTAATTTTATTTCGAATAGCCCCCTCTGAATACTCTACGCCTAAAAATAAACTTGTAAAGATGGCAATTACGACTCCAATCATTGTCGAATAATTAAGCAGAAGTTGGGCTACATCAATCACCTCTTGGTACTGCTTCATATCTTTATAACTCACACCAAGCATAAATAACGCAAATCCTATACTAAATAAACAAATGAGCAAAAATACTTTACTTTTCTTTAGTCGTGTAAATCCTGCATCTAACAATCTAATCATTTATGGCACCCCCAATTAAATTCATATAATAACTTTCGAGTGATTCCTCGTGTTCGTGAATCTCCTCTACCGTTAACTGATGATTGGATAGCTCAGTAATAAAACTTGATAAGTTATACTTTCCATAAACATTGATTGTTCTTCGATCAATAACCTCATAAGGAATCTGGCACTTTTCAAAGTATTTAACAAATTCTGTTGGTTGATTCACCGTTAACTCTATTTTACGTTCTAATTTTTTCATCAATTCTTCATGACTTATTTCTTCAACGATAAACCCCTTATCTAAAAAACCATAATGAGTCGCTATTTTTGATAATTCGTCTAAGTAGTGACTCGAAATTAAAATCGTGATTCTCTTTTCACGATTTAATTTTAAAATCAACTCTCGGATTTCAATAATCCCTTCGGGATCTAAACCATTAATCGGTTCATCTAAAATTAAAAAGTCGGGTTGATTAGCAAGTGCCATCGCAATTCCTAACCGTTGCTTCATCCCTAAAGAAAAATTTTTAACCTTCTTCTTTCCCGTATGGTTTAATCCAACTAATGTTAACAACTCATCAATTCCGTCATGAGTTGGCATCCCCACTAACTTATATTGGTCAATCAGATTATCTCGTGCCGTCATCTCACCGTAAATGGACGGTGTTTCGATAATGGCTCCCATTCGCTTTCTAACCTCTGTGATCTTTTCATGATTCAACACACCATAAATGGCGTACGTTCCGTTAGTTGGCTCTTGTAACCCGCAAATAATCCGAATGAGCGTCGTTTTTCCAGCACCATTTTTCCCAATTAATCCATAAATCGCCCCTTTTTTCACATGAAGATTCAAATGCTTTAAAGCCGTAAAATCTTTGTATTTCTTTTCTAAATTAGTAGCTTCTAAGACGAACGTCATATCATCACTCCTTTCATAATACACTCACTATACAATAAAAGGATTAAGAAAGCGAAAAAGAAAAAGTTAAGATTTCGTAAAGATTTTTATTCCTTAAGTTTAAATCCAACTCCCCAAACTGACTCAATATAATTCTCACCACTTACCTCTTTAATCTTCTTTCGAATATTACTCATATGAACTTTTAAGGAGGACTCATCACAAGCTCCAGCCCCTGCTTCATCACTTAATAAATCCAATAACCTACTTTTAGTAAGAACTTGAGTCGGGTGTAACAATAATTGTTTTAAAATAGCCGTTTCCGTTCGTGTTAAATGAATCCTTTCACTATTTAACATCAATGTCTGTGTCTCTGCTAACAATTCTAATCCTTTATATCTTAGCGTTCCGATTTGTGCACTATTATTATTTAACCTTAATTGGACCTCTATTCTTGCCAATAATTCATCTGCATAAAAGGGCTTTGTCAAATAGTCATTCGCACCCGCTAATAAACAATTCACCTTATCATCTACGGACACCTTCGCACTCAATACAATAATCGGTGCCCCATTCACACGCTCAATAATCGCTTCTCCACTTACTCCTGGTAAAACAAGATCAAGTAAAATTAAATCATACACATCCCTTTCTAATAACAATAAGGCTTCCGTTCCAGAGTAGGCACAATCGGTAGAAAAGCCATGCCGTTGCAACAATTCTGTAATCATTTGTTGAATACTTACGTCGTCTTCCACAATTAAAATTTTAGCCATCCCATTTCCTCCAAAAACATTTATGATTTTCATCTGTCTTATAACATCAAACAGATACCAACAACAAAGAAAAAGCGGTGGTTACCTTAACATCCCACTGCTTTTTTTATTGCCTATTCGTCGTCACGTAACACCCAATCTGCTCCCTTAAATGGTTCTACTGTCCATAAATCTAAAAATTCTTGTTGTCGGAGTGCTTCATAAGCTAAAATCGCTGCGACATTCGAAACATTTAATGAGCGAACCTTATTTGTCATCGGTACACGGAAACAATTATCAAAATATGGACGCAAAATTTCCTTTGGAATTCCGCTACTTTCAGCTCCTAAAATGATATAGTAGTCCTCATTAGGATTAGAAAAGTCCATTTGCGCGTGATTTTTTTGTCCATAACGCGTGCAAAAACAGAATTTCCCCCCTTTATTTTTCTCAACAAACTCTTCCCAATTTTCATAAACGGTATAGTCTACCTCATTGATATAGTTTGCCCCTGAACGTTTAACACTTTTTTCATCTAGTGAAAATCCCATTGGCTTAATTAAATGTAATTTAATATCTGTTGCTGCGCATGTACGCATAATATTCCCAGTATTTTGAGGAATTTCTGGATTGTATTGAACTAAATGAATTGCCATAATTAATCACCTCAACGATTATAAAATAGAATGATTCTTATCTTCCTAAAAAATAATTTGTGTTAACTCTACCTTATATTTTAACATAAAACAACTCACTTTTTGAAATAATCTTATCTTTTCTCTAGCCTAATATACGCTTGTTTAGCCGCATCCTTTAGCCACTTTGGACCTTGTCCATCTCTTATCTTTAAAATTTCAGGTAAGGCCTCTTTATATTTATAAAAACCGGCATTAAACATCGCATTTCGTTTCAACACGGATACACCACGCCAAGATCCAGCTAAGTGACCATATTTCATTTTAAACTCTTTATTCGTTAACGTTAGAATCTCTTGTATGTTCGGAAACTCGACACCTGTAGGTTCTAATTCAGGATGATGATGAAAATCCACTTCGGCATTAAACGGACAAACCTCTTGACAGATATCACATCCATAAATGGTTTGACTAATTTTCTCATATAATTCTGGATCTAAGTATTCTTTCGCCTGGGTCACATAAGAAAGACATCTTTTTTCATTTAGTCCTCCATCCGCTTGAATCGCCTTTGTTGGGCAAGCACGAACACAGCGATTGCACGTCCCACATTGTCGCTCTTTCATCACATCCGGAGTAAACTCATAATTGACAAGTAACTCCCCAAGATAAATGTAACTTCCTAATTCCTGATGAATAATCGAGCTATTCTTTCCACTAAATCCAATTCCGCTACGAAGGGCGATTGCACGATCATTAAAAACTCCCGTATCAACGCTTCTTATCACCTTTATTCCAGGAATATTATCTCTTAACCAATCATCTAATAACTGCAATTTCGCATCAACAAACTGATGATAATCCATCCCCCATGAAGACCGTGAAAATTGTGCAAATGGATTACTGCGATCTTGCTTAGGTAAGTTAGCCTTGCGGGGATAGGCAATTGCAATCGAAATAAAAGATTTAGCATCCGACATTGATAAGATAGGATTTGTACGTTCTTCAATCGTCCCCTTAGCAAGACCTGAAGACCACCCTACCTCTTCGCGTCGTCTGAGTTCCTCTCCTAAAAATAAAAAAGAATCAACAGAACTAAATCCAATCGCGTCTATTCCCACCTCTTTACTATACTTAATTAATTCCTCTTTAAGTTCATTAGAATGAGATAGACGTAATTCCTGTATCAGGTTATCTGTTAACTGTGTCTTTTGTTTCAAATTAATCACCTTTCTTCTTCTTTACTTTACTAGGAATTTAAATAAAACTCAAGCACAATTGAATTATTATGTCCTTCGAGTAAGTCTCCCTTATCTTTTGGATAAGAATTGCCATCAAATAAAAAAAGCAGGATTAACCTGCTAAATCTCCCGATAAATAGGGCTCAATCTTTTGCCGATAAACAAAAAATAAGACCACTAGCGTTCCAATATTATAAATAATCATTGATAAAGCGCCGTTAAACATTCCAATCACAAGAGCCATGACTGCTGGAAATGTTGAGGAATAAATAACTAAATTTAAAACTTCTTTATAAGTTAAAAAAGTCTGACGCCCCATCTTCAATAACATGAATAAAATGGAAACTACCACTGTAAACACAAATGTTAATAAGATTCCTGACTGATACGTCGCCATTAACAAGGAAGGCATAAAAACTGGCTTAATAGTTGACGCTACCCGATTAAAAATATCATCATAACTCGTTTCAGCAAAATTTAAATCTTCAAATTTCGAATACCCTAGTTTATACTCATTACCATTTTCAATAAATAGAAAATAATCATCATTAAAAATAAGACCGTTATTAACTTGATCTTGTGAAGAATTAAACGCTACTTTAATTCCCTCTGGCAATTCAATAACGTTCGATTGTTTACAACTAAGTAATTGATTATTAACCATACAATCCGTAGGTAGGGAATTTTCTAATACATGCTTTGAGGTTTCTGATACTTTCCAGATATTTAAGTCCCATCGATAAGGAGCATCTCCTATTAAAGCGAAAGCCGTAGGTGTCATTTGCATGATAGACAACATTACTAAAAATAAAAGGCTAACTATTATTGAAGATTTTCTCAAATGAAAGATGGCATCAATTGAATAACTGGTTTCCAACATTAATTTCAATTTTTTCATTCTAGACACATCCAATTATAGATTATAAAAATATTTCAGCTCATATATTTTAAAACAAAAAAAAAGAGTATTATCTACTCGTCTACATTTAATTGGTGCCTAGGGCCGGAATCGAACCGGCACGGGTGTCACCACCCGCAGGATTTTAAGTCCTGTGCGTCTACCAGTTCCGCCACCCAGGCACATCATTATCTAATTGGAGGCGCCAATCGGATTTGAACCGATGATCAGGGAGTTGCAGTCCCACGCCTTACCACTTGGCTATGGCGCCCAATTGTATTAATTTTTATATGGGGCGACTGATGGGAATCGAACCCACGAATGTCGGAGCCACAATCCGATGCGTTAACCACTTCGCCACAATCGCCATAATGGTGCCGGAAGCAGGACTTGAACCCGCAACCTACTGATTACAAGTCAGTTGCTCTACCAATTGAGCTATTCCGGCTATTTATGGTGGAGGATGACGGGCTCGAACCGCCGACCCTCTGCTTGTAAGGCAGATGCTCTCCCAGCTGAGCTAATCCTCCACTTTTTATGGTGACCCGTACGGGATTCGAACCCGTGTATGCATGCGTGAAAGGCATGTGTGTTAAACCGCTTCACCAACGGGCCATTTTTTAAATGGCGCCCCAACTAGGACTCGAACCTAGGACCCCTTGATTAACAGTCAAGTGCTCTAACCAACTGAGCTATTGAGGCTTTTATTATTATTTCGGCCTAGCGACGTCCTACTCTCGCACTCGCGTACTACCCTCGGCGCTAAGGAGCTTAACTTCTGTGTTCGGTATGGAAACAGGTGTGCCCTCCTTGCCTTTATCACTAGACCTTGTCAGATTTCTCAATCTCACAAAACTAGATACCTTCTTCTTTTTCTTCCTTTAGGTTAAGTCCTCGATCGATTAGTATCAGTCCGCTTCATCTGTCACCAAACTTCCACTCCTGACCTATCTACCTCGTCGTCTTCAAGGGATCTTACTTCTTTCAAATGGGAAATCTCATCTTGAGGGGGGCTTCACGCTTAGATGCTTTCAGCGTTTATCCCTTCCACACTTAGCTACCCAGCTATGCTCCTGGCAGAACAACTGGTACACCAGCGGTGTGTCCATCCCGGTCCTCTCGTACTAAGGACAGCCCCTCTCAAATTTCCTACGCCCACGACGGATAGGGACCGAACTGTCTCACGACGTTCTGAACCCAGCTCGCGTACCGCTTTAATGGGCGAACAGCCCAACCCTTGGGACCGACTTCAGCCCCAGGATGCGATGAGCCGACATCGAGGTGCCAAACCTCCCCGTCGATGTGAACTCTTGGGGGAGATCAGCCTGTTATCCCCGGGGTAGCTTTTATCCGTTGAGCGACGGCCCTTCCATTCGGTACCGCCGGATCACTAAGCCCGACTTTCGTCCCTGCTCGACTTGTTGGTCTCGCAGTCAAGCTCCCTTCTGCCTTTACACTCTTCGAATGATTTCCAACCATTCTGAGGGAACCTTTGGGCGCCTCCGTTACTCTTTGGGAGGCGACCGCCCCAGTCAAACTGCCCACCTGACACTGTCCCCTGTCCAGCTCATGGACACGGGTTAGAACCCCAGTAACACAAGGGTAGTATCCCAACAGCGACTCCTCCAAGACTGGCGTCCTGGTCTCTTCGTCTCCTACCTATCCTGTACATGTGTCACCAGTGCTCAATATCAAGCTACAGTAAAGCTCCACGGGGTCTTTCCGTCCTGTCGCGGGTAACCTGCATCTTCACAGGTACTATGATTTCACCGAGTCTCTTGTTGAGACAGCGCCCAGATCGTTACGCCTTTCGTGCGGGTCGGAACTTACCCGACAAGGAATTTCGCTACCTTAGGACCGTTATAGTTACGGCCGCCGTTTACTGGGGCTTCAATTCAAAGCTTCACTTGCGCTTACCTCTCCTCTTAACCTTCCAGCACCGGGCAGGCGTCAGCCCCTATACATCACCTTGCGGTTTAGCAGAGACCTGTGTTTTTGATAAACAGTCGCCTGGGCCTTTTCACTGCGGCTTGCTTTCACAAGCACCCCTTCTCCCGAAGTTACGGGGTCATTTTGCCGAGTTCCTTAACAAGAGTTCTCTCGCTCATCTTAGGATTCTCTCCTCGCCTACCTGTGTCGGTTATCGGTACGGGCACCTAATAAATTATCCCTAGAAGCTTTTCTTGGAAGCGTGACATCAGCTGACTTCACCCTTATGGGCTTTCGGCATCACAGCTCAATGTTTTGCCATGCGGATTTGCCTACATGACCACCTCACTGCTTACACGTGAATCCATTCACACGCTCAACTTAGCCTTCTCCGTCACTCCTTCAGTTTATTAAGTGGTACAGGAATCTCTACCTGTTGTCCATCGGCTACGCCTTTCGGCCTCACCTTAGGTCCCGACTTACCCAGGGCGGACGAGCCTTCCCCTGGAAACCTTAGGCTTTCGATGGATAGGATTCTCACCTATCTTTCGCTACTCACACCGGCATTCTCACTTCTAACCGCTCCACAGCTCCTTCCGGTACTGCTTCTCCGCTGTTAGAACGCTCTCCTACCACTGACACTTCGTGTCAATCCGCAGCTTCGGCGGTCCGTTTAGCCCCGGTACATTTTCGGCGCAGAGTCACTCGACTAGTGAGCTATTACGCACTCTTTAAAGGATGGCTGCTTCTAAGCCAACCTCCTAGTTGTCTGTGCATCTCCACATCCTTTTCCACTTAACGGACACTTGGGGGCCTTAGCTGGCGGTCTGGGCTCTTTCCCTTTTGACCATGGACCTTATCACCCACAGTCTGACTCCCGATCATATCTATCTGGCATTCGGAGTTTGATTGAGATCAGTACCCCGAGGTGGGGCCATCACCCATTCAGTGCTCTACCTCCAGTAGACTCTTATCGAGGCTAGCCCTAAAGCTATTTCGGAGAGAACCAGCTATATCCGTGTTCGATTGGAATTTCACCCCTAGCCACAAGTCATCCAAGCACTTTTCAACGTGCCCTGGTTCGGCCCTCCAGTCAGTGTTACCTGACCTTCAGCCTGCTCATGGCTAGCTCACACGGTTTCGGGTCTACAACATCGTACTCCTCGCCCTATTCAGACTCGCTTTCGCTTCGGCTCCGTCTCTTCAACTTAACCTTGCACGATATCGTAACTCGCCGGTTCATTCTACAAAAGGCACGCCATCACCCTTTAACGGGCTCTGACTAGTTGTAGGCACACGGTTTCAGGTTCTCTTTCACTCCCCTTCCGGGGTTCTTTTCACCTTTCCCTCACGGTACTGGTTCACTATCGGTCACTAGGTAGTATTTAGCCTTACGAGATGGTCCTCGTTGCTTCCGACGGGATTTCTCGTGTCCCGCCGTACTCAGGATCCCTTCCCTGCTTCACACAATTTCACCTACGGGACTCTCACCCCCTCCGGTTGGCCTTCCCAGACCATTCGGCTATCATGTTCAGTCATTTCTGAAGGTCCTTCTACCCCGGATTACTCCGGTTTGGGCTCCTCCCTGTTCGCTCGCCGCTACTTGGGGAATCGATGTTTCTTTCTTTTCCTCCAGGTACTTAGATGTTTCAGTTCCCTGGGTCTGTCTCCTCTATGGCTATTGATTCACCATACGGTGCTAGCGTATGACCACTAGCGGGTTTCCCCATTCGGATATCCCCGGCTCTTTGCTTACTTACAGCTCCCCGAGGCGTTTCGCCGTTTGTCGCGTCCTTCTTCGACTCCTAGTGCCTAGGCATCCTCCGTGCGCCCTTTATTACTTAACTTTTCTTCTTCAGAAGATATCTAGTTTTCAAAGATCAATTCTAGGAAAATCGAAATTCTCCCAAAACTAAACAGAACGTCTCTTTCTCCATAGAAAGGAGGTGATCCATCCCCACCTTCCGGTAGGGATACCTTGTTACGACTTCACCCCAATCATCTACCCCACCTTAGGCAGCTCCCTCCTTGCGGTTAGGCCACTGACTTCGGGTGTTGTAAACTCTCGTGGTGTGACGGGCGGTGTGTACAAGACCCGGGAACGTATTCACCGCGACATTCTGATTCGCGATTACTAGCGATTCCAACTTCATGTAGGCGAGTTGCAGCCTACAATCCGAACTGAGATTGGCTTTATGAGGTTTGCTCCACGTCACCGCTTCGCTTCTCTTTGTACCAACCATTGTAGCACGTGTGTAGCCCAGGTCATAAGGGGCATGATGATTTGACGTCATCCCCACCTTCCTCCAGTTTGTCACTGGCAGTCTCGTTAGAGTCCCCATCTCACTGCTGGCAACTAACGACAGGGGTTGCGCTCGTTGCGGGACTTAACCCAACATCTCACGACACGAGCTGACGACAACCATGCACCACCTGTATCCATTGTCCCCGAAGGAAACCCTCTATCTCTAGAGGCGTCAATGGTATGTCAAGACCTGGTAAGGTTCTTCGCGTTGCTTCGAATTAAACCACATGCTCCACCGCTTGTGCGGGTCCCCGTCAATTCCTTTGAGTTTCAGTCTTGCGACCGTACTCCCCAGGCGGAGTGCTTAATGCGTTAACTTCAGCACTGAGGTTCGACCCCCAACACTTAGCACTCATCGTTTACGGCGTGGACTACCAGGGTATCTAATCCTGTTTGCTCCCCACGCTTTCGCGCCTCAGTGTCAGTTGCAGACCAGGAAGCCGCCTTCGCCACTGGTGTTCCTCCATATCTCTACGCATTTCACCGCTACACATGGAATTCCACTTCCCTCTTCTGCACTCAAGTCAACCAGTTTCCAATGACCCTCCACGGTTAAGCCGTGGGCTTTCACATCAGACTTAATTAACCACCTGCGCGCTCTTTACGCCCAATAATTCCGGATAACGCTTGCCACCTACGTATTACCGCGGCTGCTGGCACGTAGTTAGCCGTGGCTTTCTCATAAGGTACCGTCAATTGATAGTCATTTCCTCCTATCACCTTTCTTCCCTTATAACAGAATTTTACAACCCGAAAGCCTTCTTCATTCACGCGGCGTTGCTCGGTCAGGCTTTCGCCCATTGCCGAAGATTCCCTACTGCTGCCTCCCGTAGGAGTCTGGCCGTGTCTCAGTCCCAGTGTGGCCGTTCACCCTCTCAGGTCGGCTACGCATCGTCGCCTTGGTAAGCCTTTACCCCACCAACTAGCTAATGCGCCGCAGGCTCATCCATCAGTGATGCCAGGAGCATCTTTAAACTTTCGTCCTATCCGGTATTAGCGATCGTTTCCAATCGTTGTCCCCGTCTGATGGGCAGATCACCTACGTGTTACTCACCCGTTCGCCGCTTCCCACCGAAGTGGTTCGCTCGACTTGCATGTATTAGGCACGCCGCCAGCGTTCATCCTGAGCCAGGATCAAACTCTCCATAATTGTTTGTTTCCTTAGCTTGCGAAATTTCTTTCGCTCATGATTCTTGACGTTCTGTTTAGTTTTCAAAGAACTTCTCTCGCCTTTTGGCGACTTCTTTATCTTACCACATTCGACTTTTTTTGTCAAATGTTTTTTATCTTTTTCGTAAGATTTCTTGTCTGCCTCTCTTGGCGACTTTTCTAGTTTATCATGTTCAACCGTTTCTGTCAAACACTTTTTAACTTTTTTTGTTTTCTTTTCCATCGCCCTGTTGGCGACTTCTCTATATTAGCATGATAAATATCAAAAATCAACTACATTTATCATTTTTTTATATTTTTTCTATTTTTCCTAACATTTCTCCTATATATATCAAAGATTACCCATATTTTCTAACCCTATTCTCCCAAAAAATATAAGACTATGTATTCCAAACATTGGGGGATATAAAACTGAATGCGCCCCTTAAAATAAGAGAAAATCATCCTACTTTCTGAAATGAATTGGATCTCCCCCTCCTCGCTTAAAGGTTGCATTTTCTCTCGTCTAAGAACAATCTAAGGTACTTTATTTAATATTTCCTCTATTTTATTCATCCAAAAAGCGCCCTAGTAATTAGATCTCTTTCTAATACTTAAGGCGCCCCACGATATTTTTATATTAAATTTTCAGGATTTAAGCACTCTAACTCACTTAATACGAAGCGTCCATCTTTCCTAATTAAGACATCGTCAAAGTAAATTGATCCCCCTCCGTACTCTGGTCGTTGAATTAAAACTAAATCCCAATGGATAGCTGAACGATTTCCGTTATCTGCTTCTTCATAAGCTTGCCCCGGAGTAAAATGTAAACTTCCATCAATTTTCTCATCAAATAAAATATCCCCCATCGGATGTTGGATTAAGGGATTAACCCCAATAGCAAACTCTCCAACATAACGGGCTCCCTCATCAGAATTGAAAATTTCATTCAACTGTTCGACATTATTATCTGCTGTTGCTTTAATAATTTTACCATCCTTAAATTCTAGGCAAACATTACTGAAGACCGTTCCCTGATAAGGACTCGCTGTATTATATTGAATAACACCGTTGACACTATCTTTGATAGGCGCAGTAAAGACCTCACCATCCGGAATATTACAATCTCCTGCGCACGGAATCGCTGGCATTCCCTTGATTGAAAATGTTAAATCCGTACCCGGTGCAACAAGGCGAACTTTATCCGTCTTTTCCATTAATGTTTTTAAAGACTGCATCGCTTCATTCATTTTCGAATAGTCCACGAGGCAAACATCTAACAAGAAATTTTCAAATTGCTCTAAACTCATCTTTGCCTTTTGTGCTAAAGAAAAAGTCGGATAGTTTAATAAAACCCATTCCTTTGTATTCACGATTAAATTAGAAATTGGTTTCCCAACTTTCGCTTGCATCACCTTGATTTCTGAAGGAACATCACTATACTCTGAATCATTTTCATCGGCTATAATTGTAATAAACGCATCGATGTCTTTATACTTTTCAAGATTCCACTTTACCGTTTGTTCCATTCGTTCTTCTGTATTACCGAGTGAAATTTCACGACCAATCTCATCGTCCAATAACTCAATATGAGGATAAGCCCCCAAACGATAAGTATGTTTAATTAACTCCCTCATCAATGGCTTCGTCAAGACATTCCCTTTAATTAAAACGTGTTGTCCAGCTTTCACCTTATTAGAATACTCGAGTAACATTTTTGCTAATTTTTCTAATCGTGGATCACGCATGTTCTCACTCACCTTTTTATTAATCGTTTCTTATAAATATCATACCAATATTCTGCAAATCCTGGCGCAAAGGGACCTTTTTTAGATTCAATCATCTCCTTCAATAAAAGGAGTTGTTGATTAATTATTTCTTTAACCTCTGATGAATACCCCATTTCTTCCCCATGTCTACGATATTCCTCGACATCCAAAATATCGTATTTTAAATTAGGATAAACCTTTATATCTAAGTCGTAGTCAATATACTTTATCGTCTTTTGATCGTATACAAAAGGGGAACTTAAATTGCAATAAAAGTAAACCCCATCTTTACGCAACATGCATAAAACATTAAACCAATACTCACTAAAAAAATAGCATACTGCCGGTTCTCTCGTATACCACGTTCTCCCGTCACTTTCCATGACTAATGTTTTATGATTAGCCCCAATAACCACTCCATTAGATACATCTAAAATGGTCGTCTCCTGCCAAATGCGATGAATATTAGAGTTATGTTTATAGCTATGTATCTCGACTGTTTGTCCGATTTTCGGATAATTCATCGCCATCCCCTCTTTCGTTTAGTCATACATTTCCCATTATGTATTATTTTACCACGAAAATAGCGTTTCATCACAAACTATAAGTAAGAAGTTATTTTTTTATATAAAAAGGGGACAGAAATAAATGTATAAACTTTCTCTACACATTCTCCTTGATGATGAATCATTAGACACGGAACCGACATAATCTCATATTTTTGCGCCAGCTCACCATAATAATTTAAATTAATTTGCAGGAATGGTACCTGGGGTAATAAGTTAGATACAACCTCTAACATTCTTTTCGCCACCTGACACGTTCCACATATCGGTGTGTAAGCTAAGGTAATAACGATTTGCGTTGAATTCCATATTTCCTTTAATTGATTCTCGTTAACCTCTTGCAATTTCCTGCTACTTTTTCCACTGTTCATTGTAAGTGTCTTCCTTAAAACCTAAAGTTACCTTCTCTTCGTCATATGCAAGCGGGCGTTTAACTAACATTCCATCACTTGCTAATAGATCATAACACTCATCTAAACTCATTTCCTTTAATCGGTCTTTTAAACCTAACTCCCGATACTTCATCCCACTTGTATTAAAAAACTTTTTGATTTCTAATCCTGATTTCAAATGCAATTCTTTAATCTCATCTCTAGATAAAGGTTCTTCTACAATATGGCGAACAACTGCCTCTACATCATTATCTTTTAACCACTTTATTGCTTTTTTACACGTCGTACACTTTGGATAAACTAAAACATTCATATTATTACCTCCTATGACTAACATTATATCGAAATTTTAAATAGATGTCAGTTATTTGGCAATCCTTTCAAATAAAAACGATCCGTATCGGACCGTTTTTATTTGTGTAGTTTGTAGTCGTGTTGATTAGTTTAGTCGTAGTTTTTTTATTTTGTTTGATTCATTTGTTGTTGAGCTTGTGCCACAAGACGTTTAGTGATTTCTCCACCAACCGAACCATTTTGACGTGCAGTTGCATCTGCGCCCATTTGTACACCTAATTCGTTTGCAATCTCTGCTTTCATATTATCGATTGCTGCTTTTGCACCCGGTACAACTAATTTATTTTTAGATTGATTTGCCATAGTTTCACCTCCTAACATTTTTAATATGTGATATTTCGACAAAATAATACGCCTTAAATTCATAAATCAATATAAATCCTTTCATTAAACAGATTCACCAATCTGCCATTATATTACTCATAAAAAAAGGAGAGCATTCAACTCTCCTTTAATACGTATATATTGGAATAACTATTTTGTTTGATTCATTTGTTGTTGAGCCATTGCCACTAATCGTTTAGTGATTTCTCCACCAACTGAACCATTTTGACGCGCTGTTGCATCCGCACCTAATTGTACACCTAATTCATTCGCAATCTCTGCTTTCATATTATCAATTGCAGCTTGAGCACCTGGTACAACTAATTTATTTTTAGATTGGTTTGCCATATTCGTCATCTCCAGACAGTTATTATACGTAAATTTATCTATCATGTGCATTATTTTGTTTGATCCATTTGTTGTTGAGCCATTGCCACTAATCGTTTAGTGATTTCTCCACCAACTGAACCATTTTGACGCGCTGTTGCATCCGGACCCATTTGTACACCGAATTCATTTGCAATCTCCGCTTTCATCGTATCGATTGCTGCTTGGGCACCTGGTACAACTAATTTATTTTTAGATTGGTTGTTTGCCATGTCGTTCACCTCCTGACAATCTTAATATGCGTTATTTCGACAATTTAATACATTTTTTTAATATTTTATTTTTTAAATACAAAAGAACAAATTCCCTTTTCAATACGTATTACCAAATTAATCTTTATACCAAATGATTGTTTTTTTCGACTTTATTCGTTATAATGTCAAGCGAAAGGTCGGTGAGTATTATGAAAAAGATCTTAGGTTGTATTAGAAAAGCGGATCAAGATTTTTCTTTAATTGAAGAAGGGGATAAAATTGCCGTTGGTGTTAGTGGGGGAAAAGATAGCATGGCCCTATTATATGCCCTACACCTTTATCAAAAATTTGCACCTGTTAAATTCGAATTAGTTGGCATCACTTTAAAACTTGGATTCCCCGGAATGGACTTTAACCCTGTCGTAGAATTCTGTAAAAAGCACGGAATCGAATATCACCTTGTTGATACAGAAGTCTATGAAATCCTAAAATTAAATGCTTCTTCAGACGGGAAAATTCCTTGCTCATTATGTTCAAAATTCAAAAAGGCCATCTTAATAAAAAAAGGAACAGAACTTGGATGTAACAAAATTTCAATGGCACACCACGCAGACGACGCTGTTGAAACGCTCGTGATGAATACGATGTACAACGGATTTCTCTCAACATTCAAACCCAAAATGTACTTAGACCGTACCGATGTTACATTTATTCGTCCATTAGTTTACTGTTATGAAGATGACATTATTGCTGCTGCCAACCGTCATGTACCAATCGTACCAAGTACTTGTCCAATGGATAAGCACACGAGTCGTGAAGATGTTAAGCAACTATTAAAAAAATTATATGCTCAATACCCTATGGCAAAACAAAACTTATTAAATTCCTTATCAAATGGGGATCGTGTTTCACTATTTAATGATTTCAACGATAAAGAATAAGAGTCGTGGTTCCCACGACTCTTATTTTATTTTTAACTTTTTAATGCCGTCTTTCATATAAATAACAAGTTTTTGCTCTTCATAAAAAAGATATTCAACTTGCTCTAATCGATAAAACTGGTTTAGCTCTAGCTGATTCATTAACCAGTCTGCATCCTTATCTAGACTCTCCAACGCCTTCGGCTTTACTTGTCCTGAGATGACTAATGGTAATGGGAAAGTTTTTGTCGGATTTTTTTTCGTATAAACCGTAAGCTTTCCATTCTTTTCAACAATTCCATACTGGACTTCCTCGGGGGCAACCACATTATCTCCCCGAAGCAGCATCATTAAATCATCAAGGTCTACCCTAATTTTTTTTAATTCATCATAATCAACGAAACCATTTTTTATCACCATTGAAGACTCTCCCTCAATAATATCCCGCCCACGCGGATATTTAATTTGAAACTTCGCCATTAAAATTTGTAACATAACTAGCACTAGAACTCCGCCTAATGCATCTAACCAGTACTCCTCTTCTACAATTCCGCCTGCAGCTACATTGGCGATTAATATATTAATGACAATATCAACCGTACTTAACTGATTAACTTCACGCTTACCCATAATTTTAAAACACACTAATAAAACAACGTAAAAAAGACCCGCTAATAAAATAGATAAAATAATCTTTGACATAAAAAATTCCCCCTTAAAAAGAATTTACCTTCTTTATTATGGAGGAATTTTTTTATTTATATACGTAAATTATTGAACCCCGCGGTGATAATGACCCTTCGTATAATCATCCTGATTTTTATATGACTCGAGCCATCCACGATCAAGGCTTCCTGTTTCTAGCACCTGTTGGTAGACCTTTATCGCATCTACTATCATTTCATCCGGTTCATTTGTAAACTCTAGGCGGAAATTGTGAATACCCATCTGTTGAAGTTCAGATAAAAATTCAATTAAAATCAGATGTTGCGAATTAAAAATTTCCGTAATACAATTTCCAGTTCTCAATAAAGGGAGAACCTTATTTTTACGATCTCTTAGTCCAAATGGCGTGCTCAAACACATTCGGCAAAACTCCTGTTGATTTAAAAGTTTGACCGGGCAATGTTTAGTAATCATCATAGGAATCCTTGTATATACAACCATTTCGATTGGAAGTGGCGTGTTTTTTACAAGTTGACGCATCTGTCTTTGATTGATTTCATATGAACATGTTACCTGGGAAATACCGAGCGACTTAAAAGCCTCAATACTTTGAACATTATTTGTGTTAAATGAAAAATCCGTTAAAAACGTATAATCTTTGTTTTTTAATGCCTCATACATCCCATATTCACCTAACATGATTGTCTGGATAGGTAAACTTTCAATCACATAGACTGCATATGAAATTTCTTCATCTGTCATAATCCGTGGAAGTTGAGGAATAACTGTCGCGCCATATTCATCTGCTAAATCAACGGCTCGTTTTAACGTTTTAATATCTTTATAATAAATCGTTTTAATATTTTGTGCTAACGTCACCTTCAATTGTTTAATATTTCGGACACTAACCATTAACGATGGGGTACAAGCCTGTTGATCATATGATGTGAGGATAGGCTCAACGACTGACTTTTGGCGGTCCGCATATTTTTTGACACGACGTTTTTCTAATTCTTCTAACAACTCACGTCTTATTTTATTAATGACTGAAATAGGTAACGTGATGCCTTCATCCATGGTGATATTAAGATAAGCAAAACTAAAAGGTGTACTTCCCGTTTTCCCTAATTGTTGTTTCAAACGACTTTGCGATAAAGGCGTCGTTTGAGCTTCAACAAAACATTCTTCACTTTCTACCGTTACCAAATTAGAGTCGTCATCCCAGGCCATTATTTTTAGCGGCTCCCCGTTTTTCGCACTGACCTCGCCGTAAATATTTATTTTATCAATAGATTTTTCATTTACAGCTGCCCGCTTACTTAAAGAAAAGGAAGTTGTCTTATAAACTTTCATGCCCTTCGTAACGGTAAATGGAAGTTCTAACTCCACGCCTCCTTTTTTTGCAAGAGTCACAGTCTTTCCTTTAACAAACATCTTTTGTACTTGCAGTCCTTGATCCTTTTGATTTAGACTGACAAAACGCAACCCATCGCCTACCTCAAGAGTGGATTTTAATTCAATTGTCGCGCGTTTTCCTTTGACATGGGTCACCTCTCCGATAAGAATCCCCTTATGATTAGGACGGTCCGTACTCATCAGGCTTGATCCGCGCTCACCAAAAAGATATCCTTTCGTAAACCCACGGCTAAAAATCTGATCCATATCTTCATGCATTTGCTTGGAAATTTTAATTTTGCGTGTCGCTACATACTGATCAATGGCTTCACGATATGCCTTAACAACCGTCGCGACATATTCTGGTTTCTTTAAACGCCCCTCGATTTTAAATGAGGTCACCCCTGCATCGATAAGGGCCCCAATTTCATCAATCGTTTTTAAATCTTTTGGGCTTAATAAAAAGTCTCCTACTGAAGAATCCAATGTTTCTCCTGTTGAAAGGTCTACTAATTCATACGGAAGACGGCATGTTTGGGCACATGCCCCACGATTTCCACTACGTGCTCCAATCATACTACTCATTAAACATTGTCCTGAGTAGCAAACACAAAGTGCCCCATGGACGAAAACTTCAAGGTCAATATCTACCGCCTCTTTCATCGCTTTAATTTCTTCAAGCGTGTTTTCACGTGCAACGACGACGCGATCAGCTCCGAAATGTTTCGCAAATTCGACCCCTTTAGTATTATGTAACGTCATTTGGGTACTAAAATGAAGTTCAAAATCAGGATAAAGTTGTTTCACAAGGTGTGCTACCCCAAGATCTTGAACAATAATCGCATCTACATCATTTAAATATAGAAAATGAATATATTCTTTTAACGCTTCGAGTTCTTGATCAAAAATAGTGGTATTAACTGTAACATAAACCTTAACGTTATGCAGATGACTGTATTTAATAACCTCGACTAATTCTTCATGGCTAAAGGCAGCTTCTTTTCGAGCTCCAAAAGCGGCTCCACCAACATAGATGGCATCAGCTCCATTTTTAACTGCTGCTAATAATCCTTCATGATGACCTACTGGTGCTAATAATTCAATGGTCGGCATTCGATCAGCTCCAATTTTCGTAATTTCTTTCATTGTAACATACATCTGAAAGTCGACCAATGACCAATTTTTTAGATTTTTATAAATTGCTAGTTATAATAACATAAATTTTGTAAAAATATATTAATAGGAAGTTTTTAATATTGTAATAAATACTCGCATATTATAAAATATTAGAGTTTACGCGACTAAACATGACTTAATGAGAAACTAGGTGAAGATAATGAGTAAGGAACGTGTAGAGATGCAACAGGAGGAAAAACAGCCTAAAAAGCGAAAGAAAAAGTATGGGTGTTTAAAGGGATTCTTAGTATTAATTCTCTTCCTTTTAATCATTGGTGGCGTCGTTTATGGAGCTGCCCATAAAATGTTATCGAATGTCGAGCGTGAAGAATTAACAGATTTAGACGTTTCACAGGAAATTTTAGACCTGAAAAAAGGAATGGGTGTGACGAACATCGCCTTATTCGGGGTAGACTCTCGTGAAGATGAATACAGCAATACTCGTTCAGATGCCATGATGGTCTTTTCTTTCAATAATAAAACAAACCAGGCTTATTTAACATCTGTGGTACGCGATACATTTGCCTATATCGATGAAAAACACGGATTTGAAAAAATTAACCATGCCTATGCCTACGGGGGACCATCCCTAGCTGTTTCTGCCATCAATCAAAACTTTGATTTAGATATTCAAAAATATGTCACCGTCAACTTCAATGCAGTCGAACGAATTATTAATAAATTAGGTGGTGTCGAAGTAGACGTTCAAGATTATGAACTCCAAGAATTAAACCGTGTGATTGCTGAAATGAATGTCGAAGTGAGTGGTGAAGAGGCGGCACTTATCGATGACATTGGTCTTCAAACACTTAACGGTCGTCAGGCTGTTGCCTATATGCGAATTCGTAAAGTAGGAAACGGGGATTATGAACGAATGGAGCGTCAACGACGTGTGATTGCACTTGTTGTTCAAAAAGCAGTTTCTTATAACAAAGTAAAATTAATGGGCTTAATGAAAGAATTTTTACCTTATATTCAAACTAATTTAACAACCAATGAAATTATCGCACTTGGAACTCAATTATTATTAAGCGGAGAGCGAGAAATAGAGCAACTCCAAATTCCATCGACTGACTTAAGTTACGGCTCAATTTTATCAGACGGCCTTTACTATTTAGTGCCAATGACACTAGAAAAAAACGTCGTTGAATGGCATGATAAAGTTTACGCGACTGATGAATACTCTCCAACGAGCGGACTTCTTGAAATTAATCGAAAAATTATTAATTATACTGGAATTTACTAAAATAAGTCATTCTTTGAGATGAACCTTAACCTTCTATCTCGTCATTAGAAAAGGCAATAAAATTATATCGGATAGGGCTGATTTAAATTTCTATTTAAAATCAGCCCTTTTAAATTTACTCTTTTCTTATAAGATGCTTATAAAAAAGTTTCCGAAAAAATTATAATTCTGGCTACGTTATTCTAAGAACCCAATTTTCCAGTTTCGAACCATGCAAGAGTCAAAAAAATGAAATGAATTTATCTCTTCCTATCTATTAAATAAGACCACCCAAAGATTTATTCATCAATTTTAAAAAAAGACACCATCCTAAAAGGATAGTGTCAATCTAGTACCATTTATCTTATCTTACACTTCTAATTATAAAATTTCTCCATTTGATGCGATAACTTCTTTATACCAATAATAGCTGTCTTTTTTATATCGGTTTAAACTAGCTCCCTCTTCTCCCTCTTCTCGATCAACATAAACAAATCCATAACGTTTTTGATAGCCGTTTAACCAACTTAATAAGTCAGTAAATGACCAGGTACAATAGGCGATGACCTCGCAACCCTCCGCCATAGCGACTTTAAGTTCTTCGATGTGTGCCTTTAAAAAAGCAATTCGATAAGGGTCATGTATTGATTCGTCCTCCTCTTTCTTATCGAAAGCGCCCAATCCGTTTTCAGAAATAATAATTGGTAAATTGTAGCGACTCGTAATTTCACGTAATCCATAACGTAGTCCCATGGGGTCAATTGTCCAATCCCAATCTGTAGTACTTAAATAAGGGTTAGACGGATTTTTAAATAGTCCTGGTTGGCCCGTCACTTGACCCGAACCCTTTGTCCCTGTTGTATTAAAAGTTCCATATGGAGTAACCCCGTCAAGAGGATTATATTCACACACACTTGTTTGATAATAATTAACTCCCATAAAATCAACCTTTGAAGCGGCCTCCTTTAAAATCTGTCGATCATCGTCTTCAAACTGTGGAGCAATTCCTTTTCCTTGTAAATAAGTGAATGTTGATTTGGGATATCGTCCATAGGCATACATATCCATCCACCAAAAATTCTTCATATCATCAAAATCCATTTTAGACATTGCATTCATTGGATTACAATCTAGTGAATAGCTTGGGCTATAAGCAAAGCTTGCCCCGATTTTCCCATTTGGGACCATTTTTTTAAACAATAAGACTGTCTGTGCATGGGCCATAAAAGCATGATGATTCACCTGATAAAATGTTTTTTCATCGTCAAATTTTCCTGGAGGATGCATGGCTGTTAACCATCCCAATGAGGTAAAGACATTTTGCTCATTCAAGGTAATCCAATACTTCACTTTATTTCCGAATCGATCAAATAAGATTTTGGCATAGTTAACGAAATCCTCAATAATGCGACGATTTTCAAATCCATTATATTGATCAACTAACGATTGGGGAAGATCCCAGTGAAAAATTGTAACCATAGGTTCAATGTTATATTTTAAACATTCGTCAATTAAATCTTCATAAAACTTCAAACCTATCTCGTTTACCTCTCCATTTCCCGTCGGAATCACCCGAGGCCATGAGATAGAGAAACGGTATGTTTTAAGCCCCATTTCTGCCATGAGCCTCACATCTTCCTTAAATCGGTGATAGTGATCTACCGCCACATCCCCCGTTGTTCCTTTATAGGTCTTTCCTTCAATTCTAACAAATTGATCCCAGTTAGAAAGCCCCTTTCCATCTTCTAGATACGCACCTTCCACTTGATAGGCAGCCGAAGCGCTCCCCCATAAAAAATTTTTTGGCATTTTAAAACAAGTCATTCTCATATCCCCCTCATTAAATAATAGCTAACACTTGATCATTAAATGTTACAACCTCTTTTTCCTTAGCAATGATATCCATAAATTGCTGTGTATTAGTAACAATAATCGGTGTAGTTAATTCATAGCCAGCTTCTTTAATTTTTTCTAAATCAAATTCTAAAATAACATCACCTGATTTAATTGAATCTCCTTGTTTTTTATACGGAGTAAAGTATTTTCCTTCTAGATTTACAGTATCTAAACCTACGTGAATTAATAACTCAACACCCGTTTCACTTCTTAACCCTATCGCATGATGCGTCTTGAAGAAAACGTCTATTTTTCCATCAAATGGCGCAATCACTCGGCCCTTTGTTGGGATAATCGCAATCCCATCCCCCATTACTCCACTAGAAAATGTAACATCATTCACTTGGGATAAATCAATCATATGCCCTTCTAAAGGACTCATAATGTTTACTCCCGTATTTAAAGGAAGGATAGACTCCTCGTTCGCAACTTCCTCATTATTTCCTTCAACTTGTTCCTCAAATCCAACGATATATGTAATCACAAACGTTGAAACAATCGTTACCCCTAATGTAATTAAAATATAAATCAGACTTTGAGGATTTCCCTCTTCAAGATATTGTGGGAGAGTTACAATAGCCGGTGTTGCTACTCCATAACATTTTACTTGGAAGAAGCCGCCCGTTAATCCACCGATCAATCCTCCTAGGCAAGCTCCAATCATCGGTCTCTTTAGACGTAGATTTGTTCCGTATAATGCTGGCTCTGTAATTCCTGCCACTAGAGCTGAAAAGGCTGAGGAACCTGCATTTTGTTTAGTAGCAGAATTCTTAGATTTCATGGCTACAGCTAATGCAGCCGCCCCTTGAGCCATGTTTGAACAAAATTCTGCGATACAAATAAATCCTTCAAAACCTGTTGTGGCTAAAACGCCCAATTTAATTGGAGTAAAGGCATGATGCATTCCCGTCATAACAATAAATGGGAATATAGCTGCTATTAAACCAACCGCAATAAATCCTAATTTATCTTGGATGAAATAAACAAAGGCCGATAAGCCATCTCCCAAAATAGCCCCAAGTGGACCAATAACAACCATAACAATAGGTGCTATAAATAACATGACAAGCATTGGTTTTAAGAAGTTCTTTGTAATGCTTGGCGTTATTTTATCAACTAGCCGCTCAATATAAGGTAAAATTGCAACAGATAAAATAATCGGAATGACTGAATAAGCATAATTAGCATAAGTCACTGGGATTAAATTAAAGAACTTAATCGTTTCTCCTGCCTCATTTGCCCCATTTAAAAGAGCAATGAAATTAGGATGTAACAAAATCAAGGCAATACTCACTGCATAATAAGGATTAGCATCAAATCGTTTAGCCGCCGACATTCCAATTAAAACTGGCATAAAGAAGAAGGCCCCATCCCCAATCACTGATAACAATTCATACGTTTGACTTGTATTATTTAACAACCCTAACATCGGTAAAACGGTTAATAAAACTTTAATCATTGCTGCCCCAATGATAGCCGGAATAACTGGGGACATGACACTTGAGATGATATCCAAGATTTCAGAAATAATGTTTTGTTTTTTCTTCTTGATTGAACCACCTGACATGTTTTCCTTAAAATGACCTAATGTACAAATCTCCTTATACACCGATGCTACCTCATTACCAATAATAATCTGGTATTGGCCATTCTTCTTCATGAGACCGATAACTCCCTCGATTTTTTTTACTTGATCGTCATCTGCTAGATTTTCATCCTTTAAAACAAAGCGGAGCCTTGTCATACAATGAACAACCGATTCAATATTCTCCTTTCCCCCCACCTTTTCAAGAATTCCTTCTGCTAATTTTTTGCAATCCATTTTTTCTCCTCCATTCATTTAAACAAATAAAATGAAGTTTTGCCTACGTCTATAGATACATATCTATAACGTAGTTACAACCTTTTATATATAATAAGCTAGTCGACTATCTAGCATTATTACCGAATCTATATGATTGACTTCGTTCTAATTCTTTCAATGTGAATCATTAAATACAGTTGTTCCTCGAGTGATAACTCGTAATTATAGTTCTGATAGATTAATTCCTTTATTTTCACGGTGCAATGATAACTCTCCTGATACTTTTCCTTTAAAATAAAAAATAATTCGGTATCCTCATCCTCGTAAACCTTATGACTAAAAATACGCTGAGCAAAAAACTTTAAATGCGTAATAAATCGGTAATACGTACTAGATTCCTCATTAAACTCTACTTTAAAATGATATTTAATGACATTTAATACTTGCTGCATTACTTTTGTTATATTGGCAATATTTATCATATCATTATTAAGTTCGGCATTCACGATATGATACGCAATATACCCCGCTTCATCTTCCTCAAATATAACTCCCAACTCCTGTTGAATCATCGTTAAAGCCCGACGCCCAATTTCATATTCCTCAGCAAAGAGTCGTTTAATTTCCATTAATAATGGGTTTTTCACTTGAATTCCTTGATGATAACGTTCAATAGCGCCATGAATATGTTCCGTTAAACTTACATAAATAATTTCATTTAACTTTTTATTATATTCTTTCTCAAACATCGAAATAATCTTACGGGTTAATAAAATATATTCTTGTGGCAAATCCGAAACAATATTAATTAATTTATGATTAATACTTTTATCCTTACATGAAAATACTTTATAGTTTTTATTCGTGAGATTAACTTCTTGCTGCCCCTTCTTTCCAAACGCTATTCCTTTACCCATTACAATTATCTCTTCACCATTTTCATCCAGAGATATAAACGCATTATTGTTGAGTACCTTTTCAATATACATCTACTTTCCCCTCCCATTATAAAGGCATTAAAAAAAGGCAAAACCCTCCCTATAGAAGTGGGTTTTGCCTGCCTAACCAGTTACAATCCTTACGTTCATCATATCACGTAAAAATTTATTTGTAAAGCTTTACGATAGCGTTTTACAGGAAAAAAAAGTATACGTATATTTGGATTATATCCCTTATGAAAACAGGCCGTAAAGGTGCAATCAATTATATTTATAACCCTCCTTCACTTAAAATTGAATTTATCGTGTGATATATTCCTGTTCCTTTTTTATAGAGCGTTCCTTCATTTTTTTCTAAATCATTGTTGTTGCTAGTGATGATTTGATCTTGATTGATCCAAATAAAATTTTCTAACCACCAAATATTTTTTTGCTTAGTGGCGATTTTAATCGCATAATCTGGTTTTGAGCCCGGTAGCTCAACTTTCCTATTTTCTGAATGAATGAAGCCGAATATAAATTCATCCATCATTTCTTGTGAATGAATGATTTTCGGAACTTGATTTTCAGGTAAACTATTTTTTTCAATAAATAGTTCCTTTGAATGATATACACACGAAATGTTTTTTATACTCAACGCTAAACATATAAAAGCTAAAAAAGCGATAACTAAATTTTTTCATCCATGACCCCCCCCTACTATTATTCGATATTAAGAGTTGATAAAATGACGATACCCTCTTTTTTATCTTTTTTCAAGTCATGGCCAATCACTGTGTCAAACGAAGAAAAAATTTAGCAGCGAAGATGACCTATACCTGAGAACTTCTTTCCATCAAATGAGGGACTTTTCGCTTATGCCAAAAGTCGTCACACCCCCGTAAAAAATAACGGAATCAGTCGACCAAAAATTAATGAATGTTATCAAACAAAAACTCGTAGATCGCCCCTTGGGATAGACTCTACGAGTTTTATTTTTTATAGTTAATGCGCTCAGATTAGGATTTATACGATATATTTAATCTCATAGTTAAATGGGAGATGGGCAAGCCCGAATTCAAATAACTCCTTTATTTGATCCATCGTAGCGACATCGTAACTGTTTTTACCGTAAAAGTAAGGGCCATACTTGTAAGACATTTCTTGAATATCTACTGGAAGATAGGGATCTTCAACGACTTGAAAGAGATGATTTTTAGCAACTTTCATAAAGCGATGAGCCATAATTTCAAAAGTCACTGGTTGGGAGGGATGTGCAGATTCTAAATATTCCTTTAGCCGTTTAATTAACATAAGGTAGTCCTCCTTCCAATTAGGGTAAACGAAGACAGGCGCAATAACAAACCCAACTGGATAGCCCGCCTTCATCATCTTAAAGGCGGCCATAATCCGCTCTTTCATACTTGGCGTTCCCTCCTCAAAACTAGAAATCACGGTATCCGTATTAATCGAAAAACGCACTTTCGTCCGTTCCTGATGATTTAGGCATAACAAGGAATCAACGTCTGTAAATTTAGTCGTAAAAGTAAAGAAAACATTCGGCTGCTTAGCCGTGAATTCAATCATATGGGCTAAGGCGTGCGTATACGGTTCCGTAGGAATAGGATCCGCCTCTAAAGAACCTTCAAACGTCACTGCTAACCCCTTTTGAGCGTATCTTTTTACCTTTTTCAATAAATCATTTTCATTCACGTATACCCTCACAAATGACCGGCACTGAGCTGCCCGACAATATTCACACCTTCCTACGCACCCCGATACAAAAGGAATCGCATAATCCGCAAATGGAGGGGCCGCCCTAAATTCCTGGTTTTTATACACACTAATCATGAGCACCTCATCACCAGAGGTATCCCTCCCCTTAGCAACCTTTGTTTGCCCATTCTCAATCACATCGATAGGAAGATGCCTACTTTCTAACTGTTTCTTCAGTTCCTTTGTCTGTTTATAAGACAAGGCCTCTTTTTCAATATACACATGATAAGGTTTAAACATCCGAATCCTGCTACCCGTAGCACCTTAAACTTAAAGAGCATGAGCGTGTTAAGCGGAGCAGTTCCCTCCTTTCCATTTTACTATTTTTTACGAAATTAGCCGATTTAATTCTTTGAAATAAAAAACGCTAAAGCTCCTTTAAACTCTAGCGTTTTTTACTCCAACATACAAAAAATATTTCATTTTGCTATTTCTTTACCACACTAATTAGTTTCATCGCTTGCAAACCCTTTTTCCGTCAACATCCCAGATTGTTTCAGGCGATGATAACGACGACTTAAATAAATTTGAGCGAGTGCAGCTGATGGAATCGACACAATCATTCCAAGCATGCCTAAATAATGTCCGCCAATAAGAATGGCAATCAGTACCCACACCGGATTCAGTCCAACACTATTACTCAACAATTTCGGTTGAATGACATTCGCATCGAGTTGTTGATAAATGGTCAATAAAATAAGCGTTAAGACTGCCAGTTGCCAACTTGAAAATAAAGCTAATACAAATCCTAACACCGCTCCAAGAATCGGACCGATATATGGAATAACGTTAGCAATCCCCGTCACTAATCCGACTAAAATTGCGAATGGATGATTAATAATTAATAAAATAATCGTTGAGCAAACTCCGGCTAACAAGGCCGCGATTAATTGGGCGATTAAAAATCCACCAAATACCGTATCTAAATCGACTAACAATTGCTTGCAACGTCTTAAGGTACGTGTTGAAAGTAATGCCTGTGCCCCTTTGTGAAGCGAATCAATCAACACTTCTTTATCTTTTAAAAAGTACACCGATAAAATAATCGTCGTTAGCGTACTAATCGCAAAGCCCGTCACATTCGTAATCACGCCTGTTCCAACTTGAAGGGCATGAGTTCCTAATGAACTCAAAATATTGGTCACTAAATGCGAAATTTGATCGATTTGTTGTTCTGTAATCACCGTTTGTACATACGGACCAAACTCATTCATATAGCGATTAATACTTGATTGAAGGGCTGGAAGCGACTCGAGTAATAAACGTAAATTCGTGAAGATTGGAGGAATAATGCTATTAAATAAGAAGTAAATCGCTCCAACAACGAGTAGGAATAAAATTAAAATTGAGATAACTCGTCGCGACCCCGACGATAAGTCTCGTTTAACCATCCGTTTCGTGAGCCGACTTAACGCCTGCTCAATCCATTGCATCGGACGATTTAAAATATAAGCAATCGCAAAGGCGATAATAATCGGGCGGATCAGTAAAATGAAGTTTTTTAGACTGCCCATAATCAGGTGGATATTCCGCAAGGTAAAATAAACAACGACAACGCCTACTCCAACTAAGAAATATCCTAAATACTTTTGCCAACGCTCTTTATTTCTTTTAAATTGTTGTAACATTGAAAAACCTCATTTCCTTGATTAACTCAGTACTTTCATTGTAACACCACTTCGATAAGATAGATAGTAAGAGATTAAAATAATCCCATTGAAAACGCACACCCCATTCCCTGCACTGCTTTAAAATATGCTATACTAATAAACAAGTGAAAGGAGGGGATACGATGGGAGAATTAATCATCATCCTTATTCAATTCATGGCTGTTCTTTTAATTAATGTTGCGATTATTTACACCCCCATTCGACTGTTAAAAAAACTATTACATCGATAAAAGAAGAACCCCATCATGAGGGGTTCTTCTTTTTATAATTCTAATTGATAGTAATCAGCTGATGTCACTAATGTAAATTGATGAACTTCATCATCAAAATTCTTTAAGATTTTCGTTGCTAACGGATTATCAGTTTGTTTCACGTAATCTGTTAATATGTCTTTTAAAATCTCACGATGACGGTCCTTCATCTCAAAGACTTGCACGTAAGATTGATTGAGTTTCTCGTCTAAATATTTTGCTTGGTACAAGAATAAGAGTCCACCCGTCATTCCTGCCCCCACATTTGCCTGAACAGAACCGAGTGAAACGACCACACCACCTGTCATGTATTCACACGCATGAACGCCCATTCCATGATTAAGGGCAATAGCTCCCGAATTACGAACGGCAAATCGTTCTCCTACGCGTCCTTCTAAATAACATGATCCTGAAGTTGCACCGTATAAAATTGTATTTCCTGCAATTAAATGATGATTCGTGTAGTTAGGGTCTTCAATGGATTTTTCGCGTGTCGTTTCGTCCGCTTTAATGACGATTTGACCACCACTTAATCCTTTTCCAACATAGTCATTCGCATATCCTGTGTGGATGAGTTTAACACTCTCATTCATAAATGCCCCGAAGCTTTGCCCAGCATAACCATAGGTTTGGAACGTACGAGCCGAGTCGCTCACCAATTGAACCCCCAGTGTACGAAGTTGCGTATCGATCACGTTAACCTCCGACTCATTTAAATGAACCGGTTGAAGCGCCGGATTTTCAACACGCATAGGTTGATTCACTGGCAATACTTCTAGCCAATCTAGTGTTAAATGATAAGGATTCGGCGATACTAATTCAAGTAAATCAGTACGTCCACGAAGTTCTGCTAATGAACGAACCCCTAACAAGGCCATTAATTCACGTACCTGCTGGGCCACAAATGTAAAGTAAGTTTTTAACATCGTTGGATCCTCTTTCAGACGTTGACGTAATTTTTGGTCTTGCGTCGTAATTCCCGCTGGGCATTTTCCCGTATGACACTGTTTACATCCAATGCATTCAAGCATCACCAGACACATCGTTCCAAATCCAAATTCATCTGCCCCAAGAATAGCTCCTAAAACAACATCATACCCTGATTTGATTTGTCCGTCGACCTGAATCCATGTTTCATGACGGACATCATTCTCAAGTAATGATTTATGTGTTTGGAATAGACCGTACTCCCATGGAAGTCCTGTATATTTTAACGAAGATTTAGGAGAGGCCCCTGTTCCTCCGTTAAATCCTGAAATAACAACTTTTTTCGCTCCCGCTTTGACTACGCCATTAGCGATCGTCCCCACATTCGGTAACGAAGCTAATTTAACACTAATTAGGGCACTTGGATTCGTTGTTTGTAAGTCATCAATCAATTGAGCTAAATCTTCAATCGAATAGATATCGTGATGAGGTGGCGGTGAAATTAAATCAACTCCCTGTTTCGCGTAGCGAACACGAGCAATATGTTCATCTACCTTCGATTTAGGTAAGTGTCCACCTTCTCCCGGTTTTGCCCCTTGGGCCATTTTAATTTGAATTTCTTGGGCACTTTTTAGGTAATCATAAGTCACACCAAAGCGGCCTGATGCGACTTGTTTCACTTTAGAAGCGGTTATGGTTCCAAAACGTTCAACGAGCTCTCCACCTTCTCCACTATTTGAGGCTGCCCCGAGTTCATTCATCGCGCGAGCAATCGTGCGATGAGCTTCAACCGATAATGCCCCATAAGACATGGCCGATGCTACAAAGTGCCGCACAATCTCCTCTGTCGATTGAACCTCTTCTAGTGAAAGCGGCTCTGTTGCCTTTAATGATAAACAGTCGCGTACATTGATCAAACGTCCACGCTCCGCTTCCATCACGGATTTGAAAGCCTCATAATCATTGGCCTGAATCGTTGCTTTTAGCTCTTTAATAAATGATTTGGAGTAGGCATGGTTCATGAAGACTGAGTCCATGTTTTGATATTCGTTAGCCTTGCTAATGTCCACGCCATCTTCCATCATCGCATCAAGGTCTTCGAATGTTTTACCGCCAAAAAGAGACGGTTGATTTGTAAATAAAGCAGTCACTTCTTGATCTAGACCGACCACTTCGAACACTTTCGACCCTCGATAAGAGTCCACGGTTGCAACCCCCATCTTTGCCATTAGCTTAAGAAGCGCCTGGTTACATCCTGCAATATAATTGTCATATGCTTCATCTGCAAAAAGTTTTGTTTGATGTTGGATGTATTCATAACAGAAATATGGGTAAATGATGTCCGCCCCATAAGCTAGTAACATCGCATGGTGAATAGGAAGGCGTGCATCCGCGCAACAAACGGCTAAGCGCACTTCTAATCGTTTCCCCATTTCAACTAAAACTTCGTGTGCGATGGCAGTCGCCATTAAAGAAGGAATCGTCTTTCCTTCAGCCTCCTGTTCAAGAATTAACAAACGTGAACCAGCTAACACGGCTTTTTTGACATCATGTCGCAATTGATCCACTGCCTCTTTTAACGTTGACTCATATTCTAGGAAAATGAAACGTGGGTCGAAAGCCTCTTCCTCAGAAAGTGCCATCCACTGGTCACCGGTTAAAAGTGGAGTTGAGAACTCATAAACAGGATAATCTAATCGTTCGTCGTGTAAAGAAGTTACCGAGGTCACGGTCGTTGTTAATGAAAACACTGATTTTTCTCGAATTGAATCCAGTGGTGGATTCGTCACTTGGGCGAAATTTTGTTTAAAGAAATCAAAAAAGAGTTGCGGGCGCGCTTGTAACATGTTTAAGGCTGCCGTATATGGAAAAGATCCAATCGCCTCTTTTCCATTTTCAACTAATGATTTTAATTCCTGCATGTATTCCGCATTTGTATAAAAATATTTCTTCGCTGTGTGTTCAAAATCTTCCGTTAAAAATTGTTCGCTATGCGTGGCAATTGGTTTAATGAGTCGTTCATTCAACCATTCACGATAAGGTTTTTGCGTGGATAATACGGCTTTAATATCTGCATCTGTCGTCACAGTTTGCTCATCTAAATCAACGCATAGAATTTCACTTGCCTGAATACGACTAGCTACCTTAATTTCCTCAAGTGGCGTATTTAACACTCCAATTTCTGAGGCAAGAACAATTTGATTTTCTGTTTGAACATATCTAAACGGACGCAGTCCATTACGATCGAGCGTCGCAATTAATTTATGTCCATCACAAACGATAACTCCAGCTGGACCGTCCCATGCCTCTTGTTTTAACCCACAATATTCATAATAAGCCTTCAAGTCGTCACTTAGGCGCGCATCATGCTCATACGCCTTCGGTAAAAGGCGCGTCACTGCATCCTCAAGCGTAAAATTCTCATGAAGGAGCGCTTCTAACGTTCGGTCAAGATTCGCACTATCTGAATGTTTCTCGTTACAAATCGGAAAAACCTCTGGATACGCCGACAATCCCGCTCGTGCATTCGACCAATTAATATTTCCAGAAACGGTATTAATTTCTCCATTATGCGCTAAATAACGGAAAGGTTGAGCTAAATTCCATGACGGCTTCGTATTCGTACTAAAGCGTTGATGGACAATACAGAAATTAGAAGTAAATCTTTCATCCTGCAAATCTAAATAATAGCGTGGTAATTCATCAGGACGCAATAACCCCTTGTACACAATCGTCTGTGACGAGCACGATAAAATATAGCACGTACGATCAGATAACTCTTCCTCTTTCCACTTTTGTTCAATAAAACGATGTAATTTATATAAAACTGTCTCCGCTTGATTTGTCATATCAATGATAAATTGAGTGGGCACTGGCTCCGTTTGAGTCGCCGTTGGCGTCAGAAAACTCGCATCCACCGGAACGACAATTTCCTTGATAAGTTGTAGCTTTAATTCTTTAATAGTTTCATAAATATGATCTTTGGCCAATTGGCGATCATTTTCTCCTTTCGGTAAAAAGGTCATCATCACTGCAAAGTCCCCATTTATTCCATGCTTTTTACCATAAAATGTTTTAGGGATTTGCAGTAAAATTCCGCATCCATCCCCTGTTCCGTCCTTTGATGTTCCACCACGATGACTAAGTGCCTTTAAGAGTGTCATCCCTTGTTCAATAATGTTGTGACTATATGTTCCGTCTAGATTGGCAATTGCTCCAATCCCACAATTCGAATGATCAAACATACATTTCCTCCTTACTCCCGTACCCGCATTTTTAGATGCTTATATTAATTATGATATGAAGTCATATTCCCGTCAACTCATGCGTCAGGTTTTCTTATACTTTTTACCTTTCTAACATAAAAATGACGCCGATTCCCGGCGTCTTTATCTTAAGTTAAATCGTAAAATGCTCATTCATCAGAGGTTCAATCTATACACAGTGATACCTTTTGTACCTTCGCTATTGAACCTCCCTAACGATGAACCCTTTTTCATTTTAGCTCGTGCAAAGCTTTCAAGTGATACATTTAACCCCTTGATCGCCAAACAGCCCACTTAAGGGGCAACCTTATCGCGACATTCCTTTTGGTGAATTTACTTTTTTAACTTTATGTTTGAACGGCCAATGTTTTGTTAACAATAAAAGCATCTCAAACCCTAACAACACAGTCGCCACTAAATAGAGCACCCAACAGGACTGAAACATCACTGCCGCTACTGAAACAACGTGCCCCGCTTTTGGCATGCGACTTTTTAGACAGACTTGATACGCATACGCATGTAGGCAAAAGAGGATAACATACGTCACTGTATTAAGAACAACCCCTCCCATGAATGGGGCAACAAATTCTTTCGTCATCGGTGCCAACATCAAGATGATGACGATCTGGATCAACACAAGTGCCAGTTTAAATAATCCCATTTCTCGTCTTATCACAACACCATCCCGCTTTCTAATGAATTAAGGTCTGATTGACCTTCACCTCTATTGGTAGCATATGCGAAAGCCTATGAATCGTCACTAACCGTGTCGCTTTTTATGATATAATAGGTAAAAAATTGATTTTTTTTGATGAATTGGATGTGATGCTATGAATTTAAACCATCTTGAATATTTCCGTGTACTCGCACACTTAGAGCATTATACGCAAGCAGCAAAGGAGCTGTCGATTACTCAACCTAGCTTAAGTCATGCGATTTCGATGCTCGAAAAGGAGTTAGGAACACCCCTTTTTGAAAAACAAGGGCGGAATGTTCGACTCACGCGCTATGGACGCTTTTTTCTCACTTACGTTGAACAGGCATTGGATGAAATTAAATTAGGCGAGCAAAAATTAAAAGAATTTTCCTATCAAACGGATGGCATCATCCGACTTGGCTTTGATGCCTTGCTCGAACCCACCTTCGTTCCTAAGCTCATGCAAACCTTCCTAAGCGAACAAGTTCTCACCTTCACGCTCAAACAATCCGACACGCACGCCTTAATAGATCATCTAAAAACAGGTGCCCATGATTTAATTATCTCTACCTCTGTCCCGCTTGATCATGAATTAGACACCACCACGCTTGCAACGTGGAAATGGCACCTTCTCCTCTCTTCTACCCATCCTTTCGCTCATCGAAGTGATATTTCCTTACAAGAACTTCAGGAGCAACTGTTCATTCTTCCCCCGACTCAAACACCGGAGCACCTGGCTATCACCCAGTTATTCGTCCAGCAACACCTTCCCTTGCCTAACACCTTAGAAATTGCTCAAAAAGAGACGACTCTTGAACTGGTCGCACTCAATTATGGGGTTAGCATAGCTTTAAATCCGACGCCACTTCTTCGACAAGATATCCAAGCCATTCCAATCAAAGGGACCTTACCTTTAGAAGCCTACCTCATCACATTAAAAAATCAATCCTTAACTCCCTCTGCCCGTTTATTTAAGGACTTCCTCCTTCAAACGACAAAAAGCTGAGTTCCAACGAACTCAGCTTTTTTTATTATTTAATCTTTATTTTTTGACTCTAACTTGGCTTCGATTACATCCAATCTATGAATAATCGTATCCAACTTTTGAAGTAACCCTTTCATAAATTGATAGATACCTACACAAACAGGAATTATTAGGCCATAACCCATGATTTGACTCATGAATAATGGAAAATCCCATGCCACATAAGTTAAATACTCCATCATTCTCCTCCCCATTTTTTACTTTCTTTGATTATACATCAACTAATGAGGAGGACACCAGTCACTTTCTGCTTTGGCATCGCTAAAAACAGTAGGTTTCGCTACTGTTTTTTTAAGTCGTTTTTCACTTTTTTTAAATATTTCGTAATTAAGTTGTAGTCATCTTCTGTAATTTCATGTTGTTCAATCATTTTTAATAACTTAACTTCAATCGATTCAACTTCGTGCTTGTTCTTCATCTTGCTTAAACCCTTCTCTCACTATGCGATATTCAATTCCTGTCACATCATGTTGATAATCATAATCATAAACCCATAAATCAATTCGGTTATCCCAGCTACAAGCCCCGCAAGCATCCAATACAATTGCTTTTTGCGTGTCTCCTGTCGGATATGTAATTTCTAGAACGGTTCCATAATAACTTGGAATTCCTCGCTCATTCAATCCAACTTCCATGACCTCATCGATATTCACTGCTACAATAGGAAGCCATTCATATTCTGAATCATAATAATGCATCACATTATCAATAACTTTTACTCCGTCGTCTTGGTAACTAAGTCCGTATCCCACACGAACCTCCCCGGCTTTCACACTATAAAATGTTTGTCGGTAATCTCTAAAGACCGGTTCTGTCTCGCTTACTCCATCCTCAGAGGCATCCGTCTGCTCTTTCGCAACGACTTGATCCTGTGTTTCATCCCCGGATTCCTCTGCTAAGGTAGCGTCTGTTGACTCTTCTACCGGCTCCTGATTTCCAACCTCATCTCCCGTATCTTGTATCTGATTTTCTTCAGTTGCTTCAGGAGGAGCGCCCTCTTCTTCATCCGAATCCATCGCAGGCTCGTCCATGTCATCATTTGTCTCATTTTCTACAGCATCAGTGGCCTCATTTTCAGGATTCACCACTGCATCTGACTGTGAGTCATTTTCTTGCCCATTTACCGTCACGACGTTCATCTCTACTTCTGAATCGGCCTCTTGTTGAACGGCCATCAAGGCCGTGCTTAATTGTTTGAGTGCCAATTCTTTTTGTTGTTGCCCCTCACTTTCAGATTCCTCGGAATTCAAGGTCGCGACCTCAGTCTTCACTTCCTGTGATTCCGATTCGGTGGGCATTTCAACTTCAGACGTTGGTTCTTTATCTAAAAGCTGTGTCCTATCTTCTTCCACCGCCGTCGTACTTTCTGGCGCTATTGGCTGTGGGAAAATAAAGCCTAGGACAACCATGAAATTTACCATTAGATTTAACATATTCCACCTCAATTTAAATGGTTTTTGCACATGTATATTATGACCAATTTTTTATTTTTTACACGTTTCTGACCTTTTTTAGTGATTGGATTCATAATTTGGATGTTAAATGCCCATACTATTGGATGGATTAGCTACAATTGACAGGGTCGATGGCTTGTCAAAGTGGTTAAAATGAAGTATAATGAGTCATGTAATCAAATTAACCTGGGGATGTTACGGATTCGACTGGGGCATTTGAGCTTAATAAGCAAGTCGTGTTAGCCCACGTTAAAAGGTCGAGGTTATAATAACCGGAAAAACAAACTTACAATTAGCTGCTTAATATAACGTAGCTGCCTACCATTCAATCGCCCATGTTGAATGACTAGGCTCACTGAAGTGGGATACGCTAGTCTGTGCCGTTTGAATAGCCTAGAAGAGATGATCAAACTCGCGGTCTGACAGGTGTGTCGCCTGACCAGTCACCCGTTAAATTTAATAGGAGACTAAACTTGTAGAAAGTTAAGTGGTCGGTGTTTTAGGACGGGGGTTCGACTCCCCCCATCTCCACCATAAAATACACGTCCGAAATATTGATGAAGAAAAAAGAATTATCTGAGTTCAGTTGAAACTGAGTTGAGATAATTCTTTTTTTGTACTCTTATACTACTTTTTGATGATTGATACCAACCTCGATTTCTAATCGTTGATAACGAACTGAGTAAATGAGGAGGACCTGTTTGAAGTCATGAAAAAAGCCACCGAGGTTATAATGGACCTCGATGGCTTCGTTATGAATAAGGACAAATCGACCTTTTCTTACCCTATTAAATATAAATAAGTATCAAAACTTCTATCTACTGCTTGTGCAATAAATTCAACAAAATCATCCGTATTACCAGTCGTACTCGCTTTTTCTAATGCACTCATATAATCTACACGGTCAGTATTTCTAATAACAGTTAGTGGATATCCATTTCTTAGTAGAATTAAATTCATTAATAATCTCGCTGATCTGCCGTTTCCATCTATAAAAGGATGGATATAAACATATTTAAAATGGAATAATGCTGCTAATTTTACGGGATGCATTGTTTCTTTATTTTCATCATACCAATCTAATAGCTCTCTCATTTTATCTTCTACAAGAAAATATTCTGGTGGTCGATGCATACTACCACTGATTAATACATTTGCTTTTCGATAAACACCAGCATTTGAATTATCAATGCTCTTTAAAATAATATGATGAAGATCTCGAAAGACTCTTTCTGATAAATCAAACTCTTTACTAACGACATCTTGTATATAATCAATAGCTTCTTTATGGTTTAAAACTTCGAGATGTTCTCTTAAACTTTTGCCTCCACCTATTGTTAGACCATCTTCTAAGATTACTTTTGTTTCAGTAATCGTTAATGTATTTCCTTCAATGGCATTTGAATTATAGGTAAATTCAACATCAAAATATTTCTTTAAATTCGTTAGAACCTCTCTACTTAAAGGACGCTTATTATCTAACAATTGTTTCTTTTCATCTAATAACGTAAACATAAAAACTCTCCTCTCTTTATAAATTCTGGATCTAGGTCAATATTTTGGACACAAAAAAGTTAAGTTTTTAAGCAATTTGTCGTGCAAGTTGCTCACATTCTTCTGGCGTTAAATAATTAATGGAACCATGAATCCTTTTGCGATTATACCAGCCTTCAATATATTGAAATAGGGCCATTCTAGCCTGTTCAAATGTCACATATGTAGTTTGATACACTTCTTCTTTCTTTAGAGTGGCATGGAAAGATTCGATACAAGCATTATCATAAGGACATCCTTTACGACTGAAAGACTGGATCATCTTAAAGTCTGAAGTTAAGTCTTTAAACTCTTGGCTAGTATACTGTGATCCTAAATCAGTGTGGAGAATAATCTCATCTTTAGGTTTTTGAGAAACATAGGCATTCTTTAAAGCTTTTACGATAATATCTGTGGTCATTTGTTTTGAAAAATGATAACCAATAATTTTCTTTGAATGTAAATCCATCACTGAAGCTAAGTAGCACCAACCTTCTTTTTGAACGTAAATATAAGTAATATCGGATACCCATTTTTGATTAATTGAAGTCGTCGAAAAATCCTGTTCTAGAATGTTATTACGTTCTAAAACAAGTTCCTTAGACTGTCTATAAGGAGTATATTTTCTTTGAATAATCGAAGCTAAACCGCTTGATTTCATTAACCGTTGAACACGTTTCAAGCTAACAGTGAATCCCTCTTTAATCAATTGATGGTGTACCTTAATAGCACCATACCGACACTTACTTTCAAAATAAATTTCTTTAATACGTTCAAGTAGTTTCTGATTTTCACGTTCCCATTTTGATTCAGTTTGATGCTTCGATTGATAATAAGTACTTCTTGGAACACTTAAGACCTCACAAAGTTGCTTAATATCGTGTTCCTGATGGTGTTGATTAATAAACTGACATAATTCAGATTGACTTACTTTCTCGCGAATATGGTCATAGCCTTTTTTAATATTTCATTCTCCTCTTGCAGACGTAACATTTCTTGCTTCATGCGTTTAATATCCTCTAGGGTAATTTCTGTATCATCTACCGAGGCAATCGGAGAAATTTGTTTAATCCATTTGTAAATTGTTACTTCTGAAACACCATATTCACGACTTAGATCTTTAACTGAACGTCCATTTTTATAAAGTTCAACAATCATTGATTTAAATTCATTATTATATTTTTTCATACAGACACATCCTTTTATTAAGTCTATTGTAACGACTTAACTTAAGTGTGTCCATAAAACTATACTAGCACCAATTCATTTATTCCATTATGGACTGTTAAAGTCATTTATTCCAATGATCTAATATCCCTGTCTAACATTAATTACTTTAAATAGCAATACTAAGACTATTATATCATAAATGTGACTATCTACTTATCATATAAAAGACTATTTACTATCCTATTCGATAGATATCTGGACGTGGATACTAACCGGAACGCCCCATCTCCACCAAAAAATACACAACGTAAACAAAAACCATTATCTGAGTTCAGAACGAATCTGAGTTGAGATAATGGTTTTTTATATTAACTATCCTTTAAGAACTTTAAAAACTTTCTTATACTTTTTAATTCCTGTCTATCGTAATCTAATAACCATCCCTCATGCAACTTCCTTTTTCCATCATTAACTTGACAGCGAAGATCCACTAGTTTATGCCAAATAATATTGGCCTCATTTCGTAATTCGGGTGAAAGACTATAGCCAAATTTTATAATCATTAACGTTTGTTGATACGCGATCCAGGGGATATGATTCACATCATCGACCCCAAGCCAATCAATTATAAACATTTTTAATTCCTCATTGACCTTATCCCAAAAGGGATTAATATGTATTTTCCTAAATTCTCTTCCAATCTCTCCCCGAGGTGCGACCAAACCTTTTTTATAATCCTTTACGCTGTCATTTTCATAGACTATTTTTAATAACTCATTTATCTCTTTCTCTGTTAAAAATCTTACAAAAAATCCTTTAAATTCGTTCATTAAAATATTGGTGAATTTTTTCAGTCCACGCATAGAGAGTATAAAAGTATATTTAAGCTCGTTATCAGAAAAATTATCGACTATACATTGTCCGTCCAAATCCATTTCAGAAATTGCTGATTGGCTACAATAACTAAATTCAAAATTAGAAATATTCTTTTTAAGGATACGAATAATTTCCGACTGGTTCAACAGGAAGAGTTCAGATAATAATTCTACAGTAAATCTATTATTGCATTCACCAAATAAACTCTCCATACCACATGCCCCCAATTTTAGGAATTTTATAATCAAATCATGTGAATTTAAACACTCTTTTTTGCAACGTTATATATTATAATTTATGATTCGACAAAGCCTAATATGAAACCTATTTGAATTTCATTACCACTCACATAATATTTCTAACTAATTATCATTTCACATCATCTAGACACATTCTCAATAACCTTTTGGGCGCTTAATCCCGTTGCTTAACGTAATATCCATAAGAGATTCTACCTAAAGCCATTTTCCGTTCAACGCTTTCATTCTACACACACCTTTCTACTTAAACATAAGCAGACAATTATCCTACATATCGCTTCACTGCCCGTAAAAAGCAAGCTAAATCTTTTTTATCTGTAATCCTTATATAGCTTATTAACGAATCAACTCACCCCCTATTTCTAACCGTTGATTTCGAACCAGTTAAATAGAGCTGATTCAATTAAATTCATAAAAAAACACTAGTTTAACTAGTGTTTTCAACTGCGGCTAAAAGCCTCTATTACCGTTCAGGATCCAAAGGTCCTTTAAAAGGGGTCGGCAACATCTCCACTCGCATGGAAATATAATCAGGAAATGCATTCCCCTCTGTTATTTCTCCCCTCCTTCGCGTCATTCCTTTAATATTTTTCTAATACCTCGTTAAAGGCTTTACGGAAACACCCGTATAACGGAAGATGTTCATTTATAAAAAAAGTCACCGAGGCTACAATAGACCTCGATGACTTCGTTATCCATAATAATTAGAGGAATGAAACGTGGAAAGATAGATCTAAATTATATATCCTTTCCGGATAATAAATATGACCCAGTTTATTCAATTCTATCTTTAATTGAGTTTCCTTTAGTCTACCCCGTCGCTGATTAATCTAATCAGATTTAGAGAATTAAGGTAAATTTGTTTTTTTAACCTTACTAAAAGTCCCATCTCTTATAGACTATACCTCGTTTTTAATATCCTGTCTAATTTAACTAAAATTTATAATTCCCTACGTAACTCTCTTTCTTTTAAGTCCTTAATAATTTGAGGATACTCTTTATCAAGTTTATATGGAATCATTAATAAAAGTTGAATTAAGGCAACGGCAATTGGTAGGATTAAATATAAAACTTTAATTGCCATAAGCGCTGTATCCGGTTGGACACTTAATGCTCCATCATACGCACCCATTGCTAAAACACCACCTACTAAGGCACTTCCTAATCCCGCTCCAAATTTTCCTCCAAAGCTTTGAGCGCTAAAAATTAACCCCTCTGTACGTACGTTTGACTTCCATTGTCCATACTCTACCGTATCTGCAATAAACGCAAATTGTACCCCCATTACACAGGCAAATCCTGCTCCGCGCAACAATGATGTCCCAATAACTAACATCGTATTAGACGGATTGATTAATAAAACTAAATAACTAATTAAAATTACTATCCATCCTAGAACATTTGTATACCTCTTTCCAATCCTTTTAACAAGTGGTGCAATGCATAATAATGTTATCACCATTGGAACCATGTATGCTGAATTCAAAATAGAAGCAATATTTACATCATTTAAAATATACTCACTATAGTATGTATTAACACTTATCATTAAGGCATTAAAAATGCTAGTAAATGCTCCTAATACTGTAACAATAATCCAGTATTTATTAGTAATCAACGCCTTTAAACCAACCTTAACTGGAACATCCTCACGTTTTGATGCATCTTCCCCAACAACTTCTTTCGTTCCAATAAAATTAATCACAAATAATCCAACTGCAACAGCTGTAAAAATTGCATACGCTAGTGACCAAGAATATCTTGTCCCACCCAGAGCCTGAATTAATGGCATCGTCATCGAAGCTACAATAAAATTAGCAATTTGTGCAAATACAATACGATAAATATTTAAAAGAGAGCGTTCATATTGGTCCTGTGTCATTAATGAACTTAAAGCTCCATAAGGTACATTAATTCCAGTATAAAAGGTATTGACCAAATTATAGGTTACAAAAATATAAATTAACTTTATTGTGTTATCCGATTCAGGAACTGAGAACATGGCTACCGTAGCAATAGCAAACGGAATAGCCATACGCAATAGCCATGGTCGCGCCTTCCCATGTTTCGATTTTGTCTTATCAACAATAATTCCCATAATAATATCAGTAAATCCATCAATAATACGAGAGAGCAACATAATAGTCCCTATCGATAATGCGCTTACATGAGCGACATTTGTATAATAATACATTAACCACGCACTCATTGCCCCCCAAACTACATTACAAGCTGCGTCCCCACAACCATAAGCTACCTTAGAACTCAAACTTAATCCGTTTGTTACTGCTTTACAATTTTTCATTTTTAAAGCTATACTCATTGAAAATCCCCCTCTACCAGATTGTTTTAACTGTATATACACTTACCTCATCGATTACATCTGTATCCGTACAAGATAATTCAAAAATCCCCTCTTTGGATTCTGTATAAAAAAGCTTTGTTCCCGCTGCTTCGCCATCATTAAGGAAAACTTCAACGACTCGACGATCAACAAAGATTTCAACGGTACGAACCTCTTTTATAGGTGCAATAAATTGAACATGACTCGATTTGACTCCATTTGTTTGAATGGATACCTCATTATTATTACATTTTAATCGAATACTACTTTCCTCATTTTTTCCAAGCAATAAATCAAAATCACTGTTTCCTTTAAATATCAATTTACTATAGTAACAGTTCCCCTTGATTTTATCGATTCTAATATTTTGTTTCGAAATTCTGCATAATTCCTTATCAATTAAAGAGTATACCTCCTTAACGGGTTTCATATATAAATGATTATTTTTCAATGAAAGCTCACGAGGTAATGCCATACTACCATAAGCACCATTTTTTTCTACCACGTGCTCCTCATAAAAATCTGAAATCCATCCAATAGCAATTCTTCTACCAGCATATTCAAACGTTTGAACGGCATAATAATTGCTTCCAAAGTCGAACAAGCCTCTCTTTTCAACGTTTAAACGATGTCCCTCTAATTCACCTATATAATACATCGTCGGCTGAATACGACCTTGGTCATCTGTATAAAACATATACGCTGCAATGGCCACAAATTTCCCATCTAACTCAAATAAATCTGGACACTCTATTGTATATACACCTTTTTGACTTTCTAGTATTACCTCCCCCGAATATTCAAAATTTTTCATATCTTTTGATTCATACAAGACAATTGCGGGGATATTATTTAGCTGGGTTCCCAGAACCATTTTCCATTTCTCATTATGATAGAAAACTTTTGGATCACGAAAATTAAACGAGAATGGTTTTCCCGGTTTTTCAATGATAATCTCCTCTTTTCCAAAATTAATCCCATCCCTCGAGGAAACCATTGTTTGATACTGTACTGTTTCATCACAGTCCTCCGACGGTCCAAGATGGCGTGTTAAATAAAATTGAATACGATCATCTAATGCTACCGCACATCCGGAAAATGCCCCCCCTTTTAAATCTTTGGCATTTAATATTTCTTCTTGCGGAAACAAGACATACGGTAAATGTATCCAGTGCACCAAATCCCGACTGACTGCATGCCCCCAATACATATGTCCCCACTTTTGTTCATGAGGATTCGCCTGGTAGAACATATGATAGTATCCTTTATAATAACAAAGACCATTTGGATCATTAATCCAATTTTTATATGGCCCAAAATGGTATTGTTCGCGATACGGGGTATCATACCAATCAGATAAATCATCTTGTGTAGTCAACGAATAGTTATCACTTATCTCAATAAATTTAACTCCCTTATCCAATATGTCATCACATTGACTTAAATATGCAATAGAAATATCAACATTTTCTAATATCAATTGATACTCTTGCTTTTTTATTAAAGGAAATTTTAACAAAATGTAATTATATTTCCCTGCTATGCTTTCCTGACTTTCATTAGTTATCTTATTTACTAATTTAATCCCACCTTGAGTTCCACTCTTACACCTAGCAAATATCTCAAGACAACAATAATTTCCTGAATAAAAATTCACTATACCCCTCCTTAATTAATGTAACATCAATGCAATAACGATTTCAAAAACGATTTCCATTAATGTGATATAAAAAGTATCAAACCGGTTCGATATTTTTATCATACATTATTCACCTTCCGTTTGCAAGCGTTTTTAAACCTGAAAATGGTAAAAAAGAAGCTATCCGGTATAAGATAGCTTCTTTTTTTTATAGAGTTGTTTCCCCTTCACATAACTGTACATCTAACATTATCCTGCTACTCTTCAATTCTTTTCCTTCTATTAAATCTACAATAGTAGTTGCAGCCTTAATCGCTAACTGTTCAATAGGTTGAACAATCGAAGTTAGCCGTTTCTCACTCATAGAGGTAATATACGTTCCATCATAAGCAATAAGTTTTAATTGTTTTGGAATATTATATCCATATTCTCTAGCCTGTTGTAAACACGCCAACATAGCTAAATCTGAACCAAAAATCGCATCCACATTTGGATAACATTCAAATAGCTCTCGTGCAACTTTTAAAAAATCTTGAGAATCGAAACAATTAACATCCATTTCAACTTCAAATACGTTGATATTATTTTTCTCTAGTAACTCTTTGAAGGACTCGTGGTATTGATGAGCAGGGGTTTTTACAATTGAGGCCCCTTTAATGTGTACGACATTCTTACAATTATTATCAATTAATTTTAGTGCCGCCATTTCACCGCCTTTTTGATGATTAGAAGAAACAATCGGTATCTTTTCGTCAATATACCGGTCAATCGCTACTAATGGACGATTAACCCTCTTATAATCTTCAACATCTAGCGAATGGGCCCCCATAATAATTCCATCCATAACCTGACTTCTTAATAAATCAAGAAACTCATGTTCTACTCGATCTCTATTAGCCGTTCCACAAACCATCGTTTTGTAACCTAACTGGTATAAATGTCTCTCGGCATACCTAATAAAGGTACTAAAAAAGGGATGATTTAAACTTGGAACAATAATGCCAATAATATTAGTTTTATTTCTAGATAAATTTCGTGCTAACTCATTAGGTTTATAATCTAGCTCTCTCATCGCCTCCTCTACCTTCTCTCTCGTCTTTTGGGAAACGTAGCCCGTATTATTTAAAACAAGAGATACCGTACTTGGTGCTACATTAGCACGTTTAGCTACATCTTTAATGTTCGCCATATAACCTCCATATATTTATTATTACTAAAACTAACTCTATTTTATCACGAACTAAATAGCTATGTTTATAACATACCGAATCTAATTTGAATTTTTATTCAATTAAAAATAAATAGGGAGCGAAGCTTCTAACGATTACCTATGCAATAAGTTCAATCAACTAATCCATATTCCCCGTCATAATCGCCTTTCCATTACAAAAAAGCCAATTCCAGACTATCACGGTGATTCCTTGGTCTTTGTGAACAAACAGTGAATCGAAATCACCCGTCTAAATGGATTAACCCAATTCCTCCAATAGTAATCACCGTTTAACTCATTTGAAAGATAGTAGATCAACTTAAATGATGTTAATTTGTTGACTTAAATCTAGTCGATAACAAGAACTCCTATTCCTATCTTATAATTGATAGGTAAGATAACTTGGAAATATTTATAACAAAAAGACAAAGATCAATCTTACGGTACTGGTTTACTTCCAATACGAGACTCATCTTTGTCTTTTTTTCTATTCTTTATTTAAAGGCATCGTCTATTATTCATCTCGATGAGCGTGATTCCGAGAATGATGGTTAGAAATTCAGCAAAGGGGATGGTTGCCCATACGCCATTAATACCTAGAATTTGGGGTAAAAGGATGATTCCTAGGATAATAAATAATAGCCCTCTACTCGCCGCAATGATAACTGAATTCAGGGCTTCCCCAATAAACGTAAAGTATCCAGACGTGATGATATTAAATCCATTCATAAAAAAGGCGATAGCGTATATTTTTGCCCCTTGAGCAGCCAAATCAACAATCTGTTGATCAACGCTCATAAAGAGTTTAATTAAATTTTCTCCGAATAAAAATAAAACGATAAATATTAACGTTCCAATCGCGATACCTACAACATGGGCCAACTTTAAAATTTGTTTCACCCGATCATAGCGTTCACTTCCGTGACTACAACTAACAATAGGGCCGATTCCATCGGATATTCCAAATAAAATACAAATCCCAAATTGCCCCACGTAATTAATAGCAGTGAATGCCGCCACGCCATTTTCACCCGCTATACTCATAAAAGCCATATTAAAAATATAGGCGCTAATCGCTACGGAAAGCGAAATAATTCCTTCAGAAGATCCATTATATAAAACAGGTAAAACCGTCGTTAAATCCCATTTACCCAGATGAATATTAATCAATTTTTCTTTATCAAATAAATTTAAATTATATTTCCACGTAATAATTCCTGCTAGGCAATCAATCCCACAACACATATCCCCGGCCGAACACAATAGCAATTATCGGAGATAGTCTAATCTTCTATTCCTAGGACTTTAAAATCTTTTTAAAGTGAGTGAAATCAACCAGCATTTTTCATAATCTCCATTAGTATCGTCTTTAAAACATCATTATCGACCTCAGTATAGAACTTGATTTCATTCCTGTCGATTTGAATACAACAAATAGGAGGGACTGTTTTATAAGCATCTGATTCAAGTTGAATCGGAACAATTAATGGACTTTCCTTCATATAAATGACCTCCTTTTCTTTGATAGCTAAAGTATAGCTCAAAGTTGGAGGTCAAAATAGACATATTTATATTACGCACTTATGATTAAATTTTATATAAATCCTTCAAGAATCTTTTAAGACACTCATTAATTTCCTGAATTCGATAGCAATCATTTCCACTTACTTCAAGCATACTATAACTTTTGGTTTGAGGATGATAAAGGGGATAGCGAATATTATTATGGAGAGATGAAAATTGAATACCTTGAAATACCCCTGATAATATCTGTTTACTAATTTGTTCTCGAATAATCTCATTATTTCCAGATAAAATTTCGATTAAAAAATGGATTGAACTATCTAATGAGTGCCCCATTTGACGTAATCGATCGGCATAATAAGGCTGAGTAATATCAAGTTTTTGACAGATATGCGATTTAATACTTTTCTCCATTGACTGAATATATAAGTAAATAGCTTCGCTATATAAGCCCTGAGAAGCTAGTAAATGCGCCGCCTGTTCATCCTTTATTGCTTTTTGCTCATAGATTGATGCCATATCAATACCATCGTTAATATACTTTCTTGTTCCGATATACTTCATTTAAAACTCTCCCTAAATTAAATTTAAATTGAATATGTTGTACTATGCATATTGCCCCCTTAAACAAAATTCATCGGATTTTTGATCAACACCTTTTAAGGCCGATTGGCCAATCCTCGCATCAGAATTAAAAAGAAGATATAAACATATCGTCAGTAACAGCCATCTAATCATGCCCATCTTTTTTTTAAATCCCTTGTTAACTCCTCCCATCTTTCTCCCTCTTCAGATTAGCTCCTATCCCCATGGCCAACTTCAAGGGGAGTATCCAAGTGTTACTTATATCTTCTCCCGAAATCCACAATTATTCCAATCTATTGAAAATTCGGTTTAAGAACCGACCTTGTGGCTCTCCTATAAAAGGTAAAGAGAATACTCTCAAAAATTTTCACTCATTTTTTTGATAAGGTTGGCAATCTCGTCAATACCAATAACCTTTATGAGCAAAAAATGTTAATATCTTTCTTTCTTACTGCTATTACCAAAAACTAAAAAAACTCCCTCCATCATAGACTCTAAAGAAATTCTGTCTTAAGAGATGGTATCACCTTTATTTTTGGTCTACAATGAAGGTACTATATCAAATCAGAGTAAGTAAGTTCCCATTTAATTTAAACTGTTATAATACTACCCCTAAAAATAAATTTAACAATATTTATTTTAAATACCTTTCTCTCCACTTTTGATAATATGCATAAGCATTTTCTTGTAAATTCGTATAATCAAATTCTGCTTTAAAGACCCCACTTCTATTTAATATAAAAGTAAAATTACTCCATTGCTTACCTTTATCCAATGATTTCCATAATGGAAGTATAATACAATATATCTTTCTAAATGTATTAAGAATATCCCCACGATCCACTTCCTCTAATTTAAAACATTGGGTAAATAAATCCCCCTCTATATTTACATAATAGTCGAAGGAAAAACCTCCCTCTGTCAATTCTCCATAAAAAATTACTTGTTTCCATTCCTGAGGTAAGACCGTTAATAATTCGTTAGTTATTAATCCATATACTTTTCTATCCATATTTAACCGGTACTCCTTTCATTAAGTAATGAAGTTACCCTTTCTTCCCCATTTATAGAATAACTAATATCGAAGGAGCTTGGACGTCTTGAGTCTCCCTCATAAATCGGCTCTACTTTAACATCTACATTTTTCCCATCTGAAACTGCATCTGCCAAAAAATTTTCTATCTTTTTATATTCCCCACGGTTTAAATTTGAGTCCATAGGAACTAAATTTTCTATTTTATTTGATCCTCCAAATCTATCGGCAATTAAATGTCCCCGGTCATCTGTATCTTGGCGATCTTCTCCACCAACATTATCCTCGTTAATAGTCTTTCTAGGAGATTCGTTTAATTCCAAACGACCTTCAGCTCTAATCGTTCTCCCTAAATAATCAGTCTCATATTCATAACCATTTACTTTAAATACTGTATCCGGCATAATTTCTCCGTTATTTTTAAAAACATTTCCATTATCATCTGTTTCGAGTGATTGACCGTTTTCACGATAAATTGAATTAGATTCTAACGATGTTCCTTCCGATAATAGTGGCTTATCAGCCTCTTTAAAATTACTTATACTCGTGGTTGAGCAATCGTTGTTAAAAAAGTTAGGTAAATCAAAACTCTTTTTTAGACTCTCTGTCGATTGTTCAAAAACTTTGGACATCATTGTTTCAATCATGCGATTAAACCTCTCTTATTTTTTATATCGTCTACCCATTGAAAATAAAATGGTTCAAAATTTGGGTCTTCTTTTGCTTTGCTAGATAATAGGCACTGTATAATCGCATATTCAACTTCCTGATTTTCACATTTTATTTGTGTTTTTATAAATTCTTTGCAACGTTGTGTCCAATTCTCCAGGTTATTAGAGTTCATGGCATAGAAGGTCATTTTATTTTTATCAATAATAGAACAAATAATATCGCATAATGTTTCAAAATTTTCTTGCTCCCATAAAGCCATTTGAGAATTTTCCTTATAATCGGAAAGATTTTTTAAAACTATCTTTTTATGCTTACCATTCAAGGTTGAAATCGGCAACCAATCAATTAACTTATCTATTTCTTCTTCCCCAAATAAGCGAGATTCATTCACTCTTCCCCTCATTAATAAATGAAGCAACTGACTATTGTTTAAGCGATTTAAGTTTAAATGCTCCATTAAATTAAATTCGTATTTCAAAGGTTTAAAGTCATGAAATTCGTCTACCTTACAAAGCACAGGCTCCAACCAATTATTCTGATACATAATAGCGACTCCTGTTTCGAGTTTAGGAATCTCATTAATTTGATCATCAGTTAAACTAGCCGACCTTCCCACTGATTGACGATCCTCATATTGAGGTAATCGAAGGATAATTTTAGTATTTGTATTGCGAATAACCGACTCATCCAATAAATTAGGTGCTTGATCTGCAATAATAAATCCTTCACCGTAAGTTCGCATTTCTGCAATCGAATTGGAAATCATCTCAACCGACTTACCTTGTAAGTTAGAATCTTCTTGTGATTGGGTAGTACTACAGCGCTTTAATAAATTATGAGCCTCTTCAAGAACAGTTAAGTGCTTCAATTGAGAATTAGCCTGTGTCTTTTCACACATACGATACTCTTGTAGTTTGATAAACAACATCCCCATAATCAATGCTTTAGTTTCCACCGAACTCACACGGCTTAAGTCAACAATTACATTTTCATCAAATAACAGTTTATCTGCCAAATCCTCTTCTGCAAAGATTTGCCCGAGTAATCCGTTTGTTAATGATTTTACACGGGTGACCAAAGCTCCGGTATAATTACTCTTTAACTCTTCAGCATAACCCGAATGGTCAATTACAATCTTTAAAGTCTTCAACAAATCTTTAAACGTAGGATACTGTGATTCTTCATTATAATTCAGAGAATAGTTCAAGTCCCACCCTTTTAACTCATATGCCATCTCAATTGCCTCTTTTAAAACAGCCGGCATAGCAGCATACATCGGCCAACAGGCATTAAAAATTTCAATTAATCGGTCAATGTGTTCTAAGACATGAATATCCCCTGGAAATTTAAATGGATTGATTTTTAGGAGTTTACTATACCTTATATTTGTTCCATAGACACTCACATCAGTTCTTCCACCAAATACTTGACGATATTCCCCCTTGGCTGGTTCAATGACTAAAAACTTAATCCCCTTTTTATTAGCCTCATCTAGGATTCGATATATCGTATTAGACTTCCCAGAACCTGTTGATCCAGTAATAAAGGTATGCTTCGTTAACTCTTGACTAGACAAAGAAATTCTCTGATTCCTTATTACTTGATGCATATGGTAGGCGCATCCCATCTCGAAGTCGAAATCCATATTTAGCAAACAATGAGGCTCACGACCAAATTGCACACATTCTAGAATGGAAAGCCCTTGAAGAGAGTTACGTGAGAATGAAATAACATATGATAGCTCATTGGTTCCTACATAAGCAGTCGAAGTAACCGGCATGACATTACCTCTATCATCGCTATTAGAAATAAATACTGGATGCGTAAAATGTTTCACATACTTTTTAATTTCCTCAAAAGAAGTATATCCATTACTTTCCTCATAAGACCACTCTTGTATTACTGAAGGATCAATATGAGACTCATCCCCTTGAGTAATCGATCTCAAATAGTTAGCAACATTCTCACTCACTTTAGAATCTTTCGCCAATACATAAGTAGCAAATTTCCACAATCCGGTGGCCTGGCTTTCATCAATTCTATCCATAGTTTTCTCTAGTTTTTTTAGAAGGTTTTGAACCATATAAGATTTATAAGTATAACTCGTATTTTTCGTTGTTCCGATAGAAAGACTACTACTCGTTCCACTTGTCTCGCTTTCACCAGTTGTAATAGTTTTCGACTTCCCCCAACTATATCCATATCCAGAAGAGACCCCTAATGTATTTGTAATCGCCTTAGCTATGCTCCCTCCTATAGTGCGGCTCAAATTAACACTTGCATTTGCCCCAAAAGACAGAACCCCTAAATCAATTCCCCCTGAACCCCCGTATGAGGCCCCTTTTGTTTTTGATTCTGAAAGGGTTTTTGTCGTTCCGGCACTAGAGCTTCGATTCCCACCAATGTTTAAGGAATGGGTTTTAAAAATAGAATTACTGATACTATCACTTTTGGTAAGTGATTTCATTTCTCCCATCGTATCCATTTCGGACTCGCCAGCTTGGAATTGATATTGTAAAAACGGAATAAGAGCCGTCGCCATTTCTTCATAACCTGATAATATTTCTCTAATATCAGATTGTTTAAGCGATTCAGCTAAAAAGACAATTGAATAACTATCCTCCTCCGCTTGAGGAACAATACCATTTAACAATTTATCTAGCCCTTGAGTAATATAATCTTTAGTTTTATGCGAGGGATTATTAACAAGTACTGAAATAGAGGTCTCTTCGATAAAATTAAATACTTTTTCTGGATTATCGACTCGTTGAGTCTTCGTTCCCGGAAAGTTTCCCTTTAATGAATAATCTAGTAATTCAATATTATCTCGACTATCTTCATTTCTCCCACTTCCCTCATTTTTGATTACAAAATACATTTCTGTTTGGGTAGGCTTCCTTTTAACAACCATCGCAACCGTATGATCACCATCTGCAAAAAGGTTTAATACATTTTTGAAGCACTCCCCCGGAGAATGATTTTTATCAAGAGTCCACCGTTCAACTCGTAATGCTCGAATATTAGATGAATATGATATTTCTTCCTTTTTATTATATCCCTCATCAAAATAAAGTACTCCGTAATCCGAATTTAGTTTAGAAAGATACGCCTTATCTACTGTATACGCTATTTTCCCTAGATTATCTAAAAGTTTTTTTTCATCTGGCTTCATTTGGTTCACCCACTCTATTTTAAATATGTGACATATAGAAATAGTCCAACAGCTGCTATTCCACAACAAATATAGAACGTCTGATGATTACGTTTCTTTAAACTTACATATTCCGCTACATCATCTAAATAAAATAGGAAATCTTGATTAAAGCTCTCAGCAATCGCCCTATGGGTTAATTGATCTAAATAATCCTGATTCCACCTTCTTTTGTCTAACTTATTATTATATACCTTTCCTATAAAAGCGGACTGTACCTCGTATTCTCTAACTAATTTTTCTAAATCTCTCCTCGTTAATTTACGAGACTTTATATCATTAACAATTTTTACCCTAGAAATTTTATTATTACCCGTTAAATACTCTTTAATATTATACATTCTACTGTGCCTCCCAAATCAGTCCATCTATTTCTTTCTCACATTGTTTTAATCGGCCTACTATTTTATACATTTCTTCACCTAACTGCTTTCTTTCATCCTTAATTACATTCATTGATTTTAACTTCAATGAATATCTATCAAGGTTATTAGAAAAATGTAACTTTAGATGATCCATTATACTTTCCAAGTTATTCGAATAGTTTTCTATAAAACAGTCAAATAAATTTTCTAATTTTTGAGATAGCTCCTGTTCAATATCGTTTAATAAGCTTTCCTTATCTAGGCGCTTAGTTTTAATAAAAAATCTCTTACGCTCCATAACATTACGCTCATATACTTCATTCCAATTAGTTAGGTTATTTATATCAATATGTGGAACAGAGGTATCTAACATATAGCGCTTTACTTCTTCATCAATATCACCGTTTTGACGAATAATATCTTTAATCGCCTCGATAAACTCTGTTTGTTTTTCTTCTATTAATCTGTTGTGATTTAAAATACATCTGTTATAAAATTCCTCTATTAATGGATTAATCGTTTCCCTTATTTCTTCACCGTCCCCTCCTTTCATTTTTATTTTTCCAGATACGGGAAGCCAGCGTGATAATTTCTTTTTTATTTCTTGTCTTACCGGATTGACTACACTGGTCTCAAAGTTTTCAGCAGTAATTCCTAAAGAAATAGCTAATCTTCCACCACTATTTTTTTCTTCATCTAATTGTCGTAAAGCCTCGTTTTTCTTGCTCTCAATAGCACAAATTAAAAAATCATTAAAATTCTTAATCAGATCATCGATATTATCAATAGATTGTTGGTTAGCTTTTCTTAAACTTTCTGATTTTTGTGATAAATTCGTCACTACTTTATCCATACAATCTATAATAGCAAAAGCTCTAACAGATGACGCATGTCTTTCTGCGAATTGATGAATTTCATTTTCAAGTGCATACATTCCTGAACTTACAAAAACAATATTCTCACCTTTATCCATCTCCTCCGCCATTCGAAGTGCGCCGTCACACAGTTCTATTAATTTATTCGTTGCAAACTGTGAATGAGCTGACCTATTTTGGCGATATAGTAGATCTTCTTCATCATCAGGGATATTTTTCTTGATAATTTGAATTTCTCTTTTATCAGCTGTACCATTTATTTTACTCTTTGCTGCATACGCATTTTTAGCGGATAAAAAGAATAGTTTACTTTCGCTAAGTTTAATTGTTTTACTTTGACTTTTAATCTCCTCATTTTGAAGCATTTCACGCTCTACTGAGTCAATTGTTTCAGCCTTATTTATAATAAATAACGAACGTGCCATATCAATACTTGTCGTACTACTTTGGTCTACTTCCATTAAATCCATTAATAAGCTGTTATTTCCCGTACCCTCTAATCTATCTGGAGTTGTTACAAAAATCAAAATAGATTGGGTTTGTTCCTCTAAAGCCTTTCTCAATGCGACTTTATGTTCAGGACAATTGCTGTCTGAGCCTGGGGTATCAAAGATTTTAAATTGTATATTCTCATTATCTAAAGAAATTGGAAAAAACACCTCAATAGTTGACGAAATATATTTTGAAATCTCTTTACCCGAGTTTAAAACCTTTAAAATTTCATAAATTTGAGTATATTGTTCGATACCTTCACTCTGTAAATCATTTAAAAGGCTTTGTAATTGCGTTCGGATGTCACACTCTTGAGGACCATTAACAAATTCAAAGCATCTTTCGTTTTCATTCCATTCTAGACGTGAAAACTCTTCGGCTATCTTAAACTTAAGACTGACATTTTCACCAGCTACAGGACTAGAAATTTCAATCATCTTAGCGGTTTCAGATTTAATGCTTTCTGGTAATATCTTATAACCTAATAAAGCATTAATGAGCGTCGATTTCCCAGAACTGTATACGCCTGTAAAACATAAATTGACCTTATTATCATTTAAATTTTTAATTTTACATTTAACTTCATCTATTCGAGATTTTATTTCTCTATCTAACTTTAATACGCTCTTCTGAACATCATCAGTCTTAAATTTGAATAACGTTAGTGAGTCCCTAAAGTCACTTAATATACCAATCGAATCCTTTCCATACCGTTCAATACTTTCAAATGTTTTGGACATATCAGGAAGCATTGAGGATAATTCATGGGTAAAATGACATAGGCAATTTTCCGAATTATTATAGTTTTCAACCATTTTTCCAAAGTCATTATAGTCTATCTCCGTTGTTGTTACCTCAATTTTTACACTTTTCTCTCCATCAAAGGCCTTAGCAATATCATTAAAAAAATTATCTCCTTGATTTTGAATAATAAAATTTCCTTTTTGATTCATGTATTTCTGTAATCTACTATTTCTTGCTATAAAATTTTCTTTCCCAGATTGAAAACGTTTAAACTCAATTTCCTTCTTTGCAGGATGATATTTCAATTTTAATACTTGTTTACTCATAAATCCTCCTCTATATCAGTGCGATGATCTTTATCGCCCGGAAATGATAATTAAAAAGATATAATTTTGGATTAAACTAATAAATTCCTATTATATCGATAATCATTCGAAATTCACTCTATTATTTGTTACTATAAGTCACCTTTAAACTTACATTATTGCTTTGACGAATTTCTGTTTAATCCTATTGCTTTATATTCTAATAACAAAATATATCCATAATATTATCTGCCATATTATTATCATATTTGGAAAAATAGGCTTTTTTATTATAACACTCACCATCCGACAATTATTGTCGGTATTAACCAATCAACAACAATAAACAAGAAAACTTTCACAATTTTAAGAGATATTTGAAAGAAAATGGGATTAGATGTCTTATATAAAAAGTTATCAATAGCTATGTTTTATCATTAAGAAAGTTCTCATTTACATGCAAAAAAGCCAGCGAGTTTATTCTTAATCTCGCTGGCTTTTTTTGTATCGATCAGGTTATTCTATTTTTAATGTTTTATATCGGTGATTTTTATTCGATCAAGTCCTCTCTATTAGATAACGACTTGAGAATGACTGAGGAATTTATGTCTTTTTAATCATAGCGCATAAATTCGTTTTCCATCCATTCGCGGTAATCGTCGAGACGCCAACCTTGATTCCCTTTTTTCGAGCGGTTAAAGCGTAAGCGGTAATCTCGGCGATGAACCTTTCTTTTTTCACCTTCGACCACTAGTCCGTCTCGACTTAATGTATAGTCAACAACGCGAGCTGATAAGCAAATGACAATTGAGAATTCGTTAGCTGTTTCTGAAAAAGAGACGAGGCGTACGGCGGTAATTCGTTTCGTTTTAACATGTGGGGTCCACTTTTTTTGGCGATAGCGTTCCAGTTGTGATTGATGAAGCCTAAAAAGCTCAGGTGTTTCCATGTCTTCAACCAGACGCATATCTTTTGCCGACCAGGCTTCTTGGACATTGATAAAAATCTCTTGTACGGTATTGACTAAGTCTCTTTCTTTAAACGTTGGATCCGCATCTCGTAGCTGTGCTAATGCAATCCGGCCTTCCTTTTTCAAATTTCTACGATTTCTTGGACGGTCATAAAACCCTCTTGCCATTAACCCAGCGATGATAAAGAGGACGACCGGTGAAGTTTGTGAACCGTAGCGTCTCCCATAAGCCGAACTTGAAGAGGAAGAGTGATAGGTCGTTGTTCCTCCACGGCTTCCACCGCCTCCTCTACTCGAACTTCCACCTGAAAAGGAACCCCCGACGTCTGCTTGTGCAACAACTTGACAATACCCTATCATTAAGGTAATGACGATTCCAAAAACCGCCCACTTTTTTTTCATATGAAATTCCCCTCTCCCTCAACCTAGACTTACCATCGACTCATTCTTACTTTTTTATCCATTATACTCCCATGCTTTTTATATGAGCACGATTATATCACATCCCCCCTCGTTTGACTAGCACCTGGTTCCTCCCCTCAATGGTTAATCCCCCCCTTCGAATACACAAAAAAGGCGTTGTCCGTTGACAACACCTTTTTTCACTGATTGAATAACTATCATTTGTAAACTATATTATAATTCTTCTCCATTTGTTGCAATGACTTGTTTATACCAATCAAAGCTTTTCTTTTTCATTCGTTTCATCGTTCCTGATCCATCATCATGTTTATCAACATAAATGAATCCATAACGTTTTTTATATTCACCTGTTGTAAATGACACACAATCGATACATCCCCATGGAGTATATCCCATTAAGTCAACCCCATCTAATACAACGGCTTTTTTCATTTCTTCAATATGGGCTCTTAAATAGTCAATTCGATAATCGTCGTTAATCGATCCATCTTCTTCAACTTTATCAATCGCGCCAAATCCATTTTCAACGATAAATAATGGTTTTTGATAACGTTCGTACAGTAGATTTAAGGCATAACGTAATCCAATCGGATCAATTTGCCATCCCCAATCAGATGCTTTTACGTGAGGATTTGGAACACTTCCAGGGAATCCATCAAGCCCCGTTCCCTCTACTACATGATCAGCTTTAACAGCGTTTGTCATATAATAACTTAATCCGATATAATCGACCGTCCCATTTTTCAAAATCTCTTTATCTTCCGGCTCCATATGGATATTAAATCCTTTTCGTTGCCACTCTTTAATCGCATAAGATGGGTACTCTCCACGAACATGAACATCTGAGAATAAGTAACGATCATGCATCGATTCCACAGAGTACATCATATCTTCTGGTTTACAAGAGTAAGGGTAAAGAGGAACACAAGCCATCATACATCCAATTTTAAACTCAGGATTAATTTGATGACCTAGCGTCACAACCTTTGCACTGGCCACTAATTGATGGTGAACAACTTGATACATACATTCTTCCGGATTTTCATGATGATTAAAAATAACCCCTGAACACGTGTATCCGAATAATGGGTACTTATAATTTTTTTGATTATTAATTTCATTAAACGTCATCCAATATTTTACTTTATCTTTGTAACGTTTCATCACTGTTTCACTATAGTGAACAAAGAAATCGATCACTTTACGATTCGTCCATCCACCATATTCTTTAACTAAATGATGTGGCATTTCAAAATGAGATAACGTAATGACTGGCTCAATATTATATTTTAATAATTCATCAAATAAGTCATCATAAAACTTTAATCCTTCCTCATTTGGTTCTAATTCATCACCTTTTGGAAAGATTCTCGTCCAAGCAATAGACGTTCTAAAACATTTAAATCCTAATTCTGCAAATAGTGCAATATCTTCTTTGTAATGACCGTAAAAATCAACAGCCTCATGGTTTGGATAATATTTTCCCTCTTCAATTGAATCGGTAATAACGCGATCGACTCCGTGTGCCCCTCCGGTTAGGACATCTACGATGCTCACGCCTTTACCACCTTTATTATAGCCACCTTCTACTTGATGGGCTGCAACAGCTCCACCCCATAAAAAATCTTTAGGTAATTGATTCATCTTTGTCTCTCCTTATCTATTAGCGTCATCCTTTATCGTTTATTTATCAGTTTAATTAGTTTGTTTCGTCATCAAATCCGACAATCATTGTTAATACCATTCCAAGTACAAATGAAACGACAATTGAAATGATGAATCCAATGAACGGCGTCATATGACCTGATTTAAAGAAGGCTGGAATTGTTGCAATACCCGGCATATTGTAGCTCCATGATACAGCATTGAAGGCTCCGGCAATTGCTCCACCCACAGCACCCGCGATACATCCACAGATCATTGGTTTTTTAAGTCGTAAGTTAACTCCGTAAACAACAGGTTCAGTAATTCCAAAAACGGCTGTCACAGCGGCTGGTAAAGAAACCTCTTTTAATTCTTTATTTTTAGACTTAAAGAAGACTCCAAACGCTGCCCCTGCTTGTGAAAACACAGCTGATGCTTGTAAAGCGGTAAACGTATCAAAACCAAGTGAGGCGTAGTTTCCTACCGTAACAGGTGTAATTCCCCAGTGAACTCCGAAAATAACAAGTACTTGCCAAAGTCCTCCAACAATGATTCCAGCTACAATCGGACTTAAATTATATAAGTAGTTATAAGTATCTCCAATAGCTCCACCAATTGTCGCTCCAAATGGTCCAAACACTAATAAAGTAAATGGAACCATGATAGCAATCGTAAACATTGGTGTAAATAAGTTTCGAATCACGGTTGGTAATACTTTTTCAAAGAATCGTGCAACATATGCAGCTACCCATACGGCTAAAATAACTGGGATAACTGATGAAGTATAGCTTAACATTTGAATTTGAATGCCTAAGAAACTTAACTGCGTTCCATTATCGACCATGGCATTATAATCAGGCGAAATAAGTGCACACGCGATAACAATCGCAATAAATTGATTTACCTTAAACTTTTTAGCGGCTGTAACCGAAATCAATACAGGTAAAAAGGTAAAGGCTGTCCAAGAAATAAAGTTTAAAACTTGATAAGTTCCACCTTCCGTATCTATCCAGCCTAAAGCCACTAAAACGCCTAAAATTCCTTGTAAAATCCCACACGCTGCCAACGTGTATAAGAATGGGGCAAAAATACTTGAAATCACGTCAATGATACGGCTGAAAATTCCAACTTTTTCAGTCGATGTTGAAACATTCTCTTCACTAATATCCACTAACTTTAACACGTGTTCATAGGCATCCTTCACGTGATTTCCAATCACAACTTGGAATTGTCCCCCCGCTTCTACCGTTGTAATAACTCCTTTAATCTTACCAACTGTCTCTTTATTCACATGTGAGTGATCATTTAAAATAAAACGTAATCGTGTAGCACAGTGCGTTACATTATTGATGTTCTCATTCCCACCTAGGGCAACAATTAACTCTTTTGCTGTTTGACCATAATCAATCGCCATTTTTAATATACCTCCACATCATTCTCTAACTTTGTTTCATACATATTTTAAATAATAAAGCCCTTTCTGTCATTAGTATTTCGGGATATAAGCATATGTGACAGCGCTTTGATATTTGTGCCAAATGCGAAACAATTTGTGACAACAAAAAAGTGCATAGACACTAACTGTGTGTATGCACCTACTTAATCCGTCTACCGATTGACTCTAAAATAAAGACAACAGGAACTTGTGTGGTGATATCATATTCCTTATTGTTTTTTTGACTCGTCATATAGTAAGACAAGTTATAGTGTGACATTTTAGCCAACGTTGAACTTGTACTATTCGTAATGCTTACAATCGTGCAACGTTGCTGTAAAAAATGTCTCGCTAAATTTATCGTTTGCTCTGTTTCTCCTGAAACGGATAAAACAATGGCGACTGCTCTTTCACTCACGTGTCCTATATTCGGATAAAAGGGATCATCAATCACATAACTGAACTTTCCGATATTAGAGAAATAACGAGCTCCATACTTACCTAAGATTCCAGATGTTCCAACACCAATAAAAACAATTTGTTCCGAGGCACTCACAATATCGGCAACCTGATTTATCTTTTCCTCGAATTCCCCATGATGAATGGTTTCAAAGTAATGCGTAATTTCAGAAATATCATTGAGAGGTTGTTTTTCCTTCTTCTCCTCTAAATACATTTTAAACTGTACTTTAAATTCAGCATAGCCTTCACAATCTAACTTTTTACAAAATCGCATAATGGCCGATGTTGATACATGTGTCGCATCGGCTAACTCTCTGATGGTCATAAATCGAATTTGCTGAGCATTTTGCAAGATGTAGTTGTAAATTAACATCTCGACATCCGTAAATTTTTTTATTTGTTCATGATTAAACATAAAACTTCCTCTTTATGCACTTTTATTTTTTATACTCCTGGTATCATACTATCATATTTTGGCACGAAGTTCTATAAAAGTAAGCCTTTTTTTATAACCGTTATCATTTGTACCCTCTGCCCAATTAATTCACCTAATTGGACCTAAAACATGCTTAGTCTATCGCCTCATCCTCCGCCTATTTATCTTTACTAATTAAAAAAACCATTACCCACACTCGGATAATGGTTAGCCCTCATCAATTAAAAAGTAATATGGTCTGGATCTGGACCGATACGCTCCTCTTTATTGAGCGCGTTAATTTGTGCCATGTCTTCCGCTGTTAGTTCGAAATCAAAGATATCGGCATTTCCTTGAATTCGACTGGCATTAACCGATTTTGGAATCGTGACCACACCGTTTTGAATATCCCAACGTAACACAATTTGAGCAACTGTTTTATTGTATTTCTTTGCTAATTGTTGTAAGACATCAATCTCAAACACCTGTCCTTGCATTAAAGGTCCCCATGCTTCTAATTGGATTCCTTTTTCCTTACAATAGTTTGCAAGTGAAGTTTGCATCATCCGTGGATGATATTCCACTTGATTAACAGCTGGCACAACCGTAGCTACCTCTAATAAATCCTCAAGATGGTGCTCTTTAAAATTCGAAACACCAATCGCACGAATACGTCCTTGGCGGTATAATTCTTCTAGAGCGCGCCATGTTTCACGGTTTAAAGCTTTAGGCCAATGGATAAGATATAGGTCTAAATAATCCGTCTGTAATTTTTTTAATGACGTTTCAAATGCCTTTAAGGTTGATTCATATCCTTGATCACTATTCCACACTTTGCTCGTTAAAAAAATTTCTTCTCGTGGCACACCACTCTCTTTAATAGCCTGCCCGACACCCTCTTCATTTTGATACACGGCGGCCGTATCAATATGACGATATCCCATACTAAGTGCACACTTCACCGCATCAATCGTTTGCTGTCCATCTTCAACCTTGAAAGTTCCAAATCCAATGATCGGCATCTTGACACCATTATTTAATGTAATCATCTTCGCTAACACATTCTTCATCCTTCCTCAACTGATTATTTATTTCCTTATTATACCACCTTTAAAGTTAAGCAACAAATCATTTCCTATGTTATTAAGACGCTAATTATTAAACAGAGAGACCGCCTATCCTACTGAAAAATCTCCCTATAACGTCTAAAAAGAGCAAAGATTAACGTCTTTGCCCTTTTTATCACACTGTCGCTTATTTTCCTTTAACAATGGATCCTAAATCTATTGTTTTATCCATAACATTAAATTTTAGTTCATCTTTTTTATTTACTTTAACAACGCATCCCGCAATAATTGCTAAAATGGCATTAATAATAGCGAAGAACCCTCCTCCAAAAAGGTACAATATCCCTGATACAATGAGTCCAAATCGCATTTTTTTTGTGTTCGAATTTGCCCAAACTAAGGACAGGATGTTAAAAACTAAACCTAATATGACTAACATCGATTGAAATCCTAATCCCCCATCTTCAGTTAGCCCTGCAAAGAAAAGGACAATTAAAAATGTTAACCCTGATAGAACCGCTGAAATAATTCCCAAAACGAAACTAATCATATTCTCATTTTTTTTCATCAACAAATCCCCCCAGACTTGATCCCCACTGGACACTCCATTCTATAAACGACACATTTATCATCTAAGTGGACATTACATCAAATCATATGTAAATAACTGTCCTCATATGATAAAATCGCACCTTTTTTCGATATATTCCTACCTATAACAACCATTGAAATTAGAGCGAGTCTGTTATCAATCATTATTTTTAAACCATCGATTGATTCAAATCCTTCGTTATTTTTTATTCTTATTGCTCATACAGTACACCCTTTATTTATCATACTCCTCACACATTCTAACGATTATTAAAATGTTATGACTAGGGATCAAAAGTAATCCCTTCCTCCTTTAATTTAAGATTTTATTCCTCTGAGTTAATTTTCATTACTGCGGATAGATAGTCATCGTACGATATTTTCCCAAGTGAAAAATCCAATGTTTTTATGTAAATTTTTTCGGTTTTTGTATTTTTGCGTGCGGCTAATTGCCCTACTAATTTTTCCTCATTAATGAGTGGGGTTAGGACATGTTCCTGCTTCGAAAAGGCTTGAAAATACCTTATTCCAAACTTTCTTTGAGAAATAGCATCTATATGAATCCCATCCGGGTTAGAAGTTAACCCCTTCGCCGTTACAAAATAACAATTTTCTTGATTAAACGCAAATCTCTCTAATTCTTTATTAATGAACTCATATTCCTTACAATTTTGCCCGAATCCTTGCTTGCCCAAAAAGTCTGGTAATCCTCCGATAATTAATGGGATATTTGGAGCACCGAGCTCTTCACGAAGCGTTTCTATAATTAGAAGTAATTTTTTATAGTAGACTTTATAATTTCCATTAAAACTATCGCTTTCTCCTTGATGCCAGAGAATACCAATTAATTCACTGCTTTGCATCGCAAATTTAGCCTCACTAAGTGCATGCTTAAATAATGATTGATCAATTGCCCAATCATCTAATGCGCTTCCTCCTTCAGCACACGGAATTAACCCTAACGTTTCACTTGGATTTTCATGACACCACGCCTCTGCGAATGAACCTGCTAAGCTAATCCCTGAAACCGGTCGATCAACATTGATGGGTTCAGTCATGAGTTGCCACCTTCCATTACGCAACATTTGAATTCGTTCATTATAAATAGGAGGAACATCGCTAATAAACCCTCTTCCAGCCATATTGGATTGTCCTAACATTAAAATCGATTTAATCACCTTTTCCACCTTCTCCTTTGATAAATTTAATGACAACTAGTTATGATTTACTCTCTGAAAGGAATTATTCGGCCTCCCCTAGATGAACATCTAAAAAAAAATTCTTTAAGACCTTTAACTTTAAGATAATTCTCTTTTCGAACACAAGAATCTGTTTCATCAAATATAAAATCCTTTTATGCGAATCAAAGTTGAATTTCTTTTTATTAGAAGACTAGGATCCTTCTTCATCCACGTGATTCCCCTTACATAAATTTTACTTATAATCTATATAAAAATAATCTATTTTACTTATTTTCAAAATGGGATTAAACTATATCAGTAACGTTGATTAAGAGGTTTTTCATGATGAATTAAGCCTCATGTTTACAAAAAAACATCCATTTTAACGTTATCAATGGACCCTCTTTAATTTAAAAATTATTAGCAATATCCTTAAATTATGCGTTTAATACATCAATAATTTGGCATTATAAGAGTAGACCTTGTTTTTCGATGAGTATTTTGCTCCAAAATGGTAGAGCTTATCACTCATAAATGTAGATATATTGTATAAAATATAAATCTTAATCTTACATTCAACAAGGTAAGATTTCTTAAAACAATGTCAGATTAAATGAACGTTGATGTACTAGAAAGGGGAAATCACCGATGTGTACTGCACTATCACTAACAGCTAAAGACGGTTCTCATTTATTTGGTCGCAACATGGATATTGAGTATTCGTTCAATCAATCCGTTCTCTTAACTCCAAGACATTTTGGTTATAAAAATCGTGCAACTGGAGAAGTAGAACAAACGAAATATGCGATTATCGGAATGGGAACACTAATTGATGAACATCCTTCTTATGCAGATGTTTGTAATGAGAAGGGATTAGCTGCAGCGGGATTAAATTTTCCGAAATACGCACACTGGGACGACAAATCCGTAGAGGGTAAAACAAATATTGCACCTTATGATTTACTCTTATGGGTTGCCGCTAATTTTGAAACGGTTAAAGAGGTAAAAGAAGCTTTAAAAAATGTTGTACTAGTTGGGGTTCCATTAAATGAACAAGTACCGATTTCTCCACTCCATTGGATGATCTGTGATAAAACAGGTGAAAGTATTGTCGTTGAAAAAACCGTAAATGGATTAAAAGTGATGGATAATAAGGTCGGTGTTTTGACGAATGCGCCAACATTTGATTGGCACCTTACAAATTTAACACAGTATATGGGACTTACTGCTACCCAACCTCAAGATACCGCATGTGGTGAACAGAATCTAAAACCATTAGGTCAAGGGCTTGGTGCCTTTGGATTACCTGGTGACTACTCTTCACCTTCACGCTTCGTAAAAGCTGCCTTCTTACGTAATCATATTGATTATGCAGATGTCAATTATTCTGGAATGAGCGAGTTTTTCCATATTTTAAACGGGGTCGCCATGGTACGCGGATCGGTTGTAACGCCTCAGCATTTAAATGACATCACTTTGTATACGTCATGTATCGATCAAGAAAAAGGAATCTACTATTATAAAACTTATACGAACCATAGTATTTCCGCGATCAATATGCATCACGAAGATTTAGATGCCAAAGAAGTGAAGTTGTTTACATTTAATGACGAGTTTACTGTTACGCAACAAAATTAAAGATTCTTATTTTTAAGAAACAATCTTTTCGGGAGCTATTAACTCCTTATCATTGATTAACCGATTAGTCCTAGAAATTGTTTCTTAAAAATCGCCCATTTATAACGAAAACTAAATACGGAAAATGATATAGGAGGACTCTGATATGGATCAGACTGTAAAAGCTAGCAATGGTAAAAGATATTTTATCGTGTTCATTTGTATGTTAATCCAAGCATTACCATACTGTATTTCTCAAAACTTACAAAGTCAAATGCAAACACCGGTTTCTGAATCAGGGGTCGTAACTGAAGTTGGATTTACTTTATTGTATTTATCAGGAACAATCCCTGCTTTATTTAACCCATTCTTCGCTAAATTTTATGATAAATTCAAAATTAAATATATTTATGTTGCCGGGTTAATTATTGGTGGTTTAGCCTTCGCGTCATACGGTTTAGCACAAAATGCAATTATGTTTAACGCGAGTGCTTTCTGTACACAAATCGGTACAATTTTATTCACAGGATTATCATTACCAGTTATGATGGGACACTGGTTCCCAGGTGAAGGACGCGGGACTGCATTAGGAATCGCCTTAGCAGGTGGATCAATTGGTAACGTCTTCTTACAACCTATTACCGTTAATTTATTAGCGAACGTTGGATGGCGTGGAACATACATCATCTTAGGTTTAGCGATGATTGCAATTGGTGTGCCATTAGCCTTATTATTTATTAGATATCCAAAACAAGGTGAGCTTCCTGAAGAAAAAGTTTCAACTGAAACATCAGCAAAACCTGTACGTCAAAAATTTGATGGATTATCAGATAAAGAAACAAGTAAAACATCTGCTTTCTGGACATTCTGGTGTGGTTGTGCATTAATCTGTTTCGCCGTTGTAGCTGTATCAACACAGGCTATTCCAGTTTTAGCTAAAAAAGGATTTGAAGCAAGTCAATTAGGTGTTGCTGGTTCAATCTTTGGTGTTTCATGTTTAATCGGTAACGTTGCCGGTGGTAAATTATTCGATAAATTAGGATCATTCGTTCCAATGGTTTTATCAGGAATCGCTAACGTATTAGCTTTAATTATCATGGCCTTTATGCCAACCGGAAGCTTTGTTGGATTCCTTGTTCCTATCTTATCTGGATTAACTGTCTTTACAATCACATCAGCACCAGCCTTTATGCCGTCAGATGTTTTTGGACAACGTGATGGAACAATGAAGTTAGCAAAAGTCGGTATGTCATTCGCCTTAGGTAGTTCGATTTCAGCCTTATTATTTACAACCCTTTCAAATAAAATTGGATTAACTTCTGCTTGTATGTTATTCATTGCCGTTGGGGTAGTCGGTTACATCTTAAACTTAATGGGGCAAATCCAAGCTAAAAAATTATTACAAAAATAATTATTCTTTATTCAACATTCAACGACGGAGTGAAAGTATTCACTCCGTTTTTGTCTCTTTTGAAAGAAATGTTAATCCACGGGTCCTGCTGATGACGAACTTAAGAGGTTCTTTATCAAATAGTGTGGGTGAATAAAATCTATACATATAATCGGGAGGAATTAGGCTATTCTTTAGATGGTTTGATTCCTCTTCTTTTTTTGTTCAAAAGTGTATTTATGAATAATCAAAATTCTTGCTTTGAAATGGTAGAAACTACGGTATCCAAAAGCGATTCGCTTAATGACTTTGATATTGTTGTTAATTCCTTCAAGTACTCCATTTGTATAAGGAGTTTCGATAGTATTTTTGACATAATCTTGATAATGAGTGAGTGTTTTTAAAGCTGTTTTCATTTCGTGTGAAAGCAGGTCAGAGGGGTGTTGAATGGCATGATGAAATATTTCAAGGTTACGAAGTTTAATAGCCTGTTGGACAGTTTGGTAGAAATCATAAGTCTCCTTTAGTTCAGGGTCTAGGGCTAATAAAAAGTCAATAATTTCTTGTTGAGAGATCATCTTTTTGAAGCAGTTGGAATAGAAGTAATGAGTGGCATTAAGATCTTCTTGGGCTTTTAAGAGAAGTCGCCAATAATGTTTGAATTTATTATAAAACTCTTTATTTTGATTCATGAAACGAATGCGTGTTTTATTAAGAGCACGAGAGACTAGTTGAACGATATGAAATTTATCTAAAACAATCTTAGCCTTAGGGAATACCTCTTTAATGAGTGTCATATAAGGGGCGTACATGTCAATGACGACGTGGGTTACACCTTCACGAGCTGCTTTAGAAAATCGCATAAAATAAGTCCTTAGTGTACTTAAGCGACGGTCTTCAACGATATCAATTAGCTTTCCATTGGACGCATCACAAAAAATGAAGGACATTGCTCCGTTCCCTACCAATGGAGGATACATGCTTCGCATGGCAGGTGACCCTCGGCCGATTTAACCGACTTAAACTCGTCAAAACAAAGAACTTTTGGGAGAGAATTAAAGGGAAGCGGCTGTTCTTCATAGGAAGAATGAATGACGCGGTTAACGGTTGAATGAGAAACGTTAAGCTCACGTGCAATATCTGTTTCGGATTTCTTATGACTAGCTTCTAAAAAGATGGCTTGTTTTACGGGAGTGGAAATAAAACAATTAGGGTTAACAAGAGATGTTTCTAGGGTAAATGTTCGGTCACAATGACGGCATTTATAACGTTGTTTTTTAAGTCTAGATAAGCATCAAATCCGGAAATTTTGACTAGCTTAATACGTGAAGTTTTGAAGCCGTGTTTAATGATATTTGAGTCAAAAGAATGACCACAGTGGTAGCAATGAGTCGGTTGAAAAGAAAGAGTCCCTAAAATAAGTTTAGAACGAACATTCTTAATCTGAGTTTCCTGGATACAATTTTCTGAAAAAGTAATATTTTTATCTTTTAAATCAAGTAAAGTTGAGATACAATTAGTATGAGACATAAAACCAATCCTTTCGTGTTGTTTTAGCCGATTACATTGTATAGGATTTTGGGGACTATGTCTCTTTTTTTTGTCTCAATATTTATGGCAATCAAAAAGGTGTGAGTAATCCCACCCACACCAAAAATTATAGAACCACTTAAGATTCCTCTTAGGCAGCTCAGCACCTTCCCCCCACGAAACATTCAATTATCTTATAAAGATCCCTTCCTAAAAAGTAAAGACTTATAAAAAGAAGCCATTAAGCATAATCCCTTAATGGCTTCTTTTTATAATGAAAATCCCATCCTCTACTCGTCTAAAATAAGCATTTTAGCGGGATAGTACCCCATTTAATCAGTTATTAATAACCCACTTTTTCAAAATTTATTAACTACTTCGCGTCCTTCAACGAACGCTAAATAACAATTGAGTTCCTCATCAAAAATAACAATGTCTGCATCTTTTGATACATCCAGACTTCCCTTTTGATGATGGATACCGATGGATGTCGCTGGATTTAAAGAAGCCATATGAATCGCCTCCCACAACGTGACGTCTGTATACTTATAAAAATTATAGACGGCCTGATTTAAGGTCAACACACTTCCAGCTAAATTTCCACTAGCAAGTCGGGCGGCTCCGTCTTTAACAAACACGGCTTGCCCACCTAAATCGTACGTTCCATCTTTCATACATCCGGCGCGCATACTATCTGTGATCAACACAATTTTCTCTTTTCCCTTATTCGCCAACACAAACGGGAATAAATCTTTATGAATATGAATCGTATCCGCAATTAATTCTGTAAAAACATCACTACTTAATGCAGCCCCAACCACGCCAGGCTCCCGATGATTAAGTGGCGTCATTGCATTAAATAAGTGCGTGACATGACTACATCCGCAGGCAAAGGCCTCTTTAGCTTGTTGATAGGTGGCATTCGTATGGCCAATAGATAAGGTTATCTCTGTTCTTTCCTTCACCGCTTTGGTAAACGCGTAACTTTCATCCAACTCTGGTGCATAGGAAACCAATTTAATAACATCGGTATATGGTTCTATAAATAAAAAATTTGGTTTTACAATATATTGACTCGACTGCGCCCCCTTATACAACTCATTAATGAACGGTCCCTCCATATGGGCACCCAAAACTTTAGCCCCAACTAATGACCGTCTCATACATTCCCGAATGACGCTTAAAGCTCCATAAATATCTTCTTGGCTCATGGTCATCGTTGTCGGTAAGAAAGCCGTCACCCCATTTTGAGCAATTCCTTGACTAATGGTCTCGATGGCCTCAACCGATTGATCCATCGTATCAGCACCACAACTTCCATGCACGTGTACATCAATTAATCCTGGAGACACATACATGCCACGGGCATCGATGACTTCACAATCTTCGGGAACCTCTACTTGAATCGATCTAATCACTTCGTCAAATACAAGCACCTGATTTTCAAGAATACCTTGGGGCATTATGATTTTCCCATTCTTAATTGCCTTCATTCTCACACCTCTATCCCTTAAATTCAAATTGCCCAACGCTCCCTATCTTATTACTGTCTGGCGATTTTACAAACGAATTGGATTAAATTTTTTGTAAGCTAACAAAGAAAGTAACGACTATAAGTCTCACACTGACAATGCCCCGTTGAAGTAACTACTAGAAAACGGTATCACCAATTTCACCCCTCACCCTAATGAGAGGCTGCTACTCTTTAGTTTACCACAAACGCTAGAGAAAGTTACCCCTATCAACCGACATTAATGATTCTGATCACAACCGCATCCTAAATAAATACGGTATGAGACCCTTTATGAACTCATACCGTATCCATTTGATATTTATGAACGATCCTTCCTCTTTTTTCTCTTAATTAGGAAGTGTTAAAAAGAATCGCGATGCTTTTGAATCAGATTAACAACAAGGGTTGTTTTCTTAGTTGCGACCTCTTTTACGTCTCGTACAAATTTTAATCAGTGAAATAAAGATAACCCAAATTTCTAAGCGCCCAAACAGCATCCCCACTATTTCCGTCCACAATAAAAGTGGATGAAGATCAGGAGCAGTTATTCCAATCGAAAGACCGACCGTTCCTAATGACGACGCAAACTCAAATAGCGACTCCTGAAGAGGATAACCCATCACTAAAAATATAAACGTCCCAATCCCCAGCAAGACCATATAAATAAAAGCATAATTTGAAGCCTCTTTAAAGTCATCATTCGTTAAATAAACTTTTCCCTCGGGCTTTAATACAAATGGTTCCTTAATCAAATGTTCAGGTTTAAATTGAAGATACACGTTCCAAATACTCTGTTTGACTAATAGAAGGAAACGATAGAGCTTAATCCCACCTGATGTTGAACCGGCCCCTCCCCCGATAATCATCAAAACAATCATGATAAACAGTGCGGATGAAGTGAACGTTGTATAACTTGTTGTCGCATATCCCGTTGTAGACAACGCCGAAATAACTTGGAAAATAGCCACTCGGAACGAGTCACCTAATGACCCCAATACCGTTCCGGCTAATGAAACGGTCAAAAGTGCCACCCCAATTCCAATCAAAAGAGCCATAAACTTAATTTCACCTAGTTTAAAAAACGATTTTAATCTTCCCCTAAGCAGCAGAAGATGGGCAGCAAAATTCGTTGTTCCTAATAACATCAGAACAATGGTAATCACCTCGATTGCCACAGAATCATAAGCCTCAATGCTTAATGTTTTAACGGAGAAACCACCTGTAGAAAGGGCACCAATTGAATGGTTAATCGCGTCAAATAACGGCATCCCAAATAAGGTGTAGAGTAGCACGCCAATCATAATATAGCCAAAATAAATTCCTAAAATAAGGCGTGAAGATTTAATCAAGTTAGGAAGCAAATAGTCATTATGCCCCTCTGATTGATAAAGTTGCAATCCAAATGTACTTGAAAGGGCCGACAATAACACTAGAACGATTCCTACCCCTCCAAAAAATTGAGTAACACTTCGATGAATTAAAAAAATGTGCGCCGTTTGTTCCGTATTAACAACCGATAATCCCGTCGTCGTCCAACCACTTACCGATTCAAAAATGGCTTGTGTTACATTTAATTGATGAGAGAAAACAAATGGCATGGCCGAAAATACAATCGCAAGGATCCAAGCCCCTACCACAATCACCGCATCATCCCCCACCGAGAGTCGTTGTGACCGCTCAAAAGGAAGTACCTTCGTTAATCCCCCTCCTAATAAGATAGCGATAAGGGCAGGAATAATGAAATCCTTGCAATAAATCACCTCTTGCGGATAAAAAGGGAGCACCAATAAAGGAATGAATAAAATGAGGCCAATAATCATCATAAAGCGTGATAAATAGGCCATGATTAAATATTTTTGTTTAACGCGTTTCATAGGAATCACCTACTAACTGTCCGATAAATGATTGAGGTTGCGTGCTGGTTGATAAAATGATAAGTTTATCACCCGATAAAATAAATGTATCTCCTTTTGGAATTAGGGCCTGATTACTTCGAATGATGCAACTAATAATCATTTCTTCAGAAATATCAATGTCTTTAATCTGTTGATTTACGATCGGATCTTGCTCCTTCACAAGCAACTCCATTAAATGAATATGGCCCGATTCCATCACCGTTAAATGAGATAAATCATTAATCGTCGCAAGTTGTTCAATCATATTTGACACTACGTAAGTCGCACTAATCGCCGAATCAATCCCTAATTTTTTAAACACGTCAACATTTTTAGGATTATTGACAGTCGCAAAAGCTCTCTTTATCCCATAAACTTTCTTCGCTAATTGACAAATGACGAAATTCGCACAATCTTTCGGTGTTAATGCAATTACGATATCTTGATTTTCAATCTCAGCTTCTTCTAATATATAACGTTTTGTTCCGTCCCCGCAAATGATCGTCGTGTCATATTTACGGGCTAATTGTCTACAATATTCCTCATCATCGTGTATTAACGTCACGCTATTTTTTTTATCAAGTAATGAGTTCATTAAAAAATCGGCTTTCCCACGTCCTCCAACAATTAAAACCTTCATTAGAATTTTCCTCCCTCGCGTTTCATCACTAGTTTATCAAACTCATCCATCGTCAATCGGGTTGGACGAATCATTTTGATATTTAAATCGCGATATAAAATTTGTTTATCGACATCATATAATCGAGAAACAACCTCCTCGACATTAAAAATCTCTTTAGCCATTTGGGAAATCATCAGATTAGCATTATCATCATCTGTCGCCGCTACGACTAGGGAAGCTTGTTCAATGCCAGCCTGAATTAAAACTTCAACATCTGTCCCATCTTTTATCACTTTATAGCCACTAAATCCATACTCTAGTTTTCGAAACGCCATGTCATTTTGATCAATCACCACAACATCACAGCCTTGTTGTGAAAAGGTAGAGGCAATCGTTGCACCGAACTGGCTACACCCCACAATAACAATATAATTCTTTTTCTTTAATCTCATCTCATAAACATCCTTTCAGATTATTGTTCATCTTCTCTTATTTATGTCGCTCATAATTTCCAAAATCGATGGATACTTGCGTTCTCTCCGCCATATAAGACGTTAGGCGATTTAAATTATTCATCGCTGGTAAAAACGAAGCATCTAATGCACTAGCCACCAAATAAAGCTTTCTTGCTCGAACATAATCCCCCTTCATTTCATAGTAGATACCAAGTAGGTTATAAACGAGTGCCGATGTATCATCTGCCTGCATGGCCTCATGAATCATCGCCAACGCTTCTTTGTATTGATAACTCTTTAAATAATTAACCGAACAAATAACACATTCCTCAAACAGGGCATCTCCCTTTATTTGTCCCATTTTGCTCACCTCTTCTTAACTAATGGCATCTACAAGTGTAACAAAATTAGTATAAAGATTGTATTAAGATAACCATATCCCGTATAAGAGTCTTATAAAGATTTGAACATTTCCTTAACGAAAAAAGGAGCTATCAACTCAAAGTGATAACTCCTTTTTTATTCATCCACTAAACGATAACCAACCCCAACTTCCGTAATGATATAACGCGGATGCGTCGGCTCTAGTTCAATTTTTCTTCTGATATTTGCCATAAATACGCGTAAAGACTGTGTTTCATTCTCTCCATAACCACCCCATATCTCATGAATCATAAATCGATGAGTTAATACGCGGCCAGCATGCTTCGCCATTAATTCAATCAGTTTAAATTCAATAGGGGTTAAATGGACCTCTTCCTCACGAATCACCACTTTGCGTTTATCAAAGTCGATTAACAAATCGCCCACTTTAAAAGAAGTGGCTTCCTCCTGCATTTGGGCCATCTGACCTAATACGTGAACTTGTTTTAATTGGCGTAAAGCAACACGAACACGGGCTAATAATTCTGAAACATTAAACGGTTTTGTTAAATAATCATCTGCCCCTGTATCCAACGCTTCAACTTTAATTCGTTCATGTCCATGTGCCGAAACGACAATAATCTTCGCATGAGTGAGCGGACGAATCTTTTCAATAATTTCAAGCCCATCCATATCCGGTAGTCCTAAATCTAAAATGATGACATCAGGATTACTTGAAAAGACTAAGGCCAATGCACCTTGACCCGTTGTTGTTTCAATACATTTATATCCCTGTGCCTCCATCGACACCTTCACAAACTTAGCAATTGATTTATCATCTTCTACGATTAAAATCAACGGCTTAATCTCCATCATCATCACTTCCATTCTTAATCATTGATTAGAGCTCGTCTTCTCCCCTTAAATTCATATGAAGGGGACATATTCGACACCAATCCCTTTATTTTATTCTAACGCCTCGTCCTAACGTCCACTTTACAAAACTAACCCCTAAGGGCTTATTCATACAATCGACATTCAAATCGTTAGCTCCGACTTAAATGACAAACTTCTTTATGTTTTTACCTTTAGTTTATCAAATCTGATATAAAGATTGTATTAAATAATTTATTACTAGCATAAAGAAAGTGTAAAGATTTTATCCTTATACGCTCGATAGTGCCCCATTCTCATAATCCATTGGAATCAAAAATTCAAACGTACATCCATTAAGCACATTATTAAAGACCGTTATTGTCCCATGATGGGCTTGCACAATTGATTTACAAATCGTAAGCCCTAAGCCAATTCCTTTTTTATGCGATACTCCCCCTTGCCCTTTTGTATAAAATCGATCAAAAATAAACGGAAGATCTTCTTCTGAAATTCCTCTTCCTTCATCAATTACTTGAAAACAGACATCCTTCCCAACTGGATAGGCTCTAACAGTAATAACCGGATTCTCCTTTGAAAAATGGACGGCATTATCGAGTAAATTGACAAGAACCGTTTCAATTAATACGGCATCAACATTTAGGAAAACCATCTCTTCTTCAATATCGACCACAATCTTAACCTGCGGATGGAAGCGTTGAATTCGTGTCACTGCCTCGGTAATCAATTCCTCTAATAATTCCGGATGTTTATCTAATTCTAATCTTCCCTCGTCAATCTTTGTCATACTTAAAATATTTTCAATCGACCGTTGAAGCCAAGTGGTCTCATCATAAATATTATTTAACAACTCTAAGCGAATTTCCTCGGTAATGATGTGATTGTTTTGAATAAGAGTTGAAGTAGACCCTAAAATACTCGTCAGCGGTGTTTTTAAATCGTGTGAAATTGAACGAAGTAAGTTTCCTCTTAGGCGCTCGCGTTCGGCCTCTAAATTAGCCTGTTTATGTTGCTCGTATAATCGTTCTCTTTCAAGAGCAAAAGCGATTTGAGTTGACAAGGATTGAAGTAATGTCATTTCATTTTCATCAAGTTTATCCTTATTTATAAGTGAAATCGCAATCACACCGAGTGTATCATTTTTTCCCAGAATCGGATAGTAGTAAATTTGTAAGTTTGGATCTAACCCATCATGATCGGAGGAAATTACCTTTGCCATTTCTTCGGTAGAGAGACTCTTTAAAAACAAGGAAGCCTCTTCTTTCAATGAATAACTATAATTTTGAAGCGGTAATAATTGATGATTTTCATCACAGCGAGAAATCGCCACATCTCTTTTTAAAATACGAGCTAAATTTTTCACGCTTTCATTTACAATTGGTTCCTGACCCTGAACGAGTAATAAGTGTTTATTACTTTCATATAAAAATTTCATTCGATTTTCTCTTACCTTTGCCACCGCTGCAATCCGTTTAATACGATTGGTAAGTATACTGGCCATAAGGGTCACCATCAACATAATGAAAAAAGTAATGAGGTAATCCGCATCATAAACATTAAACGAATACCGTGGTTCAATAAAAAAGAAATTAAAACAGGGCACGACGATCAGGGAAGAAATAAAACTATAGATAAAAAAATCGGTAAATTGCGCTGTCAATAAAACAGATAAGGTAAAAACAAGAATAATATTCGCCTCATTAAATCCAAGATAATCAAACAGAAACGAAAGAACTAAACCGATTAAGAAAATAAAAATCATTTTTATACTATTTTTAATAACAGATAACCTTTTCAACAAAATTCCTTCTTTCTACATATAGGGCGAAAAAGATTTTATCTAGGAGGAATAATTTCTAATTGTGTTCGTGTAACTTAGGAAATCACCCTAGCACACGGATTGATACTCGCCAAACTACCGCCTCAACGCATCGTGATGAACGAGGCTTGGACCACCCGATTCAAACCAGTGATTGTTCTTTTGAAAAGGATACGAGAAAAAAACTAGTGTCAAATGGTCACCTCATCAACAGGCGCCTTCGATGAAAATCAATCCTAGTATCGACAAATCCCCCTATTTTAATTCTATTCTTTCCCTTTTTCAATCCATTCATTTAACCCAATAAGGCTAATTTTATTTTCCCAATCTCTTTTAATAACTCAACCTCTAAAACAACTTTGTCACCTTCATCAATAATGACCATCTCCCGATTTAAAGCCCCTACCACAAAGGGTAATCCTAAATGGCGAATCAACAATATGCATGACTCTTCCCTATTTAAGCGTTGATAATGCTTATCTAAAAATTGCCAAAGCAACTTCCCCTCATCAAACGTAAGATTCCCGCTAACGACTTGGTGATCGACAATCTTCACCATTAACACCTGTTTCAAGTCTGATAGATCGGCGCTCCCCTCTAACATTCGTTCAAACAATGCCACCCCCTGCAACGTAATAATCTGTTTATCAAGTAATCGTTCTAGTTCTAGAGAAATTTCTTCATCTTTTGGTGAAAAGACATCGGACAATTCATCAAGCGAGACTTGGTCCTTTAACTCGATAATCTTACTGATTCTCTCGAGCACCTGTTCACGGGGAAAAAAGGTTTCCTGCCCAGTTGAAACGGACTTTTTAATAAACCATTCCTCCGGAATAAGTTTTTTACGCTTCCATCGATAAAGTTGTCCATATGAGATATTCATCGTCTGTAATAACTCTTTTTTTGAGATTAATGCTGTTTCCACTTTTATCACCTAACTTCTAACAGATTGTGAAACCGAAATGGTTTTGGATGGACTGGCTACTAGCGTCCGATATTCTAACCGGTCAATCGTAGAATGATCCCCTAGTTTAATCACATCTCCGCGGACGACCTTCGCTCGAATACATCTTAAATTTAACTGGTCACCCTCAATTTCTTCTGCGACCATAAGGGCCCGTTGATTAGATTTAAAGGCGGCTTTTTTGATGGTTAAATTCGTAGCCCCAATACTGTGACACTGACAAATAGTAGCAACTTCTATCACAACATTTTCACCATTTACGAGTGCAGCCTGACACACACCACCTTTGAAGATTAACTCCTCTCCTTCAATATCACCTTCAAGTTGTAATACCCCTTTAGATAATAGCGTCTCCGTCTGTAATCGGCCCCTTCCAGTTATACTTCCGTAACTTTTTATTTTTCGCCCTTTTAAGCGCTCATTTATTTGAATATAGCCCATATTTTTTAGCTTCTCAATAACCGCATCTTTCGATAATTGAACCATTCCATAAACACTTAATCGGTTCATGGTGACCTCCTGTTCAAAGGTAGCAGTCCCATAAACACTCATTTTCTTCGCTTTCACCTGTCCATTAAACAGTGCCTCACCTAAAATTTTAATTTCTTCTGCTTCCACCTTTCCATTAAACATTGCCGTGCCGTAAACTTTAATGGAATCAGCTACAACGTCAGTCTGAATCGTTCCGTCACCAAACACGCGTACCTTCGACACTTCTCCACCCGAAACGGATCCATCCCCATAAATCATTATTTTTCTAGCCATTTCCGGTTCTCCTTTCTAAATTTGTTTAATGGTTTTAACAACTGAACCAGGGGCAATTTCTAATTGTTCTTTATACTCAATCGTATCGATGTGACATCCCGGCCCTACAAACACACGATCGCCGTAAACCTGTTTGACTTGTGCATATTCTAAATGAATGTCCTCTCCCTCGATTAATTCACCACTTATTAACCCCGTTCGCTTTTTAAGAGAAAACCACTTATTTTGTGATAACCGTGTACTTTCTAATGAGCGTGTCATCCGAATAGTGGTTGCCGTGATGACCTCAAAAAAAGAATCCTCAACAAACAAGAGCTCTAAATGATTCGCCTCAAGTGATTCTTTTAATTTGGCTTTCCCTTCAATCACGGCCTGTTCGAACTTAAGGGATTGATCGACATGTAAATAGCCAAACACATTTAAAGTAAGTGCCTTCATCTCACCTACTACTTTACATAATCCAGAAACATGAATCTCTTTCGCTTTAAGAGATTTAGACTTTAAGGTTCCTTCAATGACGAGCTGCTGCTCACACTCAACCTCTTTTGAAAAACCAACACCTGAGACCGTAAACTGCTGACATTTAATAGGTCCGGTGAAACGACCGATCCCTTCAATACTCACATCGCCAAATGTTCCTCCACCACTTTGACCTATTCCGTTTATCTCTAAATTAAACATCGCTTCTCCTCCTGCATCGTTGCTTGTTTTACTGTTGAGGTTGAATCAACCACTAACGTCCCACTGTATTCAATCGCCTCAATTTCACAGTGCGGTCCAATCACGATATCCTGACCACGAATTTTTTTTATTCTCGCATTTTCAACATAAACAGAATCCGCTTCAATTAAGTTCCCTTTGACGACGGTTGTGCCTGAAAATAAATGACACAGTGTTGAAAGTCGTGATAGTAATCCATGTTTCGGTTCTAACTCACAAATTTTAACGTCGCTCGCTCCGAGTTCATTAAATGAAGATCCAGACGTTGATGAAATCTCAACCTTTTCTGAATTAATCATGTCCTTACAATCTATCCGTCCTTTCACTTTTAAGACTTCGGATTCAACCGAATCGGCCGTCATCATTCCTCGAATCTCTAACACATGTGCACACAGTTCCCCTGTTATCGTTACCATCCCAGATATCTCTGCGTTTTCTACCTTTAAACTGTTCGCACTTAATTTTCCTGAAAGCTTTAATATCCCAACTTCAAGTTCCTGTAAGGCAGTCAAAAGGCCAGAAATTGTTAACTCACGGATATTCATCCGACTCTCACCTTTTACCTTCCCACTTACTACAAACTTTTCCTGACAACTGACGTTCTTCTTCGCTGTTAACAAACCACTTACCTTTGCCTCATGTACCTCTAGGTGATGATTGAACGTTGCTTGGCCACTTACTTCTAATTGTGACACAGTTACACCTTCATCAAACATTCCTAGCCCACTTACTTTCAAAAGCTCAGCAGTCAACGCTCCTTGAATAGATCCATATCCCGAAAGACGGACCTCTTTATAACTTCCACCTAACACCTGCTCTTTTCCACTAATAGATAAACAATCGTTACGACGCATTTTTCTCAACACCTTTCCCTATCGACAGTGTTACACTCTACTTTTAATATAACCTAACAATGTTACGTTGTCACGCGTTAATAAAACATTGTTTCGCAAAAAGTTAAACAAACAAAACAGTGTGTACTAAAATAAGAATACCTGTCCTCTTCCTAAAACAGGCCTCATAGCTTAAATTAATGGTTACTTAAAAGTATCCAACCCGTCATAAAAAGAGGTGCCCTAGTTCGGACACCTCTTTTTAAATGCTTTGAGCATCATTCCCTCTATTCCTCATTGATTCGACTAAACATTTAACTTGCTCACTCTACCGATTTAAGCGTAAATACTTTGAATTCTTCTAAGCTAATCGGCGGTGAATACAAATAACCTTGAATATAGACAACACCTGGATATAATTCTTGCAAAACTTCGAGTTGTTTAGGATACTCTAACCCTTCCATCACCATTCTTTTTTGATAATATTCAATCACTTTTCCTATAAATAAGACGGATGCCTGGCGAATAAAAGAGGTTTGGATTTCATCGATAAAATGTTTATCTAGCTTAATAATGTCATAATCAATTTTATCGAGCATATCTAAATTCGCATACTCGACACCGAAGTCATCGATCGCCACTTTAACCCCAAGCGATCTTAATTCACGAATCACCTGATTCGTCAAGCTTTGATTCTCAAGGTGATACTTTTCGATAATCTCAAAACAAAGTTTAATTTCAGTTAAATCCACATGAGCTAAAATCTCCTTTACCTGTTCAATAAATGAAGGGCTAGCTAGCTCTTTAAAGGAAACATTTAAAGAAATATAAAATTCGTCATCAAGATGTTGATTATGCGCTTTAATTTCTGGATAATCTTGAATCACCCGTTGTAAAACCCACAGCGTGATGCGTTCCATTAATCCAAGTTCCTCAACCGTCTCTAGAAAATGAAACGGTGATAAAATGTTATCGTTGTCTTTCATCCTTAATAACGCCTCACATGCCATCACTTTATGTTGATCTGGATTAACGATCGGTTGGTAATAAAGAATAAATTCATCATGAGCTAACTTATGGATAAATCGATACTTTTGTTTTCGCTTTTCCCAAACCGCTAAGAGACGATGAGAAAAAAAGGTTGCCACCGCCATTAAAATGAAGACTAGTCCAATCACTGAAGCCTCCATCTGTCGTTGATACTCACTAAACTCCAACTGATTCGTTGTAGGTGTTGCCAAAACAGACTGATGCGGCATCACTAATCCACCTAAAAGTATAAATCGTAACCCGAAATAATCCAAAATACTTTTCCTCAGATGAGATGATTCACCTAATGTTTCTGTTGCTAAGATTTTCTTCGTCGTAAAATTACTGCCCAAAACTTTATTAATCATCTTATCCTCCAACTACTAATTTAGCCGGTTGTACCATTTTCTCCTGACTTCCAAGGTACCCACATTCACGAAAGCCACTCATCGAATCTAAATCAGAATATTTTCTTCTTTCTAGTGTATCAGACTCTTGTGCATTCGACATCAATTATTTTTAATTAAATTTTTTAAAACTCCCCTTTTATCTAGGCAAATCGTGTTTTCGGTATTAGTTGAGTTGCTTCGTGATAAGTGTAATCACTAATTTGAGATGTTGGTGAATAATTCTAAATTTAGGGTTCCCATCGTTCATTAACACGTAATTATTCATCTTTAGTAAGAGCTTGAGTAAAAGAGGATGGATTTCACGTAAAAAACAATGAACGTGATGTTGAATGTTCCCCTTTATTTTTTTAACCCCCATCTCAATCTCTCCATAAAATGGTGTCCGATGTTTTTGATCTAAAAAATGGTTTAAAGAAGGATACCCTTTTTCAACATAAAAATTGGCTTTCTTCTTCTCCATTGACCCTTTTAGCAGCGTAAGTGCATGCGAGTGGGTCTTTGCAAATTGATTCATGCCCTTCATGTTATTCTCCCCTTATTTATCATTTCATCTCAAATATATGTCTCTTTCCCGCTATTATAACAAAAGGGTCGTGTCATTTTTTCCAAAATCCCCACTAAAATCATAAATATCACGCTTTTTTCATATATATTAATGACGAGAAATGTTTTACTTTTAAGAAGATTTGCATCCTCATCGTCACCTCTCGTATCCTATGACGTTATGCATGGAATACAGAGAAACTAAGGAGGTGTCCTATGTATCCCGTTTATAAAAAGCTTGGAACTGTTGAAAACTGTGAAGAGATTGAGGTTGCGTTTCCTTTGCAACATCAGGATCAGCAACCGGGGATGGAATATTTGATGAACCCTCGTCCCATCTCAGAAAATCCATATATTAAAGGAAGTGGGCGATTGAAAGGCAAAGTTGCCCTGATTACAGGAGGAGATTCCGGTATTGGCCGGGCAGTTGCCTATGCCTTTGCACGCGAAGGGGCCAACGTGGCCATTGCCTATTTAAACGAAGAAATCGACGCAAAGGAGACAAAGCAACATATTTTAGAACTAGGTCAGGAATGTATCTTAATTTCGGGCGATTTAACTGACATCGACCACACAAAAGAAGCCGTCGAAAAGACACTGAAACATTTTCAAAAACTTGATATCCTTGTTAATAATCACGCCGTCCAATATACTGCCGATAGTATTCTTGATATAAGTGCCGAACAATTAGATTTAACTTTTAAGACAAATATATATTCTTTTTTCTATCTTGTCCAAGCTGCGCTTCCTCATCTAAAATCGGGAAGTACAATTATTAATACGACTTCCGTCACCGCTTACGAGGGAGAAAAACAATTGATCGATTATAGTGCTACTAAAGGGGCTATTGTTGCGTTCACTCGATCGCTTTCTAGTTCCTTAGTCGATCGTGGCATTCGTGTGAATGGAGTCGCCCCTGGACCTATTTGGACCCCTCTCCAACCTGCCTCTTGGTCAGCGGAGCACATTGAAACATTCGGAACAAAAACACCAAAAGTTCCGATGAATCGGGCAGGTCAACCGTTCGAAGTAGCTGAATCTTACGTCTTCTTAGCAAGCGATGATTCAAGTTATATGACCGGACAAATTCTTCATCCAAATGGAGGAACGATTACAGGGAGTTAATGACTCAACATGATCTATGTTAATCACCTCAACTCATTCATCAGTTGTGAACCTCTCATCTATAAAAGAAGGGTGAGCCTATCTCAAACGGATAGACTCACCCTTTTTAAGCTTCTAATGGTTCATAGTAACGCTGCATGCGGTTTAAACGTGCCTTTGCTTTTTCAATTAAATCTTGTGGAGATAATAGGTGGATCCAATCCCCTTGACTAAAGATCCACATGAGTAGTCCTTGTTCATAAGCCATTGCCTCAATAATACAGTATCCGTCGCCCTCTTCAATCACTCGTGAGATAGGAAATTTATCAAGCACTGCTTCAACGGAATGACCCGTAAATTTAAACGTAAACTTAATCAACTCCCCCTGATACATCATGTTAATTTTGTTACGAAAATCACCGGATTCAAATCGGTGAGCATACGGAATTTTAAATGTTTCTTTCAACACTTGATACGATAAAATTCGATCGACACGGAAGGAAATCGGATATGGGATTTCTCTGTCGGTCACATAACACACCACATAGAAATAAAAATCACAGAACAGGAGTCCAACTGGGGCAACTGTATAAGTCGATATCGTATGATTCGCCTTTTTATATTCCATGATCATTTTATGAGAACTATCAATTAATTGACTAAAGTCCCATATGCGATCCATTAATTGTTGTTCATGTTTAAGCGGCGTAAAATGAAGCCGTTCATTACTAATAAAATTTTGGATCCTTTTTTTATCATTCATGTCTAACAACGTACAAAGGGAGTCAATCATCTGGTCAAGTTCTTCAACAGCTAACGAACGTGTACCAAGTAAGAGTTTAATCAAAACTAACACTTGCTTGGCATCTAGCGGTTGATTAACGGGATTTTTTAAGTAATACTTCTTTTTTTGATAGTCATATTCAATGTATTGGTCCCCCATCGACCCCATTCGATGACTAAAATAAGTACGTAATGTTGCAATATCTCGTTCAAACGTCCGACTATCAATCCTAAACATTTCTTGAATTTCTTCCTTTGAGAATTCACTCTTTTCTAATAACCGTTCTAGCATATATAAAATTCGTGTATTTTTATCATACATATCATTATCACCCACTACTAAAAAAATTCTCTTATCATCTACATCGGAAGTAATTCTTCATCTCCTACCATTATACTAAGCAATACCGACACAATTTGTCGGTACAAAAAAATAGTTAAAAATTATTTGTTCAAAGAAAAAGGATGACCTGTTAAGTTAAGGTTCATCCTTTTTAAGAACTGATTGAAAAGCAGTTTGACTGCGGTCACGATTTACTTATTTTTCTATTTAATAAGGGTCCCATCTTTTTATACCTTCACACAACACAAACATCTCATTGCTTATGGGATAGTAACTTCATCCTATTCCACATCCGACACAACATCGCTATATTCAGGAGCAAAGTAATTGGTCTCATACGATTCTATCACCAAACGCTCCCCTTGAGCAGCTGGTTTTAAAACGGCGACCATATTTCCAATCAACTCACTATCCATTGCAGGCTGCCACGTTGATTTAGGTTGAAGGTATTCAAAGTAGGAATAATCGACCATTGCAGGATCAAAACGATAAATCGTTCCTTCGACTAAAAAGCGATCCTCCTCGATTTCAAACACGCGATCCACTTGAGTAAAATTTGAGGATAAAAATCCACATTCTAGTGCGGGTTGATAATAATTATCTTCCTGAAATCCCCATGTCGCACTTCCCTTTTTCTCCAACTCATGGTCAAAATAAAGACTAATTTGTTCATTAAAATTATCATAAGGAATAACATCGTAATACGTCTCATTCAATAGCTCATGATTGACTTCCCCACCCTCCCCAACATATAACCAATACGCTAGATTTAACAATTCTTCATGGGTCGTTACCCCCTCTTGATAGGTGCTCATCCCTGTCTCATTTAATCTACTAAAATAATGATTAGCACGATAAAAATCCTCATTAGTTAACCGATCAGTTATCTCTTTTTTCTCTTCAAGTATCGTTGGTTTTTCTTCGGTTATCTCCGGTTTTTCTTCGGTTATCTCCGGTTTTTCTTCGGTTATCTCCGTTTTTGGCGAAGTTTTTATTTTTGAATCCACTACCTCCTCGATTCCTTTTAACACGGGTTGACACCCCGATAACAAAAGAGTCCCTATGATTAAACAAATTAACTTTTTCATCCCAGTTTCCCCCCATCTTGCCTGACGCTACTCTTATTATACCTATAATCTCCGTCAAATTTCGTCGGCGACCATCTTGAGTTTACCTTTTTTTGTTAAAAAAAGAATCAAATTTCATATTAGAAATTTGGTTCCCTTCATTTAAAATCTAGAAGCTAACTCTTCTTCACTTAAATATCTAAAGTATTGTAACTCAGCTATAATAACACCCTCTGATTCTTCAATATCTCGAACCTCAGGTACGATGTAGACCTCTAATCGATCGCCTACCTGTAATTGTGGGAACTTATTCGAAACAGTTAAAGAAATAGTATACGGGTAATCGTTGCTATATGGAACAATATTTAAAATGGCTGTATAACTTCCCGGTGCGCCGTCTCCTTCCATAATATAATCAACCACCCCTGCTGTTAGAATAGGTTGTTGCTCATAATCAAAAATATCTGTTTGATAAGCCGGGATATAGTCAGTCGGAGAATATGTTCGTTCATCTGGGATTTCTAAATGATCTTCCTCCTCTACTGTTTCACTCTGAGGCTCTTCATATTCGGTACGATCTGCATTCACTTCTTGACTCTCATCAGAAGCCTCTTCTTCGACCCCCTCAAAATAATTCGCTTGATACTGATCAATCACATCATGTAAAAGCTTTTCTGATTGAACAAATGTCACCGTCACATTTCCGATAAGTTGAGCCTCCATTGAAGATGTCCACGTTGATTTAGGTTGAACATATTGAGGATAAAGATCTTCTTCCATACTTGACTTGAAACGATATAGGGTTCCCTCTACTAAAAAGCTTCCATCCCCATTATCAAATACTCGGTCAACTTGGGTCACCTTATTTTTCGAAAATCCGGTTTCAAGTAAGGGATGATAAAATGTATCCTCTTGAAATAACCACTCATCGTTTCCTTCCTTCTCTAACTGACAATCAAAATAAAAATTCAGTTTTTTGTTAAATTCCTCATACGGAAATGGGTTGTAAGACGCACCGTCAACCTCCACTCTATCAGGAATTTTTCCTTCAAACGCATAGAGCATAAAACCTAAATCTAATAGCTGGGTCTGATCTGGAGATTGGCTATCATACGATAAAAAACCCGCTTGACTTAACTCACTTAAATATTCATTAAGATGAGTTAAGTCCTGATTTGTTAAATTTGTCGTTATTTCTTCTCTTTTCTTTGACACCTCTTCGACTGGTTGCTCCTCAATCTTCTGATCTTTTGGCGACTGACACCCCGCAAGCATCATCATTGCAAGTAAAAACCCGATTTTTGTCTTCATGACCTTCCCCCTATTTTTCTAGTAATATCCATTCTCACATAATAATTCATAACATAAATTGACTTCTTCGTCCGTAAATAACTGGGCATACTCTCCCTTCACAATGACTGCTTCCATCGTTAACTTCGTTTGTCCAAGTTCGACGAGACGATTAAAATTATCAGAAGTTCGACGCTTACGAAAAATTTCGCGTGCTGTTTTAACAATGCCGAATCGTTCAATCGTTTGAACAAGACGCGTCATTTTACAACCGTACACCGTTTCAATATGTTGACAATTTTTTATTACTTCTTGTTGTAGCTTTTGTTCTAATGGGCTCATCCGTTTACAAAACTCCTATCTTCATAATTATTTTAATCTTACTCTTATTAAATATAGCGATTTAAAATCTATTCTGACTAGATGTCTCTATTTTACCATTACCTATCAACTAACGTCTGCTCTTTTTTAAAAAAGGGTATAGGGAAAAAAAAAGGTCCACCCTAAGGTTGAAATTACTATCAGGAGGTTCCTCTATGTTTAAACATGAAAAACAATATTTGCACCCTGTTCGGGTTGAACGTCCAAACCCACAATATGCCATCCTCTTACAAGAACAATTAGGTGGTGAAAATGGAGAGTTAAAAGCAGCATTACAATATATGTCACAAAGCTTTCGCATTAAAGACCCTGAGATTAAAGACCTCTTTTTAGACATCGCTGCTGAAGAATTAAGCCATATGGAAATTGTTGCTCAAACGATTAACCTGTTAAATGGTCATGATTTAAATTACCAAGCAGCAGTTGCGGGGGAAGTAGAAGCACATGTTGTGCATGGTCTAAATCCAGAACTGGTTAATTCATCAGGATTTCCTTGGACAGCGACTTATGTCAATGTTACCGGTGATTTAGTAGCTGACCTTCTCTCAAACATCGCATCTGAACAACGGGCAAAAGTTGTTTATGAATATTTATACCGTCAAATTGATGATAAATATGTAAGAGAGACAATCGACTTTCTACTCAATCGTGAAGAAGCCCACAATGCTCTCTTCCGAGAGGCCCTCAATAAAGTAAAAAATACGGGTTCTAATCGTGACTTTGGGGTAACTGAAGATTCTAAACTCTACTTTGACTTATCAAGTCCAGGACCTAAACATGAATCGCCAAATCCAACACCTCCATCATTTGAAAACCCAAATAAATAAGATTCCATTTAAAAATATTCATCCTCACAATAAAAGTGGACCATAAATGTGTCCACTTTTATTTTTACCCTTTTTAAAACATAAGACACCTTCCAATTTGACAAGGTGTCTTATGTTTTTTCAGTTCTCACTTACATGTAATGAATGATCAATTAACTGCAAATTATATTGCCGAATTAATTCACCAATTCTTTGGGCGTATATTTTATTTCCCTGTTCATCCATGACCGTACTATACCCAGCATCCTCTAAAGCCTGTGCTTGGGAGCGATAGGTTTTAGCCTCAAAGACACCGTGATTTTTATATCTTGGATTGTTAACTAAAAATTCGCCATGGTCAATAAGAGATTCTTTGAATGATCCATAACTTCGAAAAGTATCCATCACTTCAGTATTATACCCCTCTGTTGTTGCAACCGTGATCGCCTCGCCATCCCAGTTAACTCCAACTTTAATTCCAAACAAGTTATTAGCTTGTAAAGATAATTCTGATTGGCCAAAGTTAGATTCTAAAATAGCTTGCGCAATTGTAATCGACGGTAATATTCCATAAAGTCGATAGTTTTCAATGGCACCTTCCTTTAAAGAGTTAATAAACATCATTTCAAATGAATCTGATTTTAATTTATGAGGAACATACCCATAATCGGCAAGCATATTTAAATGTTCATAGGCTTTCTCCCTTTCAGTTTCGCTATATGCCCTTGAGTCTAAAACTTGCTCAAAAGACTGTAAAACGCCATCTTGAATAAAATAAGAACCTACCTCTTCTAAATCTGTAGCGGAAATTTGCGATAAGTCTTTCGTATCATCGACGGCAATTAAAGCGATAAGCTCCTGCCAATTTAATTGAAACTGGTCTCCCCCTTGCTCATCGACATAATTAATAATAAAGGGAAGGTCTAATTGTTCCCTTTTTAATGAATGATTAAAATTTTCCCCTGAAAAAAAACCAAAATAACTAAGCACCAATATTGGAATAAAAAGGACTGATACAAAACTTTTCTTCATAAAATCCCCCTATTTCTAAAAGTCTACTTTACACTCAACGAAAAATGGATGAACATCCTCCCATCCAGTTGTCTTTTAGTTTATTTATTATAGCATAAATTTTAATCGGTTGACCCCTTTGGAATGTTTTCATACAAATCTACCGTATCTTTAATTAATTGTGGACATTTTTACTATAATTTATCCGATTATTATATAAATAAACAAAAAAATAACCTAATCCACTTGGGAAATTAGGTTATTTTTTTTGTTAAAAACTTATAACTCGGAGCTATTTCTTCTCCTACCTTCCTAGACGTGAGCATAAAAAAAGAGTAGTATTCGACGAGTATTCACTCTACCTCTATTTTAATCACCCTGTTATCCACTCATTGTTTTGAGCGATTAAGATTTGTAAAAATCTTTTTCAAACGATATTCTCTTAAGGGCGAATCTAGCAATGAGCCTTTGAGATTCATATAGGTTGAACGGTTCATCATAAATTTAGATTTAGCTTTTATCTCTCTATGGCTTTCACGTATTGACCCAATTTAATCCCTTTTTCAATCTCACTCCTATACGACTCCGGCAATTGCGCATAACATAAAATATAACTAAGGGATAATTGCTTCTCTACAATCATCTTTCCGTGTTTAACCCCAAATAAATATAACATAATAACGCGATCTTGTGCCTGCGCAGCCTGATTGTATAACTCTCTTAAGGCTTTTCCTAATCGCAACTCCTCCACACATATCACCCTATCTTATTACTAAGTTCTATATTAAACGGACATTAGGTCTCTTTCGATTCGATTCCAAACTGATCAATTAATTGCTTAATCCAACGTTCAGAATACCCTAATGTTCTCGCTAAATCTCTTAAATTCTTTCCATTATAATGTTGTTTTAAATACTTCTCGGTGTATGTTTTACTATATAATCTCATTGGGAAAGACACCTGTTGTCCCCTATAATACTGATAAATCTTATGAGTCATTTCCTCGCCTAATACCTCTACCATGTCACTATAGATTCCGTTATAGTCCTGTGCCTTACCTTTCATGATTCACCTCCTTCAATAGACTCTCTCAATCATAAAGTTTTTATCCAAAATTATCATTGCAGTTTTTCCTTGTAAAATTCCACAAATAATTCCAATATTAGAGTTATTAAAAGGAGATAAATCAACAAAAAAAGCCTTTAAATCAAGGGCTTTAACACTTTTCCTCTTCTTAGATAGATAAGAATAAATAAACTAAAATTCATCCAAAATGTCTGAATTTGTCGATATTTTTTTCATATTATAACCGGTTACGCGTCGAAATTTCGATAAATAATCCATGCTTTCTAGTTAATTTGATCGCGTACCTGATATCTACTTTTTAAATTTTTAATTAAATTTTAGTGATTTTTGTCTGAGAATAAAATTTTACAGTACATTTTAAAGAGAAGGGTTTAGATAACAATACTAAACATTCACTTCCTTTTTGATCCTCCCCGGCGATCAAAAAAGCGCCTTATTCCTTTTCCCAATAATTACTATCAATGAGATAATCCATTATTATTCATACTAGTATGGGCCTAATTTATTTCTTAAAATTAGTGATATCTTCCCTCTTCAATTATCCATCAAATATCGACAAAATACCTAGAAAAACATGATATTATCGACAATTTAGTACTTATCTTTTAGTAGTTTACTAAAATCATTCCCTATTTCCCCCTTCGGTACGTTTACGCGTACCACGTCATTTTACATTATATGATATTTTTCTTGAGGGAGCAATTCTTTTCAAAGGTAGGTACTTCATAAATGTCTAAAAAAGTTATTGTGAATCTTAATGAACTACTTCAGCAAGAAGGTTTATCATTAAGAGAGTTATCTCGACTAACTGATATCCGTCATGCTGCTTTGAGTGAACTAGCTAATCAAAAGAGAAAAAACATTAATTTTAATCATATTGAGAGGATTGCAGAGTAAGCGCGTAATATAAACATGTCTATTTTGACCTCCAACTTTGAGCTATACTTTAGCTATCAAAGAAAAGGAGGTCATTTTTATGAAGGAAAGTCCATTAATTGTTCCGATTCAACTTGAAACAGATTCCACTAAAAAAAGAACTCCCATCTGTTGTGTTCAACTGAATGGAAGTGAAATAACTTTTTATCCTGGGATTAATGACGATCTTTTAAGGAGAGTTCTGACGGAGTTGATGAAAAATGTTAGTTGATTTCACTCATGTTAAAAATATTTTTGTCGTTTGTGGTCGGACGGATATGCGTTGTGGGATTGATCGTCTCGCGGGAATTATTACGGATAAATATAATTTAGATTTATTTGATGATGCCTTATTTCTTTTCTGTGGTCTAAAAAAGGATCGATTTAAAGCACTTTATTGGGATACGGATGGCTTTATCCTCTTATATAAAAGGCTAGAGAATGGGAACCTTCAATGGCCACGAAACCAAGAAGAAGTCAAAAAGTTAACGAGTCAGGAGCTTCGCTGGTTACTTGAGGGACTCTCTATCCAACAGCCTAAAGCTATCAAACCCGCCCGCAAAGGATGCATTAATTAAAAATGGTAATAAATCCTGTATTTTCTATATAAAGTTGGACATACTAAGACTAATAAAATCATTTAGAAAAGAGGTGAGCCAAGTTGAACACGTTTGAATCAAAACTAATCGAAGAAAATCAGAAACTATTAAAGAAACTGGATCAACAAGCTCAACTACTCGCCCAAAAAGAGGAAAAAATTAATAAGCTCCAATTAAAAATGATGGAGCAGACCGACAAAATTGATACGCTTATTGAACAGGTTGAGTTTCTTTCAAAAAAGCTTTTTGGATCCTCAAGCGAGAAAACTAAGGTTGATCCAGGTCAGCTTACCCTTTTTGGGGATCCTGTATTAGAAGAACCTCTGACAAAGGATGAACCGACAGAGGAAATTACGTATCGCCGTCGTAAGACATCTGGTCGTAAAGCAGAATTAACGAAAGATTTACCTATTGAAGAAGTTCATTGTGAACTTCATGGAGAGGATTGTACATGTGACCATTGCGGTCATGCCATGAAACCAATGGGGAAAAAGGTTGTTCGTGAAGAAGTCTGTTTTGTACCTGCACGATTATATAAGAAAGTTTATATTTCACATGCCTACGAATGTGATTGTCATGATCCTAATCTTGAAGCTAAATCCATTCGTTGTGCCGAGGTTCCTAAGGGACCTATCCAACGTAGCTTAGCAGGACCAACAACATTGGCTTGGCTTTTTCATCAAAAATTTGAACTCGGATTACCAACTTATCGCCAAGAGAAAGAATGGTCGTCTTATGGATTAGAAGTAAGTCGGAAAACTCTCTCTAATTGGATTATCCGTGCCTCTTTTGATTGGCTAGAACCTTTATATAAACTATTTCTAGATAAATTACGCCAACAAGAGGTCCTACATGCGGATGAAACATATTATCAGATTTTAAATCGTTCGGATGGAAAACCTGCTACATCAGAGGCTCGAATTTGGTTGATTCGTACCATCAAAGATGTGTCCCATCCCATTGTTTTTTATCACGCCGATTTAACACGCGCGAAGTCTGTTATTTTAGAACTACTTCGGTCGTTTAAAGGATGGCTTCATTGTGATGGCTATATAGCTTACAAAGATTTGCCAAATGTGACCACCGTGGGGTGTTGGGCACATGCACGCCGGAAATTTCAAGAGGTTTCAACGGAACATGGGAAAGCCAAACAAGCCGTTCACTTCTGTAATCAAATCTTTCGGTTAGAACGAGAGTTGATACACCTTTCCCCTGAGGAACGTCAAATCCAAAGAGAATCAAAAATTCGGCCAATCATTGAATCCTTTTATCAATTTATTGAAGGGATTCGTACGGTTAAAGGTAAGTTACAAACAGCGATTGTTTATGCCCAGAACCAAAGACGAGCACTCACAGAATTCTTGTCAAATGGACGTTTAGAGATCTCTAATAATTTAGCCGAACAAGCTATTAGACCCGTTGTCGTTGGACGTAAGAATTACCTCTTTTCAACGAGTGTCAAAGGGGCCCAAGCAAACGCCATGGCATATACCTTAATTGAAACAGCCAAAGCCAACGGATTAAATGTCTATCGTTATTTAACCTACCTTTTTGAAAAACTTCCAAATTGCGAATTCTTAGTAAATCCACAGCTATTGGGGGACTTTTTACCCTGGTCAAAAATAATTCAAGAAAATTGTAAATAAAAAGCAAGATTCAGTGTGCCTTTAGTGTACAACGAACCTTGCTTTTTTTCTATCCGTATTATAATTACCCGCTTACATTGCAGATGCCCTAGATATTGAAGATATTCGAGATATTATTAGTATCGAAAATCAAAACTAGGGTCTTTCCCCCTACACTCATTAAAAAAGTCATCTTTCGATGACTTTTTTTTATCCTTATTATATTAAGACTCTTTACGATGTATAGGTATTTACCTATGTGTTTGATAAAATATACTTATTTCCTATATTATAAATGTCAATAAAAAAGTGGTTCTTCCTGACTTTTGGTGATAAAACGCTTTACCTGATATAATGAAAAGACATCGTAGAGAGGTATATCATCATGAATCTTAATGTCTTTTTCCCTGAAAATCTTATGATTCAATCCATTGAAAATAATGAGCATATAATCTTGATTTGTTTAAAATCTGAATCAAAATTTAACCACTGTCCCTTATGTGGGATGAAAAGTCACCAGGTACACAGTACGTATCTTAGAAAACCATTAGATGCGTCTATCCTTAATAAACCTGTTCAATTAAGGATACAAGCTAAAAAGTTTTTTTGTTTAAATCCTAACTGTAAACGTCAAATTTTTACTGAAAGATTTACTGGCTTTTTAAATGCCTATCGGCGTTTAACCATTCGTCTTGAAGAGGTTTTTCTTCAATTATCATTATCGATGAGTGCGGAAGCTTTATCACGCTTTCTTTTTAAACTTGGATATAAACGAAGTGGAGATGCACTATTAGATTTATTACGACGTATCGATTCTACTGAAAAAGATATAAAAAATCAGTCATTAACCCACATTGGGGTTGATGACTTTTCTTTTCGTCGAGGGGTCGACTTTGGAACGGTTATTTGTGATTTAGAAACGCATCGTCCGGTTGAAATTCTGGCCTCTCGTTCGACTCAAGCGTTTAAAGAATGGTTGGAAAAACATCCCTCAGTTGAATTAGTGACACGTGATCGTGCAACAACTTATACTAAAGCCATTCATTTAACGAATCCTAACATTATTCAGGTTGCCGACAAGTGGCACTTTCTTAAAAACCTATTAACGGTTGTTAAAGAAACCATTAGTTCTCGTTTTCCTAAAGGATGGTTTATCATGCCTGAATCTTCAATCACTAAAAAAACAGATCCAGCGACAGATATAACGATTACTAACGTGAACTCAATATCCAGTCATGAATCATTATCTGAAAAGGAACAAGCAAAATGGGCACTCATTTTGGAGATTCAAAAGGTCTACCAACAAGTAGGCTCTATTCGTCAAACAGCCAGACAACTTAAGTTAAGTCGGACAACCGTAGCGAAGTATATTCAGTTATCTGAACCTCCCAAGCAAATACGAAAGCCCCGTGTTAATCAATTTGTCCCCTATTTAAATCAAATCACACAATGGTGTCAGGAGGGAAAAACTGCTCGTTGGATTCATGAACAACTCATCCACCAAGGGTTTAAAGGAGGAGCTTCTTCAACTCGTCGAAAAGTTCAAGAAATTAAAGCAAATCTCCCCGTAAAAACAAGTGAGAAGGCAACAGAAAAAATATCAAAAAAATCTAGTAAATTATTGAAAGCAACGAAGTTTCAACTCACCTCATTCATTTGGCGAAAACCAACGTCTTTAACTCAACCAGAATTAAATTTATTAAATGAACTCTTTCAAGCTCATGCAGACTTAAGTGAACTATATACAGCCATCCAAGTATTTAGAGATTTGGTCACGATGGGGCAAGTATTCAAATTATCTCAATGGCTAGAACGTTACGCTACTCATGAGATTAAATTACTGCGTGAGTTTTGTCTTCGAATGAAACGTGATGAGCAATCGATCAGTAACGCATTAGTTTATCCATACACTAATGCGATTTGTGAAGGGAATGTCAACCGAATTAAAATGATTAAACGCCAAATGTATGGACGAGCAAGTTTTGAACTTCTACGTATTAAAGTGCTCTATTCCTAGAAAGGGCTTTTCACCAAAATAGCGGAAGAATCACATTTATGTTAGCATTCATACTATATAATGAAAAAGCATGTAAAATATTCATGTTAAGGTAATTTGTTGCACTGTGAGTGTTTTTTTAAAAAGGAGCGTTGTTATGGAAAAGAAAACATTAGATTCAAAGATTTTATGGGAGTTATTTAGGTCCACTTTTATTTTAAGTGCTTCGACTTTTGGGGGTGGATTCGTTATTGTTTCTCTGATGAAAAAGAAATTTGTAGAAGAACTAGGATGGTTAGAGGAAAGTGAAATGCTTGATATTACGGCTATTGCGCAATCTTCTCCAGGACCTATCCCAATCAATGCATCAGTTATTCTAGGTTATCGTATGCAAGGGATTATCGGATCATTAGTCGCGATTTTAGGGACATCAATTCCTCCTATTTTTATTATTTCGGTCATCTCTTTATTTTATAAGCAATTTAGAGAAAGTACAGTGATTGCGACTGCCCTTATGGTTATGCGTGCTGGGGTTGCCGCTGTTATTTGTGATGTTGTCATTAAACTTGCACAAAATATCATTAAAACAAAAAGTGTTCTTTATACATCGCTCATGTTTATTACTTTCATCATGACATATGTTTTTGGCATTAGTGCTATGACAGTTATCTTCCTATGCCTAGGCATCGGTTTTGTTACTTTATTTATGGAAATTGTGAAATCAAAACAGCAAGTGGTAAAGGAGGGCTAAAACAATGAGTATCATTTGGAGTTTATTTTTAAGTTTTATTCAAGTTGGATTATTTAGCGTTGGGGGTGGCTACGCCGCACTTCCTCTTATTCAAAATCAAATTGTTAATATTCGTGAATTAATGACATTAGCCGAATTTGCGGATCTCGTAACTATTGCAGAGATGACACCGGGACCTATTTCAATTAATGCGGCAACTTTTGTTGGAACAAAATTAAGTGGATTACCTGGTGCTTTAATCTGTACAATTGGTGTTATTATTCCATCATTCATCATTTGTTTAACATTGGCTCATTTTTACTACAAATATCGTAATTTTTCTGGTGTCCAAACCATTTTAGCAAGTTTAAGACCAGCGGTTGTGGCCCTTATTTCATCAGCTGGATTATCAATTTTAACACTTGCGATTTTCCAAGCTGAAAAACAAGATATTGTATTATCAAACTTTCGAATTGTTGAATTCTTATTGTTCGTTGTAGGATTAGTGGCCATCCGTAAATTCAAAGTTGGACCTATCCCAGTTATTTTTGGTTCGGGATTTATTGGGACACTTATTTACTTACTTCCAACGTTATTTTAATGCAGACAGTCTAAAAAATACTTTAATGAATCTGATAAAAATTTATTTTTATGGTACACAACATAAATTTCTCTTGATAATGAAACTTCTTCAAGGGCAATCTTATGTAGTGTGCCTTTTTTTAAATCTTCTTCGACAACTAAACTCGATAAAATTGCAATCCCCCGTGATTGAATCGCTGCCTGTTTTATAGATAATGTATCGGAGCTACTCCATCTTTCAAAAACATCAACTCGATATTCCTTTAAGATATTATCAAAAATAATCTTCGTCCCACTTCCCTCTTCGCGGGCAATAATATCTTGCCCTTGGAGATCGTAGATGCTTAATTTATCACATCCGTAAAAAGGATGTTGCTTTCCAACAACCAAAATTAATTGATCTTCATAGACCGATTTAGAGATTAAATCTTTACTCGATACCTTTCCTTCAACTAAGGCAACATCTAACTTACTCGATAATAAAAGTCTTTCAATCTTTCTTGTATTACGAATCATAACCTGTGTTTTAATCTTCGGATGCTGCTCGTTAAACTCATTTAAAATACGGTTTATTAATGACCCCCCGACAGTAATAGAGGCACCAATTCGTAAAGAAATAACATCCGACTTATTTTTCATCATCGTTTCCATTTCATCAAATGATTGAATAAGGTGCGTCGCGTACTTTAATAGGGCCTCTCCACTTTGCGTGAGATACAATTTTTTTGACAAACGTTCGAACAATCTTACACCATAATATTGTTCTAACTCTTTAATAGCCTGACTAACCGACGGTTGGGTAATAAAAAGTTGTTCGGCTGCTGCACTCATATTTTGTAGTGATGCGACCGTAATAAAAATACGTAAATGACGAATACTCATCAAAAATTACCTCCTAATTTATATCAAACAAGTCATCATTTTACTTGATTTGTATCTTTTATCATAGCACTACACCGAAAGATCATCAACAAAAAAGATTGGCGTGGAGTATCTCCCCGTACCAATCTTTTTTAATCTTATTCTGCTCGAAGTGCAATCACCGGGTCCTTTTTAGACGCTAATCGCGAAGGAATTAAGCCTGCTATCATCGTTAGGATAACGCTAATAACGACTAACACAATGGCACCACCTAATGGTAAAGCTGCTAGATTATTAACACCTGATAAATGAGAAATAATCGAATTAATCGGGATATTCAATAAATACGTTACACCGATTCCAATCATTCCAGCTGCAAAACCAACAATCACCGTCTCCGCGTTGAAGACACGTGAAATATCGCGCTTAGAGGCACCCATACTTCTTAAAATTCCAATCTCCTTTGTTCGTTCAAGAACAGAAATATACGTAATAATCCCAATCATAATTGATGAAACAACCAATGAAATGGACACAAACCCAATAAGTAAATATGTAATCATATCAATAATAGAGGTCATAGAGGAAGTCATAAGACCGACCATATCTGTATATTCAATTGTATTACTATCATGCCCCGCTTTTTGTTGGTCCTCATTATATTGTTCAATAGCTTGAGTTACAGTCTCTCGCGAGCTAAAATCCTTTAAATATAGGGAAATCGTCGCTGGCTTATTTAAATCACGGGCACCCAATAGTTGTAAATTATTATCATAACTTGCTGATAATGTATCTGCATAAGCTTTCAAATAATTAACCTGCTCACTCTCTGGAAGGGCAGCTAACATCATTTTTTGTTCGTCTGTTAACTGTGATAATAGCTCCTCCTGTGTTGTAAATTCTCCTGTGGCAAACGGCTGATTTGTGAATACATTGATTGTTGCATTTGCCTTTTGTTCTTGGACAATCTCACTCTGATTGATCTTTTCAATCACGTAATCGATTAAATCACGACGATAGGCCACAGTTCCCGAAATGGTTGTTGCAACTGCCTCTTTATTTGGTCGAATGATTCCAACCACCTGAATTGGAATAGATTTTTCACTGATTAAGGTTGAAAGATAAGTCTCATCCGCTGTACGATCGACCCAGGTATCTCCAACTTTTTCATAATAATCAGAATTTAAGACAAGTTTGAATTCTTGCTTTAAAATGTCATCATAGGTATACGATTGCTTTGGATACTTGTCATAATCAATCGCCACTCCCTCTTCAACCGCTGCTTGGATTTCTTTATATTCCTCAACATCTTTTAATCCTAACGCATAAAGTGTCATATCCGAAATTTCATTCGAGTCATCGACAACCACAACCACCTCATTAAAGTTCTGAGGCCAAGCTCCTGCAATTAAATCATATTGCCCAAAAAGTAACTCTTGGTTATCTATCATCTCGGTCCAGATTCCCGTCGATGACATTCCCACGGCACTTCCTAACTCTTCATTCATCATCTGTGATTGCTCTGTTTCAAGTAGTGGACTAGGATTAACTTTAATCATTCCATCCTGTGTATCAGATTTATAAATTTGTAAATCTAGATCGTACCCATATTGAATCGCATTTGTTTGATCTTTAATTACCTGTCCATCCTTGCTCTCTAAAAACGATTTAAACTGAGCTAAATTATTATCTGAAAGTTTAACCGATGCTAATTGTAATATATCTGCTGCATAACCACCCTGATAAATTTTATCTGTTTCATGCTCCTCTTCTCCACTCATATTTAATAAAGTATCGATATGTTGTTGGCGAGTTGAGAGTAAATCAATTCCCTGTTGCGCAATCGTAATGGGATATGATGATAACGTATCTTCTTGAACTTGATTAATATACTCCCGCATTCCACTTGAGAGCGATAAAATCATTGCAATTCCAATAATTCCGATACTCCCAGCAAAAGCCGTTAAAATCGTTCGTCCTTTTTTAGTTTTTAAGTTGTTAAAGCTTAAAGATAAGGCTGTTAAAAAAGACATTGAAACATGTCGACCTTTTTCTTCCTTTTCCGAAGATGGTGTCTGCACAATCTCTAATGGACTCGTATCATCTTGGATTCTTCCGTCCAATAGCCGAATAATCCGTGTTGAATACTGTTCTGCTAATTCCGGATTATGTGTGACCATGATAACCAATTTATCGCGGGCGATTTCTTTTAATAATTCCATAATTTGAACACTCGTTTCAGTGTCTAATGCACCTGTCGGTTCATCGGCTAATAAAATTTCAGGGTTATTAATTAAGGCCCGAGCAATAGCTACCCGCTGCATTTGTCCCCCTGACATCTGATTCGGCTTCTTATGTAAATGATCCGCCAAACCTACTTTAGTTAAAACCTCAGTAGCACGCCGTCTTCGTTCCGATTTAGACACCCCCGCAAGAGTGAGCGCTAATTCAACATTAGCCAATACTGTTTGATGTGGAATTAAATTATAACTTTGAAAAACAAAACCAATCGACTTATTTCGATAAAGGTCCCAATCTGAATCTTTATATTTTTGTGTTGATACCCCATTAATAATTAAATCACCGGTTGTATATTGATCAAGCCCCCCAATAATATTAAGGAGGGTTGTCTTCCCGGAACCACTTGGTCCTAAAATAGAAACAAATTCATTCGCTCTAAAATTAATGGATACTCCTTTTAACACTTTTTGGGTCGAATCACCAATCATATAATCTTTAACAATATTTTTTAACTGTAACATTTCTCTCCTCCTCTTTTAAGCCTGGATTTTACCACCTTTAAATAAACTCAAAATAAACTCTCCAACTAAAAAAACCTTACAACATATCTATCTTTCATCTAAAGCGCCCTAATAAAACCGTCGCACATAATAAATTACCCCTGCCATTGGGTCTAAAGATCAAGTTTATTTTTCTACGACAAATACTTTATCTATCTCTTCTTCGTCTATTTATGTTTAGCACTCCACGATTTAAAAGTCAGCCTAACTTCTAGGCTACTAAGGTCATTATGGACACTCCCTCATTCTATGATACAAACTTTTGATATATTTTGTTTTTTTCGTTTAAACGTTTTCAAGTCATCCCACAATAAAAGAAAATAAAAGCGGAATAATCCCCGCTCCATTTCAATAATTTATAACAAATGAGAAAATGTGAATCCTTCGCCTCTTCTCAAAAGGAGGAACGTATACTTCATTCACTAAATCGAGTATAATTGACAAAAGAACTATATTCTTTCTAGTCTACTTAGCTGTTGTCAATTTATAACCATTAAACATCAAAAGGAGGTTTCAAATGAAAAGAATTCTATCCGTTCTTTTACTCTGCATCGTTATCTTAACTGGTTGTTCCTCAAATGCTGATGAACTGCTTTTTAAAAATTTTACCGAAACACTTTCGGGTGGAGATTACGCCGCGCTTTATCAGCTACTGAGTGAAGAATCAAAACAAAGAATAACAGAAGAGGAATTTGTAACAAAATACAAAAGTATTTATTCTGGAATTAAAGCCGCACATTTTACATTTGAAATGGGAGAAATTGATCATAAAAATGACATTATCCCTTTCAATTTAACAATGGATACTATCGCAGGAACATTAAAGCTTAAGGATTTTGCACTTCCATTTGTTAAAGAAAATAAGGAGTTAAAAATTCTTTGGAGTGAAAGTTTAATTTTTCCAACGATGAAACGCGGCGATAAAGTACGAATTAGTACGAAAACTGCGAATCGCGGAAGTATTCTCGACCGAAACAATGAAGCTTTAGCGACTGATGGCGACTTAATTAGCGTTGGAATTCACCCCGCCGTATTCGAACAAGAAAATGAAGCTGAAAAAATAGCTAAAATTTCTGAGTTACTCGATATTAGTGAGGAAACTATTACAAAAAAATTAAAGGCAAATACGAATAAGGAATACTTTGTTCCACTGGTTGATCTTCTCCCCGATGCGAAGGCACTCGTCATACTAGAAAGTTTAAATTTAGATGGCGTTATTAAACAGGCAAAACATGGACGTATTTATAAAGACAGCGAAGCCTTTGGAAGATTACTCGGTTACATTCGTCCCATTAATGAGGAAGAGTTGTCAAAAGATACAGAGGGTATTTATACTGCTCAGTCTATGATCGGTAAATCTGGGCTTGAGCAAGTCTATGAAACAACCTTACGTGGAATCAACGGTTATGAAATTTATATCGAGCGTGAGGGTGAAAAAGTTGACACGTTGATTAGTAAGGAACCTGAAAATGGGAAGGATATTCACTTATCCCTCGACTCTAACCTTCAACAAATTGTCTACGATAGTATGAAAGGGCAAAAGGGATCATCGACAGCAGTTGATTCAACAACGGGGGAAGTCTTAGCACTTGTAAGTTCACCTTCCTATAACTCTAACTGGTTTACAACCTATATGACAAAAAGTGTTCAACAACAACGCGAGGCAATTGGTTATGAAGACGAGAAAAACCGATTTGCTAGCCTCTATTCCCCTGGGTCTACATTTAAATTGATTACAGCGGCAACTGGGCTTGAAAATGGAACATTAAATCCAAACGAAGTTAAAACCATCAATGGTTCTACTTGGCAACCTAATCGTTCATGGGGAAATTATAATATTCACCGCATTAACGATCAAACATCTATTAGCCTTAAAGAAGCGATTAAATATTCCGATAATATTTATTTTGCAATGAATGCCCTAGCTATGGGAAGCGACGCTCTTATTCAGGGGGCTAATAATTTCACCATCGGAAGCGATTTAAATATTGGTTACCCAATTAAGGAAAGTCAGATTTCTAATAGTGGATCACTAACGGGAGATATTTTACTAGCAGATACAGGCTACGGACAAGGCGAAATTTTAGTTTCCACTTTAAATATGGCACTTGCGTATAGCTCACTTGCCAACAATGGAAGCATTATGTCCCCGCATCTTGTTTTAAGTGAAGATTATCAGCCAACAGTTTTAAAGGATGCGATTATTTCAGAACAGAATCTATCCATTCTACAAGCCGATTTTCAAGCAGTCGTAAATGATGCTGACGGAACGGGCCACCTTGCTAAAATAAATGGGGTTCAATTAGCCGGAAAAACGGGAACGGCGGAAATCAAATCAACTCAAGGACAAACTGGAAGTGAAAATGGTTGGTTTGTTGCAACTGATTTAGGATCGTCTAAATTATCAGTTGCAATGGTTGTAGAGGATGTCCAAGAAGGTGTCGGCACATTAGGTGTTGTTAAAATGGTTAAAGAGGTTTTCGTTAATTACCTTAAATAATGAAAAAGGTAGGAACTTCTCTCACGAGAGTCTCCTACCTTTTTTTATTTTTCGAGCCATTGGGCTAAATTTTGAGTTAAAAAATGGGGTGAAAATTCAATAATGCGATACGTTTGAATCCCGTATGTATAAAAAGGTTCATTTTCTAAATAGGTTTGTACATGAGCTAAGGAATCGGACTTCATTATAAACAATCCGCCACTCATATCCTCCTTAAGACCTGCCATTAAAATATTTCCCGCGTCCATTTCCTTTTGCGTATAACTCTTATGTTCCATCATTACCTTTTCATTCATTTGTTCTATATGTTGGAGTGTCCCTTCTACCATAAAAAACTTCATTCATAAGCACCTCTATTTCTATTCGTTTCAATTATTCTAATTCAATCACATCACTGTTGTCTATGAAAATACAACTAAACCCTCTACTATATCATTATTTGTCCCGCTGGCCTACAGTCCCGTTATGACGCTTAATTAAAAATAATCGTTATTAGCTTTTTATTAAAGTTTAAGGGGATAAAGAATAAAAGACCTGCCATACCTGAAGGGAGTGGCAAGTCTTTTATGATAATAATAGAAGGAGTCTATACAGAAAATCTGCCTTTAAAAAGAATTCTTAAGGTTAACAATTCTTTTAACTTATTATGGATATTCTTCCTTTTTTTAATCAACACCTTTTATTTTTAGCAAAAAGAAAACTTATAGACAACGTTGTCTATAAGTTTTCTACCTATGCTATAACGGAAGAAAAGACATGATAGTGTAAGCCTTTATTTCTAAAGATTTGCTACCTTCTTTATTATAGCTAATCCTTCCCTTTCTAAACTTAATACTTCATTTAAAATTAGAAATAAGGCAAAATTAAACGCCTATCTACAACTTTTATCTAGAATAGGAATAATCGGTCTATTCCTTTTTTATTTAATGTATTCGTAAATAGCCTGAGATACCCCGCCATTTTTATTATCAGCAGTTATATAATCTGCTACTTCTTTCACTTCCGGTGTCGCATTTCCCATAGCAACCGCAATACCTGCCACTTTTAACATAGATAAATCATTCTCGCTATCTCCAATACACATTACCTGATCTGGTGAAACTTTTAAATATTCTGCTAACTGTTTTACGGCTTCCCCTTTCGAGCTTCCTTTTCTCATTACCTCAAAGTTATTGTTCCAGGAAGATACCACCTCTAAATGGGGGCAACTTTCTTTAAGCTTTGCCTTAATTCGACTTAACTGATCCGCGTTTTGGCCAACACAAACGCCTTTTAACACTTCCCCGTCGAATGGGGCTAATTCATCCAGCGTAGAAATCACCTCTAACCGAATTTTCTGTTGATCAGGTAACGTTTGATTTAATACTTTATAAATATTAGTATCCGGAAGTTCTAGGGTTGAAATGATTCCGAAATTAGCAGTTAAATAAGAGAGTAGTCCCTCCTCTTGCGTTAATTCCATAAACTGCTTAATATCCGACAAATTTAGTGGGTTACAGTAAATTTGTTCACCGTTTGTTCCCCCTATAAAGGCCCCGTTTGAGGCGATAATCGGCGTTTTTAATCCTATCGTTTCAGCATACAGCTTGGCACAATTATAGACCCGTCCTGTTGTAATAGCTACATGGACGCCCTTATCATTAGCATACTTAATTGCCTCTTGATCTACCTGGGCAACTCGTTGCTGATCCATTAACAATGTTCCGTCCATATCAATACAAATTAATTTGATATTCATATACATTCCTCGTTTGGGCGCAAATAAAACCTTTTTAAATTTAAGATGAACCAACTTTTTTTTTTAATGTCATACACGTAAAGAGACGGTACAATTTTTTATCGCACAGTATCTAACGTTTCTTTTAAAATGGAAACAGATTTTGTTAATTGTTTTAACTCGTCTTCTGTAATATTTAAATCAAATACCTCACGAACTCCATCACGATTAATAATGGCTGGAACTCCAGTAAAGATATCATGTAATCCATATTGTCCCTCTAAATATGCTGAGACTGGTAAGACACAGTTTTCATCATTTAAAATGGCTTTAACTAAACGCGTCGTACACATACCGATTCCGTAATAAGTCGCACGTTTACGATCGATGATATGATAAGCCGCATCACGAACATTAACGTAAATTTTGTCTAAGTCTTCTTTCGTAAATTCTGGATGATCTTTTACAATATCTAAAATAGGTTTAACACCAACAGTTGTATGTGACCATAATGGGGTTTCAGTATCCCCATGTTCTCCGACAATATATCCATGAACGTTACGTGGGTCAACTTTTAAATATTTCCCGATTTCATGACGTAAACGTGCAGTGTCTAATGTAGTCCCTGTTCCAATTACACGGTGTTTTGGTAATCCTGATTCTTGCCAAGCAATATAGGTTAAAACATCAACTGGGTTACTTGCAACTAATAAGATTCCGTTAAAACCTGATGCCATAACATTTTTGACAACATCTCGCATAATTTTTGCGTTACGCTCTACTAAAGCTAAACGTGTCTCACCTGGTTGTTGATTGACTCCCGCTGTAATAACAACAACATCTGCCGTTTTACAATCTTCATAAGTTCCTGCCCAAATATTAATTTTTTCGGGCCCGAAAGGAATCCCGTGACTTAAATCCATTGCTTCTCCTTCAGCTTTATCTTTATTAACATCAATTAAAACAAGTTCCTCTGTTCCACCTTGGTTAATCAATGAGTAAGCAAAGCTCATTCCAACAAACCCTGTTCCTACTAATACAACACGTCTAATTTCTTTTTTCATTCACCACTACCTCCTTGGATTGCTATTAAATAGTTTACCTCTTTATTTACTATAGGTAAAATAAATAAATCTAATTAATGTAATAGCATTTATCTATAGTTATACTGCTTAACAATAAACTATTCTTTCAAATTATCCCCAAAATTACCCCCTGTCTATACATCTTCCATTCATCTTTGTAAAAATAACAGCTAGCCTCATTCTAAAATTTAGGAGCTTCATCTTACTTTAAATTCCCTTTATATATGCATTTTTATAAAAAATATGCAAAAATTTAAATTTTTTATTAAAATTTTAATTCTCTGCCACATTTCTTCCTTTTTTTACATCCTAGCTTGTTATAATACTATCGAATCGAATATTTAGGAGGGAGCTTATGAAGAAACTTATCGTAGCTATCATGACTTGCTTCTTTATGGTTTTTAGTTTGTTTGGTTGCCAAACATTAAACGAAAAAGACTCTAAAGAGAACAAGACAGACGTAGTGAATAACGAGTCTTCAGTGAATGAAGGTCAAAAAGATCAAGCCGATAAAGCTGATCAACCTGATTCTAGTTCTAAACAGCAAACCACGGATACCGATTCTAACACTAATACTAATCACGATGCTTCGGATGCATCTGATTCAGATTCTGATTCAGGCTCCAAGCAGAAAACACAAACACAAAAGAAGACGAGTCGACTCTACTATTATGATGTAGAAAAAGAAAAAATGTTTTACGTCGATAAAACAGTCGAACTTGTCGATGGCGCTTATATTAACGCCTTAACAAATGCTCTGAAAAATAATCAAAAAAATGAAGATTTTGTTGCGGTAAACGATGAAACCTTTGTTACATCAGCTAAGCTTGATGAAGAAAAAGGAATTTTAAATGTTTATTTCAATGATAGCTTCGATTTATCAACAGATTTAGATTCAAAAATTGAACCTAAATTTATTGAGTCGCTCGTCAACACTTATGGTTATAACTATAATGTTGAAAAAGTTGCTCTATTCGTTAACAAGGAACCTTATAAAAATCCTAGTGACACCACGTCTAGTGGATATTTTAAAGTTTCGGTCGACGATGCAACCGAGTATGTGAAAAAAGGATAAATCCTTCGGGATTTATCCTTTTTTTCATTTAACTAAAAAACGACATTCCAATCATCACAAGGCCAAGAATCGAAAGAATGGCGCCTAGTGTTCGGATTAAAACAACCTCTGACGCCCGATTGGCAAATTGTGCGGATAACCGCGCCCCCAATAAAGTAAAAAGAATACATAAAAATAAGATAACTAAATCTGGCATTCCGCCAATAATAAAATGAGAAACACCTCCAGTTAATGCAGTGAAGGTCATAATAAAAACGCTCGTCCCAATGGCGGTTTTTAACTCATATCGCAAAACACTTGTTAAAATTAATAATAACATCATTCCGCCACCTGCACCAATAAATCCGCAAATAAACCCGATAAGTCCTCCGCATAAAAGAGATTGGATGATTTTCGTTCGAACCGTTTTTTCATCCGCCACTTCCTTTGGAGTTAGGACAGGCTTCACGATAAATTTAATTCCAACTAATAACATCATATAAATTGAAAAATTCCCCATGATTTGATTAGGTACTAATTTGGAAACATAGCTTCCGATTAGGGTAAATACAAGGACGCTCCCTAACATAACTAAGCCATTTTTTATATCAATATTTTTATTTTTAGCATACGTATAGGCGGATACGGCGCTGGCTAAAACGTCTGAAGCTAAAGCAATCCCTACTGCTTCATAGGCAGAAACACCTAAAAAACTAATTAACATCGGGGAAATCACAGACGCGGCACTAAGCCCTGATAACCCAGTACCTACTCCCGCAAAAAGGCCAGCTATTAAACAGATAACAATTTTTAAAATCACAATGGTTCCCTCCTCTTCTTTCACTCACCCTTTTACTACTCATCCATTGCCATCTTATCACATCACACACCTTCATTTATCTTTTCTACATTTTATATCATTCTATGACTCATTTCCTCGCTTTATTCCATATGAAACAGGGATAAAAGTCGAAAAACTGTCATTATTTTTCGGTTTTTAAGGGGAAATCTTCCCCAACAAAACTTCCCGTCTGGAGAGTTTTTTTCTCCTATTTGATTCATCTCAAGGAAAAGCAACAATCCTGATAGGAGGTTTTTTTATACGATGAACGATTAATGTCTCACGATAACTCTAGAATGGACCGATTCTTTCTGATAAAATGGAATCAGTTTAAAAGGAAACAACAAAATTCTTCAACTTTTACCATCTTAATTGAAGAGCGAATCGCAATACGCGAAAATAATTATTAAAATAATAGTATGGAGGTTTTTTTATTATGACAAAGATATTTGCCCTCTTGGGAACCGCGCTCATTGTTCTCGTCACTTATCTCGCATCAAATAACCGGGAAAAAATTCAATGGAAATCTGTAGGGTTGGCGTTTTTAGGCCAATTTATTCTTGCCTTCTTTCTTATTAAAACCCCTATTTGGATTGGGGTAGAATGGCTTTCAGTAGGCGTTAGCTGGATATTAGATCAATCAAAAATAGGAATTGACTTTGTCTTTGGTGGAATCAGTGATCAGTTTGTGTTCTTTCTTAACTCCTTATTACCTATCGTTTTCATTTCAGCATTAATGGGGATTTTATTTCACCTTAATCTATTACAACGCTTTATTTCTATCGTAAGTAAATGTTTAGCCCGTTTTTTAAAAGTCGATACGTTAGTTGCAACAAACGGAATAGCCAATATGTTTTTAGGTCAAACAGAATCTCTATTCGTCACTAAATCCTATCTTCCTCAGGCAAAAGATAACGTCATCTTTGCAACACTTGTCGGTGGAATGACATCCATTAGTGTATCTGTTGTTGGACTTTACGCCTCTTATGGCGCTTCAATGACATGGATTTTAATTTCTATGCCTCTGACTGTTCTTTCAACATTCGTTCTTACGCAAATTTTCATGCCGACTGAATATGATCGTGAGGTCGTCATTCATGTAGAAAATGATAAAGGGGTCAATGTTATAGAAACAATGATGAACTATGCGATGACGGGATTTAAAAGTGTCATTGGGATCACCGTCGCTCTTATCGTGTTTTTATCTCTTGTTGGAATGATTAATAATTTTATCGCCTTGTTTGCCCCGAACTTATCAATTGAATCAATTTTAGGTGTTCTCTTTACACCAATTGCCTATTTAATGGGAGTCTCTCAAGAAGAAGTTTCGCTCGTCTCTCAAATTCTCGCAACAAAATTAGTGACCAATGAAGCTGTTGCCTTTGCCTTACCCCAATTTAGTGAGTTATCGGAAAATGTAAAAGCGATGATGACTGTTGCACTGTGTGGGTTTGCCGGGATTGGGTCCATTGGAATCCTTGTGGGTGGTTATTCTGCAATCGCCCCAAATAAAGTTCCTGTAGTTGCCCGACTTGGTGTGAAGGCCCTTTTAATCGCCACCCTCGTTAATATTATGACAGCTGGCGTTGTCGGACTCTTCTTATAAAAAAATGGACGATAATTCGTCCATTTTTTTATAAAGTATAAGATCACCGTTCCCAAATCGTTAGATTTTCATATATTACTATTGAAGCTAGTCATTAAATCCGATTAAAATAATGTTCCCCGAAGCTTCAAAGTTCAGCTAACGTGCCCCTGAATTTTGATAAATTATTTTAATCCTTGCCCCTATACGTGGCTAGCTTACTCAATACTAGTTCCCCCTACTAGTTTCATATATATAAAAACCTTCTATCCCCTAGAAGGTTTTTCTTATTTTTAGAAGCTGTCGAGGTCTTGCTCCCCTTGTGGCGACTCCCCATAAACATATTGCCCCGTACATATCAAACGAGCCGGCCCTGTCATATATACCCCATCTTCCTCTTGTTCCATCAGAAGAGTTCCTCCTTTGATAGAAACGGTGATGGATTGATCACACTGGTACAGTTGCCTGCTTAACACAGCACAGGCTGCTGATCCAGTTCCGCAGGCGAGCGTAAGACCCACTCCTTTTTCCCATGTTAAAACCTCAATGTGATGAGGATCAATCACCCGACAAAAGTTCACATTTGTTTTTTGTGGATACATGGCATGATTTTCAATCAGCTCCCCTAAGTGGGTCGCCATCTTCTCATCAATTTCTGAAACGAACATAACCGTATGAATCGTTCCAATAAAGAGGCTACTTATCGTGTAAGGTTCTCCCTCTAATTCAATGGTTTGATTAATGAATTTTCCATCCGATGTCACCTTAGGAACTGCCGGATGAACATAACATGGACATCCCATATTGACTCTAACGTTGCTTTCTTCATTCGTCATAGACACGAGTTCAACCGTCAGCACGCCCGCCAATGTCTCCACCGAAAAAGAGGTTTGCCCCACCAGGCCATGATCATACACATATTTGGCAAAACATCGAATTCCATTTCCACACATCGTAGCTATACTGCCATCAGCATTGTAAAAAATCATTCGAATGTCAGCAACCGTTGAGGGGGCAACAACTATCATCCCATCCGCGCCAATTCCGAATCGTCGATCGCACACATTTTTAGCGAGCGAAGAATACGTAACGCCATCTATCTCAGACTGTTTCACAATAATAAAATCATTTCCCGTTCCTTGATACTTACAAAATTTTAACAAAGGATCCCCTCCCATCAACTCTCAACTGAATACTTTACAACTTCTTTTTTTATCATATTCCCCTTCTTGCAACAATATAACGAAAAATAATAGTTAAATAATTAAAACTTTCCTATCACTAGACGGTTATCTAAAAATATTTTTGTGATGGACATGACTAAAAAAGGTTTAAACCTTCTAAAATGGAACTAATTACTTAATGGCCTACGCACAAGTGACAAGGATCAGAAGAATATGACTCCTCCCCGTTCCTTAGTGGGTAAAATAGTGAAAAGAAGATAAAATTCGTTTGGGATCTTAGATTTCAATGGTTCACAAACAGGGGAACAAGACTCCCCCTTCAAATAAAGTTTAACGGCACGAAGTTTTAACTCCTTAGTAATCTGTACCCTTTGTCAAGGACAAAGAAAAAAACCTAAGCAACTTGAAGCTGATTTCTGTATCCTACAGGAGTCAGCTTTTTTAAATTCCATTGATATCTAAAGTTGTTATGATAATCTATATATTCTTCAATTTCAATGAGTAAATCATCAAATGTCAGTTGATTGGTTATATCTGCTTCATCTTTTAGATGCCCAAAAAATGATTCTTGTGGAGCGTTATCCCAACAATTCCCCTTCCTAGACATTGATTGTTGAATTCCTAATTCCTTTAATTGATTCGAAAATTGCGGACTCGTATAATGCACGCCCTGATCGGAGTGAATAATCGTTTCCTTCGTTAATTGGACAGTCGGATTTTCTTGAAGTTGGTTCAGTGTTTGGAGAACAAAATCTATCTTTAAATGCTCACTTAATTGAAAAGCTAAAACTTCATTTGTTGCACTATCTAAGATGGTCGAGAGATAGGCAGTCTGACCCTTTCCATATTTTAAATAAGTGATATCGGTTAATAGAACTTTATAAGGTTCTAATGGCCTAAATTGACGATTAACAAGATTTGGACAGACACGATGTGCTTGTGTCGCTTTAGCGAGTTTACGATAGGGATTGCTTCGACGAACTTGACTCAATAGTCCATACTTTTTCATGATTCGATGAATAGATTTTAGGTTAAAGATAATGTTGAATTCCCCTTTAAGAACCATCGCTACTTGGCGAATTCCCTTGTTTTTTCGTCCCTTAAAACAAATGGCCTTTTGAATAACTTCTAAACGATGTTGTTCCTCCTTTAATCGCTTTAAACGAGCTTCTTCAGCACATAACGAAAAATAACGATAATAACCTGATCTTGAAACACCAAGACTATCGCATAAATGAGAAATTAAAGATTTAAATTTAGTTGATGTCTGATTCACTACTTGATGAATCATTTGAAACTTTACTTCTTTAGAGACTATTCGAGCATTTTTCTCATGAGTCTCAACTTTTTTAATAATTCGTTCTCAATCTTTAAAACTTCTAATTTAGCCTGCGTGCGTAATAATTGTTCTTCTAGCGTTAACTCTCGTTTTAGGGACCTTCCAGAATTCTTAGTACGACTATCATCCAATCCTAATGGGCCCTGGGTTTTAAAGGCTTGTTTCCAACGTTTAGCTGCAGAATTCACACGCTGCATGCCAAGCACCGTAACATTAAATCCATAGTATTCGAATATCTCTCGCGGAAACTTTCCTTTCTCGCTCATCATAATAAAGTTCTCCTTAAATTCTTTCGTATAAGTAATCCCTTTTTCAGATACTGACTTAACATATTCGTTTTGTTTGAGTTGTTCAATCTCTTGTGGTGTAAATAACTTCTTGCTCATTTAAAATCCTCCTAAAATCTAATAGTTAATATTATAACAAAAAGGCCCTAGAAGGTAGACTTTTTTTATTTGTCTACTCTCTAGGGTACATTTTATAGAGCTTAGAATAGTTAAAATGGCGATTAATCTTTTTGAATTGTATAAGAAAAAGTACCTCCTTAGTAGACCTTAAAGCTATTCTACCATATGAGATAGGCGCGCTTTTATTTTTTTGTCTACCCCGAAGGTACTATACCAGATTTTTACTTTACTACTTTTTTTAATTATTGACGTAAATCTTCTACCAATTGAGTTTTAGCCGTCGTTTGCTCGTCTTTTTGTTTAATAACACGCGCTGGCATTCCAGCTACAACCGTATAAGGCGCCACATCTTCTGTCACAACAGCTCCTGCAGCAACAACCGCACCTTCTCCTACACGAACACCTTCTAAAATAACGGCATTGGCCCCAATCATTACACCATCTTCAACAATAACGGGAGTTTTACTAGGTGGTTCCAATACACCAGCAATCACGGAACCTGCTCCAACATGAACATTTTTTCCAATCGTTCCGCGTGCCCCAATAACCGCATTCATATCAATCATCGTATTTTCACCAATCTCTGCCCCGATATTCAAAACAGCTCCCATCATAATAACGGCGTTATCTCCAATACTGACCCTATCGCGAATAATAGCACCCGGTTCAATACGCGCTTTAACTTCTTTTAAGTTGAGCATTGGAACCGCCGAATTACGACGATCGTTTTCCATTTCATAGTACGCGATACGATCCTTATTTTGAATAAGAACAGGTTGAACATCCTCATATTCACCAAAAATAACTAGAAATTCTCCTTCTCCAAAGACGCGGCAATTGGGAAACTCCACACCCTTTAAATCACCTTTTACATACACTTTAACGGGCGTACTTTTTTTCGCTTCCTTAATATAACGTGCAATTTCATATGGATCTAACAATCCCACCTGACTCATTCAAAAACCTCCCCTAATTTGCATTCATCACATCATGCATATTATATAACTTAGGCTCACGTTGTGTCACAAACTCAGCTGCCCTAATCGCCTGCTGTGCAAAAATCTTTTTCGATAATGCTGTATGCTTAATCTCAATCATTTCATCTGGACCTGCAAAAATAACCGTATGCTCTCCTGGAATGGTTCCACCACGAACCGAATGAATTCCAATCTCTTTTTCTTCTCGTTTCGTATGGTTTCCTTGGCGACCATAATGGTATTCCATTGAATTATGAAGCTCCTCATTAATTGAACTTGCAATCATAAACGCCGTTCCACTCGGAGCATCCACCTTTTTATTATGATGTTTCTCAATAACCTCAATATCAAATTGGTCATTTAATAAGCGTGTTGCCGTCTTTACCAAATCAAGCAATACATTAACACCTAAAGACGTATTCCCTGAACGGAAAATTGGAATTTGATGAGACGCCTCTACAATCTTTGACTCCTGTTCCTCCGTAAGACCTGTTGTTGCAATGACGGCCGGTACACGGTTTAATAGACAATAATCAATCAATGCATCAATATTCTCTGGTTTTGAAAAATCAATCACCACATCACATGGCACTGTCACTTCCTTCGGAGTTTTAAAAACAGGATATTCATTTTCAAATCGCGTCGGATCTAAATCGATTCCAAACACAACGGTCGTGTGTTGATCCTCTTGCAATAACTCATTTAAAATACGCCCCATCGTTCCATTACAACCACTTAAACCAACTTTTAACATATACATTCACCTCTTACAATAATTGTTGCTTCAACATTTCTTCTTTTAATTTTTCTACATGTTCTGCTGTCATTTCTGTTAGTGGGAGACGAAGTCCACCCACATTCATTCCCATTAAATTCATAGCTGTCTTAACTGGAATTGGATTGACCTCAATAAAGAGCGCATGAACCAATCCATTCATCTCTAACTGTAACTGGCGTGATTTTAAAACATCACCCGTTAAGTATGCTTCAACTAAATCATGCGTTTGTTGAGGTAAGATATTCGCTAATACCGAAATAACTCCTTGTCCACCCAGTGAAAGAATAGGAACAATCATATCATCATTTCCACTGTAGATGAGAAAATCATTTCCACATAAGCGAGCAATTTCGGCTACCTGTGCGATATCTCCACTCGCTTCTTTAATTCCTATAATATTAGGAATTAACGCTAATTCTTTAACGACACATGGCTTTAAGTTAACTCCTGTTCGACCAGGAACATTATACAAAATAATCGGTATATTTACCGCATTCGCAATCATTTCATAATAACGTCTCAGTCCAAGATCTGTCGCCTTATTATAATAAGGGGTCACGACGAGTAATCCATCCACACCGATCGATTCACAATATTGACTTAACTCAAGAGCATACGCTGCATTATTACTCCCTGTTCCGGCAATGACCTTTATACGCTTGCCAACAACATCCACCGTAAATTTAATAACCGAACGACGTTCTTCATCACTCATCGTTGCAGACTCGCCCGTCGTTCCACAAATAATAATGGCATCTGTTTGATTTTGAATATGCCACTCTAATAACTCCTGTAACCGATCGTAGTCTACACTACCATCCGTTTTAAATGGTGTCACGAGTGCCACACCTGATCCTCTAAACATTAGGACATCCCTCCTACATAAATGTCAGTAAAGATTCAGCAATTTGAACCGCATTAGTTGCAGCACCTTTTCTTATGTTATCGGCAACGACCCATAAATTTAAACCAGAATCTACACTAAAGTCACGACGAATTCTTCCAACGTGAACTTCATCATGCCCCGCTACATCAATTGGAAGGGGATAATCTAAGTGATTTTCTTTGCCGTGTACGACAAGATTAGGCACTTGTTCTAATAAGCGATAAACGTCGTCTAACTCAAACTCTTTTTCAAATTCTAAATTCATAGAAACGCAGTGTCCGTATTTTACAGGCACGCGTGCCGTTGTCGCTGTAATTTTAATTTCTTGGTCGTTTAGGATTTTTTTCGTTTCCTCAATCATCTTAATTTCTTCTTTCGTATATCCATTATCAAAGAAAATATCAATGTGAGGTAGACAGTTTCCTGTAATTGGGTGTGGATAAAATTTTTGTGTTCCATCTTCTAAATCTCTTAAGCCTTTAATCCCTGATCCAGACACTGCCTGATAAGTTGAATAAACAATTCGTTTAATTTGATACGCCTCGTGTAAGACACGTAATGGAACAACCGACTGAATGGTTGAACAATTTGGATTAGCGATTAAATAATCGTCTGGTGTTAACGTGTCCCCATTCACCTCTGGAACAATTAACGCAACCTCTGGATCCATTCGCCATGCACTTGAATTATCAACGACACGTACCCCTTTAGATACAGCGATAGGTGCAAATTTTTTACTCACTTCTCCTCCTGCTGAAAATAAGGCAATGTCAATAGGGTAATCGAATGATTGCTCCGTTAATTCTTCAACAACATAAGTCTCACCCTTAAATGTGATTTCCTTTCCTGCCGAACGGCTTGATGCAAAACAGTACAGGTGATGAATAGGAAAGTTTCTTTCTTCCAACACCTTTAAAAAAGTTTGCCCGACTAATCCAGTCGCCCCAACAATCGCAACATTAACCCCACTCATTTCACACACTCCCTAATAAATTTTTAGTAAATTTCCAACTTCCTGATAAAGTTTAAGTCCCCGCATAAAAACCTCATCACTAAAATTAAATTTTGAATGATGTAAAGGGTACGTAAATCCCCGTTCCTCATTTCGAGTTCCTAGCATAAAAAACAATCCCGGAACTTCCTTCTGATAATAAGCGAAATCCTCCGCAATCATCATCGGGTCCATTTCAACCATCGATGAGGCGAGGGAAGAAGACTTAATCAATTCCACTAAATGAGCATCATTTACGATACACGGGTACATATCTCTAAATGTTGTCGTAATTCGGGCCTTAAACATCGACTCAAGACCTTGATTAATCTCAACCATTCGACGCTTTATCGTTTCATAAACCTCTTCACTAAATGCTCGAATCGTTCCCGTCAACTCTACTTCTTCTGCAATAATATTTCGCCGTTCTCCACCATGCATCGTCCCAATCGTTAAAACACCACAAGAAATAGGGTTTAAATTACGACTAACAATCGTCTGATAACTCATTAATAACTGTGAAGCAATGACTAACGCATCCGTTGATAAATGTGGTAAAGCCCCATGACCTCCACGGCCCTGCACCTTAATATCAACCTCACCCGTCTGAGCCGTTATCACACCTTTTCTAAGACCGAACTTTCCTTCTTCAATTTCTGGATACAGATGTAAGCCAAAAATGTATTGAACGTGATACTTCGTGAACACCCCTTCGGAAACAACGACCTCGGCACCTCCAGGGCCCTCTTCCGCGGGTTGAAAAATTAGTAGAACGCTCTTTTTTAGTTCATTGATGGTCGATAAATATGTCGCAAATCCTAAAAGAATGGACATGTGACCATCATGACCACATCCGTGCATTTGCCCCTCATGAATAGAAGGATGCTCCATCTGAGTTTCTTCAGTTAAACTAAGACCATCCATATCCGCCCGAAAAGCAATACATGCTTCACTCTCTCCTCGGCGATAGGCGAGGAGTCCTGTCTTTGCCGTAGGATATACCTCGTATCCTAATTGAAGTAATTGTTCTTTAAGATAGGCTGATGTCTTAAACTCACAAAAGCCTAGTTCAGGAATTTGATGCAAATACCTCCGATGAGACTTCATTATTTCATTTAAATCCATCTGTCATCCCCCCTTACAGGTTCAACTCCTGTGATAAAATGGCCACGGCTCGTTCTTTATCTAAACGATCAATCGCATAAGAAATACTAATCTCCGAAGTCGTCACTTGTCTAAATGGTATTTTATGATCACTTAAAATTCGGAATAAGCGACCACTCACTCCACTTTGATTTCGCATTCCCATTCCGACGACTGAAAGCTTTGAAATTTCAGACTCCATACACACATGATACTGCGGATCTAACTCGTCCATCACCGCTTGAACCGCCCCTCTATCCTCAACTTTGGCCGTAAAGGATACACTCAGCAGTCCCTCGAATGAGGCCGCCTGACTAATCATGTCCACATTAACATGACGCGCGGCTAACTTGTCAAAAATTAAAGCCATGTTTTCTGCTGCGTCAGGAATCTGACTAATCGTTACCATTAAAATATCATCACAAACACTTAGTCCTGTTACTACTTTTTCTTCCATTGTCCCATCATACTCCTTAATATACGTTCCCTTCTCTTGGTTCATGCTTGAAGCGACATAAATAGGAACTTTATACTTTTGACCGATTAAAATTGACCTTGGTTCCATGACTCCTGCTCCAAGACTCGCCATTTCCATCATTTCTTCATAACTAATCACTTCTAATTTCTTAGCCGGCTTATACAAGCGTGGATCGACAGAATAAATCCCCTCAACATCCGTATAAATATGACAAGGAAAAGATAATTTTGCGGCAAGTGCAACTGCCGTCGTATCTGATCCTCCACGGCCAAGTGTTGTTATTTCCCCTAATTCGTTCATACCTTGAAATCCCGCGACAATGACAATTTTTCCTTCTGCCAAATAATCCTTAACTTTATCAATATCAATATCGATAATTTTATTTTTGGTATGAGGGCCCACCGTTTTAATTCCCGCTTGAAATCCCGTTAAAGAAATAGCCTCGTACCCTTCCTCCTGAAGCGCCATCGTTAATAAAGCAATCGAGACTTGTTCACCCGTCGAAAGTAATAAATCTAACTCTCTTTCATCGGGGTGTTGACTGATTTGACCCGCCAGTTCCACTAAATGATCCGTTGTTTTTCCCATTGCTGAAACAACAACGACCATATCCAGACCCTTCTCCTTTTCTCGGATAATTCGTTTGGCTACATTTTTTATTTTTTCTGGCGTCGCCACTGAGGTTCCCCCATATTTATGCACTAATCCCCTCATGATTCTCCCCCTCTATAAAACTTCTAACGCTAATAATTCCTCTAATGTTTGTCTACGGCAAACTAATCGACATTTTTCATCGTGAACAAAAACAACGGGTGCCTTCGGAATTTTATTATAATTTGAAGACATCGAATAACCATACGCCCCCGTTGAAGCAATAATTAAAATATCTCCGCTAGCAATTCCTAAAATATCAACATCTGTAATTAAAATGTCTCCACTTTCACAACATTTTCCCGCAATCGTTACTTGTTTTTGATCACCACTTCTCATTTTATTAACAATCGCACACTCATAGCGTGCCTGGTAAAGAGAAGGCCGGATATTATCAGTCATTCCGCCGTCAACGCTAACATATGTCCTAATATCCTTAATGTCTTTTGTTGATCCTACCGTATAAAGTGTGCTTCCCGCATTGGCCACGATTGAACGTCCAGGTTCAATAACAAGGGTTGGGACCTCAATACCTAGCCGCTGACAAGAGCTATCAACTTTACTCAAAATAGCTTCACAAAACTGCTCGATTGTTTTTGGGTGATCATTTTCAGTATAATATACGCCTACTCCCCCACCGAGATCCACCTCTCGAATCTTAATCTGATACTTCTCGTCAAGTTCTTTCACTAAGTTCATCATAATGTCTACTTCATCTAGGAAAGGTTCTACATCAAAAATTTGCGATCCAATATGAGCGTGCAATCCAACAAGCTCTAGGTGCTCATAGCGTGAAAAAACCGATAAACACTCATACAAGTCACCATTGGTTAACGTAAACCCAAACTTAGAATCAATTTGTCCTGTTTTAATGTAATCATGGGTATGGGCTTCAATCCCAGGCGTTATCCTTAAATAAATGGCTTGCTTGCGTCCACGCTGCTTACAAAACGCCTCAAGTAAATCAAGCTCATAATAATTATCAACAACAAAACGACCAACCCCTAAATCAAGACCCATCTGAATTTCATCAATCGTTTTATTATTTCCGTGAAAAAGAACACGCTCCATTGGAAATTCCGCCTTATGGGCCGTGTACAGTTCACCACCCGATACCACATCTAGATATAGACCTTCTTCCTTAATTAATTGACACATGTAAAGTGGTAAGAAAGCCTTTCCTGCATAAGCAACTCGATTTTTACGTTCATTTACTTTAAAATAATTCACATAATCTCTACAATTTTGACGAAGTAATTGTTCATCAAATACATATAACGGAGTCTGGTAACTTTTAGCGAGATCTAAACAACTCACCCCTCCAATATGTAATTCATCATTTTTTACTGACATCGTTCCTAATAGTTTCATTGCGTCGTCCTTTCTTTAGATAACGAAAAAATCGTACTTACAAAGAAAAGCTCCCCAGATTAAAAGTTAAGGAAGCTTCATTCATCATCCCATATAAAAATGGTATTAGCACTTGTGAGACTGGCCGAATTATTCATCTCACTTATCGTACAGTAAAAAATATATTCACGTCTAAGCCAATTTATACGGATTCGATACGTTTTAATAACCGTTTTCTTACGATTTTTTCCAATCATTACTCGTTTTATTCTACATTTAATTAGGGTATGATAGAACTATTCCTAATCGTATAAGAAATGGGGAATTATAATGTTTGAAGAATTAATGATGCAACCTTTGTCACACTTCTATGAGGAAGGAACCTATGAAGAAATTCCTTACTGCGCCAATTGCAATTTAGAAGTAGGCCCTGGAGGGCGAGTTGATACTAGATTTCCCGAACGTGACGATTATAATCGTTGTCGTCAATGCATCGGTAAATAAACAAAGACGTGAATAAGAATAACCCCAGTTATGCTTATTCACGTTTTTTCATGGCAACCTTTCAAATGACTAAATGACATATAGACTCTCATTCATAACAACATCATGGTCACCAATGATTGACCCTAACTCCGGCATTAAAATTGAATGTGCCCCATTTTATGCTTTTATTTTTGAAAAATAAACACGAATTTAAACAATAACTCTCTCTTTTTATGAAAAATACATTATATTTTACTTTATTTTTTAGTTCCCGCGCATGTTGGAGATGACAAAAAAGCATGAAAATCACTCAGGATCTTCATGCCTCTTATTTATCAAGGTTCTAAAATCAATTGCTTATCTAAACGATACACTCGGTCACAGCAAGCAAAAATCTCTTCATCATGAGAAATAATAATAACACTTTTATCTTTTAAATAGGTACGAATACACTCGATGATTAACCGCTTATACTTCCCATCGACATAATTTAGCGGTTCATCTAAAATATAGACTTCCCCGTCTAAATACATCCCACGTAAGAGTTGAATGATTTTTTGTTCGCCGCTTGAAAGAAGCGGAGTGTCGGGCTGAACCGTTGTATTTAAATCGCGTTGATTATCTTTTAGCACATTTAAAAGTGATTGCACTTCTTCTAGAGCGAAAAACGCGTCTAACTTTTCTGAAGAAGGATCCGTTGTGAGTGCAATATTTTCAAGAACAGTTCCCCTAAATAAAAATGATTTTGGAGGAAGATAGATGACGTGTTCCCTAATCGCTCGCGCATTAAGCGCCGTATAATCTACACCGCTATAGTGTAGATTCCCTTCATATACGTCACGCAATTTAATTAGGAAACTAGCAAGCGTTGATTTTCCGGCACCATTTCCGCCTTTAATTCCAACTTTTTCACCTTTGGCTAACACCAAATTCAAGTGATTAAACAGAGTCCGGTGTTCATACGAAAAAGTTAAGTCATTAATCACCAGGTCCGTATACGTTGGAAGCTGTGTCGAAGAAGAGTCCGGCTCCTCCCCGAGTAAAAGAAAATTCTTAACTCGCTCAAATGAGACGTTCCACACCTTCATTTCCTTTGTCAACTCCATAAATGTTTCGATTGGACTCCATACCTTAGAAAAATATAAATTAAACGAAATTAACGCCCCTATCGAAAGTTGCTGATTAAATACTAAATACCCACCAAAACAATAAATCAACAACGTCGCTAAATTCATCACACCCGTCACCCAAAAATAATCATACTGCATCACGTTTTTTGTTTTTTGAAGTGATTGTTTAAAATACCGATTCAGTCCATGATGAATCCGATGCTCCATAAACGATTGCGCACGATTTACTTTAATATCCAGACGCCCTGCCATGAGTTCCTCTGCCATACTTTTTAATTGTTCGTCTTCTTGAATCAATGCGTGACTTGTCTGCTCGATTCTTGGCGCATAAATTTTATAAAGAAAAAGGAAAATGGGGATTAACACTAATAAAAGCAAGGTCAAAATCACATTCATCCTAAACATGATGAAAATTAACGCGACGACATAACCCCCATCAATCAAAACATCGACCCAGGCACTAACGATTAACGTACGAATGGTCTCAGTATCATTAAAAATTTTTTGAATAATTTCCCCTGTTGTCGTGGAAATAAACTGATCATTCTTACCGTTAAATAGTTTGACTAACATATTCTGCTTCATTTGATTTAATACCCGAATCTCAATTAACTGTTGTAAATAATACTTTAACGATAATACACATGAAAATAAAATCATTGCTCCGATGAGCAACAACGTCGTTGACTTAAATCCCCCTAACTGTTGGTACTGAATATCATCAATTAATTGTTTCGTTAAATACGGAATCAGTAACAGTAACCCTTTAACCAAAAGGCTAACCGTGATGTAAAGTATGAGCCTTCCTTTTGATTGATGATACCCCTCAAAAAATTGATAAACTTCCCTCATCCAATCTCCCCCCTTTTGAACTATTATCTCTAGTCTGCCTCTTTTACCATTATATGCAAATCATTATTCATAAAAAAACACGACACCCTTCATCTTGTGTCGTGTTTTTTTGTTTTATTTTACTCAGCTAATTCCACTTTAACCGGTTGTGGAGCTACAATTTCTTTATCGATTCCTACAATATCTAAGATTCTTTGAGAACGTTCACGAGTCGATCCTGTGATAAGTTCATATTTCACATTTTCGGCATTTAAGAAACCTAAAATCGCATTATCGACTTGTTGTGCGACTTCTTCGTCTTGCCAACGAACCCCATCTTTTTTATATCCAAATTCACGAGGAACAAAGAAAATATAGTCATAGTTTGGTAAATCGCGAATCGCTAAACTGTATAAATCATTTAAAATTTCAATTTCTTTTTTCGTACGTTTTTTATCCCCAAGCATTAAACGTCCATAAATATAAGGAACAAATGTTGCATAGTCTGTCACGGCATACTCATGTCCTTTTAAAGCATTCTCTAAATGTAATTGTCCCAAGTAAATTCCATATTGTTCCGAAATCGATTCAATCATCCCTTTATCACGTAAATAATCGGTACTATATTCCGTCGCTACCCCTACGTTAATATCACGAATTTTCATATCGACATATAACTGTTGAATCAGCGTTGTTTTCCCACATCTTGGTCCACCTAGGATTGCAATTCTTACTGTCATCTTTCACGTCTCCAATGTATCGAATTTTTTTATCTCAGAACTCTTCTTTGAGTCTAAATTATATCAATAAATCACATTTTTTTCAACGACATTTTCTTTCAAACACCGACACCCATTTAGGCTACTTATTAACAGTTCGGTATTGAATCGCCAACCCCTTTAAGAAGTTACGTAAATAGCGATCCCCACACTCACGATAATTTTTATGACCCTCCTTACGCAATACAGCACTTAACTCTCCCTTTGAAAGCGAAACACCCGCTAAATTCAAGATTGAAATCACTTCTTCCGCCGTTAACGATAACGCAATTTTTAATTTTTTTAATACAATATTGTTAACATTATTGCGCTTAATCGTTACGGGCTGAGACGTCGATTCTGTTTTTTGTTCCTGTGGCCCACGTTTAAAAATAATTAATCCATTTAAAAAGGCGTCTAACATTTTGTTTGTACACACAAGCGTTTCTTCATCACTCGCATCTGTAAACCCGAATTCCTCTTTAACCTTTGTTAATAACTTTTTAACATCGTCTTCTGTGAGTATAACGCCACCTAGCTTGAAAATTTTAACCATTTGACCATCTTTTAAATTTAAGGCATATCGAATTCGTATTAAAATATCGTTATTGTTCATGTTGAATCCTCCAATAGTTCGTCTTTTTTCTTATTATATCACGAAAAAGGGAGCCACCTCATAAAAGATCGCTCCTTGTTTATTATAGCGACTTCGGTGTCACTAACTCTAAATGATAGAAATCTTCATAACCATAATCACCGACATGATTTAAATAAACACGAATAATTGCTCGAATGTTTGTGCCACAGCTTCGAAGTTCGTCTTCTAATTCGTCACTATTATGGTAGTCAATTAAACGCTCAACCACTTCTGAAATCGTCGATGAATCTAATTCTAACAAATCGACGTTTGATTCGATGTAACTTCCTTCTCGTAAAAACATCACTAAATAATATTGATCCACTTGAAATGCCTCCTCAACGTTTTACTTTATTATAGCATAATTCATATTTTATTCATCAGTTGTCCATCCTACTTAACGAAAATATTTTTTTATCGACAAGTTCGACATTTCAGAGTATACTTAAAAAATATCGCTAAAGGATGTGAAATGATGCGTTTAAATAAATTTATTAGTGAATCAGGAAAAGCGTCTCGTCGTGGAGCAGATAAGTTAATTGAAGAGGGACGCGTTAAAATTAATGGACGAAAAGCGAAAATTGGTGACCAAGTGAAACCTGGAGATGAGGTTATGGTCAATGGTCAACGTCTTCGCTTAGCGCGTAATAATGTCTATATTGCCTTAAATAAACCGGTAGGTATTACGTGTACGACAGAAAAAAACGTCAAAGGAAATATTATCGATTTAGTGAATCACCCTCTTCGAATTTTTAATATCGGGCGACTTGATAAAGATTCAGATGGGCTCATTTTGTTAACGAACGATGGAGATATCGTGAATGAAATTTTACGGGCTGAGAATAATCATGAAAAAGAATATATTGTCTCAGTTGACAAACCAATTACCCCTGAATTTATCGAAAAAATGTCAAAGGGAGTTCGAATTCTTGGAACAAAAACGCTTCCTTGTTATGTAGAACAACTCTCTAAGTACGAATTTAAAATCATTTTAACCCAAGGTCTTAATCGTCAAATTCGTCGGATGTGTGAAGCATTAGGGTATGAAGTTTACCGCCTTCAACGTGTCCGCATTATGAATATCCATTTAGGAAATCTTCCAATTGGACAATGGCGCGACTTAACAAAAAAAGAAAAAGATCGTTTATTTAAAGATTTAAACTATACACCACAAGAGTGGTAAAAAAAACAGCGATTCCTACTAAGAAGGGGTCGCTGTTTTTTCATTTCGTTTCATCTGCTTCATCAATGCCCGGGTATCGGAATCAGTTTTTAAAGATTCCCTAATTTTTTGGAGCGCCTTATTATAAGTAAAGGTATCAAGTGTTGTCTTTTGTAAATATCTTAACGTTAGCTGTGGATAATTCACATAACAAACAGAAATCGCCCAGGCAATCGCCATCCGCACATAATAGCCGGAATGCATCGTTTCTTCAAGCAACCCAAGCACCTGCTCCACATAACGATTATTCACATAATAATTCAAGAGCATCACGACGCCAAAACGGACTTCAAATTCATTCGTCGATTTTAAATACGCCGTGACTTCAGACCAAAAATACTCTGGATGACGCCCCACCACCTTCAATCCTGAACAAAAACTATCGCACACTGACCAGTTATCAATCAATGGAACAAATTCTTTGATGTAGTAAAGGTGGCGCTCAAGAGGAAGATTCTTCAGGTAACCAATGACCATCCCTCTTAACATCACTTCCTCAAAGTAAACCATCTCACGCTCTGATAAAAAAGAAGTAGCTTCCTCTTTCACAATCTTTTGTGCCATTTTCCTTAAGTAGGGTAGCCTCACCCCTAGAATATGAGGTGTCCCCGGTAATAAACGTGAGGCGAAGACCTGATAATCAGGCTCTGCTAGCTTTAAAAGTTCAGCCCTTATATTCATTAATCACCCTCCTAAACAATTTTAAGACCTAGCAAGCTGGCTAATGCGACCGCCTGCTCGCTTGAAACGGTCAATCCTCTTAAGTTTTCAACTGGAACGATGATCTGTTGAATATCACAACTTGAAAAGTCGAGGGTTGCTAACGATGTATTTATAAATTCACTTTCTGCTAATTGGCATTCTTCATAGCTTACCTTCTTATACTGGCATTCATTAAAACTGTTGTTTTTCATTTGATTATTTATAAAGTTAACAAATTTAAATTTACTGTAGGAAAAATTAGCATATTGCATCGTATTCTCCAAAAAAGTAGTATGCCAAATACTACAATTCGATAAGTCACTCCCTGTTAATCGACAATTTTTAAATTCACAGCGATGGATACTTCCATCCATTAATTTTAGATGAGAGAGCTCGCAATTTTCAAAGACGGTATCCGTTAGATCCATTCGGTCAAATTGACACGGTTCGAAGTGAACATTTTTAAAATGACATTTGCTAATATAAAGGCGATCCATCAGTTGAGATGAAATCGTCACATTTTCAAATAACATTCCTTGAATAAAAGAGTCTTCTCTAATAAGTAACTCAAAACATTGTTCAGGTTTCAACAATGGGGATAATTTCGGTTTTTCTATTTTTTGCATTTTCTATCGCACCCTATTTCAAATTTACTACTATCATATCACGATTTCTTCTTCTCTGTCTTCCTAAAAAAAGCCATCTACAGCGAACTAAACTTATGCTTAGTTCGCTGTAGATGGCCTTTAACCCACTCCCTATCTCTTATTCCTACATTTTAGAGAAATTAATTAACCGTTGACTTTTAATAATGGGTGCCTCCTGAGTTAATTCAATGACCGTTTGAATCATTCCTAACACATCTGAAGGATGAGCCCCGATAATTCGCTGTTGAATTTGTAAGCTATAATATTTTTCATACGGTTGTTTCACCGGATATAGCGTATATAATGTAGTAATCATTGGCTGAATTAAGTCTTTTCTCACACCCGCATAAGGTGTCATTGGGCCACGACTATCAATCATAAACGTTTGTCCTGTCGCCGGGCAAGTGACTCCAATCATTCCATTCATATTAATATATCCAGCTTGACACGTCAATTTTTTAGCTAGATCCTCTTCATCTAGTAGAAGTTTTAATCTGTTATCCTCCAACGTGTATAAACGAACAATCACCGCATCATTCTCGCCGCCTGTTCGCCCTGTAATTAAAATTTGATTTTGATTCATCTTTAAAAAATCGCCGAGAAACAACTGTAAATCGTACCCTATAAGATCTAATTGAAACTTTAATTTTCGATCATCCATATAATGAATTAATAATTCGACTTGCTGAATATAGGGTTGATTCGGACTATACGGTGTTCCAAAAAGAACGACTTTTTCACAATTATAATCTCCATCGATATCACCAAATTGAATACTAAGAACTGCTTGATCAAGTTGCATACTCCTGATTCCTCCCCTCATCTCTTTAAACTATATGTCCATCAAAGAAAAACATGATTAGGCAATAAAAATCTTCTAAAACTAAAACCCGTTAAATACAAAAAAGGAGCAGGTAAGCCGTTTATTTCAACGAATGACCCATGATTTTTACAAAATACTCCGCTTTATTCCCGAGTCATGAATCAATCGGTCTTTTCTTAGCAAAAAAAAGATGGGCCCTTTCCCAATAATAGCCCATCTGAATATAAATTAAACGATTTTCAAACTAGTCAACTCACCGTCTATCTCCCAATCGAACAGAATTTTACACCTTAAGAAACAACCCGAATGACTGGATACATATGAACTAAAGACCGAATCTAGCGACGATAAAACGCTCTAACAATTAAACCTTTTATCATCACCTATCTTTTAGCTCCCCCTTATAAAAGACACCTTCTTTATCCATCTTTTCACGATAGAGGCCCTATAGACTGATAACCTTTACCCCCATAAAGGTTCTTTAACAATTAAAAAACTCCCAATAATTAAATGATATGCATGATAAACTCACGACAGACACTTCCCACCTATAGAGTTAAATCCAATAACTAAGACTTTATCTCTCATCAACTCTATACATTGATTATAGCGAAGTCTATCCAAGAATTCGAGTGCGCAAAGGTATACAACAAACAAGAATCCCCTTTCTTTTATACAAAATCCCTCTCTCTTTTTTTAGAGAGAGGGATTTTCAAATTAGTCCACTGATTTTAATGATTCCACCATTTCGACGTTTTTTAACTTATAGTACATGGCAAAATTCACAATTACAGCAAAGAGAATGGTTAATCCCGCTGCGTATAAATAACTAGTTCCCGCAATTTGACGACCAAACATCATCATGTCTACCTCAACTGTCGTCATAACAAATAAATGTAATAACACTCCTAATCCAAGCCCAACAAGTGTTCCAATTAACGTTAAAATAATATTTTCTCGATAAATATAGGCTGATACTTCCTGATCGTAAAAGCCAAGTACTTTAATCGTTGCAATCTCACGCATACGCTCCGAAATATTTACATTCGTTAAGTTATATAACACAACAAATGCTAAAGCACCCGCGGAAATAATTAATAAAATAATAACATAGTTTAAATTCGTTAACATGTCATCAAAGTTATCTTTTAAAGCCGAAACAAAGCTCACCCCACTAATCTCATCACGTGCCATCAATTCACTAGCAACTTGAGACTTCGTCTTCGAATCAGACAAATCAGAAGAAACGAGTAATTGATTAGGCTCTACTTCTCGTCCAAATAACTTTTGATACAATGACTTTGATAAATAAATATAGTGAGAAATGTAGTTTTCTGTAATTCCTACTATACTAACCTGGGCCTGCTCTCCCTTCGAATTCTCAACCGTCACCTGGTCACCCACCTTAACCTTTAACTGTTTGGCTGCCTTTTCAGTTAAGATCGCCCCCTGATCTGTGAGTTGAAGTTCTTCGTTAGTCAAGCGATTTTGGAAATGAATCACATCCCCTAAGCTCTCTAAATCATCTGGGATAAATAACGTCAGTTCCTTCTGCTCATCATTTGCCATCACTTTACCATTTTCGGTCGTTGTCAATAAAGTAGCACCGAATGTTTCCTCATGAGACAACGCATCTTTAAACATATGACGATCCGTATTTGTTACCATTCGATCAAAAGAAATCGTCATATCATATAAAAATAAAGTATTGAATTGTTTATCCACAATCGTACGAATGGAGTCTTTTAACCCAAATCCGGTTAAGAGTAATGCCGTACATCCCGCAATCCCAAATACAGTCATAAAAAATCGTTTCTTATAACGGAAAATATTACGGACAGTCACTTTGGCAATAAAGCTTAATCGATTCCAAATAAATGGAATTCGTTCTAGTAAAATTCGTTTTCCTTCTTTTGGGGCCTTCGGTCTCATTAAAAGTGAAGGGGTCTCGACTAATTCTGCACTAAGTGCAAAATAAGCAGATAAGGTCGTCACAGAAACGGCAATAACAACCGCCAATAAAATGAGCGGCCAACTAAATACAATAATCGGTTGAGGTAAAATATACATCATCGAATACGCATTTACAACAACACTTGGAAACACGAGATTACCTACAGCCACACCTAGTATACTTCCAATCATACTAGCAAGTCCGGCATAAATCAAAAATTTAGAGGCAATTTGATATTTCCCATACCCAAGTGCTTTCAATGTTCCGATATTCATTCGCTGCTCATCTACCATCCGTGTCATGGTTGTTAGGCAAACAAGGGCAGCTACCATGAAGAAGAAAACCGGGAAAACTTGTGAAATCGCGTTAATACTATCGGATGCCCCTTGATAATCAACAAATGAATAATGTTTATTTCGATCGAGAATCAACCATTTAGGATGCGATATTTCATCAATTTGTTCTTGAGCCTTTGCTAGTTGCTCCTCGACCTTTTTGAATTCTTCTTCTGCCTCTTTCTTACCTTCCTCATATTGCTGTTTTCCCTCATTATATTCTATTTCACCTTGTTGCAGCTGACGTCTAGCTTCGTCAAACTTCTCCTGAGCTGTTTTTATTTGAAAATCTAACTGAGTTTTTTGCTGGTTTAACGCTTCTTTCGCTTGTATTAACCCTTGCTTTGCCTCAATTAATTGTTGTTCACCGTCAATAAGTTCCTGTTCCTTTTTAGCAAGTTCTTCTCTTCCAGTCTGTAGTTGTTCATTCGCCTGTTGATATTGAGCTTCAAGCTTTGTTAACTCTTCCTTTGTTGCCACCTTTTCTTCTTCAGATAACAACGGTCCATTCAATAATTCCTTTAATCCATCAATGGCTTCAGCTAATTGACTAACCTTAGTTGTTGCTTGATTCATTTCTTGTTTAGCTAATTCAATTTGCTCCCAGGATGACGCTTTTATAGCGTAAAATTGTTGATATTTCTCATCAAATACTTTTTGTTGATCAGTGAGTTCTGTTTCGGCCTGATTTAACTGTTGTTTGGCCTGATTGATGGTCGTTTGAAAGGCAGACTCTTGTTGTGTCAACTCATTTTTACCCGAGGTAATGGTTTGTTGTGCCTCCTCTAACTGGGCGGCAGCCTGTTGTAACTCGCCTTCAACCTTTTTCCGTTGAGCGTCATACTCTTCCTTCCCTTTGTTCAATTCCTCCGTTGCAGCCTGCACAACTTCATCATAGCGTACTTGCGTGCGTTGGTGAGCTACCTCTTCTATCGACGAAACGAGGGGATTTAACGCCTCTTGATATTTTTGACTAAAGGTATCTAAATCTCTGACCCCTTCCGCGGTTAAAAAGATTTCGGTATATATTTCTGACTTAAAATCTTCTTGTGGAATCATCACAAAGCTAGAAATCTGACCACTACCGATAGTTGAACTTCCCTTATCAAATGATAGGTAATACGGCGTTTGTACAATTCCAACAACTGTGTATTCTACCGTGTGAAGTTGATCACTAAGCGGGGTGTCGGTTCCAGACTCAAGGGTTAACTTAGAACCAATTTTAATTTGATCCATATAAGCACCTTGCTCAATCACAACTTCACCTGATTTTTGTGGGAGGCGCCCTTCAATGACTTTCACGCGATTAAGATAATTTTTATTTTCGTCACTTAAATCTTTAGGCAATGCGTGCAGCTTAAGGACTAATTCACGATTATGATACGTCGTTAAAACATCTTGTGAATAAGTCGGAAAAATTCCCTCAATTCCATCGAGCTTTCGAAGGGCCTCAACATCATCTTCGGTAAAGCCCAATGTGGAAACAAGACGTAAATCCATCATATGATAATCGTCATAGTATTGATCCACAGTCTTTTCCATTGAAAGAGGCGCCGACTTGATTCCAACAAAAAAGGCTACCCCTAACGCACAAATCATTAAAATTGAAAAAAAGCGTCCAAATGATTTTTTGATATCTCGAAATGTGTCTTTTGTTAAACTTTTCGCCATCGTTACCACTCAATCCTTTCAACAGGAATCGGGTTCTCATTGATTTCAATACTCGCAACTCGACCATTACGAACATGGATTACTTTATCTCCCATCGGGGCAATCGCAAGATTATGAGTAATCATGACGACCGTCATTCCCATTTGTCGACACGTATCTTGTAATAACTTTAAAATAGCCTTCCCTGTATTGTAGTCAAGTGCTCCCGTTGGTTCATCACAAAGGAGTAGCTTCGGATTTTTGGCTAACGCCCGTGCAATCGCAACTCGTTGTTGTTCCCCACCCGATAATTGAGCTGGAAAGTTATTTTTACGATGGGAAAGACCGACCGCCTCCAATACTTCATGAATATCTAATGGATTTTCACAAATCTGCGTTGCTAGTTCAACATTTTCAAGGGCTGTTAAGTTTTGAACAAGATTATAAAATTGAAACACAAACCCTATATCGTGGCGACGATACGTAATTAATTGCTTATTGGTGTAATGGGTAATTTCTTTTCCCCCAACAAAGATTTCACCACTGCTTGCAGTATCCATCCCCCCTAATATATTCAAAACTGTACTTTTCCCGGCCCCACTCGCACCTGCGATGACGACGAACTCACCTTTATCAATCGAAAAATTGACGCCACTCAATGCTTCAATCTCAACTTCACCCATTTTATAGATCTTTTTTACCTCTTTAAACGTGATATACTCCTTCACACACCGTCACTCCTTTTATAGTTACAATTCACTAGTTAGACCGTTACCTACATGCCTTGAATCCGCCCTATCTCTCCCCGGTTTCTTCATTATCCTACCGATAAAATAAACAAGATTTCACCGTTAGGAAAATAAGATAAGTTGTTTGGTTTCTATAAGGGAAAGACCCACTATAAAGGGAATAAAATCTTTGGGAATGTATTCAGTTATTATAAGTTATAACTAAATAAACTGCCTTTCACCTTTGATTATCCACACTTTCCAACCTATCGTGATACCGAGCAAAACGGACGAAATTCAACATAAAACCATTTATTTAGATCCATCGTAGAACCATTATTTTAACTTATAATTATCTTTAATTATGCGTGAGTTCCTATAAAGATACAAGACTTAAATCTAAATTTATTTAATCCCTACATCTATTTTTTTCATTTTTTCTCTTGCATTATTTCAAGAAGGATGTTATGATATTAAACCAACCCCTTGCGTTAAGACAAGGAATGTTTCGAGGTTTAGGGAAAGAACAATTTCCATGTACTGTTCTTGATGTGTTGTTAACATTATCGTCGGAAATGATAATGACGAAGCATTCACAAAAAGAAAGTAATTACCACATAAGTTAATTACGAGCGCTTTTTCATAAATAGAGCTCAGATTGCAAACGTAAATGATAAACAATAGATTATCACAGAAACCAATATGACGGCTAATTTCCGAATAACAGACGGAAAACGCGGCCACTAGGCTCTGTTTATTTTTCTTGTTTAAACGCACCACGCGTTTTATAGGAAGAAGGCCTGTAAAACCTTTGGGGTTATTAAACACCAAAGGAGGATATAAAAATGAAACAAATTCAAATGTTAAAAGACGCGGTTAAAGGTTTAGTTATTGGAACTGCCTTATTTTACATCACACCGCCGTTCATTGAAATGATTGCAACACTAACTTCTGTTAGATAAAACATCAGTTATAAATGAAAACAGCCCAGATGGGCTGTTTTTTTTATTGTTCTAAATGATCATTCGGATGGACGATATCGTCAACGAATTCTTTTGTTTTATTTACCACTTTTTTTGAGGCATGCTCAATTTTCTCGCCCACGTTTTCTAGACCATCTTTCGCTTCATGTAAAACGTGTTCTGTTGCATGAGCGACATGTTTGGCTCCTTTAGCGATATGATGAGCGACATCTTCGGCAACATCCTCAGCACCATTCACCACTTTTTTAGCCCCATGAGCCACGTCTTCAGCCGCATCTTTAACACCATGGGCTGCTTTATGCGCCATTTTACTTGCGTTGTACGCTACGTCTTCGGCAACATCCTCTACCTCATTCATCACTTTTTTAGCTCCATGTTCTACATCAGCCGCTAAATCTTTAACTTCATGGGCAACTTTATGCGCCACGTGTTTGGCTCCAGTTGCCACTTCCTCAGCAAACTCTTCTTGATCGGGAGTACGATTACAATTAGACATTTAAACTACCTCCTCTAACGAAATTGGTTTCATAAACGGAAACCACTATTAGTATTCTCAAATCCTCTTTAAAATACGCAAATTTATATTTTTTTCGACGGGGCAGCGCAAATTTTACAACTTTTAAATCAAAAAAATTTGTTCAACGTGCAACCTATATAAATAATTGTTATATCCATCTTTTTATAAGTCATCTAACGATTAATCTCTTTGACCAAAATCATTTAAATTCTCCATCATAGACTAATAGGGCTAATTAACATTCTCATAAGAATAAATCTAACAAGTTAACTTTTCATCTTTTATAATTAAGTTTCCCTTTGCATCAACCTTTCAAACATTTCTCACTTTTTATTCCTACCACCCCAGTTCCCACCTATTTTCAAATAAACGCCTATTTGCATTCTTTTTGATATATTCAAACGCTTTCATTTCGTGTTATAATAAGAATAAATCTAGTCTTTTTCGGGGGAGGAAGCATTTCATTGTGTCACATTTAAGTCTTGAAGTTAATTATAAACATTTCCGTGATTTATATCTATGTTTTTGTGGAATACACCAGTGCGAGTCTTCTCATTCGTTTGGACCGGCTATCCGCTCTAACTATTTATTACATTTTGTAATGGATGGAAAGGGGCGTTATTACTCAAAAGATCAATGCTATGAGATCACTAAAAATCAATGTTTTCTCATTCGTCCTGACGAACTTACCTTTTACCAGGCTGACCCGGTCCAACCATGGACTTATGTTTGGATTGGGTTTGATGGAGAAATGGCAAAAAAATATTTAGAGGCTGCGGGATTTTCCGACCAACAATTAGTCTTACACTACGAGCATTGTGAAGAGTTACAAAATTATGTCACCGAAATGCTCAACTACAACAGTCTTACACAGGCAAATGAATTAAAATACCAAGGATTACTTTACTTATGTTTAGCAAAATTAGCGGAATCAGCTCCAAACAATCTATCTAAACAGGCTAAAAACGAAAACCATTACATTAACCAGGCCATTGCCTTTATTCAAAATAACTATGCCAATTCTATTAAAGTTAGTGATGTATCCCACTATCTTTGTCTCAATCGAACCTATTTGACTGCCTTATTTCAAAAGCATGTTGGCATGTCTGTTCAACAATTCCTGATCCAATTTCGAATGACAAAGGCCGCACAGTTGTTAACTGAAACCGACTTATCCGTCTCGGATATCGCCCGATCCTGTGGATACCAAGATCCACTTGCGTTTTCAAAGTCTTTTAAAAAGATTCACTGTGTCTCACCTACTGAATTCCGTCTCATAAAAAAACAAGACGTCTAACTCGTCTTGTTTTTTTATGAAAGGAACTTTTTAGAAAAGAATGTTAAGTGTCTAATTCAGACTTTCATTTACATTAGACATTTTCATCTCCCTGTTCATCGGTAATATACGAGGGTTAAAAAAGATAGCGTTAATTTGATTCACAAGTGGGCCTAATAAAAAGGTTAATAAAAGAGTTCCCACCCCAATTGGACCGTTTAATAGTAAAGCAATCCCAATCGCGGTTAAATCAACGACCAACTTTGCTGTTCCGATTCTAAGGTGATAGACTTCATGAAGAGAAACTGTAATATCATCATTCGGATTAGCCGGTAGCTTCGGTTTTAGGTAAATAGCGAGTCCAAAGGCAATACAGATAAGGGCGCTAAAAAACACAAAAAGTTGCATTAAAAACGACTGAATAGAAATTGTCTCCACAACGCTAACCCATCCTTCAGTAAAAACAGCCATTAAAAAGGCTGCTATTAATGGTTTTAATCGAGGCTTCTGTCGACGAATCAATGCAGATATTAAAATAGCCACTCCAGCCATCCCAACAATAATAACCGATAAATTTAAACCTGTTCGCTCAACCAATGCAAAATTAATAGAATCTAATGATCCTGTTCCAAGTCCCGCCTTAGAACTCAGTGCAACGCCTAAGGTTAATAATAAAATCCCCCCGATATATTCTATATAATCTAATTTTGTCCGTTTCATGCCAACCCCTCTTTCTTTAAATAATCTACTGTCATTATAGGAGTTAAATAAAAAAACGTACATTTCAAAAACTCAGATAGATATGGTTAGATGTCTGTTTTTTCTCATCATTCAATGAGTTATAACTGCCACTCCGCTCATCTTCGGCATGATACAATTCAAGACATCCTATCATATAACTAAAAGCATTAAAGGTTTTTAAAAATTATCCGGACCTTTATAGGACAAAACAGATGTCACAGTTAAAAGAATCTAGTTGTATAATTCTTATCATAAAGCAACTAAAATAAAAAAAGAGCACCAGAAAACGTTACTCTTTTCTCACAATTTCAACATAGTAAAACTACTTAAGACGTCCTACATATTTTCACTTAAAAGGGTAATTTTCTAAGAGGTGGTTCCGAGCTTTTAAAAGTTACGAAAGAAAACCTTTACCCTTTAACAGAATCTCTAATTCATCAACTAATAAGTTTAATGTCTGTAAAAGGAGGTTGTCATCCACACCGATACTTCTAATTATTGTATGAACATATTGGGTTGTATGAGGTGGATAGTCCACACATATTGACTCTATAATTGATATGAGACGTTTCTCCCCTGGATGAAGAACGCCATTTATCGCAAAGATAATATCGTAATAGCTCGCTAAAAATGCTGTCACTCGATGATTGATACTATTCAAGTCACAACGTGAAATCGCCTTTTCAATTTGATGATAGTAGGAAGAAAAGGCATCCCTTAAAATCGGATAATTCTTATCTACAATCGCTTGTTTGAGGGTCTTTGGATAAACATGCTGATACTTTTTCCTTAAATGTTCAAGTTCCTGGTTTCTATCATAAAGTATTTCGGCATTTAAAACATTGTAAACAAAACACGTGGTATATCCCGTTCGAGCTTGACAGTCTTCCATCACTTCAGCTAAGTTTTGACGAATCTCTTCTAGGTCGAAAAAACAAATATCGACAGCGATTAACGAATCACGGATTATAAATTCGTCCGAACTCCCAAAAAACTCATTTCCAATCTCCATACAATCTGAAAACTTTGATGCAATTTCCCGTCTCTTCGCAACCGGAATCGCTCTAGTCACAAACAAATCCAAGTCAATATCAGATTGGCTGTCATTTCTCCCTGACGCCCGAGACCCTGCAAGCGTCATTGCTTCTACCTCATCTAATTTCATATATTCTGATACAAGCTTCTTTACGATTAATTCCATTTTATCCCCTCCTCTTTAAACATATGACTAACAAAACATGATGATGAATATTCTTTATACGAGGTGATTTTATGAACCATAAACAAAAAATCCGACAGGATATACTTAACAAACGACGAAAATTGGACGAGTCAATCGTCAACTATCACAGCGATCTCATTTCTCGCCGTGTCTGTCAATCCACCCTCTTCCAACATGCATCCACCCTCTTCATCTATGTCAATTACCAAAACGAGGTTAAAACTACCCCCATTATACGAGAGGCCTTTCGTTTAAATAAGACAGTGGCTATTCCTAAAATTATTAACCATTCTATGGAATTTTATAAAATTAACTCTCTTGAAGAGGTAGCACGTGGAACCTTTAACATTTTAGAGCCGACAACAACTGAGCGTGTTACCGATAAAAAAGGAGTAATGATTATGCCCGGTGTTGCATTTGATAGATGTTGTCATCGTATTGGATACGGAAAAGGCTTTTACGATCGCTACCTCAAAAATTTCCCTGAACTTATTACCATTGCACTCGCTTATGAATGTCAGATTGTCGATTCAATCGCATATGAACCTCACGATATCTGTCCCCAATATATCTTTACAGAATGCCAGATCTATACAAAAAGGAGTGAGACATAAACGGTCTCACTCCTTTTTTATTTCGCCTTTAAATAATCCGTAGCAAAATCAATTAATGTACGATAATCTACTAATTTACAAGTCGTTTTTCCAATTTCAAAAACCGGCACCTCATGGTTTGCCGCTTCATAAGCCGCACCGATTTCATTAAAAGAAGTTGAATCAAAGGCTAAATCCTCAAACTCAGCTAACTTTGCCTCTCCCTCTTGATTTACAATAGCCTCATGTATTTTCGTTGGGCGACAGTCTGCATAGTATTCAGCTAAATGTAGAGCCGTTAATTGATTATAATCAATTCCTAAACACAATACCTTTGCATCTTGTGCATACAGCTTTTGTAACGGAGATTGCTCACCGAACATGGAGTCTAATTGGTGACCTGACATAAACCAAGCCGCTTTACGCCCTGAGGCTAAATATGAGGCTACTGGATGAGCACTTCGATAAACCCTAGGCATACGGGCAAATGCTTCTGAAACTTCACCTGATAAAATAGGTGATAGGCTCTCATTATATGCTGGCGTATGCTTCACCATTAACTCCTTCCACTTCTTTGGTAATGCTTCATCAAAGAAAGTTGGACATGATTGATGAATAGAATGAGCGGGCATAACGATTGTCGTAAGATAACCTGTCACTTCATAGATGGCTTCAACAATGGTCTGAGCCCCTCCAATAATGTAATCAAATGCATCTAAGTTTGCATATACCACCAATAAGTCTAAATCAGCCAGCTTTAATTGTTTTAACTGCTTTACCACATCTGATTTAGTTACTGGTGTTGTCATACTCTTCTTTACTCCTGTTAATTCCATGATGCTTCCCCTTCCCAATCCATGATAACTAATTGTTATCATCTTTTTTTCTCTGCTTCTCTAACTGATATAATAAGTTACCCTTATACCCCACTACAACTTACTATATTTATTCTATCTAAACACATTATACAAGAAAAGTGCCTGGCTGCTTACAAGAAAAAATAACCATCCTTTTATAATCCTTAAGATTTTACCACCTATTTCTATTTATAGTTTTATCCTACCAATTTAGAAAATGATTCATCCTAAATTTCTGCAAAAAAAGAAAAGATTGTTCACTTATTCGCACAGCTATGTCGTTTTATATATACTTTTGTAAAATCTATATTTTTTATCATTAGGGGCGTGTTTAACCTAAGTTTTCTATAAAGAAAAACATTCTTATCCTAAACATTAGATTAGAGAATGATTAATGAAAGGGGAGTTAGACAACTTTCAAGAATGCCCCCCATACTTCCCTTTCATTGAATTTTTTCGTTTTCGGAGCTTTCTTTTGAATTTTTACGATGATTCTCTCTCCATTTTTTTACTGAGTGTTTCCAATGATTTGCTCTTTTAAGGGTCGCCCATACCGTTTTATAATTGATCTGTCTATATAAGGCAGGTTTTATCCATGCCTCGTTGGCCATTGAAACAAGCTGTGGAAGATCGGCCCCTAATCTTACGGATGTCATCGTGTTCTCCTTTACTCCAATAATAGAAGTCGCAGGTAAACGATTGACCATCAATGCTGCATGGGGTCGAGACGATTGGCAATTCGGCTCTTTGATGACTGTCCATTCCTTTTCAACTGTCCACTTTGATTGATTCAAAGGATTTTGATCGGAATTATCCGTTAAATCTATAACCTCATGCCCTTCATCTTGAAAATAAGAAATAATTTTTTCTTTTAATTCTGTACTTGCCTGATTACAATTTAATCCAATTTTCATAAATTAATGTTACTGAAAACTAATCGTACATTAAACATCCTACTCGTTCATTTCGTCTACAGACGAAGTGACTCCGTTGAAAGTCTATCGCGACAGATTGCTAACTTTTATCCAATTCGTGTTCTAGTAACATCTTCCTCCCTTCTTATCCGTTTCATCTTGGCAACTCACCTATTTGTGTGTCATCACCCTTTTTTCTATTGCTTGAACTCGTATACTATCCAATCACTTTTCTATTATCGAGTCATATCTTAGTATAGCTGTATTATAAACAACTTATTATTCGTTCAAACATCCCGCTGATTTTTTAAGTTCCTACCAAAGAATAATCAGCCTAAAAAGTGGCTAATCCTTAATAAGATAATTTCCCTAAAAGGGTTAATTCACGTGTTAAATATTTTTGTATGATTCAAACCTTCTCTCTCCCTATCCCCCCCTTATTCGTAATTCATCGAGAGCTTTCATTCGAAAGGCGGTAATTTTCCAAATGATTATCTCATCAAACAAAAAAAAAGAGCCGGATATTACCGACTCTCTCATCTTTATAAATTAAGCAGTGATTGTTGCTTTCCAAATTCCGTGTAAGTTACACCAAGCGTAAACTTCAACTTCCCCTTTAAAGTTTCCTAATGGGAATACAGCTTCTGGTTTTTCAGTTGCTTTAATTGAACGACGTAATACTAAATCTCCAGCTTTAACAGCTACGAATGGAATCCAATGTTTTTCGATACTTGGGTGTTCTACCTCACCCACACATACTTTTAATTCTCCATTTTCAATTGATAAAACTGGCATATGTTTTTCAATTGCAGCTTCTGTTGAGTTAGGTACTAATTCTTCCATTGGTTTTCCATCACAAGTTAATGGTGCTTGTTGACCTTCAACAACTTCGATTACTGTTTGTTTTTCTGGGCAAATATAAAATTTCATCCTAGAGTCCTCCATTCAATTTTGAATATCTAAATATACTCATATTATAACCATTAATAGTTCCAACATCAACGATAACGCACTTTATTTTTCCCCTCTTATCACTATACCTCAATATCCAGCAATTTACTTTCATTTCCGACAAATCCTCATCTATCTATCCGATGAGGATTCAACCTTTTTATAAAAAAAAAGAAATCCCATTCTCCTAAACTGGATGAGGGATTTCTTTCATTTTAATCTAACGTTGCTACCGGATGCTCAGACTGTAGTTTTGGAATGATTCTAAAGTATGACCAAATTAACCATACAGTTGCACCAATCCAAGCTAACGGACTCGCTAAACAAACCCCTTGATACCCGAGTAGCCCTGGCAAAGTAAAAGCAACAATCGTACGCATAATTAACTCCATAACTCCTGCGAACATGGGAACAACAGTATTTCCAAGACCTTGAAGCGCAAAGCGATATAAAAATAGGAGCCCTAAAACGGGATAAAAAATAGCAGTAATCTTTAAATACTCCATGGAAATAGGTAAAGCCTCGACATTTTCTGCGGGAATAAACAATTGAACAATATAACTCCCTAGAAAAATAACAATAACACTTGATAAAGCATTTGTTAGGATTGTAATCCATGTACTTTGTCGGACCCCTTGACGTACACGATCAATACGTCGTGCTCCTAGATTTTGGGCCGCATAGGTTGCCATCGTCATCCCAATTGCAATTCCCGGTTGAACCACTAGCTGTTCTACTTTCGTCGCTGCTGTAAAAGCTGCTACAGTCGTTGAACCAAAACTATTCACTGCCACTTGTAAAATCATCACTCCAATCGCTGTGATCGCGTATTGAAGTGCCATTGGTAACGACACATACATTAACTCTTTAACTAACATCGGATCATACTTAAAATGTTCTTTCTTGAGGGTCAAGATATCGAACTTTTTAATCATATAGAAATAGCATAATAATCCCGAAAGCCCCTGTGAAACAACCGTCGCAATTGCCGCTCCCGCGACACCCATTTTAAAATTAATAATCAACACTAAATCTAAAATAATATTTGTAATTGAAGCTAAAATTAAAAAATATAGTGGCGTTTTACTATCCCCAAATGCACGCAATAAAGACGCCAATAAATTATAAACAATAATTGAAACTAATCCTCCAAAGAAAATCGTCACATAAGAAGTTGCATCTTCTAAAATATCAACGGGTGTATTCATTAATTGAAGAACCGGTTTAGCAAGTAATACACAAATCACTGTTAAAACAACCGTCGCAATCGCTGATAGGTAAATTGAGGTTGCCGTTGCCTTTTTAATTCCAAGCTCGTCATTGGCCCCATAGCGTTGAGAAACAATCACTGAAAACCCATGCGTTAATCCATTTACAAAACCTTGAACTAAAAAAATAACGCCTCCCGTTGCCCCAACAGCTGCTAATGCCCCAACGCCAACAAATTGACCAACAATGGCTGTATCGACCATACTATAGAACTGTTGAAACAAATTACCAATTAAAATAGGAATAGTAAAAGCCAAAATTAATTTGGCCGGACTTCCTTTCGTCATATCTGTCATCATTCATCACTCTCTTCTAAAAAAATCTATCTCATTTTATCAATCGCTACTTTAACTGTCAATGTTTAAAAGACATTAAAAAGATTTTATCCTCTATCCACGAATACTTTGCTCAAAATTAAAAAGATGATCGGAATCATAGGTTCTTTTCACCCTTTGAAGTCGCGCTAAGTTATCTCCATAATATTCTTTTTCATAGTTCTCACCTTGCTCTATTGGGAAGTTAATAAATGATCCCTTAGTGTATGTACGAAGTGTAGAAAAACGCTCCTGAACAAAAAGAATATTCTCTTCTTTATATTTCCTATCTTCAAACACCGATTGAAACCCAAGAATAAATCTAGCATCTCGATAATAAAAGGCAGTTGCAGAACCTAAGATATCTGAAATGGCGCCCCCTAATCCATACAGTGTTAGTGCGGTATAAACAGATCCCTGTGCCCGCTCCTCCATTAAATTCAACATGTTTATGAACTCATCCCTTGTATAATCGCGCATGACAAATCGACCACCTGAACAATACATTTCAAAGTCTGGGTGACTATCTTGAATTTCACGATTAGCCTCTAATACGCTCATCTCTCTCACCTCAAATAGAGGAGCAGATGAAAATTCACTTAATAACATCGCCGCTTCTTCTTTTTGCCCGTAAAATAAACCTGTAAGTTTAACACCTCTTCCTTTTCCATCACTATGGTACATCGCCATTTTTAAATTCATTCGACGGTCCAATCCATGAAAAAGTGTTTGGTATATTAAAGCCACCTCGGCCACTTTTTCAAAATCTTGGTGTGGATAATCAATATTGATAAGCGTCGCTATTGCTCTTTTTTGTGAGAGGCGATAGGTTAAAGAGGTAACAACTCCAAAGTTTCCACCACCGCCACCTCGAAGAGCAAAAAACAATTCAGCATGTTGTTTTTGATTCACTGTGAGTACTTCTCCACTAGCAATCACAATTTCTGCTTCAATTAACGAATCACACCCTAATCCCAACAATCGACTAGAATATCCCCATCCACCACCTAATGTATACCCTGCAACACCGACGGTCGGACACCCCCCACCAGCAAACGCATATCCTGCCTGACAAACTTTTTCATACAATTCCCGATTGCGAACTCCCCCCTGAACAGTGACTGACTGATCAGTTAATACAATCTTATCCATTCGACTTACATCGATTACCACTACTCCATCTCCCGTTGAATATCCTGCATAATGATGAGTTCCTGATCGCACGCGAAAAGGGAGTCGTTTCTCTCTCACATAATGAATAGCAAAAACAACATCTTCAGTTTGCTGACAATAAATAATCATAGATGGATGTTTATCGATTGCACGGTTCCAAGATAAACAACACGTTTCATAATTAGGGCTTTCTTTGGTTACAATTAATCCATTTAATTGAGCGTTCATTTTTAAGTACCTCTCACCTTTGAATTCAATCTTATTATTTCCACTATCATATCATAATTTTATTTTTTTCTACAAATTCTACGATATCGTTTCAATAAGTTTTGCGTTATAATCTAAATAAAGAAATCTTAGTAACCGTAAGGAGCTTGTATGACGCAACAGTATTCATTTTTAAAATTCAAGGATCCAACATTTGAAGATTTCCACCTCCTATATTGTGGGCGCCAGAATTGTCCGTCTGGTTATAGTTTCGGCCCAGCCGTACGACCAAACTACCTGATTCATTATGTGATTAAAGGAAAAGGATATTATTATGTAAACGATCGAAAATATACGATTGAAGCAAGGCAAGGTTTTTTAATTCGCCCCGGAGAATTAACCTTTTATCAAGCCGATGAAACCGATCCTTGGACGTATTTATGGATTGGATTTAATGGGAGTAAGGCAAAAACTTATTTAAAGTATGGAGGAATGGGAGAAACAGACTATACATTTGGATGCCAAGAATCTGAACAACTGACTCAGTACCTTGAGCAAATGCTTGAGCACGATACATGGGGACACTATCATGAACTCTCGTTGCAAGGTATTCTCTTTTTATTCTTTGCGACGTTAGCAAAATCGGCAGAACTTCCCTATGAGGAAGATGTTGAAACAGATAATCTTTATATTAGCAAGGCAGTCGAGTATATTCAAAAAAACTATCAAAACCCTATTTTAGTGACCGATATTGCCAATTACGTTTCATTAAGTCGTACCTATTTAACGACCCTATTCCAACAAACACTTCATCTTTCCCCGCAACAATTTTTAATGAAATTTAGAATTACAAAGGCATCGGAACTTCTTATTAATTCGGAACTTGCCGTCCATACCATCGCTAACTCGTGTGGCTACAATGACCCACTGGCTTTTTCCAAAGCTTTTAAGAAAATAACAGGGTTAAGTCCCTTAAATTACCGTAAGGCTAATACTCAAAACCACTATAAACGGGATAGCGACCCCCACCAACATGAAAAAGGGAACGATTAAATCATTAGTCGTTCCCTTTTTTGTAGGCGTGTGCGAAATGTGTGGTGGCATTATTCTGCTTTTAATAAATAAATACGTGACTGATAATCACCATTTGTTCCATCGTATGGTGCTTTATTTTCTCCACATGAACCATCAGATGTAATCAATCCAGCATTCATGAGTTCATCTCCGTAATTAGTGGTCTCATTAATTGAAACCGTATATTTTAAATCTGGATTTAACCCCTGTAATTTAACGCGGCGGAATCCTACATTGACCTCATTTAACGGACGATAATATCCAACAAGTGCCGTTTTTTGATCTTGTGAAACAATCATCCAGCATGTTTCATTCCCCTCAAATGGGCTTAATAAGCGATAGAATGTTCCATTAAAAATGGTCTCACGGTATTCTTTAAAGAAGGCAACTTGCTGCTTCACTTCATTCTTTTCTGCCTCTGTTAATTTATTTAAGTCAAGCTCATAACCAAATGTTCCAAAATACGCGACATTGGCACGTGTTGATAGCGGCGCATTACGATATAACTGATGATTAGGAATAGCTGAGACATGTGAACCCATACTACTAATCGGATAAACCATTGATGTTCCATATTGGATTTTTAAACGTTCCACAGCGTCTGTATCATCACTTGTCCATGTTTGTGGTGCGTAATATAACATTCCTGGGTCAAAACGTGATCCCCCACTCGCACATGATTCAAATAAAATTTCTGGGAATTCAGTCGTTAAACGATCATATAAGTCGTAAACCCCTAAAATATATTTATGGAATACTTTTCCTTGATCTTTAGCTGATGCAACTGCTGAGAAACATTCTGTAATATTTCGATTCATATCCCATTTTACGTAAGAGATAGGCGCTTCTGATAATACTTTTGCCATTGCTTCATAAATGTAATCAACCACTTCCTTACGTGAGAAGTCTAAGACAAATTGATGGCGTCCATGACAAGCCCCACGATTTGGTGTTGTTAAAATCCAGTCAGGATGTGCGCGGTACAAATCACTGTTTTTATTTACCATTTCAGGTTCAAACCATAACCCAAACTTAATTCCAAGATCCGTTACACGATTCGCAAGTCCGGCGATTCCATTTGGCAACTTATCGAAGTTTTTAACGTACCAATCTCCTAAACCTACAGTATCATCTTCGCGGTTACCAAACCATCCATCATCCAATACAAATAATTCAATTCCTAATTCTTTAGCATCTTTAGCGATTGATACAATTTTATCTTCATTAAAATCAAAATACGTTGCTTCCCAGTTATTTACTAAAATTGGGCGTACGCGATCTCTCCAATATCCACGGCATAAGCGTGTACGATATAATTCATGGTACGTTTGACTCATTCCATTTAATCCATCTTCGCTATAAACCATAACAACTTCTGGTGTTTGGAACACGTCACCTTGTTTTAATACCCAATTAAAACGATTTGGATGTAATCCCATCATCACACGTGTCGTACCATAGGTATGAACCTCTGCCTGTGCTAAGAAGTTTCCACTATATACTAAACTAAATCCATACACTTCCCCACTATTTTCCGTCGTTTGCGGACGTTTTAATGCTAAAAATGGATTGTAATTTGAGCTACTAGCTCCACGCATACTATACACAGACTGAATTCCATGTTCTAATTTACGATGTTTTACATAGCGCTCTCTTGACCATGCTCCCGTTAATTCAACCATTTCATAGTTGTAATCTGGAAAATCAACTGCCATACTCATGGCATTTGTTAAGGTTACTTCCTCTTGTCCTAAATGTTTAAATGTCGCATGACGTGTAATAACCGGACGCTCTTCATAAATCGTATACGTTAAAACTAATTCTGTTTGAATTAACGCATCTTTTAATGTAATTTCTAATGTTGTTGCTTCTTCATCCGACTCAACATATGTTGATGGCATCTTATCAATTAAAGCTGGTTTCCCTTTATAAATTTGATGTGAAACGTATTCGAACTCAGTAATATCACTACCATTTTGTTGTAAAATTTCATAGGCTGGATATTTGAAATCACCTGTTCCATAACATGGATATTCTTGACGAATATGTTCTAATGAAAAACTCATATTTCCTTCAAATGTACACGCTGATAACGGACGCGGACGTTGTTCTAGCAAATGAGAAAACGATGCATTATGACGAATTTTCTTTCCATAGTATAATTGCCCCAATTGCCCATTCGGTAAAACAGTCATAATATAGCTAATTGCTTGATTATATAAGTGAAACTCTTTTGTTTGATCGTTAAATAAGATTGGCATTCTCTTCTCTCCTCGCTCTTATTGCTTTTGAATATGTTTTCATTATAAACTTAAAAACGTTTTCTTTCTATGTTTAGATGTTATAGATATATGGTTAAATGTATGTTATTTAATCTCCCTTTACGAAGAAACAGCATCTATCCGATCAAAATAAAAAATCCAGTTACGAGAAGTAACTGGACCTGTCTTTTAAGGTTTTAATAATTATTTGAGGGGATAATTATTAAATATTCTTGAGGGGATAAATTTCTGTTAAAAAGCTTGGCAAGAAATTTATTGCAATATTTTTTGTCTTTTTTTAAGACAAATTTATTATATCGTACGTTTTTCTAAAACACAAATAATATGACTTTTATTTTTTAAAATTATGTTTTATTGTCACATCCTTCAAAAAAATGCCACCAACCACCCTTGTTAATACGCATCAACTTCTGTTTTCCCTTTCGAACAAAAACTTCTTTAATCATGCCCCCTATCTCATCTACTCATGCTATTTAAGAAAACTTAAAGAAGAGACTATTTTGCTTTAGCGAAATAGTCTCTTTTAATTTCAATTTGTTTCTCTTACTAAATGCTCAAACGAAATGACGTCTGACTGACTTCCAATCACTGCCTTAAATAATTCATCGCTATCTTCAAGAACCCAATCACTTCCTTGTTTGTGTAAGGTTACTTCAATTTGTTGGGTGATGTAATCCTTTTGAATATCTGGGTTATCAATAAGATTTACAAGCAAACTAACCTCTAAATCATCAATATGAGCGGATGCCTCAAGAACATCATCCTCAATCGGTTTAATCGTTTGTTCTACGACATTTGATTCATAATGTTGAAGCATATGATCTAAATTAACATTACTTACCTCGAGCGTCACAATTGCTTTATCATCATCAATCTGACTTTGTAATACTTTATAATTCATATTAGGTAATACCTTATTTAATAGGACGGTTTCAACCGCTGAATCCGTAGTTAATTTAACAGCGACATCATCCGTATTATATTGTAAATTTTTATAATCCTCTAGTAATTCTTTGACACTTTCCTGCGGACGATAATTTTGGTAAGAAACTGTAAATAGTACAAATAATAATGTTGGAACAATAATTGAACTCGCTAACCGAATCTTCTTTTCCACGCCAACCGACCTCCTCAAGTATACATTATTAGAATGAACAACTTCTTTTTAAACATACCCTTCATTTAAAATAATTCCTAAACATCCGTTTAAAAATTCCACAATCGACTAATCCTCTATCTCTGTTTTCATTTTTTATACGGTAGATAAAAAGCGATTTCTAAATTTATGGGCGTCACTAAATAATTAAACAATGGTGCGCTACAAAATACGCGTACATCTATCTAAACATATTGAAGTCGTAAAAGCTCACTCTGACTTATAGTTATTATAAGTCAAGTCATTCCAAATTATACAAAATTAAAAAAGGGGAATGGAATGCCCCATCGCCCCTTTTATTGATCTTCACGAAGAAGGTAGATATTATGATCTTGATCTTCGAATGTAAACATTTTTCCGTAAGGCATGATTTGTAACTCGCCAACCTTTACCCCATTTGCTTGTAATTGTTGATAAGCACCTTCAATATCTGTTGTGCTTAAAATCACATTAGGGTGTGACACATTTGCCTTTGGATTCTGTTTTAGCATGAGTTCCTTTTCATAAATAACAAAAGAAGTTTTTTCTGCTTCTTTTGGGCGAACTTCCATCCATTTAAAGTGAGGTCCCATCGGTTGTTCATGACAAACAAATCCCATTTTTTCTGTCCAAAATTGTTTCGCCTCTTCTTGGTTATTTACATAAATTGTGACCTTTGCAATATAATTAACCACAGATTCATTCCTCCAACTCATTTATAATCCTTATTATTGTAACGTATTTTCTAATAATTAAACAATAAAACACATCACATTTAACCTGGAAAAAATTTTATCTTATTTAGACAAATAACATGAGCTTTTAATAACATCTTAACCGATGATGCATAAAATAAAGTATAGGTGTCGTTGATTTTTTAGGATGACTAAGGAGGAATTTTAATATGTTATCACCCGAACAGCCGAATCATAATCAAGCTATTAATAATTTAATTGCGTCTATTGCTTTACAGGAATCTTTTTTCGTAGATACGATTTATACGGAGGCAAAACGATTAAATGATATCGTTAACTCACAAGGGATAACCCCCGCTGAACTTTATACGTCTAAAAATTGTTTATCTGAACTTACCCATGCTATCACAGGACTTGAAAGAATATTACAAGCCAAAATTGAGTTTTTTGAATCCGAATTTTCAAAATAAAAACCTCCATCGTGGAGGTTTTTTAACGAATATACCCTTTTTCCTTTAACTTTGCCACTGAGGCTTCAAGAGCTGACTTTGTTTTAACTTCAATTAAAACACCCGTCTTATTTTCCAAGGCCAATTTTAACCCCTCATCAATCTTTACATCCCCAGTGTACAATGGTTGATGGTCGCGCTCTAACGTTGCATCATGAAGATGAAGATGTTTAATCAGAGCGCGATGGTTTAAGATAAACGTTTGATCTTTATGAGAAGCAATATAGTCATGTCCTACATCGAAGGTCAAACAAAACCTTCCGCTCTTAAGTAGCTCATTTACTGCCTTTTGAATATATCGCCGGTCTAATACCCCCGTATTCTCAATCGCAATCTGTACACCCGTTCCACCTAACCAAATATCAATCAGTTCTAAGCTCGCTCTAATATTATCTAAATATTTTGACTCGTATTTTTCATAAAGAGCCATCTCACCTTCCGGCGTTTTAAACTCCATTCCCGCATTCATATGAATGTTTAAAATTTTACATCCAAGCCGATCAGCTACCCCAATCGCCTCCTCTAACACTTTTAAATGAGCCTCACGAACATGACGATTAAAATGACCTAAATCTAAATCCTCAGGTAAATGAATCGTACAAGAAACACCATACTGTTGCTTTAGGCGATTAAGATACTGAACATTCATTGTTTCAGGTTGGCACATCGGTAAATTACAATTTAATTCAACAAAATCAAGCCCTAGTTCCTTGCAGAGTTGAAAATTCTCTTCCATTCCATCCACATCCATTAACTGGGGCATTCCGTAACTTAAATTTATCATCTAATAATTCCTCCTTATCCTCTTAATAAGGGATCTTATCCTTTTTCTGATACCAAATTTTAAAAGCCTCTAACGCCTCTTCACGAAGCATCTCTTCTAGAGCAATAGTGGGGGAGTTTTTAGATTTATCCTTTAAGAAGTCATAAATAAATTCATCGGCAAATCCAATTTCCTTGGCGTCACGCACGTTACATCCGTAATACACCTTTTTTATACCTGCCCATAAAATCGCGGCTAGGCACATGGGACAAGGTTCCGATGACGTCACTAATATGCAATCACTTAAATCAAAGCGATTTAGGATTTGCGAAGCACGACGTATCGCATTGATTTCAGCATGAGCCGTTGGATCATTTGTTTTAATCACTTGATTATGTTCTAATGCAATTATTTTTCCATCCTGTAAAATAGCCGCCCCAAAAGGTCCACCATCCCCATTATTTACTCCCTCTATTGCTTCTTTAATACATAATCTCATGGCTTCATCCATGGTTAATCCCTCGCTTTCAGTAATTATGCCCCATCAAACGATAACAAACCTTTCATTTCCCCACCTATTTAAATAAAAAGTGGCCTATTAAACGAGCAGTCCTGCCAGTAACAATTTATTTTTTTACCTAAACTAACTTTGTTTAACTCCTACTATTAAATATATACACCTATTTCTTTTTTAGACTATAAAATTAAAAAAAGCTATAGATAGAATATCTATCTATAGCTTTTAAGCTAATGAAATTAAAAATTATAATTTAACGATGTTAGCTGCTTGAGGTCCACGATCTCCTTCAACGATTTCGAAAGAAACTTGTTGACCTTCTTCTAAAGTTTTGAATCCTTCTCCTTGGATTGCTGAGAAGTGAGCGAATACATCGTTTCCACCTTCAACAGTGATGAATCCGAAACCTTTTTCTGAGTTAAACCATTTTACTGTACCTGTTGTCATAATCAAGTACCTCCTAAGATTTTTTATTTCTTAATGCCGTATTTCAAATAATTTCAATCAATGTTCGAGTTAAATACTACCCCAGTGGTTCAAATTTAAATTAGAAAAGACTATTAAGTTATATTTATTATAACATACATACCAAAAATATGTAAACTAAAATATACATTCCTTTAAGAAAAAATTTTTATTTTTTTTCTTTGTTTTTGTGCATTCTATCAAAATAAAAAATTAGGGTTAACAGGCCCCTTTCTTTCTTATATAATAAAGACAAATTCTTATAGATTCAGAACGATCATTCCCCTTATTTCGATTCCAAAGGTGACTGGTGATCAACAAAATGTTCTCCTATCTGCAAACATATTATTTATGAAAGACGGTGGTATTCCTCATGAATTTTGATCAATTATTAAATGTCAGTGTGCGACTCGGAACTATGCTTCTTGAAAATGGAGCAGAGATTTATCGCGTTGAAGAGTCCATTCGTCGAATGGTGTTAGCTTATGGTGCACGCGAGGTCGATGTTTACGCAATTCCAAATACTATCATCGTCACCTTAATGACCACCCAACATATTAATTTAACTAAAACTAAGCGGATTCACGACCGAACAACGAATTTAGATAAGGTCGAGCGATTAAATCATTTATGTCGACAAATTTGTCAAAATACCCCTGATTTAAATATTGTGGACGCCCAATTAGATGAGATTTCTAAACGGCCTATCTACGGTTTTTACGCTCAATTAATGGCCTATGCCATTACTTCTTCAATGTTCACCCTCTTTTTTGGAGGGGCATTTGTTGATGCATTTTGGTCCTTTTGGATTGGTCCTCTCTTAAAAATCACCGCTCATCATCTAACAAAGTTGAGAACGAATCCTTTTTTTACGACTATTTTATGTAGCTTTTTCTGCGGTCTTCTTTCAACGCTCGTCTGTCATTTTCAATTGGCTTCACATGTCGATAAGATGATCATCGGATTAGTGATGAATCTTGTCCCTGGGGTTGCCATTACAAACTCTGTTCGTGATATTATCGCCGGTGACTTTATTGCCGGTCAAACTAAAATGACAGAAGCCTTATTAACCGCGACTTCAATCGCAGTGGGAACAGGGATCGCCCTTTCCATTTCAACATATTTTTAGGAGGGATTATCTTGGACGTTTTACTACCTTGTCTTTATACCTTTATTGCCACCGCCGGATTTTGCATTATTTTTAATATTCGTGGGAAAATGGTTTTTTATGCCGCGCTCGGTGGAACAATTGGTTGGCTTGCCTTCATTGGGTCCTCATTTTTAGGAACGGATCTCATTCAATACTTTATCGCAACCGTTATTATCGCCCTTTACTCAGAGATTATGGCTCGTATCCACAAAGTCCCTATTACCGTTTACTTAATCGCTGCCTTAATCCCACTTGTTCCGGGTAGCGGAATTTACTACACCATGGAACACGCATTAACAGGGGATATTGTTGCCTTTTTAGAAACATTTATTCATACAATTGCGATTGCCGGTTCCCTAGCTTTCGGAATTTTACTTGTTTCCTCTCTTTTCCGACTCACCCATCATATCAATATCGACCGAAATCAATAAAAGGGTCCACTTTACTATAAAATGGACCCTTTTTTGTTTCAAAAAATTTTACAAATGACTATATCATTCAGTTATCTTTTCTTTCAACAAAATCGATAAGCATTGGTAGCCGATGATCAAATTTTTCAAGCTCTCTTATCTCTTGAAAATCAAAATCTAAATTATAAACATGAACTGAATTAATCGTCGAGCTGTCTAATCGATTAATGGTTAGGAGCGTATTGGTTTCAAAGTTCACACCAACCGTTCGGTGTTCTCCGATTTCTTTGATAGCGGGGGAAGTTGAATCCAAATGATTAAAATCCAGTTTCAATAATAAGTTATCTTCTTGTACCCTTGCAGGATCATAACCAACCGATCCTTTAGCCTTATCACACGCCAATTCTAATATAAGGTTTCCCTTATCTTCTTCGAAAAAGGATAACGGCGTACAAAGATTTCTCGCCTCATTATTCGTTTCTGCAAAACTAAGTCGTGACTTTACCTGTACCTGTTCATCTACCTCTAGGATCGTAAACTGTCCAGTCTCTAGTCCTTCTCCTAACAAAAATAATGAATCTTGATAAGGATAAAAATAAATCACGTCTCGTCCTAAATTTAATTCCTCATTCACATCAATTGAAGCTATTTGATTGAATCCTTTATCATAAATCAATATTTTTTCTTCCCTTATGATATTGTCATTTTCATCAAACTGGGGATAGGCAGCATCTGCATAAACATATATCTTATCCTTAAATACAGTTCCCGTCCAAATATGAAGATTACTTTCTAAATCTAGACATTCCCACGATTCATCTAAATAGCAAATCCCCGAACGGTAAGACTCCCCATCACCCAAAAAACCACCATTAATCATCACGGCTAATTGTTCAGAATAAGGATTAATACTTTCATATTTCCGATCTAGTGTTGCCATTTCATCTAACGTATGTGTTTGAGTATTATAAGTTAAAATCGTTGAAATCTCCGGGTAGGCGTCAAAATAAACCCTATTTCCTACTTGTCGAAGGGAGGAGTAGCCAACTCCTTTTCCTTTCGGTAGCTTTTGATTGTCTATTATTTCACCCGACGAATTCCCATAAACAAGATAAGAACGTGTGTAATAATCATTAGGTATAATTTGTAAACTAGAAAACTCTTTAGGTCTTCCTCCTATTGTCAGTTTTAGTAAATAGCAACCGATTAAAACAGTGCCAACCAATAAACTAAGACGTAAAATATTTCGTTTCATTTTTTTCTCCTATTTTACCTTTTGGTAAAAGAATACATTATCATCCCATAAAATTTGTTTTGGCGTAACACCTATAAAATCATATTTCCACGCACTGTCTTTATAGTGATCCCCTACATTATAACCTGCACTTAACCAAGCCTTATACACCAATTTAGAACAATACCACTTATCTGTATTACTTAACGTGGTCATAATCGTATATGGCTTACCAATTTGTTTAGCTGCATAATTTACCGCAGTTTTATAATTTGATTGGGAAGCTCCACCCACATAAAGTTCATCAGTATTAACACTCTTCCAATACTTATTATAACTCAACTTGCTCTGAACTCCCTCCCCAGGATTCGCTTCAATTACTCGATTTTTATTAAAATCTACAATTCCCGCGTGACCATGATTCCATCCTAAAGTCTTAGAATCTAAAGTTACTAAAATATCCCCATAATTCTGCCATTCAATTGTCGTAGTTCTCCCACGAGTATTAGATTCAATTAAATCACCTACGCTTTGTTCCTTCATCTGTGTAATTTCATCTACTTTAGATTGATTTAATTCAGATATTACTTGTAAAACTGAACTAATTGCATCTTGTTGCTCATCCCTAGGTAGTTTATCAATTTCCTTTTGGTTTAATTCTCGGATACGTTGTGAATAAGACTCTAATCCCTCTGTTCTTAATATAGACTGCTCTGGCATTTTCACCTCGTAATCTGAATTTGTTTCTGCCTTTACTGTTCCTGTAGAATACATAGATACTACAGTTAACAACATTAAAATACATTTTTTCACCTTAATCTCTCCTTTTCCTACATTTATTACATACCGATTATACAAAAAAAAACAAAAAAAGTAAATATTTAATTAAATTCCTTAATTAGTATTTTTAATTAAAATATGGACTATTATATTGAAATTATCCATTTAACTCTTTTCTCATTAAAAAAGTAGTTTCTATGAAACATAGAAACTACCTTTTCATCTTCTGTATAAATAAATGTCATCATTCTGTCATGGAATACGGTTAACATTCCCTTTAATGTTTAGACAGTCTTTCATTTACTCTATTATTTTGATGTGAGAAACTGCTACTAATCAATTCCAAGGATAGTATGACCCGCTCCATCAATGGCTTGCTGGATTAACGCACTTGTTCCTCCAGTATTCACTAACATTGACTGAGCCCCCACACAAACTTGTAAATTTGTTGTCTCGAGGGATTGTAATGTTTTATTCACATGTGTCACACAATTTTTACAGTTCATTCCATGTAATCGAAGTTTTCTTCTCACGTTACCATTCCTCCATTCTATTTCTTTACACGCTCAAGTGTAAGATTTATGAGGTCCTTGACCTTTTTACTACGATAACTACTTCATAAATTGATACGGCAAATAGCTTCATTTTTTACTTTCTTTTTTATCTCATCTAGTACATTATACGTCATCGCACACAAAAGATTACCAATATTTACCTACAAAATTGTGTTCTTTTTGTGACTAACCGGTGATCACACCTTGTTTTTCTATAGATAAAAAAGGTGGCATCCCATAAGCCCGTTGCATCTGTGTGCTTAACCGAAATAAAAGTTAAACTCTTTCAAACATGGACACGTCCATCCTTTTGTTGATCAAGCCTTTTCCCAAACAAAAAAGGTGAGCAACTATCTGCTCACCTTTTTCATTCCCTAAGCCTTAAATTTACGTAAACGGAGCGCGTTAAGTAAAACAGAAACTGAACTTAAACTCATCGCTGCTGCCGCAATCATTGGATTTAATAACGGTCCGCCAAATAAATGTAAAACTCCCATTGCTACAGGAATACCTAGCACATTATAGGCGAAAGCCCAAAATAAGTTTTCCTTAATATTCAAAATCGTTGCCTTGCTTAGTCGAATAGCGGTTGAAACATCCATTAAATCACTCTTCATTAAGACAATATCAGCCGACTCAATTGCAACATCGGTCCCGCTTCCAATCGCAATCCCAATATCGGCCTGAGCAAGAGCGGGCGCATCATTAATCCCATCTCCAACCATTCCGACCTTACGTCCCGATTGTTGTAACTTTTTAACCTCATTCGCCTTATCAGCTGGCAACACTTCCGCCAACACGAGATCAATTCCAACCTGACGCGCAATCGCATCCGCCGTTTTTTGATTATCCCCAGTAATCATTGCCACCTGGATTCCCATCTGATGTAACGTCTCGATTGCTTTTTTACTGCTCTCTTTTACGGTATCCGCTACGGCAATCACACCAGCTAACTCTCCATCGATCGCCATATACATCGGAGTCTTTCCTTCATAGGCTAATTCATCCGTTTTTTCTTGTAAAGAAGAGACATCGATCTGATGTTCAACCATAAGCTTTAGATTACCAATAAGCAACTTCTGACCTAAAATCACACCTTCGATTCCACGACCAATCATCGCGTGAAATGACTCTAACTCGCATAAAGCATAGCCCCGATCCTGTGCCTCGCGAACAATCGCTTCTCCTAACGGATGTTCGGACGCCTTCTCGGCACTCGCTGCATAACTTAATAATTGCTCTTCGGATAGGGACAACGCTAAAACGTCGGTCACCTTCGGCTTCCCTTCTGTAATCGTTCCTGTTTTATCAAAAACGATCGTCTGTAAACGGTGCGTCATTTCTAGGGCTTCTCCCCCTTTAATGAGGACCCCATACTCCGCACCTTTTCCTGTTCCGACCATAATAGCCGTCGGTGTTGCCAATCCAAGCGCACACGGACAGGCAATCACTAAAACGGAAATAAAAATAGACAAGGCAAATACATCACTTTCGCCTGACACTTTCCATAAAAGTGAGGAAATCACAGCCAATCCCATGACGATAGGAACAAAATAAGCAGAAATAATATCCGCCATTTTAGCAATCGGAGCTTTAGATCCTTGGGCATCCTCGACTAACTTCACAATTTGAGATAATGCCGTGTCGCGCCCCACTCGTGTCGCTTTATATTTAATAAAGCCTGTTTTATTTAAACTGGCCCCAATGACTTGACTTCCTACGGTTTTTTCCACCGGAATACTTTCACCCGTTAACATCGACTCATCAATGGCCGTCATTCCTTCTACGACCTCTCCATCAACAGGCAACTTTTCACCAGGTTTCACAAGGACAAGATCTCCGACCATGACCTCCTCAATCGGAACTTCTAACTCCACACCCTTTCTTTCAACAGTAGCCGTTTTTGGAGCGAGCCCCATTAACGCTTTAATTGCCTGAGATGTTTTTCCTTTCGAGACTGCCTCTAAATATTTTCCGAGCGTAATTAAAGTTAAAATAACGGCTGCCGATTCAAAGTAAAGATGCATCGCATAATGTGCATCCCCCTGCGAAATTTGATAAATACCAAATAAACTATATAAAAAGGCGGTCAATGTCCCAATCGCGACTAACGAATCCATATTGGGACTTAATTGAACTAAATTTTTAATGCCGACCTGATAAAACTTATACCCTGTGAAGACAACAGGTAACGTCAACACAAGTTGAATCAATCCAAAATTTAGAGGGTTCCTCATTGGATCAATCATGTGCGGAAGGGGTAATCCCACCATATGGCCCATTGAAATAATTAAAAGAGGCACCGAAAAAATGAGAGAAATCATAAATCGCTTAAACAATCGGTGGGCCTCGCTCACTTCCTTCGTTGGCTGCTGCTTGATCTCCTCATCCGTTAATAACTCAAATCCGGCCGACTGGGTCGCCTCCTTAAGCTGATTATATCCAATCACATCGGCATTTAGCTTTACCGTCAACTTTTCAGTTGCAAAATTCACGCTTGCCGCCTCGACCCCCTCTAACTTTTGAACAAGACGTTCAAGGCGGTTCGCACATGATGAGCAGCTCATTCCTTTAACCTTAAAGGAATAATCTTTTATATCTTTTCTCACTTTGAATCCCGCTTTTTCAACCGCTAACTCTACTGCCATGGGTGATGTTTTCGCCTCATCATAAACCACTGTTAACATCTCCGTCGCAAAATTAACATTTCCTTGCTCAATCCCCTCTAGCTTATTAATGGCCTTCTCTAATCGATTCGCACACGATGAACAACTCATCCCTTCAATTTTCATCGATATTTTCTTCGTCATCTAGTAGCCTCCTCTTTCATTCTCTTCCTTTAATGGATTTCTACCCGTTTATTTACTGATAGCACGCTCCAACACAGAGATAATTTCATTAATTTTTTCCTCACTGCCTCCGTTAAGACAGGCCTGAGTCACACAGTAATCTAAATGTTGTTTCAATATTAAAATATTTGCTCGTTTTAAGAGCGCCTGAGAAGCGAATATCTGATTTGTCACATCCATACAATAACGATCCTCTTCAATCATTTTAATAATCCCATCTATTTGACCACGTGCTGTTTTTAACACCTGGATTGCTTTCTTTTTTTCTTCATTCATCTCTTACTACCTCCTCCCCCCCTGGGTGGGGGGTAAACTTATTATATCACCCTATTTAGTTTTGTCAATCACCGATTCATTTATAACTCACACCTCTTCTTTGTACGAGACTAACCGAGTGCAACATCTAAAATCATCATAACCAAAAATCCAATCATCACACCGGCGGTACCGGAATGGGAATGATCCCCTAATTGGGCCTCTGGAATCAACTCTTCGACAACGACATAAATCATTGCCCCCGCAGCAAATGCTAAAAACCAGGGCATAATCCCAATAATCGAACCGACAAGCGCAGCCCCAAGTACACCCGCTATCGGTTCAACAATCCCCGATAATGAACCAAATGCAAATGCCTTTTTCGTACTAACCCCTTGCTCCCTTAACGGAAGTGACACTGCTGCTCCCTCCGGTAAGTTTTGAAGACCGATCCCTATCGCTAAAATTAACGCGGCACTTAAACTAAGTGAACTTCCCTCCCTTGCAGCTAACGCAAAGGAAAGACCCACTGCAAGTCCCTCGGGAATATTATGTAAAGTAATCGCTAAAAACAAAAGAGTAGATTTTTTAAAATTTGTCTTCGGTCCTTCCTCTAACCCACTCATCATATGCAAATGGGGAAGTACCTGATCCAATAAATATAAGAATGCGCCCCCTAAGACAAAACCTCCAGCCGCAGGAATCCATCCAATCCCTCCTTGCTCAGCCGCCATTTCAATCGCCGGAATTAAAAGTGACCAAACCGAAGCCGCAATCATCACTCCCGCCGCAAAACCAAGACAAATGCGCTGATAAAACGCATTAATTCCATTCTTAAAGAAAAAAACAAAAGCAGCACCGATTGTGGTCGCTAAAAACGTCATCATCGTTCCTAAAAAAGCTAATAAAACTGGACTCATTCTAGTCCCCCCCTCATCAAAACTTTCAATTTAACGCTCATCATCACTGCTAATAATGCGTAAATTCCCGCTAAGCCTAAATAAACCACCCATAGCGAGTCCCATCCTTGTAATCCTAGGCTAATCAAACCTCCTCCGATGGCATAAAAGAGAAAACTGATACACAAAACCCATCTTTGTTTTCCTAAAGACTGTAACGTCTGCTGGTATACCGTGACACCATTATAAAAAACACCAAGACTTAAAGCGCCTATAAAGTAGGTTTCTGTTGCTAAGATTAATTCCTCCTGATTCGTTAGAAAATGAATGCAAGGCTTCCAACATACTATCATCATAACTGAAATCATCAAATACATCCCCATCGAACGGATTATTGCTAAACGATAACTCGATGGACTTTGATGAACAAGCGTCAATGCGGCCTGAGCATACGCATACATCGGCATCCAGGCAATTATTTGTAACTGATTAATTAACTGATAAACGGCCATTTCCTGCAAACCAATCCGTGAAATAAGTGCGCCAATCACGACAACAAATACGGTACTTTCCAAAAATTCTTGAATCATCATCGGAATCGATCCCCATAAAATGACGCCTATCCTCTCCCATTTCACTTTCCTAACTGTCAATAGGCCCTTTCTTTGAAAAAGATACCCATAAATAATCAAATTAAGGATAAGCGCTAAAACCGAGCCGATGGCATTTCCAATCATTCCAAGTGAGCACCCATAAACGAACACAAGGTCCAATAAAACATTTGTCATGGCCGCCACCGTATTCCCTATTAAAACGTACATGGTTTGATTCACAATCTTCAAATAACTTGAACACGTAAAAAGTAATAAATTTAATCCGATGGAACTACTAAAAATCATCGCATAATTTAATGAATCAGACAAAACGGCACCATTCAATTGGTAAATGTGTTGAAAAATAAATGGCCCGCATCCTACCATCCCGAGTATTGATAAAAGACCAATCCCAACGCTTAGAACAACTTGTGCCCACATATCGTCCATCACCTTAACCGATGTTGTCTCTTTTGAACCTAAAATATTAAATCGAGTAGCCGTCATTCCTAAAATCCCCGTTACACTATTGATAAATCCTGAAACAATAGCGACTGCCGCAAAACACTCCATCGACAAATGCCCCATAATCGCCTGATCACACAAACCGATGACTAATCCTAAAACATTACTCAACATGAGCGGAAATGCTAATTGATCTAGCTTATTTTTCTTAAACATTATTATCCCCTTCTTTTCAAAAATTTAGAAAAGAAGGGTTAATTCAGACAGGTTCTTCATCCTTATTCCTCCACTCTATTAACGTTGCCGATAAAACTCACTAATTCCTTCAAAAAAATCAATGATAAACCCAATCACAGCAATTCCGGCTAATATCCGACTCACAAAATAATCATCAGCTAACCAGTCCACCGATTGAAATGAAAATAGTGTGGTAAAAAACGCCTCATTAAAAATGGAAGGACTTAAAATCATCGTACAAAAAAGAAGACACGATAGTCCTTTATAAATCACACAAAAAAGAAGCAGTTTACCTGTCATTCGTCCAATTAGAAAACGGCAACCGTAATAAATAAAACCTAAAGAATACACAATAAAAAAGAACGGTTGATACTTTGCAAAGACCGTTAAATTTAACAAAGGTTCTAAAATCTTTAATTTTCCATCCACGACATGATAACTAGCGATAATCTGTGGGAAAAAACAAAAAACGAAAATTAAAACACACGTCCCAATCATATTAAACAAACAATCCGTGCGAGAAAAATGCCCCTTTCCCCGTGGACGAGGTGCTGTCAGATTTTTAATAATCTGTCCATTAATGATATCGGTTGGTACATTAAGGACTTTCATCAACACAAACACAAGCGTCACAAAAATAAAGGTCCCCAACCATCCTTGAATCGCTCCAATGATTAATGACCTCATCATTAAACCAACGACCTGAAAAATAATTATTTCTTCAGCCCATTCCATTTGAATCATCCCACTCAAAAAAGCGAGCGCTCCCCAAATAACAGGAATAATTTTTAACAACATCTCTAAACTTGCACGATATAGGGTATAAAACTCCTCACCTAAAAACTTCCTCATCAAATCCCCCCCCTTTCTTAATCAATATATGACAAAAGGTCAGAGATTATTAACCTCCTACCTTTCAAAAGTCTCTCCATTCATTAATGGCTATTTCCCACTTTCTTAAAAGGCACTTCACAAATAGATATAGTCTTTCCACCAATCTTTCCACCAATGATATCCGACATTAGTGTTACATAATAAATATTGATTTCATTAGATAACATGGGGATTAGGAAGGGAATAATAAAAAAATAAACATCGTTCCAGCGACATTAAGATGGCTCCATTAATCATATTCATTCCTTTGCATCCACCCCAAAACATATATTAAAAGACGACCTCTCTTAAACCTAGCGTATAAATCAACGATTATAAAATTAAAAAACAATTTTCAAAAAACAGCTAGCACACTCCAAACACTCATACATATAATGACTATCGGAGCTTCTCATAATTCAATTTATTATTAATCTTATGAGAAAATCTACCTAAAAATAAACAAAAGGAGATTACGTATAATGAATACTGAAATAACACATAATTTAAATGAAAATTCAACAAAGGGAAGCACTAGACCAGGGACTAACGCCCCAGTACATAATCTATCAAAGGGAGCCTATGCCTTTAAAATTGACAGAATTGGAGCAAAGGTATACACTGATAGTTGGTTTACTGGAAAGTCATCTATTACAGTTTCCATCACTAGTTTCTCTGTCATCTCTCCTCAACCATCAGGAACACAAAATCAAACAACTATATATCTTTATAATAAAAACAACAAGAGTGTTGGTAATAAAACTATTACAGTTTCTGGGGGAAAAGGAAGTACAACATTTTATGGTTTAAGTGCAAATGAAAAATATTACGTTTTATTTACAGTTCCTACAAATGGAAACGTCTACTCAATAAAAGGTGATATAAAGTAAATTTCTAGGTAAAATAAAAGTAGTAATCCCACTTAAAGGAGGTATAGAACCATGACTAAAAAATGGATTCAACTCTTATTTTGGATATATTTCTTAATGTTAATGAACTTCATCGTTTTTAAATTTTTTGGCGACGTGAATGAAGTATTGAATCGCATGATGATTAATAAAAATTCAGTTGAAATGGGCTCTTCCTCCTTAGTAAATCTCATCCCATTTAAAACCTTCATTCAAGACATCCACTACTCCAAAGCCCACCTCATATTAAATGTCATCCTTTTTATTCCGTTTGGTATTTTATTCCCTTTAGCTTATCCAAGTCGATCTTCATTTTTAAGCTTTACTGTTATCGCCCTGCTTAGTATTTTAGGGATTGAACTAACCCAACGCCTCACTTACTTAGGAATCTTTGATGTCGATGATATTTTCTTAAATTTTCTAGGTTGCTTAATCGGCTATATTGTATATAAACTCATCAAACGATAAACAAACTTTTAAGTTTCAAGAAGAAACCTCATCGATTCATTCATTTGATGAAATATTAACCTATAAAAAAAGCTCGACTAATCTATAAAAAGAGCCGGTAGGCTTTCATTTAACTAATGAAAATCTACCGGCTTCTTTATATTTATAGCTCTTCACTAAACAGCGAGCTCTCGCTTTCTTAAAATACGCTTAATTAATAAACAATAACAAATCGACGTAATCGTCGCACCAATCGTATCAGAAAGCGGTGCCGCATAATAAACGTGAGTCACATCTGATACTAGCGGAATGAGGCAGACGAAAATAAAGAAAAATGATTTTCGTCCCATCGATAGTAAAATAGCGACATTAATGACACCCATTCCCGTAAATCCATCCACCACCACGTATTGAATAGCCACTCCAATTAAGGCGAGCGTATAAATCTTAATTGCCCAACTCGTTAACTGAATCGTTTCTACATTATCAGTAAAAATTCTCACAAATAAATGGGGAATCGTTTGAGCAATCAATAACATAATCAGGATGAAAATTAAACTTAAAATAAAGATATACTTTTGAGCTGACAGTACCCGTTTTGAATTTCGAGCTCCATAATTATAACCTAAAATGGCTTGTGTTCCCATCGTAATCCCACTAAGAGGCATCGTAATCATGAGCATAAAACTTTGTAAAATGGCAGTCGCTGTAATGAGAAGATCTCCCATCTTTTCTCCACCATAACTTTTAAAAACCATATTTAAGGCAATGAGCATCACGCTATCCAAAGCAACAATAATGAATGGAATAACTCCAATTTTTAAAATCTTTTTCATGATTGAGCAAGAATAGCCACCAAAGGTAATCGGGATTAATGTCTGCTTCCCAAATAAAAACCTCAACGTATACGCACATGAAACAACTTGGGAAATAACGGTCGCCAGGGCGGCCCCTTGAATTTTCATATCAAGCGTAAAAATAAAAATAGGATCCAGAACAATGTTTAAAATAGCTCCAATTAAAACCGACTTCATGGCCACCTTCGCGAATCCCTGACTTAAAATAAATTGATTCATCCCAAGAGCAAGTAGAGCAAAAATGGTCCCTAGAATATAGACCGAAAAATATTCATCTGCTAGTGGATAAATCACCTCACTTGCTCCAAACCCGAGTAATAAAGGCTTCTTAAACAGCAATAAAAGAATAGTTAACACACAAGAAATCACACAAAGCATCATAAACGAGCTGGCTAATACACGGCGTGCCTCATCCTTTTTATCCTCTCCCAAATAAATACTTAATAATGGGGCCCCACCAACTCCAATCCACGACGCAAAAGCTAAAACGAGAGCTGTAATCGGGGCGCATATTCCAATTCCGGCGAGCGCTAAATCGCCAATCTCGGCAATATTTCCAACATAAATGCGATCGATTACGCCGTATAAAACATTAATAAACTGGGCCAACATAGATGGAATGGCCAACCTAAACACCAGTTTCTTAATATCATCTCTTCCTAAATCATTTTCCAAAACCATTGATTTTATCTCCTCCTTAACCCTCTCACACTCTATCTTGTTAAATCACTTAATCGCACGTTAAGTATTTCATAAAATAAAGTATTTAGCAATCGCCAAATACTTTATTCATATATAAGTATAAATGACAACAGCCCTTTGGTAAATGAACTCTTTCTGAAACTTTAGATGAACTTTTTGGAGAAAAGTAGAATGATAAATGAACTTGAAAATAATACAAGTCTCTTGTCATTAAAAACAATTCTTCCCCCCCTCTTACCTATTTCTAATCTGTGGTTTCCTAACTCTATATGAAAAGGAGTCACGCCTATTCATGCATGACTCCTTTTTCTGATTTATTTAGTAAAAGTAATTATAACTTTAAATAAGTCTCCATCGATTTGGATATCTAAACTTCCGCCTTGAAGCTCCACAAAACTTTTTGAAATCGCTAGTCCTAATCCTGAACCTTCCGTATGACGGGATTGATCCCCACGAACAAAACGCTCCGTTAACTCCTGTGCACTTACACAAAGTTCATCTGCTGACATATTTTTAAATACAATTTGAACGACTTCTGATTGATCTAAAATCTCAATGTACGCCCGAGTTCCTGGCATCGCATACTTCGTCATATTTAAAATTAAATTGTCAAACACGCGGAATGTTCGTTCACTATCTAATTTTAATATCACTTTATGGGCTGGAAACTGGCGCCGAATCATTAAATTCGCATCCTGAATTTTATCCTCAAGTTCGAGTAACGTTTGTTTCATTAACGAGGTCACTTCTACCTCTTGAAGATTCATCGTAATATTCCCACTACTTGCCTTACTCATTTCAAATAAATCTTCAATCAATACTTTTAGGCGTTGCGCCTTTTGATCAAGCGTTTGTAAGTATTGCTCCCGCTTCTCTTTAGACAACGTCTCATCTTTCAATAAATCTGTGTACGTAATAATCGACGTTAACGGCGTTTTCAAGTCATGCGACACATTCGCAATTAAATCGCTCCTCATCTTCTGACTCCGAACCTCTTCGTTTACCGCCTTTTTAAATCCATCTTGAATGGCCATAATTTCTTCTTTGAAGGCATTGAAAATGCCAAGATCCTGATTCATTTCAACCTCTAAATTCCCATCTGCTAATGCCTCTGTCACCTGAGATAGAGTGGCATAGTTTTGTTGAAGAGTTAGAAGGTGTTTACGTAAAAAGATGTACAATCCGACACTATAGATAATCACGCCAAAAACCCCGAAAAACCAACCAAAACAACATAAGGAAACTAAAATTGCTTGGATAAAAATAAACAAGGCTAACTTTTTCGTATTTTCTTCTTTTAAATCAACTTCTGTCAACCGTTTCCCTTGACGATAAATGAATCGTCCTAGGCGATAACACCAACAATTTTGACGCATTGTTCGTCTCCCTCCTTGAACAATCAACTGTTTAAAATACAGGAGAGTCATAAATGTAACTAAAAGAAGCATAAACCATAAGCTTAGATTTTGAATAAATGTTAAGTTCACCGAAAACTTCTCAGATAACTCAAGTAAGAAGGGTGGGTTAGAAATCACAGAATGGATCAGCTCAATCATCAATAGATAAACGCCAATTAAGCCAGTAGAAATAATACTCACTATCTCAAGTGGCCATTTAAACCATCCCTTTATGAGTTTAAATTGATTCAGACCGGCAAGCGGAATGAGTATCGTAACCCCAGTAAGCAAAAGGACAACTATTGATTCATAAAATATACTAATCGTAGAAGTTGCATAATAACCACTCCCATAATCAAACCCGGCTGTACTCCCCTTAGGGATTCCATAAATAAACGTCATATTTTTAATGGGGGCTAGCTCAGAAGACATAAAATAAGGATTAGAAGTTTCCTTTAAACTCTCGTAGGCAAATTGTTGCGATGACTTCCCGCTTTCTCCATAAAAATAAGGAATGGATAATCTCCCAGCCGCATCATAATCTAAACGAATAAAATATTGATATTCTTTTTGAAGCTCCTTTAAGTCATTTTCACTTAATTCATTTAATAAGAGAGCTAGGTTCTTGTCTTTTTCCAACTCCTCAGTCGAAAAAGAGGGATTTTCAGTGGCCTCATCCGCCTCCGACTCTGACTTAGTCTCCCGGACGATTGAATCCAATTCAGATAGATGATATTCCCCCCGAAGAGATCGTATTTCTTCTGAAATCATCTCAGATAATAAACACTCGATGACTTGTACTAATTGTTCTTCAGTGAGTTGTTCAAACGGAACGTCTGCCAACTCCCGCGCTAACTGGGGATTAATTGTTTTTAAGATACGCCGATAATCTACGGCAACTGTTGGAACAGAATATTCATTTCCTCCCTCTGAATACTCTTCATCGATATACTCCTCGTACCCAATATCATCTGTCTCGGTATAATACTCAAATAGAGTTTCACACCATGCGCCTAAATTTCTTGAATTTCCCTTATCATCATAGAGATCTTTAGCTAGACCAATGAAATCATTGTGTCTTTCATCTAAAGCTTCAATATAAGTTAAATAATTTTTTATCGTGATTTGACTATACATATCATATTGATCGTAATATCCTTCTTGATTTTTCTTAACATAGGTTGCAATCTTTGGATAGGTTGCCATCATTCCCAACGAAAGTCCTAAGATCACAAAGAAGGATACAATTAAACAAAACCATTTATTGTTTTTCAATTTTGTAGCCAACGCCCCACACCACCTTTAAATATTTTGGTTTTTTTGGATTAATCTCAATTTTCTCTCGAATATTACGGATATGAACCATAATGGTATCCGTACTTACTGCCGTTTCATTCCAAATCCGTTCATAAATCTCCTCAGCCGGAAAGACACGACCAGGATGCCTCATTAACAAATTCAGAATTTTATATTCGATAGGAGTTAATTTTACCAAACTCCCATCGACAGTGAACTCTTTCGTCTCCATATTTAACTCAAGTCCCCCAATCGTTAACACATTTTGTTGATTTTCGGGATTAATGGCCGAAAAACGCTGGTATCTTCTTAGTTGTGAATTGACACGGGCGAGTAATTCAAGCGGACGAAACGGTTTGGTTACATAGTCATCCGCCCCCATATTGAGTCCCATAATTTGATCAACTTCCTCCGATTTAGCCGATAACATAATCACTGGAAAATGATGCGTTTCTCTTAATTTCATCGTAAAAGTAATGCCGTCCATCTTCGGCATCATGACATCGACAATCGCTAAATCAATGGGTTGTGAGGAAACCACTTCAAGTGCCTCAACCCCGTTTGCGGCGATGCTCACCAAATAGCCTTGATTCAATAAATACGCCTCAATCGCCACTGCAATCTCGCGCTCATCTTCAACAATTAAAATATGTGACTTTTTCATCCTATCCCTCTTCCTAACACAAACATGATTCTTTCATTATACCATTTTAAAAGATTGATCTCCCCACCACTTCAAGAAACCATCCCCTTTCTGTCTCTCCAACTGTTAACCCTAGTATAACAAGTAATTTTTAAGAAAAAGTAGGGATAAAACTAAAGAAATTCTAAAGAAAATAAAAACTTTTCTGTTACTAGACTTCTGCCCTCACCCACAAACATAAAAAAGGATGACCATAAGGTCATCCACTTATTTGCGTAATTTTAACGCCCGTGTACTATTAATGACTGCTAATAAAGTCACACCTACATCTGCAAACACCGCGGCCCACATCGTTGCTAAGCCACAAGCCACAAGTATCATGACGAGCACTTTAATCCCTAAAGCAAAAATAATATTTTGATATAAAATCGCGCGTGTTTGTTTTGCCTGTTCAATCGCTTTGCAAAGCGCCAACGGATCATCTTCCATTAACACGACATCTGCGGCTTCAATCGCGGCATCCGAACCAATACCTCCCATCGCTACCCCGATATCAGCACGCGCAAGAACCGGTGCATCATTCATTCCATCGCCAACAAAGACAACGTGTTTATCTTTTGATTTATGCCCTAAAATGGCCTCCACGTGTTCCACCTTTTGATCAGGCAATAACTCGGCATAAACCTCGTCCACTAAAAGTTCTTCCGCGACTTTATTTGCAACACCTACATGATCTCCTGTTAACATCACGATACGTTTTATCCCTTGTTGTTTTAATTTAGTCACCGCCATTTTCGCATTTTCCTTAATTTCATCAGAAATCACCATATATCCAGCGTAAACTCCATTCACTGCCAAGTGAATAACGGTACCTATTGTTTCAACCTCTTCACTTTCAAGATGTGCTTGAGTCATGAGTTTTTTATTTCCAATGAGAACTTGTTTTCCATCTACTGTTGCCTTAATTCCATGCCCCGCTATCTCTTCATACGCTGTTATTCGTGTTGAATCAATCACCTGACGATAAGCTTCAACAATAGACGTTGCGATTGGATGTGTTGACTGACTCTCCGCGTAAGCGGCGAACTCTAAAAATTGTGTTTCATCCATGCCCATAGGATTCATTTGAGTGACCTTAAACACCCCTGCTGTTAATGTTCCCGTTTTATCAAAAACAACCGTTTCGACATGATTTAATGCCTCTAGATAATTTCCGCCTTTAATTAGAACCCCTTGTTTCGATGCCCCGCCGAGTCCAGCGAAGAAACCGAGTGGAATCGAAACAACTAACGCACAAGGACATGAAACAACTAAAAAGCTTAGCGCACGATAAAGCCACGTTGAGAGGTCGGCCCCCATCATCGTTGGAACAACCGCAAGTAAAACAGCTAATCCGACAACAACCGGTGTATAAATACGGGCAAATTTAGTAATAAATTTTTCAGTCTCCGCCTTTTTAGATGAAGCATTTTCCACCAATTCAAGAATACGGGCTACGGTTGATTCCCCGGCTACTTTTGTCACACGAACCGTAATCAAAGCATTCGTATTAATGCAACCTGCTAAAACTTCGTCTCCTACGCGCACTAACCTCGGAACGGATTCCCCTGTTAAGGCAGACGTGTCTAAGTAACACTCACCTTCAATCACTTCTCCATCAAGCGGAATTCGTTCCCCTGGTTTCACCACAATCCATTCACCAATTAAAACGGCCTCCGGTACAACCTCTTTAACTCCTGATTTGGTCACTAAATTAGCATGATCGGCACGAATATCTAATAAGCTACTAATTGATTTACGCGAACGATTGACAGCATATCCTTGAAATAATTCACCGATTTCATAAAATAGCATCACTGCAATCGCTTCTGGGTATTCTCCAATGGCAAACGCTCCCACTGTCGCAACCATCATTAAAAAATTCTCATCAAAGATTTCACCCCGAAAAATATTTCGGAGCGCAGTTTGTAAAACTTCCCCTCCAATTAATAAATAACTGACAACATAAAGGGCAATCTTTACTGGTTCCTCAATAGCAAACAAACTCGCAATAATAAAGATAAATACCCCAAGTAATAAAGCTATATTCTCTACAAAGAAACTTCTCGTTTTGACTTTTTCATCATGATCTCCCCCACATTCTCCATGATGACACATATTATGAGGACCAATAGCGGTTTCGCTTTCTTTAACGACAACATCTGGTTCTAATTGTTTAACAATTTGTTTAATACCACCAACGATCTCATCCTTATTTACTGTATCTTTTATTAAAACCGTTAATTGGTTGGTAGAAAAATTAAGTGTTGCCTCTTCTACACCTTCTAAATGATTAATACGAGTTTCAATTTTATTCGCACAGTTCGCACAATTTAATCCCATTAATACTAGCTTAAACACTCGATTAGTCTCCATAACCATCCTCCTCCTATCCACTCATATGAATAATTATTCATATGTTCATACTCCTAATATATGCCCTCGACCCCACTTTGTCAACTTACCTTTCCAATAAAAGTTAATTTTTATTGTTATAAAAATTGTTTTTTTAAAAAAACAGTCGCATCATCTGACATTTTTTGATAAGATAAGAAAATATATTATTTTAAAGCAAGGGGGATTTTATACATGAGTTCACCACTTAAATCTGAACCTATTCATCGCTTACTACTTAAATATTGTATTCCAGCTATTATTAGTATGATGACCGTTTCCTTATATAATACCGTTGATAGAATTTTCATCGGCCACATCCCTGAAATTGGGAATATCGCCTTAACTAGCTTAGGAACAGTACTACCCTTTATAACGCTCATTTTAGCAAGTGAGCTCTTGATTACATACGGGGTCATCGCTAATCTTTCCTTAAAACTTGGGGAAAAAAAGGAAGCTGAAGCGCAAAATTTTCTAAATCAAGTTCCGGTTCTTGGCCTTCTCATCAGTCTTCTTCTCATTTTTATCTTCACAACCTTTAAAGCCCCGCTTCTCACCTTATTCGGGGCTACCAAAACGACACTTCCACTGGCCACTCAATATTTAGATATTATGATTCTTGGGATTCCTTTTTATATTATCGGATTTTCTCTCATGGCAAGCATTCGTTCAGAAGGAAATCCTAAACGAGCCGCCCTTATTTTGATTGCCAGTTGTTTAATTAACGTGATTTTGGATCCTATTTTCATTTTCACCTTTGATTTAGGAATTGCAGGTGCTGCAATTGCAACGGTCATTTCTTATCTTTTTGTATTTGCCTACGTCTTTTATTACTATACACGTGGGGCATCTAACCTAAAATTAAAACCTTCTTTATTCAAACCTCGTCGTACCTATATCATCCCTATTTTAATTTTTGGTCTTTCAACATCCCTTGTTCAAATTATGACCGCCCTCGTGCAAATATTATTTAACCGCTCTTTAGCACACTACGGAACTCCCCTATCTATTGGGGCCTTCACAACCATTACAACAATTACCAATTTAGCGTTAATGCCCGCCATCGGAATTAATCAAGGATGCGTGCCTATTATTGGGTATAACTATGGACAACGACGATTTGATCGAGTTAAGTCAACCTTCATCTTAGGAACACTTGCTTCAACAGTGATTTTTATGGTTGGGTATATTCTCATCCAACTGATTCCTGAGCACCTTGTTCGATTCTTTAATTCTGACGAGATGCTACTCACACAAACAGTAAGTGGACTCAAATATTATTTATTTACGCTTCCACTATGTGCTCTTGCAACAACTGCGCCTAACCTATTTCAAGCCATTGGACAATCAAGAATTTCTATTGGGTTAGTCGTTTTACGCCAACTTATTTTACTCGTCCCCCTCATCATTTTCCTACCAACTTTCTTTGGTTTAACTGGGGTGTGGATTGCGCAACCCATCACTGATTTAATCATTTCTCTCCTCGCTTTTTATTTAGTAAAACGAGAATTTAAACATTACTAAAACATATGGCCGCTAGTTATAAAACTAGCGGTTTTTTTATCCACTACCTCCTAAAATAACTAGCATAAAAAGAGCTCAAGATATTTTCCATTTCCTTAATTTTTAGCCAAATTTTTAAGATTAAAATCATTGAATTCGTGCATTCTAACATTAAAGGGAAAAATCATCATGGAATAAAAATTCAATTTTTTACCTGATTTCAATTTGATTGAAGCGGCATCCACTTTGATATTAAGATGCCTTTTCTTTACTGGTCCCTTTTTTTCTACCCCTCATCCTACGAACGATTGGACAGGAGTAAATCGTTAATTAAACAAGAACTACCTGTGACACGAATAAGGGAAGCAGAAGCGAAAATATTTCAAGCGCACACACACAACATCCCTTACCAACTTAACAGAAACTCCTTAAAACCTTTACGCGTCCTAATCATAACTTCAGAGAAGCACCATCAGAAAATTGGAAACGAACCAGAAATGGGAACAAAGAAAATAATTAAGAAAGATACACTTTAAAAAAAGAGAGGAGGAACTGCTACTAGACAGCCTAAAAACTAAAAAGTGTGAAACAACATAAATAAAGCTAACTTGTCTATATGAATGACATAAAAAAATTCAAATTCAACAAAGATTATAAACTTTCATTTCAATTTAACCAGTCCCAAAGTTAATAACAATCACTTTTTAGCTATGTTTGAAGTAGCAGTCACGTGAGGATATGTTTGAGAAATTAAAAATAAATAAAAAATATCTCAGTATCGGTCTGATTACCTTAATTATTGGCGTCATCTTAGTCTGTGTTTATCAAATATCTCGCCATGCAGGGGACATTTTTCTTACGTTAAGAATCATGTTGGCCCACCTATTTAATGCCCTTTCACCTATTATCTACGCCTTTATAATCTCTTATATTCTCTATCGACCGTTGCTGTTTTTAGAAAAATGGTGGATCAAAGGTTGGAAAGCCGTCTTTAAAAAAGAGCCTGATGCTAAAAAGGTGCGTCTCATCTGTCTCCTTCTTTTGATTCTCTCCTTACTGGGAAGCCTCTTCCTATTAATTCAGGCTGTTGTTCCACCACTTGTTCAAAATCTATTAACCATTGGGGCCGATATTCCGCATGTGCAAATGATTTTAACGGAAAGTCTTTCTAAACTAGCAGCATATTTTAAATCCCTACATATTACGGATGATCAGATTCATCAGGTGACGTTGTATATCACAGGAATGTTAAGTGGATTTCTTAAAAAAATGTTTGCTTCGGGAACAGGGATGGTCACTAATGTTGCTACCTTTTGCCTCAACTTATTCGCAACGTTAATTCTAACTTTTTATTTTTTAAAAGATAAAGAAATCATTTTTGATGTCCTCGATAAAGTGTCAACCATCACTTTAAAACCAACTTTTAAATTAAAGCTGAAACATTTTATTCATGATGTTCATCAAATTTTTGGGGGATTTGTTTTAGGTCAACTGCTTGATGCCTTACTTGTTGGAATTGCATCAACCATCCTCCTTTTCATTATCGGTCATCCCTTTGCCCTACTCATCGGTTTTATCGCAGGAGTCATGAACGTGATTCCTTATATTGGACCAATGATTGGTGCCACCTTAGCCATTATTTTAGGACTTTTTACTGATATAAAATTAGGTCTATTAGGCGCTGCACTTTTAATTATTTACCAACAAATTGACGGAAATTTTATTCAACCTAAAATCTTAGGAGATAGTACAGGATTAGCACCTGTTTGGATTTTTATGGCTATTTTAATTGGTGGTAATTATTTTGGAACAATCGGTATGATTTTATCGGTTCCTGTTCTTGCACTTATCAAAGTCTATCTCTCACGACGACTTCACAAAATAAAAAAAGAAACACCCGCTTCTTCAACAAATCTTCACCTCTAAATGATAGCCCTTTCTTTTTTGAGATTGTTATGAAACAGGCCTAATGTCTTTAGTTTTATTCAGTTTAACAGATGGGAATATTAACATTTTTATTTATTTTTCTTATAGATTCCGTTATAATTATGGATGAGGAAGATAAGAATAAGCAAGATTTGTGAAATTCTAAGTCCAATAATTTTAATAATACAATGGAGGTAACAACATGCTAGTTTCTGCTAAAGATATGTTACAAAAAGCCTATGAAGGTAAATACGCTGTTGGGCAATTCAACATCAACAACTTAGAGTGGACAAAAGCCATTTTATTAACTGCTCAAGAAAATAACTCACCAGTTATCTTAGGTGTTTCTGAAGGTGCTGCAAAATATATGTGCGGTTATGAAACAATCGTGGGTATGGTAAATGGAATGATGAAAGAATTAAACATCACTGTTCCTGTAGCTTTACACTTAGACCACGGAAGCTACCAAGGTGCATTAGATGCTATGGCAGCTGGATTCTCTTCAATCATGTTCGATGGTTCTCACTATGCAATCGAAGAAAACATCGCTAAAACAACTGAAATGGTTAAATTAACTTCTGAAAAAGGATTATCTTTAGAAGCTGAAGTTGGATCAATCGGTGGAGAAGAAGACGGTGTAGTTGGTAAAGGTGAAGTTGCTGACCCAGCTGAATGTAAACAAATCGCTGACTTAGGAGTTACTATGTTAGCTGCTGGTATCGGAAATATCCATGGTAAATACCCTGAAAACTGGGCTGGATTAGCATTCGATGCTTTAGAAGCAATCAACGCTTCAACTGGAAACACTCCATTAGTATTACACGGTGGAACAGGAATCCCTGAAGAAATGATCAAAAAAGCAATCTCTTTAGGTGTTGCTAAAATCAACGTTAACACTGAATGCCAATTAGCATTCCAAGAAGCTACTCGTAAATACATCGAAGCTGGAAAAGATTTAGAAGGTAAAGGATTCGACCCTCGTAAATTATTAAACCCAGGATTCGAAGCTATCAAAGCAACTGTTAAAGAAAAAATGGAATTATTCGGATCAATTAACAAAGCTTAATTTTCCTTCTTCCATCCAAACCGTCTACCTTTTGTAGGCGGTTTTTTTTTATTAATTCTTTTTACTCTCCCCCCTATAAACTGCATCTTATTAAAATTTAATAGAATGGCTTCCTAAAATACCAATATTTTTTTAACTTTTGTATATTTAGATAAAAAAAGGATAAAATATCTTTGTGTTTATTCGCTTCATCCAATTAATGGGTGATATTCCATTCATTTTTTTTATCCGTTCATGTGATAAAGAAAATAGATGTGTTAACTTATCCAATCAAAAGCGATTAAGTTAATAAAAATAATTTTAATTAGGATAGGAAGGTCATATCTATGAAAAAAAGTTTAACGGCTCTTGCCATCATCACAGTAATTACTCTTATAAGTGCATGTAGCCACACTAAACAAGGCGAAACACCATATCAAACTTCAACGGTAGAAGACAAAAAGAATGACGATTCTAAAAATAATACTGTTGATACAATTACCAATCCTTCGCTCGTAACAGATGATAAATCATTAGAGGTTGCACGCGAAACAAGTTGGATTGTAATCCTTCAAAATGATGTAACAGCTGATCACGATTTAGTTTTCCAAGGTGGTCTTAAAAAAGGTGACGTTGTTACTCCTCGCTTAATCACATTATATAATCAAGATGAAAACAAGGTTAAAACCGCTTCTTATACATTAACAGCTCCCCGTGCTACCTTTAAAGAAGATGGATCAGCAATTAAAGGTGGAACATTTAAAGGTGACGTCTATGTTGAATGTAATAACTTTAAACTAATTGATGCAACTATCGATGGAAATGTATACTTTAAAGATAAAGCGGCACAAGATAGTTTCCAATTAGATGACTCGTCAAAAGTAACAGGTAAAATGGAAATTCAATAACCGTTCTTTAAGAAATGAAGTCAAAACAGTAGTTTTTTCTACTCCTATATTGTTTTAAATCAAAAAAACTACCCATTATTGGGTAGTTTTTTTATTGGTTTAAATATTGCTCTAATATCCAATTATTTTCATAAATTTCCGTTGCTGCTTCAGTTCCTACATAACGTAAATGCCAGGGTTCATACTGATATCCTGTTTCAGATTCGCGCCCTTCTAAATAACGGATAATGAATCCAAAGCGATGGGCATTCTCTTTCAACCATATTCCTTCGTTCGTTTCACCAAATAAGATTGATAAGTCACCATCCACACTATCAGACGTCACATCAATAGCTAACCCCGTCTGATGTTCACTATGTCCAGCCCTTGCGCTAAATTTATCAGCTGCCTCTTGGCCACTCTCTGAAACATAACGTTGATAAAGTGCAACCTGAGTATCATATGATCGATAACCGCTACGTGCTAAGAGAATTAAACCAGCCTCTTCACGAGCAGTCGTAAATAATTGCTCAAGGTAAAAAGCTGCCTCTTCACGCAAATAGATTGATTGATTACGGTTTCCCCCAACCGTTAATACATTAGGTAATACGAGGTCATATGGCTCATAATTAGAATCCAACGCATAATTTTTATTCACTAAAACAAGTGTTGCATCCCCTTCAGCAACCGTAACAATGTTTTCATAAAATCCAGGTTTATCTTGCGTTTCTTCTTCAAGAGATTGATTTTCTCCATCCTTTGCCTGATCTTCCCGTACCTGCGATACCTTTGAAGAGTCTTCTAATAACTTCGCATCACTTTCACCAGAAATGGTTAAATAATTACTTACACTCAAAACGCTGACCATCAATACTAATCCTAAAATAAATTTTAATTCAATTCTTTTACGTACTAGCTCCATCCATTTCATCGTTTCTTACCTATCCCATCTATTTGTTTATCTTCTTTTAGTATATCACAAATTAATCTAATTAGTTTAAATTATCGAAAGAATTAGACAATTATTGTATTTTTTTTCGTCATTAAACTCATAAAAAAGACGAATTTTCTATTCTATTTTCAAGATTATTATTATCCTCCGTTAGAAACCTCTTCATTATTCACTTGATGATCATCATCGCTATTTACTGGATGAAAATTAGAAATCAATTGCACTAAGTTAACCCCAGTTAATGCCTCGACCACTTCAGGAACCTCTGTCATCATTTTCGTAATATTTTGGGTAACCTTTGCTGCACCACGTCCATCACCATTATCGATAATAACCATTTTTTCTGTTTTTGATAAAGGTTCAGCTATATTTTTTGCAATTTCCGGCAACTTATCGACAATCATTTGGACCATAGCCGCCTCTTTATATTGTTTATAGGCCTCCGCTTTCTCACGAAGTGCTTCTGCCTCTGCCTTCATAGCTAGTGCAGTTGCTTCTCCCTTCAATTTCGTTGCTTCCGCTTCCGCCTGACCTTTAATGCGAATTGATTCTGCCTCAGCTTCCGCACTTTTAATAATAGAATATCGTTTTGCATCGGCTTCCTGTTCTTCTTTATACTTTTGGGCTTCTGCAACCTTTCTAACTGTTGCCTCTAGTTCTTTCTCCTGTTTAATCGCCTGCTGAACAGCAATCTCTGTTTGGCGTTGCTCCTCAAATAATTGAGTATTTTTCAAAGCTTCAATCACGCTCTTTTTCACCACATTCTGCTCAACCTCGTACGCGTAATCCGCTTTTGCCTGCGCCTTCTGCTCCTCTTCCTTATAAGCCTGTATACGTAATTCTTTTTCTTTCTTAGCTAAAGCTATTTCCGTTTCTGCTTTTAACTGCGCTTCGGTTCCAAGGCGCTTTGCCTCTGAAGTTTTCTGCATTTTATCCCGTTCAGCCTCAGCCTCCGCAATTGCAGCATTCTTCTTAACTTCTGCAATTTGTTTAGCTCCTAGTGCTGTTAAATACCCCTTTGTATCATCAATATCACGAATCGTAAATGTTTTAATCTCAAGCCCCATCTTATCTAGATCCGCCTTTGCAACATTTTCCACCTCATTGGCGAACATCTCGCGGTCCTTATAAATTTCCTCAATTGTCATTTTAGAGACAATTTCCCGAAGCTTTCCTTCTAGTACATCTTGAACCGTTTCTTTAATAACATTAATCGTTTCCTTCTCACGTCCTGTATTAAACTGTTCAACTGCTAACAAAACACTTCGGGGATCCGAATTAACCTTAATAATAGCTACCCCATCCGTATCAAGTGGTACACCGTTACTATCAAGTGATTCATGTGTCTTTACTTCAACCTTAATATTTTCTAAAGAAATTCGCGACGTTTGTTCTAAAAAAGGAATCACGATTCCCCCGCTTCCGCTAATAACACGACGCTTTAACCCCGTCACCACAATCGCCTTATCCTGCGGTGCCTTTTTCCATACAATTAACAACAGAATACACACCCCAACAAAAATAATGATAGGTATCATCTTCACTCCTCCTCAATTCCAACCTTATCATAAATATATGACAATATTCCCCCAGATAGAACACTAAGGTTTACTTATTAACCCCCTCACTTATAAGATAAAATAGTTGAAGGCATCACCTATTTTAAAAATTAAAGAGTATGAAAATATCGGTTTTATAACAAAATAATATTTATTCTGTCCCTTTAGGACGATTTAACATCTTTCAACATTGTTAGTTGACAATGATACCTATTAGACATATAATTTTATTATCACGTTATCTAGTATTAAAAACTAGATTATATAGTTAGGAGGAACAAGAATGAGAAATTATATACGCGAACCCATTAATAGTTTAACTCACCTTATAGGAGCTATCCTATCTTTACTAGCACTAATCGCTATGATTACAAAGGTATGCGTTTCTGGTAAGACCTCGATTGAATTAACAGCAGTTATTATATTTGGAATAAGTATGATTTTACTGTATGCTACCTCTGCAACTTACCATATGGTAATTTCATCTGATCACGTTCTTAACTTTTTACAACGACTCGACCACAGTATGATCTTTATATTAATTGCAGGTTCCTATACTCCCTTTTGCCTAATTGCACTAGATAACAAATTAGGGTGGATCTTATTTAGTATCGTTGGCCTCTTCGCCGTACTCGGCGTCGTCTTTAAATTAGCCTGGTTTAAATGCCCTCGAGTTATCTCTACAACAATCTATATTGTGATGGGATGGTTAGCTATTTTTGTTTTTAAACCTTTATTATTATCTTTAGGTACAAATGGATTATTTCTTTTAATCTTTGGTGGGTTGCTTTATACTGTTGGGGGTGTGATTTACGCCCTAAAACCAAAATCTTTATCCTTTAAACACTGGGGATTTCATGAAATATTTCACCTCTTTATCATGATGGGAAGCCTTTATCACTTCCTTTGTATTTACTTATACGTTCTATAACCAGTATCTAAAAGACGCTTAAACAACGTTTACTTCCCACACGCCTTTTTAGATATAACAAAAAAGACTGAGTAATTGACTCAGTCTTTTTTTGCTAAGAGGTTCTTTTATATAATTAGCAGTCGAATTTATCGTTGCATCCTGCTTTTTTACACACGTCTTGAGGGCGACGTCCATGGTCACGACGATCATATTCTTTCACAACTTCTGTTTTAGTAATATAGTTATGATGATAATGATGATGTTCTACTTCTTTGCATACAACTGGAATAATATGTTTTACACAATGATGAACTTCTTTATCTGTTCTACAATATACGGTTGGTTCAACGATCACTTTACAACGACGTTCACGTCCGCATCCGCATCCCATTTGAGGTTTACGTTGTTGGCATCCGCATCCTCTCATAGGTTTTTCTGGTTTACGTTGTTGACAACCGCATCCTTTGAACTCTTCAAATTCACATTCTTCGGCTTCATATTCTTGATTAAAGTCGAAGTAATTTTCTTCCATACCTTCAGTATACCATTCTGTTCCTTCTTGCATACGTGTATAATCGTTTCTTTTCATAGTTTCTTATCTCCTTTAATGTTAACTGTATTTTGTCGTTCATTACTACCTCCCACATCTGTTTAGTTACCGCATTGGAGTATTTATCTCATTTGAATAATACTCGATATTATTCTGCATAATGGGAACATACACATAGTGATGATGATAATAATGATTTCCGATTCTTGTTACAATGACTGGGGTGTCACCTCTTAAGTACCCAAAACTATCCATTGAATGAGTAGAATTGGGGTTTGGCTCAAATTGATGAGAAGATTTAAAGGTATTGGCTCCTTTTATTTCATTGGTTATAGCATAGGACTGCCATCCTTCCATGTTATCTCCTCCTTTCGGTTTCCCTTGAGCTTTACAATATACTATATTAAAAAGTCGAATTTTTGTTAGTATTTTATCCTAAAATTAGCGTATAAAATAAAAAAAATCATCCAAAAATTTGGATGATTCTATTTGATCAATTAACGCCATTCATAATCACATATAAATGCTTATAGCCTAAAGAATTTAATTGTTGAGCTACATATTTGCTACGTGTTCCCTTTTGGCAATAAATAATAATGTTTTTCTCCTTATACGGCTCTAACTCATTCAAATGTTCATTTAATTCAGACATCGGAATATTAATTGCATGATCCAAATGGAACTGAAGATATTCCGCGTGATTTCGAACATCTACTAATAGATTGTTTCGTGTATCATTTGCCATTTTTTCAGCTTCCGCCTTAGATAAATAGAGAATGCCTTGATTCTGATGGGCATTTGCAGATATATCCCTGTATTCTACTGGCGTAAAAGAAAATAAAAAGAAAAAAAGTAAAAGAGTTAGTCTATTAATTTTGGAAAATGTCATTAATGTCACACCCATTTCTAATCATTACTATTAGTATGAAAAGGGAAGATAAAAATATTCTCTTGTGACTATGAAATTTCATATATTTATTGCCTTTAATATGATACTCCATCTCTCTTATGAGGCAAGAGACTATCTAATACAAATAAAAAGGGAATCTATTATTTTAAAATGAAATATTCCCCTTTATTGCTCCCTACGATTGACTTGAAAAGAGTAGTTATTAAAAACATATTTAAACTTAATTTAAATTGAACTTTTTAAATTCACCTAAAAAAGAAAAAGGCGAGAATTTCATTAATAAATGAATGCCTTTTCTTAAACAAATTGCCACTATTCCACTTTTTCTGCTTTATCATCCTTTTTCAAATGACATCATAATCTTATGCGTTTTTCTTTTTAAGGAAAATCCCCATAATTGCTCCAATGAAAATAAGTGGCGATAATCTAATAAATAACCATTCGAAGATATGGAAGAGGACACCGACCACGACCGTTTCTGGATGACTATAGTCCCAACCAAGGTAAGGACTCTTTAATAAGAATAGCACAATAAAAATAATCAAAATAATAATAACGAGGGAGATCAATAACCATCGAATTTTTTTCTTCTTGAGACTTTAATTTGCACGAGTTGCAAATTTATATCCTCTAGTTTTTTTGAAATAGCTAGTAGGTCTTCATTCATTTCAATCTTGGATACCCTAACCGTTTCACCTAATAAAACACTTACGTTTGTTTCTAAAATTGCTGATATAGAAATCAACATTTCGGAATCAGGAACTGATAATCCCCGTTCCCATTTTGAAACTGTTTGACGTACTACTTTTAACTCACGAGCTAGTTTCTCTTGAGATAATCCCCTTGACTGTCTCATTAACTTAATATTTTCATTTAACATATTTGTTAACCTCCTTTTTACTCCATCACTAAACCCATTGTATAAGGAGATAGTCGTTGCCACAAGCAACCTAAATTAACATGATAAATCCCCCCGTCTCTAAACATCTGACACCCTATTATTTTTCTCACATGACCCTCATTATTTCCAATTTACGAGAAAATAATCGTTATTATTCCTTGACGTTAATCCCTTTTTTCTTCTAAAATCTCATATTTTCAACTAAATTTTTTTCTCATCCTATGGAAAGATGCAATAAAAGACATCATTCTTCAATAAAACCTCATTAATTTCCGTTTTTAGAGGAGTTATTAATGAGAAAACAAGGCAACTGGTATACATCATACTAATTTTTATTAGATAAAAAAGAGTTAAACCCATGCCTATAAAAAAATTCCTGGGAAATAATTTCTCAGGAATTGGATATTATGCGTATTAAAAAATATTTTTTAACTCATTGATTTGTTCATCATCGTCTAGTTTAAATTTAAGTGGAGAAATCGTTATGTATCCCTTCATAATAGACTTCACATCAGTCTCTTCTGACTGATCAATATCTAACAAAGGACCAGACAAACGATGTCCCTCCGAATCCTCGACATAAACCTCCTCATAACGACTTATCCCAACGGTTGTAATTTTAACTCCTTTAGGATGGGCCAACGAAGGAAAATTAATATTTATTGTAGTATCTGATCGTAACGGACGCTCCAGTAATTTATTTAAAATTTCAGGCAAATAGGTAACTACAACGTCAAAGTTAGAATCTGTTGTCGAAATAGCCATAGCTGGATACCCACAGAGATTGGCCTCAATTGCACCAGATACTGTACCCGAGTACAATACATCTGTCCCAACGTTCCTTTCATCATTTATCCCTGATAGGACTAAATCAGGAATTATTTTTAAATGTGCCGTTGCATATTTTACACAATCAGCTGGAGTCCCATCGATACTTACCGCTAACTGAGTGCCCTCCATCAAGGTTGAATAAGATTTTAAGGAACGCCTCATCGTAATTCCATGACCGACAGCACTGTTGTTATGATGGGGAGCAACAACATACACCTCACCATAATGGGAAGCTAACTTAGCAAGTTTGCCAATCCCAGGGGCAGAAATTCCGTCATCATTTGTAATTAAAATCTTCATCTTATCCTCTCCTAATTTTGCGCCGCCAGGGCATTTAAATCTTCAATAATTTCATTAACAGTCGCCCATGCTTCTACCCGAGCACCTGCCGCTTGAATATGGCCACCACCGCCATATTTTTTAGCAACCTCATTAACAGCAGCACCGCTTGATCGAAGGTTAACTCTAATAACTCCTGAGTCTTTATCCTCAACAAAAAAGGCCCATATTTTTATTCCTTCAATGTTCGCTAATGTGTTAACTTGAGATGAAGCCGAATTCTCTGAAACCTTTAACTGTTTTAATAATTGATCAGTTAACTTAACATAAGCAACTCCGTGTTCAGTCTCCTCAAAATTTAAAAGAGTATACCCTTTAAATCGTACCATTTCTTTAGACTGCGTATACATTTGGGCATACAGCTCTACCATATCAAAATTATACTTCAATAGCTCTGATGCATATTTTAATGTCTGAGGTGAAACCCCCCTGAATAAAAATCGTCCACTATCCGATACGATTCCATTGTATAAACAGCGGGCCCCATTCGCATTAATTTTCAAATGACATTTTATTAATAAATGTGTAATCATTTCACATGTTGAAGTATAAGAAGTATCAATCCATTCAATATCCGCAAATTCATCTGTAAATGGATGATGATCAATTTTTATTTTATAAGCCCCTAATTTCCAACGTTCATCAGAGATTCGTGCCGCATTCGGTGTATCTGTAACAATAACTAGAGCCCCCTGATAAGTTTCATCCTCAATCTTATCAGTAACCCCAATGTAGCGTAAGTAGTCAAGTTCTTCCCCTACAATGTATACTTTTTTATTTGGAAAAGTTGTTTTAATAATTTCGTATAGTCCAAACGATGAACCATATGCATCTCCATCCGGAATCACATGTCGGTGAATAATAATGGTTTCAAACTCTTCTATCTTATTAACAATTTGCTGGGTAATATCCATAATAATCATCTCCTACGATATAAAAAATAGGGATAGTTGCCTACCCCTATTCTAAACTACTATTATTTTAAAGAATTAACCGCTTCTTCAATTGCCTGTTCTGGAGAAACTCCATTTAACACAACTGATTCTACTGCTTTTTCAACTGCCATACGTACGTTGTATGAAGAGTATGCATCTTTATAGAATGATGGGTCATAGAAGAAATATTTTGCTTGTTCAGGCCCTACAATTTTTGTTTGATCATTTGATTCTACAACATAATTTTGGTAAGCATCAGATGCAACAACTGACTCACGGATTGGAAGATATGATGTTTCAGTTGCAAATAATAAGTTTCCTTCATATGATGATAAATATTTAGCAAACTCATAAGCAGCATAAACTTCTTCTTTTGATTTGTTTTGATCAAATACAACAACGTTTGTTCCTTGTTGAATAACCGCTCCTGTTTCATCAGAAACTTGAGGCATTGGAGCAATTCCTACTTCAAAGTCAGCTGTTGCAATGTGAGAGTATCCAGCTGTTGAACCCGTATACATATAAAGTAATTCACTCATAAAAGGTCCTGATAAATATTTATCTTCCCCTGGTAAGCGCCAATATCCAGCGTCTGCATTACGTTTTAATAACTCTAATGCTTCTTTAGCTGCTTTTGCTCCATCTTCGGCGAATAAAATATCTCCTTTAGAATTTGTATATTTACCACCGTATTGTTGAACCATCGTGATGAAATAGTTTGCAGGTGCGTCAATACCAAATGCTGTTTTTCCCGTTAACTCATGAATTTTAGCAGAAACTTCTTCTACTTCATCCCAAGTTGTAGGAACTTTTAAACCATTTTCATCAAAGAATTTTTTATTGTAATATAAAACTTCTGTTGATTTATTAAATGGAAGTGAATAGAATTTTCCACCTTCATATTGGCTATTTTCTTCACGGTAAGATTTAATAATGTCATCGAAATCTTTGATTCCCACTTTTCCATCATTAATATACGGATCTAAATCCACAACAGAACCTGATTGTAAATATTCAGCTACCCAGTCTGGATAAGCTTGCGCGATAGCTGGAACCGATCCAGATTTTAAAGCAGCTGTTGTTTTTGTTTTTAAATCGGTATATTGACCTTGGTAAACAGGTTTAACTGTAATTTTCTTTTCTGCTCCAACGGTAGCATTAAAATCTGCAACTAATTTTTCTACAGCTTCCTGATTTGTTCCTGCCATAGCATGCCAAAATTCAATGGTTACAGGATTTTCAATAGTTGTAACAATTTCTGATTGTTCTTTTTCTGGTTGTTTGTTATCCTTTGAGGAACATGCGACAAGGGATGTTAAACCAGCAACAAGAGATAATGATAACATTAATTTCTTCACGGTTTAGACCTCCTATTCAATTTACATTGAATGATATATTTATATGTATAAAGGAATCTTCCTTTTATACTCACCATTGATGTTATTAGGGGAGACTACCCTTTTAATCCTCCACGAGTCACTCCGCTAATAATATATTTTTGTAAGAATAAGTAAATGATTGCAACTGGAATAATAATAATTGTTGCTGCTGCCATTTGCAAATGAACTTGTGAACCCGATTCATTTGTAAAATGTGTTAACCCAATCGTTAAAACACGCATTTTATCATTATTTGTAATTAATAATGGCCATAAGAAGGCATTCCAACTTGCAATGAAATTTAAGATAGCAATCGTTACGATCGCACTAATCGTATTAGGAATCATGATTTTCCATAAGTATTTCCAATCACTACATCCATCAATTTTTGCTGCCTTATATAATTGTTCCGGTATTTGCATGAAATATTGTCTTAATAAGAAAATATAAAAAACATTTGCAATATAAGGAATAATTAACCCTTGAAATGTATCAATCCAACCCAACGTTGAAACCGTTTGATAATTTTGAATAATTAACATTTCACCTGGAACCATCATCGTCGCTAATAAAAGCGTAAAAATAGTATTACTTCCGAAAAATTTATAGCGTGTAAATGAAAAAGCCGCGAAAATCGTTACAAATAACGTTAAAATAGTATTTCCAACTGAAGAAATTAACGTATTTTTAAAATAAATATCGAAAGGAGCCATTTCCATTGCCGTTTTATAATTTTCGAATTGTGCCACCGCTGGAAAAATTTTAGGTGGCACAGAGATTGACTCACCATATGTTTTTAATGATGTTAAAAGCATGAAAATAAATGGGAAAAGCATCACCAATGCCCCTAAAATGAGCGCTGCATAAATGAGTACTTTGGCCCAAACTGACGTAATTTTTTTTGTATTACTTTCCACTCTGTACACTCCCTATTTTTATTTATAGTGAACTAATTTTTTACTTAACAACATTTGAATACCTGTAATAATCAAGATAATTACAAATAAGATAATTGATGCCGCTGCTGCTTTATGTACTTGAGAAGATCCATAAAACATATCATAAATGTAATATACGACAGTCATACAGCTATTAGCTGGGCCAGGTTTACCACCAAATAAGGCGAATACCTCATTATAGACTTTAAAACTTCCGATAACAGACGTAATTGTTAAGAAAAACACAGTCGGTGATAAAAGTGGCAACGTAATACGTGTGAAAACCTTCCATTTAGGTGTTCCATCTATCTGCGCCGCTTTATAATATTGGGGATCGATATTTTGCAATCCTGATAAGAAGATAACAATTTTAAATGCTAATCCACTCCAAATATTAAAGATAATAAGGGCCCAAATGGCCATCTTCGGATCGTTTAACCATTGAATCGGCTGTACTCCGAATAACCCTAAAAATTGATTAATGTATCCAAAATCACTATGGAATAACCAACTCCAAACGATTCCGATTGCAATAACAGACGTTACATAAGGTAAGAAATAAATTGCTTGAAAAAACTTACTCGCCTTAATTCCTGAATTTAAAAGTAAAGCAATGGCCAACGCAATAATCATCGAAACAGGTACTGCGATAACAACAATTAAAAAAGTATTCATTAACGCTTTTTGAAAATTAGCGTCTGTTAAAACAAACTGAAATGTTGATAATCCAAATCCACTTCCTTCGTCAGTATAGTAATTATATCTTTCGTAAAATCCCATACGAAATGACATTACTAATGGATACACAACAAAGATCAGTGTGATGATGAGGGTTGGTAATAAATATAAATAACCTAAAAAGTTTTGTTTAATCGTAGTTTTAGTCGCATTTGAGAGATTGGTTTTATTTTTCATTTTATACACCTACCCTAAACGATGACCTGAAGTTTTATCAAATAAATGAATGGCTTGTGGTTTTACAGCCAGTTTAACTTTATCTGAAACTTTCACTTCATAATCTGAATCAATTAAGCAACGAATTTTTTGTCCTTCAACTTCAACTGTCATTAAAGTATCACGTCCAATAACCTCTACCATCGTTACCGTCGCATCCATTCCTTCATGCTCTGATAAACGCCATGATTCTGGGCGCACCCCAATGATTACTTCACCATCTGCAGCCTCCATTTCACTTAAAACAGATGAACCAATCATAATTTTATGATTTTCAACTTTACCTGTTAAAAATCCCATCGGTGGCGTTCCCATAAATGAAGCGACGAACTGATTAGCTGGTTTACGGTACATCTCTTGAGGCGCCTCTTTTTGTTGTAATACCCCGTCCTTCATTAAAACGATTGTATCCGTAATACTCATAGCTTCTTCTTGATCATGAGTTACGAAAATAGTAGTAATACCCGTTTCTTGTTGGATACGGCGAATTTCTTCTCGCGTCTCTAAACGTAAGCGAGCATCAAGATTTGATAATGGTTCGTCTAATAACAATACGCGTGGTTTTTTAGCAATAGCACGAGCAATTGCCACACGTTGTTGCTGTCCTCCTGATAATTCTCCCGGCTTTCTATCCATAAGGTGACCAATTTGAACTAAATCAGCCATTTCTTGGGCAGTCTTTAATGCTTCCGCTTTAGGAACTTTAGCATTTTCTAAAGGAAACATAATGTTTTGACGGACTGTCATATGTGGATATAATGCGTAGTTTTGGAATACCAGTCCAATTCCACGTTTTTCTGGTGGTAAATCCGTTACATCTTCATCACCAAAATAAATACGTCCACTTGTTGGTTTTTCTAATCCTGCAATCATGTACAGTGTTGTCGATTTCCCACAACCCGATGGGCCTAAAAGTCCTGCTAATGTTCCATCGTCAATTGTGACATTCAAGTTGTTAACTGCGGTAAAATCGCCAAAGCTCTTTGTAATGCCCTCTAATCTTACTTCCATTGAACTAACCTCCAAAAATATGCATCCGTTTACGACTCAACTTATAGGGATACTTTTATAATTTTTTTGCATTCATTTAGTATTCTAAAGAATAATGGTAGTTTAAGTCAACAAAATTCCCTAAAAAAATAGAGATATCCTTCAATAACTGTCGAACTATGCAGATTGTTTTTTCACTCTCTTACAATTATGCCCAATAATAAAATTATTATAATAAACAAATATTTTTTTATTAATTCTTTACGATTAATCACACTTTCGCCCACTCCTTAATAAACTATCTTAGACCGAGAAATAATGTGTCGGTAATAAGGAGGATATTATGAAAAATTTCAAATGTTTTCTATCGTTCTTTATATTATTATTTGTATTTACAGGTCTCTTAGCCGGTTGTCAAAAGGATACAAGTTCATTAACAAAAATTAAGGTAGCAGAAGTAACTCACTCTGTCTTTTATGCCCCTAGTTATGTAGCCATGAGCGAAGGATTTTTCGAGGAAGAAGGCTTAGAGGTAGAATTAACAAATGCTGGTGGAGCTGACAAAGCAATGGCAGCCCTCATTTCTGGTGAAGTTCAGGTTGGGTTTATGGGACCTGAAGCAACCATCTATGTTTATAACGAAGGTGGAAAGGATATTCCAATCAACTTTGCTCAATTAACACAACGCGATGGAAGTTTCTTAGTATCTAAAAATCCTAATCCTAATTTTACATTCGATAGTCTAAAAGGATCTGAAATCATTGGTGGACGTAAAGGTGGCGTTCCTGAAATGACGCTTGAATATGTCCTTAAATCAAAAGGTTTAGATGCACGCCCTGATGATAAAAATGCAGAAGTCAATGTCCGAACAGATATTGCCTTTGATGCAATGGCAGGCGCATTTACTGGACTAGATGCGGATTATGTAACCTTATTTGAACCTTTAGCAACTTCTATGGAAAATGAAGGGAAAGGTTATATTGTAGCTTCTATTGGGGAACAAGTGGATAACATCCCTTACACTTGCTACAGTACGACAGCTTCTTATATGAACGAAAATGGTGATCAAATCCAGGCCTTTACAAATGCCATCTACAAAGCGCAACAATGGGTCGCTTCACACAGTAGTGAAGAAATCGCAACCTCAATCCATGGATTCTTTAGCGAAATGGAGTATGACGATTTAGTCACTGTTGTTAATCGATATAAATCAATTGATGCATGGGCAGAAACCCCTATTTTAAAAGAGGAAAGTCTAAATAACCTCATGACAGTCATGGAGGAAGCTGGACAACTTGATCAACGTGCACCTTACGATGTTATCGTGGATACAAGTTATGCTGAACATGCAGTTGAATCTATAAAATAACGTCATAAAAAAGGATTTAACCTCGATGATTCGGAGTTAAATCCTTTTTTAGGTACAAACCGCTTTATTTTTAATATGATATAGTATGACATATGCGCAAAATGGAGGTGTCATTATATGTCAAACATACTCGATGTGAATCATATCTACAAAGATTTCTACTCCTTAGATGAAGAACGTCAAATTCTCAAAGATATCAACTTTTCTGTAAAGGAAGGCGAAATTTTAGTGTTACTCGGGCCTTCAGGATGCGGAAAATCAACTATCTTAAATATAATTGCCGGACTTTTAGAACCTACTGCAGGATCTATCGATACCCACGGAAAAAAAATTGGCTATATGTTTCAAAAAGATCAACTTTTTGAGTGGCGAACCATTATGAAAAATATTACACTTGGTCTGGAAATTCAACATAAGCTAGATGATAAAACGAAAGTAGAAATACAAAGGCTATTACAAATTTATGATTTATGGGAATTCAGAAATAATTTTCCACGGGAACTTTCAGGGGGAATGAAACAACGTGCCGCTCTAATTCGAACGCTTGCCCTCAATCCTGATATCCTATTGTTAGATGAATCTTTCTCAGGGCTTGATTTTCAAACGAGACTAACCGTTACAGACGATATCTATAAAATCATTAAGAAAGAAAATAAAACTGCTATTCTTGTTACCCACGACATTTCAGAAGCTATTTCACTCGCTGATACTGTTGCTGTTTTGAGTCACCGTCCAACAACTATTCAGAGTGTTCACCAAATTCACTTAACATTAGATGGTGAAAAAACGCCATTCAATGCACGAACGGCTCCCGAATTCCAACATTACTTCGATTTATTCTGGAAGGAGTTGCAAAATGATGAAAAAAGACAGTAAAGGCTCAGCTGGTTACCTTAGCTATTTAAAAAATATCAAAAAAGAGGCCCGGCATATTTTATGGATTCAACTTTTATCGTGTCTCATTTTCTTAATTCTTTGGGAAGTTGCAGCCACGATTGGATGGATTGATGACTTCTTTGTGAGTAAACCTTCTGCCATTTGGTTCTTATTAATTAAATATATTGAAACGGGAGAAATATTTAGACATATTGGAATTTCCCTCTTTGAAACCTTAATTGGTTTAGTCATCGGAACAATTGGGGGGTTATTTATTGCGATTTGTTTATGGTGGTCAGATAAACTCGCTAAAATCTTTGACCCTTTCCTCGTTGTCCTAAATGCGCTTCCTAAAACAGCACTTGCCCCTATTTTAATTGTTTGGGTCGGCGCTAGCATGAAAGGAATTATTGTCATTGCTGTGATTACCTCAATTACCGTCACGATTATGTCTGCTTATAATTATTTCGTAACGGTGGATCCCGATAAAATCAAGCTCATGCAAAGTTTCGGGGCAAATAAATGGCAAATTCTCACCAAACTCATTTTACCCGCTAACGGAATTAATATGATTAATCTTTTAAAAATTAATATCGGTATGACCTGGGTCGGTGTCATCGTCGGAGAATTCATCGCCTCTAAAGCGGGAATTGGATATCTTATCGTTTACGGGGGACAAGTTTTCAAATTAAATGTTGTCATGATGGGCGTCTTCGTTCTATCCATCCTTACCCTTATTATGTATCAAGGGGTCAACCTTCTTGAAACCTATTTAAGAAAAAAACAAAGTACAAAAAAATAAGTGCCCGTTGACGACTACCCTCTCATGAACCTCTCCTCGTTTATAGTCATGAAGGAAAGAAAACGAGTCTTAATCTTACTCAATAGATTTTTCTATATCCGAATTTATTTGATAAAAGGAAGGAGGAACACAAATTGTTCCTTCTTCCTTTTTTAATGATAGGCCTTTAACTTTTTAATCGTAGAATCTGTTCCAAAGCTCGATAAATTATATAAAAATAATGCCTGAGTAAATTCATGTTCTCTTATATAATCATACGGATTTAAATTAAAATAGCGTAAATCGATTAAATGTATTTCCTCAAAATGCATGGCGAGAAATGGGACAAAATTATGGGCATAAGAGTCCTTAAACATCACTAATTTTTGACCATTTTCAACATTACTCTTAATCACCGTCAAAGCTTGATTCCCGTTGATAAACAGAGAATATTTGTCTCGCTGATCTAAATAATCATAATTATATAATCCATCTAATGACTCCCCTGTTCCCGGAAAAGTTAGTGAAAAGTCAACGGGGTGATTCGGATAGTACACATGAATCTCATCCGGTTTTAAGCGATGATCATTTGCTTTAAAATAGTGCGTCCCATAAAAATTGTGCGTAACAGTCTCTACGTGATAATCCAAATAAGGATTAATTCCCCATTCTTTCAACAATTGTTGATACGCATAAAAGGCACCTAGCGTGGTCCAATGATGATCCGTCCTATAATAAATAGCTTCTTCTTTATGCTCCATTAAAATAGGCATGACATCGACCAGGTGAACCTTCAATTCATCCTGCGCCTGGGACAACATTTTTTCCTGATCATATGTTGGGGCAAAAAGAGGGAGTTTATCCTCATAAATCTTAACTGCTGTTGGAACAAGCATCACCGTTGTATTTAGTTGCTCCATTTTGTTGTGAAAAGAATTAATGGCCTGTAAATTAATATCAAAATACTCTCCTTTATCAGAAAACTTTTCTAATAAATAACCATCCTTTCCAAAGTACACACCATTATTCTCACTTTTGTGGACGAATTGTTCAAAATCCGATTTTAAACCAACCCAGTGGTCTTTTAAAACAAATTGATCCGTCATGTATTTATCAAAATCCCTTGTATAATCCCCTGACAATAGACGATCTAAAGAAAAGTGCGGAAATTGCTGAAGCAATCGATTCTCTGATTCTGACTTTTCGCGATCTGGCGTCAATAAATTAAGGAGGGAAAATCCAAAAATAAAGATTAAAAAAGTAAAACTGATTAATCGGTTCGTTAATTTGTTCATATAGCTATCCTTCCTTAAAACCTAAAATATAAAAATGGATTATAAGATGAGTCGACTAAATAGGCCGTTGAGGCAATTAAAATCAATAAACAAATCATAGGAACGATGAATGCTTTAATTACTGAACCATATGGGCTATTAAATAGTTTTTGCCCAATTAGACGAATCATAGGAGTAGAAGCGATCGTTAAGAGAACGAAAAGAATGATATTTTGGCTTAAATAATAGAGTGTTTCCTGGTTAACCCATGTCGCGTTCCTTAATCCAAAAAGCACCGTAAAATAATTGATTAATTGATGAAAGTCCTCAAACGCAAAAAGTCCCCATCCAATCAGTAATAAAATAATTGTATAGACATGCCGCATCCAGCGAGGAGCACGTGATAACCAAAAGAGCAAAAAGGCCTTTTCTATGATGATTAAGATTCCAAAGTATAAGCCCCATAACACAAAATTCCAACTTGCCCCATGCCACAATCCCGTTAACATCCAAACAATAAACAAATTCAAATACATTCTTTTTTTACCCTTACGATTTCCGCCTAATGGAATATACACATAGTCTCTAAACCATGATCCTAACGAAATATGCCATCGTCGCCAAAACTCGGTAATACTTTGTGAGATGTAGGGATAATTAAAGTTTTCTAATAATTCGAATCCAAATAAGTAGCCAAGACCAATAGCCATATCAGAATATCCACTGAAATCAAAGTAAATTTGAAATCCAAAAGCCACTAATCCAAGCCATGCCATTACAATTGATAAATCACTCATCTCTGTTAATTGTATTTGATTCCATAGTAATCCTATATTATTAGCCAATAACACCTTTTTACCTAACCCAATGGTAAAACGCCAAATTCCTTTGGCAAAGAGATCTTCACTCTCTACTCGATGATCTAACTGATTTGCAATCGTTTGATATCGAACGATTGGTCCCGCGATAAGCTGTGGAAACATGGTGACATAGGCTCCTAAATCAATCATATTTTTCTTTGCCTTAGCTTCCTGTCTGAACACATCAATCGTATAGGACATCGTTTGAAAGGTATAAAAGGAAATTCCTATCGGTAAGGACATTTGGGGAATATAAAAATTTGTGTGAAATAATAAGTTAATATTAGTTAATAAGAACGTAGAATATTTAAAAAACACTAATAACCCTAAATTAATAGTAATCGAAGACAACACCACAAGCTTAGCTTTTTTAGGTTGATTCCTGTACCTCTCTACTAATAGGCCGTGTACAAAGTCTGTCACCGTAGAGAAAAGCATTAAAATAATATAAATTGGCTCTCCCCAGGCATAAAAAATAAGACTCACGATTAATAAAATAGTATTTCTTAACCTTCGAGGCACACTGAAGTAGAGAAGTAGCGTAAGGGGTAAAAAAACAAATAGAAAAACTAAACTACTAAAAACCATTCATTATCATCTCCTTTCATATAAAAAGAAGATTGGGTTATCCCCAATCTAACTCTTTATTTTATTTAACAGCCTTTTCAAAAAGTTTAATAATTTTTTCAGACTCTTCACTTGTTACATATAAAATATAATTTCCTTTTGTTTTTATTTTATTGTTTTTTACCAATTCATATTGATCAGGTAAATAAGTTGACCATGTAGCTTCTTGATTTGATAAAACTTTTTCATAAGATGATTTAATACTTTCTGTCGCTTTCGCATCTTTTCCTTCAGCAACCATAATTAATTCTGATCTAACATTCATTAAGTTTTGTAAAATATATCCTGACTTAATATCTTCTGGATTAAAAATTCCTTCATACATCGCCATTTCATCTTGATTTGTCATATCGATTAACGCATATCCTGGTAAAACCCCATCTTCTAAACTTACATCGTATGCTTTTGCAAGTTCGGCTTGGATTTGATTAATAACTTCCTTAGGCGATACTTCACCCGAAGAAGGTGTTTCTTGTTTGTCCTTACTACATCCGACAGTTAATACAATCATTAATAAGGCCACTAACATTAACTTTAAGTTTTTCATCTTTGATTCCTCCATGAAGTGATTCGATTTGATTAACAAATTTCTATTCGTTTAATTAGACGATTTATTCATTAATAGTGTTCCATTATTTAAATAAATAATAACATTATTTCCACCCTTTTTTTATTTCTCAATCAAGAATGATCCTTTATCGCTTGTGGATATTCCTTAAACGTCCATCAGTATCTATTAAAGTCCCTTATTGGGTTTACGTAAAAACCTTATAAACAAACACCTTGATTTTATAAATGGAACCCGTAGGGACTTCTTTCTTTGCTAATAAATTTCTCGCACTAGCCTCGTCTATCATTTGATTTATCCTCCGAATAAGTACGATTATTTCATTAAAACGATTACCTTGATCACTTAATCTATAAAAGGAGCAGATAAAAAAAGATCCTTCTCAATGAAACAGGACCTTTTTTGGGGATCATTAAATTTGATAATTTTTTAGGGCAACAGCCAATCTTATTGGATTAACACTTTGCTCCTCCCCTTCAACATCATACTCATAGTTTTTAAATAACCTTAACAAATTAAAAAATAAGTCTAAATCATCATCTAAAACATAAGTTGAGTAGATGTTTTCATCAACCTTCACCACAATCTTTTGACGGACTAAATTTGTTACCTTTGCGTCTGCAACCTGATAGACCAATTCAACCGTTTCAAATTGTTCGGGTAAACTCTTAAGAAAACTAATTAAATTTAAGGCATCTTCATCATAAGGTTTCGGCTCATTCGAATGAATGACAATAGTATATCTAATCAAAACTGGTTTCTTAAACTGACCATTATTAAACTCGATGATGTTAAGTGTTTCAGTTTTTAACATATTCTCCCCCCTTATTCTCTGACGATGCCTACTCCTATAGGCACTACCTCAAACATTATATGCCCCTTCATTTATAAATATGTATCTTACTTATAATTAATAACTATCCACCATATAACCTCTCCTTCTGTAATACATCGCTATCATCCGCTATAACTTTCGTATCCTTAAAGTTTCTCTCCTACTCTCCCGTCCATCAGGGAATTAAGCCTCTTTTCAAATATATGATTTTCTGTTTAATCGATCAATCTAACAACCCTTTAAGTGAAAATATAGTTAACTGATTGGTCTACTATTTATGATAACTATAAAATTCAAATGCCGCTACTAATCTATAAAAAAAGTCAGCATTTCATTCTTAAAAAGAAATACTGACTTTTTTAATTTTAATACTTTTGTCGATCACGTAAGGCCTTTTCGATTTGACGATTAGCGTCCTTTGCTTTAAGGTCTTGACGTTTATCATAATTTTTCTTACCTTTAGCAACTCCAAACAATAATTTAGCATAGCCATCCTTGATATATAACTTTAAAGGAATTAATGAGTATCCTCCCATTTTTTGAACGCCAATTAAACGATCAATTTCCTTTTTATGTAACAATAACTTTCGGGTACGTAACGGATCATGATTAAAACGATTACCTTGCTCATAATGCGAAATATGCATGTTGTGAACAAATGCCTCATTACGATCGATCCTAACAAATGAATCCCGTAAATTAACCTTTCCAGCACGGATAGATTTAATTTCTGTCCCTTGTAGTACAAGTCCCGCTTCAAACGTATCTTCAATAAAATAATCATGCCCCGCTTTTTTATTCTGTGCTATTGTTGATCCCACGCCTTTTGGCATTATTACACCACCTTATAAAAACTTTATTGCTCTACCTTATCATAAGTAATATACTCTACTACTTCAACTGTTGATGAATAAGTCTCCATTAACGCCCTTACTGTCTCAAAGTACTCTGCCTGATCGGAATCAATCAATGGAATAACATCGTATTCTTGTCCAGCTTGTTTTGCATAATTATAAGTTGGCATTAACTGAGGGTGTTCAATCTCAATCGTCGTTACATTTCCAATTGTCGTCTTTTTAATATTAAATTTTAAAATAGCACCGACTAAGCGATCTAAACCTTTTTGTCCAGAAACAAAATTTCCAAGCGAATAAGCAACCAATGTCTTGTTTCCGTGTTGCCCTGTTAATAAATCCACAGGTTGTAAAACATGAGGATGAGTCCCTAAAATAATATGAACGCCTTGATCGGCTAACCATTGAGCCTGTTCTTTTTGCATCTCACTCGGAATATTTGAATATTCAACTCCCCAGTGCATCGATACGACAATAGAATCGGCCACACTTTTCGCTTTTTCTATATCAGAACGTGCAATTTCATAATCAAATTCATTGGCCAAGTATGGTTTATCCTCTGGTAGACGATGTCCATTAAACCCATAGGAATAAGATAATAAAGCAACTTTAATTCCATTTTGTTCAATAACAGGAATCTGTTCTCTTTTTTCTGCAGAATCCGTCGATCCAGACGTAATAATTCCTTCAAAGGTTTCCCAGTGTTTTTGAGCTGCTAAAACTCCGTCTTCACCTTTATCTAACGTATGGTTATTTGCACGTGAAAACATATTAAATCCAATATTAATTAAATCCCTTGCAATTTCATAAGGGCTATTAAAATTAGGATAACTCGATAGACCAATCTCAACCCCACCAATGTTTGTTTCTTGATTAACAAAGGCAAAATCAGCTGGATCAATATAAGGTTTGACATGTTCAAAAAGTGGCGCAAAGTCAAATGCCTCTCCTTCTACACGGAAATCATTATAAACCGTGTCATGTAACAAAATATCACCAATACCTACCATGCTTGCCTCATAAACATGAATCTCAGGTCCCTTAGAAAAGGTAATTCTAATTTTTTCTTCATAAGGTTCGGCATCATAACTAATAGGATACCCCTGATTTACCTCATTTGAGTATTCTGGTTCATTATATACAACTTGTTTAGAATCAATCAATTGACTAGCGATTAACTCATCTATATATGCTTTAACCTCTTCCTCAGACTGACTCGACACATCTTTTCCTTTAGAAAAGGTTAAAATGACATCGCATTTTTGTTCTTTACCGCACTTTTCTTGTTCGGTAACAGTCCCATAGGCAACTGTATCCGAATAAACAGAGCGGTAATCAATCGTTATATCATTACCCGATTCATAGTGTTTCACACGTTCAACATCCCAACCAACCATGTCTGGTAAGACGAACGATTGGGCTAATACTAATAAACCAACCATGACGAATAAAAATAAGATAACATTACGCCAATTAATTGATTTCAATTTCTTCATCATGACTTTCCTTGCTCCCTTTCAATCGATAACCTATTACTTCTTTTTCAACTTGCCATTTGAAGTAGCATTCGTTTTTTTACGTTTTGGTTTTGGATTTTTAAAGTTAGTATCCGTTGATTTATTCGTTTTACGCGAACGAACAGGACGATAATCACGGTTACCTCCTTTTCTATCACGTGAACGATCCTTTGAGCGCCCTTTACGTGACACTTCCCGTGTATCAATTCGTTTAAATCCGCGTTTTTGACGGCTTTTACTCATTCCTACTAACTGGAAGTCAATCGTACGTTCTTCTTTACTAGCTGCTAAAACGATAACTTTAACTTTATCCCCTATTTTGTACACCGTTTTAGTTCGACGCCCAATTAGAGCCAAATTATCCTCATCAAACTCATAGTAATCATCTGTTAAATCATTCACATGAACAAGACCCTCTACGGTATTTGGCAACTCCACATACATTCCCCACTTAGTGACTGAAGAAATAATCCCTTCAAACTCTTCATCAATAAATTGAGTCATGTATTCCGCCTTTTTCATATCCTCTACTTCGCGCTCTGCATCAATTGCATCCCGTTCACGCTTAGATGTCTGTTCACCAATTTCAGGCATGACCGCTGAATAATAAGCAAGGGTTTCTTTCGATAAATCTTGGTCAAATAAATAACGTCGAATTAATCGATGAACAACTAAGTCCGGATAACGTCGAATTGGGGAAGTGAAATGTGTGTAAAACTCGGCCGCCAATCCGAAATGGCCCAGACTCTCCTCACTGTACCGTGCCTTTTGTAACGAACGAAGCATCATCGTATTAATGGCTGCATGTTCTGGTTTACCATGTACCGCTTCTGTAATCATCTGTAAAGCTTTTGGATGAACATGTTCCTTCGTTCCCTTAATCTCATAACCTAATGCACGTGCTAATTTATAGAAACGTTCTAACTTTTCTGGTTTTGGATGTTCATGCACACGATAAATAAACGGAACATCCATCCAGTGAAAATGTTCTGCCACTGTCTCATTTGCCGCTAGCATAAAATCTTCGATAATTCGTTCCGCGATTTCTCGTTCACGAAGAACCACGTCAACTGGGAATCCATATTCATCCACAATAATTTTTGACTCTTCTAAATCGAAATCGATTGATCCTCGATCATGACGACGTTGACGTAAAATTTGAGAAAGTTCATACATCATTTTAAAAGTCGGAACTAACTCCTTGTAGCGCTCGCATAATTGTGGATCTTCATCAATTAAAATGCGATTAACGTGATTATAAGTCATCCGTTCAGTTGTCTTTATAATAGAAGGGAAAATTTCGTGGTTAACGACTTCACCTTTTGGAGAAATTTCCATCTCACACGTGATTGTTAAACGATCAACCTGTGGATTTAATGAACAAATTCCATTTGATAAACGATGTGGAATCATAGGAATCACACGGTCAACCAAGTAGACACTCGTTCCTCTAAAGAAGGCTTCTCGATCAAGAGGTGATCCCTCAGTCACATAGTAAGAAACATCGGCAATTGAGACTCCTAATAAATAATTCCCATTTTCAAGCATACGAACATGGACAGCATCATCTAAATCCTTCGCGTCATCCCCATCGATTGTAACGATCGTTTCCCCTCGTAAATCACGGCGTCCTTTATAACTATCATAATCAGGTTCACTCGGAATTTGCTCCGCCTGTTCTAATGCCTCTTTACTAAATTCGGGAACAATATCATACTTATACACAACCGATAAAATATCAATTCCCGGATCATTTTTATGTCCTAAAATTTCAGTGACTTCTGCTTTCACCACATTATTCTCTAAATAGTCTATAATACGAACACGCACCTTATGGTCTTTAACAGCACCCTTCGTTTTATTTTTAGGAATTGCCACAACAGCCTGATAGCGTGAATTGTCCGGTTTAACATAGCCAACCTGTTTGATTTCATAATACGTCCCAATAAAATCCGTCATTCCTCGTTCAAGAACCTGAGTAATTTCACCTTCTAAACTATCACCTTTTGAACTTGGTAAAATTTTTACGAGTACCGTATCCTTGTGTAACGCCCCGTTTAAATCCTCACTTCGAACATAAACGTCATCCATATCTTCAATTTCAACAAACCCAAATCCTTTGGGGTGAATAGAAATAATTCCTTTATAATAACCTAACTCACGCGCCAAATCATATCGATCATTTTTTGAACGCACCACGATCCCTTCATCTTCAAGAGATACCATCAATTTAACAAATTCCTTAAAAGACTTTGAATCATCAATCTGTAAATAATCCACTAATTCATCAATCGTCATTGCCTCATAGTGACTCGATCCTAATAACTCTAATACTGTATTGCGCAAATAGCACACCTCCAACTCATAACTTATATTCTATCATAACTCCATAAACATTTAACCATTTTTTACTACGAATAGATAAACTAACCAAACCTATCCTATCACTAGTTTATACAAATAGGTCTATTTTATATCACTATTATTCCCTACTCTAAAAAATTTACCCAATTTTTATAAAAAGGGCTCATCCATTACCTCTATTCCCCTCAAGCTCTACCTTACGAAAAAGAGTTTAACCGCATCCTTAACTTTTAAATCCTATTCATATCCTACTTCATTCAATAAAAAAACTCATATTCATTTTGAATATGAGCCCACAATTATTTCATAAAAACCATTAATCCTAAAACTAAAAAGGCAATTGAACAAATATATGTTGCTCGAACAACGTATACCTCTGCTCCGCGTTCCTTTTGATTTTTAAATAACTCGCTATTACCACCTGAAAGAGAATCACTTAACCCCTGTTTAGAACTTTGTAAGGCTACCAAAATAATTAGGATTACAGAAACAATCATAAATAGAATATCTACTACGCCATATTGAAACATCCTAAACCCTCCTTATACTATAACAAAACTTTATCATATCCAGTATACAATTTCAACCATTATTTAAGGAGAGTCTTAGATAATAAAAATAAATAAAAATAATCATTAAAGAGGGTAAAACATATAACAACAAATTTTTCACTTCTTTTCTTAATAACATATAAGTTAACAAAATAGACTCTAATAAACCGACAATAACTAACAATCGATTCGATGTATCTAAAAATTCAAAAATACTCCCTGATACATAACAAATATCCGACAATGCTATAATAACGAAATTAAATAGGTTACTTCCTACAATATTTCCTACCGCTAAATCATAATTTTTTAGGCGCACAAGACTTACCAAACTTGCCATCTCCGGTAGAGAAGTTGCTACCCCTAAAAACATGGCCCCAATAAAGGAAGACCCAATTCCACTTATTCGAGCAATCTTGTCTGTAACAACAGAAATAAGTAAACTTGAAACAACAATTACAATAGCAGATAAAATAAATTGATAGACGAGAACCCTGAGCCGGCACGTAACCTTTGGATTTAACAATTCCTGCTCCTCGCCATCAGCAACTAGGCGAATATTGATATAATATAAAATTAAAATAAAAAATGATGTAATTCCAATATGACCTATTCGTCCGGTTAAAAACCCATATAAGTTCAAGAAAATAAAAAAATAAACGAACGTACTCAGCACATTTGTCTTTACATTCAACTGCTTTGTCCAATTAAATAGACGCGATTTAATAAATATTAAATTTCCTACCGCTAAAATAAAAATATTAAAAGCGTTGCTCCCTAAAATATCACCCATTGCTAAATCAGCATTATTTAACACAATGGTAGAAGAAAGACTTGTAATTAATTCCGGAAGGGAAGTCACCCCTGCTAATACGATACCTGAAATAAAGGCTCCACCAATTTTAGTCCGTTTTGTAAACTCATCTACACAAGAAGAAATACGTATGGATGATACAACAACAATGATTGATAATATAAAGTACTGAGTTAATAGCATCCCCATCAAAAGCTCCTCCTACGACCATAACCAAACTCATACATCTAACCGTATGTTATAATAAACTAAAATATGCAGTAAGAGCATTTCCTTGCAACAACAGACAAAAAAAAGTTCGCTAAGCGCGAACTTTTTCTTTTTTCTCTTTCATTAATTCCCACATATATCTTCCGATAATTTTCAAAATACCTGCGATTGGAATAATTAATATCATTCCAATAACCCCAAAAAACTGTCCACCAATCATAATCAACGTAAATACAATAATCGGATGAAAATCAATCGATTTAGAAAAAACAAACGGTTTAACTAAATTTCCCTCAATCACATTCAAGGCTGCAACTCCTAAAATAACATAAATCGGGGTTAACGGCGAAACCATCAAACCAAAAATCGCAGCAGGTATCGTCCCAATAACCTGTCCCACATAGGGGATAATATTTAAAAATCCAATGAGAGTCCCAAAAACAATCGCATTATCTAATCCAATAATTGAAAAATAGATAGAGGCTATAATAGACAGAACAACAGAAACCAATAATGTTCCCGAAACATATGCGGTCACGACAGACTCACATTCTTTAAGCATTTTGAATAGTCGGTCCTGATGATGTATAAGTAATGCCTGGCGAATTCCTCCCCTTATTTCATGAAAATGGCTCAAAATATAGTACAACGCTACCGGTACCAAAAAAACCATTCCTAACACCAAGGTAAAACTACTACTAAATGAAGATAGCCACGGTCCTAAACGTGATAGAAACGATGAGAAAATTTTAATCACCTCAGAGTTTTGAGAAAACAACTTTGTAAAATCATAATGATAAAAATCGATATCGCTTAATTGCCACTTATCAACTAAAAATTGAAGTCTTTCTAATAGGGCAGGAATTCTTCCCATCACCTGCTGGATATTTACAACAAAATAGGGAATAAGGCTAAAAATAGCATAAAAAACAGTTCCTATAATCGTTAAGAATGTTAACCAGACGGAATAACTTCGCTTAATTTTAAATCGGCAAAACAATTCAACGACTGGATTTAATAAATAAGCAAGACAAATTGCAATCAAAAATGGTGACAAAATAAAATTCATGATAGCAAGAGCTGGAGTTAAAATCGGAAAAACTAATTTAATGATATGGATCAATACCAAAATACCGATTAAAATAAGAACCCCATTCAAACAAGCGTAATTGATTGATCCCTTGAAAAACTTCACTGACAATCCCCCTTTTTAAATATATAGCGAGAAGAATAATCTACGCACGCTAATTTCGGCATAAATAATCCACTTTATCCTTTGTAGAGTGTCCTCACCCTTAATCCAATTACAGTATATCCTTTAACACCTACTTGTAGACCTAGCTCCTGCAATAAGCGTTAACCTATCATTCAGATGATAAACTAAAAACCCCCTCTCTTTGTCGGAGAAAGAGAGGGGGCATAAAGTTAATCTAAACTAAAATAATTAAATTATTTTTTTAAGTTATAGAATGATTTAACTCCGTTGTAAACAGCTTGTTCACCTAATTCGTCTTCGATACGTAATAATTGGTTGTATTTTGCAATACGGTCAGTACGAGACATTGAACCTGTTTTGATTTGTCCAGCATTTGTAGCAACTGCGATGTCAGCGATTGTAGCATCTTCAGTTTCTCCTGAACGGTGAGATACAACTGCAGTGTATCCAGCTTTCTTAGCCATTTCAATAGCTTCGAAAGTTTCAGTTAATGTACCGATTTGGTTAACTTTGATTAAGATAGAGTTTGCAACGTTTTTCTCGATACCTTCAGCTAAACGCTCAGTGTTAGTTACGAAGAAATCGTCTCCAACTAATTGCACTTTATCTCCGATTTTTTTAGTTAAATAATCCCATCCAGCCCAGTCGTCTTGGTCTAAACCGTCTTCGATTGAGATGATTGGATATTTAGAGCATAATTCAGCGTAGAAATCACATAATTCTTCAGAAGTGAATACTTTTCCACCTTCTCCAGCTAAAACGTATTTTCCATCTTTGTAGAACTCAGATGAAGCAACGTCCATAGCGATCATTACGTCTTTACCTGGAACATATCCAGCTTTTTCGATAGCTTCTAAGATAACTTTGATAGCAGCTTCGTTTGATTCTAAGTTTGGAGCGAATCCACCTTCATCACCAACTGCAGTGTTTAATCCCATACCGTGTAATACTGATTTTAATGCATGGAATACTTCAGCTCCCATACGGATAGCTTCTTTAAATGTTGGAGCTCCAACAGGCATAATCATGAACTCTTGGAAGTCGATGTTGTTGTCTGCATGTTCTCCACCATTGATGATGTTCATCATTGGAGTTGGTAATTCTTTAGAGTTGAATCCACCTAAGTAACGGTATAATGGTAATCCAACAAAGTCAGCAGCAGCATGAGCAACAGCCATAGATACACCTAAGATTGCGTTAGCTCCTAATTTTCCTTTGTTTTTAGTTCCGTCTAATTCGATCATTAAACGGTCAATTCCACATTGGTCAGTAACGTCCATACCAACTAAAGCAGGAGCGATAACTTCGTTAACGTTTTTAACAGCGTTTAAAACACCTTTTCCTAAGTAACGTGATTTATCTCCATCACGTAATTCAACTGCTTCATAAATTCCAGTAGAAGCTCCAGATGGTACTAAAGCACGTCCGAATGATCCACTTTCAGTTGTTACTTCTACTTCAACAGTAGGATTTCCGCGAGAATCTAATACTTCGCGAGCATATACATCAGCAATATAAGGCATTTAAGACACTCCTTTTTCTAATTTTTTCACACTTCTTATTATAATACATTTTTTTGCATATTAAAGATATTTTTAAATTGAAAACGCTATTTTTTATATTTTTATTCATTCCTACCATAATACTAAAAAAAACGACAAACTCCTTAATTCCCCTTTTCCAAATCAGGTAATTACTTATTATTTCTAAATATCCTCCATTTATACACTTTATTATATCTCTATTAGATATCCTTTATTAAAAATAAAAGTGTCATCTTTAACCAATTAATCCCTCGCTATAAACAACTGATGCGGTAATGTAGAAAAAATCTAAATCTTCTCCTAAAGTAAAGAAATCCATTTTAATGACGATAAAAGCCTTTCAAAAATGAAAACTTAATCATCAACCTGCCGCTCCCTCTTCCCATCCCCTTATTTAATAACCATTGTGGATGAAACAATCGATAAATTCTACAAACCTCGAGATTTTTATTTTAAGTGAAGATATAAAAATTGGCGAAAAAAGCAAAAAAAAATCAGCTTCATCAAGCTGAATCAATCTTTTCATAAACTGGTGCCGGGTGCGAGAATCGAACTCGCGGCTACGCATTACCATTGCGTTGTTTTACCACTAAACTAACCTGGCCATTCACACTATTATTCTAACATATATTTCTAAAATTTCAATCCCCTATCCCATCATTTAGGAGTATTTCATAAAAAACTAAATTTCTTCAACGATCTCATTTATAATAACCTTACTCAATAATAAACCTATCAACCCATTTTGAAAAGGAGACGTCTTAAATGAAAAAAATTATCATCTCACTCCTAATGATTGGAATTCCTCTTAGTCTATACCTCCCTATTACCTTATCGTTTGTTTCAGAAGAATCCGATCCTTTTTCTTCACCTGAAGAAAATCCTTTAGTAAGGGAAGTTTCCCCACCTAGTTCAACGATCACCGAAAATGATCAAGTTTCTGAAACATCATCAGTTCCCGAGTTCACGGTAGATGACTTTTTTACCATTCAAACTCTACAAGAAAAATACGGAGACTCTCTCGCTTCCTTAATCCCAATCGATCCACAATACATTGAATATGATGACCTACGGTACCTAGAAATTCTTCATGTTGGTTTTGATGGTGAGATACACCAAGGAGAACTCATTGTAAATCAGGCGATTGCCGAAGAGGTACTACAAATCTTTAAAGAACTTTATACAATTTCTTTTCCAATTGAAAAAATGAAGGCCATCCATCATTACGATAACTCTGATGAATTATCCATGGAAGATAATAATACAAGCGCCTTTAATTTCAGGATGATTACAAATGGATCTACTCCTTCAAATCACGCCTACGGATTAGCGATTGACATTAATCCTAAAATAAATCCTTATGTGTACGCAAATAAAGTGTTACCCGCAAACGGCGAAGACTATACGGACCGGGGACAGGAGATTCCTGGTATGATTACTGCGGAAAGTGAAGTATGTGAAATTTTCAAAAAATATGGTTGGAGTTGGGGTGGTGATTGGAACCAACCAAAAGATTATCAACATTTCGAAAAAAATATATCTTAAAAGAGCATCGCGAGAAGCGATGCCCTTTTCATAAAAATTATTATTTAATAATTGATTTTCCTGTCATTTCTTCAGGTTGTTTAACATTTAATAATTGTAACATTGTTGGTGCTAAGTCTCCTAAGTTTCCACCATCACGTAACTCAATTCCTTCTTTTGTTACGATGACTGGAACTGGATTTGATGTATGAGCTGTATATGCTCCACCATTTTCGTCCACTAATTTTTCAGCATTTCCGTGGTCAGCTGTAATAATAGCGACTCCACCTTTAGCGATAATCGCATCAACTACTTTACCTAAACACTCATCAACTGCTTCTAAAGCTTTAACTGTTGCATCAAATACCCCTGTATGTCCTACCATATCTGGGTTAGCAAAGTTTAAGATAATTGTATCGTGAATATCCTTATTAATTTCAGCCACACAAGCATCTGCAACTTCGTATGCTGACATTTCAGGTTTTAAATCATATGTTGCAACTTTTGGTGAGTTAATTAATACACGTGTTGCTCCTTCGATTTCTTTGTCTACCCCACCGTCAAAGAAGAATGTAACGTGAGCATATTTTTCAGTTTCAGCGATACGTAATTGTTTTAATCCGTTTGCTGAGATAACTTCTCCGTAAGTATTAGCTAAATCCTGTAATCCAAAAACAACTGGTCCTTTTACAGCATCCCCGTAAGACATCATTGAGATGAAGTAAACATCTTTAGGTCCTTTTGAAGGATCTAATGCTTCTTTACCTTCTTTAGCAAAGCTTGCTACATTTTCAGGGTTAGATAATGCAATTGCAATTTGTTGTGCACGGTCAGGACGGAAGTTAGCGAAAATTACTGTATCTCCATCTTGAATTAATCCGTTTGCATCAACTACAAATGGAACAACGAATTCATCTAAGATATCGTTTTTATATGAAGCTTCAACCCCAGCTTTCGCTGATTCGAATTTTTCACCTGTTCCTTGAGTCATTGCATCATATGTTAATTGAGTACGGTCATAGTTTTTATCGCGGTCCATTGCATAATAACGCCCTGATACAGTCGCAATTTTTCCAATTCCGATTTCTGTTAATTTATTTTCTAATGCTTCTACATACTCTAATGCTGATTTAGGAGCAGTATCGCGTCCATCTAAGAAAATATGTACATACACTTCTTTTGCACCTTGAGCTTTAGCTGCTTCTACTAACGCGTAAATATGCTCATTATGTGAGTGAATTCCACCTGGTGATAATAATCCCATAACATGCACTTTTTTGTTATTTTCTAATGCGTGTGCACATCCTTTTTCAATAACAGGATCATTTTTTAAGTCTCCATTTTTCACAGCTAAGTTAATACGAGTTAATGATTGATAAACGATACGTCCTGCACCTAAGTTTAAGTGTCCTACCTCTGAGTTCCCCATTTGTCCATCAGGTAATCCAACTCCTAATCCAGATGCCTCTAACGTATTATGAGGATATTTATGGAATAAACGATCTAAGTTTGGCATTTTAGCTGCTTGAACTGCATTTCCAGCAGTTTCATCACGTAAACCAAAACCATCTAAAATAATTAATGCTACAGGTTTTTTAGTCATAGTATTTCCTCCTTCGTTCTTATAATAATAGTATACTAAACTTTAATTCACAAGTATACGGATATCAATTTGTAAGCGGTTGTAATTTTTTTCAGACAAAAACATTTTTTATTATCTCTAATTAAATATTTTTTATCCAAGCTTTTCTTATATTCTACTATTAATGTGCAATTTTTAAGAAAAATTTTCCAAGGAATGAAAATACACTTACCCTATGCAATTTTCAACTCTTCAAAAATGGTTTTTAATTCCACACCTTTTTGAGCTTTATGATAAATTAATTTCACTAATTCTTGTTTTTGCTTTCGTTGACACTGGCGTAAACTGTCACCCAAACAACGATTATTTAACGTTATTCGTTTTAAATAAAGGTAAACGAATTGAATCATTAACATCAATCGTTTAATCCCTTGTAAAGTTCGAATTTGATAGTTCCCCATTCCGAAATTTTGCTTCACTTCTCGGAAGAAAATTTCAATAGGCCAACGTTTAGTATAGTGTTTAAGTAGTTGTTTGGCAGACATTTTCAAATCATGACTCATAAAACAACGTAAAGCTTTTTCTTCCAAAGGAGCCGTTTGGCGAACTTAAAATGATTTGGACGACATGTCCCCCTCTTATTCGTCCCTTATATAGATACGTATAATAACGCTCAGATCCGACGGTCACTAAGTCGAGATCATGAAGGGATAATGTTTTCGCAAATTGTTTCAGTTGAATTCCGTTGGGACGGTAACCTTTAGGAAGAATGATTCGATTCGTTTTAATCGCTCCTAAATAATGAAACCCGACTTGCTTAGCCGTTTGAAGGAGAGCTTCACACGTATACCAACTATCCGCTAAGACATAGCCTTTATAGGGAGGTTTGGGTAATTCCATCAGAGCTCTTCGAACGAGTTCGATTTTACTCTGTTTCTCTTTTTCATAGGGAATGATTTGATAAGGAAGAATTAAATCCTCACATTGAAGCATCAAGGCGACAAATTGATGACCATAAACGTGTTGATGATGAAGATGAGAAAAGTGCCAGCTACATCCTTGAATAGGATGTGTTGCCCGTGACGAAGGTTTAGTTTTAACACAAGTCGTATCATCAACCATCACGTAAATAGGTTGTTGAGTTTGATAAGAACGCTGATAGATACAGGATAAAACATAGGTTTGAATCTGGTGACTGATCGCCTCCTCATCCCAAGGACTATCCGTTAAAAATCGTCCAAAACTTGTCCGATGACAGTGTTTAACGGCAGAGATTTTCCCCTGATAATTTTCCTGAATCATCAAGTTTAGAAACTGGTTAACATGATTAAACTGAGGTTTAGATAAGAATAAATCTAAATCAAGTTGTTTTAAAAATTTGAAAATTGAATTTGAATCTGATATAATACTATCCATGAACATTAACTTAATTCCCCCTCGTTAATTGGTTGTAGGAGACTTAATTATACAGGGATTTAAGTTAATGTTTTTTCTTTTTTTACTGGTATTTTATAGCTGGAAATTAATTGGAAGTAGTTTTGCACATTAATAGTATTCTAAAAAAACCTTATTCATACACATTGTACATGAATAAGGTTTAACTTTTTGTTTCTAATTGGAAACAACTAATAAGAATCATCTCACTTTAGTTTAATTTTGTTCAGCTCGTTTTTGCTGATTTTCACGAATTTCTTCGGCCATTTCTGTTAACTTTCTCATTCGATGATTAATTCCTGATTTTGTCAATTTCATCCCGCGTTGCGTTGCAACTTCACTTAAATACGTTAAATTCTCCTCAGGAAATTCTAGTCTGAGTCTAGCAACATATTGCAAACGTTCCGGCAATGAATTAATTCCGTAAACAAAGTCTATTAGTTCAATATTATCAATTTGGCGCTTTGCAGCAGCAATTGTCTTCGTTTCATTAGCAATCTCGCAATTATTCAAACGATTCTCTGAATTTCTAATATCCCTAAAAATACGAACATCCTCAAAGTTTAGTACGGCATTATATGCTTCAATCGCTCTTAAAAAATCGCTAATTTTCTCGGCCTCTTTAATATAAGTAATATAACCCTTCTTTCTTTGAAGAACACGAGCATTTAAGTCAAAAACATTAAGCAGATCCTTTAAATCCTCTGCATGCTCTTCATCAAGCGTACAAATTTCAAAATGATAAGAGGAGGTCTCCGGATTATTTACTGATCCACCTGCTAAAAAAGCTCCACGTAAATAAGCTCTTTTACAGCAATCATATTCTATTAAATGTTTAGCAATTCCTAAAACAAAGCCGGTATCTGACATAATCCCTAACTCCGTCGCAATTTCGCGGGCATTTTTCTTAATACGAATAATATAAACATTATTTTTCTTAAGTTGCATTTTTTTTCGAGATAGTAAATCTACCTCTGTATCAAACAATTGCTTAATTAATTGTAAAGTTCTCCTGGCAATCGCAGCATTTTCGGTCGCAAAGTCCAAAACTAAACCTTTACTCGATAACGAAATCACACCGTTCATCCGAATCAATGCCGATAATTCAGACTTTGCACAACAATCATCTGATTGTATTTGAACTAATTCTTTTTTTGTTTCAGAAGCGAATGACATGGTATCACCCCTCCCTTTTTTCCTCGATATCTAATAGTAGCGAAAAGATAGTTGCCGCTACTTTTTTAGCGTTATGGCGTACCTCCCCTACACTGTTATATGAAACTAAACGACTTTTAATAATCTCAATATTCATTTCTTGAAGATTACATTCATCGATTATAACAATATCCGATTTTTGATCATAATAACGCTCATATGTCTCAGTATCAAGTTCCTCATCGTTCACAATAATCTTATCAACAAAGCTTGCACCTGCATGTTCATGAAGCGCACGCACATGATCAGAAGCCGTATATCCATTTGTTTCACCGGGTTGAGTCATAATATTGCAACAATAGACACATTCAGCAGATGTTTTAACCAAAGCATCAGAAATCTCACTAAATAATAAATTAGGAATAATACTTGTATATAAACTTCCTGGACCAAGTAGAACTAAATCGGCCTCCATAATAGCTTCAACAGCCTCTTCAAGTGCCCTTGCATCCTTTTTAGTATAATAAACCCGTTTAATTTTTTTATCAACAGTCGGGATAAGTGATTCGCCTTGAATGATTGTACCATCATCATACTCCGCACACAAGCATAACGGAGTGTTACATACTGGTAATACGCATCCTCGAACTTTTAATACTTCGCTCAACTTTTGAATAGCAGATGCAAAATCTCCAGTAATATTGGTCATCGCTGCGATTAATAAATTTCCGGTAGGATGTCCCGCCAAATCGGTTTGACCAGTAAATCGATATTGAAATAACTCCTGCACAAGAGGCTCTACCTCTGATAAAGCTACGAGTACATTTCTAATATCCCCCGGAGGGGGAACATCGAAATCCGTTCTCAAACTTCCCGAACTCCCCCCATCGTCGGCTACTGTTACAATAGCAGTTAAATCAATAGGATATCGTTTTAGTCCCCTTAATATCGTTGAAAGGCCCGTTCCCCCTCCAATAACCGCTACTTTTAAATCATATTCTGCCATAATGCTTCCCCCTACTTTTTATACGCACGATGAATATCCCGATGTGTGGCATTCGTCGCATAGTCATGTTCAAATGCGTGAGATAAATACTCCGCAATTGCCACTGATCGGTGTTGTCCACCCGTGCACCCAATTCCTATAATAACTTGAGATTTTCCTTCCGCTTTATATTTTGGAATTAAAAATTGCAATAAATCAGTCAATTTCGATAAAAATGTTGTGGTCTCCTCAAACCCCATGACATACTCATAAACACTTTCATCAAGCCCGGTTTGTGGACGCATCTCCTCAATATAAAATGGATTAGGTAAAAATCGAACATCGAACATAATATCTGTGTCAATCGGTGTCCCATGTTTAAATCCAAACGACATAAATGTTACGCTAAAATAATCCTTATCGATATTCCCATACTTCGTAATGATTTGTTTCTTTAATTCTTTTGCTGGTAAACCCGTCGTATCAATTTTAAAATCAGAAATATCAAAAATAGGTTTTAGTAATTTACGTTCCTTATGAATTCCATCTAATAAGTTGGTATCTCTTGATAACGGATGTGTTCGACGTGTTTCCTTATATCGCTTCACTAACGTCTCATCATTCGCATCTAAGTATAGAACATGAACATTCACATAGTGACTATCTTGTAAAAAGTATAACATCTCATCGATAGAATCAAAATCCAATGAACGTAAATCAATAACCACCGCTAAATTAACTACATGTTCACTGGTCCCCATAATTAAATCTGTTAATTTAGGTAACAGTTTCGGTGGAAAATTATCAATACAATGATAACCAACGTCTTCGAGACTATTTAAAACGACACTCTTCCCGGCACCACTCATTCCGGTTACAATTAATAAATTAATTTTCTTCATCTAAGCACACCCCTTCATTTTCATTCGTTAACTTAAAACTTCTTTATCCTCAACATCGTAACTTGATATAACCTTAATTAGTTCATAAGTCGAAGTATAAAACTGTGTCGATACGATGGGTTCATCGTGATGAATTAAATGCTTAATGATAAAACGATCACCTTCAAACATCGGTAAATGATCTAACTCACCTACATCATGCCACTTTAAAATGCCTTCGCGATTAACCTCTTGTAATGAGCCATCGGCATCGGTCCCTTTAATTGTGTATAACATCCATTCCTTTTGTCCTTCAGCCTCTTCGACTACAACCGTCGTCACGGCACCAAGGCTAACGTGCTGTAATTGAAGGCCAGACTCCTCAAAAAATTCCCTTATTCCCGTTTGAATAACATTTTCGCTAAATTCGGCTTTCCCACCTGGTAAAAACCATTTTTGACGACTTTGTTTAAATAACAACAATATTTTGTCATCTTTTAGCAATAAACTGTTTACGACACGCATTATTCCACCCTCTTCCACTATCGCTATTATATCACACATCCGAGCGAAATAGGAAAAATGATATTGACAACGTTGATTCTAACAACTCTATATTATATGTCGGTATCCTACTTTTAATCTAAAAAAAAGAATAACTATTTTCGATTACCTACAATCCCATTTTAATCTGTACCCTTTGTCAAGGACAAAGAAAAAAACCTAAGCAACTTGAAGCTGATTTCTGTATCCTACAGGAGTCAGCTTTTTTAAATTCCATTGATATCTAAAGTTGTTATGATAATCTATATATTCTTCAATTTCAATGAGTAAATCATCAAATGTCAGTTGATTGGTTATATCTGCTTCATCTTTTAGATGCCCAAAAAATGATTCTTGTGGAGCGTTATCCCAACAATTCCCCTTCCTAGACATTGATTGTTGAATTCCTAATTCCTTTAATTGATTCGAAAATTGCGGACTCGTATAATGCACGCCCTGATCGGAGTGAATAATCGTTTCCTTCGTTAATTGGACAGTCGGATTTTCTTGAAGTTGGTTCAGTGTTTGGAGAACAAAATCTATCTTTAAATGCTCACTTAATTGAAAAGCTAAAACTTCATTTGTTGCACTATCTAAGATGGTCGAGAGATAGGCAGTCTGACCCTTTCCATATTTTAAATAAGTGATATCGGTTAATAGAACTTTATAAGGTTCTAATGGCCTAAATTGACGATTAACAAGATTTGGACAGACACGATGTGCTTGTGTCGCTTTAGCGAGTTTACGATAGGGATTGCTTCGACGAACTTGACTCAATAGTCCATACTTTTTCATGATTCGATGAATAGATTTTAGGTTAAAGATAATGTTGAATTCCCCTTTAAGAACCATCGCTACTTGGCGAATTCCCTTGTTTTTTCGTCCCTTAAAACAAATGGCCTTTTGAATAACTTCTAAACGATGTTGTTCCTCCTTTAATCGCTTTAAACGAGCTTCTTCAGCACATAACGAAAAATAACGATAATAACCTGATCTTGAAACACCAAGACTATCGCATAAATGAGAAATTAAAGATTTAAATTTAGTTGATGTCTGATTCACTACTTGATGAATCATTTGAAACTTTACTTCTTTAGAGACTATTCGAGCATTTTTCTCATGAGTCTCAACTTTTTTAATAATTCGTTCTCAATCTTTAAAACTTCTAATTCAGCCTGCGTGCGTAATAATTGTTCTTCTAGCGTTAACTCTCGTTTTAGGGACCTTCCAGAATTCTTAGTACGACTATCATCCAATCCTAATGGGCCCTGGGTTTTAAAGGCTTGTTTCCAACGTTTAGCTGCAGAATTCACACGCTGCATGCCAAGCACCGTAACATTAAATCCATAGTATTCGAATATCTCTCGCGGAAACTTTCCTTTCTCGCTCATCATAATAAAGTTCTCCTTAAATTCTTTCGTATAAGTAATCCCTTTTTCAGATACTGACTTAACATATTCGTTTTGTTTGAGTTGTTCAATCTCTTGTGGTGTAAATAACTTCTTGCTCATTTAAAATCCTCCTAAAATCTAATAGTTAATATTATAACAAAAAGGCCCTAGAAGGTAGACTTTTTTTATTTGTCTACTCTCTAGGGTACATTTTACTTTTTTATTAGTATTAGTTATCTTAATTTCGTTTCAATATATTTAAATGCCGACTGCGCTGCAATGGCACCGTCATTTACAGCAGTAACAACTTGACGAAGTTCTTTACTAATAACATCTCCCGCTGCAAAAACTCCCGGAACCGGTGTCATCATTGAATGGTCCACTACAATATATCCAGCCTCATCTGTCACTTCTAACTCTTTAATCATATCAGTGATTGGGTCTAGACCAATATAGATGAAGGCACCGTCTGCTTCAATACTAGATACTTCATCTGTTTTTACGTTCTTAACCTTAACTCCGCCTAACTTTCCATCTTTATTTACAAACTCTTCTACAACGGAATCCCATACGAACTCAATTTTGTCATCTGCGAAAGCTCTTTCTTGTAAAATCTTTTGTGCACGTAGCTCATCACGGCGATGAATAACAACAACCTTTTCAACAAGTCCCGCCAAATAAATAGCTTCCTCAATTGCGGAATCACCCCCACCAATAACGGCTACTTTTTTCCCACGGAAGAAAGCACCATCACAAACCGCACACCAAGAAATACCGCGGCCAGATAACTCACTTTCTCCTGGCACATTCAATAATCGGTGTTTAGTTCCCGTTGCCACAATAACTGTCTGTGCTTTAATATGATGATCCCCACAATCAATAATCTTAATGTCATCATCACCTAAACTAATATTCTCTACATTGCCATATGCATATTCAGCCCCAGCCGCTTGAGCGTGTTCAAACATCTTCATCGATAACTCAGGACCCGAAATTTTTTCAAAACCGGTATAGTTCTCAATCTCAAATGTATTCACCATTTGCCCACCCGGTGCACCTCGCTCAATCATTACAACTGATAAACTTGCACGTGCCGCGTAAATTGCAGCAGTCATCCCTGCTGGCCCCGCGCCAATAATAGCTAAATCATAAATCTTTTCCATTCTATATCCCTTCCTTTTTAACAATATCAACTAATTCCTTTGCCTCATTAATTATATAAGTCGGATGATACGTTTTCAAATAATCCGAACCTCGCATTGCCCATCCTACCGCAACACTCCTCACACCTGCAGCATGAGCACATTCAATATCATGCGAATTATCCCCAACCATTAAACATTCATCAACCGAAAAATGATAGTAATCTAACACGCGTTGAATTGGTTCCTGATGTGGCTTAGGATTTGTTACGTCGTCAGATGACACAATTAAATCGAAAAATGAGAGCAAATTCAAATAAGATAATCCCTTAATCGCCATGTCACGTTTTTTTGAAGTCACAATGACTAATTTTAATCCCATTTCTTGAAGCATCTGCAACATCCCGACAATTCCCGGAAATGCCTCAATCATCTCATCATGATCTTGTTGATAATATTTACGATAGCAATGAACAAATTGCTCCGCATTATCTTGAAAATACTTCTCACCCGTTTGATGAAGAGTCGGACCGATACAGTCCATAATTTCCTCATCACTTAATACACGATGACTCATTAATTCCGAAAATGCCTGTCTAAAAGAATTAAAGATCAGGTGATTTGTATTAACTAACGTTCCATCCAAATCAAATAAAACAGCCTTTAACATCCCTTCTATCACACCTCCTAAATAGATTGAAATCTCATCGATTCCAAGACTTATGATTTATAAAAGCTCCTATATGAAATTAATTCCTTCTTCATCATGCGACGTCCAATCACGATAGAAAAAACAACAAGGATAATCATTAATGAAATAAACTGTGCTACCCTGATGGAATCTGTTAACATTAGACTATCTGTTCTCATTCCTTCAATAAAATAACGTCCAACCGAATACCAGATAGCGTAAAAAGCCGCAATCTCTCCAACAAGTACACGAGATAGTTTACGGAGAATAAAAATAATAATTAAAAAACCTATTATATTCCATAAAGATTCATATAAAAATGTTGGATGATAATATACCCCATTTATATACATATTATTCACAATAAAATCAGGAATAAATAAAGATTTTAAAAACTCCCGTTGAGCATCTAACGTTGATCCGGGAACTGCTCCACCGTGCGCCTCTTGGTTCATAAAATTACCGAAACGCCCAAGTGCCTGCGCAATAAGAAAGCTTGCCCCTGCGATATCAGCGACTAGCCAAAAATTAACCTTTCTCTTTTTACAAAACATATAGCCAAAAATGACTGCTCCAATTACTCCACCATGAATCGCTAATCCACCTTGCCAAATTTTAATAATATCGCCTGGATTAGCTAAATAATAATCAAGACTAAATAAAACATAGTAAAGTCTAGCACACACAATTGAGATAGGTAATCCATAAGTAACGAGATCATAAAAAAACTCTGATCCAATTCCCATTCTCTTCCCTTCACGCACTGCTAAAAAGAGGCCTAAGCCAACCCCTGACATGATAAAAACAGCATACCAATAAATCGTAAGTGGGCCAAGTTGCAAAAATACTCTATTAAGCGGTTCAATTGTTGAATGATCCAATACCCTTCCTCCATTCTATCTGATTTGAAAAGTGAGGATAACTCATCCTCACTTTTTAATGATTACTCTTTGACTGAATAAACTGATTTAATTGATTAGTAAATGCTTCTGCCGCATTATACCCCATTACCTTTAACCGATGATTCATAGCAGCAACTTCAATTAATGAAGCAATCGAACGTCCCGGACGAACTGGAATCGTGATTTTTGGAATGTCCGTATTGAATAAGCGAGTCGTCTCATCTGACAAACCAATGCGATTATATATTTTTTCATTATTCCAATCTTCTAGTTCAATCATTAAAGTTACACGTTTCTTATGACGGTAAGCACGCGCCCCAAACATCTCAACGACATTGATAATTCCGATTCCACGTACCTCGATAAACTGTTGTAACAATTCTGGAGCACGCCCTACTACTAAACCTGGTTCTTTTTCAAAAATATCAACACGATCATCTGCAATTAACTGATGTCCACGATGGATTAACTCTAACGCAGTCTCACTTTTCCCAATACTACTTTTACCTGTAATTAAAACACCGATTCCATTGACGTCCACTAATACTCCATGAACTGACTCGATAGGAGATAATGCCTCCTCTAAATAGTTAGAAATAGATGTAAATAAAACGGTCGTTTCTTTTGCACTTCTTAAAAGTGGAACCCCTGTTTCCTCAGAAAGTTCAATCATCTCTTGTGGAATATTGAAATTTTTTGAAAACACAATGACAGGCGTTTCCTCAGTGAATAAAACACGGGCTCTTTCACGTCGAACCTCGCTATCGAGCGACTCTAAGTATAACCATTCCTTAGTCCCAATAATTTGTACACGACGCTTCGCACTATCTCTAAAGTACTCAACAACACCTGTTAATTCCATTCCAGGACGTGACAACATCTGCTCTGTAATCGGACGATTCAATTTATCCTTCCCTGTCACGATCTCTAGCTCTAATTCCGCTACTAAATCTTCAACTGTTACTACGTTCATCAACTATTCACCACCAAATTATAATATAAACTAACCAGCCTCACGGATTGTTTCCAAAGCTTCCTTTAATAAATAGGGATTAAATTCTTTCAATAAGATAGAATGTACATGAATTAGACTAAAAAATTCCCCCAAACACGATTTCCCTTCAATAGTCTGTAACCGACTCCAACAATTCATTCACCATTCTAGTAAATAATCTAGAAGTTGGAATAATGACAAATTCACTCTGCAATGAAAATACTTTATATTAAAGTAAAAATAAAATCATCTTCAACAAACCTTCGTATTAATTATACCTCTACTGAATGATTGCTATTAAGAATATGCTCCCTCTACTCATAAATAAATGAATCTGACTAATTATTCTGAACACGCTATCTAGAAATTATCTTCCTCTTGAATTTAACTTAGGAATGCTTATTTTTAAATATTGACCTACTTTAACCTTTAAATCATCTTTATAAAACAAAGAAGGATCTTTCTTTAATCCAGATCAATTTAATATAGTTCGCGCCAATAATCTAATTCTATTCTATCATAAACTTTTAGTAATTGTTGTAAATTAGATTACTTTTTTACAGATGTCTCTTAATAACAAAAAAAGGTCTCCTGACTTTAACCGATCGACGTTAAAATCAGAAGACCCTTTTCATACTATTTACGCAACGACGTTTCTCGCCTTTTATATGACTTCAGCTAATGACCTAAATTATTGATTGTCGTAAGAACTTTCACTAACTGTCCATCCCTCTACAAGCATATAAAATTTTGATGACGATTACGTTTCGTAAACGAAAGATTACCAGCCCAATCTGAGGACTTTAGTTTGTTTGTATTTGCGGCCAAAATCCCATGGATTTGTATTGACCAATAAATCTAAATCATTTCCGGTAACAGCACCACCGCGATCTAAAACAATCGCTTTACCGATTCCGTCAATGTCTACGATTGTTCCACATGGATAATCTTTTCCAGCGGCAACAATCCGAACTGAACCATATGTACTATCATTATAGTAAATGGTTGAGCTAATATCTGTGTATGGTTTACACGCCACTCGTGTTCCACATCCTGCACAATGAATATCATAGGCAGTCATATTAGCAACGAAAGATGTAATTGGACCCGTTCCAATTGCAATCGTTTTGGTTTGACCTTCGTCAACCACATTCGTCTTTACTTCAGTTTGTTCGATCTGTTCTCCATTCTTATAAACCTTTTCGATGACGCGTTCGACTACTTTTGGCGAACCTTCATTCCATACTTCTTGTTCCCCTTGTGGAATGTCCTCCGTGTAAACATACTCTGTATCTAAATTAATTTCTTCAAATACGGATTCATATGCTTTTTCTACACGTGTAATTTCAATTTCCATATCTCCCTCAACCAAAGAAGATTTATCGACTGAAATTTCATCTGTTGAACTAAGTTCAATACTACGTTGTTTTAATACATCATCTACTGTTGATTCTGTTGTCATGACTAAAGTTTTGATTCCACCATCATTAATAACGACTGACTGGGCACGATTAATCTCAATGTCCATTCCATCGTAAATTTCTTCATCAAAACTTACATTCATATCATCAAAATTTCCAACTCTTATTCCTTGCTCTTTTAACAAGGCATCCACCGTCTGTTGATATGTGGTGAATGTATTCAGCTCTCCGTTATCATTGATGTTTACTTCCTTCAAGTTGGATTGCATGACAGCGTAGATTCCAACTACAATTACGCATAATGACATAATAAATGCAATTAGATCTCGTTTCATCTCATGCGCCTGTTGCCTAAAACAAATCCTAACGACTTTCATCGATAGCCCATTTTAGCAACAGTTCACCTCCTTCTTTACGTCCGATAAACAAGCAAGTAATCTTTCTAGAGTGAGCTTACGACGTGCCTATCATAGCACGCGTACAAAAAAAAGGTCAACCTTCTAAACCGGTTAACCCTTTGTTTAATACACTTTTTACACAAAAAGAACATAATTAGACCCGAAAAAGACACAAAATGTTCGGTTTTCGATATTTTTCCTTATTTTACTAAGACTTTTTGTCTAAAGAAGAAAAAATTTAAATATTAATCTGTTTACTCTATTATTGGTCCTTTTTTAATACACTATACAGAATACATTAATTTTTAAAAATATTTTTTATTAATACACCTAATCCCTCATTTAAAAACCATTCACATTTATCCCTCTTATGCTGCTAATATCATCGACTAAAAAAAGAGAGAGGACATTTTTACGTCTTCTCTCCTTTGTATCCTCAAAAACATAACTTTCTTCTACAATTCAAATCGAACTGCCTAGTGTGGTTACTTCAAGTAAGTAGGATTGCCTATCTAGCATAAAAAATTAGATGGGAACAACAATCCATATCTATATATAAATTTAAAAATTTATCTTATCCAATGTTACTAAAACACCAAATACACCGTAAGACTAATCCTAGTCTCGTTAATTAACTAAGATTTTTTTGTCTTTCCCGATCACGTACTAAAATTTTATTTAAGTATTTACCCGTATATGATTCTGGTACCTTAGCCACCTCTTCCGGGGTTCCTTTAGCCACAATAGTTCCGCCCCTTGTTCCGCCTTCTGGACCTAAATCAATAATATAATCAGCCATTTTGATAACATCTAAATTGTGCTCAATCACAACAATCGTTGCACCTTCGTCAATCATGCGATTTAAAACTTTTAACAGTCTTTTCACATCCTCGATATGTAACCCCGTGGTCGGTTCATCCAAAATATAAACCGTTTTATCCGTAATACGACGATGTAATTCGGATGCTAATTTCACACGTTGTGCTTCTCCCCCAGATAGGGTCGATGCAGGCTGTCCTAATTTTAAATAACCTAATCCTACATCAGAAAGTGTTTTTAATTTTCGTGCTATTTTCGGATGATGTTCAAAAAATATATAAGCATCCTCGACTGTCATATCTAATACATCTGATATATTTTTTCCTCTATAGGTAACCACAAGTGTCTCACGATTGTAACGTTTTCCATGGCAAACTTCACAAGGCACATAAACATCTGGTAGAAAATGCATTTCAATTTTTAATACGCCATCGCCATGACAAGATTCGCATCTTCCGCCTTTCACATTAAACGAAAAACGGCCTTTTTGATATCCTCGAACCTTTGCCTCATTAGTTGACGCAAAAAGATCTCTAATATCATCAAAAACTCCCGTATAAGTGGCAGGATTTGAACGTGGCGTTCGACCAATCGGTGATTGATCAATATCAATGATTTTATCAATATACTCCATGCCCTTTAACTCCTTATGTTCACCCGGCTTATCCTTAATCCGATAAAGCTTAGAGGCAATGGAACGATATAATATATCATTAATAAGCGTTGATTTTCCTGACCCTGATACGCCCGTCACCACATTTAAAATTCCCATCGGAATTTTTAGGTTAATATTTTTAAGATTGTTTTCCTTTGCACCCTTTATCTCTATAAATTGTCCATTTCCTTTTCGACGTTCCTTTGGTAAATAGATTTGCTTTTTACCGCTCAAATACTGACCTGTAATTGAATGATCATTTTGCATAACTTCTTCTGGTGTTCCCTGAGCTACGATTTCCCCACCGTGTATTCCTGCACCGGGACCGATATCGATTAAATAGTCACACGCCATCATCGTATCTTCATCATGCTCAACAACAATTAACGTATTTCCTAAATCCCGCATGGACTTTAGGGTATCAATTAATCGATCATTATCCCGCTGGTGAAGACCAATAGAAGGTTCATCTAACACATACAAAACTCCTGATAGGCGTGACCCAATTTGAGTAGCTAATCGAATCCTTTGAGCTTCTCCTCCTGACAGGGAACCCGCGGAACGATTTAAAGTTAAATAATCTAAACCAACATTAACTAAGAAGAGCAAACGCTCCTTAATCTCTTTTAAAATTAAATGGGCAATCTTTAAATCCTTTTCACTTAACCTTAACTCCTGAATAAAATCTAAAGCTTCCTGAATCGATAATTCCGTAAAGTCATCAATATTTTTTCCATCAATTAATACGGATAATGCTTGTTCAGAGAGTCGTTTTCCATGACATCTATTACATTTTAATTCAGACATAAACCCTTCAATCCATTCCCGCATAAATGAAGAGCTCGTTTCCATATATCTTCGTTCTAAATTGTTAATAACCCCTTCGTAAGTATCCACCTTCTCATGTTTAACTCCACTCTCTGATTGAAGTTGAAAATGAATAGGCTCTGATGTTCCATAAAAAATAATGTTCTTTTCCTCGTCACTCAATTCTTCAAATGGTTTATCTAAATCAATCCCATAATGTTGACATACGGTATCTAATAACTTACGCCCATGAGTTTCTTCTTTTTCCCATCCACGAATAGCCCCTTGACTAATAGATAATCGCTGATCTGGGACTAATAGGTCAATATCAATTTTCTTTTGTACCCCTAGGCCACTACACTCAGGACAAGCACCAAAAGGAGAATTAAATGAGAACATGCGCGGCTCAAGTTCATCGACGGAGAAATCACAATAAGGACACGAAAAGTGCTCACTAAAGATTAATTCTTCACGGCCTACAACATCAATTAATACTTTACCTGCTCCAAGTTTCAAAGCAGTTTCTAATGAATCCGCAACCCTTGAACGAGTATCTGGCTTTAATGAAATGCGGTCAACGATAACCTCAATCGTATGCTTTTTATTTTTATTTAACTTAATTTCATCATCTAAATCCAGCATCTCTCCGTCAACACGTACACGTACATATCCATCTTTTTTTAATCCTTCAAGCGTTTTGACGTGACTACCCTTTTTACCGACAATAACGGGAGCTAAAATTTGCATTCTTGTCCGTTCCTCGTACTGATATAGGCGATCAACCATTTGCTCAATCGATTGCGCCTGTATCTCAATTCCATGAACAGGACAAGTGGGTTTACCAATCCTTGCAAACAATAAGCGAAGATAATCATAGATTTCCGTTACAGTTCCGACGGTTGATCTTGGATTACGATTCGTCGTCTTTTGATCAATCGAAATAGCCGGAGACAACCCTTCAATTGAATCAACATCCGGTTTTTCCATATTACCTAAAAACTGTCTTGCATAGGCTGATAAACTCTCTACATAACGCCTTTGTCCCTCAGCATAAATTGTTTCAAATGCAAGAGAGGACTTTCCAGACCCCGATAAACCAGTCAATACAACTAACTGATTACGTGGGATTTCAACATCAATATTTTTTAAATTCTGTTCACGTGCACCTTTTACAATAATTTTGTCATTCATGATTAGTCACCTCGTGCATTTACGTTAAATGTCTTGCTCTTCCACTAAAGATTTCGAAAGTGGTAAAAATAGAGTAAACGTTGATCCAATATCAACCGTACTTTCAACGGTTAACCGTCCCCCCATTGCCTCAGCTAATCTTTTTGAAATACTTAATCCTAAGCCTGTTCCACCGAAACGTCTTGATATCGTATTATTCTCTTGAGTAAATGCCTCAAAAATCGATTCTAATTTATCTGGGGCTATTCCTTTTCCAGTATCCGTAACCTTAATACTTAAATAGGCATCTGATTCATTTTGATAATCCAAGGTAAGGTCAATCCTGATTTCTCCCTGCTCAGTGAACTTAATCGCATTTGAAACTAAATTGATAATAATCTGTTTAATTCGTCCCTCATCACCGTACAATTCAGTTGGAATCGTCGAATCCGTATTCACAATAAACTTAATTCCCTTATTGGCTGTTTCTACAAAAAATAGCTCTTTAATAGTGTCTACCATGTGGAAAACATTAATTTGCGTAACCGTAAGTTTCACCTTTCCATCCTCGATCATTGAAAAGTCTAATAATTCATTAACATGCTTTAATAAAATATCACTCGAATGTTCAATAATTTCTAATTGTTTTCTTTGCTTAGGTTGCTCAATACTTAACTTCAATAACTGTACATAACCTTTAATCGCATTTAATGGCGTTTTTAATTCATGAGACACTTTAGCTAAAAACAACGTCTTCGCCTGGCTAGCGAGCAAGGACCGTTGCCAAGCAAGCTCTAATTCCTGACTTTGATTATCCTTAACCTTTAATAAGCGTTCATTTTCTAAATAAGCATTACGGACCATTAAGAATGATGTCTTCCATGCTGGATTAATTCTAGGTGGCATAGAATAATCCCCATTTCCACAACGTTCAACGTATTCAATTAATAAATAACATGGCTTAATAATTACGATAAATAATGTATACGCTGCAAAGAAAAATAGTAAAGTTAACAAAATTGTACTAAATTCAAATAGACTAATTGTTTCCCTCAATATAGCTTTCCTTAAATCTTTATTGGCAACGTAATAAATCATTTTAATATTATTTTTGGATGAAATATACCGATTCGTATAATACCCATTATCCTTTAATAACTGAGATGCTTCCTCAAAATTTGATTCCTTAATTCGGGAACTTAACTTTGTAGGTAATTCTTCGTCGATATATTGATTATTACCAATATAATAAATCATTTCAACAATCTGATCACTATTAATCCCATACGTACCCGGACCAATCGATACAACTGATAATTTTATATACCCAAATAATATTCCTTGACTTTCGATAAGCTTGTAGATTGTCCAATTCCGTTTATCCGCAAATTTATCATTGACCAGATAAAGGGCATCACCTACCTTAATTGTTTCAGTCCCTTCTGGATAGTTATTAGACATAACATCCGAATATCCCTGATCGAATATCGGTACGATTTGAAAATCTAATACTCGATGATCGTCCACGTAAAGTTCCCGATTTTTTTGTAAGATATCATTCATACTATTAATCGCACTTAGGTACGCAGATTCAAATAAATCGTCAGACTCTACAAAACCCCCATCCTTCATTAGTTGATGACGTGCTTCATCATTTAAGGATTCCAACACCCTTAAATTATCTTCGGTTAATGTTAAAAGTTTATACTCCTCTGTTTTAAGCAACCGTTCATATGAAACGATATTACGATCTATTTGAGTTCCTATTTTATTAACGTCTCTATCAATCTCTAACAATTTTTGAGAATAAATTTTTTCATAATTCCAATAGAAAGTTAGCGTAAAAGAGACGACAACGATTCCGAATAGAACCCAAAACGTCATTGTTATACGCCAAAATAATTTTTTCATTTTAACCTCTTCCTAAATAATCCTTTATTTCCAACCTGTAAGTTTTAATGTTACCTCGCGTTCATTAGCTGATTTTTTTAATATTCCATAAATTTCATCACTAGAACGAATGACCACATCAATGTCATAGTCCGATGAAAAAGAATCGGGAATTAACTGAGCCACTAACTGGTGAAAAGACAATTTTTCGGCTAAACCATAAAAATCTATATTAATAATAATCTCCAAATTATCTACTTTATTATTTAAAACATGAGCAAGACCTATGACTCCATAATAATGTGGATAATATTCTTTAATCGTATCTTTAAAGGAACTAAACTGATTAGATAAGTTAGCATCTACCGCCAATATCGCGCTATCTGGTAACAAATAATACTTCTCATTCACTGATTCCCAATTTTTTATCGTTGAACTATTTTTACCAACTAAAGTCTTCGCCACCATATGTCCTGGCGTTACCGCACTTTCCTCTTGAACGATAAATAAGCCAATCATAATTGGAACATCCTTGAAAGCTTCTTCCTGTCTGAGAATATCTATTAATCTAGTAGCAATCTCTTTTCCTTTTTCAATTAAGGCTTCTTCATCCAATACAATCGTCTGATCGTAACCTAATTCATTTTTCCAATTTTGATAAGGATTTAAAGCTAACCCTATGGTTACCCCTTCGAGAACCGTATTCTCATCTTTTGTCACCACGTAATCCTGTTCAAGTAAATATGCTAGGTAAACAGGATTGACATCCATTCCATCAATATTAATTCCCTCATCTTTCGTAGGATTTAACCCGATATCCTTATAATTAGCGTCTACTTCTAATTCTTGAGCTAATTCCGCCTCGGTTAAACGTTTAGATAAGAGTCGTTGAACCATCGCTTTTGTCAGGTTTTGCCCTTCTTGGAAATAGACTTGATCTGGAGAAAAATATGATTGTGATTCTCGCATTAAGGCAAGTTCAAATGCGTCAATATCATAACGGTTATTCATTTTAGAATATCGTGAATAAACTAATCCCCTCGTTGGACTTGTCTTATAGGGAAGCATCGTCCGATAATATTCCGCCGTTGCCTCGTTAGACAAGAGTTGGCGTTTCATGGAATCATCTTCTGAACCCCCTTCTTCTACCTTAGGTGTTGGGGGCGCAGAACACCCCACCAAAACAACTAAACAACAGATAACAGCTAACAAAAATCCGCGTTTTAATTTCATTGTATACCCCTCCTATTCACCAATCATTTTTAACATCGTTTCTTCATCAATCACCGTGATTCCAAGCTCCTGTGCCTTTTTAAGCTTTGAACCACTTTTCTCACCTGCAACTAAGAAATCTGTTTTAGCACTTACACTTCCTGAAACTCTTGCCCCTAATTCCTCCAACTTCATACTCGCTTCCTTACGCGATAAGGTTGTCAATGTTCCAGTCAACACCACGCTTTTTCCGTAGAAGGCACTTTCCTGCGTATTAGCCACTAATTTATTTCCTGTATAAAGCGTATTTAATCCTAATGTCTTTAATTCTTCGATCAACATTTTATTTGATTCATCCGCAAAGTAATGAATAACGCTCTTTGAAATAACTTCACCAATCTCAGGTATTCCTTTAAAATCTTCGAAAGTGGCCCCTATTAATTTATCTATCTCTTCAAAGTGAGTTGCCAAAACTTTAGCCGTTTTACTCCCCACATGACGAATTCCTAATCCGAACAATAACCGTTCTAAACTATTCTGTTTACTATTTTCAATAGCCGCTAATAAATTCGAGACCTTTTTCTCGCCCATACGTTCAAGCGGTAATAACTGATTTCGCTCTAGTTTATAAATGTCGGCCACATTTTTTATTAACTGTTGCTCATATAATTGCTGTACTACCTTAATCCCTAATCCATCAATATTCATCGCATTACGTGATACAAAGTGGCATAAACTTTCCACAATACGTGCCGGGCAGTCAATGTTTAAACAATAGTAATCCGCCTCATTTTCCTCGCGAACTAGAACACTTCCACAGCGTGGACATTCATGAATCATCTCAAAAGGTACCTCATCACCGTTTCTTTCTTCGATTAAAGGCTTCACTACTTCAGGAATTATTTCCCCTGCCTTCCGAATAATTACACGATCATTAACGCGAATGTCACGTTCCTTTACATAATCCTCATTATGTAACGTCGCACGACTTACCCGTGTTCCCGCTACACGAACAGGCTCTAACACGGCATTAGGCGTCACCATCCCCGTTCGACCAACTGTAAAAATAATATCTTTTAAGACAGTCTCAACCTCCTCGGCAGGAAACTTATATGCAATGGCCCATCTAGGACTTTTAACCGTATTACCTAAAATCTCCTGATCATCCAATTGATTCACTTTAATCACAATTCCATCAATCTCATAAGGTAATTCCGTTCTCATCGTAGACCACTTTTCAATATACGCTAATACTTCATCAATAGACTGGCATACTTCATAATTTGGATTAACATTAAATCCCATTTCCTTAATTTTATCTAAACTTTCAGCATGCGTTTTACATCCTAATTGTTTAGCACTAGGCACAGCATAACAAAACATACTTAATTCACGTTTAGACGTCACTTTAGAATCTAATTGTCGTAGTGACCCTGCAGCCGCATTACGGGGATTGGCGAATAACTCTTCTCCATTCTGCGCACGGCGCTTATTTAACTTTTCTAGCGTCTCTTTTGACATATACGCTTCTCCACGAACCTCCAATAAATCACTATAAGGTATCGTTAACGGAATCGCCCGAATCGTTTTTAAGTTTTCACTAATATCCTCTCCAGTTGTCCCGTCCCCACGTGTCGCACCGCGAACAAACTGGCCATTCTCATAATGAAGTGTCACTGCTAACCCATCAATCTTTAATTCACAAACATAATTAATATTAGGCGTCACTTTCCTTATCCGTGAATCAAATTCTCTTAAATCACCTTCATTAAAAGCATTTCCTAACGACAACATTGGATTCGTATGTAACACTTTATCAAAACCTTCTAAAACGGCGCCTCCAACACGCACTGTCGGGGATGTTGGAGTCTTAAGTTCAGGGTTTTTTTGTTCTATTTCAATTAATTCCTGTAAAAGCCGGTCATACTCGCGATCGCTAACACTTGGATTATCGAAGACATAATACTCTGTGTTATATTGATTTAATAGCTTTGTTAACTCTTCCACACGCTGCTTCAACATCATTAAATCCTCCAATCAAAAATAATATTCTTTAATTTCTATCTATCCTAGTGGCGTTCAATTATCCTATTTCCCCCTATTAAGTAAAAACGTGATTTCAATAAAAACTTACTCAGTCTATACCCTATTAAAAATAATGATTTATACCTATATAAGGTTATCCTCCCTACAGATACACCCGGATACATTTAGGTTGATTATATGCCTTATCCTCGTTTTTTCAAAGCGGGATGTGATCCCATTAATTTTTTTATCCCATGTGGGGAACTAAATGCAATCGAAACAATTTCACCTTTAACTCCGACAACGACTCCTTCTCCAAAACTATCATGTAAAACCTTATCCCCGCTTTTCCAAGATGAATCTGTTGTGAGGGTTATCGTTTGGATAGTCTTTTTCGGACTTCTATTATCTAGTGCTTCCTGTAACGTAAATGATGGGCGTTTTGAACGAGTTTCGATTCCTGTTTTATTTAAATACTTATCAGATATTTCATGAATAAACATCGATTCTCGATTTGCGGAACGTCGACCATACTGATAGCGACTTTGTGCATTTGTAATAAATAAAATGTCTTCCGCACGAGTAATAGCTACGTATGCTAACCGTCGCTCTTCTTCAAGTTCGTCTCCTCCTTGTTCTAAAGCCGAATGTAATGGGAAAATTCCATCTTCAAATCCGCAAATAAACACAACTGGAAACTCTAATCCCTTAGCCGCGTGAATCGTCATTAAGGTAACTTTGGATTCATTTGCCTCCTCTTCCGTTTCGGTATCGGTTTGAAGCATTAAATCATTAAGTAATATGACAAGTTTAGTCATAGTTGAGAGTTCATCAGCGCGTTCCTCACTCTCTTCCTCAGCCAAAATTTCATTTAAATCTACCTCTTCAAACTGGGTCGCCATCGATTGAAACTCACCTAAGTTATCAATACGGCTATCCGCCTCAATCGTGTTTTCATTTTCAAGCATCTCTAAATATCCAGTTTGTCTTAAAACTAAATCAATGAATTCCGCGATAGAGTAAGCTTCGATTTGAGAACGTAGCATATAAATCATCTGTTTAAAATCAATAAATTTATTTAAAGTTGCTCGGGCAATGCCGTTGTCAACCTCATCAATTGAAGCCATTAATGATAATTCGGCCTCATTCGCAAACTGAGTTAATTTTTCAATTGAAGCTGCACCAATTCCACGCTTAGGCTCATTGACGATACGTTTAAATGATAAATCATCATCAGGATTACAAATTAAACGTAAATAAGCCATTAAATCTTTAATCTCTTTTCGTTTAAAATAACTCTGTCCTCCTATTAAACGATACGGAATATTTTGTCTTAAAAATGCCTGTTCAATCGCTCGTGATTGTGAATTTGTGCGATATAAAATAGCGAAATCATGATAATCATAACTATCTCGGCGCATATATGAAATTTTATCCGCGATATAGGTTGCCTCAACATCCCCATCTAGCGCTCGATAATATTCAATTTGATTCCCTTCACCACGATCGGACCATAATCTTTTGTCCAGGCGGCCACTATTATTTTGAATCACATCATTTGCTGCATTAAGAATCATCTGCTTTGAACGATAATTTTGCTCTAATAATACAACCTTTGCATCAGGATAATCGTGTTCAAATGATAAAATATTTTCAATATTTGCTCCGCGCCAACTGTAGATAGATTGATCCGAATCGCCAACGACGCAGATGTTTCTGAACTTTTGAGCCAATAATGAAACAATTTGATATTGTGCATTATTCGTATCTTGGTACTCATCAATGTGAATATACTGAAACTTATTTTGATAAAATGTTAACACTTCCGGATGCTTTTCAAATAAGTGGACCGTAAGCACTAATAAATCATCAAAATCAACACGATTATTTTTAAATAAAATCTGTTGATATCTTTCATATACACGAATTACGTCTTCATTTTCAAATTCTTTGCTCAAATCACGTGGAGATTTAAGTTCGTTTTTAGCGTTACTAATTTGAGATAAAAAATATTTTGGAGATTGTCTCTTAGGATCAAGATTTAAATCTTCCATTACAGTCTTTATCACACTTAATTGATCCGCATCATCTAAAATTCCAAAATTCAAATCGTACCCAATTAAATCAATATCTCTCCTCAGAATACGAACACACATCGAATGGAAAGTAGAAATCCATACATCTTTTCCGCGTTCCCCAATTAGTTTTTCTACGCGTTCCTTCATCTCTCTTGCTGCCTTATTCGTAAAAGTTATCGCCAAAATATTGTAAGGAGAAACCTGCTTTTCCGACATTAAATAAGCGATTCGATGGGTTAAAACACGGGTTTTCCCAGATCCCGCCCCGGCCATCACTAAAAGCGGTCCCTCAGTTGTTAAAATTGCCTCTTTCTGTTGAGGGTTCATATTATGTAGTAATTGATTCATTATTTCACCTCTATATAAAAGTCATCTGCACTATCAAAGTTTCAACATTATTAAACATAATCTGTTTTATTATAACAATTTTAGTATTCAAATTAAATAAACAGTCATTCCCTAATTAATGTTTTATCAAAATATTAATAAAAATTCTAACTCTACCTATTAGTCTAGGAAAAATAAAGTAAGCTTATGCAATGTCAGAATGAAACTTTTTCTTTCCTAACCATTTCTTATCCATAAAAAAGCTCGCAGATTAAATAAATAGATTTAATCTACGAGCTTTTCATTAAAATTAATAAATAAATTAAATACGGAAGCTTGATTTTAATGAAACGATACGATTAAACGATAACTTACCGTCTTGAGTACGTTTTGGATCAACATTAAAATAACCATGGCGGAAAAATTGGAATTTATCTTGCGCTTTTACATCCTTCATGTTTTCTTCTACAAAACCATGAACAACCTCTTCTGAGTTTCTATTGATACGTTCTAAGAATGGTAATCCTTCTGTTTCTTCATTTTCAATAAGTAACGGTTCATATAAATGGAAGTCAGCTGGAATATTATGATTCGCATCCACCCAATGGATTGTTCCTTTTACTTTACGACCCGTAAATCCTGATCCCGATTTTGTATCCTTATCATAAGTTGCGTGAATCTCAATCACATTTCCGTCCTCATCCTTAATCACATCTGTACACTTAATAAAATAAGCATGTTTTAAACGGACTTCGTTTCCAGGGAATAAACGGAAATATTTTGGAATTGGATTTTCCATGAAATCTTCTTGTTCAATATAGATTTCACGTGAAAAAGGTATTTTGCGTGTTCCCATTTCTGGAACCTCTGGATTAATTTCTGCATCAAGGTATTCAACTTCACCCTCTGGATAATTAGTAATAACTACCTTTAATGGGCGTAAAACTGCCATTGTACGTGGTGCTTTTAACTTTAAATCCTCTCGCACAAAGTGTTCTAACATTTGAGGATCCACTGTACTTACTGCCTTAGAAAGACCTACCTCTTGAATAAAATTAGTAATTGATTCTGGTGTATAACCTCTTCTACGTAATCCTGCTACTGTTGGCATACGCGGATCATCCCAACCAGATACCACGCCTTCATCCACTAACTGTTTAAGATATCGCTTAGACATAATAGTATTTTTCATATTAAGACGTGCAAACTCAATTTGTCGTGGTTTTGCTTCAGTCTCACAATTTTCAATCACCCAATCATATAATGGACGATGATCCTCATACTCTAATGAACAAAGGGAATGAGTAATTCCTTCAAAGGCATCTTCAAGTGGATGAGCATAATCATACATTGGATAGATACACCATTTATCCCCTGTATTGTGATGTGAGGTATGTAAAATACGATAAATAGCTGGGTCACGAAGATTCATATTCGGAGAACTCATATCAATTTTAGCACGTAAAACCTTCTCACCATCTTTATAAAGTCCGTTACGCATATTCTCAAATAACTCTAAATTTTCCTCAACTGTACGATTTCGATAAGGAGATTCTACTCCCGGTTGTGTTAAGGTTCCACGATTTTCACGCATTTGTTCAGGCGTTTGGTCATCGACATATGCCTTCCCTTTTTTGATTAACTCAACAGCATGCTCATACATCTTTTCAAATGTATCGGAAGCAAATAATAATTGATTATATTCTACACCTAACCATTTAATATCATTTATAATCCCTTGAACGAACTCATCATCTTCCTTTACGGGATTTGTATCATCAAAACGTAAATTCATTTTTCCATTAAACTCTTTAGCTAATAAGTAGTTAGTTAAAATGGCTTTTGCATGTCCAATATGGAGATAACCATTTGGTTCTGGTGGAAAACGTGTAATAATTTCTTTATGTTTACCACTTTCTAAGTCTTCCTTCATAATCGTCTTAATGAAATTGGAATTTTCATTAATCATTTCCATAAAAAAACACCTCGCTTACATATCAAAAATGTAAAATTAAACATTTTTTGTATAAAAATCTATTTTAAAATTATATCATAAGTCTGTCCTACATAGTACCTTATTCCACTATTTCAACTGAAAAATTTGATGAGACACTAAATCTAGAAAACAGCTCTTTAGCTAACTCCACATCAGTCACCAATCCTTCTGTACCGTTAAAGGAAGTAATAAACAATAATATCTTATGGGTATTTTCCGTAATGCGGGTTCTAGGTGTATCCGACGTCGGTGTACCAAAGGGTCCCTTTTTATCACAATATACGGGTATATTCTTTATATTTATATTTCCTCGACCAATTCCCTCATACGGTTCATCTTCCCCAATTCGAATTAAAATATCTCCCATTATTTTATCCTCATCTAGTACTGCTACACTTCTTTGAGTACGTACAGATAATATATTTCCAATATCGACAGCATTATTGATATGATATAAACCATTTCCCTTTATGAGTCGGCGTAACAAGGCCTCTGTTGCCAGTCGATAACGAGAAGGATCCTTTCCCAAGCTTCTATAACCGACTCGTGCAGCCTCAATCCGTGGTTGTTTTAATAGGTTTTCTAACGTTAGCATTTGTTGCACTTCACGCTCTAAATTAGTCATCTCTTCTTTTAAAGCATCCGAGGTTAACTCAATTTTGATATCAAAAGATAACACTGCTAAACAATACCCCGGTACTTTTTCTTTTAAATTCTTACTTACAGTTACTTTTCTCATGAAAACCTCCGTCACGTTATCCAATTCAATCATCCCTCATAAAATAATAGTCCTACTCTTTTTTTAGGGAATCATTCTCACGCTCCTGCTCTTCCTTTTGCAGTAGGGCGTATGCTATTGCCAGTTCTTTCATTTTATTTTCTCTTTCTTTATCAATACAATATTGATGAACATAAATAATCATACCAAATGATATAATAATTAGCACGCTCAAATTCACCACGTCTACCATTAAATAGTTGACTTTATCAAAATAGTACTGGTTAGATGATAATACATAATAAACAATGAGACATAGCCCATACCACTTTAACCATGAAAATAAGTGATTCAAAGAAATTTGTGCAATTCTTAATTGATTAAGGAAAAATAAAAGTAAAATAGGTACTGATAGTACTAAAAATAAAGTAACAATCATTTCATCACCTCAAGACTCTGATTACTAATAGAATGGTCTTTTCAATGGGCTTTTATTCCATTCAGATTTTCCCGTATAAATAAAAATCTTTAAATCATTAGACGGCCCCCACCATCTAGTAATTTAAAGATTTTATAATATTATAATTTAGGACAACAAATTTGAACGCGGTGTTGTAAGCTTCTAATGTGTACACTTTTTAGTACCCCACCGTCTTCACCGTCTAACGTCCATTTTACATCTTGTTCACTCTCTACAGTTATCCGATCTGTCTTTAGGGTAACTACATACTCCGGATCATACGTCGTATTTAAAAAATCAGTTAAAATTCGGTGTATATCCAATAAATTTTTAGGGGCACGAATTAAAGTGACCTCGAATAAGCCATCACTTAAATCAGCATGATTTCCAAACGCATTTTTAATTCCCGCAACAGAATCCGAATTTGAAATCATTCCAAAAATATAATCGCCTTCAATCACACCACCGCTGTATGTGATTCGACATTTATAAGATTGAATAGCTGGTAACTTTAATAACCCCTCTATTAAGTATGCTAATCCCCCTAACATATTTTTACGAGGTTGTGGAGTTTCATAAGCAACATCGGTAAACGCTCCAAATGCTGCGACGTATGTAAAGTATCTTTCATCAAACTGCCCGATATCAATAGGGGCAATTTTACCCTCTGTACATAATTTAACAGCTCGCGGGATATTTTTAGGTATCCCCAATGTTGTAGCAAAATCATTCGTTGTCCCTGTTGGAATGTAGGCAATTGGTGTATTGGCATTTGCTTTAATTAAACCTGTAATAACCTCATTTAAAGTACCATCCCCTCCACTGGCAACAATTAAATCATAGGATTTTGCCTCTTTCATTTTATTGGTTGCATCATTTTTGGACTTAGTCGGATATACAACTACCTCATATCCTGCCAAACTTAACTCCTTAATGATCAATAATAAGTAGTCTTTTATCATCCCACGTCCAGAAGTAGGATTAATAATAAGTAATAACCTTTTAAGCACAGAGGCACATCCTTTCAAACATCAAACAGTAATTTTATACTATATTATATCACCAATTAAATAAAAAATGTAAATTTATATCCTACGATTTTATAATTAAACGGTTCTATAATATTTAGTGTTGCTGATTAAGCAGCACTTTTTTCATAGGATAAAAAAAAGAGACTTCAAGTCTCAATCCTGTTACAATGTTATCGACTAAAACAATATTGAAAGGATAAGATTTAATGTCTCACTCATATTTTACTAGAAAACTTTTAAATATTAAAGATAAAAATATTACATTTTCAGAAGATTATCTTGAGGAAGTGAAGTTGAACGGAATTACTAGCTTTATCTTTAAAGGTATTCTTACGTATCAACCGACTCATTGTCAAAAATGCGGAACCCTATTTGATTCAAAATTTAAGAAGCATGGATTTAAAACCTCTCGAATTGTCATTCCAAAAGTCTCTCTTCACGATACCTACTTAGACCTAAAAAAACAGCGTTATTATTGTGGGCATTGCCAGTCTACTTTTACACTAAGTACTTCAATTGTTGAAAAGAACTGTTACATTTCTTATCATACGAAACACGCCATTGCTTTAGAGGCCTAAAATAAAATTTCTGAATGTGATATCGCACGTCGCCATCAGGTCTCTCATTCAACCGTCAATCGAATCATCCATAGCTTTTATGAATCTCAAACCTTAAACCTTAATTATTTACCTGAAAATCTCTGTTTTGATGAATTTAAATCCGTTAAGTCTGCTGAGGGGCATATGTCTTTTATTTTTTGCGATGCTGACTCAAAACAAATCATCGATATCGTTGAAGATCGTCGTTTAAACTCCCTTCAAGCTTATTTTAAACGATACACAAAGGAAGCACGTCATCGAGTAAAAAATATTGTGATTGATATGTACGCTCCTTACATCAGCCTCATTAAGGATCTTTTTCCTCATGCCCAAATTATCATTGATAAATTTCATCTCGTTCAACATCTCTCTCGTGCACTGAACAAAACTCGAATCCGATTCATGAAAAAGTTCAAAAAGCATGGTCGTAAATTCAAACGTTATTGGCGCTTATTTTTAAAATCTCACGCTTTACTTAATACCACCACTTATCGATCAGTTTACTGCTTTAAACAACCCATGCGTGAAATTGATATCTTAAACTTTCTACTTGATTTATCTCCTGAATTAAAAGCAACCTATGATTTATATCAAGAGTTACTTTTCGCTCTTCAGACAAAAAACTTAAAACGATTTAATCATTTACTCGAAACGGAACATCCGCTTGTTTCTCCTGAGTTTCAAACGGCTTTCCAAACCTTTAAAACTTATCAATCCTATATTAAAAATACACTCTCAACTCATTACACAAATGGTCCCATCGAAGGAATTAATAATAAAATTAAGGTCATTAAGCGTATTGCCTTTGGATATCGTAGTTTCTATCACTTTAAATCTCGTATTCTCATGGTTCAAAATCTAACAAAGCCTAAAACGAAAATCCTAGCAGCATAGCTACTAGGATTTCGATTTGAATTTTCGTTGTAACAGGTTACAAATTAATCAGCAACACTATTTGACAAAGAACCAATTAAACCTACAAAAAAAGAGTCTAGTTTTATTTTTAACCAGACTCTTTTTTAACAATTATAATTGCTCTTTTAAAACTTCAACCTTGTCTAAACGCTCCCAAGGAAAGTCTACATCACTGCGACCAAAATGTCCATAAGCTGCTGTTTTTCGATAAATTGGTTTTCTTAAATCTAACATATTAATAATACCAGCTGGGCGTAAGTCAAAATTACGACGAATAATCTCCACAATCTTTGCATCGGATAATTTCCCCGTTCCAAATGTATCTACCATGATAGAGGTAGGCTGTGCTACTCCGATTGCATATGAAAGTTGTATTTCAATCTTATCTGCATATCCGGCAGCAACTAAGTTTTTCGCTACATAGCGGGCAGCATAAGCAGCTGATCGGTCAACTTTCGTTGCATCTTTTCCAGAAAATGCACCTCCACCATGTCTAGCATATCCTCCATAAGTATCAACAATAATTTTTCGTCCCGTTAATCCCGCATCCCCGTGTGGTCCACCAATAACAAAACGTCCTGTTGGATTAACTAAATAACGTGTCTTATCAGTCACTAAATGTTCGGGTAAGACAGCATCAAATACATATTTTTTTATATCTGACTCAATTTTCTCATGACTAACTTCTGGTGAATGTTGTGTTGAAAGTAACACAGTATCTATCGCTACTGGTTTTCCATCTTCATTATATTCGATCGTTACTTGTGTTTTTCCATCAGGTCTTAAATAATCTAATGTTCCATTTTTACGTACCTCTGTTAATCGGCGAGCTAATCTATGCGCTAATGAAATAGGTAATGGCATATAATCCTCTGTTTCATTTGTTGCAAACCCAAACATCAGACCTTGATCACCAGCACCAATTGCTTCAATCTGCTCATCGGTCATAACACCATTTCTTGCCTCAAGTGCATTGTCAACTCCCATAGCAATATCTCCTGATTGCTCATCAATAGCAGTTAGTACAGCACATGTATCGGCATCGAACCCATACTTAGCACGATCATATCCAATTTCACGAATTGTTTCACGCACCACCTTTTGAATATCCACATAAGACGAAGTAGTAATCTCTCCAAAAACTAAAACTAATCCAGTAGTAACTGATGTTTCACATGCCACACGGGCCATCGGATCCTTACTTAAAATGGCATCTAAAATAGAATCTGAAATTTGGTCTGCAATTTTATCTGGATGTCCTTCTGTTACAGATTCTGATGTAAATAAACGACGTTCTGACATTATAATGTCCTCCTTTAATTTTGCTACGCTATACTCTATCCTAATACTTCATTAACGATAATAAAACGGGTCATCACTCATGTAACATTCTTAGTTAATAAAAAAAAGCCCGCCATAAGCGGACTTGAATAACTAATTCATTCAAACCCTCTTATTGTTCAAGTTAAACTCGCTTGGGTTGGCACCTTCCTTTATAAGGAGGTTGCCGCGACTTCATAGGCCCCTATGCCTCCATCGCTCTGAATAAGAGTATATTCTATATATTTTAATTTTCTCTATCATTATAAGTATAAAATCACATTTTGTCAATTGTAAAAATTATTCTTTAAAATCTAACTCAACATTTGAAATAGAATCAAATCTAGTCCCAATTTTTTCGGTTGTAATATGTATTTCTTTTACATCCTTAGAAACGGTGTCGATATGTTTACTTAACTTATCCCATCTCTCCTTATATCTTTTGAATTCGTCTCCTAGTTTATTAAGTTCTTGCTGAATCACTAGCGCATGGCGATCACGCTCAATATTATTTAGAATTACCTGAATGGTGGTCAATGTGGACATTAATGTAGTAGGTGATACCAACCAGACCCTTCTTTGTTGTGCATAATCAATTAAATCGGAATGATATGCATTTATCTCCGCAAAAATAGCCTCGGCTGGCATAAACATGATCGCCTGATCTGAAGTTTCCACAGCCTGAACGTATTTTAATGCAATGTCATCAATATGTTTTTTAACATCAGATTTAAATTTTTTAGTGGCTACCTGTCTCTCTAACTGAGATAAGCTGCGATCCATCATGCGTTGATAATTTTCCAAAGGGAATTTTGAATCGATAGGTAAATTATCTAATGGAGCGGGTGCAAATAAAATAGCATCTACAATGGTTCCATTAGATAGACGATATTGCATTTGATAAAGCCGATCATTTTTATCTCCGAAAACTGAGGCAAGTATTTGATAGAGTTGAATTTCCCCATAAGTTCCTCTGCTTTTTTTGTCCGTTAATAAATTTTGTAATGAGACAATATCTGTTGATAAACTTTCAATTTTTTTTTGAGCCTCATCTATTTTTGCTAATCGCATTAAAATACTCTGAAATGTCTCATTTGTTCTATTGAATGAGTTGTCTAATCTTTCATTCACTTTATCATTAATACGTGTTAAATTTATTTCAATTCGTTCATTTAATTGTTCAAAATCTTTTTGTAAATTCTCCGTAACCATCGTACTATGTTGTAATAATTGCCCACGTATCGTACGTTCAAATTGAGCATATCTTTCGATAATACGTTCATTATTTTGACCAATCGTATCAATCATTTGAAAATTGGCTTGTTGTAATCTTTTTTCCATACGTTGTTGCTCATCCAATAACTGTTTATGTTGATTTTCAATAAGCGAATAGGAATGCTCACTATTCTTTAAACTTTGATTTCTTAGCCCCATTACAACTAATACAATTAAAATAATTATTAAAAGATATAACCCAATCATTATCTTATCCCCTCTTTTACTATTAGTCCTATCACTTATAAACATATATAAAAAAAACATCCCAAAGGATGTTGATTGGCTATTTGGAGCGGGTGAAGAGAATCGAACTCTCACAGTCAGCTTGGAAGGCTGAAGTTCTACCATTAAACTACACCCGCGTTTTTTTATGGCCTAGCGACGTCCTACTCTCGCACTTGCGTACTACCCTCGGCGCTAAGGAGCTTAACTTCTGTGTTCGGTATGGGAACAGGTGTGCCCTCCTTGCCCTTATCACTAGACCTTCTGTCAGATCTTATCAATCTCACAAAACTAGATATCTTCTGCTTACTTCCTTATTAGTTAAGTCCTCGATCGATTAGTATCAGTCCGCTTCATCTGTCACCAAACTTCCACTCCTGACCTATCTACCTCGTCGTCTTCAAGGGATCTTACTTCTTTCGAATGGGAAATCTCATCTTGAGGGGGGCTTCACGCTTAGATGCTTTCAGCGTTTATCCCTTCCACACGTAGCTACCCAGCTATGCTCCTGGCAGAACAACTGGTACACCAGCGGTGTGTCCATCCCGGTCCTCTCGTACTAAGGACAGCTCCTCTCAAATTTCCTACGCCCACGACGGATAGGGACCGAACTGTCTCACGACGTTCTGAACCCAGCTCGCGTACCGCTTTAATGGGCGAACAGCCCAACCCTTGGGACCGACTACAGCCCCAGGATGCGATGAGCCGACATCGAGGTGCCAAACCTCCCCGTCGATGTGAACTCTTGGGGGAGATCAGCCTGTTATCCCCGGGGTAGCTTTTATCCGTTGAGCGACGGCCCTTCCATTCGGTACCGCCGGATCACTAAGCCCGACTTTCGTCCCTGCTCGACTTGTTGGTCTCGCAGTCAAGCTCCCTTCTGCCTTTACACTCTTCGAATGATTTCCAACCATTCTGAGGGAACCTTTGGGCGCCTCCGTTACTCTTTGGGAGGCGACCGCCCCAGTCAAACTGCCCACCTGACACTGTCCCCTGACCAGCTCATGGCCACGGGTTAGAACCCCAGTAACACAAGGGTAGTATCCCAACAGCGACTCCTCCAAGACTGGCGTCCTGGTCTCTTCGTCTCCTACCTATCCTGTACATGTGTCACCAGTGCTCAATATCAAGCTACAGTAAAGCTCCACGGGGTCTTTCCGTCCTGTCGCGGGTAACCTGCATCTTCACAGGTACTATGATTTCACCGAGTCTCTTGTTGAGACAGCGCCCAGATCGTTACGCCTTTCGTGCGGGTCGGAACTTACCCGACAAGGAATTTCGCTACCTTAGGACCGTTATAGTTACGGCCGCCGTTTACTGGGGCTTCAATTCAAAGCTTCGCTTGCGCTAACCTCTCCTCTTAACCTTCCAGCACCGGGCAGGCGTCAGCCCCTATACATCACCTTGCGGTTTAGCAGAGACCTGTGTTTTTGATAAACAGTCGCCTGGGCCTTTTCACTGCGGCTTGCTTTCACAAGCACCCCTTCTCCCGAAGTTACGGGGTCATTTTGCCGAGTTCCTTAACAAGAGTTCTCTCGCTCATCTTAGGATTCTCTCCTCGCCTACCTGTGTCGGTTATCGGTACGGGCACCTAATAAATTATCCCTAGAAGCTTTTCTTGGAAGCGTGACATCAGCTGACTTCACCCTTTCGGGCTTTCGGCATCACAGCTCAATGTTTCGCCATGCGGATTTGCCTACATGACCACCTCACTGCTTACACGTGAATCCATTCACACGCTCAACTTAGCCTTCTCCGTCACTCCTTCAGTTTATTAAGTGGTACAGGAATCTCTACCTGTTGTCCATCGGCTACGCCTTTCGGCCTCACCTTAGGTCCCGACTTACCCAGGGCGGACGAGCCTTCCCCTGGAAACCTTAGGCTTTCGATGGATAGGATTCTCACCTATCTTTCGCTACTCACACCGGCATTCTCACTTCTAACCGCTCCACAGCTCCTTCCGGTACTGCTTCTCCGCTGTTAGAACGCTCTCCTACCACTGACACTTCGTGTCAATCCGCAGCTTCGGCGGTCCGTTTAGCCCCGGTACATTTTCGGCGCAGAGTCACTCGACTAGTGAGCTATTACGCACTCTTTAAAGGATGGCTGCTTCTAAGCCAACCTCCTAGTTGTCTGTGCATCTCCACATCCTTTTCCACTTAACGGACACTTGGCGGCTTCAGCTGGCGGTCTGGGCTCTTTCCCTTTTGACCATGGACCTTATCACCCACAGTCTGACTCCCGATCATATCTATCTGGCATTCGGAGTTTGATTGAGATCAGTACCCCGAGGTGGGGCCATCACCCATTCAGTGCTCTACCTCCAGTAGACTCTTATCGAGGCTAGCCCTAAAGCTATTTCGGAGAGAACCAGCTATATCCGTGTTCGATTGGAATTTCACCCCTAGCCACAAGTCATCCAAGCACTTTTCAACGTGCCCTGGTTCGGCCCTCCAGTCAGTGTTACCTGACCTTCAGCCTGCTCATGGCTAGCTCACACGGTTTCGGGTCTACAACATCGTACTCCTCGCCCTATTCAGACTCGCTTTCGCTTCGGCTCCGTCTCTTCAACTTAACCTTGCACGATATCGTAACTCGCCGGTTCATTCTACAAAAGGCACGCCATCACCCTTTAACGGGCTCTGACTAGTTGTAGGCACACGGTTTCAGGTTCTCTTTCACTCCCCTTCCGGGGTTCTTTTCACCTTTCCCTCACGGTACTGGTTCACTATCGGTCACTAGGTAGTATTTAGCCTTACGAGATGGTCCTCGTTGCTTCCGACGGGATTTCTCGTGTCCCGCCGTACTCAGGATCCCTTCCCTGCTTCACACAATTTCACCTACGGGACTCTCACCCCCTCCGGTTGGCCTTCCCAGACCATTCGGCTATCATGTTCAGTCATTTCTGAAGGTCCTTCTACCCCGGATTACTCCGGTTTGGGCTCCTCCCTGTTCGCTCGCCGCTACTTGGGGAATCGATGTTTCTTTCTTTTCCTCCAGGTACTTAGATGTTTCAGTTCCCTGGGTCTGTCTCCTCTATGGCTATTGATTCACCATACGGTGCTAGCGTATGACCACTAGCGGGTTTCCCCATTCGGATATCCCCGGCTCTTTGCTTACTTACAGCTCCCCGAGGCGTTTCGCCGTTTGTCGCGTCCTTCTTCGACTCCTAGTGCCTAGGCATCCTCCGTGCGCCCTTTATTACTTAACTTTTCTTCTTCAGAAGATATCTAGTTTTCAAAGATCAATTCTAGGAAAATCGAAATTCTCCCAAAACTAAACAGAACGTCTCTTTCTCCATAGAAAGGAGGTGATCCATCCCCACCTTCCGGTAGGGATACCTTGTTACGACTTCACCCCAATCATCTACCCCACCTTAGGCAGCTCCCTCCTTGCGGTTAGGCCACTGACTTCGGGTGTTGTAAACTCTCGTGGTGTGACGGGCGGTGTGTACAAGACCCGGGAACGTATTCACCGCGACATTCTGATTCGCGATTACTAGCGATTCCAACTTCATGTAGGCGAGTTGCAGCCTACAATCCGAACTGAGATTGGCTTTATGAGGTTTGCTCCACGTCACCGCTTCGCTTCTCTTTGTACCAACCATTGTAGCACGTGTGTAGCCCAGGTCATAAGGGGCATGATGATTTGACGTCATCCCCACCTTCCTCCAGTTTGTCACTGGCAGTCTCGTTAGAGTCCCCATCTTACTGCTGGCAACTAACGACAGGGGTTGCGCTCGTTGCGGGACTTAACCCAACATCTCACGACACGAGCTGACGACAACCATGCACCACCTGTATCCATTGTCCCCGAAGGAAACCCTCTATCTCTAGAGGCGTCAATGGTATGTCAAGACCTGGTAAGGTTCTTCGCGTTGCTTCGAATTAAACCACATGCTCCACCGCTTGTGCGGGTCCCCGTCAATTCCTTTGAGTTTCAGTCTTGCGACCGTACTCCCCAGGCGGAGTGCTTAATGCGTTAACTTCAGCACTGAGGTTCGACCCCCAACACTTAGCACTCATCGTTTACGGCGTGGACTACCAGGGTATCTAATCCTGTTTGCTCCCCACGCTTTCGCGCCTCAGTGTCAGTTGCAGACCAGGAAGCCGCCTTCGCCACTGGTGTTCCTCCATATCTCTACGCATTTCACCGCTACACATGGAATTCCACTTCCCTCTTCTGCACTCAAGTCAACCAGTTTCCAATGACCCTCCACGGTTAAGCCGTGGGCTTTCACATCAGACTTAATTAACCACCTGCGCGCTCTTTACGCCCAATAATTCCGGATAACGCTTGCCACCTACGTATTACCGCGGCTGCTGGCACGTAGTTAGCCGTGGCTTTCTCATAAGGTACCGTCAATTGATAGTCATTTCCTCCTATCACCTTTCTTCCCTTATAACAGAATTTTACAACCCGAAAGCCTTCTTCATTCACGCGGCGTTGCTCGGTCAGGCTTTCGCCCATTGCCGAAGATTCCCTACTGCTGCCTCCCGTAGGAGTCTGGCCGTGTCTCAGTCCCAGTGTGGCCGTTCACCCTCTCAGGTCGGCTACGCATCGTCGCCTTGGTAGGCCTTTACCCCACCAACTAGCTAATGCGCCGCAGGCTCATCCACCAGTGATGCCAGGAGCATCTTTAAACTTTCGTCCTATCCGGTATTAGCGATCGTTTCCAATCGTTGTCCCCGTCTGATGGGCAGATCACCTACGTGTTACTCACCCGTTCGCCGCTTCCCACCGAAGTGGTTCGCTCGACTTGCATGTATTAGGCACGCCGCCAGCGTTCATCCTGAGCCAGGATCAAACTCTCCATAATTGTTTGTTTCCTTAGCTTGCGAAATTTCTTTCGCTCATGATTCTTGACGTTCTGTTTAGTTTTCAAAGAACCTCTCTCGCCTTTTGGCGACTCATTTATCTTACCACATTCGACTTTTTTTGTCAAATGTTTTTTATCTTTTTTGTAAGATTTCTTGTCCACCTCTCTTGGCGACTTTTCTAGTTTATCATGTTCAACCGTTTCTGTCAAACACTTTTTAACTTTTTTTGTTTTCTTTTCCATCGCCCTTTTGGCGACTCATTTATAATAACATCTTGTCATCTAGTAGTCAACCGATTTTTTATATTTTTTAATAAATTAAATAAGATATCGTCGAAATAAAATATTTTTTCATTATTTAATATTTTTTTATACCATTCAAGGGTCCTATATAATCAGCTTTCACATAAAGGATTCTATCTCCTACACTCTATGAGGGTATTTTTAAAAGCTTTAATCACGAAAACTATTCTCTCACGTACACGCGTACATCTGATCTACACTACAAAATATTTTTTTACAATGAACCATTTTCCGTGACATACTCATCCAGTTGATAGTTATCATGCCAGGTTACCTACTAATCATCCATCTCTCGTATAATCCTTAAATTGCTATCTAACTAAAATTCATTTCCTATATGTTCGGAATCTTATGCGTGCATGAGCTTTTCATCTCTCAACTTGTAATATTCTGCGTGTTTGACTCTAAAATCAAAAAGAGCGGTATTAAGCTAACTAGCCCTACCACTCTTTCAATCTATTCCTCAGGTGCATTCTCAGGTTCTACAACCTCAATTTTAACCCTAATAATTCGGCGATCTTCTACTTCAATAATCGTAAATATCAGGTTATGATACTGATACATATCTCCGATTTCCGGGATATCTTCTATTTTAGAATACATCCAACTTCCTAATGAATAAGCGTCTTCTGGAATATCTAAATCAATATCCATGATATCAAATAATTCATCTAACTCTATTTCGGCCTTCACCTCATAGAGAGTATCACTTTTTTTAACGACCAATTGTTCCTCTTCATCGTGTTCATCATATATTTCCCCTACGACTTCCTCTAGAACATCTTCCATCGTAACCAATCCGGCAGTTCCTCCGTACTCATCCGCAACAATTGCTAAATGTTGTTTTTCTAATTGTAACCGGGTAAGTAAATCTGAAACGCGCATTGTATAGGAAACATACATTGGATCACGCATCACATCTGCAATTAAAAGATCATCTGTTGATCCATTTTCAATAATAGCAGAAAATAAGTCACGTTCATAAAGAATACCAACTATATTATCACGCGATTCATCGTAAACGGGAATACGTGAATATTTTTCTTCAAAAAATACATTTTTAACATTTTCAGTAGAATCATGAACATCTACGGCAACAACATCAACACGAGGAGTCATAATATCTTTTACGAATGTTTCACTTAAATCAAGAACACTCTGTAACATTTCAACCTCATCCTGTTGGAGTACCCCTTCTTCTTCCATAGTATCGATAATTACATTCAGTTCATCTTCCGTAACTGAAGGTTCGTCTTCTTTTTTACTGTATAATTTAGCTACAAAATCCTTTAATACCATAAAGATAAAGATTAAAGGCTTCATTACTTTTATCATATAATAGTAGATAGTACCTATTGACAATGCTAACGATTCAGAGTTTTCCTTTGCGTAAGATTTGGGTAAAATTTCACCAAAAATGATAATTAAAACGGTCATGACAGCCGTCGCAATTGGAGCACCCGAAGCACCTAGATTTAAAACTTCTGTTGCGACAATCGTTGCAAGCGATGCAGAGGCTAAATTAACAATATTATTTCCTATTAAAATTGCTAATAATACTTCATCAAATCGTTCCGCTACATTTAGTGCCTTTTTAGCTCCAGGTCTACCATCGTCTACATATTGACGTAAACGAATTAAATTTACACTTGAAAAGGCAGTCTCAGAGGCACTAAAAAAGGCAGATAGAATAATCATGATAACAAGTATTACATAATACATGGACGGGTCCAAGGCAATTCACACTCCTATAATTTTCTATTTTTATTATGTAGTTTACTATATCAATTTCAAGGGTATTTGTCAATAATACGTCCAGGTTTATACAAATTCACTACAAACTAGATAACAAAAAGAAACCCCTAATAATTAATATGCTCTAGAGTATATTAATTATTAGGGGTTTTCATTCCTTTAATTAATAAAAATCTAACGGATTAGGTGCGTAGCTTGGTTGACTTCCCGTATTTGGACGAATTTCAAAATGTAAATGTGGTCCTGTTGAGTTTCCGGTATTTCCAGCTTCACCAATCGTCTGTCCACCTTGGACACTGTCTCCTGCCGAGACATTCAATGAATTTAAATGCGCGTAACGAGTATAATAACCGTTTTTATGATCAATTAAGATATTATTTCCATATCCATTACTATATCCAGCACTAATTACAACACCGCCATCAGCTGCATAAACAGGTTGCCCAATATAAGCCTGAATATCGATAGCATAGTGTCCGCTATAACATAAATAGCCACAGGTTACTGAACGCGTAGTCGTTGGCCAAATCCAATTCCCACTTCCTACACCAGAAATAACCTTTGTCCCTCGTTTTACAATTTGTTTAACCGGTTCTGATAGTTGTGAATCTTCTACGACTGATAAAGAAGATTGTACGCCATTTTCGTAGACAATATTCAGCCGCTTTAAACTTTGCCCATTTTGGCCTTCTTGTTCAATGACAGTCTCTCCTTTTGGTAACGTACTATCATCAATATATTCCACGTCATATGGCAATTCTGTAATTTCAACTTTTTCTTTTTCAGTCTCTACAATAATCATTGGATTCAATGGCGTTACATCTAACTCCATTCCTAATAGCTCATTCCAAGATAAACCGTTGATTTGAGGATTTAATAAGTGTAATTCCTCTTCAGTCAAACCATTCTCTGTGGCAATATCCCATAATGATGAATCTTCATTAAAAAGTACCGTCTTTTGAGGCTGCGTTTGACGATATAACACCATTCTTCGCGTTTCCTCACGACTTAAAATACCATCTAAATTAGCATATTCAGTTTCTACCTTAACCGGTTCTAATAGTTTTGCACCAATATATTGTGAACCCGCCTCAGTTAAAGGAGTAATCTCATTTTCAATATCCATTATTTTCTGAATATCTTCCACTCCAGTGTAATGCACCATTAACTCTAAAAGTGTATTAGTCACTACATTGGCATCCTCTACTACAAACTGTTCCTCGTTAATTGAAATTTTATAGGCCGAAACCTGGAAATTTGCTTTTTCAGCCACTGTTTCTAAAACGGATTGACTATCTAGCGTATTTAACGGTAATAAAGTAACCTCTTTTTCAAGTCGAACATTAGTCGGCGATTTAATAACTGTTTGCTTTTCATATTTCTTTGATAATTCCTCTTTTTGTTTATTTACTAAATTATCATATTCACTTTTATCTGTTATAAGCCCAATAGGCTCTTCATCTACATATACACGATAAACAACATTTTGTGTTGTTACTGGAGCTGCCTCCACTAGTTTTTGCCTATTCCCCGTTATACACATGGTGACAATTAATGCACCAATTATCTTGTTCTTCATATCATTACGACCTCCACGCCTTATTTCACAATACAATAAGGTAATTTTTTAGTCTTGGTGACTGTTAGAATCTATATAAAATTAATTTTTTATCTAAGTTCCCTCTCTGACTTTAATTTTTTCACACAAATGTGTCCAATTTGTGTCTTTCTAAAGATTTTCTTAATAAAACGACTATAAATGAACAATTTTATCAGAAATTATACATCTTTTCCACATTAATTGTTGAATTTTTTCTATTTAATTAAAAATATTAAAGCGTGTCTCCTTTAGTAATGCTTAATTAATTTTTAACGATTAATATTTACCCTTAGTAATTCCAAGCCTTACCTTTTTAAGTATTTTTTATTATAAACTTTAAGGCATTATATCTTAAGATAAAGAAGAAAATTTTAAGTTTCTCAAGGTATCCACTCTAATCAATTAGATACCGAGTTATAGGATCTCTATTTGTCTTTGTTTAAATAATACCGAAACCGTGTCATTACATAAGAAAAAGCACCTCTCTCATAGAACTAAAACCAGACTAATCATAAAATATCATTTTTCTGGTTTATATCTATTATAAGGGCACTTTATTTCCCGTTATTTAATTACCTTTTCTAATTCACTATTGATGCAGTCTACCGTCTCATTCATAATCGTTTCAATCTGATACGGAAGTCGTAACATTTGTTGGGAAGCTCTTTGAAAAGGAAGGTACACAAAACTAAATTCAACTTGATTAGGCAATGGGATTGAGCGATGTAATTGTTTTTTCACGACATTATAATACTCCTCCTGAGAGATAATAGTAGCATAATCTACAGGGGCTATTCCCTTTGTTAAATCATATCGTACTTTCGCCACCTCTTCGGTTAATAAATAATTTAAATACTTGGCAGCTAACTCCTGATTCTTCGACGATTGAGTTATTTGATACGTGTCGATTTTTGTATATGTATACGGTAAAATATCCTCTACAAAGTTAGGAATCGCTTGATAGCCTAAATTAGGATACACCTCTAATAGAGAAGATACTAATGAGGCTGGAGCAATTAACAAATCTGATGACTGATTGATAAACGATCGATACACTTCAAATTCGGTTTGATAAACCAATGATTTATCTAATAAATAAAACATTGCGGCTATTCCTCGAATAGCATCCTCATTGTTTAACCCAATATCATAAAAATTAGTATCACCAAAATTATCAACACCCACGGTATATCCCCCAAATCCAGTAACAAATGGATTAATATGATATATACTTTGATAATCAATCGCTAAAGATATGTCCTCATCAAATAACTGCGAAAAAGATTGTATGCCGTATTTAAACATTTCCTTATTATAATACAAAATATCGGTCTGCGCATTATAAGGTACCCCATAATACTCGCCCTTTACCTTAAAAGCCGATTTTACATTAGGCAATATATTAAAGGAATCGAAAATATCACTCATTGGATGAATGGCATTCATTTCTACTAGATCAGAAATTAAAGTATGTGAAACATTAATAATATCCGGATACTCATTAGACTTTTTATATAGCGGCAGATTGGTTATGACTTTATCGGAGGGAATAATTTTCAATTGAACCTCTACGTTATACATACTCTCAAAAATAGGATTTACAGTTTCTAATACCTCATAATCCGATTCATTAACCCATACTTGCAATACCTCAGATGACTGTAGATTAATTTGATTAATGTACTTATATAAACCTAGCATTATAAAAATTAAAAAAATCAGATATACCATTCTCTTCATCCAAACACCCTCTCATATTCATTTATAAAGGATTATTTTTAACTATCATTTCCATTTATCTGATGTTTATTATATCAAAAAAAGAGGTGGCAAACACCACCTCTTTTCTATATAAAGGATAAATATAATTTATATTAAAGTTATAGAGTAACCTAAGTTTATTTGGCAGTTACTGACGACACTCTCTTATGCTTCGTACTAAACCGTAATGCTGTTAACAATCGAGGGGAAATTAATTCATATACACCCAATACAATTAAACCTTTCAATGCGTTAAACGGAACATAAACAAGCGCAATGGCAGCTCCATAACCTAAGTTAAAAGGTAATCCTGGAATAAAAGAATCCAAAGTTGCCCATTCTATAACATCTGTAAACCATAATCCCCCGAAATAAATAGGTGTAATAAAGAGATAATTACATATCGTTAAAATAAGAGAAAACCCTGTAATAACTAAAATGAATCGTAATGCCTTTTGTCCTATTTTTGATCCAGAAATATATTTTTTTATGATAACGTACAGAAACGCTAAGGTCGTAGAAGCAATAAAGGCTGTAATAGATCCGATATGCATAGGTGTTGCACTAAGACCTAGCATAATATTTAATAGGGACTTAAAGAAAGCCACCATAATTGCCGGAATCAATCCAAATAATTCAACAGTTAATAGTACAATTAATTCACTTAAATCAAATTTTAAGAAGGGAACTAATGGATAAGGAATTTCAATGAGCATTAAAATTGTCCCCAATGCAATAAAAACCCCTAGTAAAATTAAATTCTTTGTTTCTTTGAAACTTGTTGTTGCGTTTTTCATACACTCTCCTCCAATACATTTAAAGTTTTAGTGAAATGCAAAAAGATCTCACGTTAATAAACCTTCGTGAGATATATCCTAAAAAGAGTATATCAAAAACGAATCTTCTCCCATCCAGACTTTAACTGTCGGCTCTGGAATTTATACCAGATCAACCTTACGGCTTGCGGGCTTTACCGCCGGTAGGGATTTTCACCCTGCCTCGAAGATTTATTAAATGGATTCAATTTACACTGTCATTTTACCCCTTTATGACTCTCATGTCAATAATCCCCTACGGATTATTTCTTTATTTTACCATTTTCTTCGCGAATGAATACGTACCGTATAATTTTGGGGATTAGCGTATGTTTCAACAAATTCCAAAACTTGGCCATTCATTAAAACCGAAGTTAATTCTAAATAGAGTAAAGGTTCATTTAATGGTACCTCTAATAATCGAGATACTTCCTCGTTAGCCTTAATGGCTGTTACAGTTTGTGACCCGGATGCAATTTTAACATTTAATGCCTCATCCAAAAATGCATAAATCGAGGTATTAATAACTGATTGAGGTAACTCTTTAATCACAGATACAGGAATGTAATTATGTTCCAATGTCATTGGACGATTATCCGCCATACGAAGTCTTAATAAACTATGTACACGGTCATGAATCTTAATTTCTAACTTTTGGGCTAATCTCTCGTCCGCCTCAATTAGCTCATAACTAACAACCTTTGTATGAGGTCTCATTCCCTTACTACTTATTTCAGAAGTAAAACCTACTAATTCTGCAATAGGTTCATGCAGTTTATCATCAGCAACAAATGTTCCCACCTTATCTTTACGATATAGCTTCCCCTCCTGGATTAATGATTCAATCGCCTTTCTCACGGTCATGCGAGATACCGAATATTTTACGGCTAAGTCACGCTCTGATTGAATAATAGCATTAGGTACCAATTGTTTAATTTCCTCTTCAATTAACCCCTTTACCTTTAAATAAATTGGCTGTGTCATGTCCAAAACCCTCTTTCATAAAATAAAAGGGACGAATCGCCCCTCTAACTATTCAATCTCCATCAGATTATGATAAACACTTAAAACATCCTCATAATTAAATCCTTTTCTTATTAAAGCCGAAACAACCTTTGTTTTACGTTGATAGTCATTTAGACTCCGGTGCTTTTGATAATACTTTTGCACCTCTTTCCTTAAAATAGCTTGTTGATTATCTTGAGTATCTTCCACTTCTAACTGATTCATAACCCTATCGATTATTTGTTGATTAAATCCTTTATTAATTAACTGATTTATAACTTTTTGTCTAATAACGTGCACTCCGTATTTATAGTTACTATTGATTATACGATGGGCAATTTTTAATGCATGTTCAGTCTGATATTCCTCTCCATACGCAGGAAGATACTGATCAATTACCGATTCAGATACCCCTTTTCTTATTAACTCTAACTTTATTTTATTGGGACCCTTTTTCCCCATTACCATTTCTTGATGAATATACGATCTTACATATTCTCCATCATTTAATAATCCAGCATTAATTAAACGTCCTAAAACCTCATTAATAACATGAGCAGCATAATTTTTAGATTCTAATTTTTCTTGGATTTGAGCAGTAGTGTAAGAGCGCCGTGATAATAATTTTAACGTGTATTGATAGGCATCACCTAAATCCAACTTACCGTTCAATTCATCAATTTGTAACTCGTCTAATTCTTTCCCAACGACTAGCCTAAACTTTAAAACGAGCTCTTCATGAACGGGCAACAAAACAATTTGCCCATTCGGAACTCTTAAAGCAATTTCATAATCGGGACCATTTACATGGGTAAGCTTTAATACTTTATAGTTGTTGTTCGTAGTACTCATCACTATCTTTCAACACATCCTCAACAATTGTTTTAGCCGAATATGCTCGCGCTAACTGTTTAATATTACATTTCATTTCGTCCAGTAACCCGTCTTCATTTAAAATGATTAATACATGATAGATTAACTCTGCTTCACTCGTCACAATCACGGCAGCATTTTTATCTGAGAAATATTTTGCATTCTCTAATTCTTGTCCGTAAACTGGATTATATAAAATAACCGGAACACCTTTAATTGCAGCCTCAGTTAGTGAGATTCCACCTGGTTTCGTAACCATTAAATCAGCAATTGAGAGCAGCTCATGCATTTCCTGACAGTAACCTAATACCTTGAGATTTTCATATTCATCCAACAATTGAATTACTTGATCATATAACTTTGTATTATTTCCACAGACAACAATAACCTGAATCTGAGGTTGGGAAGCTAAGCGGGCTGCAATCTCATCAACATGTGAAACAACACCATGTGCCCCTGCTGCAACTAAAACTGTACGCTTTTGAGGGTCTAACCCATATTTTTTATAAATCTCTTGGCGGTTAAGCTCCTTATAAAACTTCCCATGAACAGGTATTCCTGTTAACATAAATTGACTTTGTGTCAATCCATTAGCGACTCCCCAAGCCACCATTCGATTATTGGCCACATAGTGACGGCGTGCCCCCTTGTAAAGCCATAGCCCACTTGCGTAATAATCAGTAATAACTGTGTAGATTGGAATTTTAAATCCTTTATCTTCTAATGTATATAAGGAAGTTACCGGAAAGACACTAATAATAGCATCGGGATTAAAAGACTCGATTTTATTTCGCAATGATCGCATTCCAAACTCCAAATAGGGTTTCAAAATTTTAGCTTGAAATGAATCATGAACGGCGTAACTAGACCCGTAATATAACATGCGATAAACGTCTTTACCAATCGGTTTATAACTTTTTAAATAAGCCTTTTGAATAGTTTTAGATAATGTCGGAAACTCTTCAGAATATAAATCATATTCTTCTACAATAACATTTTCGTACTTGGAGAATTCTTCCGTTAGTGAACTAGACACTTGTAAATGCCCGCTACCAAAAGGAGCAGTTAATATTAATACTTTCTTTTGATTTTTCATTATTTCCTCTCCCTCTCACTTAATCTCTATTACTATAAAATGTTAAAAATCTAAATAATATGATATCATAAAAAATATTTTGTATCCATTATTAAGAAATAATATCCATTAATTTAACACCTGTCAGGCACCTCTTAATTAAAATGTTAATTTACCATAATAACCTTTACCTTTTCCGTTAAGATTATACGTCCATTCTATACTCCACTCCCACATTCAACATAGGAAACTCTACCAAAAATAAAAAGGGGGATTCCCCCTTTTTATTTTTGGTATTTTACTCCAAGATACTCCACCGTTGCTTTTACAACCGCTTCGCCCCATGATTTCCAATCCGCAATCCATTCCTTATAATCTTTAGGATTATCGAGATATGCATATTCAATGAGTAGCGTTTCTGACCCATAATGTGGAATTGAATCATAGCTATTATTATGTTCAACTAATTCTGAAGACTGTGATAATGCCCCTCCTGTTTCACGAATAATGTATAAATAGTCAAGAGAATCATTAAGACAACCATATTTTTCTTCATAAGAAGATCCGCGGCAAACAAAATATTTTTTATATGACCCTTCTGAAGAACGAAATTCACTCTTTACCGAATCACGGGGATCTTGTCCCGCCTCCTTTAAGGCAGTAGAGACCCTTGAAGACCAATCATCGTCATTGATAACAGAACTATAAACCTCAAATCCTTCTAATGACTCATTAAAAGAATTCAAGTGATTAGAAATCATATATTTTGTCTGATAACGATAAACTTGCTCAACCCTTCCCTCGTCATAAAAAGGCGATTTTCCATAATCAGATTTACCAGGACCAGCAGGATCTACATCCTCAGTACGAGTTAACTTAACCTTCAGTCCATGATCCTCCAATCTTGAAGCTATATACTTAGACAGCTTAAGCGCCTCATTTGCCTCCGTTAATTCACCTGCAACCGTTCCGCCATCCAATCCCCCATGACCAGGATCAATTAAAATATCATACACATCTTCAGGAACTTCCTTCACTGAACGAACGATAAGATAGAGTAAGCCATTTTCTGATTTCAGCGTCACATGATTAGCTACACCATTTCTCAGAATACAGTACCACTGCTCGCTTAAGACTTCATCCGTGTATAAAGGAAGATCGTTTAACTTAACCACGTAATTTCCTTCCTTAAGATCCGCCAATTCAATCGCTTTATTTCCACCCTCTAAGTAAGCCTCATCAACAATAATATTACGAGATGCATCAACTAGTTGATACGTTAAAATATCCGTTGTCCCTATATTGAGGTGTAAGGATTCTGCATAAAATTGATGATTTTTATAATTCAGGTGGGGAAGGTCCTTATTAACTAAAATAAGGTTATCTGATTGAGGTAATAATTCGTAGCCATCTAAACCTTTGAATACCTGACTCCCTTTATTTACTTGAACAGGAATCGAGAGGGTATGATTATTTATCTCCATTCTCATTCTTAAAGCTAACACGGGTGCCTGCACTAACTTCTCAATCGGTATTTCGACTTGAAGATTAACCTCTTCTCTATCCTCGCTCTTGATGGTAACATCACCCTCAATGACAGATTGGTTAATCACATCGATGATTTCATAACGAATCTCTTCGGAATCAAATTTCATCTCTTTAGTTTTCTTTAGCGCGTGACTAAATAATAAAACATGATCCTTAATCTTTAAATCAGCAATTGATTGTTCTATCCTTTCATTATCGGCAAATGTACGAATCACGTCTTTTACCTTTTTAGAAAAGAACAGCCCCTTCCTCCTTGCCTGGAAGGTAATTTTATAATCGGTGTTAGGAGCCGACAAATCAACATCGAATCCTGTAGCCGTATTATCTAATACGTAGGACTTATCATTAATGTTGATTTGAATTTCCTTATAAGCATCTTTTTTCAACGGCTCCCAACTCAACGATAGTCGATACAAACTTTCCCCTTCCTTAGGATTAAGATCGTCCGTTAACGCTAAGGAAACATCAACCTTATCGGTTAATATCAGCTTTAATCCAAAACCGATACCGCTAAGAATAAGTAAACAGCTTAAGATAAATAGCGTAAATCTTACCTTATTAATTTTAATTTTCTTTTTTCTCTGACTGGGATAATAACTATAACTTCTATATTTCTTCTTCATTGCCATCTCTCTTTCAACATTACATTAAATATTCTTGCGGTTAATCGTCTTTCGTCTATACAACAAAAAATTTTATTTTCCTTAATAATGTCTCTAAAAAATAAAGCTATATTGTATCACGTATCTCCTAAAGTCGGTTGTTCTATCTCTAGGTTTACCATTAACATTAAATTTATCAAATAATTAATTGAGATACTGCTTCATGTTAAGATACCGCATTTTTAAACTATCATCGCATGACTTTTATCACATGCAAGTCCTTCAGTATTTTATCATAGGTCACGGGTAAATTAACTCTTTTACAAACTTTTTATAAAATTTTGTATACGTAAAACGCCTGCTCGCAACGTTTCAAAGTCACAACAATAAGATAAACGAACATATCCCGAATCATTTGGTTCAAAGGCCATACTAGGAACAATGGCTACTTGTTTACTTTTTAGTAAATTCATTGCGAACTCATATGAAGTTAACCCGTAATTACTTACGTCTATATAGAGATAAAAGGCTCCCTCCGGCAATACAACATGCTTAAAATACGGTTTTAACTGTTGGTAAACATAATTTCTATTTTTTTCGTAAAGTTGCTGAATGTTTTTCGTCAATTCTGGGTGATTTAATGCCTCAAGAGCCGCATATTGAGAAATAGTTGAAGCAGAAGCAACGAAGTTTTGATGAACAACGGCTACCGTATTGATAAACTCTTTTGGGCCTAATACGTACCCTATCCGCCATCCCGTCATCGCATATGACTTAGAGAAACCATTTAAAATAAATAAACGATCCCTTAATCGTGGATATTTTGAAAGCGAACAACATTTTTTCTGTTCAAACACGATTTCACGGTATATCTCATCACTAATCACAAAAATAGGTTTATCCTTTATACAGTTGTATATCACCTCATTTTCCTCTTCAGAAAATATTTTCCCCGTAGGATTACATGGAGAATTCACTAAAATAGCTTTCGTTTTTGCAGTAATTAACCTGCTTAATACCTCTTCCTTTACCTGCATATCATTTTCCACCATATCATATAAAACAACTTTTCCCCCATACATTTGAACATTCGTATTGTATAAAGTAAAGGATGGAGAAAAAATGATAACCTCATCGTCTTCCTCTAAAATTGTTTTAAAAACCGCACTAATAGGTTCAGAAACACCTGTTGTAATGATAATCTCTGAATATGGATCATAAATCTGGCCGTAATTATGCTTACAATACTCTGAAATTGCCATTCTTAACTCTATAATTCCATATTGATGAGAATAACCCAACGAAGATTCCATCATTTTATGATGTAACCCCTCTTGAATAACCTCATAGGTATGCCGAGATATATGGGGTTCCCCTAATGTAAAATCAATAACATCATTATATTTATCCGCTAACACTTTCATTTCCCGAATCAATGAAGGTTTTAGCATTGAAGCGTACCGATTAATTTTTAATTCCATTTGATCATCCCCCTAATTTTAAAATAATAAAAAGGCCATTTGTAAATAACAAATGACCCTCATATATTCCCCCTATTCATCAAAGTCTGGATCTACATTTAAATCGAAATAAAACTTTACACCTCGTGAGGTATTAACGACCCCGTAATGACTTTGGTGCATCTGCAAAATTTTACTCGTAATTAGTAGTCCTAGACCTGTTCCCCCACTGTCCCTATTTCTTGACTTTTCTAAACGATAAAAAGGTTCCCATATTCGATCCAATTCCTCTTCTGGAATAAAAATCCCCGTATTTTCAATTTCAAACTGAACCTTACTTCCAAAGCGTTTAAGACTTACATAAATGTGGTCACCATCAGGAGTATAACGAATAGCATTAGAATATAAATTTGTAACGACGGTCATAATCTTCGAAGAATCTGCCTCTACATATTCATCGTCCAAATCTAAATGAATATGTAATTTCTTCTCTCCCATTATATGCTTAACCTTATTATTTAAATGCTCAATTAACATTTTTAAATTGAAACTACTGTATTCTAAAATATCCTCCGGATTTTCCATCTTCATATAATTTAATGTATCTTGAACCATCACCGTCATCCGATTAACCTCTTCTATGATAGAGTTTAATTGTACCTTAACCTCGTCGGGAGACATTGAACGCGATTGAATTCGAGTAGCAATTCCCTTAATAATTGTAAGTGGAGTTTTTAATTCATGCGAAATTGTGGAAAAGAAAGTTGAGCGCATTTGTTCAAATTCTCGCTCGCGAGCAATATCATCTTTTAATCGTTCATTCGCTACTTGTAATTCAGTTAACGTCCTGTTTAAATTCTCACTCATAACATTAATATTTGTTGCTAACTCTCTTAGCTCATCATCTGAATTTACTTCACATTTTTCGCTAAAATCAATATTTGCAATATTAGTAGTAACCCGCTTCATATGCAATAAAGGTTTAGTAATATGCTCTGTTAACCAAATAGCAAAAATGAGTACCAAGATAGCTAAAATCATAAAGATAAAGATATAATAATTCGTAAAAACGGATAACATTTCACCTAAAACTTGTAAAGAATAGGAGATTTCAATAATCCATTCTTCTCCTTCCTTAAATTTAATTTTAGTATAGTAATGATACGTTGTCACATTTTTATCAGTCGTCGATTCGAAAAAGATATCATTATCCGTTAAATATTCTAAATTTAGCTGCGAAGTATTTGAACTATGTAATTTATATTTAATCAAATATTTATCTTCGATCCCATTCATATACGAAAAAAAATCATTCGTGAAACGTTGAAAGTTCGGAACCTCATCTTTTATTTCATAAACCAAGCGATAAATTTGATTTTGTTTATAACCCGGATAAGCAAAATCATAAAAATAGTATTGGGCAACAATATCTAAAAGAAGCGTCGTAAAAAACAAACCAAATAAAAGTAAAAAAATCTTTGTTGCTAAACGCAAGACTATATCACCTCAAACTTATACCCAACACCAAAAACAGTATGAATATATTTCGAATAGTCCCCCAATTTTTTTCGAATTTTTTTTATATGCGTATCCACAACACGAGTATCACCAAAATAGTCGATTCCCCAAACCGCATCTAAAATTCGATCGCGATCCAACGCAATTCGGTGATTTTCAATTAAAAAAACTAATAAGTCAAATTCCTTAGGTCTAAAATCCATCAGTTCATTATCCACACGAACCGTCCTCGATAATTTATTAACAACCAGACCATCAAAAGCTAATTCATAAGTTTCTACTTCATCGTCTTCATTAATACGAGATAGCAATCGATGAACTTTTGCTAATAAAACCTGATTATCAAACGGTTTTGTGACGTAATCATCTACCTTTAAATCATAACCACGCACTTGATCTTCCACACTAGAACGTGCCGTTAACATAATGACAGGTACCTTAGAAACCAAACGAATCTCTTTTAAAACAGAAAACCCATCTTTCTCAGGCATCATAACATCTAATAAAACTAAGTCAAACTGTTGTGAATGAAATAACCGAAGTGCTTCTAACCCATCTTTTGCCTCAATCACCTCGTAATCATCCATTAAGCAGTCTACAAGAATCTCTCTAATCTTTAACTCATCCTCAGCCACTAAGACCTTATATTTTATACTCATCCTAACACTCTCCAATAGGAAAAAAATCTCTCTTTAAAATTTAACATAAATGGATACAATTTGTACACAAGAAAAACATAATTTTTTTATTATTATATATAGAGGTAACTTCGCCTTTATCGGGCCTTCCTAATAAGTAAATCCAATGATTATATTTTATAAGCCTTTGACTGAATCACTTACTCTAACCACTGTTCATCTTTCCTTGCTAAATAAATTCATAAAAAATGAGGAGGAACTACCATTCATCGAATTAATTATCAGAAAATTATTGTTGTTCTACTCACCTGTACATTAATTACCCTTATCTTTCTATTATACTCACTTCTTTCAGAATTACTTGTTTTTCCAGGTGAAACAAAAAAAAATCATATCTCGGACGAGAACCTTCAAACGACTATTCAACTTTCACACCCAATAAGTGATAAATGCGAACTAATCGTCACATCTAAAAATAACGATTATTTAAAACAACTAAATCAAACATATCCCGATTGTAAAATTATTAATAAATCTAAAATTTATGGATTCCACCTTATTCACCAATTACTTCTTTTGTTCGACAATTAAAAGGTATACACTCCCTTTGAGATTATCCTACATCCCATGACCCTTTTTCGTTGCCCTCTCTTCTTTCCCTTTGATCAAAAGACCATGCATCGACCATCGTAAAAAGGCACCCTAAAAGTTCAGGGTACCTTACCATACGTATTTGATTTATTTATTATTTTTCTGCAAGATTAGAAACTGATGCAGCAACTGAAACTAACTCCTCTGTCTCTAATGTTTCAGAAACTAAGAAGCACTCAACGCCTCCCTCAACCCATGTAATTGAGTTATCGCTTAATGCTCCAATTGTACCATTAATCATTACAGGTTGTCCTGAAACAGGTTCTACCCCTGTAGACTCATTATATGCAGCAGGTTCTTGAATCATTGTAAACTCTTGATCCCCGCTAAATGTCATAATCACGCGCTCTCCATCTTGAATATCGATAGCTTGCTTATTAACTAATGTTGTTCCTTCAGGTAAATAAGCAGGATAGAGTTCACTTTCTAAATTTGCTAAAGCTCCCTCTCCCATTGTTTCCTGTGAATATTCCATTGTTTTTTGGCAATCGAAATATCCATCTTTAAACTTTTTATCAAAATCAAATGATGAAAACTTCATTGAAATACGTGGCTCACCTTTAGAATCTAAAACATAAACTTCTGTTGGTGTTAATTCTTTTTTATCAAAAGTAATTTTTTGAGAGACTAAATCGCGATTTCCGTGATAATTCGCTTTAGTTTCGAATGTATATGCATCCTCTGTGGCCTCGAATTTAGCTTCTGCATCATTTAAAATATCCGTAATTAATGATTGGTATAAATAAACTTGTGAACTTGATAATGGCCAATCACTTTGGAATTTAAATTGTTTATTTAATGCAGGTGTTAAAACGAAAACTCCCTCATCATTTTTTAAAATAATTTGCTCATTGTTCGTTGTTTCATTTTTTAGTGTTACTTTGTACTTGTTATCTTTTTGATAAGCCACTTCTACGTTGTACTGATACACTTGTCCATTATTATCAACTTCCATTACCCCTGTTGCATAATAAGACTTAGCATCTTCTACGTTACTAGTTAATTTGTCAACAACATCTTGCTGCGACATTTCCCCACATGCAGTTAATAGCACTGTAAGTACTACTGTGAACATTAAACATAATTTCTTCATCGCTATCCACCTCTTTATTAAGTTCAATTTCAATTAATCCTATGAGGAAGCAACTGAATTTATGCTTTACTAAAAGAAAAACTTATCGATGAAGTAAACACTTACCTCTCCTATCCTAAAATAAAATAAGAATTATATCTTTATTACGCAAAATTTATTCCATTTTAGAAAAGGTTGCCCTTCAGACAACTAACATTGTCTAGAATCGTCATTAGTTGCCTGAAACGATTCCTATTTTAATTATTCCCAAACAACAAAAGCCACCGCATAATGATCACAATGACTTATACTAAGATGAACATTTTCTATTACTGGCTTTAATAAGTAGGGTTTCCCCGTCTCATCATTGACAATACTAAAATCTTGATATTTTTTCCCGTGGCAAAATGACCCTAATGCCTTATATAAGGCCTCTTTAACAGCCCATCTCCCTGCAATAAATTCATTTTTTCTCTTTTCACTAACAAATTGGGAATACAAAGTGACTTCTTCCTCACTTAAAATTTTATCAATAAATCGTTCCTTTTGCCGCACTTCACTTATTCTTTTAATCTCAATGATATCAGTACCAATTCCCTTCATAAAAAAACCTCCATTTCCTCTTTCCTTTATAATAAAAAAAATCTCTAGAAAAATCTAGAGATTTTTTTTTACATCATTCCCATACCGCTCATGTCAGGTGATGCCGGTGAAACTTGAGGTTTTTCAATTTCTACAACCGCTGCTTCAGCCGTTAAGAAAGAAGCAGAAATACTAGCTGCATTCTGTAATGCTGAGCGAGTCACCTTCGTTGGGTCAACAATACCGGTTTTAAACATATCTACAAACTCATCTGTCGCAGCATTATATCCATATCCGGCCTCTAACTCTTTCAATTTATGAATAATAATAGATCCTTCAATTCCCGCATTTTCAGCAATCTGACGAACTGGAGCCTCTAATGCCTTCAATACAATCTGAATTCCTGTTGCTTCATCACCTGATGCCTCAATTTTTGATACCTCATTATAAATATTCATGTAGGCTGTTCCACCACCTGCGACAATTCCTTCCTGAACTGCTGCACGAGTTGCATTAAGGGCATCTTCAATGCGTAATTTTCTTTCTTTAAGCTCCGTTTCCGTTGCGGCTCCAACCTTAATAACAGCCACACCACCGCTTAACTTCGCTAAACGCTCTAATAATTTTTCTTTATCAAACTCCGATGTTGTATTTTCAAGTTCTGCGCGAATTTGAGCAATTCTAGCATTAATGTCCATTTGTGAACCTGTTCCTTCAACAACGGTTGTATGATCTTTGGTTACAATCACTCGTCCAGCACGTCCGCACTGATCCAACGTTGTATTTTTTAATTCTAATCCTAATTCTTCTGTTACTAACTGTGCACCCGTTAAAATAGCAATATCTTCTAACATGCGTTTGCGACGATCACCAAAACCTGGAGCCTTAACAGCTACAACATTAAATGTTCCACGTAACTTATTAACAACTAATGCTGCCAATGCCTCATTTTCAATATCGTCTGCTACAATGACCATTGGACGTCCTGTTTGAACCAATTGTTCAAGAATAGGTAAAATATCCTGTAAAGTACCTACCTTAGAGTCGGTTACTAAAATATAGGGATTATCCAAAACGGCTTCCATTTTATCCGTATCAGTCACCATATAAGAAGATAAGTATCCGCGGTCAAACTGCATCCCCTCAACAATATCCATTGTCGTTTCAAAACCTTTTGACTCTTCAAGTGTAATAACACCATCATTTCCAACTCGCTCCATTGCCTCAGCAATCAGTTTACCGATTTCCTCATCTGCTGCTGAAATAGCTGCTACGTTAGCAATTGATTCTTTGCCTTCAATTGGTTTTGAATTAGCCTTTAATGCTTCTACCGCTACTTTCACGGCACGCTCAATTCCACGGCGAATCGTTATTGGATTGGCTCCAGCCACAATATTTTTATTTCCTTCCCTAATCATCGCCTGTGCTAAAACTGTCGCTGTTGTCGTTCCATCACCCGCAACATCATTTGTTCGACTTGCAACTTGAGCAACTAATCTAGCTCCCATATTTTCAAATTTATCCTCTAACTCAATTTCCTTAGCTATTGAGACACCATCATTAATAATTTGGGGCGTTCCAAACTTTTGTTCTAAAATAACATTTCGTCCCTTTGGTCCTAAAGTTACCTTCACCGTATCAGCTAACTTATCCACACCACGAATCATTGCACGGCGGGCATCTTCTGCAAATAAAATCTCTTTTGCCATACTATAAAATCCTCCCTTATATTAATATCTATTTATAACTTACTCAACAACCGCTAAAACATCATCCGATGATAAAATAACTAAATCTTTTCCTTGATGGGAAACTTTTGTTCCCGCAAATCCATTATAAATGACACGTTGTCCTACACTAACAGAAGGCGTCTTAAGCGTTCCATTCTCTAAACACTTTCCTTCCCCAACGGCCACGATAACACCCTCTGAGTGACTTGGCTTTGAAGTCTCTTTTGAAAGAATGATCCCACTTGCCGTTTTCTTCTCAAGCTCAACAATTTCGATAACAACATTATCGTTTAATGGTCTTAACATGTCTTTCCCTCCTCGTTTTTATCACTCTATTATAATGAGTGCTATTAAATAAATTATACAGAGATGAATAAATAATGGCAATAATTTTAAGAAAAAATCCTTTTTATTATTATCTACCTACTGATTAATATGCTTCTTAGATCTATTTATTCCAAATACATGGGAGAGCCTTTTATTTATGATAAAAAAAGACCAAGTGTGGCACTTGGTCCCTATTTTTTAAAAGGTTTAAAATCCGCCTTTATTTTTATGATAAATGATTCTCATTCCTTTAAATGCAAGATCTGGATCATAAACATCAATCATATCAGTTTCGTTATATATAATGCGCCCCAATCCCCCTGTGGCCACTACTTTGATATCCTTTCCAACTGCCTCTTTTACCTTCTTAATAATATATTCTGTTTGGCCAATGTAACCGTAAACCAAACCACCTTGCATACTAGTAATCGTATTACGGCACATAATCGTTTCTGGCTTCTTAATTTCAATCTCTGGTAATTTAGCTGCCTGCGTCCATAGCGCCTGTGCCGAAATTTCAATCCCTGGAGAAGTTACTCCAAATTCAAACTCCCCGTTCTCATTTACATAATCATAAGTTGTGGCAGTTCCAAAGTCAATAACAAGCGCAGGGCCTCCATAAATATAATAAGCAGCCGCAATATCTACAATACGATCCGCCCCAACTTCACGAGGATTTTCCGTTCTAACACTAATTCCAGTCTTAATTCCAGGCCCTACAATCATTGGTTCAATATTAAAATATTTACGAATAGCATTAGTTAATGAATGCATAATTTTAGGAACTACACTCGAAATTAAAACAGCCTCTACCGCTTGGGGATTAATATCCTTTGTTTGAAGAAAAGAAAATAACGTAATTCCAAACTCATCAGATGTTCTTTGTAATTTAGTTGTTAAACGAAATGTAGCAATTAAATCGTCTTTATCATATACCCCTAACGTAATGTTAGTATTTCCGACATCAATAACGATTAACATATTGTTCCCCTTTTCTTTATTAAAATCTTCAATAACTGTTCCATAATTTCATATCCGAGGGCTTCCTTAGACATCTTATTCAATTTCACGATTCCATCTCTTTGAATAAGCGTCACCACATTTGTATCCCCCTTAAAACCTGCAAATTCTTCATTTAATTGGTTGGCAACGATTAAATCCGCATTTTTACCTAACAATTTTTTAGTGGCGTTTTCTTCTAAATTTTCAGTTTCCATTGCAAATCCACATATCACTTGGCTATCTTTTTTTTCTTTCCCCATAGCTAATAAAATATCTTTGTTCATGACTAAATCAAGTGTCGTCTGTTGACTTTGTTTCTTTAACTTATGTGGATTCACAAAAGAGGCCCTATAATCAGAGACTGCGGCAGATTTAATTAAAATATCATACTGATCTTTTAATCCAGATACTTCCTGAAACATTTCATCTGCTGTTCTTACTTCGATAATCGTCATAAAAACAGGTTTTCTCAAAGAAGTAGGCCCCGTTATAAGCGTCACCTCAGCACCTAAATTACGTGCGGCTCTCGCTAAGGCGTACCCCATTTTACCACTAGAATGATTCGTTATAAATCGTACAGGATCAATATCCTCCTGTGTAGGCCCGGCCGTCACAACAACCTTAATCCCAGCTAAAGGCTTATCCTTAATCAATAAACACTCAATGGCATCCTCAATATCTTCAATTTCTGCCAGGCGACCTTTTCCGACATCTCCACAAGCTAAGTAACCACTAGCAGATTCAATAATAGTCATCCCAAATTCCCTACATTGCTGGATATTACGTTGAGTAATTGGGTTATTCAACATCCCTGTATTCATTGCCGGAGCAATTAATTTAGGACAATTGGCAGCTAAAAAAGTTGTTGTTAACATATCATCAGCAATTCCATGGGCAATCTTCGCAATACAATTGGCTGATGCAGGTGCTAAGACAAATACATCCGCACGTTTAGCCAATGAAATGTGGTTAACGTCATACTGAAAATTTCGATCAAATGTTCCTACTGATACCCGATTATGCGTTAACGTTTCAAACGTCATCGGAGTAATAAACTCCGTTGCATTTTTTGTCATAATCACATGGACATCATAGCCCTTTTTATATAAATTACTCGCTAACTGTGCAGTCTTATAAGCGGCAATCCCCCCACAGATTCCAATGACTACTGTTTTTTTTTCCATTTACATCACCTTCTTAGTTATAGGTTCTAAAACCTTAGTTAGTGGTGCCACGATAACAACCGCTAAAATAGCTTCTAATAAACTATTTGTTGTAATAACACCTAATAATAAACCAAACAATGCTGAAACTTCAACACCCTTTGCCGACGCATAGCTTGGGCCAAAAAATACATAAATCATGCCTAATACTAAAATAGAATGAATAATTGTGCACACTAATGCCGTAAAACTACTTCCGATAACGGATAATTTATTGCCCTTATGTTTAAATAATTGATAGATTATCGCAGCTAAAACACCCAGTAATACGCGCGGCACAATCGCAATCACAAGACTCCAAAAATTTCCGCTATAATCGCCCAATGAATAAAAAGGAGTAAACACAAAAGACGTAATCGTAGGCGTCAATGTATTAATAACGACACTACTTACCCCAAAAACTAAACCTGTTATAGCCCCACCTTTTATGCCTAACAAAATTCCAGCTAAAATAACAGGAATATGCATCGTTGTAGCACGTACAAGTCCTAAAGGAATATACCCAAGCGGGGTTAACATTAAAATAACCTGGATACTGCAAAACATAGTTACTAAAATTAAAAACTTCATTCTCTTTCTTGCCTGATTCATCTTATCTTCTCCTCCACTGTCGCTCTCCTTTAGATGCAACGTCTCGAATAATCGTATGAAAAACGTTAGCTTCTTCTTAATTGATGTCAAAATAATCACCATTAACAACCGCTAACATTCTCATCGCCCACAATTATACCTATTTTTATGAATAATGGCAACAATTTACCATTAATAGAAAAAATCTATTCTCATATGAGAATAGATTTTTCATTCGACTTATTTTTTTAGCTGTTCGCGTTGAAAAACATAAAAGAATAACGTTTCTAACTCCATATTTAAATCAACTTCATGAACAAGGATATCCTCACTCACATTAATAACAGTTGAAGAAAGATTCAGAATTCCTTTAATACCTAATCCCTCTAATGAAGTCGCTACTTTTTGAGCAACAAATGGTGGAACCGCTAAAATCACATAGGTTACATGATTCTCTTCAATGTATGAAGATAAATTATCTAAATGATAGATCGGCAACTCCCCAATATGCTGACCCACTAAACTTTCATCTATATCAAATCCTGCGACTAAATTAACAGGTGTTCTAAATAATCGTCTTTTAAACTTATCCGAACTAAAATACTTTACTAAAGCGCGCCCTAAGTTTCCAACCCCAATCAAAATACAACGTTGCGCGTCATCTGGTTTCAATAAATTATTAAATGCCTCTAATACCACACGTACTTCGTATCCATAACCTTGGCGACCTAATTCACCTAAATATGAAAAATCACGTCGGATAGTTGCAGAATCAATCCCTATTTTTTGACTTAACTCTCCCGATTGAATTCGTCTCACTCTCATCTCATCGAGTTCTACGAAACAACGACGATAAAGTGCTAATCGTTTAAGTGTTGCGTTTGGTATATTTGATAGCATACAAAACCTCCTTTATCATATTTAAATAATAACATGAAAACAAATCATTGTGAATAGTATCCACAAATAAAACATCTATATGTTAAATTTTAAAGATTATTTGAGGCACTCCGTTGCCTATCTCTGATTTAAGCATTATACTTAAGATATTATCTTAAATGAGTGAATCTTCTAAGAAGTTAGTAAAGGAGAAACAAAATGATTTTATTACAAACAAGTAAACTAACTAAACTTTATTCGGGGACCCCAATTCTTGAAAATGTTCAATTTGAGGTAAAAAAGGGGGAACGCATTGCCGTTGTTGGGCGTAACGGGGCAGGAAAGTCTACCTTACTAAAAATGATTGCAGATGAAATTGACTATGATAGTGGGGAAATCCATAAGCCGCAAAGCGTCATCCTCGGATATTTTGCGCAATCTAGCCATATCAATTCAAATGATACCATTTATAATGAAATGTTAAAGGTTTTCCAAAAAACAATTATGCTTAAAGGTCAATTAGAAGCACTAAGTTTAAAAATGGCTGAAGAAGATCCAACGAGCGAGAACTATCTAAAAATTATTGATCAATATCAACAATTAAACCATCAATTTGAATTAATGAGTGGGTATACTTATGAATCAGAAATTAATAATATTTTAAATCGTTTTAAATTTAACGAAATCGGATTCGACCAAAAAATTTCTAACCTCAGTGGAGGACAAAAAACGAGATTAGCACTCGCTAAATTATTACTTCAAAAACCTGATCTTTTAATTCTCGATGAACCAACCAACCATTTAGATATTGATACCATTGAATGGCTTGAAGGTTATTTAAAAAAATACCCAGGTGCTGTTGTTATTGTTTCCCATGATAGATACTTCCTTGACCAGATAGCCACAACCGTCTATGAAATTGAGTACCGTAAATGTACAAAGTATAAGGGGAATTACTCAGACTATATGGATCAAAAGGCCATTTCCTACGCTGCCTTAATGAAACAATATGAAAAGCAACAAAAAGAAATCTCGAAGATGGAAGACTTTATTAGCCGAAATATAGTTCGTGCCTCAACAACTAAAAGAGCTCAATCGCGTAGAAAGCTCCTAGATAAAATGGAACGAATCGAAATGCCTAAATTAAATGATAAGTCTATAGGGATTACCTTTGAAATCGATCGTCGTAGTGGAAACGATGTTCTCAAGGTAGAAAATGTAGCCGTTGGATATGATGATAATAAGCCAATCTCAGATCATTTGGATTTCCATATCAATCGCCTTGAACGCGTGGCTCTCATCGGACCCAATGGAATTGGAAAATCTACAATCTTAAAAACAATCGCCGGGGACCTTCCACCACTAGAAGGTGATATTTTCTACGGAAAAAGCCTTGATATGGGATACTTTGATCAAGAGCAGGCTAATTTAACCTCAAATAATACAGTACTAAATGAGGTTTGGAACGTTTTCCCGAATAGACTAGAAAAAGATATTCGAACTCTACTTGGAAACTTTTTATTCACCGGTGATGATGTATTTAAAACAGTGCACCAACTCTCGGGTGGAGAAAAAGTCCGTCTTACCCTATGTAAACTCATGCTCCAAAGAAATAACTTCTTACTTTTAGATGAGCCAACTAACCACCTTGATATCGATAGCAAAGAAATGTTAGAACTTTCCCTCGAAGATTATGAAGGTACACTCTTTTTCATTTCACATGATCGTTACTTTATCGATAAAATTGCTACACGTATTTTAGAAGTAACGCCACATGGGGTCGTCTCTTATCTAGGAAACTATTCTGACTATATCGAAAAGAAACGTCTGATTAATGAACAAATGGCGTCTCAACAAAATGAAATGGCGAACAGTTCAACAAATAGCATTACCGACTATCAAAAACAAAAGGAACAACGACGATTAGAACAACAACGTAAACGACAATTAGAAGACATTGAAAATAAAATAAATGCGTATGAAGAAGAACTGGCTTACAAAAAGGCTGAGCTCTTCCAAGAAGAAGTTTACTTAGATTCGCAAAAATCGGCTCTAGTCCAATCTCGTATTGAAGAATTGGAGGAACTTCTTTTAGAAGCTATGGACACCTGGGAATCACTAGCACAAATAGATTAATAAAAACTCTATCTCATATGAGATAGAGTTTTTTCATATAATGAATCATCTTATCTACAGGAGGACAGGCATGGAAGCTAAAGAAATAACTATTCACAAGAAGGCATTTTTAACTTATCAACAATGGAGTCAATGGAAAAATGATAATCATTGTCAGACAATCTCTCCTGATTTTGATTGTGTCATTCAATCTGGGGATAACCCTGAAAATTCGACATCATACTTACTTAAAAGTATAGAAAATCAAATACAAGGTATACTTCAACTTGATCGCTCAAATCAAGATAACCGCTGTCTTCGTTTAGAATTCGAACTCGATTTAGAACATTCCTACATAGAAATGAAGAGGGTCTTAACACGACTAATCACCCAACTATTTGAAGAGGACATTCATCGAATCGAAATTGAGACTCCCCTCTTAAAACCTATACACCATCAATTTTTAACGGAAATAGGATTTAGGCATGAAGGCATTCGGCAACAAGCATTTTACAGCAAAGGGTCATATGAAGATATACATCTATATGGACAAATAAAAAAAGAACCAAGCAGACAGTTACAGGACTACCTCGATTATGCACTTCCACATTATCACAATCCTGAATCGCTTTACTCTATCATAAACCATCTTGGATTTTTTAATCCCGAGCAGTTAAATACTTCAAAATTATACTTTCTAGCAACATTCTGTGGATTACTTGAAAAACTACAAACTAATAGTAAGTTTATTCATGAAACCCTAATTAAATTAAACGATCTAAATTGGTCTGCTAAAGAAATTAACGAGGCATTACATAGCTTAGCTCGACAGTTATCCACACCTCTTACAGAGGAAGAAAAAATAATCCATGATCTTTATTATATTGAACAGATTAGCGCCTCTACCCTCATGAAAGTCATTTCAACAGAAGGATTAAATTCTAGTCTCATTCATAAAATAATAGAGGGCGATTTTCAATTTTTCACTTCCATAGGAAAACAAATGGGGTTAGAAAGATTAGAATATACGCAAAAAATAATTGCTCAATTATAGTGTTTCTCCTTATTGATAAATATAGCTCAATGGGGATGAGATCGTCATGATTTATAAGATGACTTAATTAATAGAGCTAACTATTAAACGAATCAACTCTATATAAAGAAAAGGCTCCTTCATCTTTTATTACCTACTTTGGGTACTAATCATTAGGCGGTAGAGATGTCAGACAATCATCTTGATCAAAATCTTAGACGATGTCTTTTATATAAAAAAACGGACCAATGTCGTCCGTTTTTTTATTCCTTTAAATAGATTTTAATTCCATACCTGATTGCCCATTCATCTCCATATTACTACGATGACCTCTTAAATAAGCCTGTGTTCCAGCGGCTCCAATCATTGCAGCATTATCGGTACACAACGAAAGCGGTGGAATTGTTAGTTTGAATTGCCCCTGTGCCTTAACCGCATTTTCAAGTGCGTGTCGCAATCCTTTGTTTGCCGAAACACCACCGGCTACAATAATTTGTTTAACATGAAACTCTTTTGCCGCACGCATCGTTTTCTCAACTAAAACTTCTACCACACTCGCTTGGAAACTTGCCGCTAAGTTTTCAGGTATAATCTCCTCGCCCCTTTGCTTAGCATTATGCACCGTATTGATTACTGCTGACTTCAGTCCAGAAAAACTAAAATCATACGAATCCTTATCCAGCCAAACCCGTGGTAATTTATAAGTGTCTTCCCCTAAAGCAGCTAAGCGGTCAATATGCGGACCTCCCGGATACGGTAATTTTAAAGTGCGCGCAACCTTATCATAGGCTTCCCCTACAGCATCATCTAACGTCTCACCAATAACCTTAAACTGATAATGGTCTTCCATATAAACTAATTCCGTATGTCCCCCCGAAACAACCAATGCAAGTAAAGGAAATTGAAGAGGTTCTACAAGTTGATTAGCATAAATATGCCCGGCAATGTGATGTACCCCCACAAGTGGAATATCATGTGCAAAGGCAAGTGCTTTAGCAGCATTAATCCCAATAAGTAATGAACCAATTAATCCCGGCCCCTCTGTTACCGTGATAGCGTCTATATCTTTCCAATCTATATTAGCCTTTAATAAAGCTTCTTCAAATACCATCGTTACATTCTCAACGTGATGGCGGCTTGCCACCTCTGGCACCACCCCCCCGAAACGTTTATGACTTTCAATTTGTGAAGAAACAACATTCGACAATATCTCAATACCATTTTTAATAACGGCCACACTTGTTTCATCACAACTACTTTCAACAGCTAATACTATAATATCCTTGTCCATGACCATCACCTACTTCTAATTAATTTTACGAGTCATTAATACGGCATCTTCAGAATCCGCATAATAATTTTTACGAATCCCTGCTGAAAGGAATCCACACTGTTCATATAAATGAATAGCTACATAATTACTACGTCGAACCTCTAACGTCATATTTTCTCCTCCATTTTCAGAGGCATCCAGAATAAAACGTTCCACAAGCAGTTTACCATAACCTAGTGAGCGATACCGTGGGTCAATCGCGACGTAAAATAAATCTGCCATTTCAAAAATAATTTGCCCAACCAAATAGCCCACAATCGTACAATCTACTTCAATGACAATACCATAATAAAAGTCTTGCTGCACCGCATAATCGATAAAGTTAAAGGCCTGGGAAAATAAATTCTCATGTAATAATGAGACCTCTGGAATATCCTCTACTGTCATTAATCTAATTAACATAACCATCTATTCCTTTATTTTTTGCTCCGCTAACCAATTAACCTCAGCTTCTGGTAAGCGATGATACGTCGGGCAAAAATGATGGATATCATTAACAGGTTTCCTATTCACAGCAATTTGAGCTAATATCGAAGCATGCGGAATATTTAAATCGGCATCTTCTACCTTAATCGCCTTATTTCCTAAAGTTTGTGTAATTACTTCCCAATACTTAACAACATCATTACCTAGGAAATATATTTTTTTATCCTTTTTCGATAAAATTTCTAGTAACTGAGATAAATCATAGTGACCATCGGCAATTACTGATTCATATGTTTTCCCATCATAGACTCCCGCAAAAACTGATTGGCGGCGCGCGTCAAATAAAGGGACTACATAGCCCTCTTCATAGAGATTACGAGCTAATATCTCTAAACTTGAAACTCCAACTAATGGTTTCTTTAACGTCCACGCCAATGTTTTAGCAACAGTAACACCTATCCTTACTCCCGTATAAGATCCTGGTCCCTTTGCAACCGAAATTAAATCTAAATCTTTAGGAAAACGTTGAGTTTGTTTAAACATACGATCAATTGCAGGCATTAAGCGTCTTGAGTGATCATTTTTAGTTGTCTCAATGATCTCATATAATATTTGATTATCTTCTACTAAGGCAATTGATAAAGTAGTATTGGACGTATCAATAGCGATTGTTAACATATTTACAACACCTTTCCAATCGTTTCATAATTTTTTCCTATAGGAGTTAATTCAATACAACGTTGATTTTCTCCCTCTCTAAATATTTTTATATCTAATCTTTCCATCGGAAGTAAATCCTCGATGCGACTTGCCCATTCAATAACACATACCCCATCACCAAACAAGTAATCATCTAATCCGATATCATCTCCACCACTTTCTAAGCGATAGACATCCATATGATATAAAGGAATTCGACCTTGATACTCCTTTATAATATTAAATGTTGGACTGTTTACATTGCGATTAATTCCTAATCCCTTCGCGAGCCCTTTAGTAAAAGTGGTTTTTCCGGCACCTAAATCACCCTCTAATGTTAAAATCATTCCATTACTTACCCATTTACCAATTTTATATGCGATATCTTGCGTCTGTTCCAACGACGTCGTTCTGATTTTATATGTCATACTATCACCTTATACCTCATAGAATAAAACTTACATTATTATGGATTAATTTTCATCAAAAATAACTTTCTAATCTATAATATTTTCTAATTATATTATAACATATCTATATCACATAATTATTGTTAATACGACATTTATCTATAAAAGCACTGAAAAATGATAGAAAACGACAGCCTTCTAAATGTTCTATCCTGTTGGTAACACGATGTAGCTATCTAAAAATTATTTATTTTTCTATTTATAAAGGTTAACAATTAAACCGATGGGTATAATAAAAAACTTTAATTAAATAATAGACACCTTAAATTAGAAACCCTTTTCATTGTACTCTGTCCCTCTATAGAAGAACAGCTAACTATGGACGTATAAAGAAAATCTCTAAGATAATTATGTACCATCCTATATTTAATCGACAACAAATAAAAAATTCCTGTGGATAAGGGGGAAATACAGCTACTTATATCCACAGGATTTAATTTAATTCTCGCCTGTTTAATCGTTCAAGAAATTAACTGATATAAAGCTAATAAAATAATCATAATACTCGCAACGTATTCGGCATACTTAACAGTATTTTGGCTCAACAAATTGTATGTTAATCGGCATCCTAGTTCGATAAAAAATATACTTAAAATCAGACAGGTTATTGATGTCAAATAAATATTAAGGCCTGTAAGGGCAGCGCCGATCCCAAGTCCAAAATTATTTATACATAGAAAAAAACCTAGCATGCACGCTTCCCGTAAATCGATAGATTTAGAATGATCCATATCAAATTGTTCAGCAACATTGGCAGCATCATCTAAGATTTCGCGATCATTTTTAGTTTTTAAATGCTTCCTGAATGACTGATAAAACATATAAATACCAAATAAAAATAGTAAGGCACTACCTATATACTGGGCAATCGAACCAACACAAAATCCATCAAATAAATTACCTATATACATTCCACCTAGGGTACCTAGGCATGAAATCATACCAACAATTAAATTGCTTAAAAAGCAAATTTTTATTTTTCTTGCACCATAGCTTAAACCTATTATGAGATTATCACAGGTAACCGATGCGGAAAATAATAGAATAGCTAAAAAGTTCATTTTCTATCCCTACCTTTACTTTATTACAAGATACTATATGAAATAAAGTAGTAATAGGGACTACAAAACAAAAAAAACATCCCAAAGGATGTTAATTGGCTATTTGGAGCGGGTGAAGAGAATCGAACTCTCACAGTCAGCTTGGAAGGCTGAAGTTCTACCATTAAACTACACCCGCATTTTTTTATGGCCTAGCGACGTCCTACTCTCGCACTTGCGTACTACCCTCGGCGCTAAGGAGCTTAACTTCTGTGTTCGGTATGGGAACAGGTGTGCCCTCCTTGCCCTTATCACTAGACCTTCTGTCAGATTTCATCAATCTCACAAAACTAGATATCTTCTGCTTACTTCTTCTTGTCCGGCAACTCTCGCATCACAGTGGTAAAGTTCAATAACTGTTCATCACCTTCGTGATTCCTCAGTTCTTTTCACTTTCTGCCTGTGATAATCGCTCGTTTTTGCCTTTCCTATTTAGTTAAGTCCTCGATCGATTAGTATCAGTCCGCTTCATCTGTCACCAAACTTCCACTCCTGACCTATCTACCTCGTCGTCTTCAAGGGATCTTACTTCTTTCGAATGGGAAATCTCATCTTGAGGGGGGCTTCACGCTTAGATGCTTTCAGCGTTTATCCCTTCCACACGTAGCTACCCAGCTATGCTCCTGGCAGAACAACTGGTACACCAGCGGTGTGTCCATCCCGGTCCTCTCGTACTAAGGACAGCTCCTCTCAAATTTCCTACGCCCACGACGGATAGGGACCGAACTGTCTCACGACGTTCTGAACCCAGCTCGCGTACCGCTTTAATGGGCGAACAGCCCAACCCTTGGGACCGACTACAGCCCCAGGATGCGATGAGCCGACATCGAGGTGCCAAACCTCCCCGTCGATGTGAACTCTTGGGGGAGATCAGCCTGTTATCCCCGGGGTAGCTTTTATCCGTTGAGCGACGGCCCTTCCATTCGGTACCGCCGGATCACTAAGCCCGACTTTCGTCCCTGCTCGACTTGTTGGTCTCGCAGTCAAGCTCCCTTCTGCCTTTACACTCTTCGAATGATTTCCAACCATTCTGAGGGAACCTTTGGGCGCCTCCGTTACTCTTTGGGAGGCGACCGCCCCAGTCAAACTGCCCACCTGACACTGTCCCCTGACCAGCTCATGGCCACGGGTTAGAACCCCAGTAACACAAGGGTAGTATCCCAACAGCGACTCCTCCAAGACTGGCGTCCTGGTCTCTTCGTCTCCTACCTATCCTGTACATGTGTCACCAGTGCTCAATATCAAGCTACAGTAAAGCTCCACGGGGTCTTTCCGTCCTGTCGCGGGTAACCTGCATCTTCACAGGTACTATGATTTCACCGAGTCTCTTGTTGAGACAGCGCCCAGATCGTTACGCCTTTCGTGCGGGTCGGAACTTACCCGACAAGGAATTTCGCTACCTTAGGACCGTTATAGTTACGGCCGCCGTTTACTGGGGCTTCAATTCAAAGCTTCGCTTGCGCTAACCTCTCCTCTTAACCTTCCAGCACCGGGCAGGCGTCAGCCCCTATACATCACCTTGCGGTTTAGCAGAGACCTGTGTTTTTGATAAACAGTCGCCTGGGCCTTTTCACTGCGGCTTGCTTTCACAAGCACCCCTTCTCCCGAAGTTACGGGGTCATTTTGCCGAGTTCCTTAACAAGAGTTCTCTCGCTCATCTTAGGATTCTCTCCTCGCCTACCTGTGTCGGTTATCGGTACGGGCACCTAATAAATTATCCCTAGAAGCTTTTCTTGGAAGCGTGACATCAGCTGACTTCACCCTTTCGGGCTTTCGGCATCACAGCTCAATGTTTCGCCATGCGGATTTGCCTACATGACCACCTCACTGCTTACACGTGAATCCATTCACACGCTCAACTTAGCCTTCTCCGTCACTCCTTCAGTTTATTAAGTGGTACAGGAATCTCTACCTGTTGTCCATCGGCTACGCCTTTCGGCCTCACCTTAGGTCCCGACTTACCCAGGGCGGACGAGCCTTCCCCTGGAAACCTTAGGCTTTCGATGGATAGGATTCTCACCTATCTTTCGCTACTCACACCGGCATTCTCACTTCTAACCGCTCCACAGCTCCTTCCGGTACTGCTTCTCCGCTGTTAGAACGCTCTCCTACCACTGACACTTCGTGTCAATCCGCAGCTTCGGCGGTCCGTTTAGCCCCGGTACATTTTCGGCGCAGAGTCACTCGACTAGTGAGCTATTACGCACTCTTTAAAGGATGGCTGCTTCTAAGCCAACCTCCTAGTTGTCTGTGCATCTCCACATCCTTTTCCACTTAACGGACACTTGGGGCCTCAGCTGGCGGTCTGGGCTCTTTCCCTTTTGACCATGGACCTTATCACCCACAGTCTGACTCCCGATCATATCTATCTGGCATTCGGAGTTTGATTGAGATCAGTACCCCGAGGTGGGGCCATCACCCATTCAGTGCTCTACCTCCAGTAGACTCTTATCGAGGCTAGCCCTAAAGCTATTTCGGAGAGAACCAGCTATATCCGTGTTCGATTGGAATTTCACCCCTAGCCACAAGTCATCCAAGCACTTTTCAACGTGCCCTGGTTTGGCCCTCCAGTCAGTGTTACCTGACCTTCAGCCTGCTCATGGCTAGCTCACACGGTTTCGGGTCTACAACATCGTACTCCTCGCCCTATTCAGACTCGCTTTCGCTTCGGCTCCGTCTCTTCAACTTAACCTTGCACGATATCGTAACTCGCCGGTTCATTCTACAAAAGGCACGCCATCACCCTTTAACGGGCTCTGACTAGTTGTAGGCACACGGTTTCAGGTTCTCTTTCACTCCCCTTCCGGGGTTCTTTTCACCTTTCCCTCACGGTACTGGTTCACTATCGGTCACTAGGTAGTATTTAGCCTTACGAGATGGTCCTCGTTGCTTCCGACGGGATTTCTCGTGTCCCGCCGTACTCAGGATCCCTTCCCTGCTTCACACAATTTCACCTACGGGACTCTCACCCCCTCCGGTTGGCCTTCCCAGACCATTCGGCTATCATGTTCAGTCATTTCTGAAGGTCCTTCTACCCCGGATTTCTCCGGTTTGGGCTCCTCCCTGTTCGCTCGCCGCTACTTGGGGAATCGATGTTTCTTTCTTTTCCTCCAGGTACTTAGATGTTTCAGTTCCCTGGGTCTGTCTCCTCTATGGCTATTGATTCACCATACGGTGCTAGCGTATGACCACTAGCGGGTTTCCCCATTCGGATATCCCCGGCTCTTTGCTTACTTACAGCTCCCCGAGGCGTTTCGCCGTTTGTCGCGTCCTTCTTCGACTCCTAGTGCCTAGGCATCCTCCGTGCGCCCTTTATTACTTAACTTTTCTTCTTCAGAAGATATCTAGTTTTCAAAGATCAATTCCAGGAAAATCGAAATTCTCCCAAAACTAAACAGAACGTCTCTTTCTCCATAGAAAGGAGGTGATCCATCCCCACCTTCCGGTAGGGATACCTTGTTACGACTTCACCCCAATCATCTACCCCACCTTAGGCAGCTCCCTCCTTGCGGTTAGGCCACTGACTTCGGGTGTTGTAAACTCTCGTGGTGTGACGGGCGGTGTGTACAAGACCCGGGAACGTATTCACCGCGACATTCTGATTCGCGATTACTAGCGATTCCAACTTCATGTAGGCGAGTTGCAGCCTACAATCCGAACTGAGATTGGCTTTATGAGGTTTGCTCCACGTCACCGCTTCGCTTCTCTTTGTACCAACCATTGTAGCACGTGTGTAGCCCAGGTCATAAGGGGCATGATGATTTGACGTCATCCCCACCTTCCTCCAGTTTGTCACTGGCAGTCTCGTTAGAGTCCCCATCTCACTGCTGGCAACTAACGACAGGGGTTGCGCTCGTTGCGGGACTTAACCCAACATCTCACGACACGAGCTGACGACAACCATGCACCACCTGTATCCATTGTCCCCGAAGGAAACCCTCTATCTCTAGAGGCGTCAATGGTATGTCAAGACCTGGTAAGGTTCTTCGCGTTGCTTCGAATTAAACCACATGCTCCACCGCTTGTGCGGGTCCCCGTCAATTCCTTTGAGTTTCAGTCTTGCGACCGTACTCCCCAGGCGGAGTGCTTAATGCGTTAACTTCAGCACTGAGGTTCGACCCCCAACACTTAGCACTCATCGTTTACGGCGTGGACTACCAGGGTATCTAATCCTGTTTGCTCCCCACGCTTTCGCGCCTCAGTGTCAGTTGCAGACCAGGAAGCCGCCTTCGCCACTGGTGTTCCTCCATATCTCTACGCATTTCACCGCTACACATGGAATTCCACTTCCCTCTTCTGCACTCAAGTCAACCAGTTTCCAATGACCCTCCACGGTTAAGCCGTGGGCTTTCACATCAGACTTAATTAACCACCTGCGCGCTCTTTACGCCCAATAATTCCGGATAACGCTTGCCACCTACGTATTACCGCGGCTGCTGGCACGTAGTTAGCCGTGGCTTTCTCATAAGGTACCGTCAATTGATAGTCATTTCCTCCTATCACCTTTCTTCCCTTATAACAGAATTTTACAACCCGAAGGCCTTCTTCATTCACGCGGCGTTGCTCGGTCAGGCTTTCGCCCATTGCCGAAGATTCCCTACTGCTGCCTCCCGTAGGAGTCTGGGCCGTGTCTCAGTCCCAGTGTGGCCGTTCACCCTCTCAGGTCGGCTACGCATCGTCGCCTTGGTAGGCCTTTACCCCACCAACTAGCTAATGCGCCGCAGGCTCATCCATCAGTGATGCCAGAAGCATCTTTAAACTTTCGTCCTATCCGGTATTAGCGATCGTTTCCAATCGTTGTCCCCGTCTGATGGGCAGATCACCTACGTGTTACTCACCCGTTCGCCGCTTCCCACCGAAGTGGTTCGCTCGACTTGCATGTATTAGGCACGCCGCCAGCGTTCATCCTGAGCCAGGATCAAACTCTCCATAATTGTTTGTTTCCTTAGCTTGCGAAATTTCTTTCGCTCATGATTCTTGACGTTCTGTTTAGTTTTCAAAGAACTTCTCTCGCCTTTTGGCGACTTCTTTATCTTACCACATTCGACTTTTTCTGTCAAATGTTTTTTTGTAAGATTTCTTGTCCACCTCTCTTGGCGACTTTTCTAGTTTATCATGTTCAACAACTTCTGTCAAACACTTTTTAACTTTTTTCTAACCACTAAATAATTTAATAAAATAATTATCCTATTAAAAAATTAAATGGTGACCCGTACGGGATTCGAACCCGTGTATGCATGCGTGAAAGGCATGTGTGTTAAACCGCTTCACCAACGGGCCATATAATATGGCGGTCCAGACGGGAATCGAACCCGCGATCTCCTGCGTGACAGGCAGGCATGTTAACCGCTACACCACTGGACCAAGAACATGAATTATACTATCATAGTTCACATTTCATGTCAATATTTTTTTTTTTTTTTGCAAAACACAGTCAATTATTTTACTGATCTCTCGCTCGTATAGATAATCGCATAACAACCATATAAATCGTGATTCCGCCCCTCCTCTTTCTATCTCTAAAATAGGAAATTCAAAAGCTCCATCTTCAATCAATATTTATTTATATTCAATAAATTATAAGTTTAATGTCTCTTTTTACGAATGATATTAATTTCTAAATATTTTTCTTCTCTCAGCAAATATTTTTATTTATAAAAACAAAAAAGAGTTCTTACAAACTCTTACTGTTATCTTTATTATGGCGCGCCCAAGAGGAGTCGAACCCCTAACCTTTTGATCCGTAGTCAAACGCTCTATCCAATTGAGCTATGGGCGCTGTTCTAGTTGTTTTTATGGTGCGGCCGAGAGGACTCGAACCTCCACAGGATTGCTCCTACCAGCCCCTCAAGCTGGCGCGTCTACCATTCCGCCACGACCGCCTATCATGGCTTTTTAACGGCATTTCACCAAAAAAAATTGGAGCGGGTGAAGAGAATCGAACTCTCACAGTCAGCTTGGAAGGCTGAAGTTCTACCATTAAACTACACCCGCTTATATATGGTCGGGAAGACAGGATTCGAACCTGCGACCCCCTGGTCCCAAACCAGGTGCTCTACCAAGCTGAGCCACTTCCCGAATAAATGGCGGTCCAGACGGGAATCGAACCCGCGATCTCCTGCGTGACAGGCAGGCATGTTAACCGCTACACCACTGGACCTTTTATTAAATGGTGACCCGTACGGGATTCGAACCCGTGTATGCATGCGTGAAAGGCATGTGTGTTAAACCACTTCACCAACGGGCCATACAACATTTTTTTATTATGGCGGAGCAGGAGGGATTTGAACCCTCGCGCCGGTTGCCCGACCTATACCCTTAGCAGGGGCACCTCTTCAGCCACTTGAGTACTACTCCGTTTGTTTTTTTAGCTCATCCCTGAGCACACATTTATAATACCATGTCCCCCATTAAAGGTCAACACTTTTTATAAAGTTTTTTTAAAAATTTATATTTTATTAGAATAATAGCTTTTATCCCCACTTTTATTAACTCATAAACAACATTTATCCCTAGAAATATTATCTAAAAAGAGCCTCCCATATCACTATGAGAGGCCTCATTTACTTACTGTTCTTCTTTTTCCCAACGTCTTAAATGCGGATAAGGATTAAATGCCCACTCACAGCGTCCATCATATTTATATAATCCAAAGTGTAAGTGAGGTGGAAACTTCCCACTCGTCCCTTCTTTACCATATCCTGTACTTCCAACATATCCAATAACTTGCCCCGGTTCTACGATATCCCCCTCCTTCAAATCGCCTTCATAACCTTGTAAATGAGCATAGTATTGATAAGTATTATAAATATCACGAATACCTATACGATAGCCACCATAATCATTCCATCCCATTATTTCTACCACTCCATATGCAGTTGCTAAAACGGGAGTTGAATAATTTGCAAAGATGTCAATTCCCTCATGAGACCGAGCACCTCCCCAACTTCGAGCAGTACCATAATTATCTTGAAAACTATAACTATATCTTTTAGAAACTGGAAGGCATCGCTTATCTAATACGATAGTATCAAAATGTTTGAAAAGCTGTGCAATTTCTTCAATAATTTTAACCGCCTGATCCTGTTGATAATAAGAGTTCAAGGCTTCTTTAAATGTATCAAATGATCTGATGTACTCAACCATCGTATACATCACATCTTCCTCATTATTAATATCAGCAACCCCGTCCCCATTTCCGTCTTTTCCAATTCCCCCAAACAAGTTAATCGTATAACTATCATTATCATAATAGTAAGGATTTTCAGGACCAGACCATCGCTCATTTGTAATAAAAATAGAAATGGTATCATACTTCAACTTATCTGATCCCTCTTTAAATTTATATGTATTTCTTTCATATTGATCGATAGCCGCGATTTCATACCATGGAACCCCTGATGCCAATTCATAATCCTTATACATTTTTAATCGTGCTTCATGATTACTATCTTCGGCATCAACAATCAGATTCGGAATGGACACTATAACAAACAGTAACAGTGGTATTAAAAGTCTATGCTTCATATTTTCACCCATTTCCAAAATTGAATTTACTTTACTAATAAACAGAAAGGTACTAAAGTCTCCTAACAGGATCATCATTTCCTCTTTATTAATAGTCTAATAATAGTATGCCAATTTTAAAAATATCGTATGCAAGATACGCGCATCATCCTTTTACCTTTTTTATACATTTAATTGCGGTTAACTTAAATCCCCACACCGTAAATCCAAAGCTGTAAAACTAAAAAAACAAACAAAAAGAAAGAGCAAAACAAACTCCCTATAAAACCAATTTTCTCATATTTAATTTTATACAGATAGTAAAACCCTCCACTTCCTAATAATAAAACAATAAACAAATACGTGATTATTCCTATCCCTCCGCTTATTATTAACAAAAGAGTGATTATGATATTAAAAACGATTGCTAATTGTACCCAACGGTCTTTTCCTTGAAAATTTAACTTTTTAGACTGAATAAGATAGTAAAATAGTACAATAAAAATAAATACTATTAATAATAAACCATATGCTAATGACATTGTTACACCTACTTTTTTTCCATTTCCTTTATTATAGCAGGATTAAAAAGGAATAACGAATTTATAATCATTGTTTTTTTAAAATTATGTCCAAACATTAGCCTACACCTATGCGTCATAAAGAATCCATTAATAAAAGACGACTTTCAGAGTTAGTAACTTTCCCTTTTAAATAGATTCAAAAATCATTCTTATCATCAGTTACGAATACTAACTATTAAAAACTCATAAAAAAACTGTTTCAAAGCATGGACAAATCACCCGCTTTAAAACAGTTTTTTATTTTATTATCCAATCGCAAATGTTAGTTCGGCCTCTACAGCAACCTTACCATTTAAAGTTGCAATTGCTTTGCCGACTCCAATACTCCCCTTCACTTTAACTAGTTCAGTTTCTAGAGTCAACACATCTCCAGGAACAACCTTTTGACGGAACTTCGCCGTTTTAATACCTGCAAAATAGGCAATTTTCCCCTTATTAGCTTCCAAACTTAAGATGGCAACTGCCCCTACTTGAGCAAGGGCCTCAATAATAAGAACCCCAGGCATCACATGTTGTTGCGGAAAATGTCCCATGAATTGCATTTCATTTGCAGAAACACATTTCGTCCCTAATGCTCTCTTACCAGGTTCTAATTCATCTATACGATCAACTAATAAAAATGGATAACGATGAGGAATAATTTCCTGAATCTGATTACTATTTAAAACCATTTAAGCACCCTCCATTTAATACATATAATATAGAAAGAAAAGTTAATCTTTTATCCGGCATATTTTTTGAAAATAACACACGCATTATGTCCACCAAATCCTAACGAATTTGATAACGCATATTCAATATCCATTTTACGTCCCTGATTTGGAACAATGTCTAAATCACATTCAGGATCAGGCTGTGAATAATTAATAGTTCCTGGAACAAAACCATCCTGTAACGATTTAACTGTAATAATGGCCTCCACTGCTCCCGCTGCCCCTAGAAGATGCCCTGTATGCCCTTTAGTTGAACTAAGCATCACATTTGTCTGATCACCAAATACCTTTTTTACTCCTAGAGTTTCTAACTTATCATTTAATGGCGTCGATGTTCCATGTGCGTTAATATAATCTATTTGATCTGCTGTAATATTTGCATCATTTAATGCCATTGTAAAACAAGCGGCAGCACCATTTGCCTCTGTATCAGGAGCTGTCATATGGAATGCATCACAACTTACACCATATCCAATAAGCTCGGCATAAATAGTTGCTCCACGTTTTTTGGCATGCTCGTATTCTTCCAAAATTAATGCTCCTGAACCTTCTCCCATAACAAACCCATTACGCTCAGCGTCAAAAGGGATAGATGCACGATTTTTATCTGTTGCTGTAGATAAGGCCTTCATTGAAGAAAATCCACCGATACCAAGCGGTGTAATTGAAGCCTCTGCACCACCCGCTAACATAATATCAGCATATCCATCACGGACATATTTAAAGGCCTCACCAATTGAATTAGTCCCAGCGGCGCATGCAGTTACAATATCTAAACAAGCTCCTTTAGCCCCTAGCATAATAGCAACATTTCCGGCAGCCAAATTTCCAATAGCCATTGGGATAAAAAATGGTGATACACGTTCATATCCCTTTTTGATTCCTTTTTCCTTTTCCGATTCAATTGTTCCAATTCCACCAATTCCCGAACTTAAAATAACTCCAAAGCGATTGGCTTCAATCTCATCCATATTAATTTTTGAATCCTCATAGGCTTGCTTAGCAGCTATTAAGGCCAGTTGGCTAAAACGATCCAATCGTTTAGCTTCTTTCTTATTAATATAATCTTCAATATTTAAATCTTTAATTTCTCCAGCTAATTTAACTTTAAAATCAGTTGTATCAAAATGAGTAATTTCATCGATTCCACAAACACCATTTTTAATATTTTCCCACATCGTATCAACATCATTACCAACGGGACAAACAGTTCCTAATCCTGTCACTACAACCCTACGCTTATTCACAGTCATTACACCCTCTTTCATTAAATAGCCATTCCACCGTCTACAACTAAGACTTGCCCTGTAATATATCGTGCCTCATCACTTACTAAAAAGGCCACGGCATTTGCAATATCCTCTACTTCTCCAAGTTGACCTAACGGGATATTTTCCAAAACTTTTTCAGTAACATCATCTGATAGTTTAGCTGTCATATCCGATTTAATATAGCCTGGAGCGATCGCATTTACTCGAATTTTACGTGATGCAAACTCTTTCGCTAATGATTTAGTCAATCCAATAACTCCAGCTTTTGAGGCTGCATAGTTTGCTTGTCCAATGTTTCCATTCATTCCAACAACAGACGATAGATTAATAATAACTCCCTCTCGCTGTTTTAAGATAGAGCGTGTCACACTTTTACAAACATTCCACGTTCCTTTTAAATTAACATCTATTACAGAATCAAAAGATTGTTGATCCATTCTCATCATTAAATTGTCCGCCGTAATCCCTGCGTTATTAATAATAATATCGAGATGTCCAAAATCTTTGATAATTTGCTTAGTCATGACCTCTACCTCGTCATAATTAGCCACATTAGCCTGATAAATTTTAGCATCTACACCTAACGATTGAATACGAGCTAATGTTTCTTCTGCTTTGTTAACATTCCCCGCGTAATTAATAGCCACATGGCATCCTAGTGATGCCAACTTTAACGCAATAGCGGCCCCAATTCCACGTGATCCTCCCGTTACTAGAGCTACTTTCCCTTGTAGTTTCATTTAAAATTCCTCCTATGCGCTCAATTCATTTAATGTTTTTTGTAATGAATCCATATCTTCAACGTTTAAGACTTTAGCCTGACGATTAATTTTTTTCACGAAACCGCTTAATGTCTTTCCGGGACCAATTTCAATAAAAGTATCCACTCCCGCATCCATCATTTGACGAATACTTTTTTCCCACTCAACACTCGTCGCCATTTGAGAAACCATTAACTCCCTTAAGTCTCTATCTGAACGATAGTAATCCCCGAGTACATTTAGAACAAGTGGAATCTGAGGCTCATTTATCTCTTTAGACTCTAAAAGTTCACCAAAATCTTTTGCCGTCTCTTGTAATAAAGAGGTATGGAAAGGACCACTGACCGGTAAAACAATGGCTCGTTTTGCTCCATAATTTTTGGCAATTTCACAGGCATAGTCAATTGCTTCTACCGTTCCACCAATCACAATTTGTCCTGGACAATTTAAATTAGCGACTTCAACAATTCCTTTATCTGATGCCTCCTGACAAAGAGCCTCTGCCTTTTCTTTATCTAGTCCAAGTATAGCTGCCATTTTTCCATTCGTAACTGCTCCCATTAAAGCTCCACGATCTGCAACTAATGAAACACCTGCATTAAAATCAAACACTCCTGCTGCACAAAGGGCTGAGTATTCCCCTAAACTAAATCCCGCTAAAACGTCTGGTTTAACCCCCGCCTCTTCTAATAATGATAATGCCATTTGAGAAACAACGAAAATAGCGGGTTGTGTATAAGTCGTTTCATTTAATCTTTTTTCCGCATCTTCAAAACATAATTCCTTTATGTTAAAGGGTAAGATTTCGTTCGCTTTATCCATTAATTGACGCGCTCTCTCATTAGATTCATAAAAAGATTTACCCATTCCAGCATATTGTGATCCCTGACCAGAAAATAAAAATGCGATTTTCGCCATAATATGATTGCCCCTTTCTCTCTTAGCTGACTTTTAAATCTTCCATAACCTTTGATGCATGGTTATAAATATCCTCAATAATTTCAGAGACTGTTTGTACTTTTGAAAGCATTCCGGCCACTTGTCCAACCATAACCGAACCACCTTTAACATCCCCATCAAGAACAGCCTTACGTAATGATCCTAATGTTAAATACTCAAGTTCCTCAGCAGAAACTCCTTTTTTCTCAAGAGCCACGTATTCTCTAGTCATTGGATTTTTCAAACAACGAACAGGGACTCCAACACTTCGTCCCGTAACAACTGTATCCGTATCCTTCGCCTTTAAAATAGCCTGTTTATAGTTCTCATGAACCGGACATTCCTTTGCTGTTAAGAACCTTGTTCCAATTTGAACACCACAAGCTCCTAGAGCCATCGCCGCCACCATTCCGCGACCATCGGCAATTCCACCTGCCGCAATAACCGGTAAATCAACGGCATCAACTACTTGAGGTAAAAGGGCCATCGTTGTTAGCTCACCTACATGTCCGCCCGATTCTGTTCCTTCAGCAATAATAGCATCTACACCTAATCGCGCAACACGCTTTGCAAGAGCCACCGAAGGCACGACAGGAATAATTTTGATTCCAGCTGCTTTAAACATCTCGATATATGGACCGGGGCTTCCAGCACCCGTAGTAACAACTTTAACTCCCTCTTCTACAATAACTTTAGCCAGCTCATCACAATGTGGGTTCATTAACATTAAATTAACCCCAAATGGCTTATCTGTTAACTTCTTGCATTTTACAATCTCATCTCTTAATCGATTGGCATCCCAGCCACCAGAACCAATAATACCTAATCCGCCTGCATTAGAAACTGCTGCTGCTAGCTCCGCTAAAGAAATATTCGCCATTCCTCCTTGAATAATTGGATATTTAATATTTAATAAAGTTGTCAAAGACATCTTTTTATCCTCCCTTATGTTCATATTTTAAATAGAGACGATGCATCCGCCCCATGTTAATCCCCCACCGAATCCTATTAGCATGACACGATCCCCAGATTTAACTATCTGTTTATTCATTGCTTCATTTAATGCAATTGGGATACTCGCTGCCGATGTGTTTCCATATTCGGAGACATTTAAAAAGAATTGCTCAGATGACGCGCTTAAATCTTTAACAACTTTATCAATAATCCTTTTATTAGCCTGATGTGGGATAATTAAATCAATATCTTCTAATGTTAGTTGATTTTCCTTTAATAATTTTTCAATAGTTTCTTTAATCGCTGTTACGGCAAATTTAAAGACTGCCGCACCATGCATATGAAAAGAAATAGGTGTTATCTCCGTTTGATAAAGCGGATTGTTAACAGGAAATTTACTTGTACCTAGTACACCTTCTTCGTCACCCTTACAATTTAAATAAAAGCTTGGCGACGGCGTACCATCATACTCAATAACAGCCGCACCTGCACCATCACCAAATAATACGCAGGTTGAACGATCATTCCAATCCATAATTTTCGATAAAACTTCTGCACCAATCACTAAAGCTTTCTTGATTGGATTAGCTTTTAAAAATTGTTCCGCAGTTACAAGTGCGTATACAAAACCGGTACAGGCAGCATTCATATCAAATGCAATAACAGGTTGACTAATACCTAACCTTGCCTGAATTAGACATGCTGTTGACGGTGTTAATTGCTCAGGAGTAAATGTGGCAACAATAATTAAACCAATCTCATCAAAATCAATAGCCGCAGATTCAATCGCACCTTTGGCTGCACCATAAGCTAGATCCGTTGTATCTTCGGTTGTAGCAATATAACGATTCGATATCCCGGTTCGTGTAAAAATCCATTCGTCCGTTGTATCCACAATGGACTCTATCTGCTTATTATTTAATTTAGCAGCGGGAACGCAATATCCACTCCCTAAAATCTTAATCCCCACTCAGTTCACCTCTGCTTTCTTAAATGCTAACGATTAAGGGAATCGTATTCCCCAATCAATCTATATTTTTTATAACGTTTATTTAACAATTGTCTTGTTGTCATTTTTTTCACCTGTGAAAGGTACCCATTTAGCTGTTCTTTTAATTGGTCAAATACGTATTGTGGAAATTGATGGGCCCCACCAATAGGTTCTTTTATAATTTTCTCAATAATTCCTCGATCTAAGTATTCCTTAGCTGTTAGTTTCATCACCTCGGCCGCTTCCTGCGCGCGTGATCCATCCTTATATAAAATAGAGGCGAATCCCTCTGGGGATAAAATAGAGTAAATCGCATACTCTAACATCCAAATTTCATCGCTAACTCCCAAGGCTAAAGCCCCACCACTTCCACCTTCACCAATAACAATTGATAAAGTTGGAACCGTTAAATTTGACATCTCACGTAAGCACTCTGCAATAGCATGACCTTGCCCACGTTCCTCGGCCTCGGGTCCCGGATAGGCCCCTGGTGTATCAATAAAAGTGATAATCGGACGATTAAATTTTTCAGCCTGTTTCATCAAACGTAATGCCTTTCTATATCCCTCAGGATGAGGCATTCCAAAATTACACTTAATATTTTCAGCTGTTGTACATCCTTTTTGGTGGGCAATAACAGTGACTGCTTGATTCCCTAACTTTGCAATTCCCCCAATAATCGCTTCATCATCACGATATAACCGATCACCATGTAACTCAATAAAAGAATCAAAAATATATTCTATGTAATCACGTGCCTTAGGACGTTTGGAGTGACGGGCTAATGTAACATGATCCCATGCTGTTAGATGTTGATAGGCGCGTTTTTTATAACGATTTAATTGTTGCTGTAGTTCCTCTATCTCCTCCTGATCGTCTAATGAAATTTCATTTAATTTCATTTCAATCTCAGAAATCTTTACTTCTAAATCAAGAATAGACATCTAACATTCACTCCCTTCGTGCAATTCAATTAACATTGCAAGTTTATCTCTTAACTCATATCGACTAACAACTAAATCCACTAGTCCTTTTTCCTGTAAAAATTCAGCTGTTTGAAAATGATCAGGAAGTTTTTGTTTAATCGTCTGTTCAACAACACGACGCCCCGCAAATCCAACAGAGGCACCCTTTTCTGCAATGATAATATCTCCTAAAGTAGCAAATGAGGCAGTAACTCCACCCATCGTTGGATGGGTCAAAACACTAATATATAACAAGCCTGCTTGGTTATGTTTAGCAAGTGCCGCCGATGTTTTAGCCATCTGCATAAGGGAATAAATTCCCTCCTGCATCCGCGCACCACCCGATGTACACACCATAATAAGTGGAATTTTACGTGAAGTAGAGACCTCGATTAAACGCGTAATCTTTTCACCAACGACTGAGCCCATACTTGCCATTAAAAAATGGCTGTCCATAATACCGATAGCAACGCTGTATCCGGCAATTTTACCAATTCCGGTCACTACTGCTTCATTTAATTGAGTTTTCTCCATTAATCCTTCGATTTTTTTCTCATATCCTGGAAAGGATAACGGATTAAGCGTATGTAAGCGACGATTTATTTCTTTGAAACTTCCCGGATCAATCAGACTATCCAACCGTTGTTGTGCCGTCATCCGATGATGAAATCCACAACTTGGACAAACTCCTAAATTAGTGTTTAATTGTCTAACCGATACAACCTCTTTACATGATTCACATTTTGTATAAACTCCCTCGTTGATATCTCGTTTAGGAGTTGATGATTTTAACTTCTTCTGCCGTTGTAGAAAAAATCCCATTTATTATCCCACCTCCAATTCACGCATATGTTGTTGAATAAAACTCGTATCATAATCATTACTAATAAAATCTGGATGATCCATAATTGCATATTGGAAATCAATATTTGTATCAATCCCCGTTACTACCAATTCCTCTAATGAACGCTTCATTTTTGCCACAGCCTCATCACGGTTCTCCCCGTGAACAATTAACTTTCCAACCATTGAATCATAAAATGGAGGAATTTCATATCCTTGATAAACAGCCGTGTCAACACGTACACCAAATCCACTCGGTAGATTTAAAACCTCTATTGTCCCCGGAGAAGGTTTGAAATTTTGATGCGGATTTTCAGCGTTAATTCTACATTCCATGGCATGCCCTTGAATCTTAATCTCATCCTGTGTAAAAGATAACGGTAAATTAGAAGCAATTTTAATCTGTTCTTTAATTAAGTCAATTCCCGTGATCATCTCTGTAATCGGATGCTCAACTTGAATTCGTGTATTCATCTCAATAAAGTAAAACTGATGATGCTTATCTAATAAAAATTCAATGGTTCCCGCATTTTCATAGCCAACCGTTTTTGCAGCAAGGACCGCCATCTCTCCCATCCGCTGACGAGTCTTTTGGTCTAAAACAGGAGACGGTGCTTCTTCAATAACTTTTTGATTACGTCGTTGTACTGAACAATCGCGATCATATAAATGAACGACATTTCCATATTGGTCAGCTAAAATTTGAAATTCGATATGTCTTGGATTCTCAATAAACTTCTCCATATACATCGAATCATCCCCAAATGCCATCTTGGCTTCTAACTTAGCCGTTTGAAATAGCTCTTCAAATTCAGAATCATCACGAATAATACGCATCCCACGTCCTCCGCCGCCGGCAGAGGCTTTGACTAACACAGGATAACCGATTCGATTTGCAATTGCTTTCCCCTCTTCAACAGTTTCAATTAATCCATCTGAGCCCGGTACAACCGGTACGCCTGATTGAATCATCATCTCACGTGCTTTAGCCTTATTCCCCATCTGATCAATGACAGTCCCTTTAGGACCGATAAATTTAAGACCTAACTCCTCTGTTAATGTTGCAAAGGTACTATTTTCGGATAGGAATCCAAATCCCGGATGAATAGCATCGCACCCTGTAGCAACAGCAGCACTCAAAATATTATTCATATTTAAATAACTATCCTGAATTTTAGTAGGTCCTACACAAATCGCCTCGTCAGCTAAATCAACATGTAATCCCCGATCATCTGCCGTTGAGTAAATTGCTACGGTTTCAATCCCCATTTCCTTACATGCTCGAATAATTCGAACCGCAATTTCTCCACGATTCGCAATTAATATCTTGTGTAACATTTTTACACCTCACCTTTTTCACCAAAAACTTAATCATTCTATTCAATACGCATTAATACTTGATTGAATCCAATAGCCTCTTCATTCTCAACCATAATGTCCTTCACAACCCCATCATAAGGCGATTCAATCTCATTCATGACTTTCATTGCCTCAACAATGCATAAAACCTGTCCCTTTTTAACGGTATCACCGACAGAAACAAATGGTTTCCCACCAGGTTCATTAGAACTATAGAACGTTCCTACTAATGGCGCCTTCACTTCTTTAAGGTTATTCGTCGAAGAAACTTCAACCCCCTCATTATTAACCGAAACAATCTGTGTTTGTGTCACTGGAACAACTTCCGTCACCGAAGGTTGAACCGATGAAATTGTCTGAATAATCTCCTTAACCTCTCTTTGAAGTGAAACTTTAAACCCCTCAACTTCTACCTTTAACTGTGTCATATCACTATTTGAAAATCGATCCATTAACTGTAAGACATTATCCATATAATCAGTCGTTACGTCATTACGATCTAATTCTTTCACTGATTGACTCATCTCTATTCCTCCTTTGTTCCAAAATCAAATATTAACCTTTTCAAATATTTTGAAGTTCAAATATATTATTTAATATAAAGGACAGTTAGATATCTGTCAACCCTAGAGGGCTATTCTTTTACTTTTTTATTAGGCAGATAAGAGTTCCTGCTTTAAAGTTTGCATCAGATCATCGACAGTCGTTAACTCATTGACTCGATAGGCATTTGACCCACAAAAAAGTAATGCTTCATCTACCTCACCACGCACCGCATGTAATAAGGCTTTACTAATACAATAAATGGTCGTCGCCGGATTACACGGTTTTACGCAGTTATAACATTTTCTAATTTTTTCACGTTTAATTCCGTACTTTTGACTAAATGGATTTAAAATTGCTCGTCCTGGCATTCCAACCGGACTTTTTACTAAAATAATATCTTCCTTTTTTGAATTGATAATGGCGTTTTTGAAATTTATATGCGCATCACATTCTTCTGTTGCAATAAATCGAGTTGCCATTTGAACACCAGAGGCTCCTAATTTTAAATAATGAGCAATATCATTTCCGTCAAAAACTCCCCCTGCAACAATAACTGGAATCTCCTTCTGATACTTTTGCGCATAATCATTTGAAATTTCGATAACATCTTTAACAATTTGGTCTAGATCGATAGTATCCTTCTCAATATCCTCTAATTTGAACCCTAAGTGTCCCCCAGCCTTAGGGCCCTCTATCACTATCATATCCGGTGCAACTTGGTATTTACGGTCATAATTTTTAAGTAACGCTTTGGCAGCACGGGCACCTGAAACGATAGGTGCAAACATTGTATCAGACCCTTTTAGCAACCCTGGTAAAGTAAGCGGTAATCCAGCCCCCGAAATAATAATATCAACTCCCGCATCAACAGCAGCTTGTACATGTTCCTCGTAGTTTTCCATCGCAACCATCAGATTAATTCCAATCATCTTCCCATTGGTTGCTTCCTTTGCCTTTTTAATATGTTTTTTAACAGCTCTTAGATTTGCTTGTAACGTGTTCGTCTCAAAATCAGGTTCATCATGGCCAATTTGTGCACCTGATAGGACACCTAGCCCACCGCTATTTGAGACAGCCGCCGCTAAATTTGAGCGCGAAATTCCGATTCCCATTCCACCTTGAACGATTGGAAGATCCAATTCGAATTTTCCAATTTTTAATGATTTAAATTCCATTTTATCCACCACCTATAATTATGTAGTATTTAAAACTATATAATAGGTTTAAATACTCTATTTATTAACTATGGTGGAATTATAGCACATCTCTTTTCTAAAAGGAGATTATTTTTTTGAATTTCAAAGTTTTTTTACATTATCTCGTGAAAATAGGAAACATTTATTTCTCTATCTCACCCATTAACTATATGTTTAGCGTCTTTTTTTTTGAACATTAGGCCTTATTTTTAGCAAATACCTCCCTAATCAAAGGAGAAAAAAACTCACCGAAACCGCTTTCTAAGTAGAAGAAATTAAAATTTACACGAATACCGTATAAATAACGTCTTCACAGAAATGTAGCCGCTCGTTCCAACTTATCCCCCCTCTTTCGGCACTATGATTTAAAAACTGTTTATCACCACAATCGAATCTCCACTCAGTATGGCTAGCTTCTATTATTAAAAAGCTGTAATATATAAGTAGACGACGGTTACTACGGAAGATTTCACATCATTAACGATTTAAAAAAGCCTAAAAGGAAGTATTACCTATCACAAGGGTGGAATCCTAATGAAGATATTCATTACTAAATCACTTCATTGATGAACGAAAGAAATGGAGGTCTATTCACATGAAACAATTTCTTCAAAACTACGTGCCCGCTATTAAACAATTGCCCTTGAAAAAAAAATACACAAAAGAGGAATTACTCACACGTGATTTTCTAATTGAAGAAGGAAATGGTGTTCAAATTTATTACGCTCCTCACAATGAATATATCAATCCCCACGCTAAAATTTTTATTGTAGGTATTACACCGGGGTTCGAGCAAATGAACACGGCTATTAGCACAGCCCGCTCCTGTCTCGAAACAGGATGTTCACTTGAGGAAATAAAATATCAATGTAAAGTTCAGGCAAGGTTTAGTGGGGCACTACGTAAAAACCTATTAGACTTACTTCGCCAATTAAAACTAAATGAATTTCTCCACATCGACGATGTGGAGGAACTCTTCACAACTCACGATGAATTACTCCACACCCTGTCCCTCATTCCCTACCCTGTATTTGTAAAAGGAAAAAATTATACCGGGCATCAACCTAAATTATTAAAAACCCCCATTTTACTCAAATATATCGAACACTACTTTGTGGATGAACTATCAAATCTCCATAATGTACTCATTATTCCGTTAGGAAAAGGCGTGGAGGAAGCTTTGTTATACCTAGCAAATCACCAGATGATAAATGAAAAGCAAATCCTCCGGGGGTTTCCCCATCCATCTGGGGCCAATGCCCACCGCTTTAAACAATTAGAAGATAATAAACCTTACATGATGAAGCAGTTAAACGACTATTTTCTAGGAGGTAATAAATGACAATAATAAGAAAAATGGGAGATTCGGATATTGATTCGATAATGGATATTTGGTTTCAAAGTACGGTAGATGCCCATCCCTTTATTGATCTTCACTATTGGGAAAAAAGTTATGAAGTTGTGAAGCGGGAATATCTTCCACAATCAAAAACTTTAGTGTTTGAAGAAGGCGGAGTCATCAAAGGATTTATTAGCCTTATAGAGGAAGCTTTTATTGGTGCACTCTTTATCTTGCCTCGCTATCAACATCAAGGAATTGGCAAAAAACTATTAGAAGCTGTTTTTCGGCACCAATCAGAACTTACCCTAGCTGTCTATGAAGAGAACAAAAATGCCGTCCTGTTTTATAAAAAAATGGGATTTCAAATCATCGATCGTCAACTGAATGTAGATTCAGGTAAAGCTGAATACATCATGAAAAAAAGGGTCTTAATGTAGTGAACCCCAAAAGTTGAACTTAATATTATGCAGCTAATTGGCTGGTACGAATTCGGTATTTGACTGGACTCATACCAGCCAATTTTCTTTTAATTCGTTTATGATTATAGTAGTAGATATAGTTTTCAATGGCTTCTTTTAACTCCTCATAGGTTTTAAATGTCTTTCCATAGTACATTTCTTGTTTAAGGATTCCAAAGAAGTTTTCCATCGGTGAATTATCTAGACAATTTCCTTTTCGTGACATACTTTGAAAAATTTTATGTGTTTTTAATGCTTTAACCCATTTTTGATGTTGATACTGCCAACCTTGATCGGAATGAAGGGTTATTCTATATTTTGCTTGTTTGAGAATAGGTAGGACCTGATTCAGAGATTCCATGACAAAATTCAAGTCAGGTTTATGGCTCATTGAATAGGACAAAATTTCACCGGTTGCCATGTCCATGATTGGGCTTAAATATAATTTCTTTCCTTCCTGCGTTTTAAACTCAGTCACATCTGTTGTCAATTTCTGATACGGATAAGGGGTATTAAATCGGCGGTTAATTCGATTCTTAGCCACTGTTCCAACAGTTCCTTTATACGAACGATATTTACGTGATTTATGACTAAACTTAACGCAAATAATTCCACGCTTTTTCATCAGACGATAGACTTTCTTATGGTTAACCCGATGACCTCGATGATGAAGCTCATCTGTGATTCGACGATAACCATAATTCTCATCATTTTCTTTAAAAATGCTTAAAATAAGATTTTCAAGTTCTTGATCTGGATTCTCTTGCGCCATCTTTTTAACCCAATAATGATAGGTTGATTTAGGAAATTTTGTGACCTTTAAAATATCACTTAATTTAAAATTAGCCGTTAATTCTTGGATGATTCTTGTCTCGATTTGATTCTTTGGTTCCATGGCGTAATCCCATGGGCGTGACACTTTTTTAAGTATTCATTCTCAATTCTGAGTAATTTAATTTCTTCTTCTAATTGTTGTTCACGTGTTAAAGTTTTCGGTTGTTTAGATGCTTTTAATTTTGGCATAGGGCTTTGAGACCTTCCTTTCGGTTTAAGTAATGCCTCTACACCGCCTTTTAGAAACGTTGCATTCCAATTCGCAATCGTTCCTATATCTGATATTCCAAAATGAATAGCAGTTTGGCTATATGAAGCACCTGTTGTCTTGATATAGTTTAATACATTTAATTTAAATTCTCCAGTATATACTTGTTTTTCTTTTGGTTGTAATCCGTTTTTTCCTTCTTGTTTATACTGTCTAACCCATGTTTCAATTTGTGATTGACTTGGAATCTGATATTTCTTAGCAAGCGATCGATAACCTAAAGTCCCTTGTAAATATTCATTAACAATCCTTAATTTGAATTCTGGACTATATTTAGCCATAGAAAAAACACCCCTAACGTTAGATTTTTTAGTCTAACATTTGGGGTGCACATCATAATTAGACCCTTTTTAAAATAGTGAAAATCCGGTGGTTGGAATATCATGTACCTCTACATCAACCGTTATAATAGTGGTCGCCCCATTAGAATCTTGTACGCGATAGGTCACTTCATAAATACCTATTTCATTGACATTAACAGTATTATTAATTACTTCGATGTTAGCAGTCAATTCGCCGTCTTCTTCATCCATTGCCGTCACACCTTCTAATGGATTAAAGCTATCTCCCTTGTTAACAATACGATTCTGTGCATTAATAACTGGAGATTGGTTTCCGATAACTGGAGTCGCAACAGTCACAAGTCGGTGCACGGTTTCGATCTGACCCTCACTATCCGTTACGCGGTAAATAATTTCATAATCCCCTGCTGTAAAAACATCAATTTCTCCTTCAACTACAATTTGTTCCGTTAAATCTACCCCCTCAGCATCTTGCGCCGTAACTCCCTCTAATAAATCAAATTCTTTACCATATGGAATCTCAATATCATCTACCCCGTATAAAATAGGCAACCCGCCTAATGTTGTTTGAATATCCATTGTCACCGTACCAGTGAAATCAATTTTCCCCCCATACTTAGGATAGTCAATCGTCGCTTCAAAGGCGTATTCCACCGTTTGATCCTCCGTCACATTTTCTATCATAATCTGATTGGTAGACTCATCATATATTCCGTTTTTAACCGTAATATCCTCGACTCCCCCTTCAACAGTCTTTATTGGATTGTCGATAATCACATCGCTCCCTTTTTTCACCTTTTGAGTAGGAAGGACTATCTGTTGTTTAGTTAAATCCCCATATCGTAATTCATGATATCGGGTTAGACAACTAATATCACTGACTTGATTACCTGAATAATCAAATACATCTAGTTTTTCCAAATGAGCTGTCGGGGAAATATCTTTAATTTGGTTATTATTCACATACAAATAACCTAGGCCATGAATCTTAGTAAGAGATTCTAACGTTCCTAAGTTATTACCATTAAGATTTAAAGAGACTAAATGTTCTAGGCCTTCTAGGGGGGAAATATCTTCAAGTTGATTACCTTGTAAATCTAAAATATTAAGGTTATCCAACTTATGTAATGGGGTGATGTCTGTTAGTTGATTAAACCCTAATTGTAGATGATTAACATTTTCAAAATACTGAATCCCCTCTAGATTTTGAATTCCCTTATTTGAAAGGGGTAAAAATTGTACCTTTTGTGCCTCTGCTACTGAAATCTTATCGTTTTCCTTTTTCCCCATTTCCTCAAGAATCGCAACTTCTAAACGCTCATCTGGAAATTCAATAAACTCACTCGCATAAACATTCAACGAGGAAATAAATAAAAAGCTAATCAGGCTTGTCATTAGAAGAAGTCTCTTTCTCATTTCGATTACTTCCTTTCAAAAATTTGTTATTTTTAATATGTGTCGTTAAAGGACGATTTATGAATTATTTTTAAAACTTCTCTTTTTTACATTTTTATGGAACTAAAAAAGGATGCCTAAAAGGCATCCTTTTAATTCGTATAATGAGACGTTTCTACCGGTAATCCTTTATAACGCAATCTCGCCTCAATAATATCTTTAATAATTGAATAAATAACCGCAAACATCGGCACCCCAATAATCATTCCTATCAATCCAAATAATTTTCCAGCAACTAATATCGCAAATAAAATCCAAAATGCTGAGATTCCAATGGAATCACCTAAAATCTTAGGTCCGATAATATTTCCATCCACCTGCTGAATGACAAGAACAATAATTAAGAACCATAAAGCTTGAATAGGTGAAACAAATAAGATAATGATGGCCGATGGAATAGCTCCAATAAACGGACCAAAGAATGGAATAACATTCGTAATACCAATAATCACCGAAATTAAAACCATATATGGCATTTTAAAAATTGCCAAGATAATCAGGGTGAGGATCCCAATAATCACCGAATCGACAATTTTTCCTCCAATAAACTTTCCAAATGTTAAGTTAGTTCGATTCGCTAAATCAAGAATAATGGTTGTATGTTTTGAATTAAAGAGTGAAGTTACTATCTTTTTACCTAAAGCAAAGAATTTTTCTTTATCCGTTAACAAATAAATAGAGATAATAACTCCTAAAATAATATTCCAAATACTTGAGGCTACCGACATGACCATATTTCCTATTAAAGGAAGAATATTCGTTAACAACTGGATGACCCAGTTAGTAATTTCTACAAATTTTTCATTAATAATGGCCATATATTCTTGATCTATATTTCTTTCATATAGTTCTGTTTCAATAAGACTTGTTAACTCTCTTACATATCGTGGAATATCATTAATTAATCCACTAATACTTTCAATCAATTGAGGAAGAACAAATTGCATAAAGAGGTAAACAATGATGAGTGCTGTCACATAAGAAAACAAAATCCCTAATCCTCGGGAAGGAAAATTTCTTATTTTTTTTATCATCTTTATTTTAAAGACTTTTTCTTCATAAAACTTAAGAATAAAATTTAATAAATAAGCAATAACAAATCCAATAATAAACGGTTGGAAAACGACCAGGATTTGATTTAACTTTCCAGTAAAAACATCTAGTTTAGAAATCACATTATTAAATACGATACTTAAACTAATCACAATTAATGCATAAACAGCAATTGTTGTATACTTCTTATCCCAATTGATTTTCATAGCTCCTCCTTAAAACAAACTTTCCCTAGTATTTTTATGCCACTACCTAACGATATAAAAACAGAGCCGTTTTCTACATTTAATACAACAACCAATATCTAAACTGAAGAGATTAGTTAAGAGAACCTCATCTACAACACAAGGTTTTTTTATGATGTAAAAAACTTATCTAGACTTATATACTTATATATATCATAAAACAAAATAAACTTATATATTTATGGATATTTTTATAATTTTTTTCTACATCTATACGTAGCGCTCATACATTTTGGATGATGGATCTAAAATAGAAAAACTGTGTAAATGATAAACATCCCGGTGATTCCCATTATAAAAAGTTAAATGCACATCATCACGGAGATAAATAGCATTGTATCTCCCCTTTCAATAGCCGTATCTTGAATATCGCTATAAGGAGAATAAAACAATAAAAAAAGCACCCCTAACATTAGATTTTTAGTCTAACATTTGGGGTGCACACCAAAGATGATTTTTATTTTAATTTAACATTTCCTGCTAATACATCATATCCCGTATAAGCAAGAGCCGTTGTTGCTATCACTAAGCGATCATGGGCAAAATCTGTAACAGTTGCATCTACCATCTGTTGAGAATGTCCCGTAATTTCACAATCAGCAATTCCGATATACGGATGAATAGTTGGACAAATATTACTAATATTTCCGATATCTACTGACCCTGTGCTCTTAGACGGCTTTTTAATTTCTTCGATTCCTAATGAACGAATATTCTCATTAAATGTCTCTGAAAGAAGTTCATTTGTTTTTAAATCGTCATATGAAATCTCGTAGTTACTCACCTCTAAAGTGGCTCCCGTCATTAAAGCAGCGCCGTTAGCAATCCCTAATACCTTTTCCTTCACAACGGCTAGGTACTCTTTCGTTGCTGCACGAATATAAAATTGGGCGGTTGCATGTTCCGGTACAATATTTGCTGCCACTCCACCGTTCGTAATAATTCCATGCATTCTTACATCTGGCGTCACATGTTGGCGTAAGGCATCAATCCCATTAAATAATTGAATCACCGCATTTAATGCATTAATTCCCTTTTCTGGTGCGGCGGCCGCATGCGCTGGACGGCCTGTGTAATCAAATTGCAACGCCTCCATTGCTAACGATGTCCCGCTCTCTGTCGTAAATCCCGAGGGGTGCACCATCATTACAGCATCCATTCCATTGAACAATCCGGCCTCTGTCATTGTAACTTTAGCACCATTTGTTTCCTCTGCTGGTGTTCCGAAGACATAGACTTTTCCACCAATCTCATCAATTACCTTACTTAATGCAACACCTGCCCCTGCACTCATTACACCGATCATATTATGTCCACAACCGTGTCCAAGTTCAGGTAGGGCATCATATTCACACAAATAAGCCACTGATAATCCAGGTTTTTTACTATCATAAACCGCCTCAAAGGCTGTGTCTAATCCGGCAACTGGACATTTAATTTCAAATCCATTTTCTCGTAAAAAAGTTGTTAATACATTTACCGCTTCGTGTTCCTGATTTCCAAGTTCAGGATGGTCATGAATATATCGATTCATTTCAACTAAACGATCTTTTAACGACTCACTAATTACTTTTAATTGTTCTTTCATGATAAATCCCCCTTACGACCATCCCATAAGAATAGCAATAGTAATAAAAATAATAGCTAAAGCACCAAAAATTAATTGTAATGGCCAAATCCATTTCATCCATTTAGACCATGGAATTCCCGATACACCAAGACAAGCCATTAAGACAGCACTTGTTGGGAAAATCGCATTTGAGAATCCGTCTCCAAATTGGAAAATTAAAATTGATGTTTGTGGCGTAATACCGACTAATTCACCAAGTGGAGCCATAATTGGCATCGTTAATGCCGCTTGTCCAGAACCTGATGAAATAAAGAAGTTAATAAACATTTGAACAAAGAACATCACATAACCTGCTACTAATGATGGTAATTGACCAATAACGTTCGATAAATTATATAAAATGGTATCAATAATTTGACCGTCTTGGGCAATAATCACAATCGCGCGGGCAAAACCTACAACAACAGCAGCACTAATCATATCTTTTGCACCGTGAATAAATGCTGTAGCCATATCATCAAAACTTAAACGTCCGATGATTCCACAAACAATTCCTGTCGCTAAGAACACCGCAGAAATTTCAGGAATAACAAAACCAAATTTCAAGACCCCTACAATGATAATGCCTAAACAAACTAAGATAGAGGCTAAAATTACTTTATGACGCATCGTAAATTCTAATTGTTCTGACTCCATTGCATCCATATCCTGGCGACGAGCTTGATCGATTTCATAAGCTGGACTTAAAGTTGGATTCTTTTTAATACGTCGTCCGTACCACATTAAATATAAGGTTGAAACGATGGTTGTCACTAACCAAATAACTGTACGGAAACCAACACCTGTTCCGGCTGGAACTTGCGCAATGCTTTGAGCAATCCCAACAGAAAATGGATTTAACATTGCCGTAGCAAATCCGACAATACATCCCATATAAGAAAGCGCCATCGCCATGATACTGTCATAACCTAATGCTAAACATAAAGGAATTAACATGGCGATAAATGGAATTGCTTCTTCCGTCATCCCAAAGACAGCTCCACCTAATGAGAAAAGACCCATAATAACAGGAATCATTAATAATTCTTTTCCTTTAAATGATTTAACCGCGTTTGTAATACCCGCGTCAATAGCACGAGTTTTAGTAATAATCGCAATCGAACCACTCACAATAAATAAAAAGGCAATAATTTCAGCTGCCCCCACGATTCCATGGATTGGAGCCTGTAGTAAACTAAATAATCCTTGAGGTGTTGATTCAACATATGAAAATGAATCATTTACAACGACCGTATTTCCTAAATCATTTACGACACGTTCATACGTTCCGGCTGGGATAATCCAAGTTGCAATGGCAACCAAAACTAAAATTGCAGTTACAATCACCAACGTGTGTGGAACTTTAAATTGTTTTTTTTCTTTCACACTTGCACATGTTGTTTTGTTTTCTAAACTGATCATAATACTCCCCCTACTCTTTAATTTTTAAATAGTTCTAGATAAAAAAAGCCTTGAGCTTTTCACTCAAGACTTCTCAAAAAGAATACACGATTCCTATTGGGGATTCTTAAATGATAGCTCTCCACGATGATCAAACCGTGACAATGTTAAATATATTTTATTTAACACCAGCTCTATAATCTTAAAGTATCAATTATAGGCTTCGGCGAGAATTCCTTTCCTATTGCATCAACATCTTCACTCCTCAATAGTACTCTTAATTACCGCACCTCTATCTAAAAACTATTCAAATAAATATGTTCTTATCATACCCTATTCCCTAGTGAAAGACAAGGTCCTTTTCATTAAATTTCCCTGTCCTACTCCTGTTTTTTCAATGAATACGCTCTCTGTTTAATTAAACTAAAAAAAAGAATCAAACAGATCCACTGTTTGATTCTTTTTCCATGATAATATGCTAACAGGATTCCCCTGTGATTTATCATAATAGATTGCTCCCCAACCCTAATTCTCTTTTTTATTTAATTCTTTAAAAAGCCCTGAGGGCCATATCAGGACTTTTTAGATATAACCGTACTAAGTTGGGATGATTTAAATGCGAAATGATAGCGATCCATAAATTATCCACAGATATACATTGAATTGGGTTAACCCTGTTTGACTTAACTCCCTCATCCTAATTTCCACTGTTTCATTACGGTTTCTTACAAAAATTAATTTCTTATCAAGCATTCGTCCTAATCCGTCAATAAGATAGTTAATCTTCGCAATGCTATCCACAACGTATTTAATTACACTGTCATTTTATCTTACTTTTCAACTAAATACAACGTTTTATATCCGTTAAAATGTCAAATTTTCTATTTTTATCGATTAATACGCATAAAAATAGAAAATTATCATTTATTTTATGTTTTATCCCTTCGAAATGTCGAAAAAAGATATTATATGTAGGCGGAATAGCGTTGTGGATAATCTATCCCAAACCTGTGGATAATTGAATCAAACTGTGGAAAAAGGCACAAGATAGACTCACTCTATTTTATGTCTTATCTCATCCATCAAACTATTTTTTTAATGAGATCGAGCGGATGAAGCGGTCGGTATCCATTAAAAAAGCGATTATTATTTTGAATCAAAAAATTTTCGAAAAAAATAACAATCTTTAATTCCCATCATAAACTACATTGAAGGGGGCGATTTAATGAGTACCTTTAATGAGAATAAGTTATGGGTCAATAACCGATTAAACCGTTTATACCAATTACACCCTAGACGGTACACATTGACCCACTCTGATCAGACGGGAGAACTCTTTTTAGTCATTGGATCCGAATTTGCCTATGAACAACTAACAACAAAGCGTGATGAGGTCGTTGGTGAATGGTTAGCTCATCAGTCTGGTCACCCTTACTTTTATATTTACATTCGGCTTGATGGAATTGATGGAACTGCCTCAACAGAAAAAAGAAATGAAATCTTTCTACGCGAACTCCCTTTAGCATTAAAAGCTATTAAAAAGGGGGATGAATCCTTTTTTCAATTCTATCCCCAGTTTCTACAAGCCCCTATTTATGTTTTTTTCCAATCCCAAGATTCCCACCTAAATCGGACGGATTGTTTTGGTTGCTTTAATGACTATTGAATCCTTTTATAAAACCCGGTACATTCGTGAACACGTTTGTACTTTTTCTTTATCTTCTCACTATCCTTTCCAACATACTGACAAAAAGTTTGTACCGGAATTAATCCATCAACTTTGGATGCGATCCCATCACTGCCCTCAATGTAAACATGTAAATAGGTCCCTAATTTTTCAAATTGTTGATGAAGGTACCATTCATGAACCCATAGATCGTCACGGGTCCACGCCTCGAGATAAGTAATCTCACTCTTAACTAATCTATTTTGTGCTTCTAATAACAAAGCCTGCCCTACCCCTTGCCTACGATAATCCGGGTGCACGGCCAAATGCGTAATCATCCCCCCTAACGTCTGATCCGCCGTGCAAAGAGTCATCGGTTTCTCTTCACACTCGATATCTAAAAGACCAATGACTTTATCATCCTCTATCGCAACGAGTTCAATAGCCGGGTTTCTATAGGTTTCCTTTTGATTAAGGACAATATCATAGTAGGCTGTATCTAGAAAAGATAACACCCGACAATGTAACCACCCACGCTCATCCTCCTGTTGATAAGTGCGAATTTCCATTTCATCATCTCCCCAACCTTTTTATTTTTATTATATACATCCGTCCTAATGACCATGCCATTTTTATCTACATTGAATCATTCAAAGTTTCATTTATTAATTTATCTTAGCATATCCTTTACTGTACAAGAATGAGTTCTTTAAATCCTTTCATGGGGAAGTGATAACATGGGATGGTTTAACGGAAGAACGGCTGCTATTTGTATTATTCTATTCATCGTCTTTGCCTTGTTATACACTGATTTCTTTGATGAAATTAAACGGTAAGACGATAATAAAGGGTACCTTCGTCTTCGGTTTCATGTATGAACTATACGACTGGTACCTTTTCTTATGACCCAAATTATGACTCAAACAGGAAGTCAGAGAATACATCTTGCGCAAAAGATTTATTCCTAATTGCTCAAAAGGAGAAAATAAACTAAAAGATACGTCCTACCGTACTCGTCTAAACTGTCTCCGACTAAAGAAATCGCCTATTCGTTTTATTCAACAAGTAACTTTTCCCACGTGATGCGATTAAATTTTTTTCCTGATAAAACATGATTCGCATTTACGGCCCCTGATTCAAAATAAATTTCTAACGGTTTCAGATGATGAGATTACCTACGTTAAACGCCACTCACATGATAGGCAATAAAAAAACAGATGGAGTCATCCACCTGTTTTTTTATTGCCTATGAATGTCAACTGACAACGCTCCATTTAAACTTACACCAATGGTCGGTCATATAATCCCCACTCTAAATGTACATAACGATACATAGGATTCCCCTCTTGCATTCCCACGTTAAGGCCACTTATTAATGTTTTGGTTCCTTTTTCATTCGCCCATTGTTCACAGGCCCTAATTAATTGCATTAAATATTCCCGACATCGATAGTCTTCCTTTAAAAATAAACCTTCTAAATAAGATTCCCCCTGTCTTAACCTCACATACGCTAGACCAATTACCTCATGATTCAAAATGGCTAAAAAGTATGCCGCGTCTTTTCCTTGAATCGATTCTAATACGTTAAGTGCCATCGCATGTAACGAATGATCTGGCCACAATACAAGGGCCAATTGGGCTACATCCAATACATCTTTTACATTTCCTCGTCTAACCTCCACTAAATTCCCTCCCCGTCTATTATCATAAATCTTATAAAAGCAATCTCTATTCAATCAACACGACTTCCCTTCATTTTTACACTAATTAACTGATGGGCCCCTTTTATTAAAGCGCATACAGTTTCATTAACTCTCATTATAACATATGCAAAAAAGTGCTTACAAATAATCTTACTTACTTATTTAAAATATGGTATAATGTCTTCGAGAAGGAGGGGATTTTAGACTATGTACTGCTTCAAACCAAAAGCTGACTACTCACGACTAGACTTTATGCTTTACTACTGTGGAACAAGTCAAGTAGAAAAACATCAGTCTTGGGGACCGGGGATTCGTGACTACTATAGTTTATATTATGTAACGGAGGGGTCTGGCTACTTAACTATTGATGGACAAGATTATACGCTAGTGGAGGAAACGTGTTTTTTAGTTCCGCCCGGTGCAATCGTTAACTATAAACCAGACCTACTAAATCCATGGACCTACTACTTTGTGAGTTTTAATGGTGAACACGTCCCAGAATATTTAGAGCGAATTGGTTTATCGGAGAAAACACCTATTTTAAACTGTCAAAATAGCAAACAAATCGAAACGTGCTTTGATTATATTTTAGAATCTGCTAAACATCCAAAAAGCGCAGATTTACAAGCAATCAGTGGATTTTACTCTCTACTTGGGGCACTTTGTGACCACAGCTTGCCACAACCGCCTAAAGTTAAAGTATCTAATCGACAATCGGATTATATTCGTCAAGCCATCGAATATATTGAAACCAATTATTCACGACCGATTACGATCGAAGAGATTTCAAATCATATCGGAATCAATCGCAAATATTTAACAAAATTATTTAATGAAAGAATGGATAACTCTCCTAAAAATTATCTCATTCATTATCGAATAGACAAGGCCTGTCAACTTCTTAAACAATCAACGCTTAGCATCAAAGAGATTTCACATTCAGTCGGGTATACGGATGCACTTGTCTTTTCTAAAATATTCAAAAAAGTAACGGGAACATGCCCCCGAAAGTATCGTAATACCCACAACGCAACTTAAAGATGCCCTATTGGGCATCCTTTTTTTGTGATAATCAACGGAAAATAAGCGTATGATAAAAAAAGCAAATAGATATAACTTTTTAGGATAACGTTGCTAGACTTACGATTCAATGAATCTATTTCAGCACCTATAACGCCTTTTTTACATCCTACATACATTTATAATTTGGAGGAAAAAAAGAATGATTTTTTACTTATTTATTAGCCTAATACTCATTGGTATGGGTGCCCATTATAGTGGTCGTTTATTTGAACGAATTAAACTACCTTCATTAATTGGAATGATGCTACTCGGAATGGTAATTGGCCCCTCTTTCTTAAATATTGTTCCTAATGTGACTCTTCAACTTTCACCAACCTTAAAAGATATTGCACTCGTTACCGTCTTATTTATCGGTGGACTTGGGATAAGCTTAAAACAAATGAAACAAATTGGACGCCCTGCTATTTTACTAAGTACCATTCCCGCTACTCTTGAGGGATTCACGATCGCCCTTTTAGCGATGCCCCTGCTTCATTTTAATTTTATTCAGGGGGCTATTTTAGGTTTTATTATTGCAGCTGTTAGTCCAGCCGTCCTTATTCCCTCTATGATTGATTTAATTGATCGTCGAATCGGACAAGATAAGGCCATTCCTCAAATGCTTTTAGTCGGGGCAAGTGCGGATGATACCATAGCCATTACTTTATTTACTACTTTTTTAGGAATTTATACCCAAGGAGGACGTACCCCATCAATTGGATTACAAATTTTAATGATTCCAATTTCCATCATCTTTAGTCTCTTTATTGGATACCTTCTTTATCTTCTTACCAAGCCCCTTCTAAAACATACGACTTCCATTTATATAAAAACTTTGATTTGTTTTGGAATTTGTTTAATTTTACGTTTCATCGAAAAAAAGTTTCACCTTGAATTATTTAATTCACTTTTAACAGTTATGATTTACGGATTTTGGATTCGAAATTTCATCGTTGATAACGCCCCTTCTATTTTAGCGCTCATGAATTCAATCTGGAAAGTTGGGAAACTCTACTTATTCGCCTTTGTAGGGATGGCTATTAATCCAAATCTCGTCGGGCAATTTTTCTTAATTGGTTGCGCCCTTTTAATTGTTTCATTAACCCTTCGCTCGATTGGGGTTTTAATTGCCCTAATTGGAACAAACCTCTCCTATAAAGAAAGATTATTTTGTGTGATTGCCTATCTTCCAAAGGCAACTGTTCAATCAGCAAAGGCCGCCATTCCGTTAGAAATGGGGGTTGCCGGCGGAGAAATTATGCAAGCAATCGCTATTTTAAGTGTGCTAATTACAGCTCCAATTGGTGCCATTGGAATTAAACTAACAAGTGATAAGTTTTTGCAAAAGGAAACAAAAGAAGCCGGGTCCCATTAGGACCCGGCTCTCTTTTATTTTATTAGGCATTTGATGATGATTGACGAATTTCATTTAATTTATCTTCAATCATCTTTAATACTTTTTTCTTATCATTTTCATTATTAACGTAGTCAACCTCATCAATATTAATGACTAGCACCTCACTTGCTTGATAATGCTGCTCAATCCATTGATCGTATCCCTTCCAAAGTTCGTAATAATAAGAAACAAGTCCTTCATCTAATTCATATTCACGTCCACGTTTTTTAATACGGTCAATAATAGTTTCGAAACTTCCTGATAAATAAATCATTAAGTCCGGTGCCTTTTTAGGCATCCCCTCTAACTCTTCCATCATATTATTCAAAAGTGATTCGTATAAACTGAATTCTAAGTCAGAAATACGTCCTAAATCTTTATTTACCTTTGCAAAATACCAATCTTCATATATACTTCGATCTAATACATTATTATCCTCAACTAACGCTTGCTTAATGCTTTTAAAGCGAGTGTTTAAAAACCATAATTGTAGTAAAAAAGGATATCGTTTGGTTTGAATCTCTTCATCAGATGCTGTATAAAATAAAGGTAAAATCGGATTATCATCCACACTCTCATAAAAAACTTCCGAATTGAAATGTTTAGCCACCAATTCTGCTAAACTTGTTTTTCCTGCACCAATCATCGCTCCAATTGTAATCAACATTATTCACCCATACCTTTCATACTGTCCTTTAAAATGATAAAACTTTTAAAATGATGTTTTAAAAAGTTTGAACGTTGTCAATAATAGCACAAATATCGACGAAAATCACACATAATACTTAGCCAAATTCATCCATATTTTTCATTCCACATGAGATGTGGATAAACGCTAAAGAATAAGTCCTATGCCTTCCTCTATTCCTTCTCCCTATCCTAATTATTTAATACACTTATCCACAAATAAAAAATATTTTAAAAAAGTTTCCTCCTGTCGACATCTTCACCTGATTTCTCTTGATACAATAAAATTATTCACGTTGAAGGAGGAGCCTTTTCATGGAACGAACATTATATGGATTAAGAGTGATTAGTGTGTTAGGATTTTTCATTCAAGCATTTCTTTTAGTTCTTAACTTAATTCTAGGTCTATTTTTTAAATCGTTAGATCGAATTCTCTTATACTCCTGGAAACTATTCTTTATTGTTGCGATGCTTGCCTTAGTTGCAGCACTGGCTGGTTACTTTTTAAACAAACCCAATAGCAGTCTTTAAATCAAAAAATAGCCCAAGTCATGAGCCTGGGCTATTTTTAGTTTGAATAAATTCCTTTGATGGTTTCCTGTGCTAAAATATGGCCCTCCATCTGTTGATAGAGTTCATTATAGTAAAAGCCAGGTTTTAAATCTAGCATTTTGTCTAGGGCATACACATGAAGTTCGTAAAGGTGTGGAGCATCCGGTGGTGCCATTCCTCCATAGTAGGAACAAGCCTGTGCTGGGGTATTTCCCCCCTGATCACTGATCCAACTATTCACACCTTGAACGAAATCTGTTGCAGTTTGACTCTCATTCTCTTCAATCACCGTTCGCACAATATTAGCAGCTGTCCAATGAATCCACGAGAATCCTGATACCGGAAAGGCATCTTTATCTTCTAACACCAGTGCATAAGACACTGTCCCCTGAGGGGCATCTTTAATCGTAAGGGGTAAAGAATAGGTCGGCATTTCATACTCGTTCATTTCGCCACGGCATCCATATTGATCCATAATCACACCGTTTACAATACCCGAACTTGTCACTTTCATGTCATCACCTCCAACTTTAACTCCCTTTATTATACAACGTTTAGGTGATATTTAATCCTGTAATAGAACGTTTTAACCAAACTTCTTTTTTAATTTTGGAAGATCCTCAGGATCAATCCACTCTTCGGCGTATCCGCACTCACAACAAACATATCTCGGTACTTTGACATAAGAAAAAATCGTAGCGCCAATTGCTATATTATTCCCCGTTCCGTAAGGGCCGGCAGTCCCCTCTACGCGAATCATCTCTGTACTCTCACATTTTGGACATCTCTTTGACACTTTCATTTTAATCCCCCTAAATTTATAGCTTTCGGATAATTCCTATACTCTTCAACTTATTCACTTAAATCAGGAATATTTCATTTGTTTAATTAACATTGTTATCCTTCTTATCAACACGATATGGTATAATAATCATGTAATTTTTACCATATCGTGTTGATAAGTTCAAGACCTGAGGAAAATTTAGATGTTCAAACTTTAGATTACTGTAAACTTTTATCAATTAAATGACCATCAAACATTTGTGGAGGGATATGTTATGACTAATGAGTTCGTGGGAAATATGATCATTTGTTGTTTATTATCTTTAATCATTGGAGGAATTGGATTTTTACAATATAAATCTAATATTCTTTTTAATGTGAACTATTCTTCAAATCAAAAAATTTGTAAAATTATAGGATTACATGTTATCTTTGCTGCAGTCGTTATATTCGTTAGCCCCTTTATTTTAGAAGTACTTCAAGATACGCATTATCTATTAAAAAAAGCAATTCCAGTGACGTCGATGTTGATTATTATATTAGACATGTTTATCCGCATCAGAAAGTTGGAATCCTAACTTATGGCGTAAGAATCCATTAATCGTTATCTATCGTGTGATAAGACCTGATTACTAGCTAGCGTTCTAGGGCGCTAGCTTTTACTTTGTTGAAGTCTCTATCGTTGCCACTTTTGCTCATTTTTTTAAGACGTGTTTACTGTAGTAGCTACTTCCTAAAAGAGCACCCTATTTCTTGTCCACTTCATTTATCCATCACACCATCATCAGTATACAGCTTCCGTTTAAGCTCTCCTTAGGGATACACACAAGAGCCCATGCGCCCCTCTATTTCGGACGCTCACCCGGTTGTTTGATTCACCGTAAACCTAATCACCTTCTCTTCTAAACTAATAGCTTGAACGATTCTACGATAAAAAAAGGGGGGGATGTTGCACACACTTTACGTACTCAACAGACTGAATTCTTCCAAAAAAGGGACGGTTTAAAAGCCGTCCCTTTAATCATTCAAAATCCATACTTTTTCATACACTTGTCCATATTCAATATAGCACGTAAATCCATTCCGATCGTGTAAAAATAATTTATCAGTCATGGAATCTTTCTTTAATTCACCTGAAAGATAAACCATTTCATCATAACATTCAATTTGTAGCTTTTGTCCGAGCTTCACCGAATCTAAAAATTCTCTTGTAAAATAATCATAAATATGCAATTCATCTTGACCTAACATAAATAAAACATCTTTAAACACAATCGTCACATCCCCACTTTTTCTCAGATTTTTCTTATCTGTACTATATCACAGAACTAAAGATAAATTAAGCAATATGCTATCAAATCTCCTCTGCAGGATGCCCTCACAACGCTATCATAGATAGGACTGAATATCTATGATAGAAAACTTATCTGCACTTATATAGAATGTGTTACGGCTTACCAGCTAGGTCATGTCATTTCACTCCCTTTTATTTGCTATCTTAAGAATTTATTAAGAATTTCTTTATAATTTGGATGGCTGTTTCTTAATATTTACACGCTATACTTGATTCAAGAACGCAGATGAGCATTTTAAAGGAGGTTTCTTATGTTAGAGATGAAAAATGTAACGAAACGTTATGGGAAAAAAGTTGTTCTCGATGATGTTTCCATTCAATTTCAAAAAGGAGCAATTACTTGTTTACTTGGACTCAACGGGGTGGGGAAAAGTACGACAATGAAATCAATCATGAAACTCGTCCCTATTAATAAGGGAGAAATTTTAATTGATCAAACCCCCATTACGTCACAAAATATTAACCAATTAGCCTATGTTCCTGATATTCCAATTCATGATTTAGGATGGACCATTCCTAAAAACTTAGAATTTGCCCAAGTCTTTTATGAAGGATTCGATATTGAAAAAGCGTGGCGAATGATTAAATTTTTTAAGGTACCTACTGATAAAAAACTAAAGGAACTTTCAAAGGGAAATTTAGCTCGCTTTAACATTATTATTGGATTATGCCAAAACACCCCTTATCTATTATTAGATGAGCCATTTAGTGGAATTGACGTCTTTACCCGTCAAACATTTATCAATTTACTTAAATCAGAGTTTTTAGAAAAAGATCAAACCGTCATCTTAACAACTCATGAAATTGATGAAGTTCAAGACATTGCCGATCATATCGTTCTCCTTGAAGACGGAAAAGTATTTGCAACGTTCTCAAAAGATGAGGCTGAAAAAGAAGGATTGACGATTGTTGAAAAAATGAAATCTTTATATAGCGAGGTATAATTATGAAATTTTTAACACTAATTGAAATTGAGATAAAGAAGCTGCTTCCATGGATGTTAACCTTATTTATCACACTAAGTGCCGTATCGACCGGCCTATTTTATAAACTCATTAATAAAACTTATCAAAAAGAAATTCTCCCACAAATTATGGAGAGCTCTTTAGAAACCTATGTCAAAGAAAATGGTCGTGTCAGTCTAACACTATTATTTGATTCAACACCCGTTCCCCTTCTCTTTTTATTAAGTGCCATTCTATTAGTTTGTTTTGCCTTTTATCTTTGGTATAAAGAATGGTTTGGGGCATCAAAACGAATCTATATGTTACTGACACTTAAAGGAAGTCGTCTGAAAATCTTCTTCTCTAAATTACTCGTCACCGTCTTCTCGGTTTTTTGCTTTTATGGATTAATTCTATTCATTTTATGGATTTTAAGTTTTGTCATGACACTTGTCTTCCCTAAAGAGTTAATTGCTCCCCAACCGGTAACGAGTTTATTGCATTACTCTAACTCAATTGGTCTTGTTTTACCACTTTCTATGGGAGATTTTATTTATAAACTAGGATTCATTATTTTAATGTTTAGTCTGATCTCTTTCTTCGTCTTGTGCGATCGTTCAAAAAAAGTGATTGGAATTATTTGTGGCGGTGCCTTTTTATTGGCTAATATCGCTCTCTTCCTCTACACTAAAACACTATACTTATATATGGATGAACGTTTAATCGTCGATTACGGATTTGTGTTTGTTATGAGTGCACTGACGATGGGCTTATGTACATGGTTAATCAATAAGAAAGTTTCAATTTAGGTGAGGTGAGAGAAATGAAGTTATATCATATGATTGGATTAGGTACGGCTGGCCTATTATCACTAACGGCCCTTGGATTTATGACACCTAAGAGTGAGGTTCCAGAAAACGTTGAGTATAAAATTGAAACATTATCGGGCGATGCGAATCTTTTAGCCGATTTACAATTCGAAGCCATTGCGAAAACGGGGCCCAACCAATACTCGAAGGTTGTCTTAACCCATGATGGTGCACAACTGACGAAGACAAAGTATGACCCTTTAAGAGGTGCTGGTGAAAAGGTTTTAAATAACCGCGATTTATTTCGTCATTTAGGATGGGCAACAAAACTTGAAACAACAGATTATATTGTGCTTGCAGAATTTAACTCGTCTTATCTTTATACGAATGAAGAGCCTCTTTTAAGACTTCGCTCAAAAGAATTGAGTACAGGCGAAGTACTTAAAAAGGATATTATCTTAAAAGAGTTAAATTACGGAGAAAGTACATTAGATGAATATTTAACTGAATATGAGGGAGACTATTATTACATTACAAGAGTTTATAGTCAGTTAGCAGATAAAAATAATAAACTTTTAATCTATCAATTAAATCCTCAAACATTAGAATTAACACTTAAATTCGAAGAGGAATTTTCAGCAACTAACTACCCTGCCATTTTGGTAGAAGGCGGTAAGATGTATGAGGTAGATTTATCACTTGGACAATTAAAAGTACGCAACTTAAAAACGAATGAATCGACGGTTTATTCATTATCTTATAAAGATGAAAATGCCTCTATCAATGAGCTTGTTCCATTAAATAACGATTACTTCTTCAATCTAGCAGATACATTAGTTAAAGGTATGGTCAATGAGGAATCGAAATCGATTGAGTTGGTCGAAATGGTTCAACCTAAATTTCTTGCGACATTAAATGAAAAGTATGATTTAAGTTATATAAAATCGATGGTTTCCCACGATGATCTCCTTTATGTCACATACGTCGGACGTAAAAACACATCAAGTGCAGAGTTTATTGCCATCATCAATCCAAAAACAAATGAAGTAGTTTACGAAGGAAAACTAGATACCTCTTTAACGCAAGGATTAGCAGAGGATTACAAACTTCATTTTACAGATAATGATTCCAAATAATTAAAATTAATAGAAGGAGGATGGCACGTTTATGATTGCCGATTTCAAAAAAACAATCATTAATGTTCTGAAGGAAATCAAATTATCAAACATCGGGTTTTTACTTTTAATTATTCTATTCCTTATTGTCGCCTTGCCGACGCTAACCCCTAAACTTTTCTCTTCACTTCTTAAATTTATCTTCCCTTTCCTCCTTCTCTCCCCATTGCTTTTCTTTCTTTTAAAATAAACAAAAGCATTCTAATGAAAAACGTTCCCTTGGGACGTCGTTCAATTAGAATGCTTTTTCTGTTTCCTTTTAACCAACTTCTGCTTTTCTCACCTGTCGTTGCAACGTATAAGCTCGCATGAAGCATAGGAACGCTAAAACAAAATTAACACCGGGGAATATGATTGAAATCCGAATAAATACCGCTAATATAACCCCAATTAACAACCAAAGATTTCGTTTGGCTTTTAACCCCATTCTTTTTCACCCCCTTTCAATCACCCAATGAAACAAGGGATGGTATTAGTTTTTTTATGAAATATGAAAAAATTTCCTATTTTTATCTCGCTATAAAAAATTATAACTTTTTTTTCTTAATTAATAAATAGTTTATATCACATTGTAAAAACTATAAATGGTTAGAGATTAATCTTCTAACCAAAGTTCCTCCTTTTATCTGATTTTACGCTCCTATTTTAAAGCCCACGCCAACTGATCATTGACGTGGACTTTTCGCGTTCAAAAATAATGATCCTCCCTTTAAACTAGCGAGATGCATCAATCAAAAACTCAATGAGTACCTGTTGATAAAATATAGCAACGTGAACAAAGGAATCTATCCTCTTTTAAAATAATGACTCCTAACCCTCTTCACTCTATCGGTCTTCGCTAAAAACCACTCCTTAAGGAGTGGTTTTTAGTAACTTCAATACATTAAAAGAATACATGGCCATTAAACAGGTTAACGAGTTTGCTCATCTTTGCTTTTCGATTTAAGGTGATCTTTATAAATCGCTGCCTTCGTAAGCGTACTTCCTCGTTTTAAATTTAATTCATTAAGACTATGTAACTGAGCAGGTGCTAATTTCATAACACGCGCCTCCTTTAATATTAAGTTACAGTCTTAATATTCCAAACTGTTCCAACCTTTATGCGTTATTTGTTTAAGATATTTAAAATGGTGACTAATCGATTCACCATTTCTTGATCAACGACTTGGAAACTTGCAAGGGCGCGAATAGGCATCTCTTGGATCATCCCTATATCTAATTGATAATCTTCTTTCATCGTCTCAATTAATTCCGTTATCATTTGACTCAACTTCGGATTTTTAATAAGTTCATTAAACGTTGTATTCGTCGTTATTCCTGTTGGTACCTTTGTTTTCCCTTTTACTTTAATGGTTCCCCTAAGAACAATATCTCTCGATGATTTAGCTAAAAGGATTCCATACTCCCCCGTCTCTACATACCAATCATGAAGCGTCGGATGATAATATGAAAAATCACGTTTAGTTAACGTAAAAGTCACCGTCTGCGTCTGTTTAGGACTTAATGCAACTTTCTTAAACTGACGTAACTCCTTCACTGGACGAATTGTATCACCAGTGGGATTTTCAACATAGAGTTGGACAACCTCTTTACCAAAATAATTTCCTGTATTCGTTACATTCACCTGAACCACCAACGGCTCATCCTCAGCTATTTGTCCCCGACTGAGTTTTAATTGATCATACTGAAAAGTCGTGTAACTACATCCATGACCAAACGGAAATAAAACATCCATCTTTCTTGCATCATAATAACGATACCCCACAAACAGACGCTCATTATAATACACGCGATGGTCAACCACTTTTGTGGATAAGTAAGCTGGATGATCCTCTAAACGAAGAGGAAACGTTTCCGCTAACTTCCCTGATGGATTCGCCCGACCAAATAATAAATCCACCGTCGCTTCCCCAACAGCCTCGCCAGATAAATACATCTCTAAAATGGCGTTTACTTCATTCACCCACGGCATCTCCACAGGTGCTCCATTATGAAGAACAACAACCGTATTTTTCTGAACCTTCGCAACCTCCTGAATCAGTTTATTTTGAACAGCAGGTAACTTCATATGGGGACGATCATAAAATTCCGTTTCAAAGGATTCTGGCAACCCTGCAAAAATAACAGCAACGTCACACGATTTTGCCAACTCAATCGCCTGATGTAATAAACGCTCATTAAGCGGGTGGTCCTCGAGTAAAAACCCTTGAGCAAACGACACATCCGTTATCCCCTTCACCGCTTCTAATGCCGTATCTATCTGATAAGGGTGAATATGCGAACTCCCCCCACCTTGATACCGCGGCGCCTTGGCAAACTCCCCAATAAACGCAAGTCGATTTCCCGATTCTTTAAGTGGCAATACCCCCTGGTTCTTTAATAAGACCGCGCTCTCTACCGCAATTTCTTTCGCCAGTTGATGGTGTTGATCTTTACTAACTACAACCTGCTTATTATTCTCATAAGACTTAAAAACCTTTTTTAATAGGCGCTTCACACTCTGATCTAAAACTTCTTCATCTATTTCGTTATGTTTTACTGCCTTTAATAAAACATCGTCATTCATTCCATGATGACCCGGCATCTGTAAATCCATCCCCGCCTTTAAAGCAGAAACCCGGTCATTCACGGCACCCCAATCGCTGACTATAAATCCATCAAATCCCCATTTATCTCTTAGAAGATTCGTTAGTAGCGAGTAAGACTCGCCAACATACTCCCCATTTAAACGATTATACGAAGACATCACACTCCAAGGCTTTGCCTCTTTTATTGCCTTCTCAAATCCAGGAAAATAAATTTCATGCAACGTCCGCTCATCAACTTCTGAGCTCGCCGTCATCCGATAACTTTCTTGATTATTGCAAGCGAAGTGTTTGAGACACGCTCCAACCCCTTTTTGCTGTAAACCTAAAATATACGCGGTTGCCAACTCACCTGTTAAATGAGGATCCTCTGAAAAATATTCAAAGTTTCTTCCTCCTAACGGCGAACGTTTAATATTAATGGCAGGACCGAGTAAAAGACCTACCTTTTCAGCTTGGCACTCCTCCCCAAGCGCTTGCCCTAATCTTTTCAATAACTGGACATCAAACGAACAGGCTGTCGTGGCAGCCGTTGGAAAACAGATGGCTTCTTCGCTATCATTCATCTCTAAAAAATGAGCATCCCCGGGTTGCTTCCTTAGCCCATGAGGACCATCACACATCATCAGACTCGGAATATTAACATGAGGAATTGATTTAGTATGCCAAAAATCTTCTCCCGAGCAGAGTGCTACTTTTTCCTCTAACGACAACTGACTAACTAACGTATCGAGTGATTGCATTCTCTCTCCTCCTCTCTTTTACCCAGTATATTCACAGGGTTTAAAAGTTATTTATACCAATAAAATAAAGTTTTCTTACACTTTTTAGGACGTAATAATGATATACTAAGGTTAAGCGTTTATTGGAGGGGATTTTAATGCATACAACGGACACGCGATCACACGAGTATCAGGAGGAGAAGGTCGAATCAGAAACACGAATGATGCGCACACTGTTTGATTCTATGACTCACCTAATGGGGGCCTCAATTAAAAAGGGGTTAGATACTTTACGAAAAGATAATCGTTCGTTGCTGACGGGATTACTTGTTGTCAGTGCACTATCGTGCCTTTTTACTGGAACGATTGCCTACTATACGATGAAACAACCACAACCGTCTCGCGAAGAAATTATCGCAAATTACATGAATGGAAACCCTTATTACTTTGATTCTCAAATTCCGGGGGACCTTCCAACTGAAATTGAAGAGTTTTTAGAAGAATGGTTTTTCGACTTTACGAATCCTTCTACTTCTCCTGAACAACCTTTTCAAGAATTTTAATTCAATACGATAACCATAAAAGCGAATCCTTCACACGGTTCGCTTTTATACAGTGCATCGCTTAGCGCTAACAATGCGCACCTCTTGTTTTTCTTAAGGAACTTCTCAAAATTTAAACAATAGGAACCCTTTTTTTCCCTGATGTCTAGACTCATCGTTAAAGTCATGACATAATTTTAACGATATCGCCTAAAGGAGTGAAGTTATGAAACGAATTCAAATTAAAGATACGACCTTATCCTTATGTCCAATTGGCTTTGGAACCGCAAATGCCGGAATTGCTTGGGATAATGAAGAGGCCTTTAAAATGCTAGATTTATATGTGGAACTAGGTGGAAATGTCATCGATACTGCCCGTATTTATAGCGATTGGGTTGCTGGGGAAATTGGCCGTTCTGAACGTGTCATCGGTGATTGGTTAAAACATCGAGGACATCATGAGGATTTAGTTATCATTTCAAAGGGAGGTCATCCCCCACTAAACGAAATGAACACGAGCAGACTCAGTAAAGAAGAGATGACCTACGACTTAAATAAAAGTTTAGAGGCCCTCGGAATTGACTGCTTGGACATTTATTTTTACCACCGTGATGATCTAAATCGTCCTGTTGCCGAACTCATCGAAACGATGCAGGACTTTGTTCGTGCCGGAAAAATAAAATATTACGGTTGTTCAAACTGGACAACTGCGCGAATAAAAGAGGCCATGGACTATTGTAAAGAAAAAGGGTACCGCGGATTCGTTGCTAATCAAGCACTTTATAATGTAGCTTCTAACACGATGGCACCTTATCCCGATGAAACAATGGTGACGATGGATGAGGAAATGCTAGCCTTCCACAAGGAATCCAACGTGTTAGCTATGCCTTATTTTAGTTTATGTAGCGGATTCTTTACAAAGCTTAACAATGGCGTTGATGTGAGTCAAAGCCCATACTATACAGAAGAGAATCTTCGTCTTGCTCATCACTTAAATCATTTAGCAACAAAGTATGACGCAACGCTATCACAAATCATCATGGGTTATTTAACGACGCAAACACTGCCAATGTGTGCATTGGCCGGCGCAAGTCGCCCTGAGCAGTTAATGGATTTTATGAAAACTCTCGATTTGCCTATCGATGCCAAAGATTACTATTAAACTTTTCTAGGGCAAGCAATTTTAAACTAGGGAGGATTCCATGGACGATTTAACTGGTAAAATAAGTTTATTTTTGAAGATTCGAAAGGTGATGGTCTATTCTAGCCTTTTACTCGGTTTATTTCTAATTATTTTCTTAAAGGCACACTTGGGTTTAGCCACGCTGTTGCTTCTGATTAATGGATTCTCTCTTTGTTATGATCTTTTGACGGATAGGAAAAAGGAGCGGTTAATTAAAACCTGTCATCGCTTGCGTGAGACTAGTGGTCGCTCTAAGGCTTACCTCTTCTTAGGAATTACCCTACTCTTCGTCCTATTCATTAAACTTATCTTTCCTATTATTCTGATCATCTACACTTAACTTTTTAACACTATTTATCATTAGAGGTATGATTTTAATATTTTAGGACAATATAATAAACGGCTATCTATAGTCTTATATGCTAAGTAATTCTAACTTTTAGCCTTCTTTCTACTTCCTAAACAAAAAGAAAGCCACGATGGATTCCCCTTCGTGGCTTTCGTCATTTATAAATAAATTACCATAAGTACCGAAATAACAATATTTAAAATCAACACCAAGTGATCGGTTAAATACCCAATCATAAAATAACTCGCTTTTTCTTTTCCGGCAATTAACTGTTCTAAGGCAAAATCACCAATTAAGTGAAACATCGATAATAAAAAACAGGCCATTGTCACCCCAGGACGTTGATAAATAAAGGCCCCAATCACAGGATGGAAGACCAATGCCATTCCCATTAATCGAACAATCCGATTAATCAGTGCGCTAACATCTACAACAATCCCCGCTTCCTGATACGTCTCCGTCGCTACCTGAACAATATCAGTATTTAATTCCGCAATCCCCGATTTTACTCCCTCTACATATCTTTTATATGAGATTAATCGCTCACGTCTAATAATCGATCGAATACTCCTAATTGTTAGAAAAATAAAACTAAATAAAACAGCCGCCTTTACAATAAACATAGCTTTCCTACTTTCTCCCCAAGTGGTCAAATTTCGACATTACCTCTCTATCATAAAAAAATAATCCGAGATAATCAAGTCTAACGAACGAGATTCTTAATATTTCTTCTCTCCCTCCTTATATCTTATGATAAAGTCCTTAAATCATTAAAAAAATTAAGATAAAAACGATGACAATCCTGCCATCGCTTCAAAATAGACCTAAGGGGAAAAAGAATGAGACGATTACCTAAACCTTATCCATCCCCATTAGCTTAACCGATTTCCCCTTGATATTCCACAAACTTATAGAGAAGATAAGCGGGCAATCCATATTTAAACCCCGCTTTTACAATAGCGCCGGATAGCTTCAATATAAGGAGTAAAAATATAATTAAACACGTTAAGGTTAACATCATAACCTTCCTCCTACCCATTAATATAAGGACTTTTAGCAATACCGAAAAGACTCCCGCCCAACGTTAAAAGCTATTTTTTTATCAAACCCATTTACATATAAACAAAACCACCCTTCATCCTTTATAGACCTAATTCCAACACCCATCAGATGATGATACAACTAGACCTGTTAACCCTGTCAAAAAAGTATCGGTTCTGTTATCACTGGCCCCATCTTTGATTCTCGGCATCTTCCAAGTAAGCCATTGAATACAGGGCGTGTTATCACATATGCCATCCGTTGTGCATGGTATATAGACTTATATAGTTTATGTTCATGAATAAAAAATGGTCTTTACTTTTGGTATTTTTTTAAAAATTGTTCGTTCCATTTAGCGTGTTGTCTAATATATGGCGTAATGTCTTTTCCCTTTAAAAGGGCAATCAACATCGGGGAAAGAGTTACTAATGTATCCCGATAACCCATTTGAATCTTTTCTGTAATTGATGCCTGATTAAAGTTTAGAGTTCCTGATCCATTGATTAATTCTAATGAGTTAGAGGGATAAATCTCAATCAAGCGGGCATGTGGATAAAGTCGTCGGTCGACTTTATCCGTATAAGTTAAGTGGACTACAATAATTAAATCTAAATCATGATTTTTTAACGGGGCAATGGGGACATTATCCGCATTAGCCCGACTGTATCGAGGATTATTAATCCCCCCATCAGCATACTGCTTTCCTTTAAACGTGATTGACGGAAAAATATACGGAACCGCACATGAGCCGAGTGTAATATCAATGACCTCTTCTTCACTATACTCGTTTAATTTAAAATATTCTGGATAACCATCTGTCACGTTATATGCGCAACAATAAACCTCTATCTTCGTTTGATTTAGTGTCCCAACGTCTACAAACTCCTGAATGTAATCACGGATACCTTTTTGCGAGATTAATCCTAACTCACTTAACTCAAGACCGGAAGCTTTAGTGAAATCACCGGTATGCGTTGTAAATCGTTTAATCAGGTCACTCAGATAACTAAGTTTAATGGAGTCCGATTTAGTAACGATTTTCGAATACGAGAGTGATCGCCAGCTACGTTCGATCAAATCCTTATCTTTCATGCATAAGCAAAGGGCATTCAATGTACCAATTGAAACGCCGGATACGACATCGATATTATTAATTAAGTCTAGATCCCACAATGCGCGTATGACTCCTGCTTGGTAGGCCCCTTTAGCCCCTCCACCTGCTAATACTAAACCAACTTTCAAGTTAAATAGCTTTCGTCCACGAAATATCATCGTATCCCTCCTAGTTCACATCCATAGATGATGAAAAAAGTCTAACGAGCAGCTAGACTTTTCTTTCCTTTATAATAAACATACTTAATATATCCACAAATAGCGAATAAGCTCATAATAATAATGATGCTAATAATCATAAATAGTTGCTCAGGTAACGCTAAGATAACAGGATCTGTTCGATAATCAAACATCCAATAATTATTATTAAAAAAGAGTTTATGAAACACGGTGAATGTTCCCGAAAAATTGATAGTAATAAAGAAGATTAAAATTCCAAACGTTAAGAAGGTTAAATTAGCCCCTCGATTAAACGTCGATAAAATACATTTATCCTTATGATGATGTCGTGTGACAAGAAATACCCCAAATGCTAGAATAAATAACAGAACAATCACGTATAACACAAGAAAGATATGCTTAACTTCCGCAAAGTGTATCATTCCCGCCTCACTCATTGAAAAATCCGGTAACTGTAACATCCCACGTGAAGGGCTTTGTAAATAGGAAATCATACTTTTATAATTGAGCATTAGTTTTTCCTCTGATAACCCAGTTATCGTTGTTAATTGGTACCGATTAATCACATATCGATAAATTGGAGTACAATTTAGTACAATTAATACCACCGTTGAAACGAGCGCTAAAAAAAACCAAATGGCGCCTACTCCCTCTACAACGACTTCTTTAATTGACTTACGCTTTAACATCTCTTAACTCTCCCTTTAAATAATATTATTTCATCATACAAAATAGCTTCTTTAAATAAGGTAAATGACTTTCACCCCTGATGAAACGGATTCAGTTGTTTGATTAGGATGATAGAAGAACGGTCTAATTAGACAATAAACTATTCAAAGCTTTATTCAACGCCACATCGACCTCTTGTTGCCATTATCTTACCACCATTACGGGGCTAAGTCTATAGACTGATTCAAACGAATACTCCTCCTCCATCCTGGCGTTTGATACCACATTCTATTCACTCTGTCCTAAAATTATGCCCCATTTTTTATAAAATAAAACAACAAATTCTCTCCCCAACAGTCACTAAGCTGAAGGGGCCACTGTCAATTAATGATGATAAGTAATCTCCTCTAAAAACTTCTAAAACAACTGAAATGTGATAGAATAGTACTATTACGAAAATTTTTAAAGGGAGTGATAAAGTTTGAATTTCAATCAGGTTGAAGAAAAAACAGAGACAGATATCTGTAAAAAACGCGTACATGCGATTAGTCAAGAAATTGAAAGCTATATCGGTCATGGTCCACTTGAAGTCATGGAATTCGGATGTCAAACAGGTCTAATCTCCTTAAATCTACAACACAAAATCGCATCAGGACTCATGGTGGATAGCTCAAAACGAGACATAGAAGTCTTCGAGAACACACTTAAAGCACATCATATTAGTCATATTAAAACATTTACGGGAGATATTCTAACGTCTAACTTCGATCAAACCTTTGACGTTATTTACGCCGCCATGGTGATGAGTCCTATCAAAGACGTCCAACCTATCATCAATAAGTTAGCGAGTTATTTAAAAAAACATGGAAAACTCATTATTGTCGATTTACTTCGTGATAACGGAGCCTTTTACTCTGAAGAACCAAATTTTGAAGGACATCATGGATTTAAAATTAATGAAATGGTGACTCATTTAACAGATGCCGGACTAAAAGACGTTCTCGGACGTAAGTTTTATTCGGGATACAAGCCATTAAAACATAAAAACCATCCTTATAGCCTATTTAGTATCGTTGGGGTAAAATAAATCAAAAAAAAGATGACCACCTAAGTCATCTTTTTTTATTATGTTGTTGTTGACACTTAGTAATAAAAGCTAAGATTGCCTCTTCTAATTGTGTCCCCTCATCATTTCGATAGTAGAAATGCCCCGATTCGCATAATTCAAGCAGTTCGTAATCATGTCCTCTCAATTTATTCTTTAAAATTTTTGTGGTTTTACCGCGGACAAATTCGTCCTGTTGACAGTGAATAAAAAGCAAAGGTTGTCTCACCGAAGGAAGCTCTCTTTTCGTTTCGTACATTAAATGAAATAAATCCAAATACCTTGGAATCCAATGAAGATAATCGCCCCACGATCCCTTCGAAATACTCCATGCCCGATAACTGGCCAAAACGTAATCATCCTCTTGACTATATCGCCCGGTTAAAACCTTTAATGAACAAATAAACCCTTTTAAATTGACCTTTACTGCTAAAGGGGTTGCTAAACAAACGACACCAATAATCGAGGGATGCTTACGACAAGCAAGTAATGAAAGCAAAGTCCCCATTGAATGTCCGACCAAAATAATTTGTGGATATCTTTTTGAAATCGCCTCAATTTGACAATCGACATAACGGACCCATTGACGACGATGACTTTTCGCAAACTGTCTCGCACTTCCTCCATGACCTGGGAGTAAAAGACCAAATGAGGAAACCCCTAAGTCTAAAATTTTCTCAGATAATCCATGAAATTGATACGGACCTTCTAAAATTCCGTGGATAAAAATAACGGCCGTTTTAGCGCCTGCAATTTCACATGAAAATGGTTGATGCGCAACTTCCTTTTTTAAATTCATAATATCATTCCCTATCTTATAGTACTCTTATTCTTACAATATTTCTCAATTTTTATTCGAGCGTTTAACACTTTTAATGAGAATAAGTGCCTCCTATTTAGGACAAGCTATAGATAAACAAAAATTTATCCGTTAGATGAAGACTCCTAATTTTCTTACCCAACATAAATGACAACTAATAATGAGGAATATTTCATGAAAAAACAACGACTTTCTTTGCTATTCATACTCGGTTTTCTTTACCTTATCCTTTTTAATTTTGGGCGCCCTCCTGTCCATGCGGCAGATGAAAAGCAGATTTTTTTAAACAAGACGGCTGCGGATTGTCCCTATAAACTCATTCATCATAAACAGGAATTGCTAGTTCCATTCGAATGGTTCATAAAAAATATGGGCGGCACTAACTACTCCTATCACCCAGAAACAAAAACCATTTCTGTTACTGTTGATAATTATCTCAAACAACAAGAATACTTATCCTACCTCAATGGATTGGCCAATGCCTCTTTAGATTACCCTCTTGCAAGTCGACTTCAAGGATTCACCCTATCGCCCTACCCTATTTCTAATGACAGTCCCGCTATTCTTAATCAGACGCCCCTTTACCTTGAAATCCATTCCGGTTCCTTTGCGATTACGTTTACCCTTTACGATTACCAACTGGGCACAGAACAACTGTATGTGGGTGCTAACTGGTTAAACACTTTATTTCTCGCAACCATTGATGAAACAAAATCGGAAGTTCACATTACTTATCCAACCCGTGACATGTTAGACGAAAAAATCACTCATTTCCAACGCGTCCTCTCCCCTTTGACTAAAGAAGAAGCACTTGCTTTGTGGATTCACGGGCTTCAATATCGTAACGGGGGACTTCAATACGTCGCACTTTCTAAACCATTAAGATCTAAGGTCCTATCCTATATTCAAACAAATGGATTCGTAACAGGGGGATCATCTCCATCATTAGAAACAGCCCACGTCGTCTCTGCTACGATGCCTTCTGATGATGAAGTCATCTATACGGTTGAATTTCAGGAACGCCTCGTTTCTAACGAATATGCCCCTCATCCATTAACGCAAATCATTACTATAAAAAAAGAAATCGTTGATTCAAAGGAATTTTGGTTTATCCAAAAAGTTGAAGGGCGTTTAGACTACTATACTATTCTCAATTAGGAAAAAGGGATTGCCAGCTGGTAATCCCTTTACTCATTAAGGAAACGTTCATATAAATTAATCGCATCAGAGATGTTGGTTTGTTCAGTTCTTGGACCTCCTGGTGCCCCCGCAGTAACTAAAATATACTCAGACTCACCATCTGACGCTAAACTCGCAAGACAAAGGCCCGCCTCTTCTGTATATCCCGTCTTCCCACCTAAAAATTGACCGCCCCTAAAGGTCACATCATTTAATTTAGCGAACATTCGACTCGCCATGAATAGACCTGAAGGGTGATTGGTTGTGGATGGCATTTCATACTGAATAGCGGTAAAAATCTGTTTAAATCGTTCATTCGAAAGCGCGTCATTTAATAAAATGGCGAGATCCTTCGCTGTTGTATAATGTCCTTTGTCATGAAGTCCTGTCACGTTTTCAAAATGGGTCTGATTCATTCCAAGTTCTCGTGCTTTTTGATTCATCAATGCAACAAAATTATCCACAGAACCCGAAATATTCTGTGCTAAACTTTCTGCCGCCTCTGCCCCTGATGAAAGCATGGTTCCGTACAGTAAATCGATCGCACGAACAGTCTCTCCTGGGAAAAATCCAGCAAGCGCCGCCCCCGACTCATATAAATTTGTAAAATCAGAAATAACAGTCATCTCTTCCTCTTCTAATTGCTCAATGGCCACTAACACAGTCATGATCTTAGTTAAAGATGCCGGATACATCTTTTGGTTTGCTTTTCGTTGGTATAAGACACGTCCGGTTTCTCGGTTCACAAGCAAAGCATATCGACTCTGAATATTCCATGAAGAATCGTCCACGGGTTGATAAGCATTAAGATCAAAACCAGGTTGTTGATTTGAGTGTCGTTGGAGAGATAAACCCTCTTGTGGATCAAGTATTCCTTGTCCAAAATGAAATAGTAATCCTATTAAAGTGATTAAAACAATCCCTCTTAAAAAAATTTTTGCTCGTTTCATTTTTTCACGCCCTCTCATAAATGATGTATTTGAAAACAGAGATACGGGTTTTCATCCATTGAATCAACCCATTCTGTTATCTCCTCATTCTCTACTCCGGTCCAACCCTTATTTCCGGATACCTTTATTTAACCATCATTGATGAGAAAGTTTTTTAACGGCGTCTTTCAAAAACCTTACGAATTTCTTACGATCGCATCTACCTTTCGTGATTAACAAATCAAGAAGCGTGAAAAAATATCACAACTTGCGATAATCTTTTTCAACACACATGCCTAATAACAGGCATAAAAAAAGACACCAACTCATGTCGTGCCCCTTTCATCCATCAACTAGTATAAACATCTATCTTTCGCCTATGTTAAGATCAGCTTAATCACCTCTTTAACATCCCTTAACACACATAACCCTGACCCAAAACATTAAAGGCTCATTAATATTTTTCACTCCTTTGACTCCTTTATCTAATATCCGCTTTCCTAAGTCGTCTCACTTAATAACTTTCACTTAACTTCTTCTGAGTAATACCTCTAATCCCCTTAAACTCCCAATCTTTAAGGATTAAATAATGTCCCAATATTCTATATTCAACATGAAGATACGACAACAGATAAGATAGATTAAAAAATAAATCACCAAAAATAACTTTTTCATTATCTTGAAAAGCTTTTTTCCCCACAAGAGTATCATCACCAAGATGAGGAAGTAATTTAAATGAACCTACTACAACAATAATGAATAACATTAAAACTATTAAAATCTCCCTAACTTTTTTTACTTATCCCTCTTAAAATTCTTCGAACAAAATAATACATAAAATAAAATAATAGAAATAATAATGATATCGACTAAACTTCTCTTCACTCTCATTTCCTCAAAACAAAAGTCATAAAACCCCATCCTTTGTATAGGAATCGCATAAAGAAAGCATATAAAAAGAACGACTAAAATAAAGTAATCTTTATCTGTTTTTATTTTACTTATTTTTATGAAGAAAAAAAGTTTATCGTCTTCCTTTTGTTTCATTTCCTTCCTCCTATCTTTTGATATTTTAGGATCCACTTAACCCCTTATTTTTTCACAAGGTATAAAATAACCTCTCTTATTTAATTTTAAAACATATTTTTTTATTTAATGTCCCAGGCTCGTTGATTCAGTTTGACATGGTAGTTTAGATTTAGTTTTGTTGAAAAAGATTTAATCGCCTGAAAGACTTTCTTAGAGAAATAGAATTTTTCAAAAGATTCTTTATTAAAGTCTGGTTGTGTGATGAAATGGACATAGAGTGCCCCATTAATAATGGATACATCGATACTATCGATGTATTGGATTTCATTTAATCCATCAATCTGATAACCTGCTGGAGCAAGACGTTGGTTTGTAATATCAAGTTTATCTGCAAGAATGAGAACAAGTGTCATGAGATTATTACATTCAAAACCATTACTATGTTCTTTAATCGCATCAAGAATAAGTTTTTCATGTCTTAAATTTAAACGGTGATGCTTAAAATAATTTTTAGCATATTCGTAACTCCGTTGAGCGTGATCTGCTTTCCCATCTAGACTACCAATGTCATGTAAGAGAGCCGCTACTTTAACTTCTTCAATGAAAAATTCATCTTGATTTAAATGACGAAGTAATTGTTCCGTTAAATTCGCTACATTTTTAACATGTGTAAGATTATGATATGCCCAACCTCCGGTCTCTACTTCCATTTTTTCTATTTCATGATAAATCGCTACAATTTCTGAATCATTTAAAATTTGCTCTACCATTTTAAGTCCCCTTTATCAATAAAATTTTTTCTTCATCCCATCATGAACCATTATTTTAATGTCCTCGGTGCTACCTTCAATGAAGTCATCAAAATCTGAAAGATTTACTTTATCTTTTAATTTAGAATTAACCTTATATTTAATCACATTTTCATGATGATTTACGATGCTCACCGTTTCAACGGCCGACAAAAGTTCTTCTTCAGCAAATACCATAAATAGAATTAAAATCATCAACCTTTTTTTCATTTAGTTCCCTTTTAATATCCTAATATTACCACACCCTATCTATGCGTTCTATCATTATTTACATATAAGGTGTAAAAAACCTTTTTTTATTAAATTTCTTCCTTATTAAATGATTTTTATCGATAAAAAACAAAAATCGACTAACTATCTTGTAGAAAAATGTATATTTTTGATTGATGAAATGCATAAACCATGTTATAAATAAATGGCACTGAGTGAGGACAATTGTCAATTTATAACTAAAGGAGTTTTACAACATGAAAAAATCATTAATAACTTTATGTGCTATTGCGGTTATCGCACTAACAGCAATGGTTGGATGCTCAAATTCATCAGCAAAGGATGTGCAGCCGTTAGGGATTATCGGAGCGATGGAGGAAGAAGTAGAAATAATTAAATCAAAAATGAATGTTCAAGAGACTGTTGAAATCGCCAATATGACGTTTTATCGTGGAACAATTGATGGGAAAGAAATCGTATTAGTGCGTTCAGGAGTTGGTAAAGTCAATATGGCTGCTTGTACACAACTTTTAATCGATCAATTTAATGTGGAGGCCCTAATTAATTCTGGTGTTGCCGGAACACTAAATCCTGAATTAAATCAAGGTGATATCGTTCTATCAACTGCAGCAGTACAACATGATTTTGATACAACAGCGGTTGGTGGAAAATTAGGTGAAATTGATCGTTTAGGGATCGACTTTTTCCCAGCAAGTCAAGAACTCTTAGCAACTGCAAAGAAAGCGGCCAGCACTCTAACTGACATTTCAGTCGTAGAAGGAGACGTCGCATCAGGTGATCAATTCGTTGCTGGTGGTGAAACAGCACAGAAAATTAAAGATCATTTCGGTGAGGTTTCGGCCGTAGAAATGGAAGGTGCAGCAATGGCACAGGTTGCCTACTTAAACGAAATTCCCTACCTCATCATTCGTTCAATTTCTGATAAAGCTGACGGTGGGGCCGACTTATCCTATGAAGAATTTTTACCTTTAGCAGCGAAAAACTCAAGTGAGTTTGTCTTAAAACTCATCGAACTTTACTAATCCAACTCCCCTCTTCTAAATACAGAAGAGGGATTTTTTATTTAATCCCTCCCACTCCATGCCCCCTTCACTTTATAAAATTTCCAAATTGTGATAGACTATTATTCGTAAGCAGATAGGTAGGGGGTACTTTATGAATAACACAGTTAAAAAAACACTAATTGTTTTAGTAACAATTTTAGGGGTATTCTTTGTTCTTTTTCTTGGGGTCGTTTTACTTTATAACCTTTTATTCCTTCCATAATAATATTAAGTTGTATTAGACAAAAATATTAATCATAGACAGATAGATGTTGATAGCTAAAATGGACGCGTAAATACGCGTTCATTTATATAAAAAAGAGATGTACATTTTAGTACACCTCCCTTTGAGCGATTTTAATGATTAATTTATTAACTTAATGACATTGAAAAAAGTTCTACATTTTTTCTTATATTACAAGATAGACTAGAGATATGTGCACATATCCCTAGTCTATCTTTCATTTAAATAATGTTCATAACTTATTTCTTTTACTATTGTTGGATCAAAACTTATGATGTCGTATACTGCAACATTAGTATCAACAGGTGGTTTATGAGCTCCAGTAAATGTTTCAAATTCTATCGTTAATCTATACAAATAGGGTTCAGGATAATATCCACGTTCAATGTTTATGATTCTATAATCCCAAGATGTTCTTTTATTCTCTCCATAAACATTGTTTACTGATTTTTCAATGGATTTGTAAAGAATTCTTTCTACCATTAATTGATATTCTGATATTTGTTCTTCATAAGATAAGGAATTAAATGAAGTTGAATTATCATTTGCAAAAATATTACTTGGAAATTTATTAAGTATTTTTAAATCAATAAGTATGGTTAAAAATAACATTAAAATTATTGTAATTTCATATTTTTTTTGACATCGTTTAACCCCGTTTTGATTAGATTTTACGATGTTATTATTTATTTTTAGTACAGGTTACTATAAATCCTTATAAAGCTATTATCTCATCTAGGACATCTATTTATACCGATAACATGAATGTAAGGCCTATAAAAAATGAAGATTTTGTTCTGGCAGGGTCATTCATCATTATGAATAGCAATAAAAATTTCATTGGGGATAAGTGATTTCTCTAATAGAATTCCTTATATTTTTTTAGGGAGAGATTTATACGATTTTATAATAGGAAAATAATAATAATAATAATATATAGCTTTTATGAAAGGAACCTTATGAATCAGCATTTAATCAAATTAATGCAGAAAATGTTTTTGGTTTAAAAGCTGGAGAATTTGTTAATCAAGTGCGGGCTCTAGTTTAATAGTAGCCCTCACTTTCTTTATTAAAATCCTGGAACTTTAATTACCCATAAAAATTAATAACTAAGTGCTTAATACCCATCACTAAAAACCCCCTCTTGCTATCCACACGTAACAAGAGGGGGGTTCTTTATTTAGAATAAGGAAGCGTAATGGTGAAGATCGTTCCCGCTTCACTACTTTCGACTTCAATAGTTCCTTTATGAGCAACGACAATTTCTTTAGCAATGGCTAATCCAAGTCCCGATCCCCCAGTTTGGGAGGTTCTTGAAGTATCTAAACGATAAAATTTTTCAAAGATCGTTTCTAGTTTGTGTTTAGGAATCGTCTTTCCTTGATTCTTAAAGGTCAATGTAACTTCCGCTACCGTTTTAAAAATATGAAGTTCAATGATCGATTGGGGATAACTATAAGCAACGGCATTTTTCAATAGGTTATTAAACACCCGCACTAACTTATCCACATCTCCATAAAATTCAACTTCTTCTTCATACATAAGATTAATCTTTAAGTTCTTTTCTAGCAAAAGAGGATAAAACTCATCCACTAATTGTTCCATCATAAAGGTTAAATTAAATGTCTCTTTTTCAAGGACGACTTCGTGAATATTAAAGCGAGTAATCTCGAAAAATTCATTAATTAATGTTTCCAAACGATAAGATTTATCTAAACAAATCCCCGTATACTTCTGCCTAAAGGTGCTCGGTAATTCTTGAGATTCCTCAAGTAAACTCAAATATCCAATAATAGAAGTTAACGGAGTCTTAATATCATGAGCCAAATACATGACCAAATCATTTTTACGCTGTTCACTCTCTCGGGCCACTCGTTCGCGATGTTTAAGAACGCGCTTCACCTCGTTTAACTCAGTTGCCATAAACTCGAGACCATCACTCATGACAATCGGCTCATCTGATTCATCTAATAATTTGTGCACCGCTTGGGCCATTTCTTGGTAATAGCGCGTTAACCTCATCCCCATCACATAAAGAGCCCCGCCAAGTAACAATAAAAAAGCTCCACCTAAAATCATCGGCTTATTGTAGACAAAGATTTTAAGATAAATCTGACGTGCCGCATAATAATCTAGCCCCATCCAATTTTGAAGCCACGTCACAAATCCTTCAGCAAACCATGATTCCAAGACACCATCCACAAATAAATGTAAAAATATCGCGCCCAAAATGACACTCATCACAATGAGACCAATCGCCTCTAAAAGCAACTTCCGTTTTAACTTTTTAAAATTATCCTTCAATTTTATAACCTACTCCCCATACCGTCTTAATCAGCTTAGGTTTCCCGGGTGGCTCATGCAACTTCTCACGAAGGCGCCGTATATGGACCATCACCGTATTATTCTCGTTTTTAAAATACTTATCCTTCCAAACCGCCTGAAACAACTGCTCCGAACTTACCACGCATCCACGGTTCTGACATAAATACCATAAAATCGAAAATTCTGTTGGGGTAAGAGAAATAGGCTGATTATTCAAAAAACATTGATGAGTTTGATAATTGATCGATAATCCCGCAATATCAATCACCTCTTCATTTTTTAAGACAGTGATTTCATGATACTGAGTCAGACGTCTCATCTGAGCTTTCACGCGTGCCACAATTTCTAATGGATTAAAAGGCTTCGTCACATAATCATCCGCTCCTAGTGTTAATCCCGTTATCTTATCCATATCTTCGTTTCGCGCCGTTAACATAATAATCGGAAACTTATAATGTTCGCGAATTTTTGAGCAAATCGTAAATCCATCCATATCAGGTAACATTAAATCTAAGATTGCCAAATCATAGGTGTTCTCTTGGAGTGAGTCCAATGCATCTTTCCCATTAGGAAATAAAAAACACGAGAATCCTTCATTTCTTAAATAAAGCGCCAACAACTCCAAAATTTCTGGTTCGTCATCCACAATTAAAATTCGTTTATTCATTCCATTCTACTCCATTATCATTAAATTCTACCTTTATTATATACCAATTTAATTAGTTTGAACTAAAAAAGGAAGATTCTATCTTCCTTCTTCCTCTATTTCGCAATCAAGTACTGGGCACCACTTTGTAAATCTTCAATCAAAACTTCCTCTGACTCCTCATCATTTAAAAAATAATCATAGGCAGTTAAGGCATCTAATACATGATATTGTGGTGTATATGAATTTCCATTGGCATGGGTCGTTACAAGCGCATATTCGTTCTCCCCATCTGTTGCATAACTTGCAAGACAAAGGGCCGCTTCATGTGTATAACCTGTTTTCCCACCAAGAACCTGACCGCCCTCGAAGTTTGGATCTCCCATGCGATCAAACATTCGGCTCGTAAAAATTAATGGTTCCCCATTACTACCCGCGACGCTTGCTTGGTACGATGGTGCTGAAAAAATTTCACGAAACTCATCATTTGATAAGGCTACTTTTTCTAAAATCGCTAAATCCCATGGCGTGGAGTAATGATTATCATCATGAAGACCAACGACATTCGTAAAATGAGTATCTTTCATGCCTAAACGTTGGGCCTTCTCGTTCATCAGTTCAACAAACCCTTCCTCCGAACCTGCCACAACTTTAGCTAACATCTGTGCCGCATCGGCCCCTGAGGGTAGCATGACACCGTATAATAAATCATCATAACTTACCGATTGTCCATTATAAAAGCCAGCAATGGCTGCCCCCTCATCGGCTAATATTGCAAAATCAACGTCCATCACAATATCAACATCCATTCGATGTTCCAGTCCCACAAGAACCGTCATCATTTTCGTCAATGAAGCTGGATACGTTCGTTCATGTGCCCGTTTTTCATAAATAACCTCATTCGTTGTTAAATTAACAAGCAGTGCATAATCGCTCCTTAAAGGAACATCAACATCTGTCTCCATTAAGGCATGACGATCATTAAACCCGAATCCATACTTGATAATATCTACTACCTCTTGCCGATTCGTTTGATAAAAATCTTTATACGTCAAATGAAACTCCATTTGCTCTTTATCTATCGCTAACGCATGGAATCCCCCACTTAACGCTAATCCTAATACTAGAACTCCCGATGTTATCTTTCCTAATTTCCACATAAAAAAATCAACTCCTCTTATATGTCTATTAAACCATATAATCGAAATTGATTCCTTATAATTTTTTTGACATCATTTTCCTTAATTAGTGATAGTCGAACAAGTTTTACTCGATTCACTCCAATTTTTGTTCCATCACTTCATCCTATCTGTTGAAGTCGGTTCCGTTTGATGTAATCCCGACGGATACGTCTTTTTACTGTTGATGTTTTTCCTGCAACTTTTTAAAGAAGCGGTAAATACTTTCTAAAGCTAGAACTAAATCTTCGCGAAACTCTAAATCTTTTAAAGCAGCATTCACTAACTCTTCATGAAAAGCCTCATGGATTTCAAACACCTGTTGACCTTTCTCTGTTAAATCGAGTAGAACAACACGACGATCATTCACATCACGCTTACGTGTGACATATCCTTTTTCCACTAATCGATTCACTGAAGTCGTTAATGTACCCATCGTAATCATCAATCGCTTAGACACGGTTCCCATGGTCGGCGGTTCACATTTACGAATCGCTTCAATGACATGAATCTCGGTCATCGTCACATCGACTGCATCATGCTCTGTTAAATTTCGCTCTTCTAAAATCAAAATTTGGTTAAAGACGTCAGTTAACAAATCATTGACCACTTTTCTCGAACGATCCATTAGCCTCACCTCCTTATATCTTTCTCTTTAAAAAACACAATCGCTTACATTATTTAATCTCTACCCTTAGAGTGAGCGAATTTATCTAAATTATAACTTTTATCTTCTTGTTTAAAAAACTAGGAGAATGACTCAAATCACGCTCCTAGTTTGGAATCAAATTATTGATGACTTTCAATATAATCAACGATGTTTTTAACGCTTTTCATTGTTTTTGCATCGTCTTCAGCGATTTCTAAATCATACTCTTCTTCTAAAGCCATGATTAATTCTACAGCATCTAATGAGTCAGCCCCTAAATCTTCTAATGTTGATTCAATTGTTACTGATGCCTCTTCTACACCTAATTCATCTACAATAATTTCTTTCACGCGATTAAATACCATTTTTACTTCCTCCTTCATCTAACTTATAATATTATTATAATTAGTTTGAACTACAAAGTAAATAGTTTTTTACGCTTTTTCAACTGTGTATTTTGATTTTAATCCTTGAGTGAAGTTTGAATACATCTCATTTTGTTTTTTAGACATTAAATATTGCTCGATTTGTCCTTTTACGTCTGTAAATGGAACCTCATCTTTTTTATCTAATAATTTAATTAAATGGTATCCAAATTGTGTTTTCACAATTCCTGAAACCTCTCCGATGTTTAAGGCAAATGCTGCTTGTTCAAATTCAGGAACCATTTGTCCACGTCCAAAATCACCTAAGTCTCCTCCACGTGCTCCTGATGGACATTTAGAGTTGGCACTTGCTAACTCGTGGAAATCTGCTCCCCCTTCGATAGCTGCTAATAATTCTTTAGCTTGTGCTTCTTCCTCAACTAAAATGTGAGCTGCACGAACCATTTCTTCTTTAAATTGCTCTTTATTTTCATTATAGTAAGCTTCACATTCAGCATCTGTTACCGTAATTGTTTTAAACATTTGTCCAATGCTGTGTTGGAAAACAAACTCACGGTATAATTTTTGGAATTCCTCTGTTTGTGTTAAACCAGATTCAATCGCATCTTCAACGACTAACTGACGAGCAATTAATTCATCTAATAAATCTTGCTTTTGTTCTTCTGATGTAATGTTAATATGTTGTTGAGTACGTAACGCATCAACTGTTTCATTTAACATCTCCTCAGTAATCGCATAATCTTTAACTTTTGCTAATACTTTTGACATAGTCTGTAACATCCTTTCAGGTTTCTTTTATAAACCTATTGTATTATTTATTCCTATTTAAGTAAACCTATATCCCAGATTATTCATGAAACCTTTATCATTATACCTATTTTTTGTATTAAAAGACCACGTATTCTTCTTGATCATTGGTGTACTCCCTTAAATACCCCTCATAAATTAACTCAACGTCCTCAATCATTGAAAAATCATAAGGTCTCATCATTCGTCCCGAATGAGATTCACGAATAATATTCACTTGCATTAATAAATGAGCGACGAACTCGGAGCAAACAAAGTGATAGCGACGATTGAGTGGAATCCCCATCCATATAAAAGGTAATCCTAAAAAATTATAGCGGTATTGCTCGGGATTTTTTAAAAATGGATCTAATGCTAATAAGAGTTGCTCATACTGCTTTGGGGTTAATGGTAATTTGTACACCTGACATCGTGTTTGTGTTTTTATCTTGAACATTCCCTCATCTGGATTCTCTTCAATAAATCCAGCAATCCATGGACAATAAATATTTCTTCGGGCGAAGCTGTACATCGCATTTAATTCCCGATCTAACGAAATCGAGACATGATTGTAAGGATGCCGTGTAGCTACCTTTAATGCCCGGGAAAAAAGAGTCCCTGTTTGGGAAATAACAATATAAATTTCTGGCAATTCATAACTCATCCTACGTTCCTCTTTTTCTCTTGTTATCTCATCTCTCTTACTATATATAGACATTTACCAACAAAAAAGTCTTGTTTTTTAAAAATCTATCGTTTATCTAGTTATTCATTCAAAAAAAATAAAAAAGAGAAAATATTATTTCATCAAAATTCTCTCTTTTTTCGTTATTTATCTTAAGTACTAAATAAGACAGTCCCCGATGGGAAACCAATTAATTAAAAAAATTAAATTATTCCAATTCAAACGCACTCCGAATCTAACCCCTACCGTTTAATTAATAGGCGGATATTTAACTGTTTTGTTGGTTACTCCTATTTCCACATTTTCACTGTCATAAACAAAGCATCGCATACTATCTTTTAATTCTTTTTCACCTGGAAAATATATATATTCATATCGATAATCTGGGTCATCTGCATATACTATAGATATTGTGTATCCACCTATTTTGTAATCTTTAAGAATTTCTTTAGATTGTATAACTGCACTCGATGTTCCTTGGATAATCATATATTCTTCTAAATTTTTTTCTGCAAAATATTTTTGAACAGGATAAAAATATATTGCATATGAAAAGAATGCAATTGAGATAAGTAACAATATTTTAAACTTCATAACTCTCCCCCCTCCTTCTACAAATTCACCATATAATACCATAGAAACATCAACACTATTTTAAAACAGAGCCTTTATTTCAAATTAATATTAAAATCTTTAAAGTGTCCTAACGTATAAATCGCAACAATGAACGCATAGATCCCATTTCCAATGAAAGGTTGAGTCTGTGCTTGAAAACAACCTATTCATTTATTCCCTATCGGTTGCTTCCGATCCATGACCTCATCTCCTTTAATGGATTATTATAGATTGATTCATTTATTTTTTTATATTTTTTATAATAAGTTTGATTGATAATAAGATACACAGTATAGCCCCTATGAAGGAAATCAAATGTGTGATGTAAAATATGCAATCCCCTAGATAACTACCGAACATTATTAAATTTCCTAAAAAACCATTCCGTAGGTCATCCGAAATTCCTAAAGCATATACGTGAGAAAATCCTAGAGCGTCTTGAAATGGCGAGCTCCTTATTAAAACCAGCACAAAACATCCTATGATAGAATAAATCAACGACATATTTTCTTTATCCAATTCTTTCACCCCTTTTTAACAAACTATAACATAATTATTCAGAATTATCCATTATTGTATATTCCTTTCCATAAACGAAGACGACTCTCATTCTAACTACTAAGCTGCTATCACGAAATGTTTTTTTAACACTAAGGGCTCCTACAAGTCATAGCTATTCAACAGGTTATGCCAATGAAACGACTTACTACGCAAGCACCTCTATTCAATTTCCATATACTTATTCACTCTATTACAATTTATCTCACGGATCTATCTCCCCTATTAATGATGAAGAGATAGAGCCCTTTTGCTTCTTCAAACCTTTAAATAACTAACTCATCTCTAATGATCGAGAATGCGTTGTCCGATAATGGTTCAATCACTATTCAATAAGGGCTCTAGAATCTATTTTTATCGGCAAAACAAAAAGGCTACTTCTAAACGTAGCCTTTTTTGTTTTATTTCGCTTCTGGTTCAATCATGGTTAGAGCCAATCGCTTACGTTGTAAGTCAACAGATTCTACCCAGACTTTAACAATGTCACCTACTGAAACAAGTTGCATCGGATGTTTTAAAAATTGTTTGCACATTTTTGATAAGTGGACAAGTCCGTCCTCTTTAACCCCACAGTCAACAAAGACACCAAAGTCAACGACATTACGTACTGTTCCTTGAAGCTCCATTCCTGGTTTTAAATCTTCAAGCTTTAAGACGTCTGAACGTAAAAGTGGGGCCTCTATATCATCACGCGGATCGCGATTTGGGGCAACAAATGCATCTAAAATATCATTCAATGTATGCTCTCCGACACCGAGCTCATCGACTAAAACAGAACGATTCGCTTTCTCTACTGCCGACTTTAGCGCCTCCGTCCCTAAGTCATCTTTTGTAAATCCTAATGTCTTTAATACTTGTTCCGCTATTTTATAGCTTTCCGGGTGAATCCCCGTTTTATCTAACGGATTTACACCATCCACGATACGCAAGAACCCAATGGCCTGCTCATAAGTTTTCGCCCCTAAACGAGAAACTTTCTTTAATTCCTCACGCTTTGTAAACTTTCCAACTTCATCGCGGTGTTTAACAATATTATTGGCAATCGTTGTTGAAAGTCCCGCTACATATTTAAGTAACGCTGGAGAAGCTGTATTGACGTTAACCCCTACCTGATTCACCGTCGTCTCAACCACGAAGTTTAAAGAATCATTCAATTTAGATTGTGTCACATCATGTTGATACTGACCAACACCAATCGATTTCGGATCAATCTTTACAAGCTCTGCCAACGGATCTTGAAGACGTCTTGCAATCGAAACCGCCGAGCGTTCCTCAACCTGTAAATCTGGAAACTCCTTACGGGCCAATTCTGACGCCGAGTACACAGATGCCCCCGCCTCATTCGTAATAATATAATAAATAGGATGCTTAATCTCTTTTAAAACATCGGCAATAAAACTTTCCGTTTCACGAGAAGCCGTTCCATTTCCGATAGAAACAATCTCCACTTGATATTTATTAATTTTATCAATGACTTTCGCACGAGCCTTTTGCACAAGAGCAGGATCTGCTTTCGAACCTTTAGATTTTTCATGTGGATAAATCACATCGATATCTAAAACTTTCCCTGTTTCATCCACCACAGCTAACTTACATCCCGTACGATAAGCCGGGTCAACACCTAAAACAACCTTTCCTTTCATCGGTGGTTGCAATAATAACTGGCGAACATTTTCAGAAAAGATATGAATGGCTTGATTTTCAGCCACTTCTTTTAAACCAGCACGAATCTCACGTTCAATTGATGGCTTAATTAAACGTTTATACGCATCTTCAATTGCTAAACGAACTTGTTTCGTTGCTTCTGTAACCTCGCGTATTGGAATTAATTCTTTGACCAAATAACGATGTACACCTTCTGCATCATCTAAAATAGAAATACGTAAAATCTTTTCAGATTCCCCTCGATTCATCGCAAGTACGCGGTGTGGCACTACGCGTAAAACAGGTTCACTATACTCATAGTATTGCTCATATACTTTACGCTCATCTAAAGTGGCATCACGAACCTTTGATTGAATTTGACCCTTTTTCGTCATATACTCACGAATCCATTTTCGGTAATCCGCATGATCTGCAATCATTTCTGCAATAATATCTCGCGCTCCTTGTAAAGCCTCGTCAACGCTCGTCACTTCTTCATTTAAATATTTCGCTGCTTCCGTTTGTAACTCACCTTCTGGATAAGTTAATAAATACTTCGCCAACGGCTCTAATCCTTTCGCCTTCGCCTGTGTGGCGCGTGTTTTTTTCTTTTCTTTAAACGGACGATATAAATCCTCAATCTCTGTTAGCTTTTCAGCCTTTAAAATATCCTGTTTTAAGGCTTCTGTTAACATCCCTTTTTCATCAATTAAACGAATAACATCTTCTTTACGTTGTTGTAAGTTAACACCATACTCATACGTCTTAGAAATTTCACGAATCTGTTCTTCATCAAGTGCCCCCGTTACTTCTTTACGATAACGTGCGATAAACGGAACAGTTGAACCTTCTTCTAATAATTTAAGAACCGCGTTAATCTGGTTTGTTGTAATATTTAACTGCTTTGCAATTTGTTTATATAATTTTTGCATAAATTGTTGTTCCATTTAACTTGTGCCCCTCCTCTATCTTTACTCCAAAAAAAGATTGCTCGATTTTCTATCAATAACGTAAAATATTGTATCACAAAACTTAAAATAAAGAAGTAATCCCTCATTTTTTGCTAAAATTCTACATAATCCCTTAACCCTCCCTCTAAAATCTAATAATCCTTATTGTCTCCTTTATTTTTATTCAAAAATCACATTCCATTTCCCCGATTTCCCTTTATAATTACGGAATAATCTCGCAACAGACGTTATAAAAAACGTTAGTTTTTACCAAACTAAAAGAAATGACATCGTTTTAAAGGGGAATGCTTATGACAGATATTAAATACGGTTTAACTCAAGAAGAGGTTCAAAAACGTCGCTCACTTGGGCAAGATAATCATCTTATTGAATACAAAACAAAATCAGTTAAACAAATCCTGATTGATAACTTGTGCACATTTTTTAATATGATTAACTTTATTTTAGGGCTCTTTATTTTGACCACAGGTTCTTACAAAAATCTTTTATTTTTGGGCGTTATTGTGTGCAATATTATTATTGGGATTGCAGTCGAACTTCGGGCAAAACGATCCCTCGATAAAATTAATCTCATTACCCGTACAAAAGTTTTCGTGCAACGAGAAGGAAAAAAACAAGAATGTTATCCAGAGGACCTCGTTTTAGGTGATATTCTCTATCTCACTACCGGAAATCAAATCGTTGTGGATGGACAGGTCGTCGATGGACACCTTGAAGTAAATGAAGCCTTACTAACGGGTGAGAGTGATACAGTCATAAAGAACGTTGGAGATACAGTCTATTCCGGTAGCTACGTGGTGGCCTCAAGCGCCCTTATTGAAGTCACTGCCGTTGCGGAACAAACCTATGCTAATCAATTGGGAAAAGAAGCAAAGGAATATAAAAAACATCCTTCGCAACTCAGAGAAACACTAAATCTTATTTTAAAGACAGTGAGCCTGTTCATTATTCCCGTTGGACTCTTGATGCTAGGTAAATCCCTCGTTTTCAATCATCTCCCATGGAATGATGCCATTTTAAAAACGGCTGCTGCCCTTATCGGAATGATTCCCGAGGGTCTATTCCTCCTCTGTAGTATTTCCCTTACCGTCGGGGTCATTAAACTCATTAATAAGAAAACACTCGTTCAAGAAATGTTTTGCATTGAGTCAATGGCCCGAATTGATACACTTTGCCTTGATAAAACAGGAACGATTACCCAAGGAAAAATGCAAGTCCATGAAGTTAAATGGTATGTGGATCAAAAGATTTCGAGTCGGATCGGAAACTTGCTCCACGAGTTAAACGAGACTAACTTTACAGCGCAGGCCCTTAAAGCCTACTTCACAGAAAATGATCAAGCAACACCGAGTGAACTTTATTACTTTACTTCTGCTAATAAATATAGCGGTGCAAAGTACAGTGATGGCGTGTACCGAATTGGATCTTATCCACATATAGTCGAGCATCCGGATGAACAAATAACGAAGGAGATTGAAGCCCTAGCAAGTTGTGGATATCGTGTCCTAACTGTTGTTAAAACCGTTAATGACCATCATGAAGTCCTTGCACTCATTACTCTCATTGATCCCATTCGTGAAAATGCCCCTCAAATTTTCGATTATTTCTTAAACCAAGGGGTTGATTTAAAGGTAATTTCGGGGGATCACCCTCAAACGGTCGCACATATTGCTAAACAAGCAGGATTAAAAAATGCTGATCGTTTTGTGGATATGTCACAATACCCAGACGATCACTTAGACGGTTTAGTCAATGAGTATACCGTATTCGGTCGTGTCAGTCCTAAACAAAAAAAATCACTGATTCAGGCCTTGAAAAAACAAGGACATTTCGTCGCTATGATGGGAGATGGAATTAACGATGTTCCAGCAATGAAAGAAAGCAACTGCAGTATTACAGTGAATAATGGGAGTGAAATCACTAAAAGTATTGCCGACATTCTACTCCTTAACTCCGATTTTTCCTCACTTCCCGCTGCGTTGCTTGAAGGACGTCGGGTCATCAATAATATTCAACGAGTTTCAACGCTCTTTTTAACCAAAACAGTTTATTCGATTTTAATTGCCTTTATCGTTTTACTTACCCCGCTTAGATATCCCTTTGTCCCGATCCAAATGACGCTAATTAATCTCTTTACAATCGGACTCCCAGGATTCTTCTTAGCGATTGAACCCAGTCGAGAAAGAATTAAAGGAAACTTTTTAACTGAGGTTTCAAAAATAGCCATTCCAGCGGGATTTTCCGTTATCGGATGTCTGTTAATTGGACTTATGATTCCAAGTCTTCATCGAAATCACGCTTTGTTTGATACGTACTGTTTTTGTATCGCAATGGTTAGCGGTCTTTGGGTTCTCATCAGAAGTTGTCTTCCCATTAACCTAAAAAAAATAGCCATTCTCTTCATTAGTATCACCGGTATTACCCTTTCAGTTCTTAAATTTTCAAACCTATTTATGTTAAGTCATGTGACGCCTATTCAACTTATTCAATGGGTACTTCTAATCGTCCCACTTTATGCTCTCCTTTTCTTTGTTTTAAAACATATGTTTCATCAAATATTATCTAAACTAAATATCCAGTCAAATTAATTCTCGCCCCTCTTGTCTTCTATCTGATGAGTTGCTATAATGCAAACAGATAGCATATACAAGGGGGGCTTTTCGTGAAAAAGGCAATTATTTTTGACATGGATGGTTTAATGATTGATAGTGAAAGAGTAACTTATGAAGAATACACGAAGACAATGAAAAAATTTAATTATCCTTTTGATAAAAGCTTTTATCTCCGTTGTCTTGGAAAAAATAGAACAACGATTTGTCAGCTATTCACCCAACAATACGGCGAAGAATTTCCGATGCAAGAAATTTGGGAAGATGTCCATCTCTCGCTAGACGATCGTTTGACGACATCTACTCCATTAAAAAATGGAATTGTTGAATTACTAACTTATTTAAAAGACCATCATTATAAAACAATCGTAGCAACAAGTAGTTCAAAAGAACGTGCAGAAAAAATATTAGCTGCGGCACGTTTAAGAAACTACTTTGACGATATCATTTGTGGTGATGAAGTAACCTGTGGAAAACCCCATCCTGAAATATTTTTAACCGCTTGTCAAAAGCTTGGGGTTACTCCTGATGAAGCGTTAGTATTAGAAGATAGTGAGGCAGGAATAACTGCGGCCCATTGTGGTGGAATTGATGTCATCTGTATTCCGGATATGAAATATCCAGAAGAAGAATTTGCAAACAAAACCTTAAAGATATTAACTAGCCTTCACGACGTTATCACTCACCTTCAATAGAAAAAAAGATGTTATCCAATCCGGATAACATCTTTTTTTAGTGATTATTTAAACATACTCTTATATATTATTAAACGAACGATAGAACGAATATTTAATAGATTACCTCCATAGTTTACTAAATAAAGTTATATAATTTATGTAGAAATATAATGATTATTGTAGAAATTCAATACTGCTCTAGGCTTCAATAAGTAACGAGTCTGAGATTAAAGCAAAACCTTAACTCTTTTTTATATCTAACGTCGTTCGCCTAAAAAACGAAAAACTACCATTCACTATGAGGCATTCAGTCTTATCCACAATTAAATCAATCCTAATTCTTTACACGCATAATAAATTCCATCTTCACTCACTGGTTTGGTTACATAATCTGCATGTTTTTTCAGTTCCTCATGCGCATTCCCCATCGCAACACCACATCCAACGGCTTGCAACATTTCAATATCATTTAATCCATCGCCGAAAGCAATCGCTTGTTCAGGGCCTAATCCTAGCTTTTCTAAAATAGCTAAAATAGCTGTAGCCTTTGATCCCGTACGAGGAAGTAAATCAACCCCTTTAGGTTGCCATCTTACGACGCGAACTTCTTCTAGTGGATAAAAAATATGCTCATTTTCTACAGTTACCCCTGCTACCATTTGATAAATCTTATCGTTAGTTGATTTCATTCCTGTTTCAATTAAAGGCTCTGGTAAATTCATATTCTTTAAAGCTTCGAGCAAAAATTCTTGATGTTCCCCCGATAAAATATAATGCGTCTTAGGCATCCATAATAACGGGACATTATTTTGACTCGCAATCTCAACAATACGGTCAAGCAACTCTTTCTTATACGGAGCCTCATACATAACCTGATTATGCATCACCGCATACTGTCCATTTGTACAAATATAACTATCAATTGAAAGTCCCTCTAATAAGGATTCAATCATAAATGGGGATCTCCCCGTCGCAATAAAAGGGGTGATTCCCTTTTCCTTTAATAAACGAAGTGCCTCAATCGTTGATTGTGGGACAAGCTCCATATCAGACGATTGATTTTGCTTTGAATGATTATCCACGATTGTTCCATCCACATCAAAAAACGCTACCTTAATATTCATCTTTAAAATCCCTCCTATGTGTCAATATTCATAGAATACTACAAAAACACGCCCAAATCCAACAAAATAAAAAAAGGAACGCCCTCTTCTTAAAAAAATATCGCTTATGAGATTCATGAAAAAAACTATTCTATGTATGAACTCCTCCCTGTTTACTTATACTGAAGTATAAAGGAGGAAACATATATGCCAGTAGAATCAATTAATACCCCACTACAAGCCTTTACTTACATCGGTAGCAATCTTATTATCTTACTTGCCGTCGTATCAATTTTAACGTTTCTCTTCTTAAAAGGATATGACTTTATCATGAAAAATAATTCATCTAGATAAAAAGGTCGACGTTTAATTAACCATTAATTAAACGTCGACCTTATATTTTGCGTAGTAGTTTCCATCACTATTTTTTTTTACCTTCTTTATTAAATGAAATATTAACACGCCATTCTGTTAACCCAATGACTAGCCCCCCAATAATAATGAGTTCGATTACGTTAATAACAATTAATTCCCAGATGGCCAATGTTCGAAAATAAGAATTTAAAATAACACCAAAAATCAGTAATAATCCTCCGAATACAAGTAATACTTTTGCCGCAAATTTATTAGATACTTGCCACGTCTCAACGGTTTGCTTAACGGTTAATACACGATAGCCAATTTTTTGATGTGGTAAATCAGATTCTAAATAAGTAATTAATCCTAAGAACATAAATACAAGTGGTGCGATAAATATGCTAAACTCTTTCATCCAAATTACCTCCTTATAATTGTAATATATTCTATATTATAGTATATTTGGGCGAAACTATAAAGTGAACAAAAAAAGAGCGACAAATTTGTCGTCTTTTTGCAATATTAAATTAAAAGCGTTATTTGACCAGAAGTTGCTCGCTATTTCTTCGATAAAGAATGGTTAATAAGACGGTACTCACAATATAAGACATTATAATATAAGGTGTATTATAAACAATCGAAAAGACCCATGGATTCTCCCCCGTGACAGGTGCAAAAAATACTGCCCCTGAAATAACGTGACAAATCAATCGAAGAAATGAACCTAAACCTGTTGCACACCAAATATAAACCATCTGTTTAATCCCTGTTGTCCCATTTACTTTATTTGCAAATACCCCAGCAAATCCAAGGGCAGCATAAGGTAATGGGTAATCAAATAACACCTGGATAGGATGCATAATATATGCCCCCGTTAACAATTGTAATAACCCCATGATAAACCCACCCATCACTCCGGCAAGCCATCCATAACGGAAAGCAATGATTGCAATAGGGATTAAAGAAATAGAAATAGATCCTCCTTGTGGCCATAACCACCCCATAAAAAGATTTGATGCGTAATCAAGGATAAATGCCAAAGCAATTAAGATACTGATTTCCACACTCTTTTTGGTTTTTGAATTTCTCATAAAAAAATCCTCCCTTTCATTAGGAGGCTTTACGGCATCATTAAAAGTATAAGAATATCCCATTTATTAAAAATAAAAAATTCGTCTACTTCCCTCCGCTAGTCCTAACTAGTTCAGGTTCAAAGGGTTATGCATCATGCACTCTCAGCCGTAAGGCACCCCTAGTATTTCGTTTCCTTTTTTATTCTATCATACGACTCAATAATTAGCAAATATTTCAAGATTCAATATTCTTTAAAATACGTTGATGGGCAGTTACTAATGGATAGTCCGTCATTTGTTGTTCACTTATCCACAAGTAGTCATTTTCAGCGATGACTTCTTCGTATCCAGTTTGAATTGAAATAAAATAGCTTTCCATTTCCCAAATCCGATGTGAAAAAACGTGATTAAATGTTCCGATAAATTGAACCGATTCAACCTTTTTACAAATTGGGGATAACTTTTCTACTAAAAATTCCTTCGGTTCCTTCTCCCCTAGGTACTCAAAATTTAGGAATTCATAAAAATTAGCGAGCAATCCAGTATTAGGACGTTTACTAACTAAATACTCTCCATGTTGATTCTTTACAACGGCTACAACTAATTTCATTTTAGTTTGGGAAGTTGCTTTTGTTTTTACGGGTAATAAATCATCAACCCCCTGATGATAAGCCTGACAATAAAACTGAACTGGACACTGTAAACACTTTGGAGATTTAGGTGTACAAATCGTTGCCCCTAATTCCATTAATCCCTGATTAAATGCACTTGGATCTTCATGTGAAATTACGCGTGATACAACAGCCTCAAAAGTTTTTCTCGTTTTCGCCTTTGCGATATCCTCGTAAATACAACATACTCGACTCATTACACGAAAAACATTTCCATCGACAGCTGGTACCGGAATATCAAAGGCAATACTACTCACTGCCCCCGCTGTGTAGGGTCCAACTCCCTTCAATTTTAAAATTTCCTCATGCGTTTTTGGAAATCCACCCATTTCTTCAATCATTCGTGCACTTTCACGTAAGTTACGAGCCCGAGAATAATAACCTAAACCTTCCCATGCCTTAAGCAATGTTTGATCGTCTGCCATTGCTAACCCTTTAGTCGTTGGGAATAGTTTCATAAAACGTTCATAGTACGGGATGACTGTTGCCACTTGCGTTTGTTGTAACATAATTTCAGAAACTAAAATTCGATAAGGATCTTGATTTATTCGCCAAGGTAAATCGCGTTTTACCGAATGGTACCACTGAATTAAATCACGTTGAAATCCGTCTATATCTAAATGTTCGATGTATTGTTCTATCAATCATTTCACCTACTTTTTTAATCATTTATTCTACTACTGATTTCTGTTCGTATTCATCCCCCTAAACCCAACAAAGTAACGGAGATCTATTGAAATAAAAAAAGCACCTGCAGGACTTTAGGTACAGTTCGGTGCTTTTTTATAAACTCGCTGAAACTATCATCGTAAACCCAGGTATAGTTTCATCTTAATTAGCATTATACTCTGCTCTTTATGAAAATACTAGTGGTATTATCCACCACTCTATTCTTTCTAAATGAAATACGATACTCCTTTAAATATTATTCTTATACTTAACTAAAGAATACTTCTACGTCCCATATTCCATGATTATTTTGATAATACCACAGCATCCTTCTCATCAAGTTCAGTTAAATACACCTGGACAGCTTCAGAATGAGAAGTCGGTATATTCTTCCCTACATAATCCGCGCGAATTGGAAGTTCTCGATGACCTCGATCGATAAGAGTAGCTAATTGTATATTTTTAGGACGTCCATATTCTAGAACCGCTTCTAATGCCGCACGAACCGTACGACCTGTGTATAACACATCGTCTACTAAAATAACCGTTTTACCGTTAAGCATCATTGGAACCGTACTCTGATTCACAATAACCTCTTTCATTTCGCGTGTAATATCATCACGATACTTTGTAATATCTAATTCCCCTAAAGGAACTGTTACACCTTCAAATACCTCGATTAAACGTACTAGACGCTCAGCTAAATAAGCCCCACGCGTTCTAATTCCAATAATGACAATATCATTTAAATCATCATTTTTCTCTAAAATTTCATGTGCAATTCGCTTTAAAGAACGCATAATCGTATCATGGTCAAACAATACCTTATTCATCTTATTAAACCCACCTTTCGTACAAAGAAGTTCACTGTCTTTAGAATATCATAAAATATAGCGTTTTTAAATATTAAACGACCGATAAAGGGGAAGCTGAATATATTTTATCCACTAATTAAACTAATTATCCACAACCTGTCCCCACCCCAATGAGGAGGCACTAAAACAGGTTGAAGACTTTCTATTTAATAAAACAGACTTAGCTACTTTTCGATGCGAGGGACACCCGATGAACAATCACGTTCATCCTTTTCCATCATCAAAAACTTACTACAACCTACAAAATCGAATCAAGCTATCATTATTTTTTAAACCTGCAACTACCTCTCTAATGATGTAGCTTAGGTGTTTTACAACGTTAAACGATTCAAAGAATTCATCCGATTCTTTACCTAACAAAAGAACTGACGATGAGAACCACATTAAAAAGATGAATGCCGTTCCCTATATGAATTTATTTCTAGTTAAACTTTCAACACTTCATGCAATGATACTCTATCCAACTGTCCTCTAGATAGCAAAAGAGAAATCCAGTAAGTAACTCCTACAGTCAGCACTCCAATTACAAATTGGGTCAATGTAAAGTCCGTCGGAATAGCCATTGGAAGCTCAGAAGCTATTTGGGTCATAATGTAATCTATCCCCACCCTAGTAAGCGGGACACTGACGAAATAGGCGAGCATCACAAATGGAAAATAAATGGTTAAAACGAGTTTAGAAACTTCCTTTCTACTGTATCCCATCACCTTTAAAATTGAAATTTGTCGTTGATTTTCCTCAATGATAAAGGTCGTAATTAATACCATCATCAGACTTCCTAAAATAACCGTCACAACAACCATTACTAATAGTGAAATACGAATCATTTCCATGCCTACTTTAATATTTCTTGTTAAGTCATCAATAGAAAAAATATAGGAAATATTCTTATCATTTAACGGTCTCTCAGAACTCCATTTCCCGTTATATAGATTCGAATTCAAACCTAGGTCAGTCGCTAATTTCTCTAGGGAGGTATACATCATTGGCCCATTATAATGATCCACAACCTCAACAATCGGATATGTTAATTCCATTCCCTTCACTTCAAAGGATAAACGATCTCCTATTTGAAGCGCATAAGCCCGGGCAATAAATTCATTAATGATTAATCCATGTTGCGCCATCGCGGTAATTTCCTCCCCTTGACTATTGTAAAGAGGACTTACTTTATTTTCGGGTATGATTCCATATAAATAAAATGGGGTCGTCTTTTCTCCAATCACCGGGTGGGTCGTATACTGTAAAAACGGAGATTCCGTGTCAGCTAAAGAGGCATCGATAAGCCGATTATACTTAATCTGATAACTATACTTGGCCCCCTTAAATGCTTTATCCACAATACTTTCAAAGGAATGAAAAACAATCGAGGAAAAGACTAAAAAGATGCTTGCCACCACAACGACGCTAAATAGAGAAGTAATTTTTCCGATATTACGAAAAGCTAACGAATATTTAAACCGTGTTTCGAATTTAAATGGCTTTAATATTCGCATAACCATCCTTGAACCTCTCGACACCTTTAAATGACTACTTTCCCTCATTAACGTCAAAGGATCATCTTTCAATAAAAGAAGTAAGATAATCAAACTCGAAACCCCAACTACGATCAATGGTAAAATAATTCCCCCGATGATTAATTTTGACGTCAAGTAAAATCCTACAAAGGGAACCACATAGTTTGTCATATAGGTATTAGCCAAATGAATAGACAGACCAATTCCTAAAAAGAATCCAATTAAACTTCCAAACACTGTGGATAACAATGGATACCCCAAGTAACTAAGTGCAATCTCATAGCGACGATATCCCATCGCCTTTAAGATGCCAATCTGAACTCGTTCTGAGTTAATCCGTTTTTTCATGACCAATAAAATAACGAAAACAGACATGGCTAATAAAAGAACGGTAAATGTCATTGATAATAATTGATTACTATTTAGATGAATGTCTACCGCATTAATCCTAACATTTTGGTCTCTACTCATGGCATAGGAAACCCCATCAGCATTTGAAATTTTAGAAACAGCCTCCTCTAGGTCTCCGATTTCCTGATTAAAATAGCCACTATATAAAACCCATTGCTTCTCATCAAATTGTTGATACGCGGCTTCCGTGACAATGGCTACCGTCTCACGTGTAGGCTCGTATAGGGGACTATCATAATTAAAGATTGGGTAAATATAATCCGGTACAGCTATGAACGCTGTTATCGTAAATGATCGTTGATTTAAGGTTAATGTATCTCCTATATTCAACTGATTTCCATCGGCAAATGTTTTAAACACAGCAATTTCATTTTCCTTAGCCGGCAGTTTTCCCTCTAATAAATAGGTCAAATTTACTGAGTCCGTGGGATTTATAACTCGGTATCTAAACGTGTTTCCGTCTACATCATTTACCACATCCCGGTAAAAACGACCTTCTAACGTGACATCAAACTCCTCTGCTAATGACTCAATTTGCAGATTATAATAATCAATCAAACTATAGTTCTGTAATGTTTTCTTTTGTGAAGATAATTGATTTAGAAAAACAGAGGTATCCTCACGTTTACTACGGTTTAGTTTGTTTAAATCCTCTTTACTCGGAGCAGATAAAACCACAAAAAAGTCTTCCTGTCGTGTTTGATGCGTATAATCATTTAAAAAATAGGTGACAGAATCAATAGAGCCTTGCAAACAAACATAAATAAATGAAGCCATTGCAATGAAAGTTACAATCGATAAAAATTGGAAAGGTTTCAGACGAATAAACCTCATACTATTTTTAGATAACATTAGGCCCAACTCACTTCGCTTGCACGTACTTTATGAGGATTTTGCATCACTTCAACAACCATTCCTGATTTCATCTTGATGACTTTATCCGCCATTTGTGCAATACCTAAATTATGGGTAATTAAAATAATCGTCGTCTGAAACTCTTCATTAACTCGCTGTAATACTTCTAGGACTAACTTTCCGGTTTCCTCATCTAACGCCCCGGTTGGCTCATCACAAAATAAAATCGATGGATTTTTAGCAATAGCTCTTGCAATTGCTACCCGTTGCTGCTGACCCCCGGATAACTGATACGGAAAATGATGTAACATTTCATCAAGCATTACCTCTTTTAATACCTTTTGCACGTCCAGTGGACAACGACTTAATCTCGCACCTACCTCTACGTTTTCAAATACCGTCATATTAGGCATTAGATGATACTGTTGAAAAATAAAACCTAATTCTTTACGACGAAAATTAGTGAGCTGCGATGATTTCATTTTCGTAATCTCACTCCCATTAACAATGATTTTTCCATCGCTCACTTGATCCAATCCACCACTTACATGAAGCAGCGTCGACTTTCCAGAACCCGATGGACCTAATACGACAACGAATTCCCCTTTTTTTACTTCTAAATTTACGTCTTTTAACGCCGTCGTTGTAACTTCACCTAATTGATATTCCTTACAAACATTTTGAAGAGAAATCAACATCTTCCCACCTACTTCCAACCATATTTTATCTTCATTATTAACAAAATAAGTGATTTTAAACTTCCATTGTTCAAAAAAGTGGTAAAGTTGTTTTTTATATCCAAAATCTTTAAATTCCTATCTAAAAGACCATAAAAGATATAGGTATCTAAAGTCGGTTTATGCTAAAATGAAAAGGATAAAAAAATGAGGTGTTAAATAATGTCAGTTATACTTAGTACGTTAAATTCAAAATATATTCATACCAATTTGGCTATCCGCTATCTTAAAGCTAATGCAAAAGATTTTGATATTACGCTAAAAGAATATACGTTAAAAGATTCTCTCGATAACATACTTAATAATCTATTATCGATGCGTCCTAAAATTATTGGTTTTAGTGTTTATATCTGGAACGTTGAAAAAACGTTACAACTCATCAACCTTCTTAAAGAAAAAGATCCAACCTTAACAATCATTATGGGAGGACCCGAGGTTTCTTACGATTTTGATGTTTGGTTTTCTCGCAGCTCTGTGGATTATATTATCTATGGGGAAGGAGAATTATCGTTTAAAGAGCTAATGGAATATTTACATGGGAGACGTGACCTTGCGGATGTTCGTGGCATCGTCTATCGTAACTTATTAACGAAGGAGCTTGTTCAAAATCCTCCCGCTCCTATTCTCGACCCTAAAGAAATTCAGTCACCTTTTTATTTTGAAGAGGATATCCCTTTGCTTCCAACACGAATCCAATATATCGAAACCTCTCGCGGATGCCCATATTCTTGTCAATACTGTCTTGCATCTGTGGATAATAAAGTTCGTTACTTCGATATCGAAAAAGTAAAAGACGAAATCCGTTATTTAATGAGTCACGGAGCCAAAACATTTAAGTTTTTAGATCGAACCTTTAATATAAACAAAAAATACGCACTCGACGTATTTAACTTCATTATTGAAGAACACGTAGAAGGAACACAGTTCCAATTTGAAATTACCGCGGATATTATGCCAACCGAACTGATTGACTACTTAAATGAACATGCTCCTGCCGGTCTATTTAGATTCGAAATCGGAATTCAGTCTACCTATGACTTAACAAATAAACTCGTGAAGCGCCGCCAAAACTTTGATAAACTCACAACAAATATTCTACGAATTAAAGAAGGTGGAAAAATCATTTTACACCTTGATTTAATTGCAGGTCTTCCAGAAGAACCTTACGATCGATTTGAACAATCATTTAACGACGTATTCGCACTCCGTCCTGAAGAACTACAACTTGGATTCCTAAAACTACTACGCGGAACCGGATTACGTAAACAATCCGATGAATTTGGATATGAGTACGACCAATTCGCACCTTACCAAATGAAACGTAACAACACCTTATCAGAAACAGATGTTCACAACATCCACTTGGCTGAGGAGATTCTAGAACGTTACTGGAATGCCCATCGCTTAGACCATACAATGAAGTACTTAGTAGATGGACCATTCGCCGCTTCGCCTTTTGCTTTTATGCAAGATTTCGGTGCCTTTTGGGAATCCCGCTACCCTTGGATAAACTATCAATTAAGTGACTTATACACAAGGCTATACGACTATTTAATCGCGACTGATTTTCCTCATTTAAAAACTGTTCTTTCTTATATGAAAGTCGACTACCTCACTCAAAGTAAAATCAAACCAAAAATTTGGTGGGAAGACCGACTCCATAAACAGGAACGTCGTCAAATCGTTAATCATTTAGCTGAACACTCACCAACTATGATGACCCTACTTAATACCCACCAAATTACATTACCTGATATCTTTAAATATGCTGTGGTCGAACCTATTTACTTAAATGACCAATTAATTCCAGTCAATGATCTACACTATCTCATTGTCGTTTACACGCCTAATAAACCAACAAGTTACTATATTATTAAAAATGTTTAATAGGCCGTCATCTTAAGTTGTGGATTATTGAAATCCTATCTGCAGATAACACTATGCATCTCCTACTCATGGAATCAATTATCATCATTGCCATATAATAACGTTTTTATTGGATTGCGTCATAAATTTTACACTTTTTTTGTTGCTATTAATGATATAATCAAATTCAAATCACTAGCATTATGCTATGTTTATCAACTATTAAAAGGAGTGCCATCATGTTCATTTTTCAAAAGATTCGGGGACTGCTTCATTCTACCCCGACACGTTTAATTGCCGGCTATTACTTTCTATTCACGGTCGGATTTGCTATTTTGCTTTGGTTACCTTTCAGCTTGCAAGAGGGAGCATCTCTTTCCTTTCTTGACGCTCTCTTTGTATCAACGAGCGGATTAAGTAATACCGGTTTATCACCGATTTCAACAGTTGAAACTTTTAGTCTTCCAGGAATCTTAATTTTAGCACTCAACCTCCAAATTGGTGGATTGGGATTAATGATGATTTCCACAGCCATCTGGTTATTAGCAGGACATAAAATCTCTACTCGAGAACGTGCCCTCATTATGACAGATCAAAACCAAATTAATCTAAGTGGTGTTGTTAAATTGGTTAAATCCGTCTTAATCTCCTTTCTAGTGATTGAGCTTATCTTCATGCTTATTCTAGGACACTATTATTATTTTGCAGGCTATTATCCTGTCTATTGGATTGCGATGCTTCAGGGATTTTTTACAACCGTCTCTGCCATCACCAATTCTGGATTCGATATTACAGGGGCGTCATTGATTCCTTTTCAACATGACTATTTCGTCCAAACGCTTCATATGATGCTCATGTTTTTTGGAGCCATGGGATTCCCGGTAATTTTAGATATTCAAAAATACGTCCACTGCAAACGAACGAATCAACGTTTCAAATTCTCCATCTATACAAAATTAACGATGGTAACAACGCTTATCCTGTGGATTGTTGGGATTATTGGATTCTATCTCTTTGAATACAATCACTTTCTTACAGATAGAGGATTAATTGAAGGATTCTATTTTGCAACATTTAACTCATTAAGTACACGTAATGCAGGTTTTGCAACCGTAGATATGAATGCCTTCTCTCCCGCTACATTAACGATGTTCTGTGGACTTATGTTCATTGGTTCTTCACCTAATTCATCAGGAGGCGGAATTCGTACAACAACATTTGCCATCATGGTGCTGGCTATCCTCTCCTTTGCACGTGGAAGACAGTATGTGAATATTTACGGAAGAGAAATTGAAACTCAAACGGTCTATAAATCTTTTATGATTTATATTGTCGCTACCTTAATTGTTTGTCTGTCGACACTTCTTATTTGTATGAGTGATTCGTTCTCATTAATGGAAATTTTCTTTGAAGTTTGCTCAGCTTTTGGAACAACCGGATTATCTATGGGAATAACGGGGGCCCTAACTTCATTTGCTAAGATTGTTCTCATTGCAACGATGTTTATTGGCCGCATCGGTATTATTACCTTCCTACTCATCTTCAGAGCAAATGCTCACCCAGCAAAAGTTCGTTATCCAAAAGCAGACATTATTATTGGATAATTTATGAATTTGAATATTTTTATACAATGAAAACATTTTTATATGGTAAATTAAAGGTAGTCCATTTTTTAAACGAGACTACCTTTTTTTATGGCTACTTATCTCATCAAAAGATTATTAAATATCTAAGAAAAATCTTATTCCTTGTAAAATCTTTTACTCATATGACATAATGATGTTTTATTTAGAATGTTATATGAGAGTTGAAAAAAAGCCTTAAAAACATTATGATATTATTATATGATACCGTTTTAAATAGAATTGGAGGAATCATCTGTGATACTTGATCGTTCAAAGGATTCTAAACCTTTATATTTACAAATTAAAGATGTCCTAAAACACAAGATTATAACCAATGAATATCCTGTTGGAAGTACTATTCCTTCCGAAAATGAATTAGAAGATATGTTTGATGTCAGCCGCATGACTATTCGACAGGCGGTCAACGAATTAGTAAACGAGGGCCTTCTAAAAAAGGAGCGTGGGCGCGGAAAAGGAACTATTGTTCTTTCAAATGCTATTGCTGATAAGTTATCCACAGTAAAAAGTTTTACACAAAAAATGTCGGAACAAGGATTACTCCTTAAAAATAAACAAATAAATATCTCTTTAGTAACTCCTGATGAAACAATTAAATCCGCTCTAAACCTTTCTACAAATGAAAAAGTTTTACGATTAAACCGCATTCGTATGGTTAACAACGATATTATCATGTACTCTATCTCCTATTTACCTGAATCACTAAACCTTCCATTTGATGCAGAACAATATGGTTCTTTATACGATTTATTAGCGACAAAAAATATACACATTACCCATGCTGAAGAATACATTGAAGCCATGTTAGCAAATGAGGTCATTGCTGATGCCTTAGAAATTTCTACAAACGATGCCGTATTAAAAAGAACTAGAATCAGTAAAGACCAACACAATCAAAGCATCGAGTATACGACAACTTATTATCGATCAGACAAATATAAATACGTTGTAGAACTGACGATCTAAAACTAAAATGTGTATAAAAAAAGAGACGCAAACGTCTCTTTTTTTAAATTCCCTTTTCAATAATATCTAGCAGGGCATCCGGCCCCTTTTCTAACAACTCTTCAAGGCATCCGCCACGTTCACAATAAGAGATAACAGCAAACATTCCGGATATTGAGGCATATTTATCCCAAAATGACCCGGTGTTCGCGTTCCTAAAAGCCTCATGTGTTAATGCCTCTTCCTGTGTCAAATAATAACGTAATTTTTGATAAACTGAATTTCGGCGGTTATTCATTTTATCTGTATGCCAATCTACCGACAATACATCCTCCTCATAAGATAGAAAATGGGCAATTCCTTCATCAAAAACGAGTTGTTTTAAAACCTCTATTTTAGGAACCTTCTTAGAATAGGGATACTTTTGACTCACAAGCACATGGGAAAGCTCATGCGTTAAAAAATCAGCGGCTATAAAGTCAAGTTCTTCCAAACTATCTGCATAAGTACATAACCTTACCAAATCCAAAATAATACATCTCATTCCCACCTTATCTTCCCTCACAACGGCATCGTATGGTTGAGGTAAACCGACAATCAGGTAAATCGCAGTAGTATCCGGAATTTGAAGATTACTAAATATTTTATGCCATAGTCTCTCATTTAACGGTTTAAAATTATACAATCTATTTTTAATTGTCTCATATAAATGGACTAGTAATTCCCTATTAACATTTTTAGGTTCTTCGAAAGTGAATTGTCCAGGGACAATAGCCTGGTAAATCCAATGGTCCTTTACGGCATTCAAATTCCCATACTCTAAAAATGAATCTATAATTTCCGTTTTAATAATCATTCAGGTTTCCCCCTTCCCTCCTATTTTACCATAATTTAATAACTAACTGTGTCCTTCACCTAAACATCTACAAAATTTATCCATTTTAAATTTATTTAGACTTAATATTTTTAAAAGGGGAGCCTTGAGGCTCCCCTTTTAATTTTCTTTATTCACGTTGACGCATATTGCCGTCACACTGAGTACCGATAACAAAATAATAGCAGTTAATTCAAACCAATTTTTTTCATAATCTAATCTTAGATAATCTACTTTCACGGTAGAATCATAATGACCATTACAAACAACCCAAAATTGAAGATTCACCTGATTATCTAAATCACCTTCCGGTAAAGCCTTCTCTAATACCTCACTGATATTATAACTAAAGGTTCCCGTCTTATCCGTTGGATATTGTAAATAATAGCCTCGATTCTCACCTTCAATATAAACGAGTAATGACCATAATTCGTCTACCTCATCCACCTTAATTTTAAATCTTGGATGTTTACTTAAATCCACCTCAAAATAGTGAGTTTGCATGCCTCCATTCCCGTCTGGATTTAAATTTCGAATAACTGCCTGACCTTTATAGTAATTTAGTCGTGCTAACGCATTAAACCGCGATTGCCAATGCGTAATCTTTTCTGTTCGAAATGAGGTTTTCCATTTGCTCTCCTCAATCGTTTGAATTCCTTCATTAAATATCTGTACCTGTTTTAATGTGACCGTTGAATTCTCATCCGGTAGAACAACTAATTGCACCTCATGTTTTCCAAGTAAATTAAATTTGCCCGGATTTAATCGATGAAGTACATAATTCATATTAGATATGATATGACCCGCATCCGTACTATCCTTTAATAAATAAAATTCATGTCCACTTTCAACATCTCTTAAGAGTACTGACCAAGACCCACTAAATGCTGCTACCTCTAAATCAAGAAGTGGAACCTGGCTAAAATCAATCGCAAAAGGTTGACTTACGATTCTTCCTTGAATTAAGGCATCCTTATCTTCATTGGTAAGTGAAATATCCCTCTCAGAATCATACTCCCATTTGGTAATATCGATTGCCTGATTATTTAAAATATACGGCTGATCGTCTTTTTGGATAAATACGCGTGCATAGGAATAATCCTTTAATCCTCCTTTAGCAGTAACCTCAACCTCCAACAAGTGATATCCATTCTCCAACTTTGTAGCCTCTAATTCGTATGGTTTAGTATAATTAACATTTTGGAAAATAGGCTCCCCGTCTAGTGAAAGTTTAATATTTGAAACGGCTGCCTCATCTGTCGTTTGAATATCAATATTAATCGGGTATTTATCATCAATAACTCCATAACGCGGTATATCTAAAATATTTACCGCCAATGGAACATCGGCACTTACCCCGTGCTCTACCTTCCGATCGATACTATACTGATTTTCTCCCTCCTCTATTGGAATCTCTAATATCATCACCGCCTCATTGCCTTTAATTTCAATATCTGTTTTTCCTTTAATATTCTCTTTAAGAAATTGATGACTCACGACATCATATAAACTTACGCATCCCGTTGTCTGAGGCTCGTACTCAACTACCTTCTGATCTTCATGAGGATTAAATAATAAGTATAAGGGACGTTCTTTAGCCTCTTCTACATAATAATCATTTTGATTAATATCCACTTTTAAAATTCCCTCAACGTTTGTTGGTTCAATCATAGTGGCTAGTAATCCCAAATAAGTCCCACTCAAAATAGAGTGCCGTTGTCTTGCATCCCCATCCTTTTCGACCCTTTCTAGAGGAACGATATTAGCATTATCTGATGAATCCTCATCATAAAATAAATTCAAATTATTTGTCACATTCAAAAGGTATCGGCCCACTTCAATCGCATAACGTTGGTCATATTTTAACATCGGTACTAGTGCGGTTGCCCCGATAATACTTTGAAATGACGATGGACTACCACCATATTGAGTACGCTCACCTATTAATCCGGTGGCATAATCATCGTTGAAAATACCATATTCCCGACGATAGTCACTCTCGGTAAAGAAAAACTCCATATACTTCGCTGTATTAAAGTGATAATCACCCGTTGAATTTAGACGGGCGGACAGATAGGGCAAATATAAATATAATAATTCATATCCTGGATTCCGATCAAAATCGTCCATATATTCCATACATAAATTTGCCGCCTTCATATACTTACGATCCCCAAACTTTTCAAAAGCATAATACTGAAGAAGTGCAACCCCTGCTGCTGCATCAGGTTCAATCCACTTTCCATTATCAAATGGGATCTTATTTTTGAAATCATAGCCTGTGTATCCAAAATCGACGATTCCATCACTTCCTCCCAAATCCATGACTACTTCATACCACGTATCCGCAATATTTTGTAACATCGCATCGGAATCAACGGTTGGAGAATAACGATCCATTAACATAAAATAAACAATTGAGGGATAAAGTTGTTGCCAAAAACTCATTTCTTTACTATTACCCTCTTGATAATTTAAAAAGGTTCCCTCTCCATTTTCAATATTATAATAAGACTCTATAGACTCCATTAATTTGCTTATCTCTTCCTCATTTAGAATATTTAAATTCAATGCTTCTGTGGATAAAAGAGCCCCAATTAGGGTTAATGCTTGAGACGGCTCTTCCATTCCTTCATCGAGATATGTTTTAATCCCAAGCGCGGCACGACCCGTATTTTTTTCTTCCTGATTAAATATTATATCCGCTGTATTCGTCTTAAACAAAAAGTTATTAAACTCTACCGCCCTTTGGCGCCAATCAATATAGCGATAATGATCAGGTAAATACGGAATATCCTGAGTCGCCTGAATCGTTTTAGAGATTAACTCTGATTTTTCTTCCTCTGCCTTAACCAAAATAGGTTGAAAAACCAATGTCGTCATACAACAGATAAACAATAGTCCATATAACCAAAAACGTTGTATCTTCATCCTGACCACCTCAAAATGTTAAATTATCTCTATTAGTATTCTCGAATAAAGTTGTACTATGTAAAATTTGGACGAAAGGATAAAACAAAAAGAGTTATAACAAATGTTATAACTCTTTTTCATTCATCATTAAACACTAAAAGTAATCGTATAAATATCTAACTCATTCAACCAATTTATCAAATAATTTTTTATTTTACTATCCATCAATATTCTATTTTAAAGGAATTAAGAAAAGTTATCTCCTTATTCACAATTATTAATTAAGTAATTCCCTGTATTTCTCTACAAATGTCTTGGCAACCCTATAAACCGATTCATATCCCCCTAATTTAATATTTTCAGTTAAAGAACTACCAATCGCAATTCCCCAGGCCCCACTTTGATACCATAACTGCATATTTTCTAATGAAACACCACCAGATGGCATCAACCTAACATCAGGTAACGGTCCACGAACATCTCTGATAAAATCCGGGCCTAAAATACCGCCCGGAAATAGTTTTACAACCTCAATTCCATGGTCTAAGGCATTACAAATTTCTGTTATAGTTGCACAGCCCGGAAAATATGGAACCTTATGTTCTTGACAAAACTCAGCTATTTTTAATGAAAAGTGAGGACTTATAATAAACTCCGCTCCCGAATTAATCGCCAGTTTTGCATTCTCCACCGTCATCACTGTTCCAGCTCCTACAAAGACATCCCTATCCTTTATAAGAGAACGTAAGCCACTAATGGCTACTTGAGCATTTGGCGTTGTAAATGTAATCTCAATATTTTTTATTCCCCCCATAATAGCCGCCTTTGAAATTTCAATAGCGTCCGTTTCACTGGTCCCACGTATAACAGCAAATAAATAATTACTATGTAAATGATCAATTATATTCACAGCCATTCCTCCACTCCTTGCTGACATTCCTTAATATTTATATCTCAAGATCATTTCTACTATCACTTTTAAACCATTTTGTTATAACTAGATAAAACATCATAAATCTATCATAACATTACACAATTAACTTTACAAATTCAAATTTAGTATTTATGTTCCTAATATAAAATACTAGTTATGAAGCAACAATATTTCTTTCATTTTAACATGTTTTTGAAATTTTATCCTTATAATTTATAATAGTTTCATCTTTAAATCTTTATCTAGCACCCCACATATTTTATCTACAAAATAAAAAAAACATCCCGAAGGATGTTGATTGGCTATTTGGAGCGGGTGAAGAGAATCGAACTCTCACAGTCAGCTTGGAAGGCTGAAGTTCTACCATTAAACTACACCCGCATTTTTTTTATGGCCTAGCGACGTCCTACTCTCGCACTTGCGTACTACCCTCGGCGCTAAGGAGCTTAACTTCTGTGTTCGGTATGGGAACAGGTGTGCCCTCCTTGCCCTTATCACTAGACCTTCTGTCAGATTTCATCAATCTCACAAAACTAGATATCTTCTGCTTACTTCTTCTTGTCCGGCAACTCTCGCATCACAGTGGTAAAGTTCAATAACTGTTCATCAGCTTCGTGATTCCTCAGTTCTTTTCACTTTCTGCCTGTGATAACCGCTCGTTTTTGCCTTTCCTATTTAGTTAAGTCCTCGATCGATTAGTATCAGTCCGCTTCATCTGTCACCAAACTTCCACTCCTGACCTATCTACCTCGTCGTCTTCAAGGGATCTTACTTCTTTCGAATGGGAAATCTCATCTTGAGGGGGGCTTCACGCTTAGATGCTTTCAGCGTTTATCCCTTCCACACGTAGCTACCCAGCTATGCTCCTGGTAGAACAACTGGTACACCAGCGGTGTGTCCATCCCGGTCCTCTCGTACTAAGGACAGCTCCTCTCAAATTTCCTACGCCCACGACGGATAGGGACCGAACTGTCTCACGACGTTCTGAACCCAGCTCGCGTACCGCTTTAATGGGCGAACAGCCCAACCCTTGGGACCGACTACAGCCCCAGGATGCGATGAGCCGACATCGAGGTGCCAAACCTCCCCGTCGATGTGAACTCTTGGGGGAGATCAGCCTGTTATCCCCGGGGTAGCTTTTATCCGTTGAGCGACGGCCCTTCCATTCGGTACCGCCGGATCACTAAGCCCGACTTTCGTCCCTGCTCGACTTGTAGGTCTCGCAGTCAAGCTCCCTTCTGCCTTTACACTCTTCGAATGATTTCCAACCATTCTGAGGGAACCTTTGGGCGCCTCCGTTACTCTTTGGGAGGCGACCGCCCCAGTCAAACTGCCCACCTGACACTGTCCCCTGACCAGCTCATGGCCACGGGTTAGAACCCCAGTAACACAAGGGTAGTATCCCAACAGCGACTCCTCCAAGACTGGCGTCCTGGTCTCTTCGTCTCCTACCTATCCTGTACATGTGTCACCAGTGCTCAATATCAAGCTACAGTAAAGCTCCACGGGGTCTTTCCGTCCTGTCGCGGGTAACCTGCATCTTCACAGGTACTATGATTTCACCGAGTCTCTTGTTGAGACAGCGCCCAGATCGTTACGCCTTTCGTGCGGGTCGGAACTTACCCGACAAGGAATTTCGCTACCTTAGGACCGTTATAGTTACGGCCGCCGTTTACTGGGGCTTCAATTCAAAGCTTCGCTTGCGCTAACCTCTCCTCTTAACCTTCCAGCACCGGGCAGGCGTCAGCCCCTATACATCACCTTGCGGTTTAGCAGAGACCTGTGTTTTTGATAAACAGTCGCCTGGGCCTTTTCACTGCGGCTTGCTTTCACAAGCACCCCTTCTCCCGAAGTTACGGGGTCATTTTGCCGAGTTCCTTAACAAGAGTTCTCTCGCTCATCTTAGGATTCTCTCCTCGCCTACCTGTGTCGGTTATCGGTACGGGCACCTAATAAATTATCCCTAGAAGCTTTTCTTGGAAGCGTGACATCAGCTGACTTCACCCTTTCGGGCTTTCGGCATCACAGCTCAATGTTTCGCCATGCGGATTTGCCTACATGACCACCTCACTGCTTACACGTGAATCCATTCACACGCTCAACTTAGCCTTCTCCGTCACTCCTTCAGTTTATTAAGTGGTACAGGAATCTCTACCTGTTGTCCATCGGCTACGCCTTTCGGCCTCACCTTAGGTCCCGACTTACCCAGGGCGGACGAGCCTTCCCCTGGAAACCTTAGGCTTTCGATGGATAGGATTCTCACCTATCTTTCGCTACTCACACCGGCATTCTCACTTCTAACCGCTCCACAGCTCCTTCCGGTACTGCTTCTCCGCTGTTAGAACGCTCTCCTACCACTGACACTTCGTGTCAATCCGCAGCTTCGGCGGTCCGTTTAGCCCCGGTACATTTTCGGCGCAGAGTCACTCGACTAGTGAGCTATTACGCACTCTTTAAAGGATGGCTGCTTCTAAGCCAACCTCCTAGTTGTCTGTGCATCTCCACATCCTTTTCCACTTAACGGACACTTGGGGGCCTTAGCTGGCGGTCTGGGCTCTTTCCCTTTTGACCATGGACCTTATCACCCACAGTCTGACTCCCGATCATATCTATCTGGCATTCGGAGTTTGATTGAGATCAGTACCCCGAGGTGGGGCCAGTCACCCATTCAGTGCTCTACCTCCAGTAGACTCTTATCGAGGCTAGCCCTAAAGCTATTTCGGAGAGAACCAGCTATATCCGTGTTCGATTGGAATTTCACCCCTAGCCACAAGTCATCCAAGCACTTTTCAACGTGCCCTGGTTCGGCCCTCCAGTCAGTGTTACCTGACCTTCAGCCTGCTCATGGCTAGCTCACACGGTTTCGGGTCTACAACATCGTACTCCTCGCCCTATTCAGACTCGCTTTCGCTTCGGCTCCGTCTCTTCAACTTAACCTTGCACGATATCGTAACTCGCCGGTTCATTCTACAAAAGGCACGCCATCACCCTTTAACGGGCTCTGACTAGTTGTAGGCACACGGTTTCAGGTTCTCTTTCACTCCCCTTCCGGGGTTCTTTTCACCTTTCCCTCACGGTACTGGTTCACTATCGGTCACTAGGTAGTATTTAGCCTTACGAGATGGTCCTCGTTGCTTCCGACGGGATTTCTCGTGTCCCGCCGTACTCAGGATCCCTTCCCTGCTTCACACAATTTCACCTACGGGACTCTCACCCCCTCCGGTTGGCCTTCCCAGACCATTCGGCTATCATGTTCAGTCATTTCTGAAGGTCCTTCTACCCCGGATTACTCCGGTTTGGGCTCCTCCCTGTTCGCTCGCCGCTACTTGGGGAATCGATGTTTCTTTCTTTTCCTCCAGGTACTTAGATGTTTCAGTTCCCTGGGTCTGTCTCCTCTATGGCTATTGATTCACCATACGGTGCTAGCGTATGACCACTAGCGGGTTTCCCCATTCGGATATCCCCGGCTCTTTGCTTACTTACAGCTCCCCGAGGCGTTTCGCCGTTTGTCGCGTCCTTCTTCGACTCCTAGTGCCTAGGCATCCTCCGTGCGCCCTTTATTACTTAACTTTTCTTCTTCAGAAGATATCTAGTTTTCAAAGATCAATTCCAGGAAAATCGAAATTCTCCCAAAACTAAACAGAACGTCTCTTTCTCCATAGAAAGGAGGTGATCCATCCCCACCTTCCGGTAGGGATACCTTGTTACGACTTCACCCCAATCATCTACCCCACCTTAGGCAGCTCCCTCCTTGCGGTTAGGCCACTGACTTCGGGTGTTGTAAACTCTCGTGGTGTGACGGGCGGTGTGTACAAGACCCGGGAACGTATTCACCGCGACATTCTGATTCGCGATTACTAGCGATTCCAACTTCATGTAGGCGAGTTGCAGCCTACAATCCGAACTGAGATTGGCTTTATGAGGTTTGCTCCACGTCACCGCTTCGCTTCTCTTTGTACCAACCATTGTAGCACGTGTGTAGCCCAGGTCATAAGGGGCATGATGATTTGACGTCATCCCCACCTTCCTCCAGTTTGTCACTGGCAGTCTCGTTAGAGTCCCCATCTCACTGCTGGCAACTAACGACAGGGGTTGCGCTCGTTGCGGGACTTAACCCAACATCTCACGACACGAGCTGACGACAACCATGCACCACCTGTATCCATTGTCCCCGAAGGAAACCCTCTATCTCTAGAGGCGTCAATGGTATGTCAAGACCTGGTAAGGTTCTTCGCGTTGCTTCGAATTAAACCACATGCTCCACCGCTTGTGCGGGTCCCCGTCAATTCCTTTGAGTTTCAGTCTTGCGACCGTACTCCCCAGGCGGAGTGCTTAATGCGTTAACTTCAGCACTGAGGTTCGACCCCCAACACTTAGCACTCATCGTTTACGGCGTGGACTACCAGGGTATCTAATCCTGTTTGCTCCCCACGCTTTCGCGCCTCAGTGTCAGTTGCAGACCAGGAAGCCGCCTTCGCCACTGGTGTTCCTCCATATCTCTACGCATTTCACCGCTACACATGGAATTCCACTTCCCTCTTCTGCACTCAAGTCAACCAGTTTCCAATGACCCTCCACGGTTAAGCCGTGGGCTTTCACATCAGACTTAATTAACCACCTGCGCGCTCTTTACGCCCAATAATTCCGGATAACGCTTGCCACCTACGTATTACCGCGGCTGCTGGCACGTAGTTAGCCGTGGCTTTCTCATAAGGTACCGTCAATTGATAGTCATTTCCTCCTATCACCTTTCTTCCCTTATAACAGAATTTTACAACCCGAAGGCTTTCTTCATTCACGCGGCGTTGCTCGGTCAGGCTTTCGCCCATTGCCGAAGATTCCCTACTGCTGCCTCCCGTAGGAGTCTGGGCCGTGTCTCAGTCCCAGTGTGGCCGTTCACCCTCTCAGGTCGGCTACGCATCGTCGCCTTGGTAGGCCTTTACCCCACCAACTAGCTAATGCGCCGCAGGCTCATCCATCAGTGATGCCAGGAGCATCTTTAAACTTTCGTCCTATCCGGTATTAGCGATCGTTTCCAATCGTTGTCCCCGTCTGATGGGCAGATTACCTACGTGTTACTCACCCGTTCGCCGCTTCCCACCGAAGTGGTTCGCTCGACTTGCATGTATTAGGCACGCCGCCAGCGTTCATCCTGAGCCAGGATCAAACTCTCCATAATTGTTTGTTTCCTTAGCTTGCGAAATTTCTTTCGCTCATGATTCTTGACGTTCTGTTTAGTTTTCAAAGAACTTCTCTCGCCTTTTGGCGACTTCTTTATCTTACCACATTCGACTTTTTCTGTCAAATGTTTTTTATCTTTTTTGTAAGATTTCTTGTCTACCTCTCTTGGCGACTTTTCTAGTTTATCATGTTCAACAACTTCTGTCAAACACTTTTTAACTTTTTTTGTTTTCTTTTCCATCGCCCTTTTGGCGACTTATTTATAATACCATTCTAGAATCTTATTGTCAATTAAATTTTATCAAATTTCTTATTTTATTAAAAAATCTTGATCTAGCAATCATACTAGATCAAGATTTTTTTAACGATTGAGCCGTTATATTAGAATTCTAATAATCCTAAGAATGATTCTACATCTAATGATGCTCCACCAACTAATGCCCCATCGATTTCTGGTTGAGCCATTAATCCTGCTACTGTGCTAGGTTTAACAGATCCTCCATATTGAATACGAATTGCATCTGCAGCCTCTTGTCCATGCTCACGTGCAACAACTGAACGGATATATCCGATTGTTTCATTTGCTTGTTCATTTGTAGCAGTTAATCCTGTTCCGATAGCCCAAATTGGCTCATATGCGATAACTGTTTCTTTAACTTGTTCTAAAGATAATCCAGCTAAAGCGCGTTTAATTTGCGCGTCTACAACTTGGTTAGTTGTTCCGTTTTCGCGTTCTTCTAATGACTCTCCACAGCATACGATTGGAATTAATCCATTAGCAAATGCTGCATGAGTTTTTTTGTTTACTGTTTCGTCCGTTTCATTAAACATCTCACGACGTTCACTATGACCTAAAATTACATAAGTAACCCCTAAGTCTTTTAACATTCCTGGAGCGATTTCTCCTGTAAATGCTCCATTTGCTTCAAAGTGCATGTTTTGAGCACCAATACGTAAGTTTTCTCCTTGATGTTCTACTAATGAACGTAAGTATAATGCTGGTGCACAGATTGCTGTTTCAACTTTATCTGAACTAGGCACTTTATTAGCAACCGCTTTTACGAATTCTATAGCCTCGTCATAATTTTTGTTCATTTTCCAGTTTCCTGCGATAATTGGTTTTCTCATGAAACTCACCTCAGTTAAATATTTTTTTTCGTAATTTAGTGTGTGTAAGTGTGCGTTTTAAAAAAGGAATTCACAAAAAGGCGAATTCCTTTGAGTTTTAGTTAAAAATTATTTGCATCCACATCCGCAGCATTTATCGCTTAATGAAGCTACACCTGGTAATTCTTTTCCTTCTAAATATTCTAAAGAAGCTCCTCCACCAGTTGAGATGTGAGAGAATTTATCAGCATATCCTAATTGCATTGCTGCTGCAGCTGAATCTCCTCCACCAATGATTGTAATTGCATTCTCTAAATTAGCGATTGCTTCACAAACACCGATTGTTCCTTTTGCGAAGTTAGACATTTCGAATACCCCCATAGGTCCATTCCATACTACTGTTTTAGCATCTTTTAAAACGTTAGAGAATAATTCTACAGTAGCTGGCCCTACGTCTAATCCCATTTCGTCATCAGCTAATTCATCAACTGAAACAATGCGGAATTCAGTATCGTTAGAGAATTCTTTAGCCGCAACAGTATCGATAGGAAGGATTAACTTATCTCCACCTTTTTCTAATAATGCTTTAGCTAAGTCTAATTTATCTTCTTCACATAAAGATTTTCCGATGTTTTTACCTTGTGCTTTAAGGAATGTAAACATCATTCCTCCACCAACTAATACTTTATCTGCTTTATCTAATAAGTTTTCGATAACTCCGATTTTATCTGAAACTTTTGCTCCACCTAAGATTGCTACCATTGGACGTTGTGGTGCATCAACAGCTCCACCAATGAATTCGATTTCTTTTTCTAATAAGAATCCAGCTACTGCTTCTAAGTTAGCAGAGATTCCCACGTTTGAAGCATGTGCACGGTGAGCCGTACCGAATGCGTCATTTACAAATACATCTCCTAATGAAGCCCAGTATTTTCCTAATTCAGGATCGTTCTTAGATTCTTTTTTACCATCTAAATCTTCGAAACGAGTGTTTTCAAACATTAAGACTTCTCCATCTTTTAATTCTGCAATTGCTGCTTCTAATTCAGCCCCACGTGTTTCAGGGATAAATTTAACGTCTTTTCCTAATAACTCAGCTAAACGCTCAGCTGCAGGACGTAAAGACTTAGATGCTTTATCTTCCTCTGACTTAACTTTTCCTAAGTGAGAGAATAAAATCGCGCGTCCACCATTTTCTAAAATATATTTAATTGTAGGTAAAGCGGCTACGATACGATTATCGTTTGTAATTTTTCCGTCCTTCATTGGTACGTTAAAGTCTACACGTACAAGGACTTTTTTTCCGTTTAACTCAACATCTTTAACAGTTTTTTTGTTCATGTGATGAGTCCTCCTTAGATTATTTTTCACAAATATTATTTTAACGCTTTTTAACATATAATTCAAACATTACCTTTTATTAAAGCGCTTTTATGTGATAGTAAAGCCAATATAATGCCTCGGCAACGGTACGCTGTCTTATTTTTTCACGGTTTCCATTAAAAATGTATGATTTTAAGAAAATTTGACCGCAAACATCGATAGCCATATAAACTAACCCGACTGGCTTTAATTCACTACCACCACCTGGACCAGCTATCCCTGTTATACTCACCGTCACATCTGCTCCACTTATCTCCCTTAAATTTACCGCCATATCATGAGCAATCTCTTCCGAAACTGCCCCATATTCCATTAATCGGTCAACATTAATATCTAGACGTTTTAACTTAGATTCATAACTATAGGAAACAATTCCTTCTAAAAATACAGTCGAAATACCTTCAACGTTAATTAGGGTAGATGAGAGCAAACCCCCACTACAACTTTCAGCCGTTGCTAAAGTTAAACCTTTTTCCTTTAACAAACGCACGATTTCGCTTGGAAGATCCGTACTTTGATTTCCAATGTAGTAATCCTTCATAATAGTCCTAAACTCTTCGTCAAAGGCCTCTAATTCCGTTCTATAACGTTCTAATGTAGTAACAATATAGTCTACCTTATCTACCGCACAATAGGGGGCAATATTCAAGTGAGGGTATTGTTTATATAGGTGTATAATTTTACCCTCTGCAACCGATTCTCCAATTCCGCATAGCCTATAACTATTAGTTATTTTTCGTTCTTCGATTTGGCTAACTAAATAAGGGCGAACACTATCATTAAAAATTAATTCTAGTTCTGATGGTGGACCTGGAAGTAAAAAGATAGTTTGAAAATCTTTTTGCAAAAATAAAGCTGGGGCTGTTCCGTTATTATTAGGAAGTACCAATCCACCCGCAAATTTATACGCTTGACGGACATTATTCTCAGGAATATCTTGATGACTTCTTTTAAAATAGTCACAAATTCCCTGATAGATATCCTGATCATATACTAATTCAACCTCAAAATACTTCGCCACACCATCACGCGTTAAATCGTCCACAGTAGGTCCAAGACCTCCTATGGTAATCACTAAATCTGCATAAGTATATGCTGTCTCTAGTCCTCTAACAATTTCCTCTATTTGATCTGGTACTACTTGTTGATGAGTGACCTTTCCGCCCATGCCTTCCACTTCACGCGCAATAAACATACTATTGGTATTAAGGGTCTTTCCACAGAGAACCTCATTACCTACTGCTAAAATTGCAACCTTCACCCTTTTTCACCTCTTGTTTAAAATGACCTACTCTCTATCTTTTTATGCGAATTCATAGATGAAAATGAAAAAAGCTATCTCATATTGAGATAGCTTTGTAAATTATTCGCTTAATTTAAATTATTTAATTAAAGAAGCGAAGTATCCTAAAGTACGGATTAATTGGTTAGTGTAAGACATTTCGTTGTCATACCAAGCAGCAACTTTAACTAATTGCTCACCGTTAACTTCCATTACTTTAGTTTGTGTTGCATCAAATAATGATCCGTAAGAAATTCCGATTACGTCAGCAGAAACGATTTCATCTTCAGTATATCCGAATGATTCGTTAGCAGCAGCTTTCATTGCTTCATTGATTTCAGCAGCAGTTACTTTAGTGTTTAAAGTACATACTAATTCAGTTAATGAACCAGTGATTACAGGAACACGTTGAGCTCCACCATCTAATTTTCCTTGTAATTCAGGGATTACTAAACCGATTGCTTTAGCAGCTCCAGTTGAGTTAGGAACGATTGATGCAGCAGCTGCACGTCCACGACGTAAGTCACCTTTTCCGTGAGGAGCATCTAATGTATTTTGATCGTTAGTGTATGCATGGATTGTAGTCATGAATCCTTTTTGTACACCGTATTTGTCGTTTAATACTTTAGCCATTGGAGCTAAACAGTTAGTTGTACAAGAAGCTCCTGAGATAACTGTTTCAGATCCGTCTAAGATATTTTGGTTTACGTTGTAAACAACAGTTTTGATATCTCCAGTTGCTGGTGCTGAGATAACAACTTTTTTAGCTCCTGCTTTTAAGTGTAATCCAGCTTTTTCTTGTGAAGTGAAGAATCCAGTACATTCTAATACTACATCTACACCTAATTCTCCCCAAGGTAATGCTTCTGGGTTACGCTCAGCAGTAACTTTGATTTCTTTACCGTTAACAACGAAAGCTCCGTCTTTAACTTCGATTTCTCCGTTGAAACGTCCTTGAGCTGAATCGTATTTGAATAAGTGAGCTAATGTTTTAGCATCAGTTAAGTCATTGATTGCAACTACTTCGAAGTCGTTGTTTTCGATCATTAAACGTAAAGCTAAGCGTCCGATACGCCCGAATCCATTAATCGCTACTTTAATTGCCATGTAAAGATTCCTCCTAAGATATTATCAAATTGGTTACTTTTCACATCATACGTTCAAAGAACACATAATATATTGTGAAAAATTACTACGTTTTTTATTCTAACAATTTGTACCATAATAATCAAGTTATAAAGTTATGTAAGCGTTTATAATAAATTATTAAAGTTTTTATTAATAAAAATGAATATCTCGCCTTCCATCACATTAGAATAGAGTATGGCCATCACAATACTATGATTTTTCGTATGGTTGTGGTAGAATGTGCTATATAAAACTTTCAAGAAAAAGAGGGGTGCCTTATGAGTAGTTATTTAGTACCGACAGTCATTGAACAAACAGCCCACGGTGAACGTGCGTACGACATTTATTCTCGTCTATTAAAAGACCGTATCATCATGCTGAGTGGTGAAATTAACGATTATACCGCAAATATCGTGGTTGCACAACTTTTATTTTTAGCTGCTGAAGACCCAAATAAAGATATTAACCTTTATATTAATAGTCCTGGTGGATCTGTAACAGCTGGTTTTGCTATTTTTGACACAATGAATTACATTAAATGCGACGTTTCAACAATTTGTGTCGGAATGGCAGCATCAATGGGGGCCTTCTTACTTTCAGCTGGTACAAAAGGTAAACGTTATGCATTACCAAATAGTGAAGTAATGATTCACCAACCACTTGGTGGTGCACAAGGGCAAGCGACAGAAATTGCAATTGCTGCAAAACATATCTTAAAAACTCGTGATAAATTGAATCACATTTTATCTGAACGTTCAGGTCAACCACTTGAAAAAATTGAACAGGATACAGAACGCGATAACTTCATGTCTGCTGAAGAAGCTGTTGCTTACGGATTAATCGACCAAGTAGTCACACGTCCTGTCGATATTTCAGAGAATAAATAAAAAAAGTAGAGATCTTCATCTCTACTTTTTTTATGAAAAATATCATCATCATTATTAAAGGAGAGCCAGTATTGGCTCTCCTTTAATAATATTTTAGGCCTTTACTCCTTTTGCTCCCTTTGTTCCCCCCGCTTGTAATGAAAGAACATTAGATTCAAATGAGAAAGTTAAATTTTCACGTTCACGTTGACGCTTCAATGCTAACTCCACTAAACTTGTCATTAACTCCGTAAAATTACGGTCTGTTTTTTCCCATAAGTAGAAAGATAACGATCCCGGAATTGTATTAATTTCATTAACATAAACCTCATTGTTTTCAGCGTTAATTAAGAAATCAATACGAGCAACCCCTGCGCTTCCTAACACGCGGAAAGTTTGTACTGCAAGATCCTGAACATACTTCGTTCCTTCCTCTGTTAAACGGGCCGGAATAATGCGGTTTGTACTAGCCATTCCTTGAGATTTAGTTCCAGAAGTTTTAGCTCCCTTAGAACCTCCCCCGCCTTCATACTTATCACGGAAACTTAAGAATTCATCTGATCCCATCACCTCTTCTAGAACCGAAGGCTTAGCAGATGAGAAATCTCCAATAACTGAACAGTTAACCTCTACTAATTGTGTTACCATTTCCTCAACAATAAATTTTTTGTCAAAACCAATAGCTTCTGTAATTCCCTCTTCAAGTGATGCACGATCAGTAGCCTTAGAAATTCCCACACTTGATCCTAAGCTTGCTGGTTTAATCATTACCGGGTAATTTAATTTCTCCTCAATCGTGTCTAGACAAGATTCCTGATCAGCGAACCAGTCAGATGAATAGTACCAGACATATTTAGTAATCGGTAATCCTGAGTCACGCAAAATATTCTTCATAAACACTTTATCTTGCCCAACAGCGGCCGCGGCAACCTCGCATCCTGAATACGGAATTCCATTTAACTCGAAAAATCCTTGTAACGCTCCATCTTCACCATTTGTACCATGAATAACTGGAATAGCAACATCAATTGTATTTACCACGTTATTCCCAAATTTTTTTGCTGGATAACGTTCCATTTGAATTTTTCCATTATTAGGAACGATAACAACACGCTGACATTTTTTTAATAAGCCTTCAAGATTCTTATATTCCTTTACATCAAATAACGCATCTCCTGTGTACCATTCACACTTCTTTGATAAATATACTGGTACAACATCGTATTTAGTTTTATCAATGGCATGCATTGCCTGGTTAGCAGAAATAATCGAAATTTCGTGCTCTACCGACTCACCGCCGAAAAACACACCAACTTTTAACTTCATGAGGAAGCCCCCTTTATTTAAGTTTAGTATCTCTTTTAAGTATACTCTATATGAACGTAAAAACATACGTCTATTTTATCAAGAAATAACATTCAGAAGAACTATTTTTTCAAAAAATCATTCAAAATATGTTTCCAATTTTTCCTTATATACATGATATGCCTTTTGAATCTCTTCTATTGAATTCTTACGAGATAAACTTGGAAGATTAGAAACCTCAAACCAGCCTATATCCTCCGTTTCATGATTACACTTCGCCTCACCTGCGACAACATTCCCCAGGAAATAAAGACAATACACATCATATAATGACTTTTTAATATAATGTCTTCTATCAAATACCGCAAGTAACTTTGTACACTCTATAACATAACCAGACTCTTCATAAGTTTCTTTAATCGCCGTTTCCTTTGGCGTACAGTCTATGTCACACCATCCACCAGGTAACGACCAAAGACCACTGTCTTTTTCCTTTACAAGCAAAAGCTTATTATCTCTTACGACAAGGGTACGTACGGCTGGTTGTGGTGTTGGATAAATAAAATCTTTATACAACTCACATTCGTCATCTGGAAGAGAGGTATACTCTTTTAACATTCTTATACTAATCTTTCTTAACTCTTCATAATTATCGATAGCATATGGATCCGTCGAAAAAGATAGCCCGATTTGTGCAATAGACTGAACCTTTTTTATAAACTCTAACACCTGATTTTCCATCCCGCTTCCCTACCTTCTTCAAAAACTAAATAGTCCTACTCTGCAAATAGTTCAGGCAGGTCATTCTCAATTAAAACAAATGCCCCTGGTTCAACTACCTCATACATTACTTTAAAAGCTTCTGTTAAATTTTCCGCTACCGTAATATTCTCTTTAGGGAATCCAACTTCTGCTAGCCCTTCTTGAATTGGTTCTGTCTGCTTTTTACCAACAAGAATAACATAATCACAAGTATCCTTCATGTACGTTCCAAAGGCCTTATTCAACTCATATTGAGCAGATCCTAAATCAACCATACCTGGGGTTAACACAATGCGCTTCCCACTCATTTGACCTAGAACCTCAAGTGCCATTTTAGATCCTACTGGATTTGAATTGAAGGCATCATCAATAATAGTAAAGTTTCCATTACGGCGCAATTCTAATCGATGGGTCACAGGTTTCATTTTGCGAACGGCAATTTTCATCTTTTCAACCGGAATTCCGAGTTCATTTCCTAAAGCTATACTTGCAACGGTATTATAAATATTATGAAGACCTAATAATTTCGTTTGAAATTCATGAACACTTCCATCTCGAAAAACAACATTAAAAGTCGTTCCCTTTTCACTAACGACAATATCTTTTGCACGATAGTCTGCCTTCTGATTAATCCCATAAGTATATACGGTACAAACACCTTTAAATTTATTTTCATAATAATCACGAATATTTTCATCATCTATATTGATAAAACCAATTCCATCTGCAGGTAAGAACTCAATTAATTCAAATTTTGTTTGTTTAACATGATCAATCGTCTTGAAAGTTTCTAAATGTTGCGGCCCTACAGAAGTTAAAATTCCATACTTAGGGTATGCGATATTACATAACTCATTAATCTCGCCAACTTTGTAAGCTCCCATCTCTGCAATAAACTTACTATGAATGGGTTTTAAATAATTACGAATGGTAATTGTAATTCCCATCGGTGTATTATAACTCTCTGGCGTCATTAACGTATTAAACTGTTCGGATAAAATGGCATTTAAAGCATGCTTCGTACTTGTTTTCCCATAACTTCCTGTAACCCCTACTACATCTAATGATTGAGAATTTTTAATAATTCGACGGGCATCATTGATAAATCCTAAACGAATACTATTCTCCATCGGCTTATTAAGCCAATTGGCTACTAGCATAAGAAAATACGCAAATAAATTAAATATTAATAACCAACCAATGACTTGTACCCCTACTAATTCAATATGAGATTCTAACAACGCTAAACCTAATCCAGAGAATAATAACATTACTACAACACCAGTAGCAATAATTCGCCAAACGCGAGCTGTAATTTTTAATGGCTTTTTAGATTCCTTAGAAACCCCGCTACTAATTTTAATCATTCCCACTCCTAAGAGACTAATAATTAAGGCTCCCCAAGTCAAAGCCACCTCTGATATACCCGTTGAGAGGCTCGTTAGAACCATCAGTCCCCAATAAATCACTACTAAAACACTAAGTGGTAATGGAAAAGCAACTAAACGATGGCCTGCAATCCATGTCGTAAAACGGTCATTCATATAATGACATTGTTGAAGCATTTGAAGGGCATGCGCCATTCGTTTCCATAATGTAAAAACCAATGTAAAACCTATAGCCAAAAGTAATAATGATGTAATAATCATCATTTTATTCACCTCTCTCTTTCTCTAAAAATACATCCATGACACGTAAAAATTGACCAAGACAATCCAAGTATGAATAGTGACCCGCTCCGTTAAAAACAACTAATCCTGCCCCGGGAATTTTTCGCTCCATTATTTTAGCATCGCTTAGAGGTGTCGCATCATCTAACTCCCCCCACACGAGTAATGTCTCAGCTTCAATCGAAGGCATAAGATGTTGCAAATCTTCGTTTACAACCTTACTCATAATTTGTCGCATCATCGGGGTCGAGTTTTTATAATCTGATGAACCTGCATTCTCCATCATTTTTTCTTTATATGCTCGTAGACCAGGTAATCCTAAAACTTTTTTACCTAATTTATATGTGTATACTCGGGTATAATAATCTAATCCACGTTTAGGTTTAACCCCAGCACTATCGATTAAAACCAGTTTGTTTAAATCATTTTTGCGCCCAGCATAAATAATAGCAACTCGTCCCCCAAAAGAATGTCCAAAAATAGTCGGATGAACAATCCCCAACTTTTCAACAAATTTTTCTACCATATCCGCATAATCATAAATTGACCATACCGTTTTCGGTTCATCACTTTGACCAAATCCCGGAAAATCTAAACTATATACCTGAAAATTATTTTTTAAATAATCGAACACAGGTTTAAACGCCGCAACACTTTGCCCCCAACCGTGTAATAGTAAAATCGGATGCCCTTGTCCTTCCACCTCATAATAAACCTTCACATCATCTATCTTAATGAACACAATTCATCACTCCTCACCTATATTCTTTATTATTATATGATAATCGTCCATAAAATTTAAGGGCATATCCGAAAAAAACTAAGAATTACATGCTTAATAAACGTTCCCCCCTCGTTTAAATCTTACTTTTCTTGTAATCCTCAAAAAAAGTCCAATGACTGCAGAAATGAAACCTACTTTTAGTATATACACTAACGAAAAAAAATTGTCTCAAATTAATTCGAGACAATTTTTAAACGACGACTATATCGATAAGAAAACGTCGATAAGATAATCAAGATAGTTATCCCCGATAAAACACACCCGATTATAACCCCTGGTGAAGAATAGATCAATTCCACTTCATAAGTGCCACCTTCTAACAATCCTATTCCTATAAATCCGTTATTAACCTCATACAAGGGAATTTGTTTACCATTTGCATAAGCTTTCCATCCTTTATTATATGGGATCGTATACGTTATTAATTTAGGCTCACTTATCACGTAATCATGCATGATTCTATTTTGACTATATCGTACATTCTCTACACCTAGTTGTTGACGAATAGCAGCGGCATCAAAATATTGAATTTCCCCTGGATTCTTTTCTATATCATTAATATCCAGTCGTTCTAAGTGATAACGATTAGCAAACTCCTCATCATCTAAAATAATCGCTTTTAAAAACACGTAATGTTGTTGTGCTCGGCTTAACTGATTAAAATCAGATTTAAGCATATAAAATGGACTACTTGTTCCCACCGGCAAGAAATAATTGTTTTTAAATATCGTAATCCCCTCAATCCGATCATAATATTCATAACCTGGAAGTTGCGTCTCATAATCAGGGGTAAAGTAATACTTAGCGGACAGAGCGGTTGTTAACATATAGTCCGTCGGAGAGATAGATAAACTTTCCTCAACTTTTCTATCTAACATCCATGAAACATCTTGGGAAGACACAATTAAATAAGGATTAGCGATTGAAAAGCCATTATAATTTTGATATAGCGGTTCATTATACTGCACTTCATAGCTATTAATAATTCGATAAAAATCAGAGTCCATTGTTTGAAGATAGTCTGCCACTGCGTAGGTTTTATTCCCAATCGAATCATTATCCTTTATATAATGACTCGCAAAATAGGATTTATCCATATCCGTGGCAAAGTAAATATAGGCCACCGAAACACACTCTACAGTTAAAATAAGGATAGTCAAATGAAGCCCTACCTTTAAATCTCTTTTAAATAAATTTATCATAATAAACGTATAGGCGTTAATCAATAATATCATGGCTAGACCCAACATAAAATATGGGGATAACAACGTAAACCCTCTCCCTATCTCAGATAGAAAGGGACTTAAACTCTCTTCCCCACCTAAGCGGACTTCAAAAATAAGAATAACTGCTAAAAGGCTGATCAACCCGACTTTTAGAACCGAAGAGGTCTTTCTTAATAATCGAGTATCTAACTGCAGTGGATGATTAAAAGAATAAGCCGCTAATAATGAATTAAATAAAATCAATAAAATTGAGAGAACATTGGTATTTAAAGGCGCCAAAGAAGTTATATTAACTAGCTCCAATGACTGGGTAACAAACACGATAAACAAAGTCACACTATAAGAAAAAAGTACTATTCTTCTTACCTCTTTTCGCATCCCCTTTATTGCTTGAGGCAACATTAACATAACGATTACTGACTGGTACAACGCTACAATACTTACATCCACCGAAAAAATATTTAACGATTCAGTAAAACGATCATTGAGCGGAGGAAATAACCCTTTAATACAAAATAACAATAAAGATGAGAGCGTCATTCCCTCCTGCAACTCAATGGATACGGCATTTAACGCGAGAAAAAGAGGTAAAATTACAATCATATTCCCCCCTATAATTAAACCAAATGCCTGAAGAAGGTGCCTTGTCCGATCCCTAATATCTGTCTTACTCATATACAAGCGGATGATAATATATCCGATTAAAAAACCTAAAAAAAGAAGTGTAAATGTAAAATGGGAAATTAACAATAGCGAAAAGAACGCAACAAAATATCTTTTTTTCCCGAGTCTAATTAACTTTTCCACTCCATATAGGACTAATGGGACAAAAAACAATAATTCTATGGTCACAAATTCAGTCAAATTACTCAAATACCATCCATTAAATAAATACAAAATGCATGCAATTATAATCGTATAGGGTTTAAACCAGCCTGTCTCCTTCATGTAAAAGAATAATGCCCCTGCGGACAAAATGGTTTTTAAAAATAATAGAGGAAAATAAAGTTTAGGTAGCATCGTACTCTGAAAAAATAAGGTAATTAAAAAAAAGGGATTAAAAATAGAATATACATTTTGTGCCCCTAAAAAATTTCCACCTAAAAAGAAATTAGAAGACCACATCGGAATTTCTGATCGGGATAATAAGACATGGGCGTTCGTATAAATAGATAAATAATTTTCAACATATTGCCCCCCTATAATATCCATAGGCCCCCCAGTAAAAACAAGACCAACAAATATAACTAAAAAAATAATTGTAATGAACTGCACTATTTTTCTTAAACCTATAGTACCTTTAAACACACTATCACACCTAACCATAAAGACTACTACCATTTTACCATAAAATTATTTAATAATTACCAAAAAATAGACATTAAATTAGGACACTTTACGCGCATCAACCGCGAATATTTGATATACTAAAAACGGTGATAAAAATGGAAAGATATAATATTATAACGGAAAAGTTTCCTAGAGAAATTGTTCTTCTAAAAAGTAAGCCTTGTTCATATGGTAAATGTGCCTTTTGTGATTACATCGATGATAATTCCACTAATGTGGCTAAAATCAACCAAGTAAATCAAGAAGTATTAGCCAATGTTAAAGGTATTTATAATACGTTAGAAGTAATCAATTCTGGAAATATATTCGATTTACCTAAAGATTCTTTGGCGCTAGTAAAAGAAACAGTAGAGATTCATCAATTTGATAAGTTATTTGCAGAGGCCCACTGGATATTTCGTAATCATCTAACGAAAATGCGAAATCGGCTCGATGTAGATATAATGTTTAAAACTGGGGTCGAAACATTTGATTACGATTTTCGCGAAAAAGTTCTAAAAAAAGGGGCCCCTTTTCAAAGTGTTGATGAGTTAAAGCAATATTTTGATTCCCCTTGTATCATGGTAGGTGTTAAAGGTCAAACAAAAGATATGATAAAACGAGATATAGACATCGTCCTTAATCAATTTAATCATGCAACAGTAAATGTCTACTGTGAAAATACAACGGCCATCAAACCTGATCCTCAATTAAAGGAATGGTTTTACAACGAGTACAAATGGCTCGATGATATCAAACATCTCGAAATCTTATGGAACAATACCGATTTTGGAGTTGGCGACTAAAAAAAGACAAGAATCATCTTGATTCATGTCTTTTTTTATAGACGATGAACTACTTTTTAAAAATTATTTTTTTCTAACAAACGAATAAGGATAGCTTAATATTCCTTGATATAACGTTATCCACAATAACAACGTATGTATAGTTTAATGTATAGTCAAATGATTTTGATCCTCATTTTCCTCTATAATATTACTTTTTATTTTCGTCTGTACAGTTGAATGTATATCTAAAATAACCTAATTAAACTTTCCTCTTTTCCCCAATAAAAAAACCGGTTCATAGACCGGTTTATAAATCAAGTGGATTAACCTTTTTTAATAAATAGACAAACGGAGTATCTGAAATACTTAAAATAACTTTAAATAAGTAGGTAACGATAAAAATTTCAATCGAATCCCCCACTGTCCATAAACCAAAGGCCACTACAATTGCCGTAAATAATAATGTATCGATAAATTGACTGATTAACGTACTCCCATTATTACGTAACCATAACCATTTATCTTCTGGAAACTTTGCCTTAATAATATGAAAAATAAACACATCCACATTTTGTGAAACAATAAATGAACTCAGCCCTGCAATTGTGAATACGGGTAATGCTAAAGAAAATAATCCCTCCATATGCGGTTGAGCCCAATCAGAAGCATCCGGAGCAAACCATAGAGAAAACTGGGTCACCACTAAAAAAGATAATTGCATAAAAAAGCCGATAAATACGGCCGTCATCGCTGCCTTTTTTCCATACTTTTCACTCAGTAAATCGGTCGCTAAAAAGATTCCACTAAACATTGTATTACCTAGTGTTGCCGTAATTCCAAAAATGGTAATTGTCTTCGCGACTTGAATATTAGCCGCAATTACACTCATTGCAATGTATGCGTACAATCCCTTCCGCCCAAAGAGTTTATAGCTTAAAACCACTAAGCTAAAATTTACGATAATAAACATTAGAGCAATTAATTCATTTGTCATACTAATCTCCCTTACCTTATAAATTATAACAACAAAAAAACTCCTAAACAAACAGGAGCAGATATAAGATCACAGCAAAATAAACGTACATCAACCTGTAACGTTTACTAGATTAGACCTCCTATTTTTGATAACGCTGGATTCTGCCAACAGCATGAGGATTTTATTCTTGTTATGTTTCATATTATAACACGAAAAATATTAAAACTGTAGTATCCTCTTCATCCTCGACTCTAATTTTTACTTTTTTAGGGTCATTTGCTAATATATTTCCGTTATTGGGTACCCTATTATTAATAATATACTTAAAGCATTAGAAAGAAGGTTATTATGAGGGATCAAACATTTTCAAATTTAAATGGACATTATATTAACTTCCAACAATTAACCCAAAAATTAAAAGAAATTGCCCATGAAAAGGGCATGACACAAAGTGAATTAGCCGAAGGGATTACCCCCCGAGAACATTTAAATAAAATACTCAATGGAAAGCGAAATCCGAGTTTAATTCTCCTTTATCAATTATGTAACAAATTAAACGTTGATATTCGCTTACTAATTGAACAGGGCTATTACGTTAATTACGAACAAACATCTAACTATATCCATCGTATGAAACAATGTATTACGCAAGGAAATTTTGATAGGTTAGAAGAGCTGGTTAATTTTTGTTCAACGATCGATGATTTTAAAAATGGGATTGCCAAACAATTTCTCACTTATCAAAAGGGAATCATCCAATTAAAAAAGTACCATAACCCTTCCCAGGCGCTCGAATATATAGAAGAGTCTCTATCCACAGCATTTCAAAAAGGATACGAGGGAAGTAGTTCATCCCATTTTCTAACGTTAGAAGAAAAAAATATAAACATTGATAAAGCCATTTGCCTTTTCCAATTAGGGGATACGGAACAAGCTATTAATATTTTAGTATCAATTATAAACAACAGGCTTGCCATCTATGAAAATACCGAAACCTATCATTTATTACGAGCACACTTCTATCTCGCAAAGTTTTATTTAGAAACTCAGCAAATTAATTTTTGCCTCGAGGTAGCTAAAAAAGGAATTGATTTGGCGCATTGCAAGTTTGTTTATATCTATGTAGGTGATTTACACGCTCTTACTTCCCTAGCCTTTCATGCACTACAAAATGATAAGGAAGCCAATTTTCACTATAATAAAGCACAAGACTTCTATCGTCTTCTCGGAAGTTCACAACCTTTTAAATCCCCTAAAAGGGATTTTATATCCCCCATCAAAAAAGATCCGTCTCCAAAATAATTATGGTGATTCACCCCATTCTCCTCCTCCTTCAATCGAAGAGAAGAAAAAGTATACTAAAATAAAGACCTCCCACTATAAACGGAATCAATATAAACTCGAAAATCAAGCACCAATTCACACCCGTGATAGAATTAACTCTATGCTTCACCTTGCTTATTTTTACAATACCTATAAAAAATTGTTTAGTAAGAACACTTTAAACTGTACCCTACTAAACAATCAATGGAAAATTATTATATTACGTTTAAATGTCGCTACCTTATAGATAGAGACTTTTCTAAAAAGAATACGAAAAATTCATTTCTAGCCCACTTTTAAAATCATGCCCCCTCTGATGCAGAAGACACTCTATCTCTAGTATAATTATCTGAAGAAACAACATGTAACTTTCTAATTGAAGAGAAGAAAACAATTCCTGTAATAATAGAAGCCAATCCATCAGCAACCGGACCTGATAACCAAACCCCCATCAATCCAAAGTTACCAATATGAGGCAAAATAAGCAAGCAAGGAATTAATAAAATAACTTGGCGTAATAAACTTAAAAACATAGAAATTCTTGCCTGACCAATGGATTGAAAATAATTAGAGCTAATAACTTGGAACCCAAGAACAGGAAACATAAATAAAAATATCTTTGTACCCTCAATGGCCATTCCTAACAACTCTTGATCATTACTAAAGATTCTAATCAACATCTGAGGAGCAAACTGGATTAATAACCAGCCAAACGTCACAATAACCGTTGCAATGATGACAGGAATTTTAACTGCATCTTTAACACGATTATACTTTTTAGCTCCATAATTATACCCAATAATCGGTTGTGATCCCTGATTTAAACCGAATAATGGCATCATAAAAATCATAGATATACTATTTACAATAGTCATAGCCCCAATCGCTAAATCACCACCGTACTGCTTTAAAGCATTATTTGCTAATATTAAAACAATACTTTGAGCAATTTGCATAGAAAAAGGGCTCATTCCAATTGAAAAAATACTCATTACAGTAGACCATTCTAATTTCATACTTTCACGTGAAATCTTAATAGTACTTTTTCCCTTAGTAAAATAATAAAGAATCCACATGGTGGAAGCAATTTGAGAAATAATAGTGGCTAAAGCGGCCCCACGCACCCCCATTCCAAGTCCAAAAATAAAAATAGGATCTAATAAAATATTAGTTCCAGCCCCTATTAACATCGAAAACATAGCCAGTTTAGGATTGCCATCACTACGAATTGAATGATTTAATCCAAAGCTAAGCATATTAAAAATAGTACCTATAAAAATAATTTGCATGTATTGAGCAGCATATTCCTCAGTTTCAGTACTTGCCCCAAACATTTTAAGAATCGGGGACATAAAAAATAATCCTAAAACAGTAATGAAAATACTGATCAGTAGAATTAATGTGAAGGCATTTCCCAAATGTTTTTCGGCTTCTAGGCGTTTATGTTCTCCTAACTTTAAAGAAATACGCGCACTTGCTCCAAGACCTACAAGCATCCCAAAAGCTAATATGATTGTCATAATAGGCATCGTAATTCCGACACCGGTTAAAGCCAATCCTCCGACATTCGGTATATTTCCAATAAACATTCGATCAACAATATTATATAAGACGTTCACCATCATCCCTATAATGGCAGGAACCGAGAATTGGAAAAGCAACTTAGTTACTTTCTCTTCCCCTAGCATTTGTTGTTTATTCACTTAATAATTCCTCCTCTACTATAAAATTATGCATATTAAAAGCACCTGATCGTATTTAACGAATCAAGATAATTCTACTACCAATACCTATACTATCATTAATAATTTTCAGATACAATATCTCTTAAAAAAAGGTGTGAGACATTGCTCACACCTTTCCGACATTACTACTAAATCTATTATTCCACAGTAACTGATTTTGCTAAATTACGTGGTTTATCAATATCAAAATCACGTTGTAATGCTGCATAATAAGAAATTAATTGCGTTGGAACAACCGTTACTAATGGCGTTAATAATGGATGCACATCATCGATGACAATTTGGTCTGTTTCAGAGCTTAATGAACGTAAGGAAATAATAACTGTATTTGCCCCACGCGCTTTAACCTCCTTAACATTTGAACGCGTATTTAAATTAACTGCCTCTTGAGAGATAATTGCAATGACTGGTGTTCCCTTTTCAATTAAAGCAATAGTTCCGTGTTTTAATTCTCCAGCCGCAAACCCTTCCGTTTGGATATATGAAATCTCTTTTAATTTTAAAGCTGCTTCTAATGCGACATAATAATCCACATGTCGCCCAATATAGAAACAATTTCGTTGTGTTAAATATTCTTTCGCGATTTCTTCATATTGTTCCTTGTGATCTGTAATACTTTCCATCACATTAGCTACAATCGCTAATTCACGAGATAAATCTAAATCTGACTTTCCAGCCACTTTAGCAGCTAAAACCGCCTGGACTGCTACCTGGGCTGTGTAAGCCTTTGTTGAAGCAACTGCGATTTCAGGCCCTGCATGCAATAATAATGTATGATCAGCCTCACGTGATAACGTTGATCCCGGTACATTTGTAATAGTTAGAGATGGATATCCTAATTGTTTAATCTTAACTAATACGGCACGACTATCTGCAGTTTCACCTGATTGAGAAATAAAGATAAATAATGGATTCTTACTTATAACAGGTGTATTATAAACAAACTCAGATGAAATATGCACCTCTGTTGGGATACCAGCTAACTGTTCAAATAATTGTTTTCCAACAAAACCAGCATGCATACTTGTCCCTGCAGCAATAATATATAAACGATCAGCAGATTGTACCGCATCTACAATCTTTTGATCCATTTTAATTTGACCATCTTCAAAGTATTGCTCTACAATTCGTCGGATAACATAAGGTTGTTCATCAATTTCTTTTAACATGTAATGAGGGTATGTCCCCTTTTCAATATCTGAAGCATCTAATTCAGCAGTAAATGGTGAACGTTTAACAGGAACTCCTAACAGATTATAGATAGTAACTCCCTCACGAGTTAATTTAATAAATTCCTCATCTTCAATTTCAACAAATTGATTCGTACATTGAAGCATTGCCATGGCATCAGATCCAATCATGTTAAATCCTTCACCTAATCCAATTAACATTGGAGACTTATTTTTAGCTGCATATAAAACATCTGGATTCTCTGCATCAATGACTCCTAATGCATAAGAACCATGTAATAGGCTCATAACGTGACGAATTGCTAATTCTACATCCTCTTTCTCTAAAACAAAGTGTTCAATTAGAGCGGCAATCACTTCAGTATCTGTATCAGAAATAAATTTATAGTTTGGTAAAAATTCTTGACGTAATTCTAGTTCATTTTCAATAACCCCATTATGGACAATCGTAAAACGTCCTGTACTTGATTGATGAGGATGTGAATTACGTTGATTAGGGGCACCGTGAGTTGCCCAACGTGTATGCCCAATTCCTACAGTAGATAAAACAGTTTCATCTACAACCGTACGTAAATGTGCAATACGGCCTTTATCTTTAAAAATATGTACACCATTCTCATTCACAACTGCGATTCCCGCAGAGTCATACCCTCGGTATTCTAACTTCTCTAAACCATTTAACAGAATATCTTTAACATCCTGTGTACCAATATATCCTACAATTCCACACATATTTATAACAACTCCTTCTTTTTTTAATAGATACAAAAATAGAGTCGCTTTCTTAATTACCTTTTCTTCAATTTTGTCGTAAGGGTTACCCCTTAGTTTTGTTTGAAGACCACGACTGAGGTATACAGCCGGAAGGCATCCGCCGAATAATCGATTAACCTTCACCTCGTCAGCTAATGAAATATATTCAAGAGCTCTGGCGCTTTATGAATAGACAAAACTTATCTACCCCAAATCCTCCTTCCCCATAGAAAGCAACATCTCAATTATATCATATGCGACAAAAAAAAGTATGTTATTTTAGTCCCAAACAAAATAATTCTTTTCAGAAAAAAGCCGTCTCTAATTGAAGGCACGTAGATTTATTTAGAGATATAAAAAATTACCCATCCTACAATTAGAATTTTTACAGGAATGTAGCATTTAACAACGTCTTAAACATGTAAAAAGGGAGACACAAGTCTCCCTTTTTATCCTTATTTCAATTCACGTTCTACAACATTTAAGATTCGCTCTACATATGACTCACATAACTCCTGGGTTTTAGCTTCAACCATTACCCTAACTAACGGTTCTGTTCCAGAAGGACGAACTAACACTCGTCCCTCACCAGACATTTCGGCCTCAACTTCAGCTATTACCTTTAAGATGGCTTCATTTGTCATCATCGCATTTTTATCCTCAACACGAAGATTTTTTAATAATTGCGGATACTTTGGCATTGCCTTAGCTAAATCTGCTAAACTCTTTTCCTTTTCTGCAACAATTTTAGCAAGTTGAACAGCACTTAACATTCCATCTCCCGTTGTTCCATAGTCTAGAAAAATTAAATGTCCTGATTGTTCACCACCAAAGTTATAATCGTTCTTTAACATTTCCTCTAAAACATAGCGGTCACCCACTTTGGTCTGAACACTATGTAGCCCATTCTCTTCAATAGCATGATAGAATCCCAAATTACTCATTACTGTTGAGACGACAGTACCTTTTTTCAATAACCCATTCTCATTTAAATACTGACCGACAATAAACATAATATGATCTCCATCAATGATAGCTCCCGTATGATCAACTGCAATTAATCGATCACAATCGCCATCAAACGCAAAACCTAAGTCTGCCTCGTGCTTAACAACTTCTTTTGCTAACGCCTCTGGATGTGTTGATCCACAATTATGATTAATGTTAATTCCATCCGGATTTGAAGAAACCGTTACAATATCTGCATCTAAATCTGCAAATAATTGGGGTGCTAATGCAGAGCTAGCGCCATTCGCACAGTCTAATACAATTTTTAATCCTGTTAATTTTTGACCTACAGTCCCTTTAATAAAGTTAACATATTTTTGAGATCCCATTTGAAAATCTTCAATACGCCCAATCTCACCAGCTATAGGTCGAGGTAATTCATCAGCTAAATCAATTAAATTCTCAATTTCTTCTTCCTCTGAATCACTTAATTTATAACCACTATGACTAAAAATTTTAATTCCATTATCCTGTACCGGATTATGAGACGCAGAAATCATTATCCCCGCATCTACATCTAAACTCTTTGTTAAATAGGCAACCCCAGGAGTAGTAATAACCCCTAGCGTAAGAACATCTGCACCAGATGAAACTAATCCGGCAATTAATGCACTTTCTAATAACTCACCTGAAATTCGTGTATCACGGCCAATTAATACCTTTGGGCGAGTATTCTTAGACTTTAAATGGTTCCCTAAAATTCTTCCTAATTTCAATGTAAACTCTGGAGTTAATTCAGTATTAGCAATTCCTCTAATTCCATCTGTACCAAAATATTTTCCCATTTATCATAACCTCACTTTTATTCTGTAATAATAATATTTATCTTTGCCCTACTTGGATCAATGATTACGTTATCAACTGTCTCTATTGTAACCGGAATTTGATATTCACCTGGCGTATATCCGTTTAAATCAATAAAAACCTTAATATCTTCATTAGAGAGCAAATCTAAACGTGTTTTAGCTCCGCTTAATGTTAAATCAACCATAGCATCATCTAGAGATTTGGCCTTTACTTTATAGCGAGAGTCCAAATTTTTAAATTCAATCGGAACATCCTCTAGAATCTTCTTCTTTGTTTCTTCAAATTTCACTTTCACCTTTACAGTATCAGTATCCATTTTATGTACATTTTCTGGTTTTTCGAGCTTTACTATAATCTCATTATTCTCATCTAACTGATATAAATCAACCTGAGCTATCAGTTCAGTATACACATCGATTACATCAGATTCACCATACAATTTAACTTTTGATGGTTCTATACTAATGGATTCTATGCTATAACCCTCTGGAGGATTTCCTGTAATAACCTCCTTAATAGGAATAACCTTACTTGGAGTGGTCACTTGTGTTGAAACCATTACCCTTTCTGGCCTAATCTCAACATCAAGCTTATTACCAAGTCTATCGTAAGCATAAACCGGAGCCTCGTAATCAGAAAGTTTAGAAAGATCCGAAACATCCACTATAGCCTTAACACTAGCTATTTGATCTACAACAATTTGAGGACCCTTTATTTTCACGGTATCGACAGCCACTTGAGGATCACCTAATACATACATCTCATCAATTTGATCTAAATTTACAAAGTCTGCCCTTATCGGCTTATCCGTTTCTATTAAGGACATGATAGTAACAACAATCGTACTAGGATCTAACTTAACGTCCAGGTCATTGCTGAGTTTACTATATTCTAAATTAACCTTATGGGTTCCTGGAGGTAGATTCCTTAAATCGGCATAAACCTCAAAGTTAGATTTTGCTTTAGCAATATCAACTTTTCCTCGATCACCAATTAGTGTAACATCTACAGTAGCAGGTAATCCATCAACTACCATTCTGTCTTGGTCATAATACTGACTCAGTGGATAATTATTAATATCCGCAGAGTACCGCTCCTTAGCATTGGGAACATACCTTATATTTATAGCAAATACGATCGCTACTACTAACGCTAGTAACTTAATTAATCTTTCATTACGAAGTAAGCTTTCGTATATATGGTCCAATTTTTGAAACCTTAACACACTTAATAACATTCCCGGATTAGTCAAAACTCTTCCCAATGTTTTGGAAAAGTCTATAACTTTATGTATAAATTTTTCTGTCCCGTATGCTTGATTAGTTTCCTCATGTTCGCGCTGTTCCTGCATATTCTCTTTTTTCATAAAACACCACCTTTATAGATTACAATCGCTGGATTAACTAACCTAAATACTTCTCTAAATCGGCCTTAAATGTATCTATACGATCGTAAACCTTTAGCTCCCCCTTGTACGCAATCGAGTATCTTCCAGTTTCTTCAGATACAACCAAGGTTAAACTATCAGAAATTTCACTAATTCCGATAGCTGCCCGATGCCTTGTTCCAAATGCCTTATTAATATCCTCTCTTCTCGTCGAGGGAAGATAGGCACCAGCACAATAAAGTTTTCCATCTCTAATCATAACGGCACCATCATGAAGTGGGGTGGTGGGTACAAAGATAGTCGTCAACAACTCCTGAGAGATTTCACCATCAATGATTGTAGACGGTGTTATAAATTCATCTAATTTTACGCCTCTCTCAATAACAATTAATGCCCCAATACGTCGCTTTGCTAGAAACTCTACTGAATTGGCTAGTATACTATGTATATCATTTACGGCAAGGCTATTCTTTTCCCGATTCATCGTGCTATTACGTCCAATTTGCTCTAAACCACTACGAATTTCTGGTTGAAAAATAATAATGACAGCAAGTAATCCCCAATCAATAATATTACCGATTAATGCACTTAGAGTATATAAATCAAATATTTGACTAATAATATCAATCAAATATATGAGCATAACTCCCTTAAGGATTTGAACAGCACGAACATTTGATTTAATCAATTTTAATATGTAGTATATAATCAACCATACGAAATAGACATCTAAACATACTAATAACAGTTCAAAAAATGTAAAGTTTTCTACCGTATTAATCAAATCAGAGCCTCCTTTTTTCTACTAGTTTTATTATAACACAATTCAATCAAATATAAATAAACCTCTAGTCTTTTATAGATAATATTCCAGTATATGCTTATAAAACGATATTTTATCTACCATCTGTTCTACTAAGCAATACTCTAATGTATTAGAATAATCATTCTAAATTTACTAAAAATATATTTTTTATTAATTATCCGTTGGCGAAGAAAATATTTAAAACTACTATATGAATGCTAACATAAATGTGGTTCTTCCTGACTTTTGGTGATAAAACGCTTTACCTGATATAATGAAAAGACATCGTAGAGAGGTATATCATCATGAATCTTAATGTCTTTTTCCCTGAAAATCTTATGATTCAATCCATTGAAAATAATGAGCATATAATCTTGATTTGTTTAAAATCTGAATCAAAATTTAACCACTGTCCCTTATGTGGGATGAAAAGTCACCAGGTACACAGTACGTATCTTAGAAAACCATTAGATGCGTCTATCCTTAATAAACCTGTTCAATTAAGGATACAAGCTAAAAAGTTTTTTTGTTTAAATCCTAACTGTAAACGTCAAATTTTTACTGAAAGATTTACTGGCTTTTTAAATGCCTATCGGCGTTTAACCATTCGTCTTGAAGAGGTTTTTCTTCAATTATCATTATCGATGAGTGCGGAAGCTTTATCACGCTTTCTTTTTAAACTTGGATATAAACGAAGTGGAGATGCACTATTAGATTTATTACGACGTATCGATTCTACTGAAAAAGATATAAAAAATCAGTCATTAACCCATATTGGGGTTGATGACTTTTCTTTTCGTCGAGGGGTCGACTTTGGAACGGTTATTTGTGATTTAGAAACGCATCGTCCGGTTGAAATTCTGGCCTCTCGTTCGACTCAAGCGTTTAAAGAATGGTTGGAAAAACATCCCTCAGTTGAATTAGTGACACGTGATCGTGCAACAACTTATACTAAAGCCATTCATTTAACGAATCCTAACATTATTCAGGTTGCCGACAAGTGGCACTTTCTTAAAAACCTATTAACGGTTGTTAAAGAAACCATTAGTTCTCGTTTTCCTAAAGGATGGTTTATCATGCCTGAATCTTCAATCACTAAAAAAACAGATCCAGCGACAGATATAACGATTACTAACGTGAACTCAATATCCAGTCATGAATCATTATCTGAAAAGGAACAAGCAAAATGGGCACTCATTTTGGAGATTCAAAAGGTCTACCAACAAGTAGGCTCTATTCGTCAAACAGCCAGACAACTTAAGTTAAGTCGGACAACCGTAGCGAAGTATATTCAGTTATCTGAACCTCCCAAGCAAATACGAAAGCCCCGTGTTAATCAATTTGTCCCCTATTTAAATCAAATCACACAATGGTGTCAGGAGGGAAAAACTGCTCGTTGGATTCATGAACAACTCATCCACCAAGGGTTTAAAGGAGGAGCTTCTTCAACTCGTCGAAAAGTTTAAGAAATTAAAGCAAATCTCCCCGTAAAAACAAGTGAGAAGGCAACAGAAAAAATATCAAAAAAATCTAGTAAATTATTGAAAGCAACGAAGTTTCAACTCACCTCATTCATTTGGCGAAAACCAACGTCTTTAACTCAACCAGAATTAAATTTATTAAATGAACTCTTTCAAGCTCATGCAGACTTAAGTGAACTATATACAGCCATCCAAGTATTTAGAGATTTGGTCACGATGGGGCAAGTATTCAAATTATCTCAATGGCTAGAACGTTACGCTACTCATGAGATTAAATTACTGCGTGAGTTTTGTCTTCGAATGAAACGTGATGAGCAATCGATCAGTAACGCATTAGTTTATCCATACACTAATGCGATTTGTGAAGGGAATGTCAACCGAATTAAAATGATTAAACGCCAAATGTATGGACGAGCAAGTTTTGAACTTCTACGTATTAAAGTGCTCTATTCCTAGAAAGGGCTTTTCACCAAAATAGCGGAAGAACCACTTTTTTATTGACATTTATAGAAGAATCACTTTTTTATTGACATTTATACTACTAGATCCTATTCTTTTGATTGAATAAAATAATTGAGTTAATTTTATTATTTATAAGATACATTTTCATATATTTTAAATAAATATTATATTAACTACTATTAAATGGATACAAATGCTTATCTCACCAAATGTATAACACATTTTCTATACTATATATCCTGATTATTAGAATTCAACGATATAGTAAAATATGTCTAAGATTAAATTTAAAATCCTAGCGATATAAGCACTAGGATTTTAAATTTAATTTTTTCGGTTCTATAATATTTAGTGTTGCTGATTAAGCAGCGCTTTTTTCATAGGATAAAAAAAAAGAGACTTCAAGTCTCAATCCTGTTACAATGTTATCGACTAAAACAATATTGAAAGGATAAGATTTAATGTCTCACTCATATTTTACTAGAAAACTTTTAAATATTAAAGATAAAAATATTACATTTTCAGAAGATTATCTTGAGGAAGTGAAGTTGAACGGAATTACTAGCTTTATCTTTAAAGGTATTCTTACGTATCAACCGACTCATTGTCAAAAATGCGGAACCCTATTTGATTCAAAATTTAAGAAGCATGGATTTAAAACCTCTCGAATTGTCATTCCAAAAGTCTCTCTTCACGATACCTACTTAGACCTAAAAAAACAGCGTTATTATTGTGGGCATTGCCAGTCTACTTTTACACTAAGTACTTCAATTGTTGAAAAGAACTGTTACATTTCTTATCATACGAAACACGCCATTGCTTTAGAGGCCTAAAATAAAATTTCTGAATGTGATATCGCACGTCGCCATCAGGTCTCTCATTCAACCGTCAATCGAATCATCCATAGCTTTTATGAATCTCAAACCTTAAACCTTAATTATTTACCTGAAAATCTCTGTTTTGATGAATTTAAATCCGTTAAGTCTGCTGAGGGGCATATGTCTTTTATTTTTTGCGATGCTGACTCAAAACAAATCATCGATATCGTTGAAGATCGTCGTTTAAACTCCCTTCAAGCTTATTTTAAACGATACACAAAGGAAGCACGTCATCGAGTAAAAAATATTGTGATTGATATGTACGCTCCTTACATCAGCCTCATTAAGGATCTTTTTCCTCATGCCCAAATTATCATTGATAAATTTCATCTCGTTCAACATCTCTCTCGTGCACTGAACAAAACTCGAATCCGATTCATGAAAAAGTTCAAAAAGCATGGTCGTAAATTCAAACGTTATTGGCGCTTATTTTTAAAATCTCACGCTTTACTTAATACCACCACTTATCGATCAGTTTACTGCTTTAAACAACCCATGCGTGAAATTGATATCTTAAACTTTCTACTTGATTTATCTCCTGAATTAAAAGCAACCTATGATTTATATCAAGAGTTACTTTTCGCTCTTCAGACAAAAAACTTAAAACGATTTAATCATTTACTCGAAACGGAACATCCGCTTGTTTCTCCTGAGTTTCAAACGGCTTTCCAAACCTTTAAAACTTATCAATCCTATATTAAAAATACACTCTCAACTCATTACACAAATGGTCCCATCGAAGGAATTAATAATAAAATTAAGGTCATTAAGCGTATTGCCTTTGGATATCGTAGTTTCTATCACTTTAAATCTCGTATTCTCATGGTTCAAAATCTAACAAAGCCTAAAACGAAAATCCTAGCAGCATAGCTACTAGGATTTCGATTTGAATTTTCGTTGTAACAGGTTACAAATTAATCAGCAACACTATTTGACAAAGAACCATTTTTTCATACTAACAATTCAAATTCATCTTCAGGATTATAGCATAAAAAAAACCATAGAAGATAAAGTCCTCTATGGTTCTAAAAATTATACTAACTCGATAACTACCATTTCAGCTGCATCCCCACGACGAGGTCCAACTTTTAAAATACGAGTGTATCCACCGTTACGCTCAGCATAGCGAGGTGCGATATCAGAGAATAATTTTTGTACAGCTGTTGCTCCAGTTTCATCGTTTGCAACTTCAGCGCGTACATATGCAGCTGCTTGACGACGAGCATGTAAGTCTCCGCGTTTACCTAAAGTAATTAATTTTTCAACTACTGAACGTAATTCCTTTGCACGAGCTTCAGTTGTAACAATGCGTTCGTTAATGATTAAATCTGTTGATAAATCACGTAACATTGCTTTACGTTGATGACTAAGACGTCCTAATTTTCTATAAGCCACTTAAAATTCCTCCTTCCATATGAAAATGGAATTATAACATTATTTATTTAGTGCAACCTAGGCTTAATCCTAATTCGTCAAGTTTGTCCTTAACTTCTTTTAATGATTTTTTACCTAAATTACGAACCTTCATCATATCTTCTTCAGAATGACGAGCTAACTCTTCAACCGTATTGATTCCAGCACGACGTAAACAGTTATATGATCTAACTGATAAATCTAACTCTTCGATTGGCATTTCTAATACTTTATTTTTTTCTTCATCTTCTCGTTCAACAATAAATGCTGCAAGTTGTCCAGCTTCATTTAAATTAACTAAAATGCTGAAGTGTTCAACTAAAATTTTAGATGCCAAAGAAATTGCTTCTTGAGGATTCACGCTACCGTTAGTCCATACCTCTAAAGTTAATTTATCATATGATGCATCTTGTCCTACACGTGTTTTTTCTACATCGTATGAAACGCGTGTTACTGGAGTATAAATAGAATCAATTGCAATTTCACCAGTGCTTTCTAAAAGTTTTTTATTATCATCCGCACCTACATAACCATTTCCACGACGAGCTTTCATAGTCATTCTTAAACGACCAGTAGCTGATAATGTAGCAATATGTAAATCTGGATTAATAATTTCTACTTCTTCGTCACACTCAATGTCAGCGGCAGTTACTGCGCCTTCTCTTGCAACATCAATACGAAGTTCTTTAACTTCCTCTGAATCAATAGATAAAATTAAATTTTTTAAATTTAAAATAATTTGCGTTACATCTTCAACAACACCATCAATAGAGGTAAATTCGTGTTGAACTCCTTCTATAGAAATAGATGTTACCGCAGCTCCAGGAAGTGATGATAGTAATACTCGACGTAAGGAATTCCCTAACGTAGTACCATATCCACGTTTTAGAGGCTCAATAACAAATTTCCCATAGAATTCATCTTTGATGTATTCTTCAATTTCAATTCTTGGTTTTTCGATTTCTAACATCGATTTCCCTCCTCAGGATCGCTTAATAGTAGGGTACTACTTTCAAATAACTTCCTGATTAACCACGTGGGTGTTTTGGTGGACGGCATCCGTTATGAGGAACCGGAGTAACGTCTTTAATAGCTGTTACATCTAATCCTGCAGCTTGTAAAGCACGGATAGCTGCTTCACGACCAGGACCAGGACCTTTAACAGATACGTCTACACTTTTCATTCCATGATCCATTGCAGCTTTTGCAGCAGCTTCTGATGCCATTTGAGCAGCGAATGGAGTTGATTTACGAGATCCTTTAAATCCTAATGCACCTGCACTTGACCATGAGATTGCATTACCATGAGGATCAGTAATCGTAACAATTGTATTATTGAAAGTCGAGTGGATATGTGCTACACCTGTAGCAATATTCTTTTTAACACGACGTTTACGACTAACTTGTTTACGTGCCATATGATGACCCTCCTAACTATTTTTTCTTATTAGCAACTGTTTTACGTGGACCTTTACGAGTACGGGCATTATTTTTAGTATTTTGTCCGCGTACTGGTAAACTTCTACGATGGCGGATACCACGGAATGAAGCAATTTCCATTAAACGTTTAATATTTAATGAAACTTCACGACGTAAGTCTCCTTCTACTTTTAATTTATCTACTTCAACACGGATACGGTTTAACTCGTCTTCAGTTAAATCGCGTACACGTGTATCTTCTGATACACCAGCAGCAGCTAAGATTTGTTGAGCTGTTGGTTTACCAATTCCATAGATATATGTTAATGAAATTACAACGCGTTTATCGCGAGGAATATCTACACCAGCAATACGTGCCATACATTGCACCTCCTAAAGCTTATCCTTGTTTTTGTTTATGTTTTGGATTTTCACAAATTACCATTACTTTTCCTTTACGGCGAATAACTTTACATTTATCGCAGATAGGTTTAACAGATGGTCTTACTTTCATGAATTAAAACCTCCTCATTTTTCAGTATATCGGAGTCTATTTGTGACGATATGTAATGCGCCCACGTGTTAAGTCATAAGGAGATAATTCTACTGTTACTTTATCACCTGGTAAAATACGAATGAAATTCATACGGATTTTACCAGAAACGTGAGCAATTAATTGATGACCATTTTCTAATTCTACTTTAAACATAGCGTTTGGCAAATTATCGATAACGGTAGCTTCTACTTCAATAACGTCTTGCTTAGCCATTGATTATGCCTCCTTACCTTTATAACTTAGTTAATATTTCATATCCATTCTCTGTAACGACAATGGTATGTTCAAAATGAGCACAGAGTGACTTATCACGAGTGACTACAGTCCAATTATCAGGTAGAGTACGAACATATCTCTCCCCGTAGTTAACCATAGGCTCTATTGCTAAAGTCATGCCCTTTTTTAATCTTGGTCCTCGTCCAGGAGGTCCATAGTGTGGAATCGAAGGATCTTCATGTAGATCTTGGCCGACACCATGTCCAGCATACTCGCGAACAATCGAGAAATTATTTGATTCCACATATTCTTGTATAGCATGTGAAATATCAGATAAACGATTCCCCGCTTTAGCATATTCTAGACCGACAAATAATGATTTTTTTGTTACATCAAGTAAGCGTTGAGCCTCAGTTGAAATATTTCCTACAGGATAAGTCCATGCTGAGTCTCCATGATAACCATGATACTTGGCACCAATATCAATAGAGATAATATCTCCGTCCTTTAATATACGGTTTCCAGGAATACCATGAACCAATTCATCATTTACTGATGCACAAATACTTGCAGGGAACCCATGATAACCTTTAAAAGAAGGTATTGCGCCATGACTACGAATTACATCCTCAACAATTTTATCTAATTGTTTAGTTGTTACACCAGGTTTAATATGCTTTTGAACCTCTTGATGAGCTAAAGCTACAATACGCCCGGCTTCTCGCATAATATCAATTTCGCGTGGAGTTTTACAAATAATCATTACTTATTGCCTCCAAGCACCTCACGGATTTCTTCAAATACAAGATCAATTGATTGTTGACCATTAATATTAACAAGATTTCCTGCTAAAGAGTAATAATCTAATAAAGGCTTAGTTTGACTAACATAAACATTTAAGCGATTACCAACCGTTTCTTCATTATCATCTTTACGTTGATATAATTCTCCACCACATTTATCGCAGACATCTGCATTTTTAGGTGGATTGAAGATCATGTGATATGTTGCCCCACATGAACGACAAATACGACGTCCTGTTAAGCGCTCTTTAAGAATGTCCAAATCAACATCAATATTAATTACATAATCAATCTTCGAATCAAGAGAAGTCAGTATTTCATCTAAGGCTTTTGCCTGATCTACTGTTCTCGGAAAACCATCTAATAGGAATCCCGACTTGCAATCTGATTCAGACAAACGATCCTTTACAATACCAATTGTAACATGGTCAGGTACTAATGCACCTTGATCCATGTAACGCTTAGCTTCCATACCTAATTCAGTTTGGTCTTTTATCGCCTTCCTAAACATATCACCAGTTGAAATATGTGGAATTTGATAATTTTCAACAATTTTTTCTGCCTGAGTACCTTTTCCAGCACCCGGAGGCCCCATAAATACGATTTTCATCATATCACCTCAATTATTTGATGAATCCTTTATATTTTTGATCCATTGTTTTTGTTTGGATTTGCTTAGCAGTTTCGATTGCAACACCAACTACAATTAATAAGCTTGTACCACCAATTTCAACACTACTTGGTAAATCAGTGATTGCCCCAAAAATAATTGGTAATCCTGCAATAACCACTAAATAAATAGCTCCAATAAAAGTGATACGAGATAAAATTTTTGATAAATATTCTTCAGTATCAACACCAGGTCTTACACCAGGAATGTATGATCCTTGCTTTTTTAAATTCTCTGCTACTTTTTCTGGACTTACTTGTACGAAAGCGTAAAAGTAAGTAAAAGCAACAATTAGTACAATATATAAAATAAATCCAATTGGTTGCTGGTAATTAAAGATAGCTTTAATTACATTCGCAACGCCTGATTCAGGCAAGAAATTAACCACAGTTAATGGTAAGCTCACAAGTGAAGCTGCAAAGATTACCGGTATTACTCCTGCTGAATTTAATTTCAACGGAATAAATGAATCTTTGCGTCCCGATAACTGAGCTGAATTATGTCTATTTGCATATTGAATTGGTAATTTTCTAGTTGCGCTCTGTAAATAAATAACAGCAATAATAGTCAGAGATAACAATGCTAGCACCGAGATAAATGCTAACACGTTAGAAACTGTTATATTTACCAAGTACTTTGTGTATAAATCGTTTAGCATATATGGAACTCGAGATAAAATACCAGCTACGATAATCATTGATGTACCATTACCAATCCCTTTACTAGTAATTTGGTCAGCAAGAAAAATCATAACAGCTGTCCCCGCAGTCATAGTTAATGCAATATATAGATAAGTAAGAATTGAATGACTTTCAAGTAATACTCCACCATATCCTAAGTCAAAACCAATTGACATCGCAATGGCTTGAACAAATGCAAGAACTAAAGTAACATAACGGGTTAGTTGATTTAATTTACGCTTCCCTGTTTCACCCTCTTTTGCCCATTCAGACAAAATCGGAACTACATCCATTTGAAGCAACTGTATTACAATTGATGCGGTAATGTAAGGGGAGATTGACATTGCAAACAATGAAAATCTTTTTAAAGCCCCTCCGCTTAACGTATCAAAGAATCCAAGCATCGGAGTTTGTGTTGCCTCAAGAACCGATGTATTAATTGTTGGCACAGGAATATAAGATCCAATACGATATACGATAAAAATCAATAAGGTAAATAAGATTCTTTTGCGTAAATCATCATTCTTCCATATTTTACTGAAAGTAGTCATTATAGCACCTCGATTGATCCACCTTGAGCCACAATTTGTTCTTCTGCTGTTTTTGAGAATTTAGCTGCTTTTACAGTTAATTTCTTATCTAGTTGTCCGTTTCCTAAAACCTTAAGCCCTGAGTGTAATTTTTTAATTACTCCAGTTTCTAATAAAAGTTCTGCAGTAACAACTGTACCTTCTTCGAATCTATTTAATTGATCTAAATTAACGATGGCGTATTCTTTACGGTTAATGTTAGTAAACCCGCGTTTTGGTAAACGACGGAATAAAGGAGTTTGTCCACCTTCGAATCCTAAGCGAACTCCACCACCTGAACGAGCGTTTTGTCCTTTGTGTCCTTTACCGGCAGTTTTACCTTGACCTGAACCGTGTCCACGACCGATACGTTTTCTATCTTTACGAGACCCTTCAGTATACGTTAACTCATGTAATTTCACCGAAAGCCACCTCCTCTTTAATTATTTCTCTACTACAGTCAATAAATGAGATACTTTATTAATCATTCCGCGAATAGCTACATTATCAGTCTTAACAACTGTTTGGTTTAATTTTTTTAAACCTAATGCTTTAACTGTTGCACGTTGAGATTCATTTTGACCGATTACACTACGTGTTAAAGTAATGTGTAATTCTTTAGCCATTGGAGTTCCCTCCTTATCCTAAGATTTCTTCAACAGTTTTCCCGCGTAATTCAGCTACACGTTCAACTGTTTTTAAATTTTCTAAACCATTAATTGTTGCACGTACCATGTTAATTGGTGTGTTTGATCCTAAAGATTTTGATAAGATATCTTGTACACCAGCTAATTCTAATACCGCACGAACAGGTCCACCTGCGATAACTCCTGTACCGGCAGAAGCAGGTTTTAATAATACGTTACCTGATCCGAATTCCCCAATGATTTGATGTGGAATTGTAGTTCCAACTGTAGGTACATAAATTAAGTTCTTTTTAGCACTTTCTACTGCCTTTTTGATTGCTTCTGGTACCTCTTGAGCTTTACCAGTACCGAAACCAACGTGACCATTTTTGTCACCGACAACAACTAATGCAGCAAAACGGAAACGACGTCCACCTTTTACTACCTTCGTTACACGATTAATAGTAACTACACGTTCTTCAAGTGTTAAGTTACTAGGGTCAATGATTTGACGCATCTTTGTCCCTCCTTCTTTAATTAGAATTTTAATCCATTTTCACGAGCTGCTTCTGCTAATGCTGCAACACGTCCGTGATAGATATATCCTCCACGGTCGAAAACAACTGATGAAATATTTTTTTCTAAAGCGCGCTTAGCAATTGAAGCACCTACTGCTTTAGCTGCTTCAACGTTACCTGTAGAAGCGATGTTTAAATCTTTATCTAAAGTTGATGCACTAACTAATGTAGTACCAGTTACATCATCAATGATTTGCGCATAAATGTGTTTGCTAGAGCGGAAAACATTTAAGCGTGGGCGCTCTGCAGTTCCTGTAACTTTAGCACGTACACGGTAATGTCTTTGTTTACGTAACTCATTACGTGATACTTTCTTAATCATTCAGGCCACCCCTTTCAATTATTTTTTAGCTTTTTTACCTTCTTTACGACGAACATGTTCACCTTTGTAACGGATTCCTTTTCCTTTGTATGGTTCAGGAGCACGTACAGCGCGAATGTTAGCAGCGAATTCTCCAACTACTTGTTTGTCGATCCCTTTTACTACAACAGTAGTATTGTTAGGTACTTCAATAGTTACACCAGCTGGTGCTTCCATTTCTACAGGATGAGAGTATCCAGCATTTAAAACAAGTTTTTCTCCTTGTTTTTGTGCACGATATCCAACCCCGATAATTTCTAATTCACGAGTGAATCCTTCTGAAACACCAACAACCATGTTATTTAATAAAGCACGTGTTGTTCCGTGTAACATTTTATTTTCTTTATTGTCATTTGGACGAACTACAGTTACTTCGTTTCCTTCAACTGTAATTTGCATATTTGAATTAAATGTACGAGAAAGTTCCCCTTTAGGTCCCTTCACAGTAACTAAATTATTTTCAGCAACAATCACTTCAACACCAGAAGGTAATGCTACTGGTTTATTACCAATACGAGACATTTATGTGACACCTCCTGTCTTTATTTATTACCAAACGTAAGCTAATACTTCTCCACCAATTTGTTGTTGACGAGCTTCTTTATCAGCCATAATTCCTTTAGATGTAGATAAGATAGCGATACCTAATCCGTTTAATACTTTAGGAACTTCGTTATTTTTTACATAAACACGTAACCCTGGTTTAGAGATACGTTTTAAACCTGTAATAACACGCTCGTTGTTTTTACCGTATTTTAAAGCAACACGTAAAACACCTTGTTTGTTATCTTCAATATATTCTACATCGCGAATAAAACCTTCACGCTTTAATAATTCTAATACTTCACGTTTCATCTTTGAAGCTGGCATTTCAACCACTTCATGACGCATTTGGTTTGCGTTACGAATACGTGTTAACATATCTGCAATAGGATCTGTCATTACCATTTATTTTTCCTCCTTCCCGTTTAAAGAGAATTAAGTTTATTACCAGCTTGCTTTTTTTACACCTGGGATTTGTCCTTTATATGCTAATTCACGGAAGCAAATACGGCATAATTTAAATTTGCGTAAGACAGAGTGTGGACGACCACAACGTTCGCAACGTGTATATTCACGAACCGCGAATTTTTGTTTACGCTGTTGTTTAATAATCATAGATTTTTTAGCCATGAGTGACGCCTCCTTTCATTAATTATTTTTGAAATGGCATCCCTAATTGAGTTAACAACTCACGAGCTTCTTCATCTGTGTTGGCAGTTGTAACTACAACGATATCCATTCCTCGAACTTTATTTACTTTATCGAAGTCGATTTCTGGGAAAATTAATTGTTCTTTAACACCTAATGTATAGTTTCCACGTCCATCGAATGATTTTTTAGAAACACCACGGAAATCACGTACACGTGGTAAAGAAACTGATACTAACTTGTCTAAGAAATCATACATACGCTCTCCACGTAATGTAACTTTACATCCGATTGGCATTCCTTCACGAAGACGGAAACCAGCGATAGATTTCTTAGCGCGTGTAATAACTGGTTTTTGTCCAGTAATTAAAGCTAATTCAGCTACAGCCTCATCTAAAACTTTAGAGTTGCTAACAGCATCTCCAATCCCCATGTTGATAACGATTTTATCAATAGTAGGAATTTGCATTACAGATTTATATCCGAATTTTTCAACCATTTGGTTTTTTACTTCATTTTCGTATTTTTGACGTAAACGATTCATGCAGGTTTACCTCCCTTCGTTGTTAAACTTTATTATAATACTTCACCTGATTTTTTAGCGAAGCGTACTTTTTTACCGTCAACGAATTTATATCCTACGCGTGTTGGTTTTCCGCTTTTTGGATCTACAATCATAACGTTAGATGCATGGATCGGTGCCTCAAATTCAACGATTCCACCATCTGGATTCATTTGTGAAGGACGTACATGCTTTTTAACAACATTTACACCTTCAACAACAACTTTATTTTTAGATGGGTGTGCTGCAAGAACAACCCCTTCTTTTCCTTTATCTTTACCTGAAATGATAACTACTTTATCTCCAGTTTTAATTTGCATATCGTGCACCTCCTAATCTTAAGGATTAAGTGTTAATTAAAGTACTTCTGGAGCTAATGAAACAATACGCATAAAATCTTTATCGCGTAATTCACGAGCTACTGGTCCGAAGATACGAGTACCACGTGGAGATTTATCGTCTTTAATAATAACTGCTGCATTTTCATCAAATTTAATATATGATCCATCAGCACGACGAGCTCCAGTTTTCGTACGGACGATTACTGCTTTAACAACATCACCTTTTTTTACAACTCCACCTGGTGCTGCTGACTTAACTGTAGCAACAATAACATCACCGATGTTTCCAGTTTTTTTGTGAGAACCACCTAAAATTTTAATTGCTAATAATTCTTTAGCTCCTGAGTTATCAGCAACTCTTAAACGTGTTTCTTGTTGAATCATGATTGGACCTCCTTTCAAGACTCCAGTATTTCATAGAATAAATTAAATAATAACTGCTTTTTCAACAATTTCAACTAAACGGAATTTTTTTGTTTTTGACATAGGACGGCATTCTTCAATGCGAACTAAATCTCCAACTTTTGCATCATTTAACTCATCGTGAGCTGCATATTTTTTTGAATATTTAACTCGTTTACCGTATAGAGGATGTACTTTATAAGATTCGATAAGTACTGTAATTGTTTTATCTGTTTTATCTGAAACTACACGTCCAGTAAAGGTTTTTTTAGTACGTTCCATAACTGAACCTCCTCTCAAGCTCATTATTTATTATTTTCGCGTTCGCTAATGATCGTTTTCATTCGTGCAATTCCTTTACGTACTTCACGAATACGACCTGTATTTTCTAATTGTCCTGTAGCTAATTGGAAACGAAGGTTGAATAACTCATCTTTTAATTCGTTAATTTTAGCTTCGATTTCTGTAGTGGTTAAATTACGGATTTCATTAGCTTTCATTACTATCACCACCGTCTACACGTTTTACAAACTTAGTTTGAACTGGTAATTTGTGAGAAGCAAGACGTAAAGCTTCACGTGCGATTTCCTCAGATACTCCACCAATTTCAAACATTACTTTTCCTGGTTTTACTACTGCAACCCATCCGTCTGGAGCCCCTTTACCAGATCCCATGCGGACTTCTAAAGGTTTTGCAGTTTTAGCTTGATGAGGGAAAATTTTAATCCAAACACGTCCGCTACGTTTCATATAACGAGTCATAGCAATACGTGCTGCTTCGATTTGGCGGTTAGTGATCCATGCACCAGTTGTTGCCTGTAAACCATATTCACCAAATACTACAGTTGTTCCACCTTTTGCACGTCCTTCATAAGACAAGCGGTGAGGGCGACGATATTTTGTACGTTTAGGTACTAACATATTATTTACCCTCCTTTGTTACTTGACGATTTTTTGTAGGTAATACTTCACCTTTATAGATCCATACTTTAACACCTAATTTACCGTAAGTTGTATCTGCTTCAGCAGTTGCATAATCAATATCAGCACGTAATGTATGTAAAGGTACATTTCCTTCGCTATACCCTTCAGCACGAGCCATATCTGCTCCACCTAAGCGTCCTGATACTTGTGTTTTAATCCCTTTAGCACCGAATTTAATTGCACGTTGGATTGCAACTTTTTGAACACGACGGAAAGAAGCACGATTTTCTAATTGTTCTGCAATTGAATTTGCAACTAATTGCGCATCAACTTCAGGACGTTTAATTTCAACAATACGGATGAAAACACGTTTACCTGTCATTTTCTCTAATTGAGCAACAGCTGCATCTTTTTCTGATCCACCACGACCAATTACCATACCTGGTTTAGCCGTATGAATAATAATATTAACACGGTTTTTTGCACGTTCAATTTCAACGCGTGATACCGAAGCTCTTTTGAATTTGTTATTAATGTAATCACGGATTTTTAAGTCTTCGTGTAATAAAGTAGCGAAGTCTTTGTCGTTTGCGTACCAACGAGCATCCCAATCACGAATTACACCAACACGTAAACCAATTGGACTAACTTTTTGACCCACTTCGTATCCCTCCTTTAATTATTTTTTCTCAGCAACCACGATTGTGATGTGAGATGTTCTTTTGTTAATTTGTGATGCACGACCTTGTGCACGTGGACGGAATCGTTTTAATGTTGTACCTTCATTCACATATGCTTCCTTAACATATAATGAATTAATATCTAAGTTTAAATTGTGTTCAGCATTTGCGATAGCTGATTTTAAAACTTTCTCTACAATAGGAGATGCCGCTTTAGGAGTATGTTTTAAAATTGCATATGCTTCGCCAACTTGTTTTCCTCGAATTAAATCAATCACTAAGCGTGCTTTACGAGGAGCAATGCGAACTGTTCTAGCCATAGCTTTAGCTTCCATAGCCATGTCCTCCTCTCAATATTAACGTCTAGTTTTTTTATCTTCTTTAACATGTCCTTTATAAGTACGAGTTGGTGCGAATTCACCTAATTTGTGTCCTACCATATCTTCAGTAACATATACTGGAACATGCTTACGTCCGTCATATACAGCGATTGTGTGCCCTACAAATTGAGGGAAAATTGTTGAACGACGTGACCAAGTTTGAATAATTTTTTTGTCGCCACTTTCGTTAGCAGCTACGACTTTCTTCATTAAATGATCGTCACAGAAAGGTCCCTTTTTTAAACTACGTCCCATTCTTAATTTCCTCCTTTCGAACATTTAAGATTAGCATATATTTTTATTATTTGTTGCGTCCGCGAACAATTAATTTAGTTGATGCTTTTTTCTTGTTACGAGTTTTTAAACCTAAAGCTGGTTTACCCCAAGGTGTAACTGGAGATTTACGTCCGATTGGCGTACGCCCTTCCCCACCACCATGTGGATGGTCATTTGGATTCATTACAGAACCACGAACAGTTGGACGAGTACCTAACCAACGTGTACGTCCTGCTTTACCGATGTTAACTAATTCGTGATCCGCATTACCTACTTCACCGATTGTAGCACGGCAAGTACCTAATACTTTACGAACTTCACCAGAAGCTAAACGAACTAATACATAACGTTCTTCACGTCCTAAAATTTGTGCAGATGTTCCTGCAGAACGAACTAATTGTCCACCTTTACCTGGTTTTAATTCAATGTTATGAATTAATGTACCAACAGGGATGTTCATAATTGGTAACGCATTACCAACTTTAATATCGGCATTAGCACCTGATTCAATTTGCATTCCTACTTTTAATCCTTTAGGAGCAATAATGTAACGTTTTTCCCCATCAACATAATTGATTAATGCAATATTTGCTGAGCGGTTTGGATCGTATTCAATTGTAGCAACACGTCCCGGAATACCGTCTTTTGTACGTTTGAAATCGATGATACGGTATTTACGTTTATGTCCACCACCATGATGACGTACTGTGATTTTACCATGATTATTGCGTCCTGCTTTTTTACTTAAAGGAGCTAATAATGATTTCTCTGGTTGATTAGTCGTAATTTCGTCAAAAGTTAAAACAGACATATTACGACGACCATTTGTGGTAGGTTTATACTTTTTAATAGCCATCTTGTTCCCTCCTTTTGCGACTTATTAATTAAACTTCAAACTTTTCAATTGTTTGTCCTTCAGCTAATGTTACAATAGCTTTTTTCATTGAAGGTTTAAATCCTTCGTAACGTCCAACACGACGTTTTTTAGGACGAACGTTAATAATGTTAACTTTTTCAACTTTTACATTGAATAAAGTTTCACATGCTTTTTTAACTTCAATTTTATTAGCTTTTTTATCAACTTCGAAAGTAAACTTACCTTCATTCATTAAATCGTATGATTTTTCAGTGATAATTGGGCGCTTAATAATATCTCTAGCATCTTTCATTATGCAAGCACCTCCTCAATCTTTTTAACTGCATCTTGAGTAATAACTAACTTAGTTGCATCTAAAAGATCTAATACATTTAATTGATCTACAGTTAAGAATTTAACACCAGGAATGTTACGAGTTGATAATTCAACTGATGAATTTTCTTCAGCTGTAACAACTAATGCTTTAGATGTAATATTTAAAGACCCTAAAACAGAAATCATTTCTTTCGTTTTTGGTGCAGCGAATGCTAATGCATCTAAAACTACAATTTCATTATCAACAACTTTTGTTGATAATGCAGATTTTAATGCTAAACGACGAACTTTTTTGTTTAATTTGTATGCGTAACTACGTGGAACTGGTCCAAATACAATTCCTCCACCACGCCATTGAGGGGCACGAATAGATCCTTGACGAGCACGTCCAGTACCTTTTTGTTTCCAAGGTTTGCGTCCACCACCGCGTACCTCAGTACGTGTTTTTGTTTTATGCGTTCCTTGACGCATTGATGCACGTTGCATAATTACAGCATCAAACATTGCTTGTTTATGTGGCTCAATACCGAAAATCGTTTCATTTAACGTGATTTCCCCAACTTGAGCACCTTGTTGGTTATATAATGCTACTTGTGGCATTATGAATCCTCCTTTCCTACTGTACTAAACTATTTTGCTTTAACAGCAGAACGAACCATCACTAATGATTTTTTAGCTCCTGGTACATTTCCTTTAATTAATAAAACGTTACGTTCCGTATCAACTTTAACTACTTCTAAGTTTTGAACAGTTACGATGTTTCCACCAGTTTGTCCAGGTAATTTTTTACCTTTTAAAACACGGTTAGCAGCAATTGATCCCATTGAACCAGGACGACGATGGTAACGAGAACCGTGAGCCATTGGACCACGAGATTGACCATGACGTTTAATAACCCCTTGGAATCCTTTACCTTTAGTCTTACCTGTTACGTCAACAACTTCTCCTTCAGCAAAAGTGTCAACTTTGATCTCTTGACCAACTTGATATTCCGCTACATTTACATTACGGAATTCACGAACGAAGCGCTTAGGCGCTGTTTCAGCTTTAGCAACATGTCCCATTTCTGGTTTATTTGCTAATTTTTCGCGTTTATCTTCAAAACCAACCTGAACAGCTTCATATCCGTCAGTTTCATTTGTTTTAACTTGTAAAACAACATTAGGTGTTGCTTGCACAACTGTTACCGGAATTAATTTTCCTTCTTCAGTGAAAATTTGAGTCATACCAATTTTTCTACCTAAGATTCCTTTGGCCATGAGTTACACCTCCTATTTTTCATATATTATAATTTAATTTCAATGTCTACACCAGATGGTAAATCTAAACGCATTAATGAATCCACTGTTTGAGCAGTTGGTTCAACAATGTCAATCAGACGTTTGTGAGTGCGCATTTCAAATTGCTCACGAGAATCTTTATATTTATGTACCGCACGTAAAATCGTGTAAACTTGCTTTTCAGTTGGTAGTGGGATTGGTCCAGCTACTTTAGCACCTGTTTTTTTAGCACTTTCTACGATTTTTTCTGCAGATTGATCTAAAATTCTGTGATCATAAGCTTTTAAACGAATTCTGATTTTTTGTTTTGCCATTTTATTTCCTCCCTTCGCCTATTTTAGGAATAGACTAGCTCCATGAAAATTACCTGTCACAATGCCATGGCAAATCGGCCGGGTGTGTCAGCAACCTTTCATCTCAACGCTTAAGTCAACATATCTATTATACATGAAAAAAATAAAGAAAGCAAATGTTTTTTATATTTTTTTGTTTATTAATGTATAATTGACTATCAACTTATCTCTTCACTGTTTTCGGACTAATTTACATTTATAAATTTAACATATCTTTAACCCATAATCAAATATTTATGACAAGTAAATATTGTATTTTGAATCAGAGTTTGGTGTATTTTTTAAAAAATCACTTTATCTATGTAATACTTTATTCTAATTATTCATTGTCTAAATTACTTATAAAGATTCTATCCAACTATTAAAAATTTTAGCGCTCTTCTATGATACACTTTATTTTTTTGCATCAGGGAGATGGGAATACAACAATACAAAGATATCATTATCAACCATTTTTAGAAAGTTCCTCTAATATGACCTTCGTATAAGAAACAGTTTTTATTTTACAACTAATCTTTCTTAATATTAATGAACGCTACTAAAAATCTAATAAATCTATCTATTAGTATTAAATAAGTTATTCAACGCGCCCCTGCTACTCATAGTCTCCAATTTATATATTTTTTTATGTATCAACCCTTAATAATTTTATTTTAAAATTATTAATTTATTATTCCCTAAATATAATACGTTTAGATTATTGAATATATATGTTATATGAATAATATAATTTAAGCAAACTGCAAATAGATATGGGAATGCTCTCTTTGTATCTTTTCTCTTTAGTATGCTAATTTTTATTTTATAATTCGATCATTAGTAATCCTAGCTTATCTTTTCCCAACCTAATCTAATTTAAAAACTAATCTCCATCAAACCATAAGGTAATTAAGAGTAGTTTTATAGATACATCATATCTCAATTTACCGTAAAAGCATAATTCCATATGAAGTATCCGCATCCGAAATAAATTCAATACTCCTTGCTTCCATTGGAATAGGTCCAATCTAAAAGGGTTCTATAATATTTGGTGTGGGTGGGATTACTCACACCTTTTTGATTGCCATAAATATTGAGACAAAAAAAGAGACATAGTCCCCAAAATCCTATACAATGTAATCGGCTAAAACAACACGAAAGGATTGGTTTTATGTCTCACACTAATTGTATCTCAACTTTACTTGATTTAAAAGATAAAAATATTACTTTTTCAAAAAATTGTATCCAAGAAACTCAGATTAAGAATGTTCGTTCTAAACTTATTTTGGGAACTCTTTCTTTTCAACCGACTCATTGCTACCACTGTGGTCATTCTTTTGACTCAAATATCATTAAACACGGCTTCAAAACTTCACGTATTAAGCTAGTCAAAATTTCCGGATTTGATGCTTATCTAGACTTAAAAAAACAACGTTATAAATGCCGTCATTGTGACCGAACATTTACCCTAGAAACATCTCTTGTTAACCCTAATTGTTTTATTTCCACTCCCGTAAAACAAGCCATCTTTTTAGAAGCTAGTCATAAGAAATCCGAAACAGATATTGCACGTGAGCTTAACGTTTCTCATTCAACCGTTAACCGCGTCATTCATTCTTCCTATGAAGAACAGCCGCTTCCCTTTAATTCTCTCCCAAAAGTTCTTTGTTTTGACGAGTTTAAGTCGGTTAAATCGGCCGAGGGAGCAATGTCCTTCATTTTTTGTGATGCGTCCAATGGAAAGCTAATTGATATCGTTGAAGACCGTCGCTTAAGTACACTAAGGACTTATTTTATGCGATTTTCTAAAGCAGCTCGTGAAGGTGTAACCCACGTCGTCATTGACATGTACGCCCCTTATATGACACTCATTAAAGAGGTATTCCCTAAGGCTAAGATTGTTTTAGATAAATTTCATATCGTTCAACTAGTCTCTCGTGCTCTTAATAAAACACGCATTCGTTTCATGAATCAAAATAAAGAGTTTTATAATAAATTCAAACATTATTGGCGACTTCTCTTAAAAGCCCAAGAAGATCTTAATGCCACTCATTACTTCTATTCCAACTGCTTCAAAAAGATGATCTCTCAACAAGAAATTATTGACTTTTTATTAGCCCTAGACCCTGAACTAAAGGAGACTTATGATTTCTACCAAACTGTCCAACAGGCTATTAAACTTCGTAACCTTGAAATATTTCATCATGCCATTCAACACCCCTCTGATCTGCTTTCACACGAAATGAAAACAGCTTTAAAAACACTCACTCATTATCAAGACTATGTCAAAAATACAATTGAAACTCCTTATACCAATGGAGTACTCGAAGGAATTAACAACAATATCAAAGTCATTAAGCGAATCGCTTTTGGATATCGTAGTTTCTACCATTTCAAAGCAAGAATTTTGATTATTCATAAATACACTTTTGAACAAAAAAAGAAGAGGAATCAAACCATCTAAAGAATAGCCTAATTCCTCCCGATTATATGTATAGATTTTATTCACCCACACTATTTGACAAAGAACCTCTAAAAGATAATAACTTTATAGTTAAAGTTACCTGCACATTCTTATACTAACTTTTTCGAAAAATAAAAAAAGTCCTAGAGGTTTTAACCTCTAGGACAGAAGATTCAAAGGATAGATATTAATTATTCAATGATATCTACAACTGAACCTGCACCTACTGTACGTCCACCTTCACGGATAGAGAACTTAGTTCCTTTTTCAACAGCGATTGGCGCGATTAATTCTACAGTCATAGCCACGTTATCACCTGGCATTACCATTTCTACACCTTCTGGTAATTGGATAACTCCAGTTACGTCAGTTGTACGGAAGTAGAATTGAGGACGGTAGTTTCCGAAGAATGGAGTATGACGTCCACCTTCTTCTTTAGATAATACGTAAACCTCTGAAGTAAATTTTGTATGAGGTTTAACTGATCCTGGTTTAGCTAATACTTGACCACGTTGAATTTCTTCACGAGAAATACCACGTAATAAAGCTCCGATGTTATCTCCAGCTTCTGCTTGATCTAATAATTTACGGAACATTTCAACACCTGTTACAGTAGTTGATTTAGTTTCATGGTAACCGATGATTTCAACAACGTCACCAACTTTAACAACACCACGTTCAACACGTCCTGTTGCAACAGTACCACGTCCAGTGATTGAGAATACGTCCTCAACTGGCATTAAGAATGGTAAATCAGTTTGACGAGCTGGAGTTGGGATGTACTCATCTACAGCAGCCATTAATTCGTTGATTTTAGCTTCCCATTCAGGTTGTCCTTGTAAAGCTAATAATGCAGATCCGTGGATTACTGGAACTTCATCACCTGGGAAATCGTACTCAGATAATAAGTCACGAACTTCCATTTCAACTAATTCTAATAATTCTTCGTCGTCTACCATGTCACATTTGTTTAAGAAAACAACTAAGCGAGGTACACCAACTTGGCGAGATAATAAGATATGCTCACGAGTTTGAGGCATTGGTCCATCAGCAGCAGATACTACTAAGATACCACCGTCCATTTGTGCAGCACCAGTGATCATATTTTTAACGTAGTCAGCATGTCCTGGGCAGTCAACGTGTGCGTAGTGACGGTTGTCAGTTTCATACTCAACGTGTGCAGTTGAGATAGTGATTCCACGTTCACGCTCTTCTGGAGCACCATCGATTTGGTCGTATGCGCGAGCTTCTGCTTTACCTGCTTTAGATAATACAGTTGTGATAGCAGCTGTTAATGTAGTTTTTCCGTGGTCAACGTGACCGATTGTACCGATGTTAACATGCGGTTTAGTACGTTCGAATTTAGCTTTTGCCATGCTAATATCCTCCTCTAAGTTACATTTTTGTATTTAACATTTTTATTTTACAATACCACTAATAAGAATGCAAGTACATTCTTATTAGTAGTGTATATATGAACACATCAATTAACAGGGATTATCCGCGATGTTTCTTGATGACTTCATCAGCAATTGATTTTGGAACTTGTTCGTAGTGGTCCATTTCCATTGAATAGTTTCCGCGTCCTTGTGTATTTGAACGTAAAGCAGTAGCATATCCAAACATTTCTGATAATGGAACATAAGCACGAATAACTTGTGCGTTACCACGAGCTTCCATTCCATCTAAACGTCCACGGCGAGAAGTAATATCACCCATTACATCCCCTAAGTATTCATCTGGAATAACAACTTCTACTTTCATAACTGGTTCTAAAAGAACTGGTTTACATTTGTCGTAAGCATTTTTTAATGCCATAGAAGCTGCGATTTTGTATGCCATTTCACTTGAATCGACATCATGGTAAGATCCATCAAATAAAGTAGCCTTAACGTCAACAACAGGGAATCCTGATAATTGTCCGTTTTGTAATGCATCTTTTAAACCTGCATCTACAGATCCAATATATTCACGTGGTACAACCCCACCTACTACTGCATCTACGAATTCGTATCCAGCACCAGCTTCTTGTGGTTCAAATTTGATCCATACGTGACCATATTGTCCGCGTCCACCTGACTGACGTACGAACTTACCTTCAACGTCAGCAGCTTGAGTAAATGTTTCACGGTAAGCAACCTGTGGTGCACCAATATTAGCCTCAACCTTGAATTCACGGCGCATACGGTCAACGATAATATCTAAGTGTAACTCACCCATACCAGAGATAATAGTTTCACCTGTTTCTTCATCAGTATGCGTACGGAATGTTGGATCTTCCTCAGCTAATTTTTGTAATGCAATACCCATTTTATCTTGGTCAGCTTTTGATTTTGGCTCAACTGATAACGAGATAACTGGCTCTGGGAATACCATTGACTCTAAAATTACCTCGTGATCTGGATCACATAAAGTATCTCCAGTTGTAGTATCTTTTAATCCTACTGCTGCAGCAATATCTCCAGCATAAACTTCTGAGATTTCTTGACGGCTGTTAGCGTGCATTTGTAATAAACGTCCAACACGTTCACGTTTACCCTTAGTCGAGTTTAATACATATGTACCTGATTGAATTGTACCAGAATACACGCGGAAGAATGTTAACTTACCTACGAATGGGTCAGTCATAACTTTGAATGCTAATGCAGCAAATGGCTCGTCGTCTGATGCATGACGTTCAACTTCTGTTCCATCTTCTAATGTTCCTTTGATTGCAGGAATATCAGTAGGAGCTGGTAAATAGTCAATAACAGCATCTAACATTAACTGAACACCTTTATTTTTGAAGGCAGATCCACATAATACTGGGAATAATTCAACATTAATTGTTGCACGACGAATTGCCGCCTTTAATTCCTCAATAGAAATTTCTTCACCTTCTAAATATTTCATCATTAACTCTTCATCTAAGTTTGATACTGCTTCAATTAATTGGTCACGATACATTTCAGCATCTTCTAAATGAGCTGCATCGATTTCTCCAACTTGAATATCAGTACCTAAATCGTTTGTATACATATATTGTTTCATTTCAACTAAATCGATAATACCTTCGAAATCATCTTCAGCACCGATTGGTAATTGAATTGGAAGTGCGTTAGCCCCTAAACGATCATGTAATGTTTTTACAGAATATAAGAAGTCTGCACCTGTTTTATCCATTTTATTAACAAATACGATACGTGGAACACCGTATGTAGTAGCCTGACGCCAAACTGTTTCAGTTTGAGGCTCTACACCTGATTGTGCATCTAATACAGCAACCGCACCATCTAATACACGTAATGAACGTTCAACTTCAACCGTGAAGTCTACGTGTCCTGGAGTATCAATGATATTTACGCGGTGACCATTCCAAGCAGCTGTTGTTGCAGCTGAAGTAATCGTAATCCCACGCTCTTGTTCTTGAGCCATCCAGTCCATTTGAGAAGCACCATCGTGAGTTTCTCCGATTTTGTGAATACGTCCAGTGTAGTATAAGATACGTTCTGTAGTAGTCGTTTTACCAGCATCGATGTGAGCCATGATACCGATATTACGAGTATGATTTAAAGAGAATTCTCTTGCCATGTTTCGTTACTCCTCTCATAGTAAAATACTAAACTTTTAGGATTACTAGAAATCCAGTAATCCTATAGTTATTTAAAATATTACCAACGGTAATGAGCAAATGCTTTGTTTGCTTCAGCCATTTTGTGAGTATCCTCACGTTTTTTCACTGATGCACCAGTATTATTAGCTGCATCGATAATTTCGTTAGCTAAACGTTGTTCCATAGTTTTTTCTCCACGTGAGCGAGAATATTGAACTAACCAACGTAATCCTAAAGTAATACGGCGTTCAGGACGAACCTCAACTGGTACTTGATAGTTAGCCCCACCAATACGACGAGCTTTTACCTCTAATACAGGCATAATGTTTTCGATTGCTTCTTCGAATACTTCCATTGGCTCGCGTCCAGTTTTTTCAGCGATAAGATCAAATGCGTTATATAAAATTGTTTGTGCAGTACCTTTTTTACCATCTTGCATGAGATTGTTAATTAAACGAGATACTAATTTAGAGTTATAAATTGGATCTGGCAAAACATCACGTTTTGCTACATGTCCTTTACGTGGCATAATTTAGCCTCCCTTCCATATTTATCGAAAAAGTTAAATTACTTTTTAGCTGCTTTTGGTTTTTTTGTTCCGTATTTAGAACGACCTTGCATACGTCCATCAACACCTGTAGCATCTAATGTACCACGAACGATATGATAACGTACCCCTGGTAAGTCTTTTACACGTCCACCGCGAATTAATACAACGCTGTGCTCTTGTAATTTATGTCCAATACCAGGAATGTATGCTGTTACTTCTAAACCGTTTGTTAAACGAACACGGGCATATTTACGTAAAGCCGAGTTTGGTTTTTTAGGCGTCATTGTAGCAACACGAGTACATACCCCACGTTTTTGCGGAGAATATAAGTTAGTTTGTTCTTTCTTTAAACTATTGTATCCTACATTTAAATGACGAGATTTAGATTTTGTTTCTTTACTTTGACGTCCTTTACGAACTAATTGGTTAATAGTTGGCATATTAGTCCTCCTCTCATAAACTTAGTCCACTTATCCAGGTGGTTCATTTTTGTTAGAAAAAGTAAGCTTTGCTATTAAGCAAAACTCACTTTACGTTTTTAAAAGCCTTTATTAATCTAACATTTTTTTCGACTAATGTCAACAGAACTACGAAAAACTATGAATTTTTTTAAAAATTAGTTACTAAATATCGTTTATTCCTCATCAGTATCTAAAAAATCTGTTTCATCAAAATCAAGCTCTATATCTAATTCGTCTAAATCATCTTCTAATGAAATATCAATTTGACTTTCTGAATTAGAAATTCCTGACATTTCTAATTCGTAAGGTAATACATCATCTTCTAATTCATCCTCATTTTTATGAACAGGTAAGATATGGTCTTCGCGTAATACACCAGTACCCGCAGGAATTAATTTACCGATGATAACATTCTCTTTTAATCCGATTAATTCATCCACTTTACCTTTGATTGCCGCATCAGTAAGAACGCGTGTTGTTTCCTGGAATGAAGCAGCTGATAAGAATGATTCCGTTTCAAGAGATGCCTTTGTAATACCTAATATTGTTGGAATACCTACTGCTGGACGTTTACCACGTTGAATTGCCGCTGCATTAACGCGAGTATAGTGCGTAATATCAATTAACGATCCTGGTAAAATATCCGTATCTCCACCGTCAATAACTTTTACCTTTTTCATCATTTGATGAACCATGATCTCGATATGCTTATCAGATAGTTCTACCCCTTGCGCACGATATACATTTTGAACTTCTTTCAAAATATACGCTTGCACGGCAGCGACATCCTTAACGCGTAGTAATTCTTTCGGATCAATTGAACCTTCCGTTAACATATCTCCGGCTAAAACCTCGTCTCCTTCAGAAACAAGAGGTTGAACACCATAAGGAAGTAAATAATTACGACTTTCTAATTTATTTGTTAATGTAATCTCATAACGATTTTTAGTATTAGCCTTAATTGTAGTAATTACCCCATCAATCTCGGCAATAATAGCACGCCCTTTTGGATTTCGTGCTTCAAATAACTCCTGAATACGAGGTAAACCTTGTGTAATATCGGCTCCGGCTACCCCACCAGTATGGAATGTACGCATCGTTAACTGAGTACCTGGTTCACCGATTGATTGGGCCGCCATAATACCTACAGCTTCCCCTACCTCAACCTCTTTACCAGTTGCTAAGTTTTGACCGTAACATTTTTTACATACACCCTTCTGAGCATTACATGAATAAATTGTACGGATATCCACACCCTCTATTCCAGCATCAACTATGATTTTTCCAAGTTCATCTGAAATGTAAACATTTCTATCAGCAATTTTTTCTTTAGTTACTGGATGGTAGATTGGCTTAGCCGTATAACGTCCCACAATACGGTCAAATAAAGTTTCAACAGTTTGTCCACGTTGTTTTAATTCAGTAATATATTGTCCTTTATCCGTTCCACAGTCATCTTCACGTACAATAACATCTTGTGCAACGTCAACTAAACGACGTGTTAAGTATCCTGAGTCGGCTGTCTTTAATGCCGTATCGGCTAACCCTTTACGCGCACCATGGGTAGAGATGAAGAACTCGGTTACAGTTAAACCTTCGCGGAACGAAGACTTAATTGGTAATTCGATTGTTTTACCAGATGGGTTGGCCATTAATCCACGCATACCAGCTAACTGAGTAAAGTTTGAGGCATTACCACGGGCCCCAGAATCACTCATCATATAAATATGATTATCTGCCGGTAATTCATTCATTAATACATGTTGAATCTCGTCTTTTACTTTTGCCCAAACATCGATAACTAAACGATAACGTTCATCATCAGTTAACAATCCACGATTATAAAACTCTTGGATCTGCGCAACTTTATCGTCACCTTGTTTTAATAAATCTTTTTTCTTTGAAGATACGACTACGTCCGCCACACCAACAGAAATACCTGCAACAGTTGAATACTTGAATCCTAAATCTTTTAGTCGGTCCAACATACGTGACGTTTCTGTCGTTTTATAAATACGGAAAACTTCCGAAATAATATCACCTAAGAATTTCTTTTTAAATGGGGATACAATTTTAACGTCTGATAAATACGCCTTGATATCAGTTCCTTTCTCAACGAAATATTGAGAAGGAGTAGCCCCTTGTAAATTTTTCATTGTAGGTTCATTTAAATAAGGGAATGTTTTAGGAAGGATCCCATTAAATATTACCTTACCTAAAGTTGTGATAATGTATTTATTATTTTGATCTTCTGTGAAAGTCATATTATTTAATGCTCTTGCATTTAATGCAATACGAGAATGTAATGTAACATAACCATTTGCATAAGCCATCATAAGCTCATTAGTATCTTTATAAATATTCCCTTCACCGATGGCTCCAACTTCCTCCATCGTTAAGTAATAGTTTCCTAGTACCATATCCTGAGACGGAGTTACTACTGGTTTACCATCCTTAGGGTTTAAGATATTATTGGCAGCAAGCATGAGTAAACGTGCCTCGGCTTGAGCCTCTTGAGATAATGGAACGTGAACCGCCATTTGGTCCCCATCAAAATCGGCATTGAATGCTGTAGTAACAAGGGGATGTAAACGGATGGCACGCCCCTCAACAATTTTAGGTTCAAATGCCTGAATACCTAAACGGTGTAACGTAGGGGCACGGTTTAATAATACTGGATGTTCGCGAATAACATCTTCAACAACATCCCATAACGCATCATCCATGCGTTCAATCATCTTCTTAGCACTTTTAATGTTTTGTGCTAAATCACGTTCAACAAGCTCTTTCATTACGAACGGTTTAAATAATTCCAGGGCCATTTCTTTAGGTAAACCACATTGGTACATTTTTAAATCTGGTCCTACAACGATAACTGAACGTCCAGAGTAATCAACACGTTTACCTAATAAGTTTTGACGGAAACGTCCTTGTTTACCTTTTAACATATGTGAAAGTGATTTTAATGGGCGATTCCCAGGCCCAGTAACTGGTCGACCACGGCGTCCATTATCAATTAATGCATCCACTGACTCTTGGATCATACGCTTTTCATTATTAATAATGATATTCGGGGCACCGATTTCTAAATAACGAATTAAACGATTATTACGATTAATAACTCGACGATATAAATCATTTAAGTCAGATGTTGCGAAACGTCCTCCATCTAATTGAACCATTGGACGTAATTCAGGCGGTATTACTGGTAAAACGTCTAAAATCATCCACTCAGGACGATTTCCTGAGTTACGGAATGATTCTACTACCTCAAGACGTTTGATTACTTTCCCACGCTTTTGTCCCTGTGCAACCTTTAATTCAGAGCGTAATTCTTTTGCTAATTTATCTAAGTCTAACGATTCTAGTAGTTTCTTAATGGCCTCTGCACCCATTCCTACTTCAAATTCGTTACCCCATTTTTCATACACTTCACGGTATTCTTTTTCAGTTAAAACTTTTTGTTTTACTAAATCAGTCTTACCTGGATCAATTACAACATAATTTACAAAATAAATTACCTCTTCCAATTCACGTGGAGACATATTTAATAATAGCCCCATACGACTTGGAATTCCTTTTACATACCAAATATGAGCTACAGGAGCAGCTAGTTCGATGTGCCCCATACGTTCACGTCGAACTTTTGCTACTGTTACTTCAACACCACAGCGATCACAAACGATTCCTTCGTGGCGAATTCTTTTATATTTACCGCAAGCACACTCACAGTCCTTTTGTGGACCGAAAATACGCTCACAGAATAATCCATCTTTTTCAGGTTTCAATGTACGATAGTTAATCGTCTCAGATTTTTTAACCTCTCCATAAGACCATTTACGAATAGTATCCGAAGATGCCAAACCAATCTTCATATATTTAAACTTGTTAACATCTACCAAGGCGATTCCCTCCTTGCCGCTAATTATTCTTCAACTGTTTCTGGAACAACAATTTGATGAGTTTTTACATTTTCAAGATCGCGAATTTCAATTTCATTTTTCGCATCAGATAAGATTTTAACATCCATACCTAATGACTGTAACTCTTTCACTAATACACGGAATGATTCTGGAATACCTGGTTCAGGAACATTCTCACCGCGTACAATTGCTTCATAAGTTTTAACACGTCCTGTGATATCATCCGATTTTACTGTTAAGATTTCCTGTAATGTATAAGCTGCACCATATGCCTCTAATGCCCATACCTCCATCTCACCAAAACGTTGTCCACCGAACTGTGCTTTACCACCAAGTGGTTGTTGTGTAACTAATGAATAGGGTCCAATTGAACGAGCATGTAATTTATCATCAACCATGTGCGCTAATTTAATCATATACATTACACCGACTGAAATTCGATTATCAAATTTTTCACCTGTACGCCCATCATAAAGTACAGTTTTCGCGTCTGGATCCATGCCAGCTTCTGCGATAATTGCCTCTAAATCTTCCGTTTTAACACCATCGAATACCGGTGTAGCAACATGGATTCCTAATTTCTTAGCAGCCATACCTAAATGAATTTCTAAAATTTGTCCGATATTCATACGTGATGGTACCCCAAGTGGGTTTAACATGATATCAACTGGTGTTCCATCTGGCATATAAGGCATATCTTCTTGAGGTAAGATTTTAGAGATAACCCCTTTATTACCGTGGCGTCCGGCCATTTTATCTCCCTCAGAAATTTTACGTTTTTGAACAATATAAATACGAATAACTTCGTTTACACCTGGTGATAAATCATCACCATTTTGTCTTGAGAAATACTTAACGTCATGTACGATTCCATCTCCACCATGTGGTACGCGTAAAGATGTATCACGTACTTCACGAGCCTTCTCACCGAAAATAGCGTGTAGTAAACGTTCCTCTGCAGTCAACTCAGTTTGTCCTTTAGCTGTAACCTTACCAACTAAAATGTCGTCCTCTTTTACCTCTGCACCGATACGAATAATTCCACGATCATCTAAGTTCTTAAGTGCCTCTTCACCGACTCCAGGGATGTCACGTGTGATTTCCTCTGGACCTAACTTTGTATCGCGAGCCTCTAACTCATATTCCTCTATATGGATTGAAGTATAAACGTCGTCTTTCACTAAACGCTCACTCATGATAATGGCATCCTCATAGTTGTAACCATTCCATGTCATGAATGCTACTACTACGTTACGACCTAAAGCTAATTCTCCACTTTCCATTGAAGAACTGTCAGCTAAAACTTCTCCAGCATTAACCTTATCCCCTAAACGAACAATTGGTCGTTGGTTAAGAACCGTACTTGAATTTGAACGAACAAACTTAATTAATGGATAACGATCTAATCCACCATCAGCTTCTCTACGAATACGGATTTGTTTAGAATCTACATATTCCACCGTACCTGTATTATGAGCAACAACGGCTTGCCCTGAATCCTTTGCAGCTACATACTCCATCCCTGTCCCAACAAATGGTGCCTCTGGAATTAATAACGGGATTGCCTGACGTTGCATGTTGGCCCCCATTAATGCACGGTTGGCATCATCGTGCTCTAAGAAAGGAATACATGCTGTTGCCACAGATACAATTTGTTTTGGAGATACGTCTACAAAATCTACGCGTTCTGCAGGAACAATTAAGTTCTCACCACGATGACGCACGATTACTTTTTCTGGTAAACAATCATTTTCATCTAAATCTAAACCTGCCTGAGCGACAACATAACGATCCTCTTCATCAGCAGTTAAATAACGGATTTCTCCTGTTACTTGCATCTTAGTTGTTCCCGTTACACTATCCTCAATTGGAACCACTTTACGATATGGTGTCTCTATAAATCCGAATTCATTAACTTTTGCATATGATGATAACGAGTTAATTAATCCGATATTTGGTCCCTCTGGTGTTTCGATTGGACACATACGACCGTAGTGTGAGTAGTGAACGTCACGCACTTCCATTCCAGCACGTTCACGTGTTAACCCACCAGGCCCTAAAGCTGATAAACGGCGCTTATGCGTTAACTCAGATAATGGGTTTGTTTGATCCATGAACTGTGATAACTGAGAACTTCCGAAGAACTCCTTAATAGCCGCTGTTACCGGACGGATATTGATTAAACTCGATGGCGTAATCCCTTCACTTTCCTGAATAGACATTCTCTCTTTAACAACACGTTCCATACGAGAAAGACCAATTCGGAATTGATTTTGTAACAACTCACCAACTAAACGTAAACGGCGGTTTCCTAAATGGTCGATGTCGTCTAAATATCCTACAGAATCTAAAAGATTAAAGAAATAACTAATCGACGCAAAAATGTCCGATGTTGTAATATATTTACACTCATCTTCCACATTACCGATAATTTTTACAATTTGATCTCCTTCATTCACTCTAGGAGAATATACTTCAAACTCCTGAATGTATGTAGCTGAATCCTCCAATGGATTTACTAATTCAACTCTTTTAATATTTAAACGATCTATTTTATCCGCTAAAACTTCTTCAAAAATTCGGCGAGTAATAACTGTTCCTTCTTCTACAAGAATCTCACCTGTTTCTGAATCAAAAATATCGCTAGCTAATTTTTGATTTAACAAACGCTCTTGGGCATTTAATTTCTTATTAAATTTGTAACGTCCAACATGAGCTAAGTCATAACGTTTTGGATCGAAGAAGCGAGAGATAAACAACGTACGAGCACCATCGATTGTTGCATGCTCACCTTGACGAAGTTTTTGGAAGATTTCTAATAAAGCTTCATCAGAATTCACTGTTTGATCTTTTTCTAATGTGTTTAAAATGTATTGATTCTCACCAAACATTTCAATAATTTGCTCTTTCGTTGAAAGCCCTAATGCACGTAATAAAACAGTGATTGGAATTTTACGTGTTCTATCTACACGAACATAGACGATGTCTTTTGCATCTAACTCATACTCTAACCATGCACCACGGTTTGGAATAACTTGAGCTGCATATTTTTCTTTACCACTTTTTTTATCAATCTCTTTATTATAATAAACACCTGACGAACGAACTAATTGTGATACGATTACACGCTCAGAACCGTTAATTACAAATGTCCCTGTTGGAGTCATTAATGGGAAATCACCCATGTATACTTCACTTTCTTTAACTTCCTTAATCGCGTGTGTTTCTTCATCTTTAATATGCAGACGAACCTTAACACGTAAAGGGGCAGCATAATTAGCATCGCGTTCTTTCGCTTCCAAAACAGAATATTTTGGTTCTCCTAAACTGTAACCAACAAATTCAAGTGCTAAATTTCCATTATTGTCCTCAATTGGTGAAATATCTTTAAACATTTCACGAATACCTTCATCAAGGAACCACTGATAAGAAGCAGTTTGAATTTCAATTAAGTTAGGGAGTTCGAGTGCAACATTAATTCTTGAGTAATTACGACGTTGTCTCTTTTTACCATATTGAACAATTTTCCCTGCCACGCGTTTCACCTCTTTGTTTATTTATGTTAACTTTTATTGTTTTTTTCCTCAATACCTAATTTTTTTCGACTTAACTCACATTAAATACAAGCAGTATTAGGCATTTTACAATAATATCATTTTTTTTCAATACTGTCAAGATTTTATAGACCTTAAAATAAAATATCCTTTATCTTTAGAAATAACCTCACAATTACCATAAACCTCTTCCATTTTCTTTTTAGCCGATGGGGCCCCTTGTTTTTTTTGAATAACCACCCACAACTCTCCACCATCCACTAAATGATGTTGAGCCTCTTCTAAAATTCCATGAACAACTTTCTTACCAGCTCGAATAGGTGGATTGGATAAGATGGCCGCAAACTTCCCCTTTACCCCTTCATAACAATAACTTTCGTAAATAGAAACATTTAAAATGTTATTATTTTTAGCATTTCTTTTAGCTAACTCTAACGCTCGGTGGTTAACATCTACCATATGAATATTTCGATTCTCATAACTCTTAGCTAAACTCAAACCGATAGGTCCGTAACCACAACCAACATCTAAAATATCCCCCTCTACTTCAGGAACAGTAAAACTTTCTATTAATAATCTTGACCCAAAGTCAACCTCCTTCTTAGAAAAGACTCCAACGTCCGTAGTAAATCTAAAATCATAGCCTCTTAGCCTATAATTAAAGCTCTTCTCATCTGAGTGAGCATCGACATTGTTAGTATAATAATGCATGATCACAACCCCTTTTGATTTTACCTAAAAATTAGAGAATATGAACATTTTTACACGTTCTATTATTGCCATAATAAAGTAAATTATTACATTTTTTATGTATTAAATAAAAACCTGAGCGATACTACTCACTCAGGTTTTTAAATTTATTTTTTTATAGCTTCTTAAAAGTTAATTATTTAACTTCTACAGATGCTCCAGCTTCTTCTAATTTAGCTTTTAATTCTTCAGCTTCTTCTGGAGAAACTTTTTCTTTGATTTTAGCAGGAGTTCCATCTACTAATTCTTTAGCTTCTTTTAATCCTAAACCAGTGATTTCACGAACTACTTTGATAACACCGATTTTTTTAGCTCCAGCGCTTGTTAAGATTACATCTACTTCAGATGGTCCAGCAGCAGCTTCAGCTCCACCAACAACAGCTACAGGAGCAGCAGCAGTTACACCAAACTCTTCTTCGATAGCTTTAACTAAATCATTTAATTCTAAAACTGACATTTCTTTGATTGCTTCAATCATTTCAGCAGCAGTTAATTTTGCCATTATATTTTCCTCCTTCAAAATAGGGCTATACCCTTATAGGTTTTTTTATTTTAAAAATTACTCAGCAGCTTCTTCAGTTACAGGTGCTTCAACACCAGCTTCTTTTTGTTCAGAAACAGCTTTAACAACACAAGCCATATTGCGCATTGGAGCTTGTAATACAGAAAGTAACATAGATAATAAACCTTCGCGGTTTGGTAACTTAGCTAATTCCATAACTTGCTCTAATGAAGCAACACTTCCTTCGATTAAACCAGCTTTTAATTCTAATGCTTGGTGTTCTTTTGAGAAGTTGTATAATACGCGTGCAGGCGCAACAACGTCTCCTTTAGAATAAGCAACAGCCGTTGGACCAACGAATGCTTCACCTAAACCTTCGAATCCTGCTTCAGTCACAGCACGACGTAAAATGTTGTTTTTTAATACTTTAAACTCAACACCTTCAGCACGTAATTGTTGACGTAATTCAGTTACTTCAGCAACAGTTAATCCGCGGTAATCAACAACAACTAAAGAAGCTGATTCTTTGAATTGTGCTGCATATTCAGCAACTAATTGAGATTTCATTTCGATTGCAGTAGCGCTCATCATTCACACCTCCTATATTCGTTATTAGTCCGTAGAAAAACCCTTATATCCATTAAGTTGTGGACAGAAGGGTATAACTAAGGCATGAAAATAAATAGTATATATATCCAAAACCTCGGTAGGACATTAAGCCCAAGGCCCCTACTGTCTACGGTAATTCTATTCAATTATCAAAAAGAAAAAATTATTTTTCTAATGATTCAGATGCAACTTTGATACCAGGACCCATTGTTGAAGAAACAGCAATGTTTTTCACATAAGTTCCTTTAGCTGCAGATGGTTTAGCTTTTAAGATAGTACCAAAAATAGCTTTGAAGTTTTCGATTAACTTTTGGTTATCGAATGATACTTTTCCAATTGGAACATGAACATTACCAGCTTTATCAACACGGTATTCAACTTTACCAGCTTTGATTTCATTAACTGCTTTTGTTACGTCCATTGTAACTGTACCAGTTTTAGGGTTTGGCATTAAACCACGTGGACCTAACACGCGTCCTAATTTACCAACTTCAGCCATCATATCTGGAGTAGCTACTACTACATCAAAATCCATCCAACCTTGTTGAATTTTATTGATCATATCGCTATCTCCTACGAAGTCTGCTCCAGCCGCTTCAGCTTCTTTAGCTTTTTCACCTTTAGCGAAAACTAAAACTGAGCGATCTTTACCAGTTCCGTGAGGTAATACCATAGCTCCACGAATTTGTTGATCCGCTTTACGTGGGTCAACTCCTAAACGGAAAGCTACATCTACAGTTGCGTCAAATTTAGCAACATTAGTTTTTTTAACTAACTCAACAGCTTCTTCTACAGAGTATAAAGTAGTAGAATCAACTAATTTTTTGGCTTCGATGAATTTTTTACCTTTTTTAGCCATCTCAAATACCTCCTAAATTGTGGTTAACGGAATCTCCTCCCACAGATTTAGGTTGTAATCTACAACCTAAAACGGTAGATTAGTCTTCTACAACGATTCCCATTTGTCTTGCAGAACCTTCAATAATACGCATTGCAGCTTCTACTGTATTCGCGTTTAAGTCTGGCATTTTTTGCTCAGCGATTGCACGAATTTGATCTTTAGTTAAAGTAGCAACTTTCTCTTTATGAGGTAAAGCTGATCCACTTTGAATTCCAGCCGCTTTTTTTAATAAGTCTGATGCTGGTGGAGTTTTTGTAACGAATGTAAATGAACGATCTTCATAAACTGTGATTACTACTGGGATAATACTTCCCATTTGTTCACGTGTACGTTCATTGAATTCTTGACAGAATCCTTGAATGTTCGCACCGGCTTGTCCTAATGCTGGACCTACTGGTGGAGCTGGATTTGCTTTTCCTGCAGGAATTTGTAATTTAATAATACTTTTTACTGCTTTTGCCACGCGACACACCTCCTCTAAGTCCGTGATGTGGTTATTTGGGTGTTTCACCCTCCCACTTGATATGAATCTCATATCGACTACGCTAGTTTATCACCTTTTTTTATTTTTCGCAAGGATTTTTTTTATTCGACTTCACAAATTTGTCCGAAATCCAATTCTACTGGCGTTTCACGTCCAAATAAATCCACTAATACACTTACCTTACCATGTTCTTTGTCGATTGTTTCAATTTTTCCAACTTGCCCTGAGAAAGGACCCGCTGCAACTAATACTTGTTGACCTACTTCAATATCAACTGAAACTTCCACGCTTGTAATTCCCATCTTTTTAAGAATCGGTGTGATTTCTTCAGTTGGAAGTGGCACTGGACGTGTTCCCTTACCACTTGATCCTAAGAATCCCGTAACACCTGGTGTATTACGTACCATGTACCAAGAATCATCAGTATCGATCATTTCAACAAGAACGTATCCAGGAAAAGTTTTCTTTAATTTTTCTTTACGGACACCATCTTTAATTTTAACTTCTTTTTCTTCCGGAATTAATACTCGAAAGATTTTTTCTTGCATATTCATTGTTTCAATACGCTTTAACAAATTGGTCATTACCTTATTTTCATAACCAGCATACGTTTGAACAACATACCAACGTTTTTCCACTAATATGACCTCCTATCCAAGTAACCCGATTACTTGGGAAATCACTAAGTCAACAGCGAAGAAGAAAACTGATAACACAATAACGAAACACATTACTTGTACTGTGTAAGTTTTCATCTCCTTCTCTGTCGGCCAAGTTATCTTCTTTAATTCAGCAGACACACCTTTAAAAAAACCTTTTACCTGACTCATCCTGTGGCCCCCTATACCAACTTTATTTAGTTTCCTTGTGCATTGTATGTTTCCCACAACGCTTGCAGAATTTTTTAACTACAAGACGTTCATTGTGTGTTTGTTTATTTTTTACGGTTGAATAGTTGCGACTTAAACATTCATCACAAGCTAAAATTATTTTTGTGCGCATGATTTAACCTCACAATTTCTTATTTCGTAACTCTATTTACTCTATCAAAAACATCTTCTATTGTCAATAAAACTAACAATATTGCCCAGTAGATGAACTATTTTTATTTAATGCCTTTAATTTCATTTTACAACGTTGTAAAGCATTATCTACTTTTTTAGGAGGCACACTTAACATTTGTGCTATCTCAATATAAGTATTATCTAACAAATAATATTTCAAACACATTTTTTCAAAATCGGATAAAAATCCTTCTTTTTTAAAGGCGTACTCCATAAATAATTTTTCATCTAAGTTAAAATACCCTCGATCTAAATAGGATGCCTGTGACTCCGCTACAACACAAACTTCTGTTGTGCTATAATCCGTCAATAAATCCAGACCGGCGCTTCTTTTAACCCGACGATACTCTGTTATAATCGCATTTCTTACACATGTCATTGAATAAGAATAAAAACTAAACTCTGCCTCTTGGTCATAGGTGTAAATAGACTGGATGAAGGCTAATTGCCCTTCTTGAAAAAAATCTTCAGGATCTATACCGATTCCACGATAAGAATAGGCTATTTTTTTTATTAACAGTGAGTATTTCTTGATGAGTGTATCCAAAGCAACTTTATCTTGTTCTCGAACTAAACGTACCAATTCATAATCACTACACTTAACCTTCACCATATCCCTCCTAGGACACTATTTTATCGGATTTCTCTTATTATAAATTTCATACATCAGTAATGCAGCAGCGACCGACGCATTTAACGAGGTAACATGACCTCTCATCGGTAAATAGACTTTAAAATCACAAGCTTCACGAACCAGACGACTAATTCCCTTTCCTTCGCTACCTATTACAAGACCTAAAGGTAATTGCGCATCTAACGTTCGATAGTCTTGTGCTTCGTTAGCATCTGTTCCAGCTATCCAAAGCCCCGCTTCCTTTAACTGATTAATTGCAACTGTTAAATTCGAAACACACGCAACTGGAACATGTTCAATAGCACCCGTTGATAATTTAGCTACCGTACTCGTCAACCCAACAGCTCGGTCTTTACGAATAATGATTCCATCGACCCCTGCCGCATCAGCAGTTCGAAGAATCGCACCTAAATTATGCGGATCCTCCAGGCCGTCTAAAATAATAATAAAAGCCGGTTCGTCCTTATTAGTCGCCCTTTGGATCAAGTCTGCTAATGGAAGATATCCATAAGGTTCTACGATGGCTAAAACACCTTGATGATTTCCCTTAACATCGTACTTATCCTTTACAACTTGTTCAAATTTTTGTTTAGGAAGCACGCGGCACGTAATATTTCTCTCGGCCAATAAATCCATTAATTTCACATCGTTTTTAGACACCGCATCCGCGACGACAACTTCAAATATTTTACGATTTGAAGATAAAACCTCGTTTACTGTATTCTTTCCGTAAACGACTTCGCGTCCACTATCTTTTTTATTCATTGGCTTCGCCTCTTTTTTATTCATGCGTTTAGGGTTTTGATCATTCTTTTTCCCTTTATGATACTTGCTCATTATTTCGTCACCTCACCCTTAGATTCAATACTATAGGAAATAATCTCGTCTAATCGTTGCATCTGATTAGTTAAATATAAATATCCAATCAACGCTTCAAAAGCTGTTGAGTGTGTATAAGTTAAAACATCCGTGTTTTTAGGAACTGATCGACTCTTTGTATTCCGTCCCTTTTTTACAACCTCTACTTCTTTCTCATTCAATAAATTATTTTCTATTAAGTAGGTTAACGTTGCTGCCTGAGCATGCGCAGAAACATACTTTACCGCTAATTGATGCAGACGTTTAGGTTTATTAATTCCCATTCGGCACAACGTCTCTCGAATTCTTAAATCATAGTACGAATCCCCTACAAAGGCCAACATTGTACTATTCATTTGCTTTACTTCCATTGTCTCACACGCCTTTTCTAATCTCGTCATTATTATACACTAAATTTTCCCGCTTTAACGAAAAAGCATTTTTTTACCCTCACTTTCTTAGATTCAATGCTTTTCAGCGAAAAAAGTCATTTTTCGACCCTGTTTTCTATCCCAATCACGCCCTTATTTTCTTAAGCCACATAAAAAAGATTCCACCTTTTCAAATGGAACCTTTTTTATCATAACGTATTTTAAATGACATTTAAAGCCTGTAATCTTTCTCTTAATGCGTCAGCCTGCGTAAAGTCTTTCGCCTTTCTAGCAGCTTCCCAAGACTTGAACAAGTCTCTTTCTTCAGAGGTTAGACGCTTTTTCTTCAAATCAAAACCAAAAATATACGTCATATTTTGAAGAGTCATCAGCGCATATTTATAGGCTCCTTCGCTAACCTTCGCACGCATCATCTTATTCACTTCTTTAACCACTCCATATAAACTTGTAATAGCATTTGATGTATTGAAGTCATCCTCTAACGCGTCCGTAAATTGTTGCATTAACGCCGCTATTGCGTCGACTTTTTCCTCTTTCACATCTAGCGCCTCCGCCACATCAAGTTTCAGATGCAACTGATTAAACGTTGTTTTAATTTTTTGCCACTCTTTCATCGCTAACTGGATATTTTCCTCTGTGTAGTTGATCGGTTGACGATAGTGAACCGACAACATAAATAGGCGAAACGCATTAGCATCAATTTTCTCAATTAAATCTTTAACATTAATCACATTTCCTAAAGATTTACTCATTTTCTCGTTATTAAGACCTAAACGTCCTACGTGCATCCAATAATTCGCTATACTGTGACCATGCATACATAATGACTGCGCAATTTCATTTTCGTGGTGAGGGAATTGAAGATCTGTTCCGCCTCCATGAATATCAATCTTACCTTTAAATTCTTTCTGAATCATAACGACACATTCTGTATGCCATCCTGGGCGACCTGCTCCCCACGGTGAATCCCAAGTAATTCCCTTATCTGTTTTTTTCCATAAAACAAAGTCTAAAGGATTTTCCTTTTTAGAGTCTTCTGCAATACGTGCACCAACTTCTAATTCTTCTATCCTTTTACCTGATAATTGTCCATACTCCCGAACCTTATCGATACGGAAATAAACGTCACCCTCTACTGCGTACGCATACCCTCGCTCAACTAACGCATGAATAAAATCAATCATTTCTTCCATATTTTCCGTGACTTTAGGCATTTTATTAAACGGTAAGGCATTCAAAAGTTGATTACACTCTAAAAAGTATTCTAAATACTTTTTCGCAATTTCTGCCTCTGTTACCTCTTCTTCAATCGCACGATTAATAATCTTATCATCCACATCTGTCACATTAGAGACATAATCTACTTCGTATCCTAGATAATTAAAGTAGCGGTGAACAAGGTCAAAAAATAAAACTGGACGTGCATTTCCGATGTGAACATAATTATAAACAGTTGGTCCACAAATATACATCTTGACCTTATTTTCTTCAATCGGCTTAAATTCCTCTTTCTGACGCGTATACGTATTATAAATTAACATTACAGGTCCCAACTCCTATCTTCCGAAACGATATCTTCATTTTAATATATTTCACCAAACTTTGCTAGTTTGTATACTCAATCTCATAATTTGCCTCTAATAATTTTTCAATGACGCGTTTTTTATGTTCTTCATCAATCGTCTCAATAACAACCGATACTTCTAATTGATACATCGATAATCCTTCCTTATGACGATTTTGATGAATAACCAACACATTTCCGAATTCTTTCGCTATAGTATCTAAAAAGAGACTTAGCTCTCCTGCCCGGTGATTTAATAAAACTTTAATTTCTGTTCGACGGCCGGTTGTAATCATCGCATGATTAATAATACTTTCAATTAAATTAATATCTATATTTCCCCCTGAGAGAACGGCCCCTACCTTTTTACCTCTAACATCTAGATGACCGGATAATAACGCCGCAACTGGAACGGCACCAGCGCCTTCGCACACTAGGTTACAATTTTCAAGAAGAAATAAAAATGCTTGAGAAATTTCTGTTTCAGTCACTGTCACGATTTCGTCTACATAGCGGCAAATAAGGGGAAACGTCAAATCTCCCGGTCTACCAACTGCGATGCCATCAGCAATGGTTCGATGAATATTAACTTTTTCTATCTTTCCTAATCGAACCGATTCATACATAGAAGGTGCATTTTCTGTTTGTACCCCGATCACACGAATTTTGGGATTAATCGTTTTTACCGCTAATGCTATCCCTGCCGCGATCCCCCCTCCACCGATAGGAACTAACACCACATCTAAATCCGGTTGTTCCTTTAACATCTCTAGACCAATCGTCCCCTGACCTGCAATGACATACGGATCATTGAACGGATGAACAAAGGTTGCGCCAGTCGCCTCTTTAATTTCTAATGCTTTTTGGTAGGCCTCGTCATAAACATCCCCCTCTAACACCACTTCTGCCCCATATTTACGCGTCGCCGAAATTTTTGCGAAAGGTGCATTCTTAGGCATCACGACGGTGGACTTAAGACCTAATTTGCTTGCACTAATGGCCACCCCCTGCGCGTGATTTCCAGCACTTGAAGCTACAACACCACTTTTTTTCTCATCCTCTGTTAAATGAACCATTTTATTATAAGCCCCTCGAATTTTAAACGATCCCGATTGTTGTAGGTTTTCAAGCTTTAAATAGATTTCCCCCTTTGTCAATCCACTCAACGTTTCTGCATAACAAAAATCAGTTTCTTTAATGATTCCCTTTAACTCTCTAGCCGCCTCAATGACCATTTGAAAGGTTACATTTTCCATTTCAAATTCCTCCAATAAATCAATTATTATTCCCCTTTATTTTCGCACTTCTAGCTTATCTTATTCTTTTGCCTATTAATTTGCCCCCAATAAACCACACTATTTATAGGACTATGTTATTATAAAATGATGGGAGATATTCTCATCACTCTTGTCTTAAAAAGGAGGAATTTTAATGAACATTATTTCAACAAACGCTGCACCCCAAGCTATCGGACCTTATTCACAAGCTATCGAGGTCAACAACACCCTCTATATTTCTGGACAAATACCTCTTGATCCTCAAACGATGGAAGTTATTGCCGATGATGTTGCTACGCAAACGCACCAATGTTTAAAGAATATTGACGCCATTTTAACAAAAGCGGGGTACTCGCTTCATAATGTAGTGAAATGTGGGATTTTTTTAACCGATATGAACGATTTTTCAATTGTCAATGAAGTATATGGCCAATACTTTCACTCACATAAACCTACCCGTTCATGTGTGCAGGTTGCTAAACTTCCTCGAGAAGTTAAAATTGAAATCGAGGCCATTGCCGTTAGAAATTAAACGGTTCTCTCCCGACGATTAACCTTCTTCAACAACAAGGTTAATCGTCTTTTACTTTACATTGAGAAAAAACTCAACACGCGTATTAGAACATGCCCTCCCTTTCAAACAAAGTTACCTTCTTTCTTTAACCCCTGTTGAAATAAAAGCAAAAAAAGTCCCTTGTGGATAACTTTTTTTCGTTTAACTGAAAGATTCTTAAATCATTTTCATTATTCCTTTTCATCGCTACATAATTCATTCCTAGGCGTCCATTCTAATAAAAAGGTTGAATTCGGAGGTTTACATCCATGTCAAATAAATTGAAATTTCAGAAGTATCTCGTGCTAATGGCCTGCTTTCTGATTATGTCGGTCTCGTTTAGTATCGTTAATAATATTACTTCACTCTTTCTTGACCCCGTGACGAAACATCTAGGTTTATCAATTTCCTCATTTTCTTTAATTTTCACGATTGGGGCTGTGACAACAGCACTAATGTCCCCCATAACGGGACATCTAGTTTCAAAAGTACCATTAAAGTTATTAATGGCCATTGGATCTATTTTAGCCGGTGGAGGATTTTTTTGTTACGCCCTCGCCAAAACGATCTGGATGTTTTATCTGATTGCTATTATTGTTGGAATCGGAATCTCGTGTCTAACGACTATTCCAATCGCCACTGCACTAACTTCTTGGTTTGAGGATCGAAAAGGATTTGCCTTAGGTATTGCGATGGCGGGTGCGGGAACTGGCTCTTTTGTTTGGATGCAGGTTGTCTCGCGGATGTTAAATCATCTGACCTATCAAACAACGTATGCCCTTTTAGGCGGAATTATCTTAATTGTTTGCCTGCCCCTCTCTCTATTAGTCATGGCGTTGCCACCTGATGCAACCATTGAGTCGAAGAAAAAAGAAAAATTATCATTCAACGATATCCATTGGAGCACTCAATTGATTCTATTTTCTTTGGGGCTTTTTCTTCTAGGAATGAGTGTTTCGGGAACAAAGATGCATATTCAACCGTATTTAACAAGTCTTCACCATCCCCTAAGCTTTAATGCTAATGTAGGTTCTACGCAAGCTATCTTCGCCCTCATCGGGAGCTTAGTTGGCGGAATCGTTTTCGATAAACTCGGATTAAGAACATCAATCGCCTCCTTTGTTTCCATGGCGCTTATCGGTTATCTTTGCCTCATTTTTGGATTTTACCCCTCACTTCTATTCATCTTTGCCGCCCTGTTTGGACTATGTTTGTGTCTTCCCTCACTCCTTCCCTCTTATGGAACAAGTGCCTTATTCGGAAAAGATCATTACTCCATGCATCTCGGCTTTATTAATATGATTTTTACACTAGGAAGTGCCTTAGGTCCTGTTATCTCTGGTTTTATCGCCGATCATTTAACTTATCGTTTGGTGTGGGTCATTTACTTTATCATCACTACTCTCTACTTAATCCTTTTCCTTCTCGCCTTTAAAAAGAAAAAACCTCAGAATTAAATTCTGAGGTTTTTTTCTTAAATAAATTTTTCAATACGTGAAACGACAGTTTCTTTTCCAAGTAAAGCTAACGCTTTTGGTAAATCTGGTCCATGCATTTGACCTGTTGTCGCAATTCGACAAGGCATAAACAACATTTTTCCTTTTGCTCCACTTGCTTTCCCAGCAGCTTTAACAGAAGCTTGGATCCCTTCTGCTGTAAAGTCCTCTAAAGATTCTAATTGATCTTTGAAAGCCTTTAATGTTGCTGAAATACCTTCTTGATTAATGAATGCTTGTGCTTCTTCATCTAATGTTAATTCTTCTGAGAAAAATTCATCGTATAAATCAACGATTTCTGCACCATATGATAAACGGTCATGGAATAACGAAACTAATTCTACCGCCCATTGGTGTGTACGCCCTTCTAAGATTCCCGCTTCTACTAAGTGAGGCATACAAAGTTCAAGTAATTCTTCAGCGTCTAACGCTTTAATATAGCGATTATTAATGTAAGCTAATTTAGCTTTATCAAACGTTGAAGGTGATTTAGATAAACGATTTTCATCGAATAATTCCACTAATTGTTCATGTGATAAAATTTCTTCTTCAATTCCTGGAGACCATCCTAATAAGGCGATAAAGTTAAATAAGGCTTCTGGTAAATATCCCATGTTCGCATATTGTTCGATAAATTGCACCGTATCTTTGTCACGTTTCGATAACTTTTTCCCGTGTTCGTTTACAATTAACGTCATATGTGCAAATGTTGGGACATCCCATCCAAACGCACGATAAATCATCATTTGTTTTGGCGTATTTGTAATGTGTTCTTCTCCACGGAAAACGTGAGTAATTTTCATTAAGTGATCGTCCACTACAACCGCAAAGTTATACGTTGGAATTCCATTACTCTTCATGATGACCCAATCACCAAAATCTGATGAGTTAAATGTAATTTCTCCACGAACGATGTCATTGAATGTATAAACTTCATTTTCTGGAACTTTAATACGAACAACATATTCCCCACGTGCTTCTAACTGTGCACGTTCCTCAGCTGTCGCATTTAAACAACGACGTGAGTAATGAATATTATCATGCCCATGAGTTGACATAGCCTCGCGTTCAGCTTCAAGTTCCTCACTTGTACAGTAGCATTTATAAGCTAATCCTTTTTCAATTAACTCGTCTACATATTTACGGTAAATATCTAAACGCTCTAATTGGCGGTAAGGCCCGTAGTCTCCACCAACATCAAATGACTCATCCCATTCAATACCTAGCCAACGTAAATAGTTCATTTGCGATTCTTCTCCGCCTTCTACATTACGCTCAACATCAGTATCCTCAATACGTAAAATAAAGTCACCACCATGGTGCTTTGCAAATAAATAATTATATAATGCTGTTCTAGCATTTCCGATATGTAAAAATCCTGTTGGACTTGGTGCATAACGAACACGAACTGTCATAATCTTGCCTCCTAATTAAAATACTACTTTATTCTTTTCATATTATATACGATTGAAACAAAATATTAAATATTTTCACCGAAAAAAGCACGAGTCCCGATTAAGAAAATTCCCTCACCACCTTCCCCCACTGATTGGAAAGACCTAAATCCCGCTAAAACGACAAAGTCTTCATAACAAAAGGAAGCTTTCTAAGAGGCTCTCCCCCCCTTTTTCTCCTGTTCGGTTGCTTGTGGATAAGTTCTTTCCTCGTAACAGGAGAATCATTATTTACAATCTGGGGGGATATACCCTATTATTTTAAATTTAAAATTTTTATCTCATTATCTTATGGAATCACCCCTATTAGGAAGTCTATTACTTGATCATGTTCTATCTCTACTAAATTTGGGACATCGGAATTAGAAACATAGCCTAGACGATAAAAAGACAATAACCGGTTAAAAAAGATTCTTTTCAAATCAAATATCAGTCATGTAACTAGTCTGACTTTAAACATCAGACATACTGATGCTAACCATTAATGAGGACCCATTCAAAAAAGTAGTCACTAACCTCGATAGCCAAAATATCGCTCACCGTTAAGGGCCTAAATAGTCGTGTTTAGACAGCCTACTTCCTCATTTAATAGCGTTCCCCGTGGCATCATAAAACATTGGACAAATCCAATATTATTATAGTAAACTTTACGTGATGAGGGGGGCTGTAAGATGAGTGAGTATAGGACCATTCAGATTAAACGAATGTTTACTTATGATGGAATAAAAAAGAAGATTTTTGAAATTAATATGAATTCTTTAGCCAAAGACGGTTGGGAACTGTTTGAAATAGATTTATTTAATCATCAATTGTATTTAAAGAAAACTCGTTCAAATATCATCTATGAATATAAATTAATTCATATCAAAAATTTATTTACCCTAAATTTTTTACCTCTACTATTAAAAAAACTCTATAAAAGAGAGGAAACATTAACTAATTTCGAAAACACGATGAATTCATTAGCTAAGGAAGGTTGGGAACTATTTAAATGCTATAAATGGGTGAGTTTATTTATTTTACGTCGTCCACTAACTAAGGAACTCTAGCGATAAAAAAAGCCAGAGTTATCTTGCAACGTCATCCATTTATTCATTTACCGACGCTCGTCTAATAAAGCATTTTCTGCAAGGCTACCCTTCCCGATTAACGGCTAGTCTCCTAAAAGGAAAAATATTTACTTTTAAATCTTTTATTTTTATAATAAAATTAACCATATTTGGAATTAATTTTATAAAAAGTATATAGTTGGTGGTAGATTAAAAAAAAAGAAAGAAGAATATTTTTTTAAAATTTTTAATATTAGTAAAATTAAATATGATAAGGATTATTTTATTTTACTAACTATATTTTTAATTTCACTTTATGGAATACCTATAAAAACTATGGGGTTTTATAATTTTAATATTAATGATATGAGGGTAATAAAAAGCTTAAGTATTGTTACGATTATTTCTGGCTGTTTATTATATGTATTATTTTGTCCAAAGAGTTTTGAAGGGAGAGAAAAAAATAAAAAAAGGTAAGCAGTATAACTGGGCGAGTTTATTTATTTTACGTCGTCCACTGACTAAGGAGCTCTAGCAATAAAAAAAGCCGAAGTTATCTTGCAACGTCATCCATTAATTCATTTACCGACGCTCGTCTAATAAATCATTTTCTGCAAGGTTATCCTTCCTGATTAACGGCTAGTATCCTCAGTGGATAACTGCCACTTTGTTCAAGCGACTTATATTTGTCACCTTTGATAACTACTAACGTTATTCCCATTCTAACGGGGACCCCTTAAAAGAGAGTTACAAATTCTAATAAAAAAGTGATTTTCCGTAACTGGAAAATCACTTTTTTATTTCAACTTTATTTACAAGGCATTCTTTTTAAAGAGTAGAACCACGCATTCTGACGCAATTCCTTCTTCACGACCGACAAAGCCTAACTTTTCGCCACGTGTGGCTTTAATGTTAACCTGCTCCATCGTCGCCCCTAAATCGGCGGCAATATTTGCACGCATCGCATCAATATGGGGACGCATCTTCGGACGCTCAGCATAAATTGTTGCATCTAAGTTTCCAAGCACATATCCCGCTTCATCTAACATTTCCTTAGCCCCACGCAACAAAATGCGAGAATCTACCCCTTTATATTTAGGATCTGTATCAGGAAAATGAGTTCCGATATCGCCTTTAGCTAATGCCCCAATAATAGCCTCCGTCACCGCATGACATAAGACATCCGCATCACTATGACCGAGCAACCCTTTCGAATGCTCTATCTCTACCCCACCTAAAATTAACTTTCGCCCTTCAACCAGTTGATGAATATCCGTTGAATGTCCAATTCGAATCATACTTATCTTCCTTTCCAACTAACTAAAATCAATCTCAAATAAGTCGTCAAAATCAAGAATCCCCTGCGACCTCTCTTCAATCAAGTCAAATAACTCCCCTTCCGAAACCCCTTGCTTCAAAAACGGATTCGTATAAATACTCCCAACAAAGACCGCACTTCCCACTATTATAGCAACAACACGCGAAACTATTAAATACCTTTCAATTCCTTTTTTCCTACCCCGTTCTCTTTTTTCCCGATTCCAAACTAACCACCCAACATATCCTGAAGCAATTGCTAAATTAAAGGCCACGATGGCGGCGAAAAAGAGAGCAATCATTAATCCCAACGAGATTAGTGAGATAAAAAAGCCTCCGATCACTAAACGAAGCATCATAAGAAATGACCAGCAAGCAATAAAAAGACAAATCCCCATCACCGCAATCCCAAACAATTGTTTACCGCGATTCGTTTCCCGAGAGGGACCTTTCCAAACATTTACCTCTTCTTCTAACGCCTCATCCACGATAAACGACTCAAGAACTTCTTTGGCTACCTGCTTTGGAGAACCAATTTCAGATAAAATATCTGATTCCTTTATCCCACAAGACACCATCTCATTTATTTGTTCCCGGTAACTTTCTAAAATGGCCTCCCGATCCTCAGGAGAAATGCGTTGTAAATCCCCGGCGAGTTCCTCTAACCACTGATTCAAAATCTCCATCTTTTAGTCTCCCTCCTCTAATAATCGTTGCACGGATTCCACCATCTGATTCCATTCCTTTAAAAGAGTCGTTAAATAGACCTCTCCCTCAACCGTCATCGAATAATATTTTCGCGTCGGTCCCTCTGACGACGCCTTATTGTACGTCTGCAAATACCCTTCCTTTGTTAAACGACGAAGAAGTGGATAAATCGTACTTTCAGTCACTTCAATATATAAAGAAACTTGTTGTACCATCTCATACCCGTATAAATCACGACGCTTAATTAATCGTAAAACACATAATTCTAAAACACCTTTTTTATATTGTGCATTCATATCTTTCCTTCTATAACAATCCTGTTACATTAAACCTCCCTCTTCACGACGCTGCCACCCGTTGAAAACTCGACCTTAGTCTATTTTGTACTCGCCCGAAGCACTTGGCCATCTACTGCACTAATCTCATATTCGTACTCTATCCCATTCGCTATAACATTTACTTCATAAATGGGAGTTCCGTCGTCAGTATCTAAAGAAATTTCCGTTACAACTCCGCCTTGAACCTGGGCACTCGCCATTGACTTCGCCTGTTCGACATCAATTGTTAACGCCTGTTGATTAGGGGCAATCACCTGATTAATTAATTCTTTTTCTTGATGAATGACATGACCATCTCGTGCATCAATTTCATATTCATACGTATATGTTTCATCAACCACTGTTACCTCATAACTCGCATGATGGTCTTCTTTCTCTAACTGAACGCGAACAATCGTTCCATTTCCTAACGTTTCGACAATCTCACGTACTCGTGGCTCTTCTAAGAGTGGAGCTTCCGAATAATTTTTTGTCTGGTGCTTTAAAACACTTCCGTCAATCGCACTAATTTCAACTTCGTGTTCAACCCCATCATTCACAATTTTAAATTCATAATGTGGCAACTTATCGTCATGATCATAGGAGAAATCAATAATGCTCCCGCTTCCTACTTCCTGAAGCGCTAGCTCCTTTGCCTGAGCCTCGGTCATCGTAGAGAGCGATGATTGCTCCTGATTAAGATCACCTGGTGACTTCGAACACCCCAATAAAAGGGCACCCATCACAACCATTGAACATAAAGAGACCTTGTTCATTTCTAAAACCTCCTCATTTATTGATGAAAAGAAACATCTTCTTATCTACTGTGTAAAGCATAATAGAGTATACCATTAACTACTATACATTGTCCAGTAGTGTAAAAAAAGTCATTTATCAAATTCTTTAATCCTTATTCCGATCATTACTAACTAACTTTCTAGAATAATGAGGTTAAAAAACCGTACACTCACTTAAAATTTATCGCTACCTCTAAATATCGTACCCTTTTCTCCCTTTTCTCATACGGTGAAACAAACCCTATTCCCAAGTAAAATAGATTTTCACCTGGCTTGCTTACCTTCCGTAATCCTCTTCTAAAAAAGGGCGATAATTTCATCAACCATTCAGCCCTAACGTTTAAATTCGCCCTGAAACAGGCCACCAAAGATAGAAATCAAAAAAATTTATAAATCTATTCATTTTAGTGAATAACTTTTACTTATTTTACCATAACAAATATGTAAGTGATAAACTTACATCCCCCCCTAAAATTTTTTCACATATTACTCTCCCAAAACTTTTATATATTTAAAAAAACGTTCATTCCCCCATGAACGTTTTTTTAGTTTTCGAATCAACAACTGAGGTCATGTCTTCCTATCTAAAATAGGACTCACCCTTTTTCAATGATTGAATACACCAACTCCACCTAATTAAAAGGGAGATCGCCGAACATATGATCGGTGACCTCCCTTTTAAATTGCGCCTATAACATTTCTTACCACGCTAAACCCTCAAAACTACCAAATAGATCACAACGACTTGACTGAAAAATTTAATAGCCTCTTAATAATTCATACGGTAAGTTATACTTTTGTGACAATTTCTTTATTTCTTTATTTGCCTTTGAATATTCAGCTTTATCTTTTAGTAAAACATCCCCTTCTAATTGAGCATACGTTATCTTTTTTCGTAAATCCTCATCTATTTTATCACTCATTTCTTTAAACGAAGGAACTAAAATTCTAGTATCTAAAGAATATTCATTCCAATCTTGGTTAATGACTTCATCATCTTCTAAAAATCCTTGGACAACCCCTGTCCATTCCTCAGAAAAATATAATAAAGGAATTTCGTCACCTATGTCATAATATTCTTTAAACTCACTTCCTAAAATTAAGGGCAGTTTTTTTTCAGTTAAACTATAATCCGTCCCTGCAAATTCATTCCCCTCGCTTAACGATAAATCATATAAATCCCATGCATCCTGATCCATAGAAATACAATTAATCGGCGTAATTAATAATTCTTTATTATTCACATGAACGGTTTGATTTTTTAAATCAGCCCCATATTCATATCCATTTACTAATTGATTTGGCTTATCCCATTCCCCAATAAACTCTACAACATTAGGTAAAAATTCAATAAATGTAAATTTCTCACTTTCCTTTAATTCTTGCTTAAAGTTATTTAATCTTTCTAAAATATTATCTTGATCTAATAATTGGCCTAGCGAATCATTTTGAATATTTTGTAAATCAGCTAGATGAAAATATTGTTGTTCAAAATCGTTTTTTTCTTGATACATCATAAAAAGACTCACACAAGATAATACACTAATGATAATAAAGATTACTATAACCTTCATCCGTTCTTTCATTACAAATTCCTCCTATAAAAAAACAACAATATAAATTTATATTGTTGTTTTTTTTTTTGATTATTTTACAGCCCAATATACATGTGGAGTTCCAGCTGTTGGAGTAGTTCCAGTTGTTGCCCAAACTTCTCCTGTTCCCCATGCAGAAGCTGAAACTAATGTGTTAGTAACAAACAATACTTTCTTTTCTAAAGTTACAGTCGTTTTATGATATAAAGCATTTCCTGTTGTACTTTCAACAACATTGGTTGCTCCCTTAGCATAATACTGACCCGTACTATGATTTACATAACGTGAAACACCACTACTGAGTAATTTAGCAACTCTTGATTGTGGAGCCTCTCCATTATAAATAGCAGTATCATACTCTACTAAATCTAGTCCGAACCCTGGAAGTGGCTCTTGTGGTTCAATTCGATCTAGTGTACTTGCTGAAGCAAATAAGTTACCCCCCTGAAAATACACCGAATAAAGATAATGCTAATAATCCTTTTTAAAATCCATCATTTCTACATCTCCTTTTCTCCAAATATAAACAACTTGATTGTAACTCCCCCCCCCGTGTTGAAAAAGCAAGAAATACGAACACCAAAAGGTTAAATTTACATTTTCTATTAAAAAATTCCTTATACATTTGATGATAGCGTTACCCAACGTTTCCAATCTTTTTAGGATGAGTTTGATTATTTCCCTAAAGAGATTCTAGTCTTCCATTCACTTCACGAGTGCACCCTTCACCTAAGGTTCGCGCCACACTTTAGATAATAACTATTCTTTACAAATCAACTAAGCTTTTTTTTACCACAATCCATACATAAAAATGAGAAGGTAATCTTTTTTCTTTTATCGTTATCACATGACTGAAAATATTTCTTGTGGATAACTTTATCCTTAACTTTCTAGATGAAGAAGTTGCTCAGCTAATACTAAATCTTCTGGCGTTGTTAATTTGATATTCGTGTATGAGCCCTTCACAATGTGCACCGGCGTATCTGTAAATTTCTCAATTAAACTCGCCTCGTCTGTTCCTAAGAAATGATGTTGTCTTGCCCCTAAATGAGCCTGCTTCAAGACCGAAGTCGGTGCTGCTTGAGGGGTTTGTACGCTATACATTTCATCACGACGAGGGGTTTCAACGACGACTCCGTCAATCACCCGCTTCATCGTGTCTTTTACGGGAACCGCAACAATCGCTGCCTTTTCCTCTTGCGCCAATGACACACATTCCGCGATCATCTGTGAGGTAACAAACGGACGGGCCCCGTCATGCACAAGCACCACCTCTTCACGAACAACTTGAAGCCCATGATAAACACTGTATTGACGTTCACTCCCACCACTCACTAATTCAATCCGATCATCGTTAATCTGTGCCTTATCTAATAATTGTTCCATCATTTGATGTTCTAACTCATTGACTACTAAAATAAGTTGTCCACAGTTTATATCTTTTAAGAATTTTTTGATGGTATGAACAACGACTGGTTGTCCTTTTAGCGAATGTAACATTTTATTATAGCCTAGTCCCATGCGACTCCCAATTCCTGCTGCTAAAATAATGACACTATACATCGACTCACTCCTCTTATGAAAGAAGCTCCCATTTAGTTGATGGGAGCTCTTTTTTTATCATAACCAATTTTTATAAAATAATCTCTTTAATTTGTTCATCTTTACGATCTAAATAATGCACGGATTGAATGCGACGAACGGTACGTGATTTCCCACGAATTAATAATGTTTCAGTCGTCGCCATTCCATCTTCACATACAATTCCATCTAATAAATCACCTTTTGTGATTCCCGTTGCAGAGAACATGACGTTATCACTTTTAGCCATATCTTCTAATTTTAAAATTTGACCAGGTTCAACTCCCATTTCTTTACAACGACGCGCTTCATCTTCACTCATACGAATGTTTTCTTCCGTTTCACCTTTTACATCTTTGCGTAAAACTAAACGTCCTTGCATATCTCCATCTAAAGCGCGAATAACAGCAGCAGATACAACACCTTCTGGCGCCCCACCAATTCCATAAACCATATCCACTTCACTAAATGGCATACACGTTAGAATAGAGGCTGCAACATCTCCGTCTGGAATTGCGAATACACGCACACCCAACTGTTGCATTTGTTTAATTTGTTCATCATGGCGTGGTTTGGCAAGTGTCATCACCGTAAATGCAGATAACGGTTTATTAACTGCTTTTGCGACACGCTTAATATTTTCTTCTAAAGATAAGTCCAGGTCAATAACACCTTTGGCTTTTGGACCGACAATTAACTTTTCCATATACATATCTGGCGCCTTTAAAAATGAACCCTTTTCTCCAACGGCAAGGGTTGTCATCGCATTGGCCTGCCCCATCGCCGTCATGCGTGTTCCTTCAATTGGATCAACAGCAATATCTACATCATCACCAAATCCTGTTCCAACTCGCTCCCCAATATATAACATTGGAGCCTCATCAATTTCACCCTCACCAATCACAATCTCACCACGAATATTAATTTCATTTAATACATGACGCATCGCAAGAACGGCAGCACCATCCGCCTCATTCTTATCTCCACGACCTAACCATTTATACCCTGCTAAAGCCGCTGCCTCTGTCGCACGGGAAAACTCAATTGCCAACTCACGTCTCATGTGTAACCCTCCTAAAAGTTAAAATTCCTCTTTCATTATATCAAAAAATGTTAAACTATGTTTTATTTTCTCATCATTCTCCCCATAAAAAAATTGCCCATTAATCGTTTGACCTTACTCCTAGCGAAAGATTCCTCTAGGGATTTCCCCTTTTAAACGACGTGACCAGCCAATCATCAAAAAGTTCCCTCTTATTTCAAACACTTGACTAATAAAGGAATCATTATCTTTACATCCCCCGACTACAGGCTCTATAAAATCAACCGAATAATATATCCGTGTATAAAAAAATCACCTGTTCCCACAAGGGAAGAGGTGACTCGTTTTACGATTGGGCCCGAACTAAAGCCTCAAAACTGACATCTAACCATTCCGAATACTTTTCATCCTCTAATTTTCCCATTTCAAGGTAATGATAGGCATCGACAATGGCCTCATGGGGATTGTTTTGAGGAGTCTTGATTAAATGATTCTTTTGTTGCTCATATAAATCAATATAATGTTCCTTAATGTCTTTTCTTCGAATTGGAAATAACCACTTATTTCCTAGATAGGCAATGACAGCACCTACTACAATATAAAACAAGCGATTACCAATAACAATTGAACCTGTTGCGGTTAAAAGAGCCCCTCCTAATGCCTGGATCGTAATAAAAATCATTTTAAAATCATAACGGTTCATATACATTCCGATATAAGAAGAGAGTAAGACGATAATCATTTGTTGAGATTCCTCTTTAAAAATCGTAATCAAAGCAACAAAAATAGTCGCTCCAACGCCTGTTCCAATTAAACGTTCAATTGTTTTCTTGTGACTAGATTCAGCATCCGGTTGAACAAGTGCTGCAATTGTAAAACATAACCAACGCCCATAACTTAATCCGAATAATTGACTAATAAACAAACATACCGATAATAAAATCGATAATCTCATCGCAAACTTAAATGCATAAGATTCGCGATCTATTGGTTTAAGAAACTGCTCCCATAATGTACGTTGATCATGTGAATACTCGTCTCGCTCCGCTGTCTGTAAAACAAGTAGCACCTGTTTTAACTCTTTCACAGACGTCGCGCCTTGATCAAACATCGATACACCTGAGTAAGCATGATGCCCACCTCGATGTTCTTTAATAAACACAATTAAGTCTTCTATCGTCTCATCATCGATTAATCCAGCCTCGTAATCTTTAGCGACCTCGTCTAATAAATAATACATTTTTTCATAAGCGACCATATGAGTAACCTGTTCTACGCCTTCTTTATTAAACGATCCATTTGTTCCAAAACGCTCATAAATCGCCTTCATAAATCGTCCCATACTCGCTTTTAAAGCATGAACTTCTTCCTCGCATGAACCGGAATCTTTCGCCAACAGGCGCTCAAGACGATGAATTAATTGGTTAAGAACTTGATCCAATCGCGAATTTAAAACTTTATCGTACGTTTTATGATTAAATAACCATTGCAATCCAACGATTAAAAAGGCCCCTCCTATTAAAGCAATCAAACGACCTGGCAAATCAGTCGGTGCAGAGGGTGAAAGAAAGATCAAGAATAAATACCCTAAAATAAAGGGGAAGTGATAAGGTTTTTTATTTCCCTCAACCATCACATACGTTGCATAAAAAATAAAACCGAAATTAAGAATTAACCCCAAAATAGGATTTAATAAACTTAAATAACTAAAGATCCCCATTGCAAGTAGAAAACATAATAATCGAATCACCAAAAGGCCCAAGTTATACGTTAAATCTTTCTCACAAATACCAAGTCCGATAATTAAAACCGTAATTCCAACCATTTTGTTAGAAACACCGAATACATTTTGAAAAAAAGAAATAAACAGCAGCATAAAGATAAACATCAATGTATTTACAATGATCTTCTGCTTCATTTTCTCACCCCTCTAAAAAATTAATATTAAATACCTTACCAAAGAATGATAATTTTGTCAAATTAAATCCAGATTGCCAAAAGTCCCTCTAATCGGCTAATTCGCTTGATTGAGAAAGTGACTCACATATATTTTAACCAACTCAAAATGTATAGACAGGCGATTATCTACCTTGCATCGCCTAATCATTTGTACTAAAAACAAATACGCCTAATGTTTCTGTTTATACGTTATCTCTATCTATTAAATGAAAACGAATCTAAATGGAAAATTTTATTATTTATTGGTTGTAAATGCCTGGTGTGAGTAGTATAATTTCTCAATGTAAAACCTAAGGGGGGAATAGTAAAAATGTTATCTTATGAATTTCTATTTGACATTGCTTTAATTTTAATGAGTACAAAATTACTCGGACTCTTAACCAAACAAATTAAATTACCACAAGTGGTGGGTGCCTTATTAGCTGGTTTATTACTTGGACCTGCTTGCCTAAATATTCTACACGAGACAGACTTCATCATCCAACTCGCTGAACTAGGGGTCATTGTGTTAATGTTTACTGCTGGACTCGAAACGGATATTAATGAGCTAAAAAAATCAGGAAAAGCTTCTCTGATTATCGCTATTTTAGGAATGATTATTCCATTAGCAGGGGGATTTATACTTGCATCGATCTTTAACAAAGGGGGAATTTCTGATGCGAGCGCACTTCCTTTCTTACAAAATATCTTTATTGGGATTATTTTAACGGCAACTTCTGTTAGTATCACGGTAGAAACATTAAAAGAACTAGGAAAATTAAGCACTCGAGCTGGAAATGCGATTTTAGGTGCTGCAATCATCGATGATATTTTAGGTGTTATCGCCTTAACAGTTGTAACAAGTGCCACAGACCCAAATGTAAGCATTGCGGTTGTCTTAATAAAAATCGTCCTATTCTTTATCGTTGGGGGATTAGCAGGATTTTTATTTTCGAAATTTATGGAAACTTCAATGCGACGCAGTAAAATGGATCTCCGACGTTTTGTTATCCTATCTTTCGTTTTCTGTTTAATATTATCTTACTGTGCAGAACATTTCTTTGGTGTTGCAGACATTACGGGTGCGTTTATGGCAGGTTTATTTTTATCTAATGCGCCTCGTAAACACTACATCATGAATCGCTTTGAAACGACGGCTTACATGTTATTATCCCCTATCTTTTTTGCAAGTATCGGGATTAAAGTTGTGATCCCAGAAATGACACCGGCCCTCATCACGTTCTCAATCGCCTTAGTCATCATCGCTATTTTAACAAAAGTCCTAGGATGTGCACTGGGTGCTAAGATGTGTAAATACTCTACAACAGAGGCTATCCAAATTGGAACAGGAATGGTCTCACGAGGAGAAGTGGCTCTAATTGTAGCTAGTAAAGGTGCCTCACTTGGACTCATGGGATCCATATTCTTTGGCCCTATCGTTATTATGGTTGTTATCACAACCGTCATTACCCCAATTTTATTAAAAATTGTATTTTCTAATAAAGAACAGGAAACAAACTGTGTGCCTGTCTATAAAAAAACAACGGCTTAATCACCAATGAAAAAAACAACGTTTAATCGGCGATAACATTTAATCATAAAAAAAGTAATCTGAATGAAAGATTACTTTTTTTGTGCAAACGATAAAATGGATAATTAAACGCCCCCTGATCCTAGTAAAACTATCACCAAAGGAAAACTATTTTTTAGTCGCGTTCATACCACTCGTCTGTGGCATTCCTCCCCTCTCTTTCTTCCCCGTTAATAACTCTCTATCTATTGATACGAACATGAACTTCTTGTCATTAATAATAAAAGCCGTTCGTTTTTGAACACCATCCACTTGAAGTTGGCGACTCTAATTTTGTATAATTAGACAAGACACAATTGTCCCCTCATTAACACTATCATTTACAACACGAACCTGATGTTAAAACGGATGCGTTTCATTTCCTTTTTTAAACCGACACTTCTTTGTACCCATCTCCCACACATAAACAAAAAACCTTCGCTCGCATGGAACGAAGGTTTTCTTATCTATTTTGCATTCTCTTTAACAACAAAAGAAAGAATCATGCCACGATTAAAATAAAGGGCATCTTCTGAAATCTTATTCAATAAATCAGTTTTCAGAAGATCATTTTTCACGAGCTCGTCTTCATCGCTCTCCACTTTTAAAACAATATGGAATGTATCCTCCTCGAAAGATACCTCTTCCATCTCATACCCGTTTTTTACAAGATAGCTTTCCACATTTTTTATTTGCTTATTCACTAACCATGAATAGCCCCCGATTGACACTCCCATTAAAATAAATAGACTTATGGTTACTCCCACTACTTTCTTCATTCTCATCCCCCTTTTTTGTTACTTGATTACCTATTATTACACATTATCCCTTAATATGCAAGTTTTTGTAAAAGCGTTATAGATGTTGCTAAAAAGGAGACTTCAGTTGAAGTCTCCCCTTTTTTTTCTTATTCATCAGATGATAAGGAATATCCAAATAAATACACATCCTCTGCCTGATTAGAGTCTTCCCCCGACTCCGTGCTTTCCTTAAAAGAAAAAACATTATTAAAGGCAGTCATCCCGCTTCCAACGCTAAATCTTCGCGTCTCTTTATACGTCACTTGACAGTCCTCATTGATATTAGGAACCGTTGTTAACGTTTCATACACTAACTGGCCATTAGCATCTAATCCCTTGCGCACAATTTCTGTTGTCGCCTCATAATTCACGTTCTGATAAACAAACGATTCCGTCCACTGATTTCCAACCTCAAGAGGCGCCTTTAACACCACCTTATTTGGAATAATCGAACTCAATAAATTATCCTGCCGTAACACACTATAACGATCTTGATTTTTTACATGCTCAATCACTTCTTGATCGTTCACTTCATAAGTCAATAAAAAGGAACGACTCTCACTTTGGCCATATCCATCTCGCATATTCCCTTTAAACTCGATAACAGTTGCACCTTCTGATTCAGAAATGGAACTTAATGTTTGTGTATGACCATACTCACCCTGTCCACTGAATCGCTGTAAATACCCAACCTGTGTTGGAAATAACTCAATCAATGAATCAATTCGCATCTCCTCATCTAAAACATAACGGTGCTCAATCACCTCATATGAATGGGCAACCGCCTGTTGTGGATAACTATTTGATTCCATTTTCTTCACTTGAACACGAATTATCATTCCCGGTTGGGCACCCGAAATATTCTTCACTCGAACCAACTCGTACGCCCCATCTAACCACGATTTTTCATCCATTTCTAAATCCTCAATCGTCAAATCCGAACGCTTAGACATCAAAACCTCCGATTCCCCCGTCGCTAGAACCATGCCTTCTAGACTGAATGAATCTCCCCGCTTATTCAAAAAAAGACTACCGAGCAAAACAATCGCAACAACCCCGACAATAAAAAACCCCTTCTTCATCTCTTACCACCCTTTCAAAAAATCCATCTGCTTCTCCATCTGATAGGTTCTGAACTAATCCACGTCAACTTTCTACTCCGTCATTATTACTAACATATGCCCCTCCATCCGCAAACTTTCCTCATAACATTCGCCTATTCCCTCTCTATTTCGCCACCTCCGTCTTTGTGATAACTAAGAATTTAGGATTTGTTAGCATCCAGACATATTCTTTACACAAAAAAAGACGGTGAGTTTTACCCACCGTCACCCGCTATTAAATTCATCATCATCGCGATTGAAGACTCCCCATCGCCTTCATCACCTGTCTCTTTCATTTATTTCCCATTCCCTCTATCCATTTAAAATTTTAAATCCTCCTTAAACATCGCCTTCAATGCTTCCGCAATCGTATCCACTCCTACAACCTCAATTCCTGATGGCACCTTCCAACCACTCATATTTTTCTTAGGAATAATAGCACGAGTAAATCCTAACTTTTTCGCCTCTTTCACGCGCTCTTCAATGCGTGAAACACGGCGGATTTCTCCCGTTAATCCAACCTCTCCCATATAAACATCACCGCTCGGTGTCATCTTATCCTTATAACTTGATACAATACTTGCGACAATCGCTAAATCCACTGCCGGTTCATCCACTTTTACCCCACCTGTGACCTTTACATACGTGTCTTGATTTTGCAGGAAAAAGCCCATGCGCTTTTCAAGAACCGCCAAAATTAAAGAGACACGATTATAATCAACCCCAGATGCCATTCGCTTCGGATTCCCAAACGACGTCGGCGTTAACAACGATTGAATCTCGACAAGAATCGGACGCGTCCCCTCAATGGATGCCATAATAGCCGTCCCTGGTAATCCCTTCGTGCGATCCTCTAAGAAAACCTCCGATGCATTCGTCACCTCATCAAGGCCCTCTTCTTTCATATCAAAAATTCCAATTTCATTCGTTGAACCAAAACGATTTTTAACGGCGCGTAAAATACGATACGTATGATGCCTTTCCCCTTCAAAATATAACACCGTATCCACCATATGTTCAAGTAAACGAGGCCCCGCAATATTCCCATCTTTCGTCACATGGCCCACAATAAAAATAGAAATCCCCCCTATCTTCGCAATCCTCATTAACTGCGCCGTACACTCGCGAACTTGTGACACACTCCCAGGGGCTGAAGTGACCTCAGGCATATGAATCGTTTGAATCGAGTCAATAATAACAAATTCCGGTTTTAACTGCTGAATTTGACGATCAATTAACGTCAAATCGGTCTCAGCATAAATGTAGAGATGATCACTTGTAACCCCTAGACGTTCGGCACGCAACTTAATTTGACGCGCAGACTCCTCTCCTGAAACATATAACACTTGAACACCTTTATGCGCCAAATCTTGAGCCGTTTGTAAAAGAAGCGTTGATTTTCCAATCCCCGGTTCTCCACCACAAAGAACTAATGAGCCTCGAACAATTCCTCCACCTAATACACGATTTAATTCGCTCATCGACGTGTGAATACGAGACTCCTCTTTCGTTTCAATCTCATGTAAACGTTGAGGCTTTGCCATACTTTCACTTGCCACAAATCCGCGGCGTTGCTCCGCCTTCGTTGGCTTCAATTCCTCCACCATCGTATTCCATTCACCACAACCGGGACATCTACCGACCCACTTTAAACTTTCCATTCCACACTGTTGACAAAAAAATGATGTTTTCGCCTTTGCTCTTGCCATACTGACCCTCCTTACAAATCGTTACCATTTCTATCTAAACCAAAAATATAGTTCACTTTTTTCAAATTGCCCAAACCATTTAAACATGGGACAGTTCCCGTCTGACCATTGTCTATCCAAATATTTTACCCAATCAACCCCTTATCCCAACTAATATCCCTCTCCCATTATCACATAAATCATGAAATTTCGCTAATCATTCATTAAAACCTTACCCTTTCATTATGATAAAAAATAAAAATCTTCAAACGCCTAACGCTAGAAGAACGTATTTTATAAATCTTTTTTCGTCAAACGCATACACTTATAACAAAGAACAATTAAATTTTGCGTCAACTCGCTCATCTAATCTAATTGTTCTCAGTTCGTAAACCTTACTTTTATTTACGATATTATTTCTATTTTACCAATTATTTAGTAAACTTATAATAGCTTTGAAAAATATAACTTTGAGGTGATGAAATGGAAGAAATCATTCAACGCGCCATCCTAGTCGGAGTCGATTTAAATAACGATAAAAACTTTGACTACAGTGTAGAAGAACTTAAAAATTTAGCTGAAGCATGCTCAGTCGAAGTGGCCGACGTTCTAACCCAGAAACTCGAACGGGTAAACTCTGCCCACTATATCGGCTCAGGGAAAGTTGAAGAGGTCGCACACCTTGTTGCGAAAAACGATGCGAACCTCGTCATTTTTAACGACGAACTCTCACCCTCTCAAATCCGTAACCTTGAACACGAACTTCAATGCAAGGTTATTGATCGAACCATTTTAATCCTCGATATTTTTGCTAGCCGTGCCAAAACACGCGAAGCCCAACTTCAAGTCGAAGTAGCCCAGCTTAAATACATGATGCCTCGTCTGATTGGACTTAATGCCTCTTTATCTCGCCAAGCAGGGGGAATCGGTTCAAAAGGACCCGGGGAGAAAAAATTAGAACTTGATCGCCGTCGCATTGAAGAACAAATTCATAAACTAAACAAAGAATTAGACGCCCTCGTTCTAGCCCGTCAAAACCAACGTAAACTACGCAAAAAAAATGCAACCCCTGTCGTGGCCCTCGTCGGTTATACCAACGCTGGTAAATCAACGACAATGAATGCCTTACTAAACGTGTCAAACGCCGAGGCAGATAAAAGTGTCTTCGAAAAAAACATGCTCTTTGCAACACTCGAAACATCGACTCGACAAATTCAACTTCCAGATAATAAACAATTTTTATTAACGGACACCGTCGGATTTGTTAGCAAACTCCCACACCAATTAGTAAAAGCTTTCCGATCAACACTTGAAGAAGTGACAGAGGCAGATTTGCTCCTTCACGTCGTTGACTTATCACATCCGGAATTCCAAGCTCAAATCGAGATTACCAATAAAGTACTTGATGAATTAGGAGTAAAAGAAACACCAATGGTTTACGTCTACAATAAAGCTGATCTTGTGGATAATGAATTTACGCCTAGTACACAAGAGGCTGTTCGAATTTCTGCTAAAAATCTAACCAACATTGATACCCTAATTAATAGTATTAAATCACACCTATTTCACCATTACGTGAAAGAAACTTTCTTGATTCCTTACGATAAAGGCAATATTATCTCTTATCTCAATGACCATGCAACCGTCTTCGAAACTGAATATTTAGATAACGGAACGCTTATTACAGTCGAATGTTCAGACCAAGATGTTGAACGCTTCCATCAATATAAAAAAAGTTCACTCCTTTAAACGGGTGAACTTTTTTTTGTGGATAACTCGATATCTCAAATAAACATTTGACTTATCCACAGATTCTATTTTATAGCTGACGAGATAAAAATCCCCTCATCCTCCTCATTTAAAATCTTTTTTAACTTTAAACGTGCCCTCGATAAACGGCTACGTACAGTTCCCATCGGAATTCCTAAGACGGCTGAAATTTCCTCATACGTTAATTCATCATAATAAAATAAGAGAATAACCTCACGATCGTGATCAGAAAGTTTTTGAAGACAGTCATCAATCGCACAATCCCTTTCCCAGCGGATAATATCAAACGGTGGCTCAACCTGCCCCATTAACCCATCATCAACAACTGATGTTTGTACTCTCTTTAGCCATCCATTTTTTAATAAATCCTTACACGTATTAATCGTAATCCGAATTAACCACGTCTTCTCGCTACTTCTATGATTAAAATTAGCATAATTTTTCATTGCCTTATAAAAGACCTCTTGCGAGACATCCTCCGCTAATTGCCAATCCTTCATATAGCAATAGGCGATTTTATATACATCCCCACTATACAAATCAATTAAACGTTCTAGTGATTCATGGGAATTCAACTTCACACATCTCCCCCTTTCCGAAAGAAGATCTTCAACGGAAGAATAAAAAGGGTGACCGCTTTGGCCACCCTTTACTATTATAATCAAGATAAGAAGTTTGAGTCAATATCACCTAAATACTCTTCGTCTTTATCTTTTGATTTCCCCATCCTTTTACCATCCATAACCACCTGAACAACAGCCGGCCCTCCATCGTTTGAAAGGGCACTAATGTCTTGTCCCACTAGCTGGTCTAACATATCTTTAAAAAATTTAAACTTATGCTCTTCATACATCGAAATAATTTGAACTAATAAATCATTTGTTAAATGAATACCCTGATCCTCTAAGCAACGACATACTTCATCAATAAATTCCGAATCTGGTTCTAAAAAAGCATCAAATCCTAAATCCATATCCTGCTTCATCGAATTTCACCTCTTCATAATAAAGATTATCCTAATGCCTCATTCCTCTATCATCTCTATTATGACCTATTTCTTACAATTAAACAACTAATTTTCCTTGATAATAACTTCCACTTACCACATCGATTCCAAAATCACTCATTAAATGTAAGCTTGATTCATTCTCAATTTCCGAACAACATAACTTAACATCCTTGCTCATACATACATTAATTAATGAGTTCATCATACTCAAATAATTTTTAGAAGACTTTAAATATTGAATAAAACAAGAACTTATCCTTAAATAATCAATACTTAAGTTACGAATCGATCCCGTTAATGCCCCGGCACCATACTCATCCAATGCAATATTCACATCATATTCACGCAATCGTTTTACTGCCTTTTGAATAAGGTCATTTTGTTCAAATAAAATATCCTCATTAACACTAATAATGACCTGATTAGGGTCAATTTTATGTTCCTTTAAATAAGAAATAACTCGAGAAGGCATCCATTTATGCAATAAAGCTTGTCTCGAAAATTTAATAAATAGAGATAACTTAACCCCATGCTCCTCTTCATGCCTTTTCAAATAATCGCAACCGACTTCAAATAGGTACATTTCCCGTTCAATATTTAATAACTCGCGCCCAATAGTCGCATCCTCAATTGGAAGTTGCGATAAAATGCGATTTTCATCTAGCACCGTAGAGCATTCAATTCCAAACAACTCATTACTCTCGCGATGATAAAGAGGCGCATACTCAATATTAATTTCTCCTCGGTAATCAGCCATCTCAATCGCTTGATGCACTTGATCCAATAAGTTATAAGCGATCGGTTTCCCCTGGCAATAATTCATCTGATACGGTAACTTGGGATTCGAGTTCAACACCATTTGACAAAAATGCCTCTTAACCTGATTAGACGTCTCCTCAAAAGATGCTGCCGTTAAGCGTGGAATACAAAAAGTTACGAAATACGGTTGTCCTAACTTTTCATAACAGTATTCTACAAATCGATTTATTTTACGTTTTAGCTTCACTTCTCCACAAGAAACTTCAAAATAAAACCATAACCCTTCCTTCTCTACAGAAAAAGTAATTCCTTCTCCCACAAACTCCTCTTGAATAACATCAATCACTGACTTTAATAACGAAGGTTTAAAATCATTATAAAAACACGCGTCAAATTTAAAATAACCTAGTAGTGTTTTTGGGGTATAGTCATACTGATATAACATCGGTAATCGATTCCAACTCACCACACGGAATTTTCCTTTATTCGGCATCAACTGAATCCCTTTATAATAATTCCGATAACTATTATATAAGCCTTGAATTCGAGGTCTAGAACGTTGTTCCTCATAATGAATCTGCTGGTTAACCTCGCTTAATCCCACCTTTAACTTACTCATCATCCACTCATTCTTTTGAATACGAGCCGACTGAACAAATAAATGACAAACAAAAGCTAACCAACCATGTTGATTCTTATCTTTTAACTTACGCATCATATTATTCATATATCGCTCTAACTCTTCATCTTTATCGTGCACTAAATGATAGGTCAGATGATACATTAAACGATAGACATTCAATGGCAATGAAACACTAATATCTAGTAATTGAAGATCCCACTCAATCTCCTCAACACGATTCAATTGTGCTAATGCATAGGCCCCTATAACCTCTTGCATAAAACCTTCTTCAGAGCGATATTCTTCTCCATAAATTTTGACGATTTCTTCAAAATCTTGAGTAGCATAGAGCTTTAACCATCGGAGTTGCTTTCTTAAATAAATTGGGACATTTTGCAACGAATATTTTTTATCTAACTTATCAATACGCTCTAGCTTTTTATACTGAACCAGAGTCATAAGAACGCGAATTAAACGCTCTAATGAATAAGACATCAGTATTAACAAGTTATGATCCTTTCCGAAAGAAGCCGCAAGCTCATAATAAAATTCCGCCTCTTTAAACATCCCTTTTGTTTCATAAATATAACCTAACTCCGCATAGATATATCCTTTTAAAATATGATTCTTTTCTAAATTTTCTAAAATACACTGACACTCAATTAAGTACATGACAGCTAAATTATTCGCTTTTTGACACGCATAATAACGCGATAGTCTAATTAATATTGGGATTAAACATTCTACATTTTGATATTCGCGGTAATCTTTTACCACCTCTTCAAGTCGAGCGTTACCCTTGACCAATTCCTCATCTAAAATCCTTCCAATTTTATCGTAATCCTCCAATAGGCAGCATGAATCAACAAAAAACTTTAATAGTGATTCCCGTGTTACCCTCTCCCCCATGTATATCTCTCCATTCTTTGTTAACCGTTTTCATCCTTAATCTAATTATACTAATGCCACTTACAAAAATAAATAAGATAATTTGCCAGATTCTCACGAATCACCAAAGCGTTAAAATTAAATACATTTTCACCTGTTCTTTTTAAACATTCCCTTTTAGTATCATCCACACTTAAAAGATCATCAGACCTCTTCGGCAGATAGACTAGACATCCTATCCTATGCCTATTCATCCAATATCATGACTCTTTCTGTAAAAAATTTAATTAAATACATATTGATCATGCGTATAAATATATCTTAATAAGTCATCATATGTAATCACAGCCTTAATCTCTTCCTCTACCGTCCCATTTTCCGTTAATAACAGAGCATCCAATTTTTTAGGCGATGTTTGATATAATCGCCAGGCTTCATAAATGGTCATAGATGTCGGAATAAACTCATACTGAGATTTTTTTTCAAAATCAAGTAATTCGCCGACTGTCCCAGATAACTCAATATTATTATTTTGAATATGTTTTTGTAACCATTTAGCGATCGCCCTTGAAGTCACTAATCCACTAAACTGGTTACCATCATACAAAGGAAGCTTCAAAATCTCTTTTTCCCCCGAAATCTTTAATACCTCTTGAATAGAATCCTTCATATCAAATTTAATAACCTCTGCCTGAAATACCCCGACTGTGGATGGATCAACGAGTCGTTGCTCAATAAATTTGATTCGCTCCACAGCCTCATCACTAGGTGTTGCCACGAGTTGTTCAAAATTATCGGTTTGATGAACAATAATATTTCTTAACTTTCGAAATAGATGTAGTTCATCTAAGTAAAGATTAATCATAGGGTGACCCTTTGCTTTATAGATTAAATCACTAAATGGGACATTATCATCCGAGTTCGTATACTTTTTTAAATATTTATGGATATGATTAAATGACTCAATAAACTCTAAGTATCCTTCTTGTTCTGCCACTGTTTACACCTCCCGAATATAAATCGGCCGATACGTTAACACACCGTCAATATTCGTACTTTCATATAATGTAATATTATTAACTATTGTTTCTTTAGAAATTTCTATTCCCCGTGATAAATCAACAGATGGAACGAGTAACTTCGCCTGACGACAAAGCGTGATATGCGGAGTATAGATAAACTCCTCAGCAGAAGTTAACCCCTTTTCAACCAAGGCGTCGTGCAAATCAATTGCAATCTGAGTTAAAGCCTCATTTGGATGTAATCCCATATAAATCACATACCGATTTTTCTTCTTAAAAAAGCCAATATGGTCAAAATATAACGTCAGCTGATTAACTTCAATGTGATTAATGACATCAATCAAGGTATTAATCGTTGACTCATCCATCATTCCTAAAAATTTAAGTGTTAAATGAAAGTTTTCTCTTCTCGTATACTTAGCCGTCTCACAATACTTCTCAACCATAAGAGCAGCATCTTGAAAATATCCCCTCAATTCCGATGAAAATCCTACACCAATAAATAATCTTCTCATGAACTGTCACCCATCTATTTATTTAGTCCTCAAACCAGACTTAATACACAACTACACTATAACACGCAGCATAAATTAGCCTCACTAATTTTCCTGTATTATTAGGATACACTAAATAACTGAAACTATTTGTCAGTTTTACAACCAATTTACAAATCTATAAAAAAAATAAAAAAGGGGGCCTGACTCTACTCGCCAGTACCCCCCTAAAACACATTGTGGATAACTTAAATAATCTAACAAGATCATGATAATTCACACCCAGTAACGACAGGATAGACCCATTACTTCCCTGCTATACATCCTATCACCTATTACAAGGATATCTAAGGAATTGATAATTATAACTTAAAGTTATCCACATCTATTAAAATTGGTTCTCCCTCTAAACGAAGATATCCATTCCGCACAACAATTGATGAATGCCCCACTAAATTCTCGTAAATGCCATCCGGAATATCGACAGAAAGTTCACCGTCTTTAAGTCCAAAGTTAAAAATAGCCACTCGAGTTTTTAACTCGGTTTCATACTTCAAAATAACAGAATCTGAAATATTACCTGACATGATCGTATAAACCCCATCTCGCATCACATCATCTTTCTTGAGGCGTGCTAACTTCGCCATCAAATCGGCAATACCATCTTTATTATATGATGACCAATCCACCTTATCCACATCAAATAAACTTGGTGTATGCTTACACGCAGCCTCTTGTCCTGCATAAATCATCGTTGTTCCCTTCTGCAAATAAACAAAAGTTGTCCACATGATTAACTGTTCAACCGTCTTAACTAAAGAAGCAATCCGACGTTGGTCATGATTTTCCAAACAACGTAATTTAATATAATTCCCCGGGTAAATAACCTCCTGATCTTGAAGTCGTCTTATATATAAATCTAAAGACGATTTTCCAAGTAAATAAGATTTAAATGCCTCATAAACATCGTAGTCATAACAAATATCAAAGGCCTGATACATTTCACAATCACTATGTACAGAAAAACCGAGTGAACGAATTGTTCTAATAAAATCTTTATCCACAGTTTCTGCTAGCCATATAAAATGAGGATTAATTTTTGAAACTTCACGACGGGCTCTTAACCAAAACTCTACAGGAACAAATGACGCGACATCACATCGATAACCATCCACACCTAATTTAGCCCAGTAGGTTAAACAATCAATAAGTTCCTCCCAAAGAGATTCATGTTGACTATAGTCAAAGTCCGTAATATCCGACCAATCCCCAACACGATTAGCAAATTCTCCTTCGGCATTTTTATAAAACCATTCAGGATGATGCTGTAATAAATAAGAGTCGCGTGAGGTATGATTATACACCACATCAATCATGATCTTCATATCCCATTCATGTACAGCCTCAATTAAAGCCACAAAATCCTCTAACGTTCCGTACTCTGGATTAACCGCACGATAGTCTGAAATAGAATAAGGACATCCTAATGTTCCCTTCTTATCCTTCTTTCCTATTGGATGAATAGGTAATAAATAAACAATATCCACACCTAAAGATTTTATACGTGGTAAATCCTCAATTAACTCACGAAATGTTCCACTCTCATTATGATTTCGATTATACACCTGATAAATAATAGATTGCTTTAAAGATGAATCTGTACACGTAGCCATTTATTTTCCCCCTTTAGTATTAGGTAATTCTAATATACCCATCCGTCCTGTCATAACTTGTAAAAACACTTCCTTACCCTAAAAAAAGACGGAATTACTTTAAGAGAAAATAATCGTCTCTCCTTTCGATATCGGTATCCCTGATAAATAAAAAAAACATCCCGAAGGATGTTGATTGGCTATTTGGAGCGGGTGAAGAGAATCGAACTCTCACAGTCAGCTTGGAAGGCTGAAGTTCTACCATTAAACTACACCCGCATTTAGTGTCTAGTACCGTTCGCATCTTCTCTATAAACTTATGCACACTCTCATGGCTTTCAGCCATTTCTGTGTTCGCTAAGTTTTATTCGAAGATAATCGCTCACTTGTACTTTTCTTTATTTATGGCCTAGCGACGTCCTACTCTCGCACTTGCGTACTACCCTCGGCGCTAAGGAGCTTAACTTCTGTGTTCGGTATGGGAACAGGTGTGCCCTCCTTGCCCTTATCACTAGACCTTCTGTCAGATCTTATCAATCTCACAAAACTAGATATCTTCTGCTTACTTCTTCTTGTCCGGCAACTCTCGCATCACAGTGGTAAAGTTCAATAACTGTTCATCACCTTCGTGATTCCTCAGTTCTTTTCACTTTCTGCCTGTGATAACCGCTCGTTTTTGCCTTTCCTATTTAGTTAAGTCCTCGATCGATTAGTATCAGTCCGCTTCATCTGTCACCAAACTTCCACTCCTGACCTATCTACCTCGTCGTCTTCAAGGGATCTTACTTCTTTCGAATGGGAAATCTCATCTTGAGGGGGGCTTCACGCTTAGATGCTTTCAGCGTTTATCCCTTCCACACGTAGCTACCCAGCTATGCTCCTGGCAGAACAACTGGTACACCAGCGGTGTGTCCATCCCGGTCCTCTCGTACTAAGGACAGCTCCTCTCAAATTTCCTACGCCCACGACGGATAGGGACCGAACTGTCTCACGACGTTCTGAACCCAGCTCGCGTACCGCTTTAATGGGCGAACAGCCCAACCCTTGGGACCGACTACAGCCCCAGGATGCGATGAGCCGACATCGAGGTGCCAAACCTCCCCGTCGATGTGAACTCTTGGGGGAGATCAGCCTGTTATCCCCGGGGTAGCTTTTATCCGTTGAGCGACGGCCCTTCCATTCGGTACCGCCGGATCACTAAGCCCGACTTTCGTCCCTGCTCGACTTGTAGGTCTCGCAGTCAAGCTCCCTTCTGCCTTTACACTCTTCGAATGATTTCCAACCATTCTGAGGGAACCTTTGGGCGCCTCCGTTACTCTTTGGGAGGCGACCGCCCCAGTCAAACTGCCCACCTGACACTGTCCCCTGACCAGCTCATGGCCACGGGTTAGAACCCCAGTAACACAAGGGTAGTATCCCAACAGCGACTCCTCCAAGACTGGCGTCCTGGTCTCTTCGTCTCCTACCTATCCTGTACATGTGTCACCAGTGCTCAATATCAAGCTACAGTAAAGCTCCACGGGGTCTTTCCGTCCTGTCGCGGGTAACCTGCATCTTCACAGGTACTATGATTTCACCGAGTCTCTTGTTGAGACAGCGCCCAGATCGTTACGCCTTTCGTGCGGGTCGGAACTTACCCGACAAGGAATTTCGCTACCTTAGGACCGTTATAGTTACGGCCGCCGTTTACTGGGGCTTCAATTCAAAGCTTCGCTTGCGCTAACCTCTCCTCTTAACCTTCCAGCACCGGGCAGGCGTCAGCCCCTATACATCACCTTGCGGTTTAGCAGAGACCTGTGTTTTTGATAAACAGTCGCCTGGGCCTTTTCACTGCGGCTTGCTTTCACAAGCACCCCTTCTCCCGAAGTTACGGGGTCATTTTGCCGAGTTCCTTAACAAGAGTTCTCTCGCTCATCTTAGGATTCTCTCCTCGCCTACCTGTGTCGGTTATCGGTACGGGCACCTAATAAATTATCCCTAGAAGCTTTTCTTGGAAGCGTGACATCAGCTGACTTCACCCTTGCGGGCTTTCGGCATCACAGCTCAATGTTTCGCCATGCGGATTTGCCTACATGACCACCTCACTGCTTACACGTGAATCCATTCACACGCTCAACTTAGCCTTCTCCGTCACTCCTTCAGTTTATTAAGTGGTACAGGAATCTCTACCTGTTGTCCATCGGCTACGCCTTTCGGCCTCACCTTAGGTCCCGACTTACCCAGGGCGGACGAGCCTTCCCCTGGAAACCTTAGGCTTTCGATGGATAGGATTCTCACCTATCTTTCGCTACTCACACCGGCATTCTCACTTCTAACCGCTCCACAGCTCCTTCCGGTACTGCTTCTCCGCTGTTAGAACGCTCTCCTACCACTGACACTTCGTGTCAATCCGCAGCTTCGGCGGTCCGTTTAGCCCCGGTACATTTTCGGCGCAGAGTCACTCGACTAGTGAGCTATTACGCACTCTTTAAAGGATGGCTGCTTCTAAGCCAACCTCCTAGTTGTCTGTGCATCTCCACATCCTTTTCCACTTAACGGACACTTGGGGGCCTTAGCTGGCGGTCTGGGCTCTTTCCCTTTTGACCATGGACCTTATCACCCACAGTCTGACTCCCGATCATATCTATCTGGCATTCGGAGTTTGATTGAGATCAGTACCCCGAGGTGGGGCCATCACCCATTCAGTGCTCTACCTCCAGTAGACTCTTATCGAGGCTAGCCCTAAAGCTATTTCGGAGAGAACCAGCTATATCCGTGTTCGATTGGAATTTCACCCCTAGCCACAAGTCATCCAAGCACTTTTCAACGTGCCCTGGTTCGGCCCTCCAGTCAGTGTTACCTGACCTTCAGCCTGCTCATGGCTAGCTCACACGGTTTCGGGTCTACAACATCGTACTCCTCGCCCTATTCAGACTCGCTTTCGCTTCGGCTCCGTCTCTTCAACTTAACCTTGCACGATATCGTAACTCGCCGGTTCATTCTACAAAAGGCACGCCATCACCCTTTAACGGGCTCTGACTAGTTGTAGGCACACGGTTTCAGGTTCTCTTTCACTCCCCTTCCGGGGTTCTTTTCACCTTTCCCTCACGGTACTGGTTCACTATCGGTCACTAGGTAGTATTTAGCCTTACGAGATGGTCCTCGTTGCTTCCGACGGGATTTCTCGTGTCCCGCCGTACTCAGGATCCCTTCCCTGCTTCACACAATTTCACCTACGGGACTCTCACCCCCTCCGGTTGGCCTTCCCAGACCATTCGGCTATCATGTTCAGTCATTTCTGAAGGTCCTTCTACCCCGGATTACTCCGGTTTGGGCTCCTCCCTGTTCGCTCGCCGCTACTTGGGGAATCGATGTTTCTTTCTTTTCCTCCAGGTACTTAGATGTTTCAGTTCCCTGGGTCTGTCTCCTCTATGGCTATTGATTCACCATACGGTGCTAGCGTATGACCACTAGCGGGTTTCCCCATTCGGATATCCCCGGCTCTTTGCTTACTTACAGCTCCCCGAGGCGTTTCGCCGTTTGTCGCGTCCTTCTTCGACTCCTAGTGCCTAGGCATCCTCCGTGCGCCCTTTATTACTTAACTTTTCTTCTTCAGAAGATATCTAGTTTTCAAAGATCAATTCTTTTTGGTGGAGACTAGGGGGATCGAACCCCTGACCTCCTGCGTGCAAGGCAGGCGCTCTCCCAGCTGAGCTAAGTCCCCATTCTCTTTTTCTTTTATGGTGGCCTAAATGGACTCGAACCATCGACCTCACGCTTATCAGGCGTGCGCTCTAACCAGCTGAGCTATAGGCCCATTCCACCTTAGGAAAATTGAAATTCTCCCAAAACTAAACAGAACGTCTCTTTCTCCATAGAAAGGAGGTGATCCATCCCCACCTTCCGGTAGGGATACCTTGTTACGACTTCACCCCAATCATCTACCCCACCTTAGGCAGCTCCCTCCTTGCGGTTAGGCCACTGACTTCGGGTGTTGTAAACTCTCGTGGTGTGACGGGCGGTGTGTACAAGACCCGGGAACGTATTCACCGCGACATTCTGATTCGCGATTACTAGCGATTCCAACTTCATGTAGGCGAGTTGCAGCCTACAATCCGAACTGAGATTGGCTTTATGAGGTTTGCTCCACGTCACCGCTTCGCTTCTCTTTGTACCAACCATTGTAGCACGTGTGTAGCCCAGGTCATAAGGGGCATGATGATTTGACGTCATCCCCACCTTCCTCCAGTTTGTCACTGGCAGTCTCGTTAGAGTCCCCATCTTACTGCTGGCAACTAACGACAGGGGTTGCGCTCGTTGCGGGACTTAACCCAACATCTCACGACACGAGCTGACGACAACCATGCACCACCTGTATCCATTGTCCCCGAAGGAAACCCTCTATCTCTAGAGGCATCAATGGTATGTCAAGACCTGGTAAGGTTCTTCGCGTTGCTTCGAATTAAACCACATGCTCCACCGCTTGTGCGGGTCCCCGTCAATTCCTTTGAGTTTCAGTCTTGCGACCGTACTCCCCAGGCGGAGTGCTTAATGCGTTAACTTCAGCACTGAGGTTCGACCCCCAACACTTAGCACTCATCGTTTACGGCGTGGACTACCAGGGTATCTAATCCTGTTTGCTCCCCACGCTTTCGCGCCTCAGTGTCAGTTGCAGACCAGGAAGCCGCCTTCGCCACTGGTGTTCCTCCATATCTCTACGCATTTCACCGCTACACATGGAATTCCACTTCCCTCTTCTGCACTCAAGTCAACCAGTTTCCAATGACCCTCCACGGTTAAGCCGTGGGCTTTCACATCAGACTTAATTAACCACCTGCGCGCTCTTTACGCCCAATAATTCCGGATAACGCTTGCCACCTACGTATTACCGCGGCTGCTGGCACGTAGTTAGCCGTGGCTTTCTCATAAGGTACCGTCAATTGATAGTCATTTCCTCCTATCACCTTTCTTCCCTTATAACAGAATTTTACAACCCGAAAGCCTTCTTCATTCACGCGGCGTTGCTCGGTCAGGCTTTCGCCCATTGCCGAAGATTCCCTACTGCTGCCTCCCGTAGGAGTCTGGCCGTGTCTCAGTCCCAGTGTGGCCGTTCACCCTCTCAGGTCGGCTACGCATCGTCGCCTTGGTAAGCCTTTACCCCACCAACTAGCTAATGCGCCGCAGGCTCATCCATCAGTGATGCCAGGAGCATCTTTAAACTTTCGTCCTATCCGGTATTAGCGATCGTTTCCAATCGTTGTCCCCGTCTGATGGGCAGATCACCTACGTGTTACTCACCCGTTCGCCGCTTCCCACCGAAGTGGTTCGCTCGACTTGCATGTATTAGGCACGCCGCCAGCGTTCATCCTGAGCCAGGATCAAACTCTCCATAATTGTTTGTTTCCTTAGCTTGCGAAATTTCTTTCGCTCATGATTCTTGACGTTCTGTTTAGTTTTCAAAGAACTTCTCTCGCCTTTTGGCGACTTCTTTATCTTACTACATTCGACTTTTTCTGTCAAATGTTTTTTTATCTTTTTTGTAAGATTTCTTATCTGCCTCTCTTGGCGACTTTTCTAGTTTATCATGTTCAACCATTTCTGTCAAACACTTTTTAACTTTTTTGTTTTCTTTTTCATCGTCTTTTTGACGACTCATTTATAATATCATTCTGCCATCTGATTGTCAAACACTTTTTATCTTTTCCCATTATATAAACCCTAAGTCCCTGAAGAATCAATTACCTCAAAGTCTTCCCCCCATTATCCTTTACACTTCCCGCTGCATTTAATAAAATTCATGTAACTTATTTAGAGATTTCAAGCATTTCATTGATTTGTTCCTACATCCCCCACAAAAAAAGATGACTCCTAATCATTGGAAATCATCTCATACTTATAAGCTAAAATCTTAAGGGTACTAAAACCTCTCCACATGCAGATAAATATATCTCTCTGTTTTACAGTAGCTAAAATCTTAAGGGTACTAAAACGCCTGTGTGAATTTGTTTCCACCTGATTTGGTTTTACAGTAGCTAAAATCTTAAGGGTACTAAAACTTATTATTGAGGTTGGATTTCAACAATCGCGTTTTACAGTAGCTAAAATCTTAAGGGTACTAAAACCCCTGGGGTTGCAAACTTAAAAACTGCTCTGTTTTACAGTAGCTAAAATCTTAAGGGTACTAAAACCTTGCCGAGATAAAATCCTGCTGTACTTAAGTTTTACAGTAGCTAAAATCTTAAGGGTACTAAAACTCAAACATGCAAAATCAACTCTTTCTATTGTTTTACAGTAGCTAAAATCTTAAGGGTACTAAAACAAGAACGTGTGACTAGCTTATCACCTTTTGGTTTTACAGTAGCTAAAATCTTAAGGGTACTAAAACAAACGGATATTGGGATTCTTCTGGGTTATCGTTTTACAGTAGCTAAAATCTTAAGGGTACTAAAACAAACGGATATTGGGATTCTTCTGGGTTATCGTTTTACAGTAGCTAAAATCTTAAGGGTACTAAAACTCGATTCTGCTCAAATGATTTTGCCATGCGCGTTTTACAGTAGCTAAAATCTTAAGGGTACTAAAACAGTTGCTTCAGTTTTTTTCTTATACACCATGTTTTACAGTAGCTAAAATCTTAAGGGTACTAAAACCCTGAAATACCGAAATTTCTCATCAGTGAGTTTTACAGTAGCTAAAATCTTAAGGGTACTAAAACAGAATATAATGACGCCCTTTCTAATTTTAAGTTTTACAGTAGCTAAAATCTTAAGGGTACTAAAACTTACAAGGGTTTAAACGGTTCAAGTGAGGGGTTTTACAGTAGCTAAAATCTTAAGGGTACTAAAACTAACAAGATGACAATTCCTGTGATTGTTCAAGTTTTACAGTAGCTAAAATCTTAAGGGTACTAAAACATCAGGGCTGAACTTTGATGACTTTGATTGTTTTACAGTAGCTAAAATCTTAAGGGTACTAAAACAGAACGATTAGGTGGCGTTGGTGCTCTCTGTTTTACAGTAGCTAAAATCTTAAGGGTACTAAAACTTACATAAGATGATGAATTTAAGGCTTTGAGTTTTACAGTAGCTAAAATCTTAAGGGTACTAAAACTTTAGAAAAAATGGGGTAATTTATGAAAAAGTTTTACAGTAGCTAAAATCTTAAGGGTACTAAAACATGATGTTAAGCCAGACGAAACCTGGTATTGTTTTACAGTAGCTAAAATCTTAAGGGTACTAAAACAATCTCAATAAAAGATAGTTATAGCACTGTGTTTTACAGTAGCTAAAATCTTAAGGGTACTAAAACCAATTCAACCTCAAATTCATTAAGCGTGATGTTTTACAGTAGCTAAAATCTTAAGGGTACTAAAACAAAAGGATTATTTGGTTATCGGTAAACTTTGTTTTACAGTAGCTAAAATCTTAAGGGTACTAAAACGTTCCATGCTACACCCCCAAATAGCGTTGAGTTTTACAGTAGCTAAAATCTTAAGGGTACTAAAACTAGCGAAGACCCTCGAGAACCAACACCTGAGTTTTACAGTAGCTAAAATCTTAAGGGTACTAAAACAAATAGTGAGACATCTAACTCGTCGATTTGGTTTTACAGTAGCTAAAATCTTAAGGGTACTAAAACTCTGTCGGATGTAAGCATGGAGATGGCTGGGTTTTACAGTAGCTAAAATCTTAAGGGTACTAAAACCTTCGCGTGGTTTAAATTTATATCGTCCATGTTTTACAGTAGCTAAAATCTTAAGGGTACTAAAACATCTCCTTTACATGATTAAAGCTCACTATAGTTTTACAGTAGCTAAAATCTTAAGGGTACTAAAACCTCAAATTGATCGTCAAGGCTTTAGCACTTGATTAAATTATAACGTAGCCCTTAAAATTTATAAAGCTTTTCCCTTAAAAAATTCATTTCGAGTGGGGAGAGTTCATCAATTTCGTCAGAATGATACTGATAGAAACAAAATCCCTCATTTAATAAAATAAATACTACTAAATCCCGCTGGCGATGAACATGTCGAACTCCTTCTTTACTTAAAAGATATGGAATCACTCGTTTTAAGGTCAATAGTAACTCCTCTTCACGCCATTGGAATAAAGTAGGATAATGTCGTTCAATATACTCCAAAATACTTGTCCAATCATAGAAAGACTGGCACTCTTGATCCCCACAAATCAAAATAGCTTCTAAATCCTCCTTCTCAACTAAAAGATCGTCGGGTTCCCGCCCAATATTTACAATCATTAAGTCATAATCTTCACTTAATTGTTTCAGATTCTTTAATATACGGACAATCTCCTCAGAAGAAATTAATTGAGATAAATGTTCCAAGCAAATTAAATAACGGGTTGCCGTTCGTTCCAATAGAACGTTTAGAATCTTAAGAAATACCTCTAATAAATAATTAGTTTCCATAAATTCCGAACTATATACCCCGTAATGACTTAAATAGGCAATTAAATGTTGTTGAGTAAGTAGCGATAGCGTCATGGGTTTAATTTCAAATTCATAATCAAGTCCGTAATCTGCACATCGTCTCTGGTACTCAATAGCTACTCGCTCTAAGAGTTCATTTATTTGTGCAAGATAATCGGCAACCATGACCCCATCATTCACTTGCTCTAAAAAGGTCGCAAGTAGGGATCCCTTTCTTCCACTTAACTGGTACAACAAATCTTCACGTGAAGCAATTTTAATATAGTGATACTCACCCTTTTTAATGACTTTCTCATCGCAGTACCAAATGAGTTCTTGATTCCCCAATGACTCCGCCTCAAGTTCGTTATACCGATGACCGAGCACTGAAAATTCTAGCACCTGCTTTAAGTATACCTGAGCCTTTCGGTTACACCCGGTTAGTTGAATAAAATTCTCCCCTCTATGATCCACTCTTTCCATTAAGGGATGTTTAAACGAGTAATTTTTCATATGACGACCACCTTATTCGTTCCAATGACTGATTCTTGGTGATTTTTCACTCCGATTATCAACGCCATATCCTCAAATTGCTTTTCCGTGACCATTAATAGGCGAATATGTCCATGCTCAGGTGCTTCTTGATTAATAATCCGATAAAACTTTTTCGCGTGTTCGCGATTGGGACATGTCCTCACATAAACGGAATATTGTAACATCTCAAATCCATTCGAAATTAATAATTTACGAAATTGACGATACGCTCGCTTTTCAGTCGCCGTCTCCGTTGGTAAATCAAAAAAACATAATATTCTCATCACATCATACCTCATACTAATTCCTCAAATCCCAGCAAGCTTGGCTCCTGTAATCGTTCTAAGTTTTCATGCTCTAATACCGCAACAAAATCCATCACATACTTTTCAAGTACCACCTGTAGCGTATAATTTCCACCCTTATACTGACAACGCTTCGTCATCAATCCAATGAGCGCCTGCCGATGCTCGCTTTTAAAATAACGTTCATCTTTAAAATATTTATACACCATATAATCAACAAACGGTCGAAAAGGTTCGATTAAATCATCCACCAAATTAAAAGCATTATACTCACTTCGATGAAAAACCCCAAGCAATGGAGAGAGTCCATACCCTACCACCAATCGTGAAAGATGGGCACGAATAATCGAATACCCATAGTTTAAACATGCATTAATCGTATTGTCTTGTTGACGAGTGAAGTCTTTTCCGAACAGGGCGTTAAAATATACCTTCGCTGCATGTCCCTCACGATTCGTTCGATCATACGTTTTTACCTCTTGAACATATTGGTTCAGTCGTTCAATCGCTAAATCGTCTCGTTCAAATTCCACAAGGACCGCTAACTGATTACGAATTTTAAATGTAATCAATTGTTGCCAAATCAAATCTCTAAGTTCCTCTTTTAAAGCAATTTGACGGTGAATGAGCTTACTCGCCCGCACATGTCCCACCATCGTATTAAACATCCCACAGGGATGATGAGACTCATCGCACGTCACTAACGTAATATTATATTTACTTAAATGCGTTAACAACCTCGTCGATATCGATGTCCGTTGGCCATCGACCACAATCACCGAAAGATCCGCAAGAGGCAACGTATACTGCTTATTATTTTTATCCACGACCAAATTATCTAGTTTTAACTTTAAACACTCTCCATCCTCAATCAACACACTACGCCAACTCATACCAATACCCCCTATTTTATTTTTAAATACAAAAAAAAGCCCCCGAAGCGGGGGCTGATTTCGGCATAAAGCCTTATTTTAGTAGATCCTTAAGATTTTAGCTACTGTGCAAGCGTCCTTGCACTTTTATTATATAATAATTCACAAGGTTTAACAAGAAGATTTAAACGATAATTTTAACTTTTCTCGTTTAATAAAATACTGATACCCAAGTACATCAACCTCAATTTTATAAAAATCATGAATTCCTTTTTTTAAGGTTTTCATTCCTAAAGCCTGTTTCTCATACTTAGACTTCTCAATTGGTTTAACCTCAATCATATTCGAATTACTCAAATTTCGTGACAAGAAACGATACTGATGCACTTGATCTTTTTCATCCGTCCATTGAAGTAAATTATTTTTATACAACGAGAAGCAGAACTCATAATTAGAATCCGTCGATTCCCCGTTAAGAATAGCTTCTAACTCTTCAACACTCAACAGAATGTTCTCCGACTTTAAAACCTGTTGATATTTTTGAAGAGATATCCCATACTCCCCACTTCCCTTTTGGTAAGATAAATCAGCATACTTTATCCCCGCGACCATATACCGATTTTCTTTCTTGTTGTAATAAATATCACTACGCCATGGATTTAATGATTGTAAAACAACCTTTCGATTTTTTTCATGTTCTTGCTTTAACTCAATATGAGTCCCTAGTTTCTTATCGAAATATTTAACACTTCTAATTTCTGGTCCATTTCCTTTTTTCGCATATTTTTGAAGCGGTCCATGCTCTTCACGATACATCGCAAATGGATTTTTCTCTTTTGAATATTGTCTTATCGCATCTTCTAGAATCGCAAAGGTTTGTGGATCATGATGGTACATTAAAAACTGTGTTTTATCTTTTTTATAACGATCCATAAAACGTTTCGCATCTGCGTCATCATAAATATTCTTAATCTTCGCCACCACATAGTGCTCTTTACTATCAGGATCTAGCACAAACTTCTTCTCACCTTTTGTTTCCTTCACTACCCCTTGGCGTGTCGAGTAAATAGTCGCATCCGCCACCTGACGATTAAACTTGCGATCTACCTTGTATGAATAACGACATTCGAGTGAAACCCGACGTAAACCGGTAAAGAACTTTTCAAATGGGGGTTGATACGCTAACTGATTATAACTATCTTCAATGATTTCCCCCGTCTCCTCATTCACCGTCACTGAATAATCATCCACACGAATATCCTCTTCCTTAAAGATGTCTTGTTTCTTCCACAGGCTGAGGTATGGAACGCATGCTACGGTTAGCGCATCAATCGCATGGTGCGAATGGCTTTCATCACGATCTTTTTTAATACCCCAATGCTTTCTTAATTGAGCCGTAAACTTTCCACGCACAACCCCAACCGTTGTATTCGGATAATTAACGGACATAAAGTCTTGTAACGTATTCAAAACAACGCGTGAAGCATAACGTGTATCTACCAGGTTACGATTAATAAACTGTCGGCGCACTTCGTACTTATTAATATCCTCCTCGAATAATAATAAATCCATTTTAGCCCGAGTCAACTTCCCTTTTCCATCATTGTACAATTTAACAATTTGGCTTTTATACTTGTCATAATTCCACTGCGAATTTTGTTTTCGTTTAAAATAACGGAATGGCGTTTGATTCCCTTTCCAACGATTTTCACTCGCATAACATAACACCTTATTATTTAAGCTATCGTCAAAGGAAATAGACTTAGGAATAATATGGTCAATATCAAACTGGTTCGGATTCATAATTAAATCCATCACTTTAATCGTTTTTCCACTATAGAGGCAACACTTTCCTTGCTCATACCATAAACGCAGCTTCGTATTTAAATCTTGATGATGACGATAAGCCTCTTCGCTAAAACCATATTCCTCTTGGGCCACTTTAATTGCGGTATCTTTGTGGGTCTTATTATCCTTTTTCGCTTGATCTAACCGTTTCTTTTCTTCCTTTTCATTAGCATCTCGTGGCATCTCAAGAACAATTTTATCTAACGCTCCATATTTTTTTAGCATCATATTGATGACCTTAATACTTTCACTAATCGAACTCCGAACAACTGGATTGTAAATCTCTTCGAGCAACATCTCTTTCTTAATATATTTCAGTCCCTTATAGAGATCCTTATTCGATTTAAACACACCCAACTCAGTGTATAACTGCATTTGATTCTTATGAGTTGACCATAGATCATCCATAATTTCATGCATCGCTTTTAACGATAAACTATGCCATTTAGAGAATAGCGTCCCATTCTTCTTTCTAAAATCGGCAATCGCATCGATAGCCTCATCACTTAATAACAGATTTAACTTCTTCACTTGCTCAACAATTTGTTTATATTCTGTACTCAACGTTAGCTGGACAGCGAGTTCATCAAAGTCAGCATCACTCCAGGTGGTAATATCAACATTGACCTCTTTCATCTTATTTCTAAACTTTCGATAAGCTTCAAAAGTATGAAATTCTGGTTTATCTTTATTATCGACCCTAAATCCTTTAATATCTTCCTTAATACACCCTGTCACCTTCATGATAATCTTCATCATATTAACCGTTTTAGAAGACATGATTTGCTGATAAATACTGCGTTTTTGATCCTCTGTTAACTTTTCACCAGCAATAGACAAGTTGTTCATGTCATTGAGAAAATCAAATAACTGAGCTGTATAAGAAAATTTTGCTGCACGACGTTCATCAGGATACACTGTACACTTTCCAATTAAAATATCGAATAGGTTATCTAGTGTTTCTCCATTTTCACGATAAATTCCATAATCGGTACGTGACTTCTCATTTCCAGGTCCGACATAATAAAGGCGTTTATCTGTTAAAATTTTTATATACGATTCAACAAATTTTGTATCAATTTCCGGATAAAATTCACCTTGTTTCGAAAGAATCGCTCGCGCTTCCTTTTCATAAGCTGAGGTAGGGAAAATATTAACTAATAACTCGGGTTCACCCTCCTTAGTAAAAGTTTCAATAATCCCTCGAATTTGACCATACGTCTCATATCGAGCCATTTGAATTTGGCATGGATAGTACTCCTTCAACAACTCAACGTTATGACTTAACGAACTTCCATCCGCCTCATCTAGCTCAACATCCTCTAAATAGGAAATTCCACGATGTTTAGCCAAGTTATATAAAGCAGCGTACAACTCCTCACGACTTAGCTTCTCACTTAATCCTTTAACTCTTAAATGATACGGCGTCAGTGCCATAACATCACCACGGAAAAATCCGCTCTCTTCTAACAAATGCGCAATACGCGTTAATCGATGAACCTTCCGACGATTAAGACGTCGTGCCTGTCTTGAACCCCGACGCGTTTGATTATTCTCTGGATTAACAGAAGAAAAAAGTCGCACACCAGCTTCTAAAATAGTTCCATCCTCGGTATCAATAAGCCCGTATCCAACCGAACCTATTCCTAAATCTAATCCTAATGAAAGTCCCATAGCCATCCTCCTATATCATTATTACCACAATAATATCATATAACATTTAAAAAAGCACATTTTTTCACATATTTAGAGTTTTTGTAATATAAAAAAACTAACCTAATAAAGGTTAGTCCATTAATATAAGATTAAAAAAAAACATCCCGAAGGATGTTGATTGGCTATTTGGAGCGGGTGAAGAGAATCGAACTCTCACAGTCAGCTTGGAAGGCTGAAGTTCTACCATTAAACTACACCCGCATTTTTTGTCTAGTACCGTTTGCATCTTCTCTATAAACTTACGCACACTCTCATGGCTTTCAGCCATTTCTGTGTTCGCTAAGTTTTATTCGAAGATAATCGCTCACTTGTACTTTTCTTTATTTATGGCCTAGCGACGTCCTACTCTCGCACTTGCGTACTACCCTCGGCGCTAAGGAGCTTAACTTCTGTGTTCGGTATGGGAACAGGTGTGCCCTCCTTGCCCTTATCACTAGACCTTCTGTCAGATCTTATCAATCTCACAAAACTAGATATCTTCTGCTTACTTCTTCTTGTCCGGCAACTCTCGCATCACAGTGGTAAAGTTCAATAACTGTTCATCACCTTCGTGATTCCTCAGTTCTTTTCACTTTCTGCCTGTGATAATCGCTCGTTTTTGCCTTTCCTATTTAGTTAAGTCCTCGATCGATTAGTATCAGTCCGCTTCATCTGTCACCAAACTTCCACTCCTGACCTATCTACCTCGTCGTCTTCAAGGGATCTTACTTCTTTCGAATGGGAAATCTCATCTTGAGGGGGGCTTCACGCTTAGATGCTTTCAGCGTTTATCCCTTCCACACGTAGCTACCCAGCTATGCTCCTGGCAGAACAACTGGTACACCAGCGGTGTGTCCATCCCGGTCCTCTCGTACTAAGGACAGCTCCTCTCAAATTTCCTACGCCCACGACGGATAGGGACCGAACTGTCTCACGACGTTCTGAACCCAGCTCGCGTACCGCTTTAATGGGCGAACAGCCCAACCCTTGGGACCGACTACAGCCCCAGGATGCGATGAGCCGACATCGAGGTGCCAAACCTCCCCGTCGATGTGAACTCTTGGGGGAGATCAGCCTGTTATCCCCGGGGTAGCTTTTATCCGTTGAGCGACGGCCCTTCCATTCGGTACCGCCGGATCACTAAGCCCGACTTTCGTCCCTGCTCGACTTGTTGGTCTCGCAGTCAAGCTCCCTTCTGCCTTTACACTCTTCGAATGATTTCCAACCATTCTGAGGGAACCTTTGGGCGCCTCCGTTACTCTTTGGGAGGCGACCGCCCCAGTCAAACTGCCCACCTGACACTGTCCCCTGACCAGCTCATGGCCACGGGTTAGAACCCCAGTAACACAAGGGTAGTATCCCAACAGCGACTCCTCCAAGACTGGCGTCCTGGTCTCTTCGTCTCCTACCTATCCTGTACATGTGTCACCAGTGCTCAATATCAAGCTACAGTAAAGCTCCACGGGGTCTTTCCGTCCTGTCGCGGGTAACCTGCATCTTCACAGGTACTATGATTTCACCGAGTCTCTTGTTGAGACAGCGCCCAGATCGTTACGCCTTTCGTGCGGGTCGGAACTTACCCGACAAGGAATTTCGCTACCTTAGGACCGTTATAGTTACGGCCACCGTTTACTGGGGCTTCAATTCAAAGCTTCGCTTGCGCTAACCTCTCCTCTTAACCTTCCAGCACCGGGCAGGCGTCAGCCCCTATACATCACCTTGCGGTTTAGCAGAGACCTGTGTTTTTGATAAACAGTCGCCTGGGCCTTTTCACTGCGGCTTGCTTTCACAAGCACCCCTTCTCCCGAAGTTACGGGGTCATTTTGCCGAGTTCCTTAACAAGAGTTCTCTCGCTCATCTTAGGATTCTCTCCTCGCCTACCTGTGTCGGTTATCGGTACGGGCACCTAATAAATTATCCCTAGAAGCTTTTCTTGGAAGCGTGACATCAGCTGACTTCACCCTTGCGGGCTTTCGGCATCACAGCTCAATGTTTCGCCATGCGGATTTGCCTACATGACCACCTCACTGCTTACACGTGAATCCATTCACACGCTCAACTTAGCCTTCTCCGTCACTCCTTCAGTTTATTAAGTGGTACAGGAATCTCTACCTGTTGTCCATCGGCTACGCCTTTCGGCCTCACCTTAGGTCCCGACTTACCCAGGGCGGACGAGCCTTCCCCTGGAAACCTTAGGCTTTCGATGGATAGGATTCTCACCTATCTTTCGCTACTCACACCGGCATTCTCACTTCTAACCGCTCCACAGCTCCTTCCGGTACTGCTTCTCCGCTGTTAGAACGCTCTCCTACCACTGACACTTCGTGTCAATCCGCAGCTTCGGCGGTCCGTTTAGCCCCGGTACATTTTCGGCGCAGAGTCACTCGACTAGTGAGCTATTACGCACTCTTTAAAGGATGGCTGCTTCTAAGCCAACCTCCTAGTTGTCTGTGCATCTCCACATCCTTTTCCACTTAACGGACACTTGGGGGCTTCAGCTGGCGGTCTGGGCTCTTTCCCTTTTGACCATGGACCTTATCACCCACAGTCTGACTCCCGATCATATCTATCTGGCATTCGGAGTTTGATTGAGATCAGTACCCCGAGGTGGGGGCAGTCACCCATTCAGTGCTCTACCTCCAGTAGACTCTTATCGAGGCTAGCCCTAAAGCTATTTCGGAGAGAACCAGCTATATCCGTGTTCGATTGGAATTTCACCCCTAGCCACAAGTCATCCAAGCACTTTTCAACGTGCCCTGGTTCGGCCCTCCAGTCAGTGTTACCTGACCTTCAGCCTGCTCATGGCTAGCTCACACGGTTTCGGGTCTACAACATCGTACTCCTCGCCCTATTCAGACTCGCTTTCGCTTCGGCTCCGTCTCTTCAACTTAACCTTGCACGATATCGTAACTCGCCGGTTCATTCTACAAAAGGCACGCCATCACCCTTTAACGGGCTCTGACTAGTTGTAGGCACACGGTTTCAGGTTCTCTTTCACTCCCCTTCCGGGGTTCTTTTCACCTTTCCCTCACGGTACTGGTTCACTATCGGTCACTAGGTAGTATTTAGCCTTACGAGATGGTCCTCGTTGCTTCCGACGGGATTTCTCGTGTCCCGCCGTACTCAGGATCCCTTCCCTGCTTCACACAATTTCACCTACGGGACTCTCACCCCCTCCGGTTGGCCTTCCCAGACCATTCGGCTATCATGTTCAGTCATTTCTGAAGGTCCTTCTACCCCGGATTACTCCGGTTTGGGCTCCTCCCTGTTCGCTCGCCGCTACTTGGGGAATCGATGTTTCTTTCTTTTCCTCCAGGTACT